>NZ_JACHXN010000013.1 GCF_014192095.1 Phyllobacterium trifolii
TTCTATCTTAGAATTGTGACTGGTCATAATGGGCACATTACCTCGCACACTTATTAAGTGGGAGATCCTGTCCGGATATTTATGGGGCCATTACAAAATACTTGAAAACCGCATCAACGGCCATGTTTCATAATTGACCACTGCGCCGTCCTAAATCTTCCTGACAAGGACTCTATTCGAAGCAGAGAGTTTATTTCCCCAAGAAATCGATTCAGTGAGGGCCAAAACCTCCAAGTGCACTCTACAGAGCAACTATGTCGACAAATTAGCGACCAACCGATGTTGGTTTTATACACTTGAATGGAAAAATTAAATGTGAAATCTAGTTAATTTTCAACGCGTTAGTTGGGAGAGTGGTGCTTTTATTGAATTGAATAAATCCACATAAAATCGTTTCGAATTGGGTGCATACATCTCACCCCTCCATCATCTCGCGCAGCACCATGCGCTTGAAATGCTCGACCAGCGCGTCACCCTCCTTGCGCTCAACCGAAATTGCAAGACGCATCGTCGCCTCGCCGAGCTGCATGATCAGAAAGCTCGATGCCTCCAGTTCGTCGCGGTCCGCCTTGGGATCGACCCGCGCCCGCGCCGCAGCGAGCACCGCGCCATTGATACGGCTGTCGGCAAGACTGATATCGCGCAGCGCCTTGTCCGCCTGCGTCCCCGACCAGATGTCGCGCATCACCGGCTCGGCGAGGAACATCGCGTAATAGACATCGATCAATTCGCCGAACGCCCGCCGCAAGCCTTCCCTGCCCTGCACATCCTGCAGCCCTTCCGCGATACATTGCTGGCCAAGCACATTGTAGCGCTCCGCCAGTGTCCGGATGATCGCGCCCTTGTCGGGAAAGTACTGGTAGAGCGAACCGATCGAAATCCCGGCCATCTCCGCCACGTCGCTCATGCGCATGGCATCGCTGCCGCTCTTCTCGATTAGCGTCGAGGCGCAGCTCAATATGCGCTCCACCCGCTCGCGGCTGCGTTTTTGTGTCGGCTCGCGCCGTACGCCCTCGATTGGTCCGACCTCATTCATGAGTATTCCTCACATTTCGCTTGACTCCTATAATATGAGGATTTATCACATTTGTAAATATGAGACTTACTCATGTTTAAGAGCCCGTTTAGAAAGTCGCTGCGGCGAGACATATGACGTGGTTTTCGAGAACCGGAGCACAGCGTACGTAAAGTACGTGAGCACCGGAAGCGCAGAAAATCGCGTCAGATGACCGCCGCAGTAGAGTTTCAAGACGGGATCCAAGAGGAGATTAAAATGACCACCTTCCGCACCTCGAAATTCCCCGTTCTGATCATTGGCGGCACCGGCAAAACCGGCCGCCGTGTCGCCGAACGTCTGACCGCGCAGGGTGTTCCCGTGCGCATCGACTCGCGCAGCGCCAGCCCCGCCTTCGATTGGGAAAATCCCGAAACCTGGGCACCCGCGCTCGAATGCGTCTCGGCCGCCTATATCACCTATTATCCCGATCTCGCCGCTCCAGGCGCTGCCGAAGCCATAGGCGATCTCGCCCGCCTCGCCACCCGGAAGGGCGTCAAGCGTCTCGTCCTCCTCTCCGGCCGCGGCGAGCCCGAAGCCCAGCGCGCCGAGCAGATGCTGCAAGCCTCCGGTGCCGATTGGACCATTGTCCGCGCCAGCTGGTTCATGCAGAACTTCAGCGAAAGCATGCTGCTTGGGCCGATCCTCGCCGGCGAGATGGCGCTGCCGGTCAGCACGGTGCGCGAACCCTTCATCCATGCCGATGATATCGCCGATATCGTCACCGCCGCGCTCACCGATGACCGCCATATCGGCCAGCTCTATGAGGTCACCGGCCCGCGCGCCTTGACCTTCGCCGAAGCCACGGCCGAGATTGCCAAGGCCACCGGGCGCCCTATAAATTACGCCACCATCAGCCCGGAGGAATTCATGCAAGGCCTCGAACAGGAACAGGTGCCCGCCGATATCGCCGCGCTCGTCAACGAGCTCTTCACCGTGGTGCTCGACGGGCGCAACGAATATCTGACCGACGGTGTCCGCGAGGCGCTCGGCCGCGCTCCCCGCGATTTCACCGCGTATGCCGGCGAAGCCGCCGCAACCGGCATCTGGGAGGGCGCGCAATGATCGCCCTCATGCCGCTTCTCACCCTCATTGCCGCGCTTGGCAGCGGCCTGATGGCCGGCTTGTTCTTCGCCTTCTCCAGTTTCATCATGACGGCGCTGGCAAAACTGCCGCCCGAACAGGGCATTGCCGCCATGAATTCGATCAATGTGACGATCCTCAATGCCACGTTTGGCCTCGCCTTCTTCGGCACGGCGCTGCTTTGCTTGGCCTCGGCATCGCCAGCGTCCTGCGCTGGGCGGAACCCGGGTCGGCATGGCTGCTCATCGGCAGCCTGCTCTACCTTGCCGGCGTCATCGTCGTCACCATGGCGTTCAACGTCCCGCTCAACGACGCGCTCGCAGCCGTCTCGCCAACGAGCCCCGAAGGCACCGCCCTGTGGACCCGCTATCTCGCCGAGTGGCTGCCGTGGAACCATGTCCGCACCTTCGCCAATATCGGCGCGCTCATCGCCTTCATCCTTGCTTATGGCAGGCAGGCCGCCTGAACCCCGCACAAGGCGCCTCGCCCCGCCTTGTGCAAAGCCCGGTCCTGATGCACACTCCGGCGCAAAATGCCAAGGAGCATCCCCATGTACCAGCCGCCGCATTTCCGCGAGGAAAGGCTCGAAATCCAGCACGCGCTCATCAAGGCGCATCCACTTGGCCTGTTGATCAACAGCGGCGAAGACGGCCCGAACGCCAATGCCATTCCCTTCCTGCTCGATGCAGGGGCTTCGCCGAAGGGCACGCTCTTCGCCCATGTCGCCCGCGCCAACCCGCAATGGCGCCAGCTCGCGAATGACGGCCGGGTGCTCATCGTCTTTCAAGGCCCGCAGACCTATGTGACGCCCTCCTGGTATGCGACCAAGCAGGAAACCGGCAAGGTCGTGCCCACATGGAACTATGCCATCGTACAGGTGCGCGGCACGGCGAAGATCATCGAGGATCGCGACTGGTTGCGAAACCACGTCTCCGCCCTCACCGCCCGCAACGAAGCGCCGCGCGCCGCGCCATGGGCGGTGGATGACGCCCCGGAAACCTATATCGACTCGCAGCTGAAAGGCATTGTCGGCATGGAGATCGAAATCGCCGAAATCGAGGGCAAGTGGAAGGTTAGCCAGAACCGCCCGGAAAACGACCGTACCGGCGTCGCGGACGGGCTCGAAGCCGATCAGCACACGACGGAGGCGCGCGCCATGGCCGAGTTGGTCCGGGCTGGCGGCACGAAGTCCTACTGACGCAGCGATTTAAACGCCGCCCGCAGCTCTGCGCTGAAAAGCTCCGGCTGTTCCCACGCGGCGAAGTGACCGCCCTTGTCGACCTCGTGGAAGTAGATCAGGTTGCGATAGGCGCGCCGGGCCCATGTCTCGGGGGCGCGATAGTTTTCGAAAGGAAATACCGTGATCGCCACCGGCAGCGCTATTTCGGACGTCATCTCGCCGGCCGATAGGGCCGGACTGCGGCCACCGCCATATTCCCAGTATAGCCGCCCAGAAGATGTCGCGCTGTTCGTCAGCCAGTACAGCGTGACGTCGTCCAGAACTTCATCGACAGATTTTTCCGGATCGTCGTTGCTGTATGTCCATCTGGAAAAGCCCGGATGGCCGAGCATCCATGCGGCGAGGCCGGCTGGCGAGTCCGTTATGGCATAGCCGACCGTCTGCGGCCGCGTGCCCATCATCGTCGCATAGGACCTGTTCCCCATTTTGCCAGCCGCGGCAAGCGCGTCGAATGTCTCGCGTTCCTTCTCGGTCAATCCCTCAGGCGCAGGCCCGCCGACGGCAAGCACTGCCGCAATCTCGGGCGGCACGATCGCCGGCAAGTTGATATGGATGCCGAGCAGACCTTCCGGAACCTGCCGCGCCATCGCGCTCGAGACCGGGGAGCCCCAGTCGCCGCCCTGGGCGACATAGCGCGTGTAGCCGAGGCGCTTCATCAGTTCTGCCCAGACCTTGGCGGTGCGGTCGGGCCCCCAACCGGTGCCCGTCGGCTTGCCCGAAAAGCCATAACCGGGCATCGACGGGATGATCACATCGAACGCATCCTCGGGCTGCCCGCCATGGGCGGTCGGATTCGTCAGCGGATCGATGATCTTGAGCTGCTCGAACACCGATCCCGGCCAGCCATGGGTAATGATCACAGGCAGGGCGTTCGGATGCTTCGAACGGACGTGGATGAAGTAGATATCGATCCCGTCGATCCTGGTGGTGAATTGCGGCAGGGCATTCACCCTGGCTTCAACCTTGCGCCAGTCGTAGTCGCTGCCCCAATATTCGACCAGCGGCTTGAGCTTGGCGAGCTGTATGCCCTGGGATTGATCAGTCACCGTCTCCGCGTCAGGCCAGCGCGTCTCCTGGATCCGGCGTTTGAGCTGGGTAAGCTCCTCCTCGGGCACGTGGATAGTGAACGGCGTTATCGATGTATCTTCGGCTGCCTGCGCATTTGCCTCGAGCACTGGCGGCGCACCGCCAATGCCGCTAGCAAAGAACCAAAGCGTGACTGCCGCAAGCGTCTTGATAAGTCTTGTCATCTGCATTCCCCCCTTTTGATCGGTGGACTACTCGGGATAAGTCTCGCCACCCTCCGGCGCCGCCTTGTGGTACAGGATAAATGTCAAGGGGTTGCCGGGCTCGCACGATACATCGCTGCGCAAGCCCGCCACCTCTCCAGCCACGCCGCTGGTGTACTCCGCAACCACCTCGCCGAAGCTGTTGCGCTGGATGGCTACCTTTTGTCCGGCTTCGACCTTGTCATTGAGCTTGACCAGATGCTCGACGAACCCACCCTCCGTTGCCAGAATCGGAAATGCGCTGTTGCCGACAAAAACACCCGCGTCCTTGCCGGTGCGTCCCATTGGTCCGGCAAGGATGCCATGATGCTTGAGAACGTTCATCGTGCCTTCCACGAACTGGGCGATCATTTCGAGGTCGAGGACACGCGCAGCGCCCACCTCCGGGCAAAAGGACGGGATGCCCGCATCGATGAACGCGTTATGCAGGACGCCGGGATAGGTGTGATTGTCGAAAATCTGCCCGACCGGATAAAGATCCACGATCGCCTTGATCTCGGGCACATCCATGCTGGCAATATTGAATGCGGAGACCTCGAAACCGGTTGTCCCGGTGTGGAAGTCGATCGCGACGTCGGCGTTGGGCCGGAAAAGCCGGTTGAACAGCAACCCGGCGTGCCGGCTGGTCGCGGTGGCACCGTTCTCGTTTCCGGGCCACACCCGGTTCATGTCGACGAGATCGGGACCCCTGCCCGAATTGGGCCATCTGCGCTGCATGGCCTCGATGGCCGGGCCAGACACGTCCGTGACCGCCATCACAGTGCCGGACATCTCCGCCGGATCGAGCTGGTTCATCACGGTGTGGACCGTATGCACTGAACTCATCTCGTCGCCATGCACGCCGCTGACCAGAACGACGCGCTTGCCCGGCTTTGCCCCCTTGGCGACAATCACAGACGCATACCGCTGCTGGCCCGTGGGCATCTGCACACCCTGAAAATACAGGAAATGCTTCTTGCCGGGCTCGAGGTCGTTGATGTCGAGCGTACTGACGACTTTCTTCCCCTGCACGACATCACCGGTATAGACGGTTGCCTGCGGCGCAGCCGGTGCTGCTGTGTCCTGGGCGTTCGCAGCGCCAGCGCTGGCGGCGAAGGCAGCCGACACGCCGACCGTGGCAATGGATGCGATCATGAAGTCGCGGCGATCGAGGCCTTCTTTAGGCTTGTCCGACATGATGGGAGGTCCTTTTGTGAATTGAAAAACCAAGGTTAGAAACAACGGCATGCACATCGGTCACAAAATTTCCGGCGACACGCCTGAACGTTTTCATGCAAATCCCCGACCGAGGCACAGACAGCTACCAAATTAGCCATGACCGTTTCTTGTAGCGCTCATCCTCCCCGGCGCAGCTACGGCGCTGCAATGCATGACAGACGGGACGCCCGGAAAATGCATGAAACAAGTGAACCCGCGTCAGGAGAAAACGGCAAGTACGTAACTGTTAAGTTGCGCTGGCCACGATGAGATTGAAGGCAAGTGGAAGGTTAGCCACAACCACCCGGAAAACGATCGCGCCAGCGTGAGAGATCGGCGCGAAACCGAGCGCAGGCAATGGAGTAGTTGGGCGGGGTGGTTGACGCGTGCGCGATCTGGAGTATCTGTGGATAGTGAGAGTCCCACCCAAGTGTTTACACTCTCGTTACGCGAAACACACTATCATACGATTCAACTTTGGCGTTTTTGACGGCAGTTCTAGCCTATGCTATCTCAATCATGTTCTTGTTTTGTCCTGCTATCGAGGTGACTTCTTGGAAACTCAACTGACCTCTCTAGAACTTTGCGCGGGTGCAGGTGGGCAAGCGAGTGGCTTGGAGATGGCTGGCTTCGGACACGAAGGCGTTGTTGAAATTGATCGAGATTGCTGCGTGACGCTTCAATTAAACCGGCCTAAATGGACGATCCATGAAGGTGATCTAAATCAATTTTCTGCAATCTCGTACAAAGGTATCGATTTGCTAGCAGGCGGGTTGCCTTGTCCGCCATTTTCTATCGCCGGCAAACAGCTTGGAGAAAAAGACGAACGCAATTTGTTTCCGTCTGCAATACGCGTCGTTGACGAAACAAGACCAAAAGCAATCATGATTGAGAACGTTAGGGGATTCTTGGGCGCGGTTTTTGAGGATTATCGCGGATTTATTCGTAACGAGCTAAAAAAACTCGGTTATGAAGCACATTGGCGGCTTTTAAACGCATCTGACTATGGCGTTCCTCAACTACGTCCGAGGGTCGTTATCGTCGCGCTAAGGGATGACATCAAAGATGGTTTTGAATGGCCGTCACCGACTCCTAACGATCCACCGACTGTTGGCGAGACGCTTATCGATCTTATGTCAATCAATGGATGGCGCGGCGCTCGCGCTTGGGCCAAACGCGCCAATGAGATTGCGCCGACTCTCGTCGGCGGTTCAAAAAAGCATGGCGGGCCGGATTTAGGGCCCACAAGAGCCCGGCGCGCGTGGGAAACTTTGGGCGTCAATGGAAAGTCACTTGCCGACTCCGCTCCGGAATCCGATTTTGTTGGTATGCCACGTTTAACTGTACGAATGGCTGCTCGTATCCAGGGATTTGATGATGGTTGGCAATTCCACGGGAAAAAGACGGCCGCGTACCGGCAAGTTGGCAATGCTTTTCCCCCGCCCGTGGCGCGAGCCGTGGCGACGAATTTGCGCGAGGCGATGCAGCGGCGCACCATTTTTTACATTCCGGCGCTAGCAAGCTAAATTTTAACCAGTCAATAACCATGTCCGCTAAAGATAGCGCACATGGTTTCGATTCCACTTTCCGTTGAACATCCTGATTATGCGCTTCTTGCGCCGATCGCTTTAGCGCTCGTGCGACATGCAGGTGACCAGGCTGCATTTTCAGTCGAAGTCCCGGCCCTCTTTAGGCAGGCAATTGACGAGGTAATCGATGCGCCGCGGACAAACCGCTTCACTCTCGACGAGACAGAAAAAACCGAAAAGACTTATCTCGGTACCAAAATCGAAATTCTCCTGCGAAATCATCTAAAGTTGGGTAAGGGCAATATTCTTGATCTCTCAGTTGATGGCTATGAAGTCGACATCAAGAACACTATGGGCATCAATTGGACGATTCCACTCGAAAGTTATGGCCACCCAGCTCTTTTGATACGCGTCAGTGAAAGAAAAGCTCTCTGTGACGTTGGGCTCATTGTTGTAAAAGATCAGTATCTAAATCGAGGAGCGAACCGCGATTCGAAACGGTCGATCGCAGCTGCCGCAATGACAAATATTTGGTGGCTGTTACGCAGCCACCCCTACCCGCCAAATTTTTGGGAGATCCTTCCCGTGGCCGATCGCCAGGCGATACTTTCGGCAGGCGGTGGAACGGCACGTATTGCGTCGCTATTCGAAAAGATACAACAGAGTCCAATTTCGCGTATCCAAGTTCAGGCTCTAGCTCAACAGCACGACTACATGAAACGTATTCGCCGGAATGGTGGTGCACGTGATGTTCTCGCTCCAAAGGGTATCGCTTTACTATGGGGACAACGTGATCGGAGCTTGATTCAGCAACTCGGACTCGGACCGGTTACCAGGGATCAATTTATATCCTTCAAGCCTTTAACCTTGGATCAAATTGACCTTTTACGGAAAGCGCGTCACATAGATTAAGTGGACAAACTAACCCCAGAACGTCGCAGCGCCAATATGGCGCGCATTAGAAGTCATGGTACGAAGCCAGAAATGGCCGTGCGGCAACTCGCTCACCGCCTTGGGTACCGCTACCAGCTGCACCGAAAAGATCTTCCTGGAACGCCTGATCTGGTATTCCCCGGGAGACGTGCAATAATCTTCGTACATGGCTGTTTTTGGCATCAGCACCCTGAACCAGCTTGCAAAGATTCTGCCTTACCAAAATCAAGGCCAGAATATTGGCTCCCGAAACTTCAACGAAATCAACAGCGTGATTCCCAAAATATGGACGCTCTAGTTCAAGACGGCTGGAGGGTCTTGATCATTTGGGAGTGTGAGACACACGACGAGGAAGAACTCGCTCAAACATTGCACTCGTTCTTGGCGTGATATCGGACGCATCCGTCCCACTCAACATATAGAGATCCCCCAGTAGCCTTTCCGCCAAAACCCCGTACATTGCTCCCTGGGGATACCATCGGTTGTATCGGTTCGTTGCGTTTGCGCCTTTCAACGCGCGCGACCAGCCCGAACAAAACCGTCTGGCGGGAGACACGCATGGTGTTGGGGATTTTTATCGGGTCCATTTTCGTCGGCGGAACGATTGCGCTGACCCTCACCTGCTATTTCCTCATGCGGTGGATGAGTGGCAATGAGCACGAGAACCATGAAAGGGACCTGGCAAGTTCGGTCGTCTTCCGTGTCTCCGCCTTGCATGGGCTTATCCTGGCGCTGGTTTTTGCGCAGGAAATGTTCAGCTACCAGCAACTCCGGCTGCAGACCGCCACCGAGGCTAATGCCATCGCCGACATCTATTTCGATGCCGGGCGCTATGGCGACACCGAGAAGGTGAAGATCCAGAAGGAGCTTTCGGACTATATCCGCGTCGTCATCGACAAGGAGTGGCGCGGGCTCGGCGAGACCAACCGGCTTTCGCCGGAAGCCTGGACACAGTGGGATGAAGCCTATCGCGCGATCCTCGATCTGGTGCCCACAAATCCGCGCCAGCAAAGCCTGCGCAATCACATGCTCGACCGGATTTACCTTGTCTCGGAAAGCCGCACCAAGCGCGAGAGTACCGTTGCCGATGCCCTCAGCGGCATATTCTGGTTCGCCGCCATTTCCGGGATGATCTTCATCGCGCTGGCCTATTATTCCTATCCGCCGACGCGCCGCAATGTCGTGCTGATCTCACTGTTCGGCGCCTATACCGGCGTTATCCTGTTTCTCATCTACGCCTTCTCCAACCCCTACATGCAGCCGGCGGAACTCAGCCCCGGCCCGTTCCTGCGGCTGCAGGAACAGATCGCGGCCTTGCCGCCGCCGGCGGGTTGAGCCCTCGCCGCATCGCGCATGATGTCAGTGCCGGATGCTGTGGCTTTGGTCGCGCGCCCTGTTGCTGCTGCGAAGCGTGCAATCATAATAGCCGGATGCACAGGACCGGGCCGGGTTCATGAAATAGTTTTCCACCCGCGTCTGCCAGCTGTTGCGCGAACTCGTGCTATTGCAGCCGGCAAGCATGGATAAGGCCACAAGGGCGGCAGCCAGTTTCACGATACCCATATCTGTCTCCTCTTGTGTGCAGGTCGGCCTTGCACCCGCTTTAGCATGGTTATCTCTCCCCTTGTGGGAGAGAAAGCGATTTCAGCATCTTAGCCCTTGCTAAGTGCTAGAAATCGCCAGAGAGGGGATTTGCTTCACTGAACTACCCCCTCTCTTGGATTTTCCAAGAATTTAGCAAAGAGGTTAAATCCAGGAAAATCCTTTCTCCCCCACAAGGGGGGAGATAAGCACCACGCCCCTCAAAAATCCTCCGCTTCCGGTATCCGCCCGAATGCGATCTTGGAGCCGATATAATTGCCCGGGCCGTTGTTCGGGCCAAGGTTGAGCGCCTTCGACCCATGCCGCACGCGTATCTTGTCGAGCACGTCCGACACGCGTTCCCACTGGCCACGTTGCCTCACACTCGCGCCGGTATCGAACAGGTCGCGGCTGGCCTCCTCTTCGGCCGAAAGGTCATGCAGCACCACCGTGACCGAGCTGATATTGCGCATCTCACCTGCTGCAATCATTTTCGCGTGCAAATCATTGAGACAATTCAGGAAAGTATGATCGTCGCGCGCCGGGCGGAACTGGCCCTCCAGCTTCACGCGGCTGTCGCGCCTGACGCCGACCGTATAGCTCATCGCCCCGGCGCGGTAATGCGAGCGGCGCAGGCGGCGGGCGGCGCTCAGGCTGAGCAGCCTTGCGCATTGCAGCACCTTTTCCGGCGCGCGCCAGTCCGGCGGCAGGTTGCGGCCGTGGCCGAACATGCGCTTGATCGTCTCCGGCTTTTCCACCGCATAGCCATGCAGCGCGGCGACGAAGCGCTCGCCTTCGACGCTGTTCCAGATGGCGCGGGCGTGCTTCGGCGCGAGGTCCCACAGGCACCTGATGTCGCTGACGCCAGCCTCGCCAAGGCGCGCCGTCATGCCTTTGGAGATGCCCGGCAGGTCGCGCAGTTCCAGATCGAACAGGCGGCCGGGCAGATCGGCGTGATCGAGCAGCACGAAGCCATCCGGCTTGTCCATTTCCGCTGCGATCTTGGCCAGAAGCTCATTGACAGAAATGCCGATCGAACAGGTGAGGATCGGGCCGATCTCATCATGCAAGGCGCGCTTGATCCGCGCTGCCAGACCCGACGCGTCGCGTGCCTCCGATTGCAACAGGTTGCAGGCGACCTCGTCGATGGAGCGGACGGCGGCGATAGGCACGCAGCGCTCGATCGTCTCAAGGATGCGATTATGCAACTTTACGTATATGTCCGGTCGTGCCTCGATGAAGACGATGTCCGGACATTTCTGCTTCGCCTCGGCAACGCTCGTCCCGGTCTTGATGCCGAACGGCTTCGCCTGGCGGCTGGCGGCGATGACACTCGTATGAGGCGAGTCCAGTGGCACCACTGCAACCGGGCGTCCCTGCAGCGCCGGATTGAGCTGTTGCTCGGCGCTGGCAAAGAAGCTGTCGAAATCCAGATAAAGCTTTTCGGTGTGGGTCGGTTTACGCATGGTTACAAGTTCTCAGCTGAGAACAAAACTAGAACATGGATCGCAAGAAATTGGAACAGGTATCTGCAAAAAATGAGGATAAGTTTCGCCGATTCTTATGCAAGAATCGTCGATTCTGGCGCAAGAATAATTGAAACTCACACAAGAATTTCGGGATCTCACACGGCTCTTGCGGCGTCGAGGATGCGAAATTGCGTCGTGGTCGAGCCGTTCCAGTGATTGAGCGCAAGGTTCCCCGCCACATGCAGCGACTGACCTAACTCCTTGAAAAGAAAGTCACCGAGCGCACTTCCAACCGCCCGAAACGCTATCGCATTGATGCGTTTGCCGTCCGCGCCCTCCAGCGTTGCCTTGACATGGCTCGTGCCGACCGTCCTCGCATCGACCAGCCTGTGATGTGGCAGAACCAGCACCGGTTGAGGGTGTCCGGAGCCAAAGGGACCCGCCCTTTCCATGGTCTCGTAGAGCGGCACGGTCGCCCCGGCAGCACTCAGCGCGCCATCGATGGCAAGCGAGGCGTTGCCACGCAGCTGGCCGACCATTTCGCTGGCGCTTTCTTCGAAAAACGCCCGTAAAGCGGCCATTTTACCACGTTCCACAGTGATTCCGGCTGCCATGGCATGACCACCGCCCTTGACGAGAAGCCCTTGTTCGACGGCATTTCGCACCAGTTTTCCGAGGTCGAAACCGTTGATCGAACGGCCCGAACCGCTCCCCGTACCATTGGCGTTGAAGGCGATCGCGAAGGCCGGTCGCCGCGTCCGCTCTTTCAGCCGTGCCGCGATCAGCCCGACGATGCCAGGGTGCCAATCATCGCTGGCTGTGACCAGAACCGCCGGTCCGGACCCGGCGGAGAGCTCGACCATCGCCTCGGCCTCTGCCTGTTCCAGCATGATGGTTTCCATCGCCTGGCGCTCCTGGTTCAGGCGGTCGAGTTCCTCGGCAATACGCATCGCTTCGTTCGGATCGTCGAGCGTCAGCAGCCTTGCACCCAGCCCGGCATCACCGATCCTCCCGCCAGCATTTATGCGCGGACCCACTAAGTATGCGAAATGAAAGGCGTTTAGCGGCTCGCCGATGCGCGACACCCGTGCCAGCGCCGAGAGGCCCGCATTCTGCTGAGCTCGTGCAACGAGTATCCCTTTGACGACGAAAGCGCGATTGAGCTCCTTCAGCGGCACCACATCGCACACGGTGGCGAGTGCCACGAGGTCAAGCAGTGACAGAAGGTCCGGGCCGAGAACGCCCAGGTTGACGTGCTGCTCGCGCAGTACCCGCGACGTCTGCACCAGTGTCAGGAAGACAACCCCGGCAGCGCAAAGATGGCCCTGCCCTGACAGATCATCCTCGCGATTGGGATTGACCACCGCATGGGCCGCGGCCGGCAGTTCGCCACCAACCTGATGGTGATCGAGCACCACCACATCCGCACCGGCGTTCTTGGCCGCCGTGATCGCCGCCGCGCTGTTTGTGCCGCAATCCACGGTGACGATCAGCGAGGCCTGCTGCGCCAGTTCCTGCATGGCGGCGGGATTAGGGCCGTACCCTTCAAAAATCCGGTCCGGGATGTAAATCCGGTTGGCAATGCCATAATGGGTTAGAAAACGCGACAGGATCGCCGAAGAACAGGCGCCATCCACGTCATAATCACCAAAAATGGCGATTTTCTCGCGGGCTGCGATCGCTCTGGCGATGCGCTCGGCGGCCTTGTTCATGTCGGTCAGCGAAGCAGGATCAGGCATGAGGCTCTTGATCGTCGGCTCCATGAAGGCAACCGCCTCGTCCAGCCCGACGCCCCGGCCTGCCAAAACCCGCGTCACCAAGTCCGGAAAACCGTGGTTTTGCGCCATCGCCAGCGCGATATTGGCTTCGCGTTGCCCCAGCCGGTCGATCCATTTCAGACCGGTTGCCGATTGTTCAACGCCGAGGAAAAGCCGTTCAGGAACCATCGCTCCGGTTAATCACTCGGCGGCATTGAATGCAATGCTTCGAAAGACCTATCCAACGGCTTTTGCTGGTGCTTACTCAGTTCCCAGGTGGCAGCGCGAGCGAACTCACGGTGGACGCCACAGACGACGCGAAGTCCGTAAGCTGGCGGTCGACGAGTTCCTTGGAACTCAGCCTGTAGTTGATGACTGGTTGGATGAGCAGATAGCGGCCAAGAACACCCGTAGCGCAGACCAAAAAATCATCCTTCTTCTGCGGATCGTCGGAACTGACACAGGCCATGGCCCGGTTGCCATAGCTAACGTTCGTCCGCTGCGCAATCTGGCCGGGTTGGGTACTATGATATTGAAAAGCCTGATCGAGAAGGCTGCGCACGACGGGATCGTCTGGTCCGTCCCTGACCGGATAGATACCAGGCACATTGCTGGCCCTTACACCATTAATCGACACGATGGCGCGCGCATCCAGCCCGCCATATTCGATTGTCGCACTGAAATTCTGCGGATCGCTGGTACGGCTGATTACGGTGAACGGGCCGGATGTGTCGGGTAGACTGATCAGAATATCCCCAGAACGATAACCTTGAATAAGGTCAGGATCGGCTTCCTGCGCATGGAGTGTCGAGAACTGTGTCGAGCCCACGGCCATCAACAACGCGCAACCGACTATTCTGTGCTGGATATTCATGGTTGTCCCGCCCGAATGAATTCCTCTCAGAGCAAAATAGCAAAAATACTGTCGTTCCAATAGGGTACAGAGACATTTGTCAGTAAACAGGCTTAAAATAAAACTACCGGCTCTTTCGAACCGGCAGTCGAGGCGGTCGGAACGATGTTCCTACTGGAACTTCGCCATATCCTGATGCTTCGCCTTAATTTCGCGGACTGTCTGCGAATGGGAACGCATGACTACGGTGTGGGTCTGAATGTAGTCCCGCGCAAATTTCACACCGGATAACATATTGCCGTCGGTAACACCCGTGGCGGCAAACAGCACGTCACCCTTGGCCATCTCCTCCATCGTGTAGATCTTCTTGGGATCGCTGATGCCCATCTTGGCAGCGCGGGCGATCTTGTCGTCGCTATTCAACTGCAGGCGCCCCTGCATCTGACCACCGATGCAACGCAAGGCAGCAGCTGCAAGGACGCCCTCCGGCGCACCGCCGATTCCGATGTAGATGTCGATGCCGGTTTCATCGGGATCGGTCGTGTGGATGACACCGGCCACGTCGCCATCGCCGATCAGGCGGATGGCGGCGCCGGTTGCGCGCACTTCCTCAATCAGCCGTGCATGACGCGGCCGATCCATGATGCATGCTGTGATTTCATTGATCGGCACGCCCTTGGCCTTGGCCACAGCCATGATGTTCTCGATGGCAGGCGCGTCGAGATTGATGATACCGGCGGGATAGCCGGGTCCGACAGCGATCTTTTCCATGTAGACATCGGGTGCGTAGAGAAGATTGCCCTTTTCGGCAATGGCGATAACGGCGAGCGAGTTGGGCAGATTCTTGGCGCAGATTGTCGTGCCTTCCAGTGGATCGAGCGCGATATCGACTTCCGGTCCATTGCGCGTACCGACTTCCTCGCCAATGTAGAGCATCGGCGCTTCGTCACGCTCGCCCTCGCCGATAACCACTGTACCTGCGATTGGCAGGCGATTGAGTTCCTGGCGCATCGCATCAACGGCCGCCTGATCCGCCGCCATCTCGTCGCCACGTCCGCGCAGACGTGCTGCAGCGACAGCAGCCCGCTCGGTTACGCGCACGAGTTCGAGCGTCAAAATGCGGTCGAGACCCGCTTCATTCTGGTCGTTGGTTTTCAGCATAGTAATCCCTGCGTTGGTGTGGACATGCCGCATTCCGGATGAATTCGGCCTTCCATAGCATTGCTATGCAAACCTTTTGTCAAAGTCGAAACGCAGCGGCAAGACCTTCAAGACAAGAAAACCGCCTTGCCGAAAAAGCTAATCGATTAAACGCGATAGGAGGCGTTTCTCCCAGCTTTACCCCGCCCGTTCGATACGGATCATCTGCGGTTTGTCGGTCGCATGCCCGTCTTTGACTATACCTTCGAGCGCCTTTTTCACCGCCGCCTCTGTCGTCTCGTGCGTCACGAGAATAACTGTTTTCGTAGCTTCCGGCTGGTCGGTGGCGCTCTGCCGCTGAACGATCGATTCCAGCGAAATGTCATTGTCGGCCATGCGTTTGGCAATGGCGGCGAACACACCGGCCCGGTCGTGCACGGTCAGGCGGATAAAGTAACCGCCCTCATGTGCACGCATCTTGGCGCGTTTGTACGGCGCGAGCGCTTTGGCCGGCGTTCCGAACACGGGCCCATGCTGGAAGCCCGGTCGGCTCTTTGCAATATCGGCGAGGTCGCCAATGACGGCGGACGCCGTTGCCGCACCACCCGCCCCAGGCCCGGATAGAAGCAATTCACCCAGGAGATCGGTCTCGATCGCGACCGCATTGGTGACACCGTGCACCTGTGCGATGACCGATTCGACCGGCACCATCGTTGGGTGCACGCGTTGCTCGATGCCACTCTCGGTCTTGAGCGCGACACCCAAAAGCTTGATGCGGTAGCCGAGTTCGTCGGCCGCCTTGATATCGGCCAGCGAGATATTGCTGATACCTTCGAGATAGATATCGTCCGCCGCAATCTGCGTACCGAAAGCAAGACTGGTCAGGATCGCAAGCTTGTGTGCCGTGTCGTTGCCTTCGATGTCGAAGGTCGGATCAGCTTCCGCATAGCCGAGGCGTTGCGCATCGGCGAGGCAATCCTCGAAGGAAATTCCCTCGTCCCACATCCTCGTCAGGATATAGTTGCAGGTGCCGTTCATGATGCCGTAAACGCGCGAAACCGTATTGCCTGTCAGGGATTCGCGTAACGCCTTGATCACCGGAATACCGCCAGCGACCGCCGCTTCGAAATTCAGGAGAACGCCCTTGTCTTCCGCGATTTTCGCAAGCGAGACGCCGTGCTTGGCAAGAAGGGCCTTGTTGGCGGTGACGACGTGACGACCGGACCGCAATGCGGCTTCGACCGAGGCACGCGCTGGCCCTTCGTCCCCGCCAATCAGTTCAATAAAGACGTCGATATTGTTGGACTTGGCCAACGCAACCGGATCATCGAACCAAGTTGCGGAAGAGAAATCGACGCCGCGGTCGCGCTTGGCGTCCCGCGCCGATACGGCGGTGACGATGATTTCCTTGCCGCACTGGCGAGTGAGCATTTCACCCTTGTCACGCAATATTTTCAAAACCGAGGCACCAACAGTACCCAGTCCGGCGATTCCCACGCGCAGCGCTTCACTCATTATTCAATTCCCTGAATTTTCATTGAGACGGCGCCGAGAGGCGCCGCGAATTTCAGTGCTGGAAGCGCCGCTCAGCGATGCGCATTCAACGAAATCACGTTATGCAATTTCTCTTCCGCGGTTGAAAGAAACCGCTTGAGATTGCGGGCGGCCTGCCGAATGCGATGCTCATTCTCAACAAGCGCGACGCGAATATAATCATCGCCATGCTCACCGAAGCCGATGCCAGGCGCGACGGCAACATCGGCATGTTCGATCAGGAGCTTGGAAAACTCCAGCGAACCGAGGCTGCGGAACTTTTCCGGGATAGGTGCCCAGGCGAACATGGTCGCAGCTGGTACGGGTATATCCCAGCCAGCACGGCCAAAGCTCTCCACCAGCACGTCACGGCGATGCCTGTAAACATTGCGAACCTCCGCAATATCCGAACCATCCCCGTTCAGCGCTGAGGCCGCAGCAACCTGGATTGGCGTGAACGCGCCATAATCGAGATAGGATTTGACGCGGGTCAGCGCCGAAATCAGCCGCTCGTTGCCGACCGCAAATCCCATGCGCCATCCGGGCATCGAGAAAGTCTTGGACATGGAGGTGAATTCAACCGCGACGTCGATCGCACCGGGAACCTGCAAGATGGAGGGAGGGGGCGCACCGTCGAAATAGATTTCCGAATAGGCCAGATCCGACAGAATGATGATCTCATTCTTGCGAGCAAACGCCACCACATCCTTGTAGAAATCCAGCGACGCAACATGCGCGGTCGGATTGGACGGATAGTTGAGAATCAGCGCCAAGGGTTTCGGAATGGAATGGCGGACACCGCGCTCCAATGCCGGAATGAATTGGTCATCGGGGAGTGCCGGGATCGAGCGAACGACGCCGCCCGACATGATGAAGCCGAAAGCATGAATGGGATAGGTCGGGTCCGGGCAAAGCACCACATCGCCGGGAGCGGTGATGGCCTGCGCCATATTGGCGAAGCCCTCCTTCGAGCCTAACGTCGCCACGACCTGCGTGTCGGGATTGAGCTTAACGCCGAACCGGCGGTCGTAATAGGCCGCCTGCGCGCGACGTAAACCCGGGATGCCCTTTGATGACGAATAACGATGCGTGCGCGGATCCTGGACGGCCTCGCACAGCTTGTCGACGATACTCTGCGGTGTCGGCAGATCCGGATTGCCCATGCCGAGATCGATAATGTCCGCACCCGCCGCTCGCGCGCTTGCCTTCAGGCGATTGACCTGTTCAAAAACGTAAGGTGGCAGGCGGCGAACTTTATGAAATTCTTCCATTGGGTTGGGTCCGGTTAAAAGGGTTCGTTATGGGCGTGCGCTATACACCGAAACGGCACGGGGGTCGAGCAATCATTGCGGGTATCTGGAAGGATAGCTCAGGTTTTGGGGGCGTGGATTTGCCGGATGGCAATGCTGCTGTGCGTGGTTCGATAAGCTCACCATGAGGGAAGTGGGTTGGTTACGCGGAGTGAAATTCTGCAACCTCGGCGATTGTCGTTGCAACTCTCTACCGTCCTCATGGTGAGCTTGTCGAACCACGCACAGCAGCATTGCCATCCGGACAAGAAGGTGGCTGCCAAACTTATCCGCGATTCGATCGAGTTTTGGCGGGCCGCAAGATCACTGAGGTGTGGAAGACGACTTCCCCTCGATCTCCTTCAGATCAGCTTCCTGCTGTTTTTTCAGGAGTTGCATTTCGGCCTGCCTGCGGGCGGCGACAGCGGGATCCGAGGACGGGCCAGCTTGTCCAGCCTTGGCGACCGAAAGCTTTGATCGCAGCGCATCCTTTTCCTGCGGCGTGAACTGCGTGGTCTCACCTTTTGGATCAGGTGTGAAATGGGGATAGGCACCGGTATTTACCGGCCCGGTCAGAGGCGAATTGGACATGGGCGCCGGGGGCGGACTGGCGCAGGCACCGAGGCCGGCAATGAGGATGGCGCCAACAGAGAAGCGCATAATGTTTTTGACCGAAATGTTCATTATGTGTCCTGACTGCGAAAAACGATTTCATCATTGCCGTAACAATTGCACGTTAGAGGGATAGCACCGATTTATGATATGATGTCAATATCGCGCATCGACGGGAGAAAGCGACTATATGGATAATCAAGGCGATAAGAGCGGCAAGGCCCCGAACCTTGATAATTATGTCGTCAAGGATCCGGAAGCCTTTGCGCGCAATGTCGCCCATATGATCGAGCAGGCCGGGAAAGCGGCTTCCGCCTGGGTCGAACCTCGCGAAAAAGGCCTGAAGCGTGACACGCTCGCCGACCCCGTCACGGACGTGGTGAAGACACTTTCCAAAGTTTCGGAATATTGGCTTTCCGAGCCGGCCCGGGCCCTTGAAGCGCAGACCAAACTTTTTTCCAGTTATATGGTGATCTGGTCGAATTCCATTCGCCGCATGAGCGGCGAAGAGGTGGAGGACATTGTCACGCCCGACAAGGGTGACAAGCGTTTTGCCGATGAGGACTGGGGCAAGAACGCCTTTTTCGATTTTCTCAAGCAGGCCTATCTCGTTACCGCACGTTGGGCGGGGGATCTCGTCGAAAACGCCGAAGGACTTGACGATCATACGCGGCACAAGGCGGCATTTTACGTCAAGCAAATCACCTCGGCGGCATCGCCGAGCAACTTTCTCCTGACCAATCCGGAGCTTTACAAGGAAACCGTCGCCAGCAACGGCGAAAATCTGGTTCGTGGCATGAAGATGCTGGCCGAAGACATTGTCGCCGGAGGCGGCGACCTTCGCCTGCGTCAGTCCGACCTTACGAAGTTTGCACTCGGCGACAATGTTGCCACCACTCCGGGCAAGGTTATCGCCCGCAGTGAAGTCGCGGAAATCATTCAGTATGAGCCAGCCACAAAAGAGGTATTCAAGCGCCCTCTCCTGATTTGCCCGCCATGGATCAACAAATTTTACATTCTCGACCTGAACCCCGAGAAATCCTTCATCAAATGGGCGGTGGAGCACGGCCACACGGTGTTCGTGATTTCATGGGTCAATCCCGACCACCGCCACGCCATGAAGGACTGGACAGCCTATATCAATGAAGGCCTGCGTTTTGGGCTCGATACGGTCGAGAAAGCCACGGGCGAAAAGGCCGTAAACGCCATCGGTTACTGTGTTGGCGGAACACTCTTGAGCGCTGCCCTCGCCCTCTTCGCCAAAGAAGGTGAAGAGCGAATCAAGAGCGCCACCCTCTTTACGACGCAGGTGGATTTCACCCATGCCGGCGATCTCAAGGTCTTCGTTGACGAAGATCAAATCCGGGCGCTGGAAAAGGCGATGTCGGCGGAAGGCTATCTGGACGGAACGCGCATGGCGACGGCGTTCAACATGCTCCGCTCCGGCGACCTGATTTGGCCCTATGTCGTCAACAACTATATGCGCGGCCGTGATCCCGTGCCGTTCGACCTGCTTTACTGGAATGCCGATGCCACAAGGATGAGCGCGGCAAACCATTCCTACTATCTGCGCAATTGTTATCTCGACAACAATCTGGTGCGCGGCATGATGAAGCTCGCTGGAGAGAGCCTCTCGCTCGCCGATGTCAAAATCCCGATCTATAATCTCGCGGCCAAGGAAGATCATATCGCTCCCGCACTTTCCGTGTTCACGGGCTGCCGTTATTTCGGCGGGGATATCACCTATGTCATGTCGGGCTCAGGTCATATAGCGGGCGTCGTCAATCCGCCTGCCAAGAACAAGTATCAATATTGGACGGGCGGCAAGCCAGTCGGTGCATTCGACGAATGGCTGGCAAAGGCGAAAGAACATCCCGGTTCCTGGTGGAATCATTGGGAGAAATGGATCGAAGCGCAGGATGGCACACGCGTTCCCGCACGCAAACCGGGCGAAAATCATATGGAGATTCTCGGCGAAGCGCCCGGAACATATGTCCGCGTGCGTGTTTAAATCGTTCGATTTGTGACCGTGGAAAACCCTAACGACAATGGCGAGAAAGTGGCCAATCACGTTTTCGCCTCATTCTACCTATACTTGAAGCCTTGTGCAGATGATAAAAGTTCATTAACTCTGGCGACTCTCTGCCGGTGTTATTTGCACTTCAATAGAACTTCGCGAGCTTTCTGCTCTTATAAAAGCGGACCGGACTGAACACTACACGGCCGGAAAAGACGAGACGGGGGAATCGTTGAAATTACTGCCAGCTTCAGTTTATGCCCTTCGGGCTAGTACGGTTGCATGCGTCATTGTGCTTTCCGCCATGGCGGCTACATCGTGTACCTCGACGGTCTCAAGCCCCGGAGCAACTGCTGCCCTGGCTCCCTCCAGCGATGCCACAACACACACAACTGAGAGCGCGATGCCGTCCGGCGGCACCCAAGCGATAACCCCCGAAGCACTGGCTCTGGCCGGAAGCACTGAGCCGAATGCTCTTCAGGCCATAAATCAAACCGCCAAACCTGCGAATGGTAAGGCGTTGCCGGTAACGACCGCTGCCGAAGCGCAGAAAGGCTCAGAACAGCAAACCGCGGCCACAGCTACTCCGACACAGTCACAAGCCCCCGTCAAAACATCACTTTTTGGTTCGAGCACTCCTGCCAGTACAGAAGAGACGCAGGTTGCAAGCGCGGCAACCGCTGCAGCGCCCGTCAAGACATCGCTGTTTGGCAATCCGATGCGTGGCGAAGGCAACATTCAACCGAAAAAAACACCGCAGCAAGCTGCCGAAGTTCCGGCGGCTGACGCAGACAAGACCGCCGCCAAAGCCGATGACGCTCCTGCCTCCCCGGAGCAAGGCATCGCGACTGAAACCACACGTCCGGCGACGGCAGCAAAGAACAATGGCGCGCTTATGCGGCTGTTCTCCAATAATCTGTCGAAGCCAGCCGGAAAGCGCCTGGTCGCGGTTATCGAACCGAAATCGCAACCCAAACTGCGCGCAGTCGATACGTCGTCTCACGCAACATCGCCGCTCCCCGCTGCCAGCTCATTCACCGGCCAGACCCAGTATGTATCATCCTCGCTGCCTGGCGTGCGGCCCAACGCGGGCATCCAGATCATGCAGCGCGACAGTCTTTATGACGATGACGATGTTGAAGCCGCAGCAGCTCCAGTGATTCTTGCCTCGGCCGCGGGCCTCGCCCGTCTCGCGCCGAACGGTCTCAAGGTTCAGCGCGAAAACGTTCAGGTTGCCTGCCTGAAGCCGCAGCTCGTTGGTATACTGAAAGCGATCGAACGCAGATACGGGAAGTCCGTGATCGTGACGTCGGGCTATCGCAGCCCGCCCTACAACCGGCTTGTCAATGGCGCGAAGGCGTCGCTGCACATGTCCTGCGCTGCCGCGGACATACAAATTCCCGGGGTTTCCAAGTGGGAATTGGCCAATTTTGCCCGCTCGATGTCCGGACGGGGCGGTGTCGGTACCTATTGTCACACCGAATCAGTTCACGTCGATATTGGACCAACACGGGATTGGAACTGGCGCTGTTCACGCAGGGCCGGCTGAGTTGCCAGCACAAAATGCTGTCCCTCGCAGGGTGGTACAGCACCAATGCTGGTTGATCGACGGCACAAACTTCACTTTTTCGAAAAAAGAACGCTTTATGGGCTTGCGGCGCAAAAACTGTTTCACTATAAGCCGCTTAACCGAGCGGCGCCCATCGTCTAGCGGTTAGGACGGCGCCCTTTCACGGCGCAAACAGGGGTTCGATTCCCCTTGGGCGTACCAGGTTTTCTCTCGAAAATTCAATTGCTTGCCTGCAAGAGCTCTCATCTTGGGATGTTTGCCTGCAACAGAAAACGGCCAACTCCGGGTGAGCTGGCCGTCTGGTGTTGTCTTGCTGCAGCCTAGTTGGCAGGCGCTGGTTTTGCGGGATCCGGGGCGGGTGTAGCTGGTGCCGGAGCAGGTGCTGCCGGTTCAGATGTCGTCGCGGGCGGCGTGGTATTGCCTTCAGATGGCTTGTTGTCACAGGCTGTTAAACCAAGTGCAGCGAGAGCAACAAACGGTAGGAAAAACTTGAGTTTCATCATGTCTCCTCCTGATGAGTTTCGTCCCTTTGCGTAGCAT
The DNA here is from genome assembly GCF_014192095.1 of Phyllobacterium trifolii. Lineage (GTDB taxonomy): Bacteria > Pseudomonadota > Alphaproteobacteria > Rhizobiales > Rhizobiaceae > Phyllobacterium > Phyllobacterium trifolii. The sequence goes on from NZ_JACHXN010000013.1 coordinate 22,687, forward strand.
GTGACACTCTTGCTGATTAGAACAGCCCGGTTCTTTCAAGCTTTGTCACCGCCTGTTAGACAAAGTTATGAGACCCGAATCGGCAGCTGACCTATTATCTCGGTACTGCCACATTGATTTGCGGCAGCAGGGTCCAGTTAGACCTCCAAGCTGGCCCGATTCTCCCACCCCAGAGCAAACTCAACCTGCCTTTCAGAGGCAGGTTTTTTTATACGCGGTACCGGGATGTTGTCGCAGTCCGTCATCTCGGTTACATCCTCCCCATGATATTCGCTTCCCCTCTCGTCACCGGCCGGCTCGTCCAACGCTACAAGCGTTTTCTCGCTGACATTATTCTGGACGACGGCAATCCGATCACGAGCTCGGTTCCCAATACCGGCTCCATGCTTGGCCTGACGGATCCGGGCATCAGGGTGTGGCTGTCGATTTCAGACGGCTTGAAACGCAAGTATCCTCACACTTTGCAGCTGGTTGAAGCGCAAGGCATCATGGTTGGCATCAATACGGGCCTGCCAAACCGCATTGCCGAAGAAGCGATCCTGTCGGGTCTCCTGCCCTCGTTGAGCGGCTATGCGGAGTTTAAGCGCGAGCAAAAATACGGGACGAATTCGCGCATCGATATACTTTTGCGCGACCCAAATCGTCCTGACGCCTATGTCGAGGTCAAGAACGTGCATTTTTCAAGGTCTGCCGGACTTGCAGAATTTCCCGATTCTCCAACAGCACGAGGCGCAAAACATCTGGATGAGCTTGGCAACATGGTTGAAAACGGTCATCGTGGTATCATGCTTTATGTCATCCAGCGCGGAGACTGCGAACGTTTGAAAATCTGCGGCGATCTCGATCCTGTTTATGCAGCGGCTTTCGAACGGGCGATGCGGCGCGGGGTTGAAGCTTACGCAGTAAAATGCCACATCACACCCACGGGTATCGCTGCTATCAGCACAATGCCAATTATCGATTGACGCCAACCGGAAAGAATATGGTTACCTATCTCGACGCACAGAGCGCGCCCTTGAAAAATACCGGGCAGATCAGGCTGCACGGCCCGGAAGGGTTTGAGGCGATGCGCAAGGCTTGCCTGTTGACCGCACGCTGCCTGGATGAACTCGCGTCCATCGTTGCGCCGGGCGTCACAACCAACACCATCGATCGTTTTGTCTTCGAATTCGGTGCGGATCACGGCGCTCTGCCTGCCACACTCAATTATCGCGGTTATACGAAGTCTAGCTGTACCTCGATCAATCACGTGGTTTGCCACGGTATCCCCGACGACAAGCCGCTGCGAGAAGGCGATATCGTCAATATCGACGTGACCTATATCCTTGATGGCTGGCATGGCGATTCCAGCCGCATGTACCCGGTTGGCGAAATCAAGCGCGCGGCCGAGCGCCTGATGGAAGTCACGCATGAGAGCCTGATGCGCGGCATTGCCGCCGTGCGTCCTGGCGCGCGTACCGGCGCTATCGGCGCAGCCATCCAGACCTATGCGGAATCAGAACGTTGCTCGGTTGTGCGGGATTTCTGCGGCCATGGTGTCGGCCGGCTTTTCCACGACGCCCCGAACATCCTGCATTACGGCACGCCGAATGAAGGCGTCGAACTGCGCGAGGGCATGATCTTCACCATCGAGCCGATGATCAATCTCGGCCGTCCGCATGTGAAAGTGCTCGCCGATGGCTGGACAGCTGTTACGCGCGATCGTTCGCTTACGGCGCAATATGAGCATGCGGTCGGTGTCACCAAGGACGGCTGCGAGGTTTTCACCCTGTCTCCTGTCGGCCTGTTCGCGCCGGGATTGAAACTCGAATAGGATGGTAGCTCAATGAGCGAAGAAAAGCCGGAACAGACTTTCTTCTTCAACGAGCCCTCCGCAAAACTCTCTCCCAAACAACCACCCGTTGCAGCGGATAGCGTCGTCCGCAACGCGGAGCAGAAGAGCGATTCTGAAGGGGAACTTCCGCATTATCATGGGCATCGCGAGCGGGTAAGACAGCGGTTTCAAAAAGTCGGGCATGCGGGATTTGCCGACTACGAAATGCTGGAAATATTGCTGTACCGATCGATCAAGCAAGGCGATACGAAACCTCTGGCCAAGGCCCTCCTGGCTCGCTTCGGATCACTGGCAGAGGTCCTTGGCGCTCCAGAACATCTTTTGCGCGAAGTGAAGGGGTGCGGTCCGGCCGTGACCTTCGACCTCAAGCTCGTCGCCGCGCTAACCCACCGCGTGATCCGCAGCGACATTCGCGAAAAGACGGTGTTGAGCTCATGGCAAGGTCATGGATTATTGCGTCGCGGCGATGGCATATGAGTCGCGCGAACAATTTCGTATCCTGTTCCTGGACAAGAAAAATGCTTTGATCGCCGATGAAGTGCAACAGGTCGGGACAGTGGACCATACACCAGTCTATCCGCGCGAGGTCATTGCGCGAGCGCTGCAACTCGCTGCGAGTGGCATCATCCTCGCGCACAACCACCCTTCCGGTGACCCCACCCCCTCAAAAGCCGATATCGAAATGACGAGGACAATCGCCAATATCGGAGCGCAGATGGGTATTGTCGTGCATGATCACATCATCATCGGCAAGAACGGCCATGCCAGCCTGAAGGGCCTCAAACTTTTCTGAGACAACCGGAAACGCGATCAAAAATGTGCGGTCAGTACGAATTCCGCTATGATAATCCCGGCGAGATCTGAGCGGAGTGCAAAATCATGCTGCAAGCCTGTTTGAACGGCGGACGAACCCGGGACTTTCATGCTGCAGTCCCTTTTACCGCGGCAGAACTCGCCCATGATGCGGCGCAAAGCGTCGCTGCTGGCGCACGGGAACTTCATGTACACCCACGCGGTGCGGATGGTGCCGAGAGCCTTGAGCCCGATGATGTAGCTCAGGCAATTCTGGCAATCCGTACCAGCGTCCCCGGTATTCCCGTTGGACTATCCACCCACTGGCGCATTCCGCCCGGAGGCAAGGCCCGGCAAAGACCGATTGAGCAATGGTCCGTGCTGCCGGATTACGTTTCCATCAACCTCATTGAAGAGGACGCAGCGGAAATGATCTCGCTCGTCCTGGGTAAAGGCATGGGCATCGAAGCCGGCCTGTGGTCCGTGAGCGACGCGGAACGCTTTGTCGGGCTGCCCGACGCTGCAAAATGCCTGCGCGTGTTGATCGAGATCAATGAACAGGACGCTGAAGAAGGTCTCTCCGCCGCAACCGGCATCATATCCGTTCTCCAGCAAGCTGATTTTACGCTTCCAATTCTGTTGCATGGCGACGAAGCCAGTGTATGGCCGATGTTCACAGAGACGATGGCGCGCGGCTATGACAGCCGCATTGGCCTTGAGGACGGCAGACTACTGCCATCGGGCAAGATGGCCACCGACAATGCCGATATCGTCCGCGCAGCTGTTTTGCTGGCACGGGCTTATTGAACTGCCTGCGTAGCCGCATCAACAAAAAAGGCCGCTTGAAGCGGCCTTTTTCAGATCATTGGTTGAGGCTTATGCCTCGTCGTCTGTCTTCTTCTTCGCGGCCTTTTTCGGCGCCGCCTTCTTGGCAGGCTTCTTGGCTTCATCCGACTTGGCGTCAGCCTCGTCATCGGCCATCAGCGCTTCCTTGGTCACCTTCTTGTCGGTGACGTTGATGTTCGACAAAAGGTGGTCGACTACCTTTTCCTCGAAGATCGGAGCGCGCAGATTGTTGACCGCTTCCGGAGTCTTGCGGAAGAATTCATAGATCTGCTGTTCCTGACCGGGATACTGGCGAACCTGATCGTAAACGGCACGCTGCAGCTCGTCTTCGGTCACTTCGATACCGGCCTTGTTGCCGATTTCCGAAAGAACGAGACCGAGACGAACGCGGCGTTCAGCCAGCTTGCGGTACTCGTCGCGAGCCTCTTCTTCCGTCGTGTCTTCGTCTTCGAAGGTCTTGCCGGCTTCCTGCAGGTCGTGGCCGATCTGTGCCCAGATGTTGTTGAACTCGGCATTGACCAGACGTTCTGGCGACTCGAACTGATATTCGCTGTCGAGCGCGTCAAGTATCTGGCGCTTCACCTTTTGACGAGTGAACTTGCCGTACTGGCTTTCGATCTGCTCGCGGATGACCTGACGCAGGCGATCGGCGCTCTCGATGCCGAGCTTCTTGGCAGTCTCGTCATTGATTTCGAGTTCGCCCGGCTTGGCAACTTCCTTGACCGTTACGTCGAAGGTTGCATCCTTGCCTGCAAGATGGGCTGCCTGGTATTCCGCCGGGAACGTGACCTTGATCTGCTTTTCATCGCCGGCCTTGGTGCCGATCAACTGATCTTCGAAGCCCGGGATGAACTGGCCGGAACCGAGGACCAGCGTCGCATCGCTATCGGCACCGCCATCAAACGGAACGTCGTCGACCTTGCCGAGGTAATCCATCGTAATGCGGTCGCCGCTTTCAGCTTTGCCCTTCTTCGTCTCGAAGGTCTGGGCAGAGCTCGCAACGCGCTTGACCTGCTCTTCGACTTCCTCGTCAGAAACGTCAACGACTTCGCGCGTGACGTTGATCTTGGAGGTGTCCTTGATCTCGATGGCAGGCAGAACTTCATAATTCAACGAGAATTCGAAATCGGCCTGACCGCTCAATACCTTGTCCGCTTCCTTCTCGTCTTCGGTCATGACGACCTCAGGCTGGGTAGCCGACTTTTCATTGCGCTCGGCAAGGATCGTGCGTGAAGAATCGCTCAAAATCTCGTTGACGACTTCAGCCATGAATGACTTGCCGTACATCTTGCGCAGGTGCGCCATCGGCACTTTGCCTGGACGGAAACCATTGATGCGCGCTTTTGCGCTGGCGCCTTGTAGGCGTTCGGAAAGCTTTGCTTCCAGATCCTTGGCCGGAACAACGACCTTGATCTCGCGCTTCAGCCCTTCATTGAGCGTTTCAGTAACCTGCATGTCCAAACCTTCACTTTTTAACATTCGTCCCGCCGTCACCGGCTCTTTCGCCAAATTGCGGGAGAAAAACTCATGCCGTCGTGGCTTCTGGTTCAGATGGAGTGAGCCATGCTCTACCATCCGCATTGATTTTATTGGTTTATTTCTAACTCAACTTCGTTTTATAGCTTCGATTGTACCACACAATCCGGCACAAAGTTACGGAAGAAACAGTACCCTTACCGACTGGTCGCTCCCTTTACTTGCCTTACGTATAAAAATCAATGGTGGAGCATTGCGGGGGATGAAATTGCTTGTCACCAGTGAATTGCCACCTGCGATTGCAGGGTGACAACGAAATCGAACTGTGCAAATCTGCCCTCACGGGGTTTTGAAACAGATCGATTATGACCACGCCTTGTCCGAAAGTCGTCGTATTCGAAGCTCTGTGAACTGACTTGCAATATTAGATTGATCGTCCGCGGAAACCTGTCTTCGAGCCATTCAATCGATTGAGCAGATTGGCATTTTTCCCCGTACCACACACTGGAAGTCTCATTGCCATGGAGGCCTATCCCTTGTCACGCGCGTTGTTTACAGCCTTAAAATTTGGTTTTACCGCCGCTACGTTGTCGGCATCGGCAGCCCTCGCCCAAGAAGCCGCGGCTCCACCTCCTCCCCCGACTGTAACGGTTGCAAAGCCTGTCGTGCGCGACGTGGTCGATAGCGACGAGTTTATCGGACGATTTGAAGCCGTCGATCAGGTTGCCGTCCGTTCGCGTATCGATGGATATCTCGATACAGTTCACTTCACCGATGGCGCATTGGTAAAGAAAGGCGATCCGCTCTTCACGATTGACCAGCGGCCTTATGTCACCGCGCTGGCACAGGCAAAATCATCGCTCGAAGTTGCCAAGACAACGCTGACCTACGCTGAGGCACAGTACAAGCGGACGGAGTCGCTCACCGGCAGCGGCACGCTGTCAGTATCGACGCTCGATGACCAGCGGCGGGCTTTCCTGGCGGGCCAAGCCAGTGTGGCTGGCGCTGAGGCAGCGGTAGACGGTGCTCAACTCAATCTTACATATACCCAGATCACTGCCCCGCAGGATGGCCGCATCGATCGCCGGCTGATTTCAGTGGGCAATCTGGTCAATGCCAACGACACGATCCTGACCACCATCGTCTCGCTTGATCCCATCGATTTCTACTTCGACGTCGATGAGCGCAACCTGCTCAACTATGCGCGGACGGCGCGCGAACGCGGAAGCAACTTGCAGGAGGGCGGCGGCGGCCTCGACGTCACCGTCAAACTCACTGACTCCAACGAACCTCCGGTCAAGGGCAAACTCGACTTTGCTGAAAATCGGCTCGATGACGCGACAGGCACAATGCGGGTTCGCGCTCGCTTCGCCAATCCCAAATTCATTCTGCAGCCGGGGCTTTTCGGCCGCGTCGAAGTGGCCGCTTCGAACACCTATAAGGGGATTTTGGTTCCTGACGAAGCTGTCGGCTCGGACCAGAATGAACGCGTTGTCTTTGTCGTCGCTGAGGACGGCACTGTCACGAGCAAGCCGGTTCGCCCAGGTCCCAAGCTTTATGGCTACCGCGTCATTCGCGAGGGGCTGACAGGTGATGAGACAATCGTCATCAATGGGTTGATGCGCGTTCGCCCCGGCGGCAAGGTTAAACCCGAACTCGTCCAGCTTCCGCCAGAGGCGAAGACGGCGGAGGCCAGTCAATGAGATTTGCGCATTTCTTCATCGATCGGCCGATCTTTGCATCTGTCCTTTCGATCGTGCTGCTGCTTGTCGGCAGCATTGCCTATACTCAGCTCCCCGTCGCCCAATATCCAGAAATCGCTCCGCCGACCATCGTGGTGCGAACGTCCTATCCGGGCGCCGATGCGGAAACCATCGCGAATACGGTGGCGACGCCGATCGAGCAGCAGATCAACGGCGTCGAGGACATGCTTTACATGTCATCCTATTCGACAGCCGACGGCTCGATGTCGCTGACCATCACCTTCAAACTCGGTACCGATCTCGACAAGGCACAGGTCCTTGTGCAGAACCGTGTCGCGATCGCTGTGCCGCAGCTGCCGGAAGACGTCCAGCGCAACGGCATAACCACGACGAAAAGCTCGCCTGACCTGATGATGGTCGTGCACGTGCTTTCGCCGGATAACCGCTATGATCAGCTCTACGCGTCGAACTATGCCAATACCCGCATCCGCGACGTACTGCTACGGCTCGACGGCGTCGGCGATATCACCATTTTCGGTGAGCGCCAATATTCGATGCGCGTCTGGCTCGATCCGCAGAAGCTGGCCGCCTATAGCATGACATCGGGCGATGTGGTGCAGGCCTTGCGTGACCAGAACGTACAGGTCAATGGCGGTGAAATCGGTGGCCCGCCAACGTCCGGTACGAACGCCTTTCAGTATACTGTCACGATGCAGGGCCGGTTCGAAGATGCAAGACAATTTCGCTATGTAATCGTCAAGACCGGCGCAGACGGCCGCTTGGTCCAGTTACAGGATGTTGCCCGCATCGAACTTGGTGCGAAAGACTATGTGACCAACAGCTATCTCGATGGCAGTCCCGCCGTTGCGCTCGGTATTTTCAGCCGGCCCGGCACCAATGCGCTTGCAGCTGCGGCGACCATCAAATCCACAATGCAGGAGCTTGCCAAGGATTTCCCTCCAGGGCTCAAATACGACATCGTCTATGATCCGACGGAATTCATCGCCGAGTCGATCAATGATGTTTACACGACGATATTCGAAGCAGTGATTCTCGTTGCGCTTGTCGTGCTCGTCTTCCTGCAATCGTGGCGTACCGCAATCATTCCTATCGTTGCCATCCCGGTCTCGTTGATTGGCACGTTCGCCATTCTTTTGGCATTCGGCTTTTCGCTGAATATGCTGACCTTGTTCGGTCTCGTCCTCGCCATCGGTATCGTCGTCGATGATGCGATTGTCGTCGTCGAAAACGTGGAACGAAACCTGGCATCTGGCATGACGCCAAAGCAGGCGTCGCATACCACCATGGATGAAGTGGGCACCGCTGTTATCGCCATCTCACTGGTGCTGATCGCGGTGTTCGTACCAACGGCTTTCATTCCCGGCATTTCCGGCCAGTTCTACCTGCAATTTGCCGTGACGATTTCTGCGGCGACAGCGATTTCGGCTCTCAACTCGCTCACGCTTTCGCCCGCCCTGGCAGCAATTGTCCTGCGTCCACACGATCACGCGGTTTCCAACAATCCGCTCGCGCGCTTCGGGCGAAGTCTCGCCAACGGCTTCAACAGAGGCTTCGATAGAATGGCATCGGGCTATTCCTGGATCGTAAGGCACCTTGTGGGATCGACGATCGGCCTCCTCGCCTCACTTCTCGTGTTCGTCGGACTGCTTGGAGCCACATGGTACATGTCGAATCTGGTACCGCGCGGCTTTATTCCCCAGATGGATCAGGGCTATGCCATCGTCGTTATCCAGCTACCGGACGGCGCTTCCCTCGCCCGCACCGACGCGGTGGTCCAAGAGGCCTCGAAGATCATCCGTGGCATCCCCGGCGTCAGGAACTCGGTCGCCTTCGCCGGCTTCAGTGGCGCGACCTTCACCAATGCTTCGAATGCCGGCGTTGTTTTCGCGCCGTTCCAGCCGTTTGACGAGCGGATCAAGAATGGGCAGTCGGCGACTTCGATCATTGGCCAGATCTATGGAAGTCTGCAGAGCATTCAGGAAGCCTTCATCATCGCGGTGCCGCCGCCATCCATTCGCGGTGTCGGCAACGCCGGTGGTTTCAAGATGCAGCTCCTCGATCGCGACAGTTCCGACATGCGCCGCGTTCTGGGCCTGGCACAACAGATGATGGGAGAAGCCAACCAGACACCTGGCCTTACCGGCGTCTATACGACGTTCTCCGCCTCAAGCCCGCAATACTTCCTTGAGATCGATCGCGACAAGGCTCGGGCATTGAACGTGCCCATTCCGAACATCTTTGAGGCGCTATCGATCAATCTCGGCACGTCTTATGTGAACGATTTCAACGCTTACGGCCGTGTTTATCAAGTGCGCGCGCAGGCCGATCAACAATTCCGCGTGGATCGCGCGGACATTCTCGCGCTGAAGGTTCGCTCGGCGACTGGCGCGCTGGTCCCGCTGGGTACACTTGTCGAAATCAGGGATACAACCGGTCCATCGCTCGTGCAGCGGTATAATATGTACGTGTCGGTACCTCTCCAAGGCAATTCTGCCCCCGGAGTTTCTACCGGTACAGGGCTCGACAAGATGGAAGAGCTTGCGGCGAAAACCTTGCCGCCCGGCACAACCTTCAACTGGACCGAGCTTGCATTGCAGGAGAGAAGCACCGGGAATACGGCGATACTGATTTTTGGTCTTTCCGTTGTCTTCGTCTTTCTTGCGCTGGCTGCCCAATATGAAAGTTGGGTCCTGCCGCTGGCGATCATCCTGATCGTTCCATTGGCCGTGCTGGCAGCACTCATCGGCGTGCATCTGCGAGGTATGGACAACAATATCCTGACGCAGATCGGGCTTGTCGTCCTGATTGGTCTGGCGGCGAAGAACGCGATTCTCATCGTCGAATTCGCCCGACAACACCAGGAGGAAGGTGCCACGCCGGTCGAAGCGGCCATCGAGGCCAGCCGTCTGCGCCTGCGTCCGATCCTGATGACCGCCTTCGCCTTCATCTTCGGCGTTGTCCCGCTGATGATCGCACAGGGACCAGGTGCCGAAATGCGCCAGTCGCTCGGTACGGCGGTGTTTTCGGGCATGCTCGGTGTTACGTTCTTCGGCCTGTTCTTGACACCGGTGTTCTACGTCGCACTCCGGTCTTTCGGTCGCAAACGTAAAATGGCAGTGGAAGAAGCCCCCGCCGCCCAGTAGCAAAAAAGGCGCGAGGCCTTTCGAGCCTCGCGCCGCAAACAGCTGTTCCCCGCTTAGTTACTGTTACGTACTTTCTTCGAAATTCGTGAACATGCATGCTGCGCTTGCGCGGACAGCATTGGCCGCGTGGGATGAATGGTCGACCGCGGCCATGAAGCACTGAAGGGAACGGAACAAATGGCCGACGCAATACACCCGGCAGCGATCGAACATCTGCCGGTTTTTATCACCGCCCCCGGTCAAACCGACTGGCTGTTTAACGGGGTCGTCGTGTTCCTGTTGGCAATGATCCTCATCGTCGGCAATTTCTATTTCCGGCTGCATGCCCTACCGGAGCAAATGGCGCATCGGGGGAAAAAGGTGCAAATGGAGATTGTGGCCGTCCTGGCGCTCATTTCCCTGTTTACCCACAACCATATCTTCTGGATCGCCGGCCTGTTGCTGGCATTGATTGATTTTCCGGATTTCTCCTCGCCTATGGTTTCAATTGCGCAGTCGCTCGAGAAACTCTCCGGGCGCGCTAGAACCGGCGAGGATGAGGCAATAGTCTCCCCGCCTGAACCGGAGCCAAAATCTGACACCTCAGGTGGGGGTATCTGAGTCATGTTTGAGCTACTTCTCTGTTCAATGCTGACAGTCTTTCCGGACTACCTTTACCGCCGTTATGGCCAGGGAAGGCGTCTCGGCCGGGAGATCACTCTCTATACGGTGTGGTATGAGCTGCGCTGGGGCATAACTGCGTGCCTTTTACTTACTGTTGCGTTGATTACAGTCATTTTTTATTTTCATCCTTCGACGACGAGCGTCACCGCAGTATTCCGGACAGTTACCATTCTCCCCGAAACGACGGGCCGTGTCGCCGAAGTGTTTGTCGGGATCAATACAAAGGTCGAAGCTGGTGCGCCGCTATTCCGGCTCGACAGTTCCGAACAGGAAGCCGCTCACGAAACGGCACAGCGCCAAATCGATGAGGCCATTGCCCAGACCGCGGTGGCGCAAACGGAACTGGCGGGTGCGGATGGGCTCATTCAGCAGGCGCAGGGTTCATACCAGCAGGCTCTGGATGAACTCGCAACCAGGCAAGAGCTTTTACGGCGCAGGGCGGACGTTTCGGTTCGGGAGGTGGAGCGATTGCAAATCACCGCCGACACCCGAAAGGGAGCGCTCGACGCCGCTATCGCCAACAAGCGGACAATAGAGACAAAACTTTCAACGCTGTTGCCCGCCCAGAAGGCGAGTGCAGAAGCGGCCCTTAAGCAGGCACAGGTCGAACTGGATAAAACCGTGGTTCGGGCCGGTGTGGCCGGAACGGTCCAACAGTTTACATTGCGGCCCGGCGACATTGTAAACACGATGATTCGCCCCGCCGGGATCCTCGTTCCCCAAGAGGCTGGACGCGTGGCGCTGATTGCCGGTTTTGGTCAGATCGAGGCGCAGGTGATGAAAAAAGGCATGATTGCCGAAGCAACATGTATCGGGAAGCCCTTTACGATCATCCCAATGGTGGTGACCGACGTTCAGGATGTGATTGCGGCGGGACAGCTTCGGCCGACGGACCAGCTGATCGATGTTCAGCAACTTGCGCGGCCGGGCACGCTCACGGTCTTCCTGGAGGCACTTTATCCGGGGCAACTGGCGGGAATTCCGCCAGGCAGCAGCTGTATCGCAAACGCGTACACCAACAACCACGACGCGCTTGCAGCGAAGGATATTGGCACGGGGAGATGGATGTTCCTCCACATGGTCGACACAGTCGCGATCGTGCATGCCATGATCCTTCGAATGCAGGCTCTGATGCTGCCCGTCCAGACCTTGGTGTTGGGTGGCCACTAGACCAATTTTTTCTCAATGAATGTCGGGGTCGGAGGCCTCGACACGTCCTTTGCCGGATAACAAGGCGAGAATGAAGCCCGGTATCGGCCAGCAACTGTCACAAAAGCCTAGCGTGCTATTGCTTATAGCCCTTTGCCTGCATGCATGCATTGACAAGATTGGCCTGTTCCTTAGCCCTCGCAGAACTGTCAGTGGCTAGGGCGGCGGTTGAACCGGCAGCCTGATATTTGCATTCCGCCATATCCTTGTTCGCGGGTGTGACAGGTTCTTCGCTATGGACCCACTTCTTCTCGGAAGAAGCGCATGCCGCGAGCACCATCATTGGAATGACAAACAGTAAAATCCGGCTCTTGGAGAGATTTTTGGAAGTATTGGATGAATCTGAAACCGCGTTGGACATCGTGAGAATCCTCTATTTAATTTGCCTAGTGACCAAAGTCAGGCATAAATCTGTTCTGAATGCTCCCCATGAAAAGCAAGACTGTACCAAGGCGGCAAACTACATTGCATTTGGTGCCTGACACAACCCCGGTTGCGATATTTGACGGGAGAAGCCCGATCGCATCAAGGAAACTGATCCCAGGTGAACCATGCCCACTAACATCCGTACCCGACCGTGCCCGCCGCCCCACTAAGTGAAGCGGTTTCGGACGCCTTACAGAAAATCGTCCCGTCTCGGCGTGAACGTGTCAATTAGCAAACCGTCCTGAAGCGCAACGACGCCGTGAACGAGATTAGGGGCGACGATGAAGCTGCTGCCGGTGGGCAGCGTCGTGGTCACGCCATCGACGGTCACCTCGAAGGCACCCTTCGCCACATAACTCACCTGGGTATGCGGATGGGAATGGAGCGCGCCGATCGCGCCTTTGTCGAAGCTGAAGGCGACGAGCATAATTTCCGGGCGATGCGAAAGAACGGCGCGGCGATTGCCGGGCGAGGTTTCCGTCCAGGCCAAGCCGTCAGGCAATGTGTGATAGTTAGACATCTGTACTCCCATTATCGCGCCAGCCATCCGCCGTCGACGGGAAGGACCGTGCCGTGCACATAGTCCGACGCGGGGGATGCAAGGAAGACGGCCGCTCCAGCCATATCATCCGCTCGCGCCCAGCGTCCGGCCGGAATGCGTTTCAGGATATCGGCATTGCGTTCGGCATCCGCCCGCAGCGCCGCGGTGTTGTTGGTCTCGACATAGCCGGGGGCAATGGCGTTGACGTTGATACCATGGGCTGCCCACTCGTTTGCCATCAGCCGCGTCAGGCCTGCAAGGCCGCTCTTTGCCGCGGTGTAGGATGCAACACGAATCCCGCCCTGGAACGACAGGAGCGAGGCGATGTTGATGATCTTGGCAGGCCTCTTCTCCGCCATCGCCATCCTGGCGAAAGACTGGCAGAGAAAGAACGCCGATTTCAGATTGGTGTCCATGACGGCATCCCAGTCCTCCTCGGTGAAATCGATCGTATCGGCCCGGCGGATGATCCCGGCATTATTGACAAGAATATCGGGGCGATTGCGAATGGCTGCTGCTCGCTCGACGACAGCGCGCACCTCGTCCATCCTGGAGAGATCGGCCAGAAGAGGATGAAACGACTGGCCGCCTGCTGTCACGAGGGCTGCGGTTTCTTCCATCGGCGAACGCCCGACGCCAATGATGTCAGCACCGGCACTTGCGAGACCGACGGCAATCGCCTGGCCGATGCCCGTATTGGCGCCGGTGACGATGGCGCATCTGCCGTAAAGATCGAACGGATTCATCTCAGACTTTCCATCGGGACCTTGTCCATATCGGTGAAGCTCATGTTATCGCCGGCCATCGCCCAGATGAACGAATATCGCCCGGTGCCGGCACCGGAATGGATGGACCACCCCGGCGACAGCACCGCATCATGGTTCTTCAGCACAAGATGCCGTGTTTCGTGGGGTTCACCCATGAAATGGAAGACACGAGTCGCCTCCTCCATGCCGAAGTAAAGATAGACCTCCATGCGCCGGTCATGCACATGCGCCGGCATGGTGTTCCAGACGGAACCGGGCTCGAATATCGTCAGACCGACTAGAAGCTGGCAGCTTTCGCAGACATCCGGATGCACATATTGGTTGATCGTACGGGCATTGGCCTCCTCAGTCGAGCCCGCGCGCACCTTCTTGGCCATGTCGAGCGTGATCGGCACGGTCGGGCAGGCGCGGTGTGCCGGCGCACTCAGGAGATAGAATTCGGCGGGATTTGCCGGGTCGTGGCTGCGGAACGACAACGTACCCTGCCCCATGCCGACATAGAGCGCATCCTGAAAGCCGAGCGGATAGTCGACGTCGCCGACAATGATCGTGCCCTTGCCACCGATGTTGAGAATGGCGGCCTCGCGACGTTCAAGGAACTGGCTGGTCCCGGTTTCCTTGACCTGGTCGATCACGAGGTCTTGCTCCGCCGGGACGATGCCACCCACGATCATCCGGTCGAGATGGCTGTAGGTGAGATTGATCTGGCCTTTCGAAAAAAGCCCCTCAATCAGGAAGTCCTTGCGCAGGCCTTGCGTGTCGCGCTTGGCGGCGTCTTCTGGACCGACGACCTGGCGCACGTTTACGGAAATTGTCACAGCATTTGCCTCTTGGCGTTTGATGGAAAGGGTTAGGTAAGGACGACATATTCGGTGAGTTGGCTGATGCTGGTGTCTGCCTTGTTCACATCGAACACCTTAGTCCCATGGCTCATGATCACAAACCGGTCGCAGACCTGGTAGGCGTGATAGAGATTGTGCGTCACCAGCACGCTCGACACTCCCTCGGCTTTCAGCTTCAGCACCTGCGCCAGCAGGGCTTCCGTTTCGCGCACGGACAGTGCCGAGGTCGGTTCATCGAGAAGCAGAACTCGCCGTTTGAAAAATACCGCGCGCGCGATGGCAACAGCCTGCTTTTGTCCGCCGGATAGATCTCCCACAAGCTTGTCTGGAGAATCTATACCGGAAATGTGGACGGCCCTCTCCAGCACCTCCATGGCGATGTCACGCATCTCGGCTTGTTTCAGAAAGCCGAAGGCATCGGTGCGCTCGCGCCCCATGAAGATATTGCGGGTGATCGAGAGCGAATCCACCAGCGCGGTATTCTGGTAGATGGTTTCGATGCCGGCATCGGCGGAATCCAACCTGCAGGTGAACAGTGTCTTTTGACCATCGACGCTCAAGTAGCCGGAGGTCGGTTTGTAGATTCCCGAAATGAGATTGACCGTCGTCGATTTGCCGGCACCGTTGTCACCCAGCAGACCAACGACTTCGCTTGTGCCGATGTGGAAGCTCAGGTCCCGCAGCGCCGTCAGCGCGCCAAAACTTTTGGAGATATTGTGCAGTTCGAGAAGATTGGGTGCCGACATTATGCGGCCCCCCGGCGTTCGATGAGGTGATTGAAGGCGGCAGCGACGACGATCAGCGTTGCGATGAACATGTCGAGATAGAAGCCCGGGGCTCTGAGCAGCAGAAGCACATCGGTGATCGTGTGGATCAGCATGACCCCGAGGAAGATACCAATGATAGAGCCGCGGCCACCGCGAAGCGAAAGCCCGCCGATGACGCAGGCGGCAATCGCCTGAAGCTCCAGCCCGGCGCCCTGCCCTGGCTGGACGCTTCCGACACGCGCCGTGGCGATGATGCCGGCAACCGCCGCCATGCCGCCGGCAATGGCAAAGGCAATCAGCTTGACGCGGTCAGTGTTGATGCCGATGGCCGTTGCCGCGGCAGGATTGCCACCAGTGGCGAACACATGGTTGCCGAACTTGTGACGGTGCAGCAGCAAATAGAAGCCGACAACGAACAGGACGATCCAGATAAACGCGGCATTGATGCCGAGGAGCGTCCCGGCAAAGAGGCTCGAAAAAGCGGGTTCCGGATCGAAACGCACCTGGACGGCGCCGTTGTAAAGCAGTACGGCGCCGCGCCAGAACAAGAGGCCGCCGAGCGTGACGATGAAGGACGGCAGGCCGAAGCGCAGCGTGATCGTGCCGTTGAGAAGTCCGATCATCACCCCCAACAGAATGCCGAGCGGCGCTGCAATGAAAGCACTCATGCCGCCATCGACGAGGCTCGCCATCAGGACCGCCGTCAAGGTGTAGACTGAGCCGATAGATAGATCGAACTCACCAGCAATCATCAGGATGCCAGCGCCCAGCGCAAGGCACCCCAACACCGGAATGGCCTTCATCAGAATCGTCAGATTCTGCGGCGACAGGTAACGGAAGTCGTCGGGATAGGCGAGCGCACCGGCGATGCAGACAATTTGGAGGGTCGCGAAGACCAAAAGAATGGCTCCGGCCGGCATGGTCATAATTTGCTTCAGCAGCGATTGTTTTTTCGTGCGCGATTTCGGCACGGCACTGTCGGTCATGGCATAGGTCACTGTCGTTACTCTGTTCCGGGGATTGAGGGACCTTCCGGCTGTCACCGGAAGGTCTTCAAGCGCTACGTGCTATCGGAAGCTGCCGATCAGCGGCTTGACCGAGCTGATGCGCGATTTGTCCAGGAAGGCACCTTGGCCAGTATCGACATCGGTCGGGGTCAGACCGTATTTTTTTGCCAGCGCTATCTGGGCAATTGGATAGTAGCCTTGCAGGTAAGGCTGCTGGTCCATCGTCGCGAACATGGCGCCTGATTCGACGGCATTGACGATTTCGACCGCGAGATCAAAACCGCCGAAGGGGATTTTGACGCCAGCATCCTTGATGGCGCCTGCGCCGACCGTGGAGGTAACAGACCCGGTGCCAAACAGTGCCTTGACTGTCGGGTTGGCGATCAGGAACTGGGCGATGATGTTCTGTGCCTCGGCCGGGTCAAGCCCGGAACGAACAGTCTCCACCTTGATGCCCTTTTCCTTCATCGCCTTCTCGATGCCGCCACCACGCGCAACCGCGAAGCTGGCTTCGGGAATTTCGCGTGGATTGAAGACGACGTCGCCATCCTTCAGGCCGAACTGCTCGATCATGCGATTGCCGAGCTCATAGCCAGAGGCGAATTCATCCATGCCGACATAGGCTTGCCGGCAATTGCCCTTGGCGCCATCAAGGTCGTCATTGTTGAAACCGATGACGATGATGCCCGCCTTGACGGCGGCGCAGATGCTGGCATCGAAAGCATCCGAGCTGGAGATTGCAACGGCGATGCCGTCGACGCCGCTAACCGTGGCGCTCTCGATCAGGTCGTTCTGACGGACTGGATCGTTGTTGGCATATTGCACGTCGAGATCGACGCCAAACTGTGCCGCGGCATCTTGTGCGCCTTTTACGACGGGGTTAAAGAACTGGACACTCGGATCAAGGTAGATAATCATCGTTGCCTTGACGTCGGCCGCCAAGGCGGCGGATGTGAAAGCCATAGTTGCGCATGCCGCAAGCATTGCGGTTTTCAGTCTGGTCAATTTCATTTGCGTGTCCTCCCTTTGGATGTGCAATCGGGGTCGAAAGACCCCATGTCTCGGCTGGCGGGCTCCGACCAAAGATCGCGCCAGCCGAGATTTTCCTTCTCCCCCTCAGTGTGTGTGAGCTACCTCACGCGAACCAAGGATCCGGCCGGCCCAAGGTCACGTGAATGCCCTTGAACTGCGAATACTCATCAAAACCGTAGCGGCCGAGCTCGCGACCAAGTCCACTCTTCTTGTAGCCGCCGATGGGCAACTCGGGCGCGCCATCGATGACGCTGTTAATCCAGCAGCGCCCGGCCCGGATGCGCCGAATGCTCTGAAGCGCATTTTCCAGATTGGTGGACCAGACGCTGGCCGACAGGCCGAACTCCGATGCATTCGCCAAGGCGACCGCCTCATCGGCCGTCTTGAACGTCAGCGTCGACAGAACCGGACCGAAGATTTCTTCGCGGGCGATCGACATGTCGGCGGTGACCCCGGAAAAAACCGTGGGGGCATAGTAGAGTCCAGCGCCCTCTCCGACCCGTGCGCCGCCGAGCAGCAGCTCAGCGCCCTCGGCCTGTCCTGCCTCGACGTAAGAATGCACTTTGGCGGCATGTGCTTCCGAGATCATGGCGCCGATTTTCGTTCGCTCGTTCAAAGGATCACCAAAAGTCACCTTGCGGGAAATATCGAGGAGACGGTCGAGGAGCGCATCGCGGATGTCCTCCTGCACCAGAAGCCTGCTTCCGGAAATGCAGCACTGGCCGGCATTGTGGTAGACGCCGTAAGCGATGCCGTCGGCCGCTGCCTCCAGGTCGGCATCCGCGAAAACGATTTGCGGCCCCTTGCCGCCCAGCTCCAGGCCGACGCGTTTGACGCTGCGGGCAGCGATCTCGCCAAGCTTCGTGCCGACCCTCACCGACCCGGTGAAGGCGACCATGTCGGTACCGGGATCTTCCGCCAGGATCTGGCCGGCGGGATCGCCGTAGCCAGTGACGACGTTGAAGACGCCGTCGGGAATGCCGGCCTCGCGGGCCAGTTCCGCCATGCGGATAGAGGTGCCGGAAGTGAATTCGGACGGCTTCAGCACCACCGTGCAACCGCCACCAATCGCCCATGGCACCCGCTCGGAGGCGATGATGAAGGGGAAGTTCCAGGGCGTGATGATACCGACGACGCCGACAGGCTCTCTCAGCACCAGACCGAGACGGTTGTCGCCGATATTGTTGTGGGTCTGGCCTTCCAGCGCCCGCGCCTGACCGGCTGCATAGGACCAGAGATCGGCGCAGAAGGTGATTTCGCCGCGTGCTTGGGCAATCGGCTTGCCAACCTCGAGGCTTTCGATGAGGGCGATCTCTTCCACATGGGCGAGAATGAGCTCCGCCGTCTTGAACATCAGGCGCGACCGTTCGGCACCCGACATGCGGGGCCATGGCCCCGTGTCGAAGGCCCGGCGGGCGGCCGCAATCGCCGCGCGAACATCGTCGGCAGACGCATCCGGCCAAGTCCCGACCACAATGCCGGCATGGCCCGGGCTTACCCGATCTATTGTCTTGCCCGACGCTGCATCGACCGACTTGCCATCGACAAGCATCCGGTAGCGGGATTTACTCTGCAAACGCGGATCACTAGAGTTGGGGCTTATGAAATTAGACTGTATCGTCATCAACCAACCGGGTTTTATAGCCCGGCTCCTCCATCCTGGCATATCGAGTGCCAAGCTTGCGCTGCCATTAAGTTGTATGGTACTGTATGGTGGCTAAAAACAAATGTCAACGAGATGACGGTAGCGAAAAGCATGAATCTTGAGACACTGAAGATCGAGACAGGGGAAACGACCGCCGCGCAGGTCGAACGGGATTTGCGCGAGGCGATCATCCGTCTCGATCTCGCGCCCGGTTCACGCCTGTCCGAACAGGAGATCGCGTCTCGTCTCGGCGTTTCCCGCCAGCCGGTCCGCGAGGCGTTGATCGCCCTTGGGAAATCCAAGCTTGTCGAAATCCGCCCCAATCGCGGAACCGTCGTGGTTCGCATCTCGGCGCGCCAGATGATGGAGGCCCGCTTCGTGCGGGAGGCGATCGAGGTTGCTGTTGTCCGGCGGGCCAGCGAAAGCTTCGATACGTGGACGCGGCGAAAGATCGACAGCATCCTCGAGCGCCAGCGAATGGCAATGGCCGACCACGATCACAATGCTTTTCGCCGGGAGGACGAGCAGTTTCATATCGCGATAGCAGAAGGCGCCGGCTGCGGTCTCGCCTGGAACGCGATTTCAGACATCAAGGCGCATATGGATCGGGTTTGCAATCTGCAGCTTCGCAACCCGGCCTCTATGAACAACCTTATCGAGCAGCACGAGAAGATCGTAACCGCCATCGACGCCCGAAACGCAGATGCTGCAGCCGACGCCATGAGAGCGCATCTGAACGGCATTCTGAATGATCTACCACAGATCGAATCTGACAATCGTGAGCTGTTCGAATAGCCACATGCAGTGCTGCGTATGAATACCTAAATCCTACACACGGCTGCCGCGGGCGTTTGGTGAAAGTGCGGTTCTAAACGAGCCACTATGCGATTGATTGCTCCATCATGCATTGTCGGCGCCGCGGTACAGAAACGTTCGAGCACCGAGACGACGTGGGCCACGAGTGGATAGTAGTCTTGAGGTATTCCTTTCCCTGCCATGAATTTTGGCCTTCAGGTCCGCGCGTCAATGCCTATACCATTCAGCCACGATCAGCCCGCGAGGCGCGCGCGAAACAACGTACAGCCGTCCGTCAGGCGCGACCTGGAGATATCCCTGAATCCAGCCTCGGTCATCCACGCGCGATACTGACCTTCAGTGTACGATTCGCCGTGGCGATAGAGGTTCAAGAATGTGAGATTCAAGAAGACACCCTCAGGCGGGCCGAGGCGGTCATCATCGACGACGCCCCACCCCGCAATTGCGATCTCGGCCCCTGGTGTGAGGCAACGCGCGGCGTTCAGGATCGAACTACGCGCTTGGTCCGGCGGTAGGACCTGGACTACAGCCTTCAGGATCGCCAGATCGTGCCGACCGATCGATGGTGCGACAGTTATGTCTCCCTCTTCGACAACCACGTCGTCGGCACCGTATTCTGACAGGATAGCTGGCGCGACGGCTGCGACCGTCGGGAGTTCCATCAGCATCGCCGCAATCTGCGGCCGCCCCTCGCGAAGTCCGACGAGAATGGTCCCGGCGCCCCCGCCTATGTCAATCACCGAACCGATCGCCGAGAGGTCCATCTTTTGGGCCAGATGTCGGCCGAAAATCACCCCGCCCGGTGCGAGCATGCGGCTGAAAGCCACCGCGGCCTCAGGCCCCGCTTCGGAAAAGTCGTGCAGCGCAGCCGGCCGGTTCTGTCGCAGCGACTCTGCAGTCAGCAGGTCGGCTCCCCAGAGCTCGCGCAGGAGCGCATGATCGCCGCCGCGATAGGTCGGCTTGGACGCGTCGAGGAAGGCGAAGGCTTCGGCTCCGTTGCGAAATTGACCGTCCTTGACTTCGAGGAGACCGATGCTGGCGAGCGCATAGAGGAGCCGCGACAGACGGTCGGGCTCGATTTTGAGTGCGGCCCCAAGCGTGTCAGCAGTCATAGCGCTGCCACCGAGCCGAGTGAAGATGCCAAGGTCCAGCCCGGCGCGAAGCGCCAAGGCGGGGGGCACCGCTGCGATCAGGTTGTCGATCCGATCAGAATCCACCACGTCACATCCCCTTCCGCGATCTGGTTACTCGAGCGCCCACGTCAGTGCCGGTTTCGTTCAGAACCGATCACCGTCGATAAACGTTAGTTTGAAAATGCCGATAAGAGGCAATTTTTTGCGAATTTGGATTGTAGCACTACTGAGTTCTCTCGACATGAGAGATCTCAAATAAATGCCTGATCTTTTTAACCAGTCCGGGCATGGCATGGATGCCGGCAATCTCAGTACTGTTCTCGAACAAATGCTTTTCTGCCTCTGCTCGTCTGCACAAAATGAGGCTGAGTTCATCGACGAGACTTGGCCTGTCATGGAGCAGTGGCGCCAAGGTCGATTTCTCGATTTCATAAACAACTGTAGAGGCGAGCGCACGCACCGTGCCCGGCTCCCCCGCGCCAGCCAGAAGGCTGGCCTCGCCGAAATAATCGCCCGGTGCCAGTTTGGCGAGTTGAAGCTGCCTGTGGCCTTCTTCGCGTGTGACTGCCAGAACTCCGCTTCGAACGATCACCAGCGACTTCATCTCACTGCCCTGCTCAGCAATCACATCCGATTTACGGAAGGTTCGACGCGACATGGATTTAGCAAGAACTTCCTTTTCGTCGTCGGTGAGCGTTTTGAAAAGCGGGAGGGCGTCGAGGAGTCGCATTTGGCTGGAGCGGCTGCTCGTGGCAGGTTCCGTCTTTGCGCCAGATGCTGGTTGAACGATGGGTGTTGCCAAGGGCATGCCAGCCGCCAGGCTGTGGCGATAGATCAGATCGAATATTTCGTTCTGGGCAATCCCGGCCAGAGCGATATCCGCAACCCGGAACGACAGCTCCAGCTCGACTGCTGAGCCGTCCAGCGATTTTATCTGGATGCTCGGTTCCGGCACGTTCAATATCGTCGTTGAACTCAAAAGGACAGCGCGCATAATATCCACGACGGCCCCCGGCGCCGTCGTTGCCGCGAAGCGCACGGTAAGGCTGACGCCGTGGCTGCGATCGGGGTTGCTTACGTTGATAAGCCTTGCCTTGGCCAAGTCGCTATTGGGGACAATGACGAGGTCGTTTTTGGCGTTCAGCAGGTGCGTTGCCCGCCAATTGGTTTCAACTACCCTGCCCTCGGTGCCGTCGCTGAGAACGATCAGATCTCCAATAACATAGGGCCTACCGAGATTGAGGGCGATGCCGGAAAAGACATCGCTCAGGGTGCTTTGCAGTGCCAGGCCAAGAATAATGGCAAGCACACCGGATGTCGCGATCAGTGTGCCCACCGGCAGGCTGAAGACGTTGGCAACGACCGAGAGAACCGCTCCAAGATAGATAATGCCGACGACCAGATCCTGGATAAGCCTCCCTTCCCGCGGACGCCTTTCAAAGATCAAGAACACGCGCGCAAAACCGACAAGGGCCCAGGCGGCGTTGATCCACCAGATCACCTTTGCAATCCCGATGAAAACTTGCTGGACAGCCGAGGCTGTAGCTGGTCCCGCCTCGTAGGGAACGATGCCGTGATAAAGCAGCAGGGTGGTCAGGACGATAAAGAACGTTACCTGAAAAATAAGGTGCAATCGCGGATTGTTGCGCAGCGCCACCCGCGAGACGAAAGCCCCGACTGCCGCTAGGGTCCCCGCCTGAATGATCGGATCGGTGATCAGCTCGAAAAACGTCATCTGCCTTCGACGCTAGAACGCTTTGCTGCGGCTCACAAGTTGGTTCTTGCAGGGATGAAACGATCACTTCACCCACCCCCCGTTCCATGCTGGCCCGACCACGTGCAAATGTGGAGTTTCGTTCAGAGGGCAGTGCCAATATCTGCTCGAAGTTATGCGCTGACGTGGTGCGGAGCATGAGCACTGCTCACTCGCGGCAGCCAAGGACTCTGCTTCGAGGCACTGACTAACGGCGATGGTCTTTAGATCCCTCACGCTTCGTCGAGTGAGCGTGTGTCTACTAGTGCCGTTTGAATGTGTTTGGTTAGAATCAGACTTGCCGCGCTTGAATCTTCTCTGAAATCTAGGGTGGATCGAACTCGACGGTCGCAACAAAAAATATAGCAAAAACAACGGCACATTGAAAGCTGTGGTGCGGATAGAGGGACTCGAACCCCCACGGTCTCCCGCCAGAACCTAAATCTGGTGCGTCTACCAATTTCGCCATATCCGCAGATGAAGCATAAGCCTCAAGCGCCGGTCCCTATATCACCCTCTCTTCACGCGTCAAAGGAAAAAGCTCGGCTTCCGGCAGAATATATTCGTGGCAACGTCCAGTTGCCGAACTCAGTAAATCGGCTCTTCGTAAAGCACCGTGCCATTGTCCTTCAATGCGCGGATCTGCGCGTCTCCCGCGCTTGAGACGGCAACTACCGCCTCGATCTTTCGTTCCTGTTGCTGAGCTTCGATCGCCCGTCCCTGACCTTCCGGCACATAGTAGCGCTCGATGCCATAGGTGACGCGCAGCGGGCTATAAGCCGCCGCATTGGCAAAACTGGATGTGCGGCCACGTAGCTGTACTTCGCCAGACGGTACATCTTCGCGCTTCTGCCATGAGGCGCCAGCGAAGGTCCACACGCCACCGTCACCCTCTTTCACAGTTACATAGACATCGGCAGGTCCATCAGTTGCGGGAATCGTTCCGTTGATCTTGCCGGCCTCGATATTGGAGATGGTATAGCGAAGTGTGACATAGTCGCCGCGCAAAAAATCGTGCGGATCGACGGGTTCGCTTTGCAATGTGATGTCGATGCCATCCCGCAGAATCGAAACGTGCTGCTGGACCATGGCGTAGAGCACGCCGGACTGCATAAGCGCCACTGCAGC
Source organism: Phyllobacterium trifolii (assembly GCF_014192095.1). GTDB lineage: Bacteria > Pseudomonadota > Alphaproteobacteria > Rhizobiales > Rhizobiaceae > Phyllobacterium > Phyllobacterium trifolii. Next base: position 46,231 of record NZ_JACHXN010000013.1, read on the forward strand.
ACCAAGCCAGAGGATGCGATTGATCTTAGAGCGAGATCCGATCATATTGAACCTGTTCTGTTTCCCGGATGGCGAGACAATCCACGCGGAAGGTGGCGAGGCCGATGCGTTTCCATCGGACGACGCCGCCTGACAAAGTGGGTGTCCGCCAGTCGGAAACCCGAAGGGCCGGGTGAATTCGGGCCAAATCCATCGGGCTTCGGCTTCGTCCGATGGAAAGGCATCGGCCTCGCCAAACCCCTTGACCTTGTCCAGAATTCCCTCCGGCAGAACGGTTCAATATGGTCGAATCTCGCTCTAATTGTCATGCCGTTGTCTGCCTTTTTGGATTCCTTTTCTGAAGACGTCGCTCCATGCGGATGACAAAGGCGGCGAGAAGCAGAACCAGCACACCGGCGCTCAGGAAGAAGCTCGCGGTCCCGATCATCGTGCCGATGGTCTCGAAAGCCAGATAGAGAACTTCCAGTGAGAAGACCGTATAGGCAATCCACCGCACCGCCAGATTACGGTGGCCCGAAAGCACGAGACCCGCGATCGAGCAACCGAGGATCGCAAATCCGATCAGGACCTGACCGGGAATCGCTTCATCGGCAAATTCATTGCTGGCGATATCGAACTGGAAGAACAACAGCGCCACGAGCACCATGAAGAAGCCATAGGCGCCCAGGGGCTCCGTCCAGCCGGTCATCCGGTCCAGGAGACCGGGGCGCACGGCGTCCATCATGAAGCATATGGCACCGATCAGCCCCGCCACCCACAAGACCATGACCTCGTTGAGGTCGATTCGGACGACAAGCACGTAGGTGATGAGCAACAGGGCGATGAGATGCTGTGCGGCCCTGCCCTTCGTGTACCAGATTAGCCCTGCACTGATGAAAAGCAGGACCGGCACCAACCAGACATAGTTGAAAGGCTCGCCCGTGGACCGATCGAGCGAAGAGAACAGATAAAGACCTGTAATGGCGACGCCCGCCGAGACAAGCACCGGCGAGCGCAGGAACAATGCCGCAACCATCGTGCCGGCGACCCAGAGGAGCACCGCATCCGATACATCGCCCGACAGATGGTACATTTGGCCAATCAATGCAATTCCGGCACCAAACGTGATCGCGGCGATCAAGTACAGCGCCTGACCGAAGCGCCGGTCGCCGAGACTTTCCCGCCACGCGCCGCCAACATAACCGAGCCAAAGCACCGATATGATCAGGCCAACGCGAAACAACCGGGGCATCGCCTCCCAATTCGCCGCGACGAGCGAAATAATCGCCGCACCGAGAAGAACCGCACCGAGCACCGCAAGGATACCTCCAAGGCCAAAGCCGGAGCGGTGATCGTCTAGGTCTTTGCGAAGCCGTTCGGCGATGATCTCGTCGATCACCCCGTCCCGCTGCCAGCGCGCGATGTGTTTCCTCAATCCAATGGTGAGTGCCACGGATGCTCCCTTGAGTCTTCTCAGGTGAAGGTAACGCGACTGACTGCAAAAACGCAATTGCGCTGCGAGGCGCAAATTCAACTCAAAACCGCCTCTGGTGCGCCGCAACAATTAACGGGAATTAATGTTGCAATGCAGCAATTGCATAGCTGACCTGCAAACTTGGCTCTGCAACTTCGGGACGTCATCCACTATCTTCCACTCAACGATCAAGAGTGATCAATCAAACAAAAAACCGAAGTGGTGAAATGAAATGAACCTTATCCGCTCTTACAGCAACTGGCGCCGTTATCGTGACACGGTTTCCGAGCTGAATCGTCTGTCGACCCGCGAACTCAGCGATCTGGGCATTGCCCGTTCGGACATCCCGTTCGTCGCCAAGAAGTCTGCAGTACGCTAATCGAATACAAGAATATCGCCGGGCTTTATCCTCCTCCCAAAGTTCCCGCGATCGAAGGCCAGCACTCCTCCTCCCGGCTGGTCTTTACAAAACGACACCCACCGCACCTCCTCCCGCGGTGGGTGTTGTTGTTTCTGGGCTATCGCACGCCCCCGTACCCCCTGCGGTGCCATTCCGACAAAAGCATCACATCAGGCGGTCCGCCTCCCGGTTCATACCAGGAGTCGACGGCCCACGACGTTCCAGAATCATCTCTGAGAACGGCGGTAAAATGCGGATAGCGGCCGTCGACGAAACTTCCGCGCGAATCTCTCTTTGCAACCCGATGATGGTGCAGTAATCCCGCGCCCTGCAGGTAGCGGAGAAAATGGTCCGTATTGGTCGACTCATCGACACAATCCATCTGACCTCTCTCGCGACCCTTGCCGAAATCCATCTTTGGCCGATCGACGACCCCGATAACAGCTACGCTACGCTGCTCAAATATTTGCACCGCGCGGCGAACCGCAGCGCGTTCGGCCGCGGGTGAAGCGCGTCCTCCCGCCATGATGGAAGCAATCCGTGAGCGATCTGCCGGCGTCAATGTCACCGGCGTTTGAAAGGTACAGCCATAACCGTTACAGACGCGGAAACTTTGCGCCTCGGCATGCCCGTACAACGCAGCGAACAGAAACAGGGTTAAACACGGGATCATGGTACGCATGGGACGACTGTAACGGGACCTGTTCTTGAAACCTACAGGATTCGCTGTTTATGGTTGCCGTACCAAAAGCGGAGGAATCAACATGAAAACAAGAGAGAGCGAAAATTCTTCCTTGCTTGCCAAACGCAAGAGTCCCGCGGCACCCAAGCAGCCGGTCCTCCTCTCAGGCGGCAATCCTCAGATCGCAAAAGGCTACGGCGATTCCCCGGTGCAGGCCTACATCGCGGCGATGCCGGGCTGGAAAAGCGACGTCGGGCGCCGCCTCGACACGCTTATCGTGCGCACCGTCCCCGGCGTGCACAAGGCGGTCAAATGGAACTCGCCGTTCTATGGATTGGAGGAGAAGACCTGGTTCCTCAGCCTTCATTGCTTCACGAAGTACGTCAAGGTCACCTTCTTTCGGGGCACGTCGCTCACTCCTGTCCCGCCCGGCGAGTCCAAACACAAGGAAGTGCGGTATCTCGATATTTATGAAGGCCAGCTCGATGAGGCCCAGTTCGTCGGCTGGGTGAAGCAGGCCAGCGAACTGCCCGGCGAAAAAATGTGAGCAGAAAGTCGCTAGCTACATGCATGACACCACCAAAGGGAGGCGATACCGATGAAGAAGAGCGACTTGAAGGACGGAGAAGGAGGGCACTCTCCGTCTCAGCTGATAGATGCGAGAATCAAGGAGCTGAGCGATTGGCGGGGCAACACACTCTCCCATGTCCGAGCACTTATCAAGCAAGCCGACCCTGACGTGGTCGAGGAATGGAAGTGGCGAGGCGTTCCGGTCTGGTCCCACGATGGAATAATCTGTACAGGTGAGACCTATAAGAGCGTGGTGAAGCTAACTTTCGCCAAGGGCGCTTCGGTCGAAGATCCTTCCGGACTATTCAACTCCAGCCTTGAAGGCAACACCAGACGCGCTATCGATTTGCATGAGGCCGAAGAAATCGATGAAGATGCATTCAAGGCACTCATCCGCGCCGCAATAGCGTTGAACAAGTCAAAGACCCGTAAGGCTTAATTTGATGTTCACCGTTCCTCGCCTCATAGTGATTTCCACAACGCTGGAAACATGCTCCAAACGGGCCTACAGTTTGCGTAACTAGCTTTAATCTCCCGGAGTAAAAAATATGGAAAAACGTCGTCTTGGCCGCAAGGGCCTGTCCATTGCGCCATTGGTTTTGGGAGGTAACGTTTTCGGCTGGACTGCCGACAAAAAAAACTCCTTCGATCTGCTTGACCGCTTTATCGATGCCGGTTTCAACGCGATCGACACGGCGGATGGCTATTCTCGCTGGGTGCCCGGACATGAAGGCGGCGAATCCGAAACGATCATCGGGGAATGGGTCAAATCCCGCAATGCGCGCGACAAGGTCGTTATCATTACCAAAGTCGGCTCCGACATGGGGCAAGGCAAGAAAGATCTGTCTGCCGCTTACATCGCCAAGGCAGTCGAGGCATCACTAAAGCGGCTGCAGATAGACGCGATCGATCTTTACCTGTCGCACTGGCCTGATCCCGATACACCTTACGAGGAAACACTCGGCGCCTACCAGAAGCTGCTAAGAGAGGGAAAGATCAAATCAATCGGCGCTTCCAATCTTGATGCGGACCAGCTTCGGGCCGCGATCGATGTCTCGGAAACAAAAGACCTGCCGCGTTACAATGTGCTGCAGCCCGGTTACAACCTCTACGATCGTAGCGAGTTCGAAGGCAAGTTGCGCGACCTTTGCATCTCCGAGAATATCGGCGTCATCACGTATTTCGGGCTCGCCAGGGGTTTCCTTTCTGGCAAATACCGCAGCGAAGCCGACTTGGGTAAAAGCCAGCGCGGCGACGGCATCAAGCAGTATCTCAACCCGCGCGGTTACCGCATTCTCGCTGCGCTGGATAAGGTATCGGCCAAGCACAATGCCAAGCAGGCCGAAGTTGCGATCGCGTGGATCATCCAGCGCAAGGGCGTCACGGCACCGATTGCCAGCGCCACCTCCCTCGAACAGCTGGAAAGCCTCATCCGTGCCGCAGCACTGAAGCTCGACAGCAACGACGTGGCGGAACTCGACTAGGCCAGCGCCTGATCCATCCCGATTATCAAAGCCGCCGCTCGAGCAAGTTGCGGCGGCTTTTGCATTGAAGCGCGGCACCAAAAAGTCTATTGGAAGCGCATGTCACACAAACCAGTTCATATCGTTGGCGGCGGTCTCGCCGGTTCCGAAGCATCATGGCAGCTTGCCGAGGCGGGTATTCCCGTGATCCTGCACGAGATGCGCCCGATCCGCGGCACGGATGCGCACAAGACGCAGGATCTGGCCGAGCTTGTCTGTTCCAATTCTTTCCGCTCCGATGACGCCGAAACCAATGCGGTCGGTGTATTGCATGCGGAGATGCGCCTCGCCAATTCGCTGATCATGGCTTGTGCCGATGCGAACCAGGTGCCCGCCGGCAGTGCGCTGGCTGTCGATCGCGATGGCTTCGCTGCTGCTGTCACGGCCCGCATTGAAGCGCATCCCCTGATCACCGTCCAGCGCGAGGAAATCACCGGTCTGCCACCTGCTGATTGGGACAAGGTCATCATTGCCACAGGCCCGCTGACAGCGCCATCGCTTGCCGAAGCCATCGGCAAGGAAACCAGCGCCGACGCCCTCGCCTTTTTCGACGCTATTGCGCCAATCGTGCATTTCGATTCCATCGATATGGATGTCTGCTGGTTCCAGTCACGCTATGACAAGGTTGGACCGGGCGGCAATGGCAAGGACTACATCAACTGCCCGATGACCAAGGAGCAGTACGAGGCTTTCATTCAAGCGCTTGTCACAGGCGACAAGACCGAGTTCAAGGAATGGGAAGGCACGCCCTATTTCGACGGCTGCCTGCCGATTGAGGTGATGGCCGAGCGCGGACCTGAAACTCTGCGCCATGGCCCGATGAAGCCGATGGGCCTCACCAATGCACACAACCCGACCGTCAAAGCCTATGCGGTGGTTCAGCTGCGTCAGGACAATGCACTCGGGACGCTTTACAACATTGTCGGATTTCAGACCAAATTGAAATATGGCGCCCAGACCGACATCTTCAGAATGATCCCGGGGCTGGAGAACGCTGAGTTCGCACGGCTTGGCGGGCTGCACCGCAACACATATCTGAATTCGCCACTTCTGCTCGATCCGACGCTGCAGCTCAAAACCCGATCGGGCCTACGTTTCGCCGGCCAGATCACTGGGTGCGAGGGCTATGTCGAATCCGCCGCCATCGGTCTGCTGGCGGGCCGGTTCACCGCGGCCGAAAGACTTGGCCAAGCCTACACGCAGCCGCCCCTGACGACGGCTTTCGGTGCGCTCCTCGGCCATATCACCGGCGGGCATCTCGTGACCGATGAAGAACCGGGCAAGCGCTCATTCCAGCCGATGAATGTCAATTACGGGCTGTTTCCGCCAATGGAGGCGCCGAAGATTGAAGGCAAGCGTCTCCGCGGCAAGGAGAAGTCGAATGCCAAGAAGCGCGCCATGAGCGGGCGTGCGCTGGCTGACTGCCGTACATGGCTCGGCCTACCGGCAATTGCAGAAGCCGCGGAATAGTCCTAACGACTAGACGCCCTGAACATCGCCCATTGGCGGCGGAGCGGCGAGATGTCGGCAATTTCCGTGGCAGCATTCACACCGCTGGCTTTCAACTTCTTCAGATATACCGGAGTAATCGCCGCTGGCAGATAGGCCGGGCGAAGTGTCACCGGCAACGTCTTCGCGGCGGTTTCGAATTTTGCGAAATGATCCCCGGCAAGCGCGATCATCGCATCAATCGCACGCTTGACCGCTGATTGATCGGAGCCGTTCAGCAACACCGTCCCACTGCAGCCAACGGCCGCCAGAATATCGGCCGGGATGTATATCTGGCCCCGGCGGCGATGCAGTGGCAACAGGCGCAGCAGACCTGTGATCGCCTGCGCGACACCGGCATGGCCAGCTACGTTGGCGTGTTCAGGTGCCTTGGCAGCATCCAGGATCAAGGAGGCGAGTTGGATAAGCGCCGAAGCTGTCTCGCCGCAATATCCCTCCAGATCGTTGCGGTTTGGCATCGGGTCATTGTAAAGGTCGAATATCCGTGCCTCACAATAATTGTCAAAGGCAGCGCGCGGTAAATCATATGTTTTGATCGTACCCAAAAGCGCCGCGGCGACGGGATTCCCCGACGCTTCACCAAGCTCCGTTCCATTGATGAGATCGCGCCACCATTGCAACCGGATTTCACCCGGCAACGGATCATGAATCAGATCACGAATACGGGCAATTTCGGTGTTGAAAGCAAAGAGCGCTGCCAACGCCCCGCGCTTGTCTTCCGGCGCATACAGCACGGAAAGGTAGCGGTCCGGATCGGCAGCTCGCAACAATTGCAGGCAGTGGGTTTCATTGGCGTTCATAAGGCCGCTCTCGATTTGGGTCTGGCGAGATTCGCGTCAGGGCGAGACGAAAACGGTGGTTTCCGAGCACCGGAGCGCAGCGTACATTTTGGTACGTGAGCACCAGAGCGGAGGAAAGCGTCGTTTGCAGGCCGCCTTGACGCGAAATATCGACAGAGCTTCAATCCACTGCAATCAACGCAGCGGCCACTGCCCGATCTTCTGCCAACAACACATTGTAGGTCCGCACTGCTGCACCCGTGCTCATCGGATCGGACGATATACGGTGCTTGCGCAATTCGTCGCGCAGTTCTTGCGGCGGCCGCCGCAAGTCGGTCCCCATCCCCACCAGCAAAATTTCGATATCGTCAGCTTGTTCAAGCACAAGCGAGAAATCGGCTATCGTCAGGAGTGGCAGGGTTTTTGGCTCCCAGCCATGAATGCCGGATGGGAGACAGAGTATGGAGCCGCGATGCGACATATCCGCGAAGCGAAAGCCGCCATTGCCATAGGCATCGATGGGTGCACGCCCAGGAAAGTGCGCATCCCGAATTTCAATGCCTTTGACCAATTAATTACGCTCCACTCTGGCCGGAGACCGCCGACGGTCCGTTGTTCGCGACATCCCTGCCCTTGAGGCCAAACAGCATCAGCAAGGGGCCGGCAACGAAAATCGACGAGTAGGTTGCGACGATAATGCCGACACCGAGGACCAGCGCGAATGATTTCACGTCATCTCCACCATAGAGATAGAGAACGATCAACGCCAGAAACGTTGCAAGCGATGTCAGAATCGTGCGCGACAGGGTCTGGTTGATCGATGCATCGAGAAGCGCCGACAGCGACATGCTATTGCCGTATCGTCGCAAATTTTCACGCACGCGGTCGTAGATGACGACCGTATCGTTGAGTGAGTAGCCGACTATCGCGAGCAAAGCGGCGATACTCCAGAGGTTGAACTCCATCTGGAAGACGATGAACATACCGAGCAGTAGCAGTACGTCGTGGATTGTTGCGAGAATGGCGCCAAGTGCGAAATGCCATTCGAAGCGCAACCACACATAGACGAAGATCACCGCCAATGAGAGCCCGACAGCGAGCATTCCGGCGTGTGACAGTTCACTCGATACGGACGGGCCGATGACGTCAATGCGGCGGAAATCGAAGTCGTCCTGCAATTCACCCCGGATTTTGACACCGACAGTCTGCTCGGCATCCTCGCCCTCACCCTGGCTGCCCACGGTAATCAGGGCGCGATCATCCGATTTGAATGGTTCGATCTTGATGTCACCAATATTCAGATCTTCCAACCGGCTATAGACATCATCGAGATCGATCGCACCCTCGTGCGATTGAATCTCGACCATCGTGCCGCCCTTGAAATCGATACCGAAATTCATGCCGACAATGGCGAAAAGCACGAGTGCCGCAATGCTCGACAGCGCCGAAAAGCCAAGCGTCAGAAAACGCAGCTTCATGAACGGGATTTTCGTATTATTTGGAACGAGCTTCAGGAGTGCGCCCGGAACTTCCTTGGGGCGCGCCCATTGAACCCACACGGATACCAGCCAGCGCGTCAGCGTGAAGGTCGTGAACAGCGTCGTGACGATGCCGATCGTAACGGTCAGCGCGAAACCGTGCACCGGCCCGGAGCCCAGAATGAAAAGCACGAGTGCCGCGATCAGCGTGGTGACATTGGCATCGACGATCGTTGCAAGGGCCCGTGAAAATCCCGAATCGATAGCCTGGATAACGGAAAAGCCAGCGCGCCTGTCCTCGCGAATGCGTTCATAGATGAGCACGTTGGAATCGACCGCCATGCCGATGGTAAGCACGATACCGGCGACGCCCGCCAGCGTCAGCGGCGCGCCGAAGAGCGTCAACACCGCCAGAATCAGGATCACATTGACGACAAGGGCGATGTTGGCGATGACGCCGAGAAGGCCATAGGTCAAAAGCATGAAAACGATGACGAGAACTGCGCCGATAAGAGCAGCGATCTTGCCAGAGGCTACAGCAGCCGCTCCGAGATCAGTGCCGATCGTTCTCTCTTCGAGCACGGTGACACTCGCCGGCAGCGCGCCTGCCCGCATCACAAGCGCGAGGTTACTTGCACCCGAAAGGTCGAAATTGCCGGAAATCTGACCTGTATTCCCGGGTATTTCCTCACTGATGACCGGAGCTGAAAGCACCTGGTTGTCGAGAACGATAGCGAAGGATTTGCCGACATTCGCCTTGGTAGCCTTCGAGAACCGGTCAGCGCCAATGCTGTCCAGTCTGAAGGTGATCACAGGCTCTTGGGTGGTCGTATCGATCCCGGCCTGCGCATCGACGAAATTCTTGTTCGAGACGAGCGGCTCTTTCTTGACCAGATAGGCAACGGGCGGATCGTCGAACGAATACACAACCTCGTCACCTTCCGGCGGCGTGCCGTCGATCGCCTGCTGAACGGGTACAGAATCGTCGACCATCTGGAAATGCAGTTCGCCGGTGAGGCTCAGGATGTCCTTGAGCAATTGCGAGTCGTAAAGCCCGGGGACTTCGACGAGCACACGGCCATTCCGCTGGCCTTCGACATTGGGATTGGTGTAGCCGAGCTCGCTGAGACGGCGCGTAAGGATTGCAATCGTTGCGTCGGTGTCCGGCAGATGGTCCTTGTCGACCTGCAGGCGTAGCCGCGAACCACCTTCGAGGTCGAGACCCAACGCCAGCTGCTTCTTCGGCAGCCAGTCCGGCAAGGTCACCAATTGATCCTGTGTGAAGAGATTTGGCAGCGCGAGGATAACACCCGCAAGCACAACGGCCCAGATGAGTGCAGTCTTCCAGCGGCTAAAATAAAGCATACGGTCGCAAACCTTAGAGCCTAGAATCAGAAGGGCGGCTCAACGGCCGCCCCGTCACTATGCCTTATTTCTTGTTGTCGGCAACCGGCTCGCCCTTGACCCGGACGTCGGCCACCATGCCCCGCAGGACACGAGCCTTGACGCCTTCGCCGATTTCGACATCCAGCTCGCCGGTATCTTCATAGACTTTGGTAACCTTGGCGATGAAACCGCCACCCGTAATAATTGTATCGCCACGGCGGATATTCTTCAGCTGCTCCTCGCGCTTCTTGGCAGCGGTACGCTGTGGGCGAATGATCAAAAAGTACATGATCACGAAGATCAGAATGAACGGCAGGATGCTCATCAGCATTTCCGGCGCGCCGCCGACACCCGTTGCCTGTGCATATGCGGGAGTTACGAACATTGAGACAACCTCCAGAGAAAACCAGATTTGAAAGAACTTGAGCCAGCGCAATACAATGTTTGGGGCGTCAAAAGCAACCGTACAAAACTGTGTGTCCTGCTTTTCGAATTATCTTCAACATGATAGTCGCATATATGCATGAAAATGAAGGCTCGATGAGTATGTCCGATGAATTGTTGACAGATAAACTTGACCGGCTGATTGCGGTGCTGGAGCGCATGGCACCGCCAAAAGCTCAACCGGTCGACCTCGATGTGGCGGATTGCTTCGTTTGGAATCCGGACAAGCTCACCTTTGACCCGGTCAGCAAGGTCAACCGCGTGGACATTTCCTTGATCCGCGGCGTCGACAACGTTCGCGATATCCTCTTCGACAATACGAAACGCTTTGCCGATGGTTTGCAGGCGAACAATGTGCTGCTGTGGGGCGCGCGCGGCATGGGCAAGTCATCGCTGGTCAAGGCGGTGCATGCCTCTGTCAACGCTGCTGCACCGACCGGCGGCCACCCCCTCAAACTTGTGGAAATCCACCGCGAAGATATCGACAGCCTTCCCGCCCTGATGGCGGCCATCAAGGACACGGATTACCGGTTCATCCTGTTTTGCGACGACCTGTCCTTCGATCACGACGACACATCATACAAATCATTGAAGGCAGCACTGGAAGGCGGGGTCGAAGGCCGGCCGGACAATGTCATCTTTTACGCCACATCGAACCGGCGTCATCTTCTGCCGCGCGACATGATCGAGAACGAACGTTCCACCGCTATCAACCCCTCCGAGGCGGTTGAAGAAAAAGTCTCGCTTTCGGACCGCTTCGGACTTTGGCTTGGGTTCCATAAATGCAGCCAGGACGACTATCTGTCGATGATCGATGGCTATGCGGCGCATTTCCACCTGCCGATGAAGCAACCGGAATTGCATGCGCAGGCGCTGGAGTGGTCCACGACACGCGGGGCACGGTCCGGCCGTGTCGCCTGGCAATTTATCCAGGATCTTGCCGGACGTCTCGGCAAGAAGCTCTAGACACTAAAAAGCCCGCACCTTTCGGCGCGGGCTATCAAACTGCTCGTCTGGTCCGATCAGGATTCGAGATATTTCGTCGGGTCAACCGGCGTCGAGTTCTTGCGAACCTCGAAGTGAAGCATTGGTGTCGTTGCGTTGCCGGTCATGCCTGATACTCCAAGCTGATCGCCGCGCTTGACCTTCTGGCCGCGCTGGACATCCAGCTTGCTGGCATTGCCGTAAACCGTCACTAGGCCGTTGTCATGGCGCACCAGCACCGTGTTGCCAAACTCCTTCAGGCCATCGCCGGAGTAGATGACCACACCGTTTTCAGCCGCCTTGATCGGCGTACCCTCAGGCACGGAGATGTTGATGCCGTCGCTGCCCTTGCCATAATTGGCGACAACCCGGCCGCGAACCGGCCAGCGCATCCCCGAGACGCCGGTAGCCGACGGCGCTGCGGCAACATCCTTGTCCTTATCCGCGTTCTCGATGACCTTCTCGCTGGCCTGTGGCGGTGTGTAAGGCTTGGCCGAAGTGTCGGCTTGCGGAGCTGCAGCAGCCTGCGTCGCGGCACTTGCGACCGCCTTCGGCTGTTCTGCAGGCGGTGTCGAAGCGGTCTTGACCTGATCGACCGTTCCACCCTTCGGCTTCATGGTGTTGGCGACATTCTGAGCAAGCGCGGAGTTGGACGGCGGAATGATGAGCGCCTGACCAACACGGACGGTGCCATCCTTCATGTTGTTCGCCTGCTTGATCGCCTCGACATTGCTCCCGGTTTTGCGCGAGATCGCATGCAGCGTGTCACCGCTCTGGACTGTATAGGAGCCCTGGCTGGTTGGCTTTGCAACGGTGGTCGCGGCGGCTACCTGCTTGGTCGCCTGCGGTGTCTGTATGACGGCGACGTTGTTCGAATGCACCGGAGCCGCCTTTACAGGCATCTTTGCTTCACGGCCATCCGGCGTTTTCAGCGTACCCGAAGCCGACTCCAACGGTGCGGCTTGCATTGGCTGCGCTGAAGCGACCTGCTGCTGGCGCAGTGGCGCCGCGCTGGCAACAGGTGCAAGTGCAGGGCGCGTCGGCTGCGACGAAACTGGCGGCAGCGCCGAAGTGCTTGCAGCCCCGACGGGCGGCAGGCTGCTGCGCTGAACACCGCCGCTGCGGCTGACAGAAGCTGTCTGCGTTGAATCGACGGGAGGTGTATAAGGTTGTGGCGTGTTGTTGGACGCTTGCATGACTGATCGTTGATTGTCGCTATAGCCGGAACTGAAATCGGCACTGGTGAAACGCTGCACGCCAGAGCTGCAGCCTGCCGCGATACCGGCAATCGAGAGAATGGCGGCATTCAGAGCCAGCCGCCGTGACGCTTTGTCTAGTGTACTCAAACGCATCGCATATCCCGCCCGTACTCAATACAAGAATATTGGACTCATTAGATCGCGTTAATGTTACTCGACCGTTAAAGAGCGAATAAAATTTGTAAAAAATTCACCAAACTCGTAAAGGGTCAGAGTGCCGAGGCGACACCCTCCATCAGGGGCAATAGGCGCACGGGCATCAAATCATGGCGTTCAAAACGGCTGCCAATTTTCGATAGCCGCGCCATCACTTGTCTGCCGTCGAGCGGTCCGATCGGTGCGATCATCACGCCGTTTGACGACAGGAGATCGACGAACTGGCGCGGCATGCTTTCGAAAGCGCCCCAGACGATGATGCGGTCGAACGGGCCGTCATGCACGAGGCCATGCCTGCCATCCGCATGCTTGACGAAGGTATTCTCGATTTTCAGCGCCTGGAGCCGCTGATGCGCCAGTTCAACCAGCGTGCGATAGCGCTCCAGCGACAAAACACGGCCGGCGAGCCGCGCCATCACGGCCGCCGTAAAGCCAGAACCGGTACCGATTTCCAGCACACGGTGCGTAGGCTCAAGATCGAGGGAATTAATCAGCTGTGCCTGCAAATCCAGCGCTTCGATGAACTCACCGCATTCGATCGGCAGCGTTCCCGCACCGTAGGCAAGGTTACCGAGATTGCCGTTGACAAAAGCTGTACGCGGCGTGGCCTCCAAGGCGCTGATCAGACGTTGATCCGACAGGCCTAAGGCACGCATGCGCAGCACAAAAGCCGCAAATCCTTCACGTTCAGACATCGCAACCTTCATGCAATGGCACTCGCAAGGGTTGCGAGCGTGTCATGCGCCGTCAGGTCGAGCTGTAGCGGTGTGACTGAAATGAAGTTCTTGGCGAGTGCGGCCACATCGCTGTTTTCGGCCGGCACATCCTTGCCGCGGCCATAGCGCAGCCAGTAATAGGGCAAGCCGCGGCCATCATGGCGCTCTTCTATGGTCAGGCCATGCGAAAGCTTGCCTTGCGCCGTAACCCGCGTTCCGGCGATCTCCGCAGCGCTGCAGCTCGGGAAGTTGATATTGATGAGAACGGTCTTTGGCAGTTCGACATCAAGCACCTTTTTTAAGATCGCGGGCGCCCTCTCCTCCACGACCTCCCATGGCAGCACGCGCGCGCCGCCATCGAGATTGTATTCCTGCGACAAGGCAATGGACTTGATGCCGAGCAAAGTGCCCTCGATGGCGCCGGCGACAGTCCCCGAATAGGTGACGTCATCGGCCATGTTCGAGCCAGAATTAACACCGGAAAGGATCAGATCCGGTGCATCCGGCATCAGATGCTTGACGCCCATGATGACGCAATCGGTCGGTGTGCCGCGCACGGCAAAATGCCGGTCATCGATTTTGCGCAGGCGCAACGGGTTGGACAGCGTCAGCGAATGCGCCAGACCACTCTGGTCCGTTTCCGGTGCAACCACCCAGATATCGTCCGAAAGCTGGCGCGCAATGCGTTCAAGCACGCTCAGACCTTCCGCATGAATACCATCATCGTTGGTCAGAAGAATGCGCATTTGCCCCAGTCCCTCTTATGCTGCTTTTTCGATCCGCTTCAGTTCACCCATATAGGGCACAAGGGCTTCAGGAATTGTTACGCTGCCATCCTCGTTCTGATAATTTTCGACAACGGCAATCAGCGCGCGCCCGACGGCAGTACCCGAACCGTTCAGCGTATGCACGAAACGCGTCGACTTCTCGCCCTCCGGCCGGTAGCGGGCATTCATGCGGCGTGCCTGGAAATCACCGCATACCGAGCAGCTGGAGATCTCGCGATACGCCTTCTGCCCCGGCAACCAGACTTCCAGGTCATAGGTTTTCTGCGCGCCAAAGCCCATGTCGCCGGTGCACAGCGTCATGGTGCGGAACGACAGGTCGAGCCGCTTCAAAACTTCCTCGGCACATGACGTCATCCGCTCATGTTCCTCGATGGAATGCTCCGCGTCGGTGATCGATACCAGTTCAACCTTCATGAACTGGTGCTGGCGCAACATGCCACGCGTGTCCCGACCGGCCGAACCTGCTTCCGAACGGAAGCACGCCGTCAGCGCTGTCATGCGTATCGGCAGATCGCGAATATCGAGAATTTCCTCGCGCACAAGATTGGTCAGCGGCACCTCCGCGGTTGGGATCAGATAGCGGCCGTCCGTGGTCCGGAACAGATCTTCGGCGAACTTCGGTAGTTGGCCCGTGCCGTAGAGCACTTCGTCATTGACCAGCAGCGGCGGGCTGACCTCGGTATAGCCGTGTTCGGTCGTGTGCAGATCGAGCATGAATTGGCCAAGCGCACGCTCCAGCCGCGCCAGCTGACTTTTCAGGACCGTGAAGCGGCTGCCGGAAAGCTTTGCCGCCCGCTCGAAGTCCATGTAGCCGAGCTTTTCGCCGATCTCGAAATGCTCTTTCGGCTCGAAGGAAAAATTCTTGAGGGTTCCGACGCGGCGCGTTTCAACATTGCTGGCCTCGTCCTTGCCGACCGGAACGTCAGCAAGCGGTATGTTCGGAAGCACCGACAATGCATCGCTCAGCGCTCGATCGAGCTGGCGCTCTTCCTCTTCGGCTGACGTCAGGAACAGCTTGATCTCTGCAACTTCGGCCTTCAGACGGTCGGCGGTTGCCTGATCCTTGGCACCCATTGCCTTGCCGATCTCTTTCGAGGCGGCGTTGCGGCGTTCCTGCGCTTCCTGCAATTTGGCGATGTGCTGACGGCGCTTTTCGTCGAGCTCGATCAAACGGGACGATGCCGGCTCGTTGCCTCGTTTGGCCAGAGCTGCATCAAGCGCTTGCGGATTCTCTCGGATCCATTTGATATCGAGCATGGGAGTAAAGCCGTGTTGGAGTTAAGTGCCGGGTTCTGTTGAACAATGAATTTGCATTTCTATGGTACGTGGTTCGACAAGCTCACCATGAGGGAGAGAGATGATTGCAAGGCTAATCGCCAACGTTGCAGCTCTTGTCTCCCTGCCATCAACCACATCCCTCATGGTGAGCTTGTCGAACCACGCACAATGGCTACGCAATCTCTTTTTTCACTGGACACCGTCAGGACGAGACTTCGCTGGACTCTGATTTTGCTTCAGCCTCATCTGCCGCACGCTTCTTCTCGACCAGACGCGCCATCCAGATCGAAACCTCGTAGAGAAGGATCGTCGGGAGCGCAAGACCGATCTGGCTGATCGGATCGGGCGGCGTGATAACGGCGGCCACGATAAACGCAATGATGATAGCGTATTTGCGCTTCGACCTCAGTCCCTCGGAGCCAACGAGGCCGACGCGCGCCAGGAGGGTCGTCACGACCGGGAGCTGAAACACCAGCCCGAATGCGAAAATCAGCGTCATGATGAGGCTGAGATATTCGGAAACCTTCGGCAAAAGCGAGATTTGGACTTCGCCCGCTCCGCCAGTCTGCTGCATGGCCAGGAAGAACCACATGACCATCGGCGTGAAGAAGAAATAAACCAGCGCGCCGCCCATGAGAAAAAGGATTGGCGATGCAATCAGGAATGGCAGGAACGCCATGCGCTCATTGCGGTATAGGCCGGGCGCTACGAATTTGTAGATTTGCGATGCGATGACCGGGAATGCGATGACGATACCGCCAAACATGGCGACCTTCACCTGCGTGAAAAAGAATTCCTGCGGGGCCGTATAGATGAGTTGCGCCTTGGCGGGATCGAACCCCGCCCACAAGATCGCCCACTGATACGGGATGACCAAAAGGTTGAACAACTGCTTGCCGAAATGAAAGCATACGAGGAACGCCAGGAAGAACGCCAGAAGTGCCCAGATCAGGCGCCGGCGCAGCTCGATCAGGTGCTCCATCAAGGGGGCCGAGCTTTTATCGATTTCGTCGTCAGCGCTGCTCAACTCTTTGTCCCCGTATCGACAGCCTTGGCCTTCGGCTTCGCTGTTCTTTTGGCAGGTGTTTTGGTCGGTGCAGCCGTTGCGACTTCTACGGCCGGCGCTACGCTCTTCTTGGACACAGCCTGCGAAGCGTCTGCGGCTTTCTTGGCTGGCGCTGTCGGCTTGGCTTTGGTTTCAGCGGCAGCCGCAACCGGCTTCTGTCTTGACCTTGCGGGCTTCTTTATCGCTGTTTCAGCGGCAGGCGTGGCCGGAGCGGCCAAGGGTTCCATCACCTGCGGTTGCAACTGCGTTGCCCCCGGCGCGGCTGGATCCGGTACAGCGACATTGTCCTTGGCCGTTGCCGTGGCATCTTTCAAGCTGGAGCGAATTTCCTCACCGATGGTCCGGACAGGATCGAATACCTTGCGAATGTCGTTTCGAGGATCGAGACTCTTGGCATCATTGATGATTTCACGCACGTCATCGAGCTCGGCCTCTTTCAAGGCCTCGTCAAACTGCTTGCGGAACTCGCCGGCAGTTGCCCGAAACTTTGCGGTTGCCTTGCCGAAGGCACGCAGCATCTTCGGCAAATCCTTCGGTCCGACCACCACGATCATGACGATCACGATCACCAGGATTTCCGACCAACCAACTTCAAACATTCATCATGCTCCAGCCACGACGCGGCAAACGTAGCCGCGCGCAGGACAAGATTATCCTTGGATTCAAGACTTTGTAGTCTTTTCCTTGACTGAATTCACCGGCTGGCTTGTCTGATTATCAATCGTTTTCGAATTGTCGGCGGTGTCAGCAGTGTCGTCACTCATGCCGCTCTTGAAATTCTTGATACCCTTGGCAACGTCACCCATGAGTTCCGGGATTTTGCCGCGACCGAAAAGAAGAAGCACGACCGCAAGCACGATAAGCCAGTGCCAGATTGAAAAACTACCCATTTGATCCTCACATTCGCCCAACAGTTTGGGCTGATCTATGTCTTTTCCCCGTGCTTTTCAAACACAAGTCTCTTCTGCTCTTTCACATTCATGTAAACGCAGCGCAAGTCCGAAGTGGACTCTGCGTCACGAATTTTGATGTTCGCAACCGATTATAACAGAAAGCTTGTCTCAATCATGTTCGATACGGGGTGTCAAAAGACCGAGTTCCTCGAGATCAATGTCCGTCAGTGGATCTTCATCCTCGGTCAGTTCATCCGGATCATTGACCGGGATCGGGACGGCAAAATTCGTCGGCATGCGCGTCGAAAGCAGACCTGCACCACGCAATTCGTCAATCCCCGGCAGATCGCGTACTTCCTGCAGGCCGAAATGGTCTAGGAATGAAGCAGTGGTCCCGTAGGTAATGGGACGGCCAGGGGTGCGCCGGCGCCCGCGGAACTTGATCCACCCGGTTTCCATCAGCACATCGAGTGTGCCCTTCGAAGTCTCGACACCACGAATGTCTTCAAGCTCGGCGCGTGTCACTGGTTGATGATAGGCGATGATCGCAAGGACCTCGAGTGCTGCACGCGACAGCTTCTTTTGCTGCACGGCCTCACGGTTCATCAGGAAAGCGAGATCAGCAGCCGTACGGAATGCCCATGCGCCGCCGGTCTGCCGCAGATTGATGCCGCGCTTTGAATAGATCTCCTGTAGTTCGCCAAGCAGCGCAGCCACGTCGACACCGGATGGCAGACGCTCACGCAGGGCCTTTTCCGTTACCGGCTCCGCCGATGCGAACAATATGGCCTCGGCCATACGCAGCGCTTCCGAAACCGAAATCGACGAATTCCAGTTGTTCGCCGGCAGTTCGACCTCGTCATCGTCGATGTTATGAATGCTATCAGCCATTTGCCACATCCTTCAGCGGCTCGGTCTGCTTATCAAGCCTGTTGCGCAGATAGATCGGGTTGAACGCGCCGGTCTGGCGGATTTCCAGATGCCCTTCCCGAACCATTTCCAGGCTGGCGGCAAAAGAGCTGGCCATGGCGGTCGCCCGCTCCGTCGGCGAAAAGATAAATTCCATCAGATAATGATCGAGCGCTGTCCAGTCCTTCATCTCACCTACAAGCCGCATCAGGATTTCGCGCGCATCCTTCAGCGACCAGACCGTACGCCGCGCGATCTGTACATGCGAAGTGGCCCGCTTTTGCCGCTGTGAAGCGTAGGCGGTCAAAAGCTCGTAGAGCGTCGCCGCATAGGCGTTGGTTTGATCGACAATCACAGCCTCGGGCATGCCGCGGGCAAAGACATCGCGGCCGAGCCGGTTACGGTTGATGAGCTTCGTTGCCGCGTCGCGCATTGCTTCCAGCCGTTTCAGCCGAAACTGCAGCGTCGCCGCCAATTCCTCACCGCTTTCGCCTTCGTCGCCAGGCGCCTTGGGGATCAGAAGCTTGGATTTAAGGTAGGTAAGCCACGCCGCCATGACCAGATAATCGGCGGCAAGCTCAAGCCTTAATGCCTGCGCCTGCCGGATGAAGATCAGGTATTGCTCAACCAAGGCGAGTACAGAGATGCGAGCAAGATCGACCCGCTGGTTACGCGCGAGATGCAGCAAGAGATCAAGTGGACCTTCGAACCCCTTGATATCAATAACAAGCGATGGTTCGCTGGCAGCGCGATCGACCTGACTTTCCCACAGCGCTTCCATGGGTGCCGTGTCGTTGCCATTTATCTTTTGCTCGCTCGCCAAATTTCTCTCGCTTCTATGCCACCGCCTCGAAAGTACGCTGGAATTCTTCCCGGAGTTCTTCCTCGTTGGAGGTGTCCGGTTCTTTTCGATATTCGATTGCGCGCTGCGCCCGCTCGAACGCCTTGCCCTCGAGCTCCGGCGTGCAAGCCGCAACGGCTTTCATTTGATCCATGATGCCATGGCAATGAAGCACGATATCAAGCCCCGCCGCAAAGATTGCTTTGGTCCGGTCGAAATAATCCCCAGAAAGTGCATTCATGGAGACATCGTCGCTCATCAGCAGCCCGTCGAAACCTATATAGTCCCGGATGATCTCCTCTACCACCTTGCCCGATGTCGTCGCCGGGTTCTTTGGATCAACGGCAGAAAAGATCACATGCGCGCTCATCGCCATTGGCAGGTCAGCCAAAGCCCGGAACGGCGCGAAATCATGTTCGGCAAGCTCCTCAAGCGGCGTCGCGACCGTCGGCAACTCGTGATGTGTGTCGGCGAAGGCGCGGCCGTGCCCCGGTATGTGCTTGATCACTGGCAGCATGCCGCCTGCAAGCAGGCCGTCCGCAGCGGCTCGGCCCATGGCCGTCACGATCTCAGGATGCTTGCCATAGGCGCGGGTGCCGATAACGTCATTGGCGCCTTCGACGGGAACATCGAGCACTGGCAGGCAATCGACATTGATGCCTAGCTTGAGGAGATCAAACGCATGCAGGCGTGACAGGAGCCAGGCGGAGCGCAATCCAAGTTCCTCATTTTCCCGGAAAAGCGCGCCGAGCTGCGACCCTGAGGGATAATCCGGCACGAGCGGCGGTCGCAGCCGTTGCACGCGCCCGCCTTCCTGGTCAATCAGCACCAGTGCGTCGTCACGGTCAACCAGATCACGCAAATGCGCACACAGGTCTTCGATCTGTGCCGGCTCGCTGACGTTGCGGGCAAATAGAATAAAACCCCACGGCCGCTCATCGCGAAAGAATGCGATTTCGTCTGGGGTCAGTTTCAAACCGGTCGTCCCGGCAATCCATGCTTTTGATTCGCTCATGGTGGGAGTCTACTGCTTCAGCACAAAAAAAGAAAAGGCGGCCGTGGCCGCCTTTTCCAATATACCGGACGGACTACTGCGTAACGAAGCAGCTGCCGCCTGCAGTCTTGTACTTCGCACACAGGGCGTTTGCATCGCTCTTGGAGCCAGCCGGGATGCGCACACGGAAGAATGTGCCCTTGCCGGCAATCTCGGCCTGCTTGATATCGACACCGCGGCCGCCGATCACACCCGCATATTTCTGGGAGAGCGAAGCATATGTCTTCTGCGCGCCCTCGACATTCGGTTGCGAGGCAATCTGGATCAGATAGCTTCCCGCTGCCGTAGCAGCGGAAGCGACCTGCTGGCCCGCTGCATTCTTTGGCGGAACGCGATCGACAATATCGATCGGTTGATCTGCAGGACGCGATTCGACCACCGGAATATTCTTCGGCGTAACGGAAGCAACCGTTTCGGGAGTGATCTTCTTGGTCGCGACCGGCTTCGGAGGCAACTTACCAGCAGCCGGCGCCGGTTTCGCGGCTGCCGCTGCAGCTGGTACTTCGGGTGCCGGTACAGCAGTCTGTGCTGGCACAGCTGCCGGGGCGTCCTGCATCAATGCGCCAATTTCGTCGTCGCCAGTTGTTGCCGGCGCTGCGGATGCATTTGCGTCGAGCGGAGCAGCGGGGCGGTCAGCCGGGGCAGCGGCAGGGCCGGCACTCACCGGATCAGCCGGTTCTGGAATGGAGGCGACCATCGTGCCATCCGGTTTGACGATCATAGTCTGCACCTTGCGCGGTGCAATCGCACTGTTGCGTTCCGCCGGTGCAGCATCGGCTGTATCGTCTGCGGTGGCAGGATCAACACGCGCCTCCACCTTGTCGCCCGCGGCAGGACCATCGGTGGGGGGCGCATCGGCGGCGAGCATATCCGTGACGGATGCGCCTCCATCCTCATCGGCTGGAAGATCGATAGGATCCTCCCGCGTTGTTACGAGCTGATCCTGCTTCGGTGCTTCCGGAGCAGCCGTCGCGCTCTTGTCGTAAACCGCTTTGTCCTGATTTGGCACTACGGCTGTGCTGGCGGTTTCTGGCTGGACCTTGATCGGCGTCTTGTCTGCCATGATGACGACAGGTTCGCCATTCGAACCGCCGGTCCATTTATAGGCAACGGCGCCGGCGACCGCGAGCAAAACAACAGCCGCTGCCACGCCGGGAACAAACAGGTTACTGCGACGACGCGCAGGTGTTTCCTTTTGCCCATAGGGCGCTGCGGCTATATCGACATTGTCCTGGCGAGGATCATAGCCAAAATCCAGATCCTCTTCTGGACCATAGGCAGGCGTTGCCCGGCTTTGTTGTGAGCTCGCAGCGCCCATGGCGGCAGCGCCGGCTGCTACTGCATAGCCTGCCGGATTGTATTTGTTCTGATCTGCCTCGTTCCCGAATACGTCTGCGAAAATATCGGCATATCGGTCTTTCTCGGGCTCCTGTGGGGCAGGATCCTCTGCCGCGACATAGGCGCCGCGCGAATCGTCCGCTTCGATCGAACCGAATACCTCGGCAAATTCATTATCAAGCTCGTTCAGTCCATTGTGCTGCGGAACGTCGTCCTCATAGTTCACGGCCGGAAGATCGAGCGACTCGGTATAATCAACGCGATTTTCTGTAACCGCCACCGTATCGACATCGGGTGCTGCAGTAATTGCCGACGCAGCGCGATCGAGCTCGTCGGCATAATCGCTGAGCTCATGAACCTCGGGCAATTGCGGTGCGCTGGCAACAGGCATGGCAACAGGCACTTCGATCTGTTCACGAACCGGCGTCGAGGATTGTTCCAGGTTTTGATAAAGCGGGAAAACTGGGGCTGCTTCTGCAACCGATTCGCTATCCTCATCTTGATCCGCCGTTACGTCGAAATCATCGAGCGCCGCCATCAATTCGTCGGTATCGAAATCCTCAATCTCCGAATCCTGAACCTGCTCTTCTTCGGCAGCTTCGTAAGCTACAGGCTCCGGCTCGGGAATCTCATGGACGACTGTTTCCGACACATGGGACGGCTGCTGGTATGATGTTGTCCGGCTGATCGACGGGGCAATTTCTGTTCGCCCCGGAACCTGCGTCTGCGATCCATAACCCCAGGAAGCATTTGCCGAACGCTGCACGGTTGGCTGCGCCGATCCTGCAAGCAAGGTTTCAAGCTCATCTTCGAGACTGAGTGACGGCGCTGCGAGCACGGGGCGCTCTTCGTAATGGGAGATGGCAACACCAACACCCTCGCCCGCTTCGCTGTCCACGTAAACCGGGTCCGGCTCGTAATCGGCGTAATCCGGTTCTTCATAGGCGGCTATGGATTCGGTAGCGGCTTCATGAGCGTGAGGTGGTTCCGCAGCCAACTCGCGCTCGATGGATTCCTGAAAATCCTGAGCGGCAAGGTGATCGTCGTGGGCATCATTGTCAGCGGACTGAGGCGCGGCTGGTTCATCAAAGCCCCCCATCAGCTCGCGTTCGAGGTCCATAGCAAAATCATCGTTGGATCCGTTAGTCGACCCTTCCTCTTCAACCGTTCCCATGATACGGGAAAGTTCCATCAGAGGGTCGTTATTACCTGATCGCGAATCATCCTGCCGGTGAGAACGCTGAATATTGTTGTCCGCCATGGCGTTAATCCTGTACTCTCAACTGTGGGACGTCCGAAAACGTCACGCATTGGCCTTACCAGCGCAATGTGGGCAAAAGTTGACAGGATTGCTACGCTTTTCAGCGTATATTAACGCATTTCGGTCGGGGCGTCCGCACCTATTATTGACAATCCGGACGTCAAGACCTTCGAAACAACCTGCACCAGCCCTAGCCTGGCTTGGGACAAGTCTGGATCGTTAACCTTAATAAAACGTAAGTCCGGGTTTTCGGTTCCCTTATTCCACTGTGTATGCAGCGAACTCGCGAGGTCGTAGAGGTAGAAAGCGACCCTGTGCGGCTCCTGATGCAAAGCCGCTGTTTCGATCAGCCGCGGGTATTCCGCAAGCTTGCGAATGAGCGCTATTTCGCTCTCATCCGTCAGCAAACCGAAGTGTTGCGCGCTCGCCGCCAACTGGACTTCACCGATCCCAAGCTGTTCTATTGCTTGCCGGAAAACCGAATGGCATCTGGCCGAAGCATATTGAACGTAGAAGACGGGATTGTCCTTGGAATGTTCGGTGACTTTGGCGAAGTCGAAATCGAGCGGGGCGTCGTTCTTCCGGTACAGCATCATGAACCGCACCGGATCTCGGCCTACTTCTTCCACCACATCGCGCAAGGTGACGAACTCGCCTGACCGTTTCGACATCCGCACGGGCTCGCCGTTGCGATAGAGCTTGACGAGCTGGCAGATCAACACAGTCAGCTTCGCCGTTCCGCCGGAAACAGCCCGCGCCAAAGATTCCAGCCGCTTGACATAACCACCGTGATCCGCGCCGAGCACATAGATCATCTCGTCGAAGTGCCGGTCGTACTTGTCCTTGAAATAGGCAACGTCGGCCGCGAAATAGGTGAACTGGCCGTCCGACTTGACCAGCGGCCGGTCGATATCATCGCCAACATCAGTCGACCGGAACAGCGTTTGCTCCCGGTCTTCCCAGTCTTCCGGCAATTGGCCCTTGGGTGGCGGCAGTTTGCCCTTGTACACATGCCCCTTCAGCGTCAGGTCGTTGATGGCAGACCGGATCAGCTTGGCATTGTTCGCGTGCAGCGTCCGCTCGGAGAAGAACACGTCGTGATGGACGTTGAGCGAGGCGAGATCGTCGCGGATCATCGCCATCATCGCATCGATCGTCCGGTCCTTGACGATGACCATCGCCTCATCTTCCGGCATTTCCAAAAGCTTGGTACCGTAGTCTGCGGCCAGCGCCTGCCCCACCGGCACGAGATAGTCGCCAGGATAGAGCCCTGCAGGAATATCGCCGATCTGCTCCCCGAGCGCCTCGCGATACCGCAACATCACAGAGCTTGCCAGCACATCGATCTGCGCGCCAGCATCATTGATGTAATATTCCTTGGCAACGTTATAACCCGCAAACTTGAGCAGGTTGGCCAGCGCGTCGCCGACCACCGCACCCCGGCAATGACCGACATGCATGGGGCCCGTCGGATTGGCCGATACGTATTCGACATTGACCCGGTGGCCGTAACCGAGCTTTGACCGGCCATAATCGAGCCCAGCGCCCAACATTACGGCAAGTTGCCGGTGCCAATAGGTGTCCTTGAGCCGCAGATTGATGAAACCAGGACCCGCCACATCGACGGAGCCGACGTCGGGATCATTCTTCAGCGCATCTCCGATTCTGACAGCAAGTTCGCGCGGGTTTTGGCCAACCGCCTTGGAGAGCACCATCGCCGCATTCGTCGCGATATCGCCATGGCTGGGATCGCGCGGCGGTTCGACACCCACGCGCGACAGATCCACCGCAGCACCATCTGTGGTTTTTAAATCAAGCGCTTGCAGGGCGTTCTTAATCCGCGCGTCGAAATCGGCGAAGATGTTCATGACGTCATACTCATTCGGGGTTTGTAAAATTGAGCGGTCGTTCTACCGCAATTGGCCCTGCCCTTAAGCCAAATCGGGCGTGTGGTCAAACAACCGTCGGTGTTCGCGCACAGCATAAGTGTCGGTCATACCCGCTAGAAAGTCAGCCACAAGTCTAGCGCGTGAGGTCAAATCTCCCTTCGTCCGGCCATCGCGCCAGCCTTCCGGCATGCATTGCTCATCGGCAAGGTAAGTGTCAAACAGGTCTCTCACAATCCGGTCAGCGGATTTGCGCACGCGCACCACGCTGTCGTGGAAATAGAGGTTCTTGTAGAGAAACGCCTTGAGCATCTTTTCCTGCTCGCGCAGCGGCGCTGAAAATCCAACGATCGTTCGCCCGGCACCGTGAATGTCGTCGACTGTCTGCGGGTTAACCGTTTCAAGATTGGCCTGCGCCGCACGTATCACGTCTTCGACCATGATCGTGATTTGCCTCCGGACAATCTCATGCGACGTACGTACATCATCGAGAGTTGGATATTTCTGCCGGACGGCGCGCAGAATATCGCCGATTATCGGCACGGCTTCGAGCGCGTCGAGCGTAAGCAGACCTGAGCGCAACCCATCATCGATGTCATGGGCGTTATAGGCGATATCATCGGCAATTGCCGCACATTGCGCCTCCAGCGAGGCAAAGCGTGCAAGTTCGAGATCGTGCTGCGCGTTGTATTCAATGATTGCTGTCGGCACCGGGTGCTTTAGCCCGGCGCCATGAGCATCCGTCAACGGACCATTGTGTTTGACCAGTCCCTCCAGCGTTTCCCACGTCAGGTTCAGCCCGTCAAACTCGGCGTAACGCTTTTCGAGATTTGTCACGATACGTAGCGACTGCGCGTTGTGATCGAAACCGCCGAAGTCGCGCATCTTATCGTTGAGCGCGTCTTCACCGGTATGGCCGAACGGCGTGTGGCCGAAATCATGGACCAGGGCGATTGCTTCAGCCAGATCCTCGTCGAGTCGCATAGATCGTGCCAGCGCCCGGGCGATCTGCGCCACTTCGATCGTATGCGTCAGCCGCGTGCGATAATGATCGCCCTCGTGTGCGATGAAAACCTGCGTCTTGTGCTTCAGCCGCCGAAACGCTGTTGAGTGGATGATACGATCGCGATCACGCTGGAATACCGTGCGCGTCGGGCTTTCGCTTTCGGGCACAAGCCGTCCACGGCTTTTCTCGGGATCACAGGCGTATGGCGCCCTCTCCCTGTAACCGAAACCGATACCCTGCATGGACATGATTGAAATATGTGCCTTCCCATCTTCCGACTGCTGACAACGTTGACTTCACAGTCGCCAATTCTTAGCTATGGTGTATGATGAACGGCAAGGCGTGACATTACAATGTCAATGCTTTGTTGAGCGCGGCGGAGCAATCCGCGAAGGAACCGTAAAGAATGACCGAAGTGCTAAGTGTTTCTGTCTCCGATGCCGCTGCAAAGCGCATCTCGGCGATTCTGCAGTCAGATCCGGAAAAGACCGCCTTGCGCATTTCCGTCGAGGGCGGCGGTTGCTCGGGCTTTTCCTACAAGTACGATCTGGTTGACGCACAGGACGTCGATGACATCGTCATCGAGAAACTCGGCGCCAAGGTGTTGATCGATCAGATTTCCCTGCCCTATATCGGCGGTTCGGAGATTGATTTCGTCGACGATCTGATGGGCCAGTCGTTCCAGATCCGCAATCCAAACGCGACCTCTTCCTGTGGTTGCGGGACAAGCTTCTCCGTCTGACATCACCTTGCCGCCGTTGCAACCAGAGCGCAAATCCATGAAAATCGTTACCTGGAACATAAACGGCGTCAAAGCCCGCATCGAGGTGCTGACGACATGGCTGCAGGAGTCCAATCCGGACATTGTCTGCCTGCAGGAAATCAAATCCGTCGATGAAGGTTTCCCGCGCTTCGAGTTGGAAGCGCGGGGCTATCATGTCGAAACGAATGGCCAGAAAGGCTTCAACGGCGTCGCCATTTTATCGAAGCAGTCCCCCGACGAGGTCAATCGCGGTCTTCCTGGCGATGATGCCGATGATCATGCGCGCTTTGTAGAAGCCGTATTTTCCACCGAAAAGGGCCCGCTGCGTGTCGTTTCGCTCTATCTGCCGAACGGCAATCCCATCAACACCGAGAAATTTCCATACAAGATAGGCTGGATGGCGCGGCTGGAGCGTTGGGCCGAAGAGCGGCTGGCCCTTGAAGAGCCACTTATTCTGGCTGGCGACTACAATGTCATCCCCGAGCCTATCGACGCAAAGGTCCCGGAAGCCTGGGTCAATGATGCATTGTTCCAGCCGGCGACACGCCAATCTTTCCGACGGCTTGAAAACCTGGGCTTCACCGATGCGGTTCGCAGCGTTACCGATAAGGGCGACGTCTATACATTCTGGGACTATCAGGCGGGTGCCTGGCAGAAGAACAACGGCATTCGCATCGATCACCTGATGCTATCGCCGGAAGCCGCGAACATGCTCGAATCCGCCAGCATTGAAAAACATGTCCGTGCCTGGGAAAAACCGTCGGATCATGTGCCGGTCGCGATTTTTATCACCTGATACGCAACGAATTTATGACGATTTGGCTTAGACCTTCGGTGAATTGACAAGTCTTGCCGGCATATCGCCATCGACCCGATCCAGCATTGCCTCAGAAATCGCCGGTCTTGACGATGTCCTCGGCCAGCACCATTGCGGTGCGCCGGTCGGCCTCGTCTGATATGGAAAACGCCTGCTCCTGTACATCGCGGATCCAGGCTTTGTCCTGCTTGTTGGCGTGTTCAAGAGCCGCAGTCATCATTGCGAGGCCGCGCACGGTCTTGCCTGCTTGAAACAGCAGGTTGCCAAGCATGGCCTGTGCACCCGCATTGCCTTTTTGCGCCGAAAGACGGAACCAGCGTGCAGCCTGGTTGGGGCTGGCTTGTCCGCCTTCGCCTTTCATCAGCATCTTGCCGAGTTCGAATTGCGCGTCGGAATCGCCAAAATTCGATGCTGCCTGCAGATAAAGATCGCGCGCCGCACTTGGGTTGGAATTGATCGGCGAATTCGGGATGCCACGTTTGACATAACCTGCCAGCGCGACCAGCGCATCGGCGACGTAGCTTTCGTTCTCCGTGCCCTGATCGGCGCCTTCATGGACGACCTGCTCGAACATCTTGTAGGCTTCGTAGTCATCTTCCTTGACGCCGTCGCCTTCCGCATACATGCGCGCAAGTTTCCAGTTGGCGCCCTGATGTCCCTTTTCAGCGGCAAAACGTAGTGCTTTGACTGCCTCGTCCTTATGGCCGTTCTTATAGGCAGAGAAACCAAACTTGAAGAGTGCGAATGGGCTGGAGTCTTCCTTCACCTCATTTTGCGTATCGAAGGCGAAACAAGGCATGGTCATAGCGCTCATCAAAAGGCCAAACCCGACAATTGGACCAAAAAAACGATCAGCGATGAGCATGACTATAGTCTTCCTTTGCCCTCACCGTGCGTGTCGCAGCGTTACCGCGCGTCATACGAACGGTTCGAGCCCAAATCCCGCCAGCGCGCGTCATCGCGTCAGCCAGCAACGGGAGGGACAAATCTCGCATACCATTCCAGCGAACATTTGACCGCTTTCCGGCAATAGTAGGGCCAGAACAAAAGAAAACACTTGTGTCGAAAGCATACGATTGGCGCGATGACGCAACAATCGTGGAAGGGCCGTGTATCAACTTACGGCTCAAAGTTTTTGCCCTTGAAACAAGTATCGTGTCCATCATTTCCCCAAGCGGAACATCTGTACAGTTACTCGATGTAATCAACCACCAAAGGTTGCCGCCCTTTCGAGTTGCTCCGGGTTTGTGGCGCAAAATGGGCAAATTCTGTCCTCTCCAGAGACTGGACGATCATCGCGCCACAGTGTTGCTGAATCGTCACAAAATTTGATCACCCGAGGCAGGCGGGTATGAAAAAGCCCGGCGCTTGGCCGGGCTTTTTCGATTTTCGCAATTTGGCCTAGAACTTGATTTTGCCTGCGAGAGACAATGCGCCGACGAAATCATCACCGAAATCATAGGTCACGTCGTTGCCGCAGCCGCCGGTCTTTGGGCAAGCCGTCGGGCCATAGGAACCAGCTGCCAGCATGCCAACCGCGCCGCCTAAACGAAGCTCAACATTCTTGTTGGGTGCGTAAGACACGCCACCGGAAAGCAGATACGTATCGGTCTGGGTGGTCAGACCGGTCGACGTGCCGCGATCCCAGCTAAGCTGCGCCGATCCACTCCACTTGTCGTTGAATTTGTGGCCGATACCGGCAGCGACCGTCCAGCCATCCTGGAACATAAGATCGAGCGTCGTCAGCAGAACTGGCGATGTCGGGCCGCAACTCACAATGCCCTTGGTCGAAGTCGGGCAGAACGAGACGACGTTCAGAACGCTCCAGTCTACCCATTTGACCGAGCCGAATGCCAGCCAGTCAGGTGCGATACCCGTCTGGAGTTTGAATTCGAGCGATTGCGGCATCGTAGCCGTGCCGTAAACGTCCGTAATCTTGTTGGCAAAAGGATTTGTCGGCAGTGGCGGAAGGCCCGTCAGGTCGACGGTACCATTGATCTGGCCAAGGTCGATCTCGGCATTGTAGATAAGGCTTGCACGGAAGGCGATTTCCGGAATTTCGTACGCAGCACCAATGCGCCAGCCCCAGCCATCCGCATCAAGGTCAAGCTTGCCCTGACCATCGAACAATGCAGCAGCCGGTCCGAAGGCTGCCGGGCCCACGACCAGACGGTTCTTGTAGCCTGAAACTTCCTGGTAGGATACGCCACCGATTGCACGGAGCTGACCCTTGCCAACATCAAACTTGTACGAACACGTCAGTCCGTAATCGTCGCTCCTGATGTCGGTCTCGATGTTCTGGTTGGCACCGACCCAGTCCGCACCGGGATTGGTATGGACGCCCCATGGCTGACTGTAGGACGCAAGGCAATCCGCGTCGGGCGTGAGGCCAACCTTTGCGCCGAAGCGCGGAACCGTATAGCTCGGGGTCTCGTGTGTCGACGTGGCGCCGCCACCGATACCGTTCGCTCCCAATCCGTCGGCCGGGTTTGTGTCAACGGCGTTCTTGATCTTGCGATCCGGCATGACATAGATAATGCCGGCTTCTGTAGCAAAGTGCTCCTGATCGAAAAGCAGATCCCAATTGTAGCCGCTGCGCTCCAGCCCCCCGGCCTGTGCTGCAGAAGCCACGCTTGTCAGAAGCAACGCTCCACCCAAAATCGTTGAAATAGCCCTAGACATTAAGTCCCTCCCCGAAGCCTTAAAAACTTCCTGATCCCCACACAGTTCAGGAAAATTGTTACCAATACGTAATACCTAACAAATCGCGGCGTGCACGCAATCACCAGAAAATCACCGGTTTTGTGTATCGGACGCTCCAAAATCGGAAATTGCCGCAAAATCGCGAGCACGAGACGAAAATTTCGCGAATTTCACGCTAATCCGAAATGATTAGCGGCCAAATCGATGGATTTTGGGCCGAAAAACGCCCTTGTTGCTCAAATGCAACGGCGGCCAAAAATGACGGAATTGGGGCTTTTACCCGACCGAAATGGGGAAGTTACCCTTCACTGGCGCAGTAAAAACCCGTTGGACGCGCGCCGGATTCGCTACGGCGCGCCAGGCACCTAGCCTGCTTCGCGAACCCTGCGGATGGCCGTTTCGATCTTCTCGGCAGCAGCCTGAAGTTCTAACAACCGTTCGCGTTCCGCTTCCACGATTTCCGGTTTGGCATTGGCGACGAATTTCTCGTTGCCGAGCTTTTTGCTGATCTTGTCGCTTTCATCGGCGATCTTGCCGGATTCCTTGGTCAGACGCGCGATTTCCGCGTTGACGTCGATCAAACTACCGAGCGGCAACGAAGCCGTCGCTTCGCCGATAACGAATTGCGCAGAGCCCTTTGGCGCGTCATCCGCCAGGGTAATCGTCTCGACACGTGCGCGCCATTTGATCGAGGCATCGTGGCGCTGCAAGCGTTCCTTCGTAACGTCATTGGCGCCGATGATGACGAGCGGCGCAACCGCCGATGCCGGGACGTTCATCTCCGCACGCACCGAACGTATTCCGGTGACCAGATCGATCAGCCAGTTGATGTCCGCTGCCGCCTCGGCGTCGACGAAATCCGGATCCGGCCAGCCTGCATGGCACAGCAACGTCTCACGGCTCTTGCCCTCGCCCGCTGTAAGCGCCCAGAGCTCCTCGGTCATAAACGGCATGAACGGATGCAGCAGCTTGTAAATCTCGTCGAGCACATGGGCCGCGCAGGCCTGCGCCTCCGCCTTGGCTGCCGCATCCTCTCCGTTGAACACCGGCTTCAACAATTCGATGTACCAGTCGCAGAACTGGTTCCAGACAAAGCGATACGCCGCACTTGCCGCCTCGTTGAAGCGGTAGCTGGCAATACCATCCGTGACATCGCGCACCGCATTGGTGAGTTCGGTCAGGATCCAGCGGTTAACGTTGAGCTTGGCATTTTCCGGACGGAACGAAGGATCACGGGCAACGCCGTTCATTTCAGCAAAGCGTGTCGAATTCCACAGCTTGGTGCCGAAGTTGCGGTAACCGGCAATGCGGCTCGGGTCGAGCTTAACATCACGCCCCTGCGCCGCCATAATGGCAAGCGTGAAGCGCAGCGCATCCGCACCATACTCGTCGATCAGTTCCAGCGGGTCGATGACGTTGCCTTTCGACTTCGACATCTTGGCGCCGTTCTTGTCGCGAACCAGCGCGTGCATATAGACTGTGTGGAACGGCTCCTCCCCCATGAAGTGCAGGCCCATCATCATCATCCGGGCTACCCAGAAGAAGATGATGTCAAAGCCGCTGACGAGAACACTTGTCGGATAGTAGGTAGCAAGCTCGGGCGTTTTGTCCGGCCAGCCCAGCGTCGAGAAAGGCCAGAGTGCCGAAGAAAACCAGGTGTCGAGCACATCCTCGTCACGGGTCAGAATTTCACCGGGCTTGAGGTTTTCCAGAAGGTTCTGGACATGGGCCTTCATCGGCCCTTCATGCGCCAGATAATGCTGGACCGCAGCGCTCAGCGCTTCTTCTTCCGTTCGTTCCACGAACACCTGTCCATCGGGTCCGTACCAGGCCGGAATTTGATGACCCCACCAGAGCTGGCGCGAAATGGCCCAGGGCTGGATGTTTTCCATCCATTCGAAATAGGTTTTTTCCCAGTTTTTGGGCACAAAGTTGGTACGGCCTTCGCGCACGCTGGCAATCGCCGGCTTGGCAAGTTCGCCTGCATTCACATACCACTGATCGGTAAGATAGGGTTCGATCGGCACATCACCGCGATCGCCGTGAGGAACAGCGTGCGTATGATCCTCGACTTTTTCCAGGTAGCCGCGCTCGTCCATCATGGCGACGATCAGCTTGCGCGCTGCGAACCTGTCTTTGCCATCAAGAGCATGAACCAGCTGGTCAAGAAGACTCGATTTCTCAAGATCTTCGAAAAACTCATTGTTTTCCTTGAGGAAAATGGAGGCATCCGTGTGCAGGATATTGATCTGGCGCAAATCGTTGCGCTTGCCGACTTCGAAGTCATTGAAATCATGCGCCGGCGTTATCTTGACCGCACCGGAACCCGCTTCCGGATCGGCATAGTCGTCTGCAACGATCGGAATATGACGCCCAACCAGCGGCAGGACCACATTATTACCGACCAAAGCATGATAGCGAACGTCGTCAGGATTAACCGCGACACCTGTATCGCCCAGCATGGTTTCAGGACGCGTCGTCGCGACCACGATAAAAGTATGAGGGTTTTCCGGGTCGAACGCCACGTTCTCGAGTGGGTAGCGGAAATGCCATAGATGGCCTTTGATTTCGCGCGACTCGACTTCTATGTCGGAAATCGCAGTGAGAAGCTTCGGATCCCAATTGACCAGTCGCTTGTCCTTATAGATCAGGCCCTGCTTGTAGAGCGTGACGAAAACTTCGAGCACGGCTTTCGACAAGCCTTCATCCATGGTAAAGCGTTCACGCGACCAATCGCACGATGCGCCAAGGCGCCTGAGCTGACCGGCAATGATGCCGCCGGACTCCGACTTCCATTCCCAGACCCGTTCGACGAACTTTTCCCGGCCCATTTCCCGGCGGCCCGGCTGTTGCCGCTCCATCAACTGCCGCTCGACGACCATCTGCGTGGCAATGCCGGCATGATCCATGCCCGGCTGCCAAAGTACGTTCTTGCCGCGCATGCGCTCGAAACGCACCATTATATCCTGGATCGTGTTGTTGAGCGCGTGCCCCATATGCAGCGAACCTGTCACATTCGGCGGCGGTATGACGATAGAAAATGCCTCGGCGCCTGGCTTGGAACCGGCCCCGGCCTTGAAGGCGCCGGCCTCGTCCCAGCGTTTTGCGATTTCAGGCTCTACGGCCGCGGCATCATACGTCTTCTCAAGCATGCGAAAGTGTCCGTCATTTGCGGAAAGGGGATTGGCTACGGTGTAAACCCAATGGCCGGAGATAAGTCAATGCTGACGTGTCGTTAACCCAATCACACAGAAAGCGAGAGATTCAGCTTTGGGACAATTGCTTTGTCACAACCACAACGATTACTTGGGCGAAATTCACCCAAGAGGTTTTTCATGAGAGTGCTAAATTCAATTCTACTGTTCGCGGCATCGCTGGCCATCACAGCTTGTACCTCGTCCGGTATGCGGAGCATGGACTACAAGAAGAACCTCTCGGATCCTGTCGCTAAAAGGACGCTGCTGGCGCAATGCATCAGCGACTTCAATCGCCAATCGCAGAACAAGCGCGCAAACATGGCAGTTGTGATGCGCATATCGGAAAAAGATGCCCCATCCGTGTTTTGCAAACGTCTCATTGATGGCATCGCCAGCGGCCGGATAACGACTTCTGAAGTTGAGACCACCAACAGCCAGCGTGTATCGCCTAAAGTGCTTAAAGTGATCCTGGGTCAATAGCGACAACATACATTTTCGCTAGCGAGCTACCGCCTGCCGCCACGCGCCACGCGCTCGATCTCTTCGCGCACGAGGCGTTCGACCAGCGTCGGTAAATTGTTGTCGAGCCAGTCCTGCAGCAGAGGCCGCATGAGTTCCTGCGCGATTTCGTCGAATGAGCGCCGCTGTTCGCTCCTGACCGCGAATGAGAGATCATCAAATGCAGCGCTGACCTGGCGCTCGGCGGTCTCGGACAGGATCGGTTCAAGAGTGCGCTGCAGATCCAGAGCAAATCCGTCATCTCCGCTATCGGCTGATGATTCGATTGCAGGCGCCGTCGGCGACGCCTCGTCTGGTTCCGCGAAATCGATTTCGCTCGCAACCTCGACAGGTTCAGCAAGGAAGTCCTGTTCTGGCGTCGGTTCCGGGGTGGCTTCTGGCGTTAGAAAACCCTCCGGAATGGCCGCGGCGGGCGTGACGGTATCTTCGACTGGTTTTGTCCGCGGTTCAGCCGGAGCCACAGGTGCTGTCCGTGCAGATTCCCGCTCGGCAACCTTCGATTGCGGCGACGATGCCGGGCGTCCCAATGCCGTCTCATAGGACCGGGCTGCTGGTGGCGGAACGGCGATACCTTCGCGCGGTGGAAGCTCGGCTTCTTCGCTCAAGTGCACCGCAGGCTGGGGCTCGGCAGCAGTAGCATGCGGCGGCTGATCGGAGTTGACCGGCTGAGGCACGACTTCATCTGGCCGCCCCGTATCGCTCTCCTCGATGATGCGGCGGATCGATGCGAGAATCTCCTCCATGGAGGGTTCCCGGGCGACGCTGGATGATTGTGCCATGATACTTTTGCCCACTACATCTTGTTTCATTGCGCTGCAACGAATCTGTATCCAGTGTAGAGGCTTGCATTGCGTTTGAGAATCCCCGCGAGGTTCGTTTGGGGCTAACCCACAGACTTTTCTGAAAACGGGTCCTGAAAAGCAATTTGCC
Source organism: Phyllobacterium trifolii (assembly GCF_014192095.1). GTDB lineage: Bacteria > Pseudomonadota > Alphaproteobacteria > Rhizobiales > Rhizobiaceae > Phyllobacterium > Phyllobacterium trifolii. The sequence goes on from NZ_JACHXN010000013.1 coordinate 80,819, forward strand.
GCCAGGCGCTAGAGCATCGGGCGATAAATAGGGCGCGTTCTGCCGGAGGGAATTTGGTTCAAGGTCAAGGGGTTTGGTGAGGCCGATGTTTTTCCATCGGACGAAGCCGAAGCCCGATGGATTTGGCCCGAATTCACCCGGCCCTTCGGGTTTCCGGCTGGCGGACACCCACTTTGTCAGGCGACGGCGTCCGATGGATAGACATCGGCCTCGCCACCTTCCGCGTGGATTGTCTCGCCATCCGCGAAACAGAACTGCGTCTTATTTACCGCCCGATGCTCTTCCTGACGGCAAATAGTATTTCTGGTCGAATGATAATGAAGATCAGCGGCCGTCGGGCGTGCGCAGGCCGATCCACTTGTCCTTCACAGCGTCGTAATGCTCCTCAGGATGGTATTCCGCGACCTGCAAGCCGATTTGGCCCGGGTTTAGGCGCCCAACGGCCAGGAGAACGGCGTAGCTCGCCACGACACTGTCACGTTCAGCTTGCGCGAGGCTAACCTGTCCGGTCAACACATCGGCTTGGGCATTCAACACGTCGAGTGTCGTGCGCTGGCCCACCTTGCGTTCTTCGATGACGCCGTTCAAGGCGAGTTCCGCGGCCGCAACCACTGATCTCTGAGCAACGATCTGCGCTTTCGCCGATTCCATTGTCGAATAGCCGTTGGCGATCGCCTGACGGACAGCGTCGCGCTGTACATCAACTTCGATGCGCCGCTGTCCCAACGTTTCCTTGGACTGGCGAACCAGAGCCGATGTCCTGCCGCCGCTATAGATCGGGATCGTCATCTGGATCCCGGCTGAGGCCGATGTCGAGTCCGTGGTGTTGGTGCTCAGTCCGCCCTCGAAGATTTCATCGCGCGTAATCGATCCCTGGAGGCCGACCTGAGGCAGGAGCTGACCTTCCTGCGCCTTCACGTTATATCCAGCTGCATCGACGGCATATTGTGTAGCCAGGATCGCCGGATGATTGTTGGCGGCGATGCTGAATGCCTGATCCATTGATCGCGGCAGTGATTTCGAGGCCATCGCCGCGGCCTTAAGGCGGCCAGGCTCCGCGCCGACAATCTGAATATAGACAGCTTCGGCATTCTTTTCGTCGGATTTCGCAGCGGCTAGCGTTGCGATGGCAGAGGCTTTGGAAGCCTCGGCTTGCGCAACGTCCGTACGCGTTCCCTCGCCCACATCGAAACGTGCCCGTGCGGCGCGCAACTGTTCGTCGAGGAACTCAAGGTTTTTCTGCCGCAGGATGACGATCTGACGGGTGAGGTAGACGTCCATGAACGCCTGTGCGGCTTGAAACAGAGTGTTCTGTTCGCTGTTGCGCAGGTTTTCACGCGCGGCCAACACCTGTGTCTTTGCAGAAGCCACATTGTTCTTTGTGGTGAACCCGTCGAACAGCAGCTGGTTCACGGTGATGCCGAACGTCCCTTCGTCAGTGCGTCCATGAACACCGCCATCAAGCCGGCGCCAGGTCGACGTCAAAGACGCGTTCCCGTTTATGGTCGGACGATACGCCGATTTTGCAACCGCAACACCTTCGTCGGTGACGCGTACGCCGGCCCTGTCCGCATTGACGGTGGAGTTTCTCTCGTAGGCCTTTTCCATTGCCCCGAATATTGTCTCAGCCATTGAAGGCGTAGAGGTTAGTACCGTGGCTGACAACAGCGCTGCGGTTAATAATCGCTTGCCCGCTATGAACACTATAAACCCCTTCATTCTCTCAATATTCCGACCGAACCATTCGGTTCGACAGTATGCCTTAGATAACTATCAATTCCCGGGTTGGCCACAGCGGCATTTCCTAAAATGCAAACAAAGTGGCCGACCGTTGCACTTTTGTCTCATATGCAGCGGGTTTCAGAACTCGAACTCGGCTATTTTTTCGAAGCCGGGGAGCGCTTTGACCGCAGAATTGAATGCACGGCGTCCCGAAACGATTCCGTCGTTTTTCACGTAAATCATTGATTTTCCAGAGTTTCCCGCCCCCTCAACAACTACGAGTCTTCCGCCGTTCTTCAACTGATCAAATAATGACGCAGGAACGTGATCAACGCTACCCTCAATTAGAACTACATCATAGGGCGCTTCGGAAGCGTGGCCGCCTTGGAGCGGCGCATTAACCACGACGACATTATCGAACCCGAGGCTCGCGAGATTCGAGACCGCCTGCCCCGCAAGTTCGGCGTCACATTCGACCGCCACGACCGAACGCGCGACCCGCGACAGGACCGCCGAGGAATAGCCGGTGGCACATCCGATATCGAGCACGGCGTCTTCCGGCTGAATGTTGGCGAGCTGCGCCATCTTGGCGAAAGGCGAAGGTTCCATCAGATAACGGCCATCCGCAACAAGGACGTCATCATCGATATACGCGAGAGGCATGCGGAAACTTGGCACGAACTTCTCGCGCGGCACGTCAAGAAAAGCCTGGAGCAAGGGTTTGTCGGTCACATCAGTCGTGCGCAACTGATTGTCGACCATCTTGATCCGCAGGTCTTCAAAATTCAGCGTCATGGTCTACAAGCTCTCTTCAAGGCACCCGCAACGCAAAGCGCTTGCAAGCGCGTGACATGCTCCTGACGATCGGTACGGACCTTACGGCCTTTATGGTTACCCATCCGTGACCAGAAGCGATAATTATCAGAGGATGTGGCAAAAATTTCCATCAGCGTCAATGAATGACTAACGCCGCACGCGGCTGCCGCTTCCGATAATTTTCCGATGCGGCATCCGCGCACCACCCTGTGATAGTTCTTTTAACCCTAGGGTTAATCCGGGATTGAATAGATTGGCTGCACCTGTCATTCTATACTTGCAGATGGGAGTCGTTCTGCGAACGGTAGGAATGCAAAGCAGATGATTGAGATCAAGGGATTCAATGACTTCCCTATAAGCCAGGATGAGCTGACCGGGCTGGCGGACAGAGCTGCACTTGAAGACCATCTCGATAGTCTTTGTGGTTCCTATGCCCAGAGTGACTTCGATGACCGCCTGCAATTTGCTATTCTTTGTATTGATCTCGACGGTTTCAAGAAATTCAACGATCAATACGGACGCGCCGAAGGCGATAGTCTTTTAAAGCTTGTAGCAGATCGCCTGCAATCATGCCTGCGCAAGAATGATGTTGTCTATCGCATGGGGGGTGATGAATTTGCCATTGTCCTGTTGCAGGCGACGTCCAACGAGGTAGCCAGCGTTGCCGACCGTATTATCGGATCGGTGTCGCAACCCTATGATCTCGGCGGTCCCGAGCCCGTGGCCATCAGCGTCACGATTGGTGCTGCCCTCGCACCGCGTGACGGCGATACGCCGGAAAGCCTGCTCTGGTGCGGCGATGCTGCGCTCTATATCGCCAAGAAGGCCGGCAAAGGCGTCTATCGCCGATATTCCGAGCGGCGTTCCAGCTAGCCTCTCCTCGTTGCTCGGGTCAGGCCGCCGTCCTGGCCTGAATATCAACGGCCCTAAAATTCATATTCGAATTTCTCGAGATCTCTCTTCCATATCTGCTCGACGAGCTTTCGCTCGACCGGCGTGTAATACTCCTGATAGGCACCGCGCTTGCTGGCATTCTTGCGGGTGAGTTCCGGCGACTCGTCCAGGTCCAGCCGCGTGATGATATCGGCGAATGCCTCCTCCATCTGTTCGAAGCGGTAGACCTGGTCCACCAGCAGCTTGCCGTCGAAATCGCACAGCATCGAGCTTTGATCGCGGGGCCGCCACAACGCGCGGCGGCGCTCCTGGCGCAGGAAATCCGCAAAACTCTGCTTCTGGGCGTCTTTGTGGCGATGGTGATTGCCCTGCCCTCGCACGAAAGCGTAGCGCGAGACAGCGAGATCATAAGGGTTGCGCACAAGTCCGAATTTGAAGGCCCCTTCGAAGAAAGGGCGTGGCAGTTTCAGCTTTGCCCAGCGCACCGAGGCATGCGGGCCGAACTGAATGTCGACATCTTCCGCGACAGGCAGGTGCGACAGAAGTCGCCGCCATTGGCCGGACGCCTTCTTCACGGCATAGGGGCGCAGCGCCCGCTTCAACGCTTGACCACCGGTCTTTGCAACATGGACAAAGATAAAATTTTTCTCGACAGAAACGAACATCCACCACCTTCTCAAGGATCGCGGTCCACACGATGATGCAATTTTGTAGGTGCAGTCGTCCGCCAGGAAGGCCGAACTCAGTATAAAGCGTCAACCAGCCTGCAATAGACCGATACAGAAGCAGTCTTGAACGCAGACCATCGGCAAGCGAGATATGAGGACAGCCCCCTCTCACGTTCTCTAGTCTGCGCAACGGCGCTCGTAAGCTTGTCCCCTACATATTGCATGGCATTACCCCCAGGAAAGATGCCTATAGACGAAAGTATGACACCTTCTGAACTCACGTCAAGAAACCTATGGGCTGAATGTCATGGCAACCGAGCGAACGATGAACCGACATCGGCATTTGGTAAGATCTACCAATCTTCATAACCACCGTCGCTGGCTTGTCATGTTTTGCGAGTAGTTCTGACGGGAGCGCGCATTCAATTTCGTGTTGCCGCGAAGCAACCCAGAGAAGAAATAGCTAATCACACAACGATGTGATCACAACTGTCGGTTGCAGGTGCGGTCGAATCGCGCGTAGTACTTTCGAGCTATTTTGGGGCAGACCATTCGGGGGCGATCATGGGCGGCAAAGCCGTTGGAATTCTATTTACCAGCAAGAAAAAACTGCTGGCGGGCGCCTGCTCGGTCGCACTGGCGATGGGGTGCCTGCTGCCGTCACCGGCATCGGCTGCGACCTATCTCGTTAGCAACGATGCGCAGCTGCGGGCAGCAATCACTGCCGCAAATGGCGATGGCGATCCGAATGCTGTGATCCGGATGACTGCTGCGTTCACTATCGGGGTGTCAGCGCTACCAACCCCAACCAAGCCCATGACCATTGACACACAGGGTTTCACCAGTAGGCCATTGCGCTTCGACGGGCTGGGCGCGGACGTGACGCTTGTTGGAACGTTCGTGGGAGCCGCCGGTACCGTTGGGGAGCGTGGTATCAATATTCAGAGCCAAGCATCTGTCATTAACAACGCATCCATCACAGGAGGTGATGGCGGCGGGTCAAGTCAATCGGGCGTCGGCGCCAACCTTACTGCGCAAGCAACATTGGTCAATAACGGTACGATTCGCGGCGGCAGCTCTGGGGCCGGAGCTGCTGGTGGCGGCGGCGCGCAGGTCGCCGATGGCTCCACCGTGATCAACAACGGTCTCATGCAGGGCGGTGACGGCCAAGGCGTTGTTGGCGGCGTTGGTGTCTTCATGATCGCCAGTCCTCTGCAAGCCGCGAGTACCTTGGTCAACACGGGTACTATCCGGGGCGGCAACGATGCTACCGGCGTCAACGCCGGCAACGTGGGTGTCCGTGCACAAGGGAAACGCCATACGATCATCAATTCCGGCATCATAGAGGGCGGGGATCGCACCATCGGCATTTTTTCAACAAGCGGCGGCCTGCAACTGACGAACAGCGGAACAATACGCGCTGGCGCCGGCGGAACGACCGCGATCCAGGTTACCGGCGCAGCTACAGTAGACTTGACCCTGGAGCTGCAGGCAGGTTCAGTGATCGAAGGCAATGTGCTCGCCAATGCCACATCGGCCGCAGACATCTTCCGCCTCGGTGGCGCGGCAAACGACATCTTCGACGTTTCTGCCATCGGCCCGCAGTACCAGAACTTCGATACCTACGAGAAGACCGGCGCCAGCACCTGGGCGCTGACCGGCACGGGCACGGCCGTCACTAACTGGAATATTCAGGACGGCACCCTGCAGGTCGGCAATGGCGGCACCAGCGGCAGCGTCATCGGTAATCTCACCACCGCGAGTGCCGGGACCCTCGCCTTCAACCGCTCCGACACATTCAGCTTCAACAATCTCGTTCTCGGCACTGGCACGATCAGCCAGATCGGCACCGGCACGACGATCATGACCGCCGACAATTCCGCCTTCGCAGGCAGCACCACGATCAAGGCGGGCACGTTGTCGGTGAACGGCATCCTTGGCGGGACGGTGAATGTTCAGACAGGCGGGCGCCTGCAAGGCACTGGCCAGGTCGGCACAACGACGAGCGACGGTACGATTGCGCCCGGCAACTCGATCGGCACACTGACGATCGACGGCAACTACACCGGCAATGGTGGCACGCTGGTCATCGAGTCCGAGCTCGGCGGCGATGCCTCGCCCACTGACCGGCTTGTCGTCACCGGCGACACCGCGGGGGCGACGAGTGTGCGGGTGACCAATCTTGGTGGGACCGGCGCACAGACGGTCGAGGGCATCAAGATCGTCGACGTCGGTGGCGCTTCCAACGGCGTCTTTTCGCTGCTGGGTGACTATGTGATCGCTGGGCAGCAGGCTGTGGTGGCGGGTGCGCGGTGATCGCCCAAGGCGATGGACCGGGAACGCCCGAGGCTGCACCTTTGCCTTCCGAAGGCGGCACGGCCACCATTGATGCCGGGGCCATATGGGCGCGCATCGATGGCGCGCATTCGCGCGTCGATCCTGACCGCTCTACCACGCAGGCAGAATATGATTACAACACGTGGAGGTTGCAGTCTGGCTTTGACGGCAAGCTCTACGAAAACCAGTCTGGCACCCTAATGGGCGGCGTGACGTTCCAATATGGCGAGATTTCAACCGACGTTTCCTCCCTGTTCGGCAAGGGTTCCATTGACACCGACGGCTACGGTTTTGGCGGCACGCTGACCTGGCTTGGTCAGAACGGGTTCTATGTCGACGGGCAGACACAACTCAACTGGTATGACAGCGATATTACCTCGGACACGCTCGGCCGTAGCCTGACCGACGGCAATGACGGTTTCGGCTATGCGTTGAGCCTCGAAACCGGCAAGCGGATCGTCGTCGACGAGAACTGGTCGATCACGCCGCAAGCACAGCTGGCCTATTCCAATGTCGATTTTGATGACTTCACCGATCCATTCGGCGCGGACGTTTCGCTCGACAAGAGCGACAGCCTGAAGGGACGCCTCGGCGTCTCCGCCGACTACCAGAATGCATGGCAGGACAGTTCGGGCAGGATGGCACGCAGCAATGTCTACGGGCTTGCCAATCTCTATCACGAATTCCTCGATGGTTCCGAGGTTGACCTTGCCGGCGTCAATTTCGCCAATGAGAGCGATCGTACCTGGGGCGGCGTCGGCGCTGGCGGGTCATACAGCTGGGCCGATGATAAATACGCGCTCTATGGCGAGGTGTCGTTGAATACCAGCCTGAGCAACTTTGCCGACAGTTACAGCGTCAATGGAACGACGGGTTTCAAGGTGAAGTTCTGACAATCATCCGAAAAGCGCGGGCCGGACAACATCCGGCCTGTCGATGTAGGCCAAAGTCAAAGCCGCCCCAAATCGTAGATGATTCAATGATGGCTGTTGACGCGAAGCGGACGCTGCCGCACCTAAAATTTAGCAATAAAATCAGCTACTTGTATGGTAAGATCTGTGAATGGAGGCCTCGCCCGGAATCGAACCGGGGTGCAAGGATTTGCAGTCCTCTGCGTAACCACTCCGCCACGAGGCCTCAACATCAAAATAGCTAATGAAATTAACTACTTATGGAAGTGACGAAATTTCATTCCGAACAGCGTCACTTGCGGCATTCCGAATAGCCGTTTTTGTTTTGTGCCGCAATACGTAAAATGAGAAGCCACAAACAATAGTAACTGTCTCGATGTCGCTGGTAAGGACAGAAGCGTTCAGCCTTTGTCCTTGTCCGATGCGAACCAGCCGCTTTTCCAACGACGGCCGAGCTTCACTTCGATCTGACGGCGTTTACGCCGTACCAGCGCCGAATCCTGTGAAAGGACGACCAGACCGAGCGGGACCATCCAGAAACCGAGAACAGGCAGGAAACCGAGCGCACCGCCGGCAACCAGAGCTCCGCCAAGCGTGCGACGCATCGCCACCGATTGTGGAACGGGTATATGGCGGCCAAAAATGCGCATATGCCGGCGCTTCCTGTGGCCGTGATGCGCGGAATTCGCTTGGTTTTCCTTATCTTTCGGGTCTTCAGACAAAAATCTTCTCTTTCGATTGAACCATATCCAGAGCCGGATGTAGGAACGCCTTCGCCCCATGTCATCATTCTGTTATGCACATAAGTCGAAAAAAAGCGAAATGGTCCTTTGCAAAAGCGAAACCCTTTTGCTATAGGCCACTTCGCTGATGAAATAAGCAGCTATTCCCCGGTAGCTCAGTGGTAGAGCAATCGGCTGTTAACCGATCGGTCGCTGGTTCGAATCCGGCCCGGGGAGCCAGTTAAATCAAAGGCTTAGCGAGAAATCGCTGAGCCTTTTGCTTTTCAAGGCCCTTCTGGGCAACGTTTGGGGCAACATTGTACAAACCCAAATCCATCCCCACTGATCACAGAGGTGCGGCAATACTGGCGTCGACAATCGTTTTTTCAAGGTCAAAAGGGAACGCTGTTGCTTTTTCGAGGAAGACAGCGACCATCTCAGTATTGAAGCCAATGTTAAACACACCGAGTCAAACCTTCGAATCCGAAAAACTGACGATTTCGTTTTTCCCGCGAGTGAGGACATTCCCTGGGCAACTACGGTAAAATCTTCATCAAAATAGAAGAAACGATGTCTGAAACACCCGAGGAAACCCGCCTACCCTTCCCACATGGAGAAGCCCCGGCTGGCCTTTTTGAACACACTGCATGCATGAAGGCTGCAAGTCGTGGGCACCGTTCGGATTTGACAAGCGCTATGACCTGGAACGGAATTAACCTCCTCGGCACAGTCAACCAGAATCATTAAATTTGTAATGGCTCGCGTAGCTGAAGATTCAGGGACGACAATTATACTTCTTAAAAAGCGGAGCAATGTAATGGCTGGACCAGGAACATCATTCGGCAAACGAGTCCGGACGGATGCATTGTCGAGTCCGTTGCCAGCCATTCCAAGTGAAGTTCGGATCAGCGATGAGGCACGCCATCACAAGCGGTCAGCGCCGGATGATAAGAAGACCAATTGGACGGTCTTGAGAAAGATTTGTGGCGTGTTTTACATTCTCGCCGTGACAGTAATCGTAGTAGCCTTGTTTGAGCGAGCGGACAAAACGCCTAGCCAGCTCGTCGAGACTGCGCGATCAAATGCAGCCAAAGCGGTAACACAGGCCGCCGAGGCTAGAAAGGTAGCTTGCGCCAAAGACTACTCCGCTATGGCGTTCGCAATGGCACAGGGCGAAGTAACCAAGCGCTTGGCCTCACCATCGAGTGCCTCCTATCCAGTGCTTGAATCCAAGACACAGCCGTTGGGTGATTGTCTCTATCGGATCAAAGCCGTGGTGGACAGTCAGAACGGCTTCGGTGCTATGATACGAACGCCATGGAGCGGAATGGTCGAATATCAACCTGTCGATGGAACATGGCAGGTTAAATCGTTGTCGATCGGCAGCTAGTTATTCGTCTGGGATCATTCGGTTTTGAAAGGCGCTATGGGGTGGAATGGTATTGCCTGAAGGGCCTCAGTTAGACTCACAAATTAATCAGACATTTACAGTTGCTGGTCTCAATGCTTCCTAACCGGGAGACAATCATGAAGTCCGCAATCGCTTTGCTTTTCCTTATCGTGTTGACAGCTTGCCAGACGACACAGGGAACCAATTCAAGGTTTGCGCTGTCGAACACAAACGGCCCCGCCTTTACGGTTATGGGCAGTTCGGCGGTATCCTCTGAACAATTCAAGAAGGAAATGACATACAGGGCTGTTAACGAAGGGCAAAGGCGGGGCTACCCGGTTCTTGCGCTTGTCAGCAACTCGCCCGTGAGGACGGAAAACGGTTTGCATAAGATGACCGCCTCGTACATGGGGCTAAATAGTTTCGCTGAAGCCGGAAAGAGTCAGGCGCTTGCCGTGAACTCATATATTGAAACCGATAACGTTTCTGGTCGCAGGCAAACAACAAATCCGAGCAAATACGGTGGTGGTCTGTTCTATCCGACCACCGCGGAGGGGCGCGCCGCCGATGCGGCGTTGAAGGGTATATCCGAAGCATTGTGGGGCCCACATAATACCAGTGGCATAACCGTCCTTGCGAGATCGACGCAATAAGCCGTTGAACCACGCAGCCTGAACGGCCTAAGCTTGCCGCTTACGATGCAAGCCACGCAAAACAGGGATGTTCGACATGCGGCGGCATGGGCCAACTACAATCAAGGTGTTGCCAACACGAACGCTTCAACTCAGCGCTCGCCAGACGTTTCCCTAATTGCGGCCCCAGATTTGTAGCAATCGACGGTGACATGAAGCAGATGGCCCAGCGGTACGGTGTTATACCGAAGGGTAGCCGCAATATGCTCACGGCAGGCCGCTCAACGACAAGTGCGAGTGGAGCCCCTCGGACCCAACAACGCAGATAGCTAGTCATTCGCGCCTACGATTTGGCCTGCGTCAATGCGTACATTGTAAGGCGCTACGTCTAATCCTACATCCGATCCAGTCGACGCGGTTCTCCTCCCATTTATCCGCGTTGGCTGTTCCCCTCTGGAGGTTTTTAACCTTCACAATTGGGCCGGGCTTTTTAGTCCGGCTTTTTTTTGTCGAGAGCAGAGACCCGTAGTCATCACATTCGGTTCACGACGATCTGTGTACGGCCGTCAAATTGAACCTACGCCAGCGCGGGCGCCGTAAAATCGTGAGGAAATGCTATGTCTATAAAATCTCTGTTTTTGGTGGCCGCGATAGCACTATCAAGCCCTATGCTTTCTGGATGCATCGACAGCGGCGGCGGCACTCAATATCAGCCCTATCATCCGGATTGGACGGGTTCCAATGGCGTTAGTTCCGGTCATATGCATTAACGTGTCAGTTGATGCAGGCCGCTCAACTACCAACCACGGATAGGAACGGCCGGTGAAAGCCCGGCACCATACGGCGCACGTGGGCTATGTATCAAACCTAGTGCCTTGAAAAGCGCTAGGTTTTTTACATTCCAAGCCTGCTTTCCCAATGTTTTCCCCAATGCGCCTCTGGTTGCGGATTTGCGTTCGGCATTGTTTGGCTGGTACTCTGCCCTTGGTTGCGTGAGCACAGGGCGGTATGCCGGCTGACACAGGGCGCGATATGGCGAATGGCAAAAACCTTCAGAGCTATTTGAGAATGAAGCACCGAAGGCGCTTGCGAAATTCCCTGAGACGGATCAGTCGGGCGATGAAAAAATTATTGCACAAGCGAGGGCGGAATCGTCCTGATTAGTACCAAGTGACTACCAAGGCCTACGGAACCGAGTCCCTTGGTTCTCCGTTCGGGTCCGATGGATGATCGACTGTTCAACGCCGTGAGGATCATGACAAGCCAGCCTGGCAGGATGCGCGTGATCACCTCCGCACTGCGCGCTGCCGAGTGCATCCTGAATGACTGGCCAATCGAGCAGGGAGCGAAGCTTTCCGTCGCGAGGGAAGCTCTTCTGGCCTGTCTTGAACGCAAGCTCTCCCCCGGAGCCGCACGCATCGCTTTCATCGAAGCGGCAAAAGAAGCTGGCAACTATGTCGATGAACCAACGCGATTGCCGCCGGCAGGAAGAGTGAAGAAGTCGCATAGGGCCAGGCGGCGCCTTTCATAAAGAAAACGGGCAACTTTCCTTTGGCCACCAGCGTTGTATAGTATTGCAAGTTTGGGAAGGAGTGACCACCATGGGAGCATCATCGCAACACTTTGTCCGGAGAATGCCAACTGCGCCCGGCCATCTTATGGATGCGAGTAAACAACACATGCCCAAGACCAAGCATGAACCGGAAAGGTTATCCGACGTGCTGAAACGCTCGAAGGGTGCTTATTCCATTAAAAAGCACACCGCCTTCGGCAAGGTAAGGGTCGTAAAAACTCCGGACTTGTAATCTGATCGGGACGATACGCCTCAAGGGCGATGATAATGAACAGGCGAGCTCCTCAACAGGAGCCCGCACCGGCCTCGCGAGCCTTGTCCTCGACCAAAGCATCAATCGCGCGCTGAACCTCCTGCAATCCCCATCCGGCAGCAAGCGCCTCCTGTGCGATGGCATACATCTCGTTCGATGAAACCTTGTCAAGGAACTGATCGCGCATCGCCTCGCGCCATTCTGCTTCGCGCTGTTCATCGTCTTCGGCAGATCGCGGGGATGCAATACGCATGGCACTCACTCCTACGGAAAAGGCATGGTAGCGAATCACTTCTGAAAACGCAAAGCCTGTCAAGTCCAACAACATTCGGGACGTATCGCACCGACGCATATCTTTATCACGGCTTTGGATGGAGCTTGGCAAAACAATGGATTTGCGGGTAAGACCACAGGACAGGCGCCCCACACCGATCGCATTTTCACCAATGAACACGCTGGAACCTTTTCGTCGTGCATTTGTTGAACAATCACAGCGACTGAGCACCAGTCGGGAGGACTCATGATGTCAATGAAATCACTCATAATCGCCGCCGTAGTCGGCCTGTCGGGCCTGTCGGCCTCCGGATGCGTCGAAACCACCGGACCTTACTATGGCGGGTACAGCGGATATGGCGGCTATTACGGAACCACCATTTATGACGACGGATATTATAACGGACCTCGCTATTACAACAACAGGTCCCGTTACTACAGTAACCGCCGTTATGATGGAAACCGCGATGACTACCGCCGCCGCAATGATTGGCGGGACAATTCAGGTAGCCGTGACGATTGGCGCCGCAGGCAGCAAGCCCGCGCGGACCGTCCCGATACACCGCGTCCTGCAAGGCCGTCGCGAAATGACAGTCGGCCCCCAAGCCAGCCCGATATATACGTCCCTCCAGTCAGCAGACCTGGCGGATACATGGGTAATCAGCAACGCTAGTTGAGAAGACAGGTGGGCGCCGCGAAAATCCACGGCGCCCAAACTGTTTCTATCAAACATGCTTTGGCGGCTCCCTCACCTCGTCGGGGTTCGGGACGGGCATTTCGTCGGGCAAGCGGTCAGGTGGCGGTTCCTCCACCGGAATTTCGCTTGGCGGACCAGGTTCTGGCGGCAGTTCTTCGGGCCGTGGCGCGGGGCCAGGATCGGTTGGCCGGTTCGTGTCTGGTCCTGGCTTCGGAATTGGTGCTGGATCGCCCATATTGTACCTCCTATATCGAAGGTTAATCCCGCGCGTCCGCTAATGTTCCGCTGCTTCTTGCGCGCACAAGGGCTTTATGCTCGAATCGGCACCATCCCGTAGCCAAAAATTGATAGTTCGCCATGTCATTCAGACCGCCGCAAAGCATCGCCGCCAGGTTCGACCGGGACAGCCCGCCAAACGCCCTTGATATGGAAATCATGGCGGAAATGGCCGCCGCGCTTGGCCGTGCTGGAGAAAAGGTCGAACAGACATTGGAAAAGCTTCACGCAGCACCGGAGTCCGGGCGACTTCCCGAGCTCAATGCCGCGGCACGCGCCGTCCACGCCTATTTCATCCAGCGCGAACTATGCGGCCTGCGCAATCACGACGACGCTATCCGTCACTACGGCATTCCGCGTGCGGTGCTGGTGCGGTTGGGTGCTGTCTGACAGGCCTGAAGGGATCTATTCGGGCGATACAGATTATTTTTCAGATTTCTCTTCTTCAAACATCACTGCCACATCAGAATTGGCCGACAGCCGAACCTTGTTGCCTTCCACTTCCGCCACCAGAGATGTTGAAATGTAATGATGATGGCCCTTGTGCGAGCCCTCCCCGCTATCTTTTTTCGTCAGTTTGATGCGCGCCCCATCGACGTGATCCACTGTCCCAACATGGACACCATCCGCTCCGATGACTTCCATATGTTCCTTGATGCCTGTTACAGCCATGACTTTACCTCCAAAAAGTGACGCGACAGGAACGCACGAAATGAACTTTGGATGCATTGCTGCGTTGAAGGCTTACGTGGGAGTTGCGAAACCTCTACTTTGATCGCAGAAATTCCTTTTCGATCATATCAATAGGTCCTGATCCTGAATGACCCACGAAATTTTGACGCCCGAAGAGATGGGTGAGGCGGACAGGCGGACGATCGCGGCCGGTCCTTATGATGGCTACGGCCTGATGCTGAATGCCGGGGCTGCCATTGCCCGCCACCTTCTCGCGAAATATGGCGACGCGACCGGATTTCATGTCCTGTGCGGACCCGGAAACAATGGCGGTGACGGCTATGTCGTTGCACGGCTGCTCGCTGAGAGCGGTGCGACGGTAGATGTCTGGTCATCCGGCGCACCCAAGCCGCAGACCGACGCGGCGCGAGCGCTTCAGGACTGTCCGCTCCAGCCGCGGCCGATCGGAGGATTCCGGCCGAACTACGGCAGCCTCGTTGTCGATGCGCTGTTTGGCGCAGGATTGAACAAAGAGATCACAGGCGAAGCGGCGGGCGCGATCGGGCGTGCCAACGAAGCCTCGGTAAAGCGGGTTGCTGTCGATGTGCCTTCGGGGCTTGACGGCTCAACAGGCCAGCCGCTCGGTACGGTCTTCAAGGCGACAAGCACAATCACGTTTTTTCGCAAGAAACCTGGCCACCTGCTATATCCGGGGCGTCATCTGTGCGGCGCGTTGATCGTCTCGGATATCGGCATAAGCAAGGACGTTCTTCGCGATATCCAACCACGCTGTTTTGAGAACACGCCGGATCTTTGGCGCGCCCTGCTTCCGGCGCCGGAAGCCGACACCCACAAGTACAAGCGCGGTCACGTCGCAGTGTTTTCCGGCGGGGCAACCGCAACAGGCGCCGCGCGGCTATCGGCGTTGGCGGCAGCAAGAAGCGGTGCGGGCGCCGTGACACTTCTGTCGCCGGCGGAAGCGCTAGGCGTCAACGCCACCCATCTCACCTCGATCATGCTCAGCCGCTGTGACCACCCGGAAGATCTGCGGTCTTTTATCGAAACACGGAAGGCCTCAAGCTTCGTGCTCGGACCGGGTTTCGGTATTGGCGAAAAAGCCCGCGACTTTGCCCTCGCCCTGTTGCGGAACCAGGATGCGAAACTGGTTTTCGATGCCGACGCGATCACATCGTTTCGGGATCATCCGGACATCCTTTTCAACGCCTCACGCAGCGCACCGGAAATCCGTCTGGTGCTGACACCGCACGACGGTGAGTTCAGGCGCCTGTTTCCCGATATTGACGAGAAAGACGTGCCTTCAAAGGTCGAACGGGCCCGCGCCGCCGCTTCCCGTTCCCATGCGATCATCATCTACAAGGGCGCCGACACTGTTATCGCATCGCCCGATGGTTGCGCCGCGATCAATACCAATGGAACTCCGCTTTTGGCCACCGCAGGTTCGGGCGATGTTCTCGCAGGTCTTGCCGCGGGCCTGATGGCGCAGGGCATGCCTGCATTCGAGGCGGCCTGTGCGGCGGTCTTCATTCACGGCGCGGCGGCACGCAGGCTGCGTTTCGGGCTGATTGCCGAAGATCTTCCAGCAGCAGCAGCCTTCGTTCTTTCGGATTTGTTGGGGAATTTGGTTCAGGAGTGATTTCAGGGAAACCGGCAAGCGCTGGATCGACCGAAATATTGAGGAGATGGACATGAGAATTTTTTGTCGACTGATTGCCTTGATGTTACTGGCCGGATTGGCAGGATGCGCCGCGATTTCATACGCCAAGGACAATTATGCGGGAATTTCACCCCAGCAGTACAAAGCAGCCAACGGCGACAGATACACAATCTATGACAATATCGCGCAAAGCCGATTGATGATCGGACCGGCAGGCAGCGCTTCTGCAACTGAAGGATTCGTCAAAGGTCTTGGTCTGAGTTCCACACCTCCTGTGGTCTACCGCGATGCTGCCGAACAGTATTTGCGGTCTACCGAGCGCAACTGCACCGCGCAGGATGTCACCCTTATCCTAGATCCGCGCTACGAGGTGCGCTATCGCTGCGACCGCACGCGCGGACCTTCCGATGTGCTGCTTGGCCCGGCCCGGCCCGGCTAGGGTCTGTTGGATCAGATTTGTCCTGATTCATTAACCCTGTCTTTACCTTGATCATTCACCTTGTTCTCAAGCGCGATTTGTACGGCGTACGCGCTTCCAAGGTTTCTTGCCACGCGTCATCAATTCGTCGCAATGGCAGGCTAATGATTACACATAGCGAATAGCTTATTTCCATTTTTGACCACGGATGTACTGGCACTGGTGTCGAGGTAAGCTTAGGAAGGTCGGGTAGCTCCCGGCCTTTTGCTTTTTGATCGCTGCAGTTGATGATTCGAACGCGCGGGTCGCCCCCCATCGTCCTTTCTGTCAATTGTATTCGAGCGTAACGACCACATTATCCGTGTAGGTTCCCGGCGAAGGGGTCGCCTGCCTAGGGACGCGCGCATAGATCGGAATTACCTTTCTTTTGCCTTCGCCTTGCTGATCTTTCAAAAAACCTGTCGTTGCGTTGTCGCCCCAAGGCTGGAGTCGTTTGTCGTCGCTGTAGAGATTGTGGCTGATCTTCTCATTGCCATTCGCCATGTTCCGGGTCTTGTTAACGTCGCCCTGACCGCCCCATCCGAGTTTGACAGCATATTTCGTGCTTGCGTCGCAATTCACCGTCACGGCACCCTGCTGATCGCGGGGCTGGTCCAGGTCTTGCCAATTTCCAAAGTCGATATGCTGACTGACATCCAATGCACAGAATGGCTTGACTTGAACGCGGACCTGCATGGTGGCGGTTACAGTGTCGCCCCCGGTAAAACTGCAGCCGGGAGGAAAAAACCATCCGGGAAATAGGAATCCCCCGACTGGTATGTAACGGAATTTAGCCTGCACGGTATCCGTATAGACCCCCTCCTCGATGCCCTTCGTGTCCAGGATCGAACCATATATGGGGAAGGATGAACTGGAGGGTACCCATTCATTTATTCTGACGAAATTGAACGGCAACACCATCTCATTGGGAACCTCGGTGCCAACCGTGTAGGGAGAGGCTTTGTTGGGGCCTCCAGCCAGCTGATAACCGATTTTCTTGCCATTGGGCCCGATCATGGAACGAGTCGTTGAACTGCCCGTCGTGCCGGCGTCCAGCGACATGCAAACACGAACCGGTTGTTGAAAGAAGCCCAGGACACTTATAAATACGTAGCTGCTGCAATCGGCATCTATCTGCATTTTCTGCTCGCTGGTCCTGCTGAGAAGAGGATCCATGCTGAACTCTAGAACGCCGGACTTGTCGAACGTGCATTTCAATTGATCGGCCGCCGAGGCCGTTCCCGACGCCAGAAACAGAACGAACAAACACATCAACGGCAGCAGAAAACGTTTCATTGACACACCACATTCCTGATTGCGACCTGGGTTCCGGGCTGCGCGCTATAGGCGAACGCCGTATGGCAGGTCTGACCATTGACGAATTCGACGGTCACGTTGTTGTTGCGCGACAGTCCCTCGATGAAGGCTTCGCCATCGTAACCGACGACGAATGTCGCATCCGACCCATCGATCCGGCCGAGGAGCCCGGCGTCAAGCGGCTTGCCGCCAGCATCGGTCAGCCCGACCAGCGCCGCGGCCGCGGCTTCCTTGACGTGGAAGTCCACGACCACACCGCCACTATTGGCTGGCACCACCACTGTGCGCGTATCGCGCACCACGGCATCGACTGGCAGGTTTTGCGGGTCGATATCGATCTGGTTCGGGTCCCAGGAATTGAGATCCGGCACGATCAGCCGCCCGCTGCTGTTGGTATGTCCAACCACATTGTTGCGCGATCTGACCTCGACATTGGCCGCGCCGACATCGACGACGGCGAAGGCATCATCGATGCGGTTGGTGGCGAAGACACCGCCGCCGGCAACGGCGATGGCGCCGTCGAACGAGCCGCTGGCGCGCACCGCATCGCCATATTGCTGGACCCAGCCATCGACGCGCGCATACTTGCTGCGATAATTGCCGCCAGCCGAGCGGTTTGCTGTTTTGCCTTCGCTGGTGCGCACGTTCCAGCCGTAGCTTCCTTCCTCGCGGGTCGCGGACTTTGAAACTTCGGCAAAGCCGGCAATGTCCTTGCCGTTCTGATCCACACCAGTCGAACCATAAATATCATTGTCGAAGGATACAGAAAGGCCGGCATAGACGCCGAAACTGTCGCTGTCGTCGAGATCCTTGAAGGCAGAGGCGTAGAACGAAGCGTTCTTCCACAGCGAAGTGCTATAGGACGTGCTGGCGGTGCGGGTTTTGTCGCCGCCCTCCGTTTCGATCTGGGTAAAGGACAGGTTGATGTTGGAGCGGCTGAACAGCGTCGGCAGGCTCAGGCTCACCTGGTCCACCGCGCGCGGCATGCGAGCCGAGAAAGTACGCGAACCTGGATAGTAGTAACTATATTGTTCGCGAATGCGCTCATTGTCGGCACTCACCGAAGCGATGTCGTCATAGTTGCCGTAGCTGCGCTGCATGCGGCCATAAAGCGAAAAATCATCGTAGCGCAATTCGAGCGAGCCATTGAGCAGCGTGCCGGTTTGCCCGTCGTGCTGGCTACCGGCGGCGGCAAGTGATGTCGCGCCACAGCGCCCGAGGGGAAAAGTGGCGCCTATGCCGCCATTGAGGAGATCGGCGCCGCCTTCCGCGTGTCCCTCCAGCGTCAGCCAGTTGGCCAGGCCATAGCGCATGGTCGCCGTGCCGAAGACATCGCTGGCATAGTCATTGGATTCGCTGCCGTAATTACGGCGCGGAAAACCGACCTCCGCCGAGAAATCGATCAATCCCTTCGCGAGCTGTTCGCTCGCTGTATAGAAGGGCAAGGTGGTTCTCGTCTCGCGGCCGAGCGTATCGCGGATGACGACCTGTGCCTCGCCGGAACCAGTGATGACTGGAAGGTTCGCGAGTTCGAACGGGCCCGCCGGAATGTCGGACGTATAGGTCTTTACATTTTGCGAGTAGACTTCAAGGGTTGAAGGCACGGCCGCCGAGCCCGAGACGACCGGCATGGGCAGCGTCACCAGATCGGAGCGCAAGGCAAAGTTACGTTCCACCTGCAGACCGCCGAGATAGACCGAGCGGGTCCATGGCAGGCTGCGGGTAACGAAATCGCCGGCATTATAGGTGATCATCCGTTCCGGGTCGGAATAGTTCCACGTCGTGTTGAGGCGCTTGAAGCCCTGCAGTTCGCCGTCGGAAAGACTGGCCGTAAACGATTGATTGACCGTCCCCAGCGGGCTGAAAAACCGGGCATCGAAGCCGCCGGAAATACCCTGAAACGGCTTGATATCCGCATCGGTCAGATCGTTTGAGCTTGAATAGAGCGTATAATTGAGCACCGCGCCCGTGCTCGATGTCGGCTTCGGCCGGTCGCGTTCGCTGCGTTCCGCATCGAGATCGATCTTGCGTGGCACGCGCGCCGCATCTGTGGCGACAACATAGATGCTCTGCGTTTCCGGCACGACATGATATTCGATGCCAGGCAGATCGTTGAGGTGGATTGACCCGTCCCGCCTGATCGCTGCCTTGAGCGGCTTGATGCCGACCTCTTCCAGCTCATCGGGCTTCGCCGTCAGACTGCCATCCGGCAATTGTTCGAACGTCCCGACAAAATCCGTGTTCGCGTCATTGATGAAAACGGCAAGCTGCAGCCCTTGCGCGCCGCGGGCTTCGGTTGCTGCGGTGACAAGCGGATCGGTGGGCACCTCTTGCGCCTGCCCTGCCCCGACGAGACTGACAGAAAGGCACAGGGCTAACGAGCCGCGGCTAATTGCTGACATCGACATTGGCTTCTACCGGCCCTTTGTCAGTCTCGAGCTTCAGGATGGCGGGACCGGCAGCCAGGCCCTTTGCATTGCCGAGCTCGAACTGTGCCGAGCCGCCGGCGGTTACATAGCCCGCAACGTCTTTCTTGATGGCAATGATCCTGCTGTTCTGCAGGAGCTGAACATCTTTCACGCGCAGCTTCGTCGCGCCGGTATTGGTTCCCGACAAGAGATAGCCGCCATTGCCGCGCCGGATATTCCAGGTCACCTGGCCCGCCGGCGTCTCGGCAGCTCTGAAGAACACGGGTAAGGAAAACCGCACCGTGAAATTGACGTTGCCATTCTTCATCTGCGGGGGGTCCGGCAATTCGTCGACCAGAACGCGGTAGCTTTCCTCGATGGCGACCGGCTTCTTGCTCACACGCACGACACGCAGGAGGTATTGATTGTTGGCGCCAACCTGCGCCACCGGCGGGCTGGCAACCACGTCGGTTGTCGGATCGAGCCTTTCGATGCCCATGACCTGGCTCCAGCGGAACACCCGCACCTGAACCTTCACAGGCTTGTTGCCGCCATTCCTGAGCGTGATGACGCCGGCTGCTTCCGGCAGCACCTTTTCCAGACGGGTGGGTGAAACCTGCAGGGAGGACGCACCGGCAACACTGGTTTGCAACGCGCACAGGCCAAGAAGACCCATGCCGTATAACAAGGATCGCATGGCGTCCTCCTGTGATGTGCGGGGTGGTTTAGTTTACGGTAATCGATACCTTGACGGTGTCCGTGTAGACGCCCACAGCCGGATTGGCCTGAACTGGCACACGGCCATAGACCGTGAAAGGTACGTTCGTTCCGGCAGTTGTTGATGTTTTCTCGACGGTATTGGTCCCGACAACATTACCCCAGACGTTGGAGTAGACGCTATCCGTATAGAGGTTGTACTTGATCTTCTTGGTCTTGTCGGAAGCCAATGCCAGATTGCGATCTGTGATCGTACCGTTAAGGCCGCCATCGAGACCAACGTTGAACGTCTTGCTTGCCGCACTGCAGGACACATTGAAGGTCGTCGACTGGTCAATATTGTCGCTCAGTGTGGTCCATGTGCCGAAATCCAGAGTGCCGGCGGCACTGCTTGTGAAAACGCTGCAACCATCTTCAATCGTAAGCTTCACGTTGAGGGTGCCGGTCTTGGACGCCGCAAATGCAGAACCGGTGAGACCGAATGAGGCCGCAAGGACAGCGGCGCATGCGATGCGTATGGGGAAACGAGGTGTCATTAAAAAATTCCTTGATTAATTGATCACATAAAAATGACCCCTACTAATTGGGAGGGGCGTTTGGTTAACATGAGTTGAAGCATGTTTCAGGTCAAGAAGCGTTCCGGTCAAAATGCGAAGTAAATCCAATTTTGCTGAAAATCATCTTGCTCCTGTTACCAAATAAACACATAACAACTTCTGCGTGTTTCTGGATATTATACTTTAGTCTATTGTCTAAGACGTTTTATGTGATTCTCCAGTACCACGCTCATGACCGGTGCCGTATCGACGCATGACGGAGATCAAAAATCGGGTGCAGTTTCACCATATCGCGTGGCCTCATGTTCAATCATCAATTGCAAACGCAAGGTGATTTATTCCAGTTGTTCGAAAACGCTGCCTTGCAAAAATCAACTTGAACATTTGTGACATTCCCGTGAATAATGGCCCGAGGGGTGCGGGACGATTGAACAGATGCTGAATGAGACGATACCCGGGGATGCGGTGACTCAGACGAGATTTCTGACACCGGACAATGTCAGCGCGGTGCTGAAGGGCCTGCCGCTCAAGGCACAGGCGGCGTTGCGCGCTGCAGCGCACCTGCCGCGCGGCACCTTGACCATCACCACACCCGACAGAAACGTCTTCAAGGTGGGTGGGCGTCAGCAAGGTCCGGATGCTTCGGTTGTGCTTCACAACTGGAACTTGCCGGGCAGAGCCTTTGCCGGCGGCACCATCGGCGTTGCTGAATCCTATATGGACGGTGATTGGGACAGCCCCGATGTGACCACTTTTCTCGAGCTCTTCGTTGTCAACGAAGAGGTGGGCGAGGACCTTGCCGGCGGCTCCAACTGGTTTATCAACGCCGTACAGCGCCTGCGCCATTGGCTGAACGACAATACGAGGGGTAGATCACGCAAGAATATCTCGGCACATTACGATCTCGGCAATGCCTTCTACCGGGAATGGCTAGACCCGACGATGACTTATTCCTCGGCGCTCTTTGATGAAGGCGTCAATGATCTCGAAGCCGCCCAGACCGCCAAATACCGGGCGCTCGCCAACAATATCGGCATCACCGCCGGGTCGCGGGTACTGGAGATTGGTTGCGGCTGGGGCGGCTTTGCCGAATATGCAGCACGTGAGATCGGCGCACATGTTACCGGGCTGACCATCAGCCGCGAGCAATTCGACTATGCAACGCAGCGCATCGAAAAGGCCGGGCTTTCCGGAATGGCCGAGATCAAATTTCAGGATTATCGCGACGAGACCGGCAAATATGACCATGTCGCCTCGATCGAGATGTTCGAAGCGGTTGGCGAGAAATACTGGCCGGTGTTCTTCGGCAAGGTCAAGGATTGCCTCAATCCGGGCGGCAGTGCTGGCATGCAGATCATCACCATTAATGACAAGAGCTTCGATCGCTATCGTAAACGGCCGGATTTCATCCAGCGCTATGTCTTCCCGGGCGGAATGCTGCCAACACCGGAGAGGCTGAAAAGCCTGGGCAAGGAGTTCGGCCTCGACCTCTACTGCGAAAATATCTTCCCCCAGGATTATGCCCGCACGCTGGCCGAATGGCGCGAGCGCTTCTGGGGTTCGTGGGACCAGCTGCGCAATCTTGGCTTCGATGGCCGCTTCAAAAAGCTCTGGGAGTTCTACCTGTTTTACTGCGAAGCGGGGTTTCGTTCCGAATATATCGACGTGCGGCAGGTGTTTTACAAATCATGACCAATTCGTTCGATGAATCATTTGAGCGTATCTGGACAATCGCCGAGTCGCTGCACCTGCCCGAGCTTGTGCGCAGCACAACCCATGGCACACCCTCGTTGAAGGTGAAGACCTCGTTCATCGGGCGTATGAAAGATTGGGAAACCTTTGCAATCCATTGCCCGCTGGAGGAGAAACCGCTGCTGATGGAGAGCGTTCCGAATATCTATTTCGAGACCGACCACTACAAAGGCTGGCCCTATATCCTCATGCACCTGGAGGCTGTTTCCGATGCGGAACTTGGCCATCGGATCAAACTTGCCTGGCATGCCAAGGCGCCGCCGAAAGTGAAAAAAGCGCTCGCAGCGGGCTGAAGGTCGCGGGAAACCGGTTTGAGCATGGTTTTGAACGACCAGAACCAAATCCAGAACATTCTTTACGCGGAAAAGTCCCGAACTCATGCAGGAAGTTGCGATTCCTATGCAAGAAACTGCGATTCTGATGCAGAATTTTCAACGCTGGGATGAAATTTGGTTGTGACGACGCGAAATAACGCTAGCTCGCGGTCTCTACGAGCGCCGTTTCAACGCCCAGACCGGTGCGATCCGCCACTTCGCGCAAAGCAAAGGATGAGTTTATCTTCGTAACGTGCGGCATGGCGGACAACCAGAATTTATGTATCCGCTCGTAGTCCTCAAGATCTTTTGCAGCAATGCGCAAGAGATAGTCATATTCGCCCGACATCAAA
This sequence comes from Phyllobacterium trifolii, assembly GCF_014192095.1. Taxonomy (GTDB): domain Bacteria; phylum Pseudomonadota; class Alphaproteobacteria; order Rhizobiales; family Rhizobiaceae; genus Phyllobacterium; species Phyllobacterium trifolii. The sequence continues at coordinate 104,205 of NZ_JACHXN010000013.1, forward strand.
TAACACACCAATACATTGGGGCACAGTTTTACTGCGGTCTCGAACTCGCGCAGCTGTTTGTCCGCCTGTCCCGACAGCGAAATGTTGACGATGACGATAACCGGGTGACCCAGCATCTTGTTGGAGAGCCGTGCGTGATAACCGCGGATGACGCCCGATTTCTCCAATATATCCAGCCGCCGCGAGCACGCGGACTGCGATAGTCCGACCTTTTCGGCAAGCGTCGCATTCGACATGCGGCCATCTTTCTGCAAGCTGTCGAGAATAGCGATATCAATCCTGTCTAATGACATTGTTCGAACTTTCCCCTTATATCCAGACGTTTTGCGCAAGGATATCCGAAAAATCGCGTGGCGTCGAGCTGTCTTGGCAAGGACATGCAACGCGATTTGTGCTGTTATATTTGCCTCAAAAGGGAACATCTAAAAAGCTAACAGGAGACGTCATGCGCATCGGCTGCCCAAAGGAAATTAAAAACCATGAATATCGCGTCGGCCTCACTCCGGGCGCCGTACGCGAATACATTGCCCACGGCCATGAGGTCATCGTCCAGTCCGGAGCTGGTTTAGGGATAGGCGCCGACGATGGAGCCTACCAGGCGGCAGGCGCAAAAGTCGTCAAGACTGCCGAAGAAATCTTCCAGCAGGCGGACATGATCGTCAAAGTGAAAGAGCCGCAGCCTTCCGAATGGGCGCAGCTTCGTGAAGGCCAGCTACTGTATACATATCTCCATCTCGCTCCGGATCCAGAGCAGACCAAAGGTTTGCTGGCATCCGGTGTCACCGCGATTGCCTATGAAACTGTCACCGACGACCGCGGCGGCCTGCCATTGCTTGCGCCGATGTCCGAAGTTGCCGGGCGCCTGGCCATACAGGCTGGGGCGACGGCACTTCAGAAGGCCAATGGCGGCCGAGGCGTTCTGCTTGGCGGCGTCCCCGGCGTCCTACCCGGTAAGGTCACCATTATCGGTGGCGGCGTCGTTGGCATCAATGCTGCCATGATGGCGACCGGCCTTGGCGCCGACGTTACTATTCTTGATCGCTCCATTCCGCGCCTGCGCCAGTTGGATGACATCTTCCGCGGGCGTATTCATACACGCTACTCAACCATCGAAGCCCTTGATGATGAGGTGTTTTCTGCTGACATCGTCGTCGGCGCAGTGTTGATTCCGGGTGCCGCCGCGCCAAAGCTAGTCACGCGCGAGATGCTCTCGGGCATGAAGAAGGGTGCGGTTATCGTTGACGTTGCGATCGACCAGGGCGGCTGCTTCGAGACATCACATGCGACCACGCATTCCGAACCGACTTATGAAGTAGACGGTATCATCCATTACTGCGTCGCCAACATGCCGGGCGCTGTGCCGGTAACGTCCGCTCATGCGTTGAACAATGCGACTTTGCAGTACGGCCTGCAGCTGGCCGATCGCGGCGTCAAGGCTCTCGTTGACAATCCGCATCTGCGCAACGGGCTCAACGTCCACAAGGGACGCATCACCAACCAGGCTGTTGCAGAGGCACTGGGCCTCGAGATGGTCGAGGCAAAATCGGCAATAGCTGCCTGATATTGCTGCATAAAATCAAAATCTTGGCAGGAGCGCTTCCGACCGAAGCGCTCCTGCCTTGCCGTCATCCTCGGGCTTGACCCGAGGACCCATTGGAAATGCTCAAATTACAGCGCTACATTCTTGTTTCTTCAAGAAATGCGGGTCCTCGGGTCAAGCCCGAGGATGACGGCGAGGTGGGGGATGGATGACGCAGTGGTATCGGTTGAAGGCATATGCAGTCAAAACTTGAATCCCACGAGCGCTATCCGAGCTTTTCATGCAAGTTCAATACGGCACTGGAAGCAATTGTTTCTTGCTGACCGCATATGGACATAGGCGATATCGTCCCGTGTCAGCAATTCCTCGGCCCGGACCGCAATGCCCTCCGTCTTGACCACACCTCCGGTGCCGTAAACGATACGGTCCTGGCAGGAATAGCCGCGAAGTATATAATCGCTGTTCTCGTTGAACATCTCCGGTAGTTCTGCAGTTTCCGCATGACGCTCACACGCCTCCGCGTGCAGGAAGATCGGGCCTGTTTCAGCGTATGGTTGCGGTGCCGGGAATGGACGGTGCGATAACACCAAGTATTTCTCGCCCGCCTTTACGTTCTGCAAACAGTGTCGGCAAGGAACGCCATCGCCGTCGGGCGTATAGGTTTCAGGTATCTGACCATTCGCGTCAGCCCCACCCGCTTGATAGTGACGGGCAAGTGTTGTCGTCATGGCAATAAATCGGATCGGTCTCATTCGGGTGCCTCCTTTGTTAAAACAAGGAGACACCGAATTTTGACTGCAAACCACCCGATTCTTGCTCTGATAGATGAAGCAAAACGATTACGGCCAGATCTCTAGTTAAGTAACTCAAACTCGGATCCAAGCGATTATTTGGAAACGTTGAAGCGAAGGGTCACATAGTTATAAGAGTCATTACCAGCGACTTGACCGGAAATTGTGACGGTATCGGTGCCAACAAAACCAGATGCAGCCGTATAGATAACAGATGCCATCAATATCCTTGTGTGAATTACACTTGTTTAATGGATGGCCAGCTGCGTAAGCCGAGCGGCCGTATCCTTGGGAAATCGCAATAGTTCCGTGTGAGGGCTTCGATATCAATTTCAAGGTTGGAACTTTGGCACTGGAACAATCAGGATTCACTTTGTAAAAAGTATATCCGAACTTCTGGCCCGATTTGATCGATATTGTTTCTACACCAGACCCAGTTTTCGTAGCTTTCGGGTCCGCCGTCTGGCAACCAGCTACTATAATCCCGACGAAATCGCCATCATGCTCAACGATATGTTCTTCAGCTTCATTTCAACCCTCTACAGACCGATTCGTGAAGCGATTCATAGAGAGGTATTTCGTGCCAAGCTAGGGAACTATGGTTGAATAGTATACTTATACAGCAAATCTAATCCCAAGCGTCAATTTCTGCTTCTGCAAAACTGACGGGCTTAAAACCCATTCTTTGATACATTTGCAGTGCGCGTGGACTATCCAGCGTATTAGTTTCAATGATTACGCGTTGTGGGCTGTTCATCCATGCGGTCAAAATGGCTTCATTCAGGAAGAATTTGGCAAGTCCCCTGCCCTGAAACTCGGGTACCAGACCGAAATAAAGGATTTCGGTGACCGCCTGCACCTCATCGATAACAAGTTCAAAAAAGCCTGCCGGTGAGCCATCGGCGTAGAGGACATGTATATCGACATTGCTGCGATGGATTATTGCCGCCAACTCTTCGTCATTGAGACGACGATGCACAGACCAATGATGAGGCTTACCAACCTGTTCATAGAGAAAACGATAGAAGGGTAGTGAAATCTTCGTCGCGCGCATCAGCGCCAGTTTAAAACTGACGGGCGTCGGTACGGACTGCGTCGGCCGCTCCGTCATCTCCAGATGTGTAACACGTGTCTTCAAAATTCGCGGTTTCGTCATGGGCTTATGCTTCGCCGGTAGCGACGGGAGTGTTTTTGTCTCCACCCCATTCGGTCCACGAACCATCGTAGAGAACGTTATCCTTGTGACCCACCGATTCGAGTGCGAGCGTAATCACGGCGGCTGTTATTCCGGACCCGCAACTTGTCACGACCGGCTGCGACAAGTCCACACCGGCATCATCGAAAACCTGGCGCAAACTATTGATATCCTTCAGATAACCATTATCAGCAAGACTAGATGCCGGAACGCTTCGTGCGCCGGGCATGTGGCCGGACCGCAGTCCAGCACGTGGCTCCGGATCGACACCCTTGAAGCGCCCGGCCGAGCGCGCATCCGCGATCTGCCGTGACTTGCTTTCAACGATCTCGCGCATATCCGTGAAACTTGCCACTTTGCCTGCGTCAAAGTTCGGGACAAAGGCCGAGGGGGCAATCTTGGTCACTTCGTTAGTGACAGGCCTGCCGGCGTTTTTCCAACTATCGAATCCCCCGTCCAGGATTGAGACGTTCTTTGCGCCAAACGTTCGCAACATCCACCAGACGCGCGGCGATGTAGTCATTCCAGGTCCATCATAAACGACGATCGTATCATCGTTGGTGATTCCCATGCTGCTGATGGCGGCTGCGAAGGCTTCCGGATTGAGAAGGGTGTGCGGCAGCGATGAATCCGGATTCGACATCTCTTCATGGTCGAAGAAAATCGCACCGGGAATATGGGCTGCGTCATATTCAGCTTTGGCATCCCGGTTTTGAGCGGGAAGATACCAGGATGCATCGAGGATACTGAGACCGGGCTGGCCAAGTCTTTCCTGCAGCCAATCGGCTGAAACCACAAAAGGGCTCTTGTCTGCCACGTTCATACTCCCTCTGGCAATGGACCGAAGCGGATGCGGAACCGCCTGTTTTCCTTGCCTTTCTTTTCGATTTTTCCAATGTGGATCGCGCCAACTTCACCGGTCGTCGCGACATGCGTGCCGCCGCACGGCTGCGAATCGACCGAAGCGTTTTCGCCAATGCAAACCAGTCTGATACGCCCCGTCCCTGTCGGCGGCCTTACGTTCTTGGACTTGATCAGGCCGGGATTCGCAGCGAGTTCATCGTCCGTAATCCACCGGGTGAAAATCGGATGATTGGCGTTCACCAGTTCCATCATCTTCTCGGTAACGCTTTCCTTGGTCACACCCGCGTCCGGCAGATCGAAGTCAACGCGGCTATCGTCTTCGCTGACCGCCGCGCCTGTGATCGGAAACGGGCAAACGACGCTGAGTAGATGGCAGGCCGTATGCATTCGCATCAGCTTGTAGCGCCTGTCCCAATCGAGGCGCAGGGTCAGCCTTTCACCGATGGCCGGGATGGGCTGGTCGGGTGCCGGTACGTGGATGATTTCTTCCTTGCTCTCACCGGTCACAGTTGCAGCGATGGCGATGGTTGAGCCATCGGAGCGAACGAAAACACCGGTATCGCCGGGTTGGCCGCCCGATGTGGCATAAAACACGGTCTGGTCGGTCAGGATGCCGCCCCGCTCGTTTATTGCCAATACTGTCGCTTCGATTGCTTCAAGATAAGAATCTTCGCGAAAAAGAATAGCCGTATCGTAAGCCATCAGGATTCATTCTCGAAGGGAACGGATATATCTACCTTTGCTTCCATCCATGCCGGAACTGGCAAGTCCTTAGAACGCAAGAACTCCGGATTGAACATTTTGGACTGATAGCGACTGCCATAGTCGCAGAGCACCGTCACGATAATCTTGTCCGGTCCCATATCCCGCGCCATGCGGATCGCGCCGGCAATATTGATCCCCGACGATCCTCCCAAACACAGCCCTTCTTCCTCGACGAGGTCGAAGATAATTTCGAGAGCCTCAGAGTCGGGGATCTGATAGGAAAAATCTGGCGTAAACCCTTCAAGATTGGCCGTAACACGGCCCTGCCCAATGCCCTCGGTAATGGAATTTCCCTCGGATTTGAACTCGGCGGTCGTGTAATAGGAAAACAGCGCCGCGCCCAGTGGATCGGCAAGTCCGATCTTGATACTCGCGTCCCTTGCTTTCAGTCCCTGCGCTACCCCGGCGAGCGTGCCGCCTGAACCCACCGCGCAGATAAACCCATCCACTTTGCCATTCGTATCGCGCCATATCTCCTGTGCCGTCGTTTCCACATGCGCCTGACGATTGGCGACATTGTCAAACTGGTTGGCCCAGATGGCACCGTTCGGCTCGGTTTTTGCCATCTGCTCCGCAAGACGGCCGGAGACTTTTACATAATTGTTCGGGTTCCTGTAGGGAACAGCGGGCACTTCGACCAACTCGGCACCGAGGAGACGGAGGGCATCTTTCTTTTCCTGGCTCTGCGTTTCGGGAATAACGATGACGGTGCGGTAGCCAAGTGTCTTGGCAACCATTGTAAGCCCGATACCCGTGTTACCTGCGGTACCTTCGACGATCACACCACCTCGCCTCAGGAGCCCGCGTTCCTCGGCGTCGCGGATTATGTAGAGCGCTGCGCGATCCTTGACGGATTGGCCCGGATTGAGGAATTCAGCCTTGCCGTAAATTTCGCAGCCAGTGAGATCGGAAGCCTTCTTGAGACGAATGAGCGGTGTGTTTCCGATGGTGTCGATCACTGAATCATACATAGGCCAAGTCCTTCATTCTGCGTGGCTTGAACCTATTTGTCCCGATCAAACCGTTCAAGCATAGAATTTTTCAAACCAGACGATATGCGGATATTTTTTTCAAAGACACATATGAAAAGGCCGCCAACACGATGTGCCAGCGGCCCGATAATACGTCAACAGAAGCTGTTAAGCAGCCCTTGCGCCGAAGCCTTTTTTGTTGCGGCGGAATGGACGCTTCTGTGCGGGGGCACCTGCATCATTGCTCCATACCTTTTCACCGCGTGGTTCACGCGGCTTGCCAGCAGACTGGCCGCGATGCGGCTTCTTGCCAGGCGCACCGTTACCGCCTTCGCGACGCGGCGGGCGCTGGTCGCTATTGGCAGCACGAGCAGGAAGGCTCGAAAGGTCGATCGGCGAATCCGCCATTGGCAGACGCATGCGCGTAACGCGTTCGACAGCCTTGAACTTGGAAGCCTCTTCCGCCGGATCATAAAGCGTGATCGCCTTACCGGATGCGCCATTACGGCCCGTACGGCCGATCCGATGGACATAGCTCTCTGGCTCGTCCGGCAGATCGAAATTGATCACGTGGCTGATGCCAACGACATCGATGCCGCGCGCAGCGATATCGGTTGCGACCAGAATACGTACGGAACCATCCTTGAAGCCATTCAACGCGCGCTGGCGCGCATTTTGCGACTTGTTGCCGTGAATGGCCGCAACATTATAGCCGTCTTTCTCCAGAACGCGCGTAACCGCGTCAGCTCCATGCTTGGTTCGGGTAAAGACGATAACCGACGACAAGTCCGCATCCTTAAGCATGGCAGATAGAACCTGCTTCTTCTGCTTGGTCGGTATCATGTGAACAACCTGCTTGATCTCGGCAGCCGTTGTACCCTGCGGCGCAACTTCCACACGAACGGGATTGCGCAAAAGGCTTGCAGCCAATGTGGCAACTTCCTGCGGCATTGTCGCCGAGAACAGAGCCGTCTGGCGATCACGATGAGTGCCCTTGGCAATGCGCTTCACATCGTTGATGAAGCCCATGTCGAGCATGCGGTCAGCTTCATCGAGCACGAGCCAGCGCGTCTCCGAGAGATCGACGCGGTTGTCACGCACAAGATCGGTCAAACGTCCTGGTGTTGCGATCAAGACATCGACGCCGCCCTGCATCTTGTTGATCTGGGCAATGCGTGAGACACCACCAAGAACAAGCGCAGTCGAAATGTGCGCGCCTTTTGCCAGTGTACGGAACGTTTCTTCGATCTGTACGGCAAGTTCGCGGGTTGGAGCGAGGATGAGCGCACGGGCGGTCTTGCCCTTGCGCTTATCACCAATGGTTATAATTTTCTGCAGGATCGGCAGTGCAAAAGCCGCTGTCTTGCCGGAGCCTGTTTGGGCGATGCCAAGAATATCCTGACCGGCGAGCTGCGCCGGGATAGCCTGTGCCTGGATGGGCTTGGGGGTAGCCATTCCAGCTGCCTCGACTGCCTTGAGCAGGACGGCATTCAGACCCATGGCGGCAAAGCCGTTTGTTTCAATAGTTTCCAATTCAATCTTCTTTCATTGGCCGGCGCGGAAAACCGCGGGCCACACAACGCATCACAGGGCGCAACCTGCGTGCAATAATTTTGGGATAAACGACGAGACGCGAGGAACCCTACGCCAATGGCTTGGGTTCATGCGACTTGCGCAGCCGTGCCCACCGCATCATGCGGATGGGTCTCAGACGCCACGAAGTCCTCAATCGGAAGACCGGATTGCCCGGTCCAAGCGCCTGACCGGCATATGGGCCTTCTTACGCCAAAAAGCAAACGATTTTATTGTGCGGCGCAAAAGGACCAGCTATCTGGCGAACCGTTTAGCGCCCGCCACGCATAGTATCACTGCAATGGTGACGGCAATCATCGGCCAGCTGACGGATTCGTGCAGCAGTGCCGCAGCGAGAACGAGACCGAAGAAGGGTTGCAGCAACTGCAGTTGACCGACAGCCCCAATTCCGCCTTGAGCCAGCCCGCGATACCAGAAAATGAAACCTATCAGCATTGAAAAAAGCGAGACGTAGAAGAGGCCAATCCAGGCGGGCTGCTTGATGACGCTCAAATCCGACGGGAAAACATAGAGGGTCAGAGGCAACATGACTGGTAGAGAAAGGACCAGCGCCCAGCATATCACCTGCCAGCCCCCTAATTTGCGCGACAACTGGGCACCTTCTGCATAGCCAAGCCCGCAAACGACAATGGCCGCGAACATCAAAAGATCGCCGGTTAGCGAGGCCGCGAAATTCTGCGTCAATGCAAATCCAGCAACGAGTAGGCTGCCCGCACAGGAAAACAGCCAGAACATGGGACGCATGCGCTCACCGCCGCGCAATACACCAAAAATGGCGGTTGCAAGCGGCAAAAGCCCGATAAACACAATGGAATGAGCCGATGTGATATGGCGTAGCGCCAGTGCAGTCAGAAGCGGAAAGCCAACGACGACACCCATGGCAGTTACGAATAGCGGGCCGAGATCCGTCCTCATCGGGCGCTTTTCGCGGAAGGCTACTAGCAGGGCAAGCGCCAGCGCAGCTGCAATCGTGGCACGCGCACCGGTCACGAAGATGGGATCAAATCCAGCAACGGCCGCCCGAGTGGCGGGCAACGACCCACTGAAAATGAGTACGCCGATAAATCCGTTAATCCAGCCGCTTGTTACCTTGTCCATATTTTCTCTGCCATGCGATCACATCGTAGGCTGTATCAACCCTATGCAGTGGATTTTCCAGATACGGTACAGTACAATACACGCAAACTGTCATGGGATGGCAAGCAGTACGGATGGACAAAACCGTTGAACTCAAGCTCGAAGGCGGTACGCTGGTCAATCGCGTGATGCACGAGGTTCGTCAACGCATTGCCGGGCGCGCACTCACGCCGGGAGCAAAGCTCCCCTCAATACGCAGTTTTGCCAAGACGTTGTCAGTATCGAAATCGACAATTGTCGAGGCGTATGACCGGCTCGCGGCCGAAGGCATCATCTTGTCGCGACGCGGCTCGGGCTTTTATGTCGCCGGTCATCTGCCGCCTCTGTCACTGGCCGAAATCGGGCCGCGGCTTGACCATGCCATCGACCCTCTCTGGGTGTCACGCACGTCACTGGATGCAAATAGCACCACGGCAAAGCCCGGTTGTGGTTGGCTGCCCTCCTCATGGATGCCTGAAGCAGGAATTCGTCGCGCCCTGCGCGCCGTGGCAAGGGCGGATGAGTCCTCCCTCACCGACTATGCATCGCCGTTAGGCTTGAAACCATTGCGCCAACTACTTGCACGCCGCATGGATGGACATGGCATTGAGGCGGTTCCCGACCAGATCATGTTGACGGAATCAGGGACACAGGCAATTGATCTGCTTTGCCGTTTCCTGATTGAGCCTGGGGATGCCGTCATCGTGGATGACCCGTGTTATTTCAACTTCCACGCCTTGCTCAAGGCGCATCGAGCCAAGGTGGTCGGGGTACCTTACACGCCGAACGGTCCCGACCTCGACCGATTTGCGGAAGCGCTTTCGGGACACCGGCCGCGCGTCTACATTACCAATTCCGCCCTGCATAACCCGACTGGCGCAGTTCTTTCGCCCGTCGTTGCCCATCGGCTGCTCAAGCTTGCAGAACAGTACAATCTGACAATCATCGAAGATGATATTTTTGCCGATTTCGAACATGAACCAGCACCTCGGCTCGCAGCGTTCGATGGGCTCGATCGAGTCGTGCACATCGGGAGCTTTTCCAAATCGCTATCGGCATCTGTTCGCTGCGGCTTCATCGCTGCGCGGCGCAACTGGATCGAGGGGCTGGTGGATTTGCGCATCGCTACATCCTTTGGCGGCGGACGCCTGGGTGCAGAACTCGTATTGTTCATGCTGAAGGATGGAAGCTATCGCAAGCACATGGACGGCCTGCGCGCGCAACTGGCAAAGAGCATGGGCGAAACGATCGCCAAGCTGAAGCCGCTCGGCCTGGCTCCCTGGATCGAATCGCGCGGCGGCATGTTTCTGTGGTGCAAACTGCCCGAAGGCGTGGATGCTGCGAAAATTGCGCAGCGCGGACTGGCAGAAGGGGTCATTTTTGCGCCAGGTAACGTGTTCAGCCAGTCGCAGGCCGCTTCTTCCTACATGCGTTTCAATGTGGCGCAGTGCAACGACCCGCGTATTTTCACGGTACTGGAAAGGCTGATTGCCGATCAGGCCGCTTCTGCCAGTTTTTGAAGAGCCAAGACGGTGCGCCAGTTGCGTGCGGTGAGCGGCACTTTCAGCGCCTTGTCGAGTGCGAGGGCGAGTTTTGAAGTGCCAAAACCGTCGGGCGTATAGAGGTAAAGAACACGGTTCCTGACAGTAAAACTTTCGGTTTCACTCGCCTTGCTGGCAAAATTTTCAAGCGCAGTGTCAGTCGGGTCTTCATCAAGAATGACGGCGTGAAGCGACTTTGGATTTTCTTGGGCTTGGGGATAAGGATTCTTCGCGATCATACAGTTCCATTCATCAATATTGCGGATGGAGACACGCGATTCGAAACTGAACGTTTTCAAAAAAAGGTCCGAAATTGCCTCGGCTATCTGGCGCGCCGTCTTGTTGGACCTGAGAACGACATTGCCGCTTTGTACATAGGTTTTCACCTCCTCGAAGCCCGCCTCGACAAGCATGTCCCGCAGTGTTTCCATCTTAACTTTTTTGTTGCCGCCAACATTGATGCCGCGAAACAGCACAATATAGATAGTCACTTTGCATCCCCCGCCATTTGCTTAGCCAAATGGGCCAGCTTGAGCACTGTATTCCAGTTTCTCGCGGTAGCTGCAACTTTCAATGTTTTTTCAATCTTAGGATGCAGTCTTGCATTCGAAACACCATGCGGCGCGTAATAATACAGCACCCTTCCCCTTATCTCGAACTGCTCCGGCCCTGTCGCTTTTTGCTCCAACGCCTTCACCGCCTCTGCATCAGGTGTCCGCTCCAGAACATAGGCATGAAGTTTGGCCGGTTCACTCACAGCCAGCGGGAATGGATTTTGGGTAATGAGCTTGGCCCATTCCGCCCTACTGACGATCATGATGTGCTTGGAGAAGCCAAAATGCTCCAATGCCGTCGTAGCCACACGCTTAGCGATGCGCTTTGGCCTATCGTTTGAGGTAAGAACGACATTGCCGGTGTTGATATAGGTTACAACGGACTCAAAGCCTTCCTCGACCAAGGCCGCTTTCAATGGCTGCACGGGAAGCAACGTATCCCCACCGACACCGCGAAACAGAATGATCCAGCAGGTCACTATGCCTCCTCAGATAATCAATCCGGCAATGGTCTCATTATCGGTGATGTCCTGATAGGCCCAACCTGCTTCATCGAAACGTTTGAACAGCATGTCGAAATTGAGCTTGTTCTTGGTCTCGATGCCGATGAGGACGGAACCGAAATTACGCGCGGACTTCTTGAGGTATTCGAAACGGGCAACGTCATCCTCAGGTCCCAAAAGGTCAAGAAACGACCGCAAAGCGCCGGGCCGCTGGGGAAAACGGAAGATAAAATACTTCTTCAATCCCTCGTATCGCAGTGACCGCTCCTTCAGCTCCGGCAGGCGTTCAAAATCGAAATTGCTGCCGGATATTACCAGAACGATCCGCTTGTTCCTGATATCGCTCTTCTTGAAATCCTTGAGCGCATCGATGGCGAGAGCGCCGGCCGGCTCTACGACGATGCCCTCTATGTTGAGCATCTCAAGGATAGTCGAGCTCAGGCGGTTTTCTGGAATCAAAGTCACAGAGTCTGCTGTGAAGCCTTTGAGTAACTTGAAGTTTTCACGGCCAATCTCCGCAACTGCGGCGCCGTCAACGAAATTGTCCACGGTGTCGAGTTTGATACGTTTGCCTGCTTCGAGACTGCGTTTCAGGCTTGGCGCACCGGCTGGTTCAACGAAGCGGAAGCGGGTCTCCCAGCCGAGATCGGCAAGATAGCGTGTAACGCCACCGGAAAGCCCTCCACCTCCCACAGGCAGGATCATCAGGTCGGGCTTGCGTTTGTCCGGCAACTGCGTGGCGATTTCATGCGCCACGGTTGCTTGCCCGGTGATGATATCCATGTGGTCGAAAGGCGGAACCATAATTGCCCCGCTCTCGGCAGCATAGTCCTGCGCAGCGGCGTAACATTGATCGAAAATATCTCCGAACAGACGAATTTCGATGAACTCGCCGCCAAAACTGCGCGTCTTGTCGATCTTTTGTTGCGGCGTCGTCACCGGCATGAATACGACACCCTTTTTGCCAAAATGCCGGCAGATGAAGGCAAAACCCTGCGCGTGGTTTCCAGCCGAGGCACAAACAAAGGACGAATCCTCCAACTTGTGCTCGCTCAAATAATGAGAGATGAAATTGAACGCGCCCCTGATCTTGTAGGACCGCACAGGTGAAAGATCTTCGCGCTTAAGCCAGATCTGCGCACCGTATTTGTGGGAGAGATAGTGGTTGAGTTGGAGCGGTGTTTCGGGAAACAGCACGCGCATTTTTTCCGTCGCACGATCCACGGCCTTGATGAATGCAGTCATAGGAACAGGTCAACCTTCGTAAATGTCCGGACATCGATAATCCCGACATCAGATATACGCAATTCCGGAATGACCACCAGCGCCAGCAGCGAATGCTGCATGTAGGCGTTGTTGAGAGTACAGCCCATCGCGCGCATGGCGTTGACGAGTTTATCAGCTTTTGCTGCGACGATTTCGGCACGCTGGTCAGACATCAGGCCTGCGATCGGCATTTCCACCATGGCAAGTTCTCGGCCCTTGGAAAACAGCACCACACCACCGCCAACTTCACCAAGCCTATTGGCAGCTTTGGCCATATCCTCTTTGTTGGTGCCGACGACAATCATATGGTGGCTATCGTGGGCGACAGTTGAGGCCATGGCGCAGTCAAGCGTATAGCCAAAGCCGGAGACAAAGCCGTTAACCACCTTCCCCGTTCCGCGATGCCTCTCGACAAGGGCGATTTGGCAGACATCATTGCGCCGATCCATCTGGACGATGCCGTCGGAGACTGACAACTCCGCCTCCAATGCTTTCGTCGGCGCCTGATTTTCAATGACGCCGATCACACGCGCGGTAATCTGCTTTGTTGGTTTCGGAGACTTGATATCGAAATCCTTGGCCTTCAAATTTTTCCCGAGCTTGATCGTATTCTTTGCGAATGCCGGATAGTTGTAGGCCGGAATCTCAGCGATGAGCTTACCTTTCTCCGCCACAAGCACGCCCCGCGCGTAAACACGGTCGATCGTCAGATTTGGCAAGTCTGATACAATAAGGAAATCTGCAAGTCGTCCCGGTGTGATTGAGCCGATCTCCCGCTCCAGCCGAAAGTGCTGCGCTGTATTGAGTGTCGCCATCTGGATCGCCGTCACAGGCTTTAGCCCCTGGGCTATGGCGTGACGCACAACACGGTCCATATGACCTTCGTTTACAAGCGTGCCGGAGTGACTGTCATCGGTGCACAGGATGAAATTGCGGGGATCAAGGCCCTGTTCCGTAACCGCTTTAATCTGGCGGGCAACATCATACCAAGCGGATCCAAGACGGAGCATAGCCCGCATACCCTGGCGCACACGGGCAATGGCGTCCTCCATACGGGTACCCTCGTGATCATCTTCAGGACCACCCGCAACATATCCATGGAAGGCTCGCCCAAGCTCAGGCGATGCGAAATGCCCTCCAACAGTCTTTCCGGCGTTTACGGTGGCGTCAATGCCACCCCGCATAGTTGCATCGTTGTTGGCGACGCCAGGAAAGTTCATCACCTCGCCGAGACCGATGATATTGGGCCATGTCATCGCTTCGGCAACATCGTCCGGGCTTATAGAAGCGCCTGCATTCTCCAATCCCGGCGCCGATGGAACGCAACTCGGCATCTGCACGTGCACATTGATCGGCATGGCAAGCGCTTCGTCGTGCATCAGGCGGACGCCATCGAGCCCCAACACATTGGCGATCTCGTGCGGATCGATGAACATCGAAGTAGTGCCATGAGGAATGACGGCCCGCGTAAACTCAGTCACCGTGACCATACCGCTTTCGACATGCATATGCGCGTCGCACAGACCAGGCACCAGATAACGTCCACCCGCGTCAACGACCTTCGTTTTCGGCCCGATGCAGTGCTCCGCTCCTTGCCCGACAAAGGCAAAGCGCCCGGCCACGATGGCAAGATCAATACCAGCGATGATTTCTCCGGAATAGACGCTTACCAAACGACCGTTGCGGACAACCAGATCCGCATCTTTGCGGCCCATCGCAACATCCACGAGCAACGGCGCTGATTCCGTCCATGTCGCTGGTTTGCCTGCCTGTTTGCTCATCGTCATCACTCCGATCGCCTGATCTCTTCGAATATGCATATACCAAAAAACAACGTGACTGCCCTGTTCACAGTGGAATTCTCAAAAAATTCGGAGAAATCCATGAATTGCTTGACAGAACCACGATCGTTGCGTCCGATAGGTCTCATGCGCCGCGTCGAAAACGGAGTTGCCAATGACCGGGGAGAAATGTTGGCTGACTGCGGCAATTCACAAGCGTTGTTCTGGGAGGAAATTTAATGCTCAAACTCTTTACTTCACTGGCCGCCACAGCTGCCATTGCCCTCATCTCGGGTAGCGCATTTGCGCAGGGTTATCCTGAACGCAGTATCACCATGGTCGTGCCGTTCGCGGCGGGCGGCCCAACTGATACCGTTACCAGACTTGTCGCCGAAAGCATGTCAAAGGACCTCGGTCAGCAGATCATCGTGGAAAATGTCGGCGGAGCAGGTGGCACGCTAGGGGCTTCCCAGGTGGCGAAGGCAGACCCGGATGGATACACGCTGTTGCTGCATCACATCGGCATGGCAACCAGCGCTACGCTATATCGCAAGCTGCCCTATGACACGCTCAACGCCTTCGAATATGTGGGGCTGGTCACAGATGTTCCAATGACCATTGTGGCAAAGAAGGATTTCGAGCCGACTGATCTCAAAGGCCTTGTTGAATACGTCAAGGCAAATGCCGACAAGATCACCCTTGCGAATGCCGGTATTGGCGCTGCCTCCCATCTTTGCGGGATGTTGTTCATGAGTGAGATCAAGACGCCACTGACAACTGTACCTTACAAAGGCACTGGTCCTGCCATGACAGATCTCCTGGGTGGTCAGGTGGATTTGATGTGCGACCAGACCACCAATACAACCAAACAGATCAAAGGCGGTACGATCAAAGCCTATGGAGTGACATCGGCCAAGAGACTCGATGCCCTTCCCGATGTTCCAACCGTCGCGGAAGCTGGCCTGCCGGGCATGCAGGTAGGTATTTGGCACGGCATTTACGCGCCAAAGGGAACCCCTGCAGAGGTAACCCAGAAACTCTCGGGATCCCTGCAAAAAGCGTTGAAAGACCCCGACATCATCGCTCGATTTGCTGAACTGGGCACGGTGCCCTCGACTGATGCGGAAGCAACGCCTGCAGGGCTGAAGTCAAAGCTTGAAAGCGAAGTGACCCGCTGGAAGCCGGTCATTGAGGCGGCCGGCCAATACGCTGATTAGCAGACCATGGGCCCGAAGTGGGAGAGCGCTTCCGGCCCTTTTTTATAGCGTCAAACGGCCGTGGGGAACATATGAGAAATCTTAGTTTTAGTTCGCGCGATTTGATCTGCGGCGCACTGTTTATATTCATAGGCCTTTTCTTTGCGATACAGGCATATGGCCTTGAACTTGGCACAGCACTCCGCATGGGACCAGGTTATTTTCCGTTTGTATTGGCCGGAATCCTTATCCTTCTTGGCATAATCGTCATCATTCAGGGTACTCAGTTACAGCATGAACCAATGGGGCCAATTGCATGGCGCGGTATGCTATTCATTTTGCCGGCACCGATCCTGTTTGGCCTCACCGTCCGTGGACTAGGCTTCGTGCCATCACTTTTTCTGACGGGATTGGTTGCAGCTTTTGCAAGTACGAAGATGCGTCCCGGAACCGCGCTCCTGCTGGTTGGCGGCCTGACATTGTTTTCTGTAATCGTGTTCAGTTATGCGCTCGGCCTGCCCTTCCGGCGTTTTGGCCCCTGGCTTGGGCAGTGAGGCCGCGAAATGGATCTTCTTAACAATCTCGTTCTCGGATTTGCGACTGCAGCTTCGCCCTACAACCTTTTGTTCTGCTTCATCGGGGTCATCCTCGGTACGCTTATCGGCGTGCTTCCCGGTATCGGTGCGACTGCAACGATCGCCATGCTTTTGCCTATCACCTTTCAGCTCGAACCAGTCTCGTCACTCATCATGCTGGCGGGCATCTACTACGGCGCACAGTATGGCGGCTCAACTACCGCCATCCTGATCAACATGCCTGGCGAATCCTCGTCGGCAGTCACTGCCATCGATGGATACCAGATGGCGCGAAAGGGCCGCGCAGGGGCTGCACTTTCAATTGCGGCTATAGGTTCGTTCTTTGCCGGAACAGTATCCACCATCCTGGTAGCTGTGTTTGCTCCGCCATTGACAGCCGTCGCTTTGAGATTCGGGTCGCCGGAATATTTCTCGCTGATGATCGTCGGCCTCGTTTCGTCCGTCGCTCTCGCCCATGGTTCCGTCGTCAAAGCACTCGGCATGGTGGTTCTTGGCCTGCTACTCGGGCTCGTCGGGACAGATATTTATACCGGTACGCCACGATTCAATCTCGGAATTCTCGAATTGTCTGATGGGTTGAATTTCGTTGCGCTTGCAGTCGGCGTATTCGGCATCGCCGAAATTCTGCGTAACCTTGAAAACGAGCATGACCGCGATGTGATGATCAAAAAGGTCACCAACCTCTGGCCCACGCGACAGGACTGGAAAGAAATGACCGCACCGATCTTGCGCGGAACGGTAATTGGCTCCGCCCTCGGCATCTTGCCCGGTGGCGGAGCAATTCTTGCGTCCTTCGCATCCTATACGGTCGAGAAACGGATCTCGAATACGCCGGGCGAATTTGGCAAGGGTGCTGTCGCCGGGGTGGCGGGCCCTGAATCTGCCAACAATGCCGGCGCGCAGACATCGTTCATCCCGATGCTGACGCTTGGCATTCCGGCCAATCCGGTCATGGCCTTGATGATCGGCGCCATGATCATTCAAGGTATCGTTCCTGGTCCCAACGTTGCCACCGAACAACCTGCCTTGTTCTGGGGGATCATTGCCTCCATGTGGATCGGAAATCTCATGTTGATTCTGCTTAACCTGCCGCTGATCGGGCTTTGGGTTAAGCTGTTGACCATCCCCTACTACATGTTGTTTCCCGCCATCATCGCCTTCTGTTCAATCGGCGTTTACAGCGTCAATTCCAATGTGTTCGATCTATATGCTGTCGCCTTCTTCGGTCTCATCGGTTACGGGCTGGCAAAACTCCGCTGCGAACCGGCGCCGCTGCTGCTCGGCTTTGTGCTTGGACCGCTTCTGGAGGAGCATCTTCGCCGGGCCATGATCATGTCGCGCGGCGATCCCATGACCTTCCTCAATCGCCCTATCAGTCTTGGGCTCTTGTTACTCGCAGCAGCCGTTCTCGTGGTCGTGCTGCTGCCAAGCATCCGCAAGAAACGCGATGAGGTTTTTGTCGAAGACTAGAGCCTCACTTTGCTGGAACGATGAAATAGCTCACCCGCGCTGACTGATCGGGATAATATTTATACGTGAGATCCACCTGCTTGACGTCTGCTGGCGGCGCGGCGATACCGGCGCCGTTCAGCAAACTTAACACAGCCGGATTCATCCCGTCGCCGAACCAGACAAAAAGTGCCGGGAAGCGGATGCGTGACACGGCATTCGGCATTTCCAGATGCACCGGAATGATTGAACTGTCGAAAAGACGCAGATTTCCCGGTAATTGGGGACCATTTGACACGACGGTCTGGTAAGTTCCCACGGCGCGCGTCACTGTGAAAAGCTTCGCGTAGTCCAGCTGGCCAATAGAAGGCGCCTTACCGTCACGCGCATACAGTATATTCACCGCCAATCCTGGAATTACGATAAGGCCGCAGATCGCACCGACAATCGCGAAGCGTTTCAACGGCAAGTCAGTTCGGATATAGCGCCCCAAAAGCGTTGCCAGATAGAGCGGGCTCAAGAACAGAACCGGCTGGAGCCAGCGATCTTTCACCTCGGCAGCACCGCTGATGAGGACACCGACAAAAACAGCCGCCAGCGCAAACAGCAAGGTTCGGCCTACGAATTTTTCGGCGTCATTCCAAGGACGAGGCGAGGATATCTGTTCTGCCCGGCTTCGCCACCAGGCGATTGCAAAGAAAACCAGCGCTATTCCCGAAAAGAGAACACCATTGAGAAAGAGCTTCCACTCGCCGTGAAGACGACTGATAACAAAATTGCCGCCCTCACCTATCTCGAATTTATGTGACCGCGCCAACAGGTTCTCTGTATGCGAAAGCGTCCACAAGCCTGTAGGCGCTATGGCTGCAATGAACACTAGCAGCACCAGAATGCTCTTCCGCATCAAAAGAACGGCTCGATATTCGGGAATGGAGAAGCCAGCCGAAATGAGCCCGATAAGGAAGAAACTCGCGTTGAATTTTCCGAGTAGACCCGAAGCGATGCCGAGCCCCAGCAGTGCAGCCGAATGCCAGGAGCGGGATTTCATATGCCAGGCGAAGGCGAGAAATGCCCAAGCGCAGCCGGTGGTGCCTCCTACTGAGTGAGTCAGCGTCCGTTGCGATTCCCACGCGATTTGAGGCAGCAGGAATATGCCGAGCATGCCAGCAGCAGCTACCGATTTAGACAGGCCGAGCAGACGTGCGCCGAAATAGACGCTGATAAATGAACTCGCAAGCATACCGAACTTGACGAGATAGATGGTAAACATGCTGATTCCGAAGAGATTTCCAGCGATGCTGTTTATCCACGTATAGAGTGGCGCCTGCGACCCGCCATATCCCCACTGCAGAGCACCGACATAGGCTAATTGCTCCGCGTCATCCACTCCCGCGCCATTCGAAATCGTCGTCAGAAAAAAGACCTGGAACGCAAAATAGAGAAGAACCAGCAAGAGTGCCGGATTTCGCGACGCTACTTTCATCAAATTTGCGAGCGGAAATTGAAATGGAACAGCGGACATAGCGATTTCTTTGCTTCGAAGACCTCGCGTTCTAGTCCAGGTCGCAGCCCAAATCTACCAGAGATTGAGACCTTAGGTGTAGGGTGCTGGTTTAACCAAATGGCGGCGTCAGCTTGAAATGGCGCTTTTCGACCGAGCTGATCACTCATATCGCAAATCACCGTTGACGGAATCGCCTTAACCGTTGAAAAGCATAAATGCGCGGACGTGGTGAAATCGGTAGACACAACAGACTTAAAATCTGTCGGCCATAGGTCATGCGGGTTCAAGTCCCGCCGTCCGCACCAGCGCTCAAGTGCCGCTGGTCTTGACTTTTGCTCCTTCGCCTTTCCTGAGCGAAATGGCTTGCGACGATCCGTTTGGAGAATTACGGTCGCTTTCCCGCTAGGAGATTTTTTATGACTGATGAAGTTGTGACCGCAGCCATGCTGGCGATCGGCGATGAGTTGCTGTCAGGTCGGACAAAGGACAAGAACATCGGTCACCTAGCTGATATTCTCACAGCCGTCGGTATCGATCTTGAAGAAGTCCGCATCGTTCCGGATGAAGAGGATCGCATTGTCGAAGCGCTGAATGCCCTGCGGGAACGTTATGAATACGTGTTCACGTCCGGCGGGATCGGACCAACGCACGACGACATAACGGCTGATGCAGTTGCAAAAGCGTTTGATGTCCCTTGTGAACACGACACGGCAGCGATGAAACTCATGGGCGATAATTATGCAGCACGCGGGATGGAATTCACCGAAAGCCGCCAGCGCATGGCGCGAATGCCGCGCGGCTCGGCGCACATCACCAATCCTGTTTCAACAGCACCTGGTTTCCATATTGGCAATGTTTACGTGATGGCAGGTGTCCCTTCGGTTTTTCAAGCCATGCTCGACAATGTTATCCCAACATTGAAAGTGGGTAAGAAGCTGTTGTCCCGTTCAGTGAACTGCCCATTTGGCGAGGGTGCGATCGCCGTTTCCCTCCGGAATATCCAGGCAATTCATCCAGATACGATCATCGGTTCTTATCCAAAATACGAAAACGGCAAATTCTCGACGGAACTGGTTATCAGGGCGCGCGACGAAGAAAAACTTCTTGCGGCTGAATCGGCTGTGAAAGAAATGGTTGCGAATATCGCTTCTCAATCTGCACAATGAACGGCTCTTCGATCAACGCAAGTTGTCCAAAATACAAAAGCAACTATTGCGCGGAAGGCGTATAATGTTGCCTGATGCGACGAATGCAAAAAACCTATGGAGGCCAACATGGCATTTCGGACGATCATCGCTTTCATTCGCAGCGAGCGTGAGGCAAAGAAGGTTATAGGCGCCGCAAGGTTGATCGCTTCGTCCAGCGAGCGCACGCATATTATCGGCCTCTATACGATCCCCTCGCCGATTGTTTATGCCGATCCCACGGGTTTTGCCGACACGACATTGTTCGAAGCCCATGAACAGCGCCACAAGGAAAACTCCGAAGCGATTTCAGCTCTTTTTGGGGCGGAGATGTCCACTGGAACCATCTCCCATGAGTTCCGCATTGTACGATCCGAAAGCAGCAGTCCGTCCGCCGGTGTTACGCAAAGCGCCCTTCGAGCCGACATCATAATTGCCGGTCAACCTGATCCTGATGATCCAGATAGCGTCAACGACGTCACCGACCCACTCGTCATGGAAAGCGGCCGACCCGTTTTGTTTGTCCCTTACAAAACGAAACTGCCGGAAAAGATCGATCGTGTCGTTGTTGCCTTCAATGGCAAGCGCGAAGCATCGCGCGCTGCATTCGATTCACTCCCACTACTGCTCAAGGCTGAAAGTGTCGATATCGTCTGGGTTGATCCAAAGAAATCCAACGATCCGAATGTCGATATCCCCGGCACACCGCTTTCCGACGCACTTCGTCGCCACGGCGTCAATGTCCATCCCCACACAATCAATTCGAACTCTGAATCTGCCGACAAGGTACTGCGACGCTGGATTGCAGAAAACAATGCGTCATTGTTCGTAATGGGGGCTTATAGCCAGTCTCGGTTAAAGGAATGGGTGTTCGGAGGTGTAACCAGCTCTATAATGGCCGATATGCCCTGCCTGACATTGATGTCGCGCTGAACAGGCCGCAATAATCACACTTTTCTTGTCAGAAAAGATCGCGGACAATGCAAGCGGCTTGCCAGCGGCTTGCATTTACCGCTATTGCGGGATGCATTCCTGGCGGATTTTCCGCTACATTGCATTTTTCTGATGGAGTGCGCCATGTCCCTTCCCGACAAAGCTTTTCCGGTCTCTTGGGACCAATTCCATAGGGATGCCCGCGCCTTGGCCTGGCGTGTTGCCGGCATGCAGCGTGAATGGCGCGCCATGGTCGCGATTACGCGCGGTGGATTGGTCCCGGCAGCCATCATCTGTCGCGAGCTTGGCATTCGTATGATCGAGACGGTATGCATTGCGTCCTACCACGACTACGACGAGCAAGGAGAACTCAAGGTCCTGAAGAATGTTGATCCACGGCTCTTAGAGAACGAAGGCGAAGGCATTCTGGTCGTTGATGACCTGACCGATACAGGCAAGACCGCTGCCATCGTGCGCGAAATGATGCCGAAAGCGCATTTTGCTACCGTTTATGCGAAACCCAAGGGGCGCCCGCTTATCGACACGTTCGTGACGGAAGTCTCACAGGATACCTGGATCTATTTCCCGTGGGACATGGGTCTGACCTACCAGGAACCGATCACCAAGGGCCATGGCGGATAACATTTTAAAGCCAGCCGCTCTTGCGGAACCGCCAGTATAGAGTCAAGCACACTAGCCCGATCGCTCCCAACACCCAGTAATACCCATGGGGAGAATCAAGCTCTGGCATGTGCTTGAAATTCATGCCGTATATGCCAGCGATAGCTGTCGGCACAGCCAGTGTCGCCGCCCATGAGGCCAAACGCTTGGAAATCACGGTTTCCTGACTTTGGCCAACGAGTAAGCTCGCTTCAAATGCAAAGGCTAAAACCTCACGCAAACCATCGATCTTCTCCTGAACGGTGCGGACGTGATCGGTGACATCTCTGAAATGAGGCTGCATCGCTGTCTGTATCTGCGGCAGATCCGTATTGCTTAATCGTCCACACACGTCGACAAGCGGTCCAATCGCGTTGCGCAGGCGCAAAAGATCCCGGCGCAGCATGTACAGTCGTTCGATATCGCTGCTGGTCATAGGTTTCGCGAGTACACGGTCCTCGATCGATTCCACTTCATCATGAATCGCTTCCAGCACCGGCATGTAATTGTCGACTATAAAATCCAGAATTGCGTAAAGGATGAAATCCTCGCCTTTTGCGAGCGCATAAGGGGATGTCTCCCAATGCTGCCGCACGGCCGCATACGACGTCGACGCTCCGTGGCGAACGCTCACGATATATCCTTTACCAAGGAAAACATGCGTTTCACCAAACTCGACACGGCCATTGATCAGTTGTGCCGTTCGCGCCACGATAAAAATTGCGTCACCATACTGCTCGAGCTTTGGACGCTGATGAGCGTGTTCCGCATCCTCAATAGCCAAGCTATGCAGGCCGAATTGCTTTTGAACCCGGTGCAGAAGTTCCCCGTTCGGCTCTAACAACCCGATCCAGACTACATGTCCTTCCTTTTGAGTCCACGTTCCTGCTTCATCGATCGAGATGTCTGCTATGCGTTGGCCGTTGGCGTAAACACATGACGCGACGACACTAACGTTTTCATCCTCTGGTGAATCTGTAGCACCGAAAGGTCGCGAAGCCTCTTCGAACGACGATCTGGAAGATGTCATTGCCCCTCCCATTTGTGGTTTCTCGCAGGTTATCCTTTGTAACTCAACCTTTCCAGTTATCCGTTGGTCGAGCTCTCGCGACATCCGCTGGAAATTTCGATCTATTTTTTTTGCACTGCTGTTCAAAAAAATGTCATAAGTCGCATATAAGCAGCAAACTGTAGCCAAAGAACGATTGCGGATTATTCGAATCGGTTCACACTTGCTGAAAACAAGCTGGAATGAGCGGAACATTGAACGTAACCTATCTAAACGAAATCGTATCTGACAAGCGGATCGAAATGCCGGATGGCAGGATCTGCCAGGTCGCTGCACTCGTTTATCGCCGCAAGAAAAATCGACCTGAGATCTTGTTGATTACGAGCCGAGGAACCGGCCGCTGGGTTCTACCCAAGGGTTGGCCACAGGTCGGCAAGACGTTTGCACAGTCCGCGCAAAGGGAGGCCTATGAAGAAGCAGGCGTGCGCGGCGACGTGGCGCCCTTTTCTATCGGTACATACACGTACGAAAAACACGATGTGTGTGATGGTGAATCCGGCGATTTCATCGTTGATGTTTTTCCTATGCATTTTTCGCACCAGGAAAAGAATTGGCCTGAGCGCGGCGAACGTCGGCTCGATTGGGTAGGCGTCGACGAGGCCGCCCAACGGGTAGAAGAACCCGGGCTGAAAAACCTTCTTGCAAGCTTTGATCTTGGGGCTTTAGCCGATCGCTGAGCGCCGCGACGCTTACAATGCGCTTGCATCTCATTCAAATTTTCAAATTTTCCCAGTGTGATGGCCTTTCCCCAGAAACTTTGCACGCCGCTAGCCGGCAAAAATTTCTTTAGGTTTCTCCCCGTTATCCACATATGTGACACACAAGATATTGCGGTCACAATTATGTAAAAAACTATGACTTGACGCTTGCACGCGAGTCATTTTTTATGGTGAACGGCGTTGCGTTAGTGGCGTGACCGGAGTGTTTGTAACCGGCCTTTTTCCAGTTTATCCAGTGTTTACCAGAGCTTGCACTCCAGCGCGCGTGCAAGGGATGGATCACGTCTGGACGGAAAGAACGTCTGCGCGCAAGTCGATTATTTTGTTGGGTAAATGGCCAATTAACACTATATTTAGTGTTTACAGGCAGAATATTTACCAGATAGTGTGACAGTCCTTAAGGGGAAAGAATCACACAACAGGCGTCAAAATTAGGGCCACCAAGCCCGGAAATGACGCGGGCAACCGCGTCTATCAAGGGCGAAAGTGTAGCGGCCGGTTTCAGGGGTTGGAATCGGTTAGGGCGGAATTGTGTCCATTCGCGCACAACTCTTCACATGGCGCCTGATGGATACTATATATAGAGACAAGGACGAGAAAGATGCGGATCGAACGGCGTTTTACCAAAGAGAATCAATCAGCCTATGCGGAGATCGAATTTCGTGTAGCGACGAGTGAGATCAAGAACCCGGACGGATCAATCGTTTTCCGTCTGGAGAATATCGATGTTCCGGCCCAGTTCAGTCAGGTGGCCGCAGATATTCTTGCACAGAAGTATTTTCGCAAGGCCGGTGTGCCTGCCAGGCTGAAGAAGGTTGAGGAAAACTCGGTTCCTTCTTGGTTGTGGCGCTCGGTTGCCGATGAAGAAGCCTTGGCTGCGTTGCCTACCGAAGAGCGCTACGGCTCCGAGATGGATGCGCGCCAGGTTTTCGATCGTCTTGCCGGCACCTGGACCTATTGGGGCTGGAAGGGCAAGTATTTCGATAGCGAAGCCGATGCCCTAGCCTTCCGCGACGAGCTTGCCTACATGCTCGCCACCCAGCGCGTTGCACCTAATTCGCCGCAATGGTTTAATACAGGCTTGCACTGGGCTTATGGCATCGATGGTCCCGGTCAGGGCCACTATTATGTCGATCCGGACACCGGCAAGCTGACCAAGTCCAAATCTTCTTACGAACATCCGCAACCGCATGCTTGCTTCATCCAGTCTGTCGCGGACGATCTGGTCAATGAAGGCGGCATCATGGACCTTTGGGTTCGCGAAGCGCGCCTGTTCAAATATGGTTCCGGTACAGGTTCAAATTTTTCCTTCCTTCGCGGCGAAGGCGAAAAACTGTCTGGTGGCGGTCGTTCCTCTGGTCTGATGTCATTCCTGAAGATTGGCGATCGCGCTGCCGGCGCCATAAAGTCAGGCGGCACGACACGCCGTGCGGCCAAAATGGTCGTCGTTGACGTGGATCACCCTGATATCGAGGAATATATCGACTGGAAGGTGAAGGAAGAGCAGAAGGTTGCAGCTCTCGTCACTGGTTCCAAGATCGTCAAGCAGCATCTCGCCGCCATCATGAAGGCTTGCGTCAATTGCGAAGCCGACAATGGCGACTGCTACGAGCCAACCAAAAATCCAGCGCTGAAGCGTGAGATCAAGGCCGCCAAGAAAAATCAGGTTCCAGAGAATTATATCCAGCGCGTCATCCAATTTGCCAAGCAAGGCTAC
The DNA here is from genome assembly GCF_014192095.1 of Phyllobacterium trifolii. Taxonomy (GTDB): domain Bacteria; phylum Pseudomonadota; class Alphaproteobacteria; order Rhizobiales; family Rhizobiaceae; genus Phyllobacterium; species Phyllobacterium trifolii. The sequence continues at coordinate 129,712 of NZ_JACHXN010000013.1, forward strand.
ACGGATATCGACTTCAAGACCTATGATACCGACTGGGATTCAGAAGCTTATCTGACGGTAGCCGGTCAGAACTCCAATAATTCTGTTTCGCTCAAGGACGAATTCCTGCGCGCCGTCGAAAACGACGGTAACTGGAACCTGACCGCCCGCAAGGACGGCAGGGTAATGAAGACATTGAAGGCACGCGATCTTTGGGAAAAGATCGGTTATGCCGCTTGGGCATCGGCTGATCCAGGCTTGCACTTCAATACCACGATGAATGACTGGCACACCTGCCCGGCTGCTGGTCCGATCCGCGCGTCCAACCCATGCTCGGAATATATGTTCCTGGACGATACGGCTTGCAATCTGGCCTCGATCAACCTCCTGACCTATCGCGGCAAGGACGGCAAGATCGATGTTGCCGGCTTTGAGCATTCCGCTCGTCTGTGGACGATCGTACTCGAGATTTCGGTGATGATGGCGCAATTCCCCTCCAAGGAAATCGCCAAGCTCTCCTATGAGTATCGCACGCTGGGTCTGGGTTACGCCAATATTGGTGGCCTGCTGATGACTTCGGGTATCCCCTATGACAGCCACGAAGGCCGCGCTATTGGCGGTGCACTCACCGCGATCATGACCGGTACCGCCTATGCTACATCCGCGGAGATGGCTAAGGAGCTCGGTGCGTTCAATGGCTATGCGCCGAATGCTGGCAACATGCTGCGTGTCATCCGCAACCATCGCCGCGCCGCGCATGGCGAAAACCAGGGCTATGAAGGCCTTGCTGTAAATCCTGTCGCTTTGATTGCGGCTGACTGCCCGGATCAGGATCTGGTCACGCATGCAAAGGCAGCATGGGACAAGGCACTAAAGCTTGGCGAAAAGCATGGCTACCGTAACGCGCAAGCTACAGTTATCGCGCCGACAGGTACCATCGGCCTCGTCATGGACTGCGATACGACAGGTATCGAGCCGGACTTTGCGCTGGTCAAGTTCAAGAAGCTGGCCGGCGGTGGCTACTTCAAGATTATCAATCGTGCCGTGCCGGAAGCTCTACGCACCTTGGGCTACTCGGAGAGCCAGATCGCCGAGATCGAAGCTTACGCTGTTGGTCATGGCAATCTCAATCAGGCACCCGGCATCAACCCCGGTTCGCTGAAAGCCAAAGGCTTCACCGACGAGATCATTGCCACGCTCAACACGGCTTTGAAGTCGGCCTTTGACATCAAGTTCGCGGTTAATAAGTGGACGATTGGCGAAGACTTTGCGAAGAATGTTCTCGGTTTCACTGACGAGCAGCTCAACGATATTTCCTTCGAGATATTGCCGGCACTCGGCTTCTCGAAGAAGGAAATTGAGGCCGCCAACATCCACATTTGCGGTGCGATGACGCTTGAAGGTGCCCCCTTCCTCAAGGAAGAGCATTACCCGGTTTTCGATTGCGCCAATCCTTGCGGCAAGATCGGCAAGCGTTATCTTTCCGTTGACAGCCACATCCGCATGATGGCTGCGGCCCAGCCCTTCATCTCCGGCGCGATCTCCAAGACCATCAACATGGCGAACGAAGCAACCGTCGAGGATTGCAAGTCTGCTTATATGCTCTCCTGGAAGCTGGCACTGAAAGCCAATGCCCTCTACCGCGATGGCTCCAAACTCTCACAGCCGCTCAATTCTTCGTTGCTCGCCGATGATGACGAGGATGAAGACGATACAATCGAGGCGCTGATCGAAGCGCCAGCAGCTGCCCGTGCCGTTCAGGTCACCGAAAAGATCGTAGAACGTATTGTCGAACGCTATGTCCATGATCGTGAGAAGTTGCCGAACCGCCGCAAGGGTTACACCCAGAAGGCAGTCGTTGGCGGTCACAAGGTCTATCTGCGGACGGGTGAGTTCGACGATGGCCGTCTCGGCGAAATTTTCATTGATATGCACAAGGAAGGCGCCGCCTTCCGGGCAATGATGAACAACTTCGCCATCGCCATCTCGCTGGGGCTGCAATACGGCGTGCCGCTGGAGGAATATGTGGAGGCTTTCACCTTCACGAAATTCGAACCGGCAGGCATGGTTCAGGGTAATGATGCAATCAAGAACGCTACGTCGATCCTCGATTACCTCTTCCGGGAGCTCGCTGTCTCCTATCTTGACCGCCATGATCTTGCCCATGTCGACCAGTCCGACTTCTCCAACACCTCGCTTGGCCGCGGTATTTCCGAAGGCAAGACCCAGCCAGTCTCGAAGGGCCTGACACGCGGCGCTTCTCTGACTGTCGTTTCGCCAAACAAAGCTGACCCCAAGGGTTTTAGCAGCGCAGGGGGAACAGGCGCCGTCAATGCGCCCAAGGCAACTGCGTCATCAAATGTCACGACCCTCGCCAGCCGCACTGTAACTGCGATCGCTGCAAAACCAACGATTGCAGTGGTCAGCCAGGAATCGACAGCCTTCAAACGCGACTATGAGGAGCGTGCAAAGGATCAGGCAGAAGCAACTCCGGCGTCTGCCCTGTTCGAGGACACGGATGCAGAAGCCGCAGCTGAAGAAGCCAAGGCTGAAGCCGAAGCAAAGAAGGTGATGTCGGATCGCCGCATCAAATCGATGATGCAGGGCTATACCGGCGACAGTTGCTCGGAATGCTCGAACTTCACGATGGTCCGTAATGGGACGTGCTTGAAGTGCGACACCTGTGGAAATACATCCGGGTGCTCGTGAGCATGCCGACTTAGTGGGAGACCCAAAGTTCTGTAGTTAGGAGCCAAAGTTCCGTTCTCCTACCAGCAAAGTCAAAGGCTTACCGGAAAATTGTTTCCGCAGAAAATTGGGTTCCCCGTGTTGGGGAACCCAACGATGGAGACTAAGAACGTGGCCTCTCGCGCTGCGATGTCGTCTGAAACGGCACTTGCCAGAATAGCAGCGGTTGCGGGAACACTTCTGATGACGTCGGCAAAAAGTAGGTTGGTGTCTTGTTGACTCGAGCAGCCTGATATGGCCCCACGGCAACGAAAAACGTCGACCAAGTAGGTCCATATGTCCCAGTTCAGCCTGATTTAGAATGGTCAAAAGGCCCGGCGCTGAGCGTTTGGGCCTTTCTGACTTGGCTAAAGCAGGCAGCCATGGGTCGATACTGAAATCAGTCATAGATGCCGACTGTGAGACTCAGGCAAGTCGAGGGGGAGACAAGCAGGCATGGAAAATGAACTAACAGTATTTAGAACTTTAAAACCTCGCTGTGTATCAGAGCCTATGGCCGTCGAATGACGTAGCCGTAAAAATTGCTTGCACCGAAAAAGACACCGTTAGCAGAGTCGTTCTGCAGGCCTTCGGCCCAGGCATTTGCCTCTACATCGGTCATGACGCCGGCTTTGGGTAGCAGTCGGCGGAAGGATTCAATGGCTGGTGCCCAAAAATCGGCTTTGCCAACTTCGGCGAGAATGTAGGGAAACGTGGTGACAAGCTGCAAGTCGGCCGCCTCAACGAGGCGAGGCATCTGCCGCATCACCCGGGGGCTGGTTACCACGCCGCTGACGACTGCATTGTCGTAGGCTTGGCCCTTGACTGGATCGGCATGTCCAAATGTCAGGGATGCGTAGTCACCGTCGAAGATACCGATCATACCGCCGGGTCGAACGAGCCGCGCCGCCTCCTTCAGAACAACTATCGGGTCGTCGACGTGGCTCAACAGAGTGTGTGCCACTAGAGCATCAAAGGCACCGTCGGCGAGTTCGAGCTTGCGACTGTCGCCCGCGCGAAATTCCGTGCGGTCGCCCAACCCTTCATCTTCTGCCAGTTTGCTGGCTGCCCTTGCCAAAGCTTCACTGAGATCAATCCCGAGTACACGTCCTGCAAACCGTGGGCGGCGAGCGATCGCCCGAGCGGCGACACCCGTGCCGCACCCGAGGTCAAGGACGGATTTTGCGGTGTCTATCTCCATGGCATCAAGGTAATCGCGTAGCATTCCGTCGAAGATCGGATGCTTGCCACGCGTCTCCAGTCGCGTGACGATCACCTGCAGAAGAGTGTCATCGAGTTTGTCGGTGACGGCATAGGGATCACTGGGCTTCATGACATCCTCCGAATTAACCACATGCAGTCGGCTCTCACTTCACAACAGAGAATTCGAATCTGTCCCATTGAGTGATGAACAGGTACTCGGTCTTTTCTGCCGAAGTGCCGCCAGGATTGCGGAAAACGACACCGCAAGTTCGCCACCGTGACGGGTAAAGGAAACAGAGAAAATCTCCTTCTAACCAACTCTGGCCAGTGTCGGACCAATCACCCACAAAGACGCGGGTTGCGCCATCGTCAGCGGTAACCCGCCGATATGCGTCGCCCGACTCAAGGTTGCGTCCGTGGGCCTCGTGACCGAAGAGCAATGTCCTGATCGCAGCTCCGTCAAGGCGCTTCGGCGACTTTGGGTCGAAACCGAATGACAATTCTGGGACGCCTGCCTTGCGCAGGCCCGCTAGCACCCGTTCGAGATCGGAGTAATGTTTGAATGGAAAAGCTCCCGCCGCCATCAGTCCCGTAAATTCCGGGTCTTGTGCGATTGCCAGATAGGGTTTCAGTCTCTCTCGGGCTTTCGCCGCATCCGCGCTTTGCCCAAGCTGCGCGTAGGCCGAAATGAGCAACACCAGGCCATCGTAATTGGGCCAAAAATCCCAATAGGTAGTTTCCTTCGTCTCTGGTTCGATCTTCTCCAACGCGGCGACAGCTTCCCCGTATCGTTCAAGTGAAAAATAGGCTTGACCCGCAAGGAGGTAACGCCAGCGCGACCAAAATGGATCAACACGGGAAGCGGCTGCAAGGTAGCCGAGGCCATCCATCGCCCTGCCATTGTAAATCATGGCAATGCTCAGCGACTCGTAATTTTCAGCATCGCTCGCATCGAGCGCAATGGCCCGCTCTGCGGCCACGATCGCCTCATCAGACCTTTGCTGCATGTTCAACTTCGCGGTGAGGATCCTGTAGTACATCGGAGATGGATTTTCAGCGGCCGCCCTGAAATATGCATTTTCCTTGTTTCGAGCTTCGTTGGACGAAAGCCCTAGAAGTTTCGATCGCGCCTCGGACCACTGTGCTTCCCTATAAATCCAGGCGAGTCCCGCAGCCGCGTTTCCGAACTTCGGATCGAGCGCCAAAGCCTGTTCGTAGTGTTTTATCGCGTCCACCCAATCTTCCGGCCTTTCTCTGAATTCGAGTTCGCGGCCACGCAGGTATGATTCGTATGCCGCGGCGTTGGTTGTGCCACCTGCAATCTTGGCTGCCTGCTGGCCCGAAACCAGGCGCAGCTTCAACGCCGTTGCGATTTCACCGACCATTTTGTCCTGCAGCGCGAATACCTCATTCCACGCCCCGTCAAATCGTTCTGCCCAGATATGCCCATTGGTGGTCGCATCGATAAGTTGCGCGTTGATCCGCATCTCGTCGCCGATGCGCCGAATGCTTCCTTCAAGCAGATAGCGAACTTTGAGTTCAGCCGCGATTTGAACAGGCCGGAGTGACTTTTGCTTGTAGGTGAAGGCGGCATTGCGTGAGACGACGAAAAGCCCGGAAACTCGGGCAAGTTCTGTCGTTAGATCCTCTGTGATGCCATCGGCGAGATAACCTTGTTCGGCGACGTCGCTCAGATTATCGAAGGGCAGCACAACCAACGAGGGTCTAGTGTCGTTAGACACGTTTTGTGAGCTGGGTGGCTCATCCAACAAGCGGTTCGTCAGCCACCCAGCTCCAGCGCCACCCAAAACCACCAGCAGGACAGCGGTCATCGCCGTAAGGCTCCATCGGCTCTGGTATCGCCTTGTCCTGGTGGTCGCCCCCTTCGCTTCCGGATCGAGCACGACGCGGTACACGCGAACTGGCTCTGCAATCCCTTTGACCTTTTGCTCGCCAAGGAAAGCGTAGCCAAGGGATGCAATCTTCGATTTTACATGATCATAGGTCGTGCCGGAGAGTGCGATACCACCCGGTTCCGCCAAGCTCTGCATCCGGTCGGCGATGTTAACCCCCTCGCCGTGGATGTCGTCTCCTTCGACGATGATATCGCCAAGGTTGATGCCAATTCGGAAAAACAGGTGTTCTCCAGGCAATGCAGTGGCGTTTCGCTTCGCTTTATCCTGCTGAATATCCACCGCACAGCGCAGCGCATCGACCACGCTGTGAAATTCGGCCAATATGCCGTCACCCATCGTTTTGACCAGCCGACCGTGGTGTTCCGTGATCTTGGGCTCGAAGATTTGTTGAAAATCGGTCTGGAAACGGGCACGCGTACCCTCTTCGTCGATTTCGCTTAAACGGCTGTAACCAACGACGTCGGCGATCAGGACGGCTGCAAGGTGGCGCTCCATATCCGGCCCCTCGCGGAATGCAGCGCACTCCGATTGAGCATCTTACCTCAGGTGGCCTGCCGATGCCATTGCGGCAATGCCTCGAATGGTTGCTCACATCCGCATTGGCAGTGCCGAACGCGGCATGCGGGAGAAGACTGGCTCTAGATTGCTATCACGCTGTCTCGACGCGATTTCTGCCGCCACTCTTGGCGCGATAGCGTCCTCCGAGCGCACAACAATACCAGGCTGTCAGCCCCTACCCCCATCTGGAACATTTGCCATCTCGGGACCCTTTTAAGTGCGAATAGCCTCGGCCAACGACACCAGCCTTTCAGAGAACACTTCTCGTTGACCTGGAGTCCAATCTTATCTTGCCCGCCCTCTCGAAATGACGGCGAGGCTGAACTACCTTTGGTGTCATGTGCAACGACTATGAGCAGCATATCCGTTGTGCCAAATATTGCGACATGATGCGCAGGCTCGAGCTAGGCATTCCTGCGCATCAGAGCGAGCTCGACCTTCCGCAGGCTGATGATATCAGGGTCAACGATATGGCTCCGGTGATGCGCGCTACCGGAGACTATATCGTGCCTCTGCCAGACTTTGCTGTCCAATCACAAAAGAATATCTGCATTAAACTCTAACGCCAATTTGTCAGCCACCTGCGTGGAGACGACGTGTCGCTCGAGGGGTCGCTACGGAATTATCTGTTGCCCAAGAGAGCCTCGGTGTAATTTGTAGTTCGGCTCAGCGCATCACAAATGACAGTGTCGGGCTGATTGGAGGCAACTATGTTGAACCTCAGGCCTGTTGACGGCGTCGACGTGCACGTTCTGGTCGACAACGTAACGGACAACCTTTCCTCTGTACCCGCGTTCGTCGAGACCGAGTGGGCGGCCTTAACACGGAAACGACGCGGTGCTTGGGTCGACAGCGGGACTTGCCTATGCTGTGCTGCACACGGCCTTTCCTGCCTGATCACAGTTCGTCAGGGCGCGGAGACCAGGACTCTTCTGTTTGACAGTGGTCCAGAAGACCGTATTTTCGAGCAAAATGTCTCAAGACTGGGGGCAGATCTGGGATCGGTCGAAGCCATCGTTCTTTCGCATGGTCATTGGGATCATGGCGGTGCGATGCTGAGAGCCCTGCAACTCATCCGTGACCGCAATGGCGGTCGTGAGGTTGCCTACTATTCTCATCCCGATATGTTCCGGCCGCGCGCCTTGAAGCAGGCCGATGGCGGGATGCTGCCCTTGGAGGATGTCCCCAGCATCGGCGCACTAACTGCTCACGGGGGGAAGGTCGTCAAAACCACCGAGGCGCAGCTGATTGTAAATGGCATGGCCTATGTGAGCGGCGAGATACCTCGGCTAACCGCGTTTGAGCGCGGAATGCCTGGTCAGTACAGGAAAAAGCTACACGGTGAAGGTTGGGAGCCTGATGAGCTTGTCATGGATGAGCGGTTTGTTGCTGTGAATGTCGCGGGTAAGGGTCTCGTGGTGTTCACGGCGTGCTCACACGCTGGAGTCATAAACGTGCTGACGCATGCAAAAGCGACATTCACAGACGTACCAATTCACGCCGTTGTCGGTGGCTTGCATCTGGCTGGGTCAAACGAGAAAATCATTCCAGAAACCGTCGAATCGATGCTCGAATTCAATCCGGCTTTTATCGTTGTCGGCCACTGCACCGGATGGCGTGCCATAACGGCATTGGCAAACGCTTTTGGTCAAGAGAAGCTGGTGCCGCTTTCGGTAGGGAAGCGATTTTTGTTCTGAGTCGGCCTCGAGTCCGATCGGGCCTCTCGCCTTTACTCTATTTCCGATTTGTAGCATCGCACACTGTCTGACCTGACAGCCATCGCAACGCCCAAAGCCGTTACCGCCACCAGGTTGTCGCTAAATATCGTGTTCTCATTTCATTGAGAGCTATTTCGATGCGGAATTAGGTAGCAAACCACCATATTTTGAAATCGAGCCTGCGCCGTAGGTAGCATTGGTGAAGCAGACCAAGAGCAGTGGTATGTCAATATAAGGGTAGAGTTGAAGCGTAAACGAGTGAGATTCTCTGGAATAATGTAGCAGGTGCCACGAGATCGTGGCTTCGTGCGCCGCGAAGGCTTCAATGTCCCCTGAGGATCACGATGACGTCGTCCCGGTCATCGTCAAAGACGGGCAAGCACGAATGATTGGTGGCGATCAGCTTCCGCTTGAGAGAAGCGATATCTTCGTTGACCTTGACCATTTCGACTTCGGTGCGTGGTGTCATCACGGCGCGGACACTGCGGTCGCCAAGCCGGATGACACCCGAGATCATCGAGCGTTCGGCTTCTTCGATCACTCCAGTATTCCCGGCCTCGGCTATGATTGTAAGGTCTCTTCATCGGTAATTGCGCTTTCGGAGGCTGTAGAGATACCGAACAGTTTGAACACTCCCCTGGTTGATGCATCGAGCAGCCAAACGGCAGGGGCGGCAATCCTTGAAAGAATGTTCATCGGCTTTGCGACCGCGCAGGCGATCCGCTCGGGATTCTTCAATGCCAGATGTTTTTGGAACGAGTTCGCCGATGATGACAGACAGGAACGTGATGACGCCAATCACCAAGATATAGCCGAGCACATCGGCAATGTCGGCGCGCCCTCCGGCAGCGAAAAGGTATTGGCCCATTCGGGAGCCAAGCGTTGCCCCCGAATAGGCACCCGCAACGATGCCGACCAGAGTGATGCCGATCTGGACCGTCGAAAGGAATTTCCCCGGGTTCTGCGACAGGGCGATTGCCGCGTGCGCGCCAGGAACGCCGCGGTCGGCCAGCATTTCAAGACGGGCCCCCCGAAGATACAACCGCGAGTTCAGAAAGCGCAAACACGGCATTGAGGAAAATGAGGAAACCGACGATCAACAATTCAAACATTAGACCTCACAAAACGCCTCTCGGACGAAACCTTTCAAATGGCACAGAGGGTTCGCCTCGTCTGTCAACTCGTTCAATCTAAGACCTAGCAAGCGTTAATCCAATGACGGAAGACGGGTAATTCGGAATGACTTAGGGTGCGTGCGAAAGATCGCTTCAAAGTTTGGATGATACTGGACGGGTTGGTGCTCTTGTGTTCAAACGGAAGTTGCCCACGACAGGAAACGCGCGGAGTCGCCCGGTATTGAGAAGGAGCGGAGAAGCTGCACATGAGCAAGACTCGGGCAGACGATGACGGCAGACCGGATCCGACTTTGTCCGATCCCGATGCGGTTCACGCAGAAACATACCCGGTTCTTTTTCTGGGCGCTCTGGGGGTTGTCTACGGCGACATCGGCACCAGTCCAATTTACGCCTTCCGCGAAGCTCTACACGCTGCGTCCACGGATGGTTCCCTGTTGCGGGCGGACGTCCTTGGCATCGTGTCCATGATTTTCTGGGCTTTGACACTGATCGTCACGGTCAAGTATATTCTGTTTGTCCTGCGGGCTGACAATGACGGTGAAGGTGGCATTCTTTCGCTCATGGCCCTTGCCCGGGAGAGCTACAAAACACGACCCCGCCTGATCCTTGGCTTGGGCATTGTCGGCGCTTCCTTGTTCTATGGCGACGCCGTCATCACCCCGGCGATTTCGGTGTTGTCGGCAATCGAAGGTCTTGAAATCGTCACGCCGGCCTTTACACCGTATGTCGTTCCGATAACCGTCACCATATTGTTGGCCCTCTTTTCGGTGCAGCGCCACGGCACGGCCCGCATGGCGTTCTTTTTCGGGCCAATCACCTTGGTGTGGTTTCTTGCGCTCGGTTTTTTTGGACTGTGGCATCTGTTCGACGACCTCAGTGTTCTTGCAGCGGTAAATCCTCACTACGGCTTTGATTATATTGTCCGCAATCAAGGCATGGCCTTCGCCACGATCGGCACGGTGTTTCTTGCCGTAACCGGAGCGGAGGCTCTTTACGCCGACCTTGGTCATTTCGGGCGGCGGCCGATCGCGACGGCCTGGATGTGGATCGTTTTCCCCTGCCTGCTCTTGAATTATTTCGGCCAGGGAGCCTTCGTGCTCGCCCATGCCGAATCGGCGAAAAATCCCTTCTTTGAGATGTTTCCGTTATGGGCGTTGTTGCCCATGGTGCTTCTGGCAACCGCCGCGACGGTCATCGCCAGTCAGGCGGTCATTTCGGGAGCCTACTCGCTGTCGCGGCAGGCGGTGCAGCTCAATCTTCTGCCGAGGCTCCGCATCGCCCATACGTCCGAGAAACAATCCGGTCAGGTTTATTTGCCTCGCATCAATTTTCTCTTGGGACTTGTGGTCGTCCTGTTGGTTCTCGGGTTCGAGCGCTCCACCAATCTGGCGGCTGCCTACGGCATTGCGGTGACGGGCAACATGCTGGTGACGACAACGCTGCTGTTCATCGTCATGACCCGCATCTGGCAGTGGCAATTTTGGGTGGCGGCCCTCACCACCGCCAGTTTCCTCGTCATCGACATCACGTTCGTCGGTGCGAACCTCATCAAGGTCATCGACGGCGGATGGGCCTCGCTTCTCGTCGCCATCCTGATCGTGCTGATCATGTCCACGTGGGTGAAGGGCAGTCGCCAGCTGCAAAAGAAAGTCGCGCAAGGCGACGTGCCGCTCGAGCTGATTTCGAGGAAATTGGCACAGAATCCCCCGACGATCGTACCCGGCACTGCGGTTTTCCTGACAGGCAATCCGCAGGGCACGCCCACTGCGCTGCTGCACAGCCTGAAACATTACAACGTGCTGCATGAGCGCAATGTCATCCTGAATGTGGTCACTGCGCCCTCGCCCACCGTCAGGAAAAGCGACCGCATGCACGTCGAGCCGATCAATGATCGCTTCATGCAGGTCACACTGACCTTCGGCTACATGGAGAGGCCGAACGTCCCACGAACCCTGGCGATCTTCAAAACCGCAGGTTGGAAATTCGACATCATGACGACCTCGTTCTTCCTAGCCCGACGTTCGCTGAAAACCTCGCCTCGCTCGGAGATGCCATTTTGGCAAGACAAGCTATTCATCTTCCTCGCCCATTCGGCCAATGACGCCACCGAATATTTCCAGATACCGACGGGCCGCGTTGTGGAAATAGGTACGCAGGTCACGATTTGATCGGGCAGCTCAAACGAGCAAATCAAACGGCTGAGAATCGCGATCCACGCTCCGCGGCAGGATGCTCCAAACACAATGAGAACTATCGCCGCAATTTTCTTGTCAATCTGAGGAACTCAGCCAGCCCGCGAGACGGCAATCTGGCGGTTGCGAACGGAGAAAGTTGCGAAGCGACGTGTGCAGGAGGCGGGTAAGTGAAAGAGGCGGCGACCTGTTTAGGTGCACTAGCGTACAAATGCGGAACAATCTCTGGGTGTCAAAGTTTGAGGCGAGTCGGAGGGCGTAGACCTCTCACGACAGAGGCTCGTCGCGCAAACCCTTGATATCCTTGCCCCGCCGGCGAGCCTCACCCAACCAGTTGATGGAGGAAGTCATGGCTGACGATAAGGCAAAACGCCGTTCGGCCGACCGGGCGAGAGTCGCCGCTGGCGAGAAGTACGAAGTCGATTATCTTATGAAATCCCTTAATCTGGGGCGCGACGACGCCGAGCAACTGATAGCCAAGTACGATGGCAACAGGCAGAAAATAGAGGCGGAGGTGTCGAAGAGAAAAAAACGTCCGAAAACCTATGCTCACCTCTAAGTAGAGTTCCTGGCAGCTGCGCGTCCCTTTGGCGTCGCTTCGAGACTGCAATCGTGGTCATACAAAAAGTTGATTGCATTGGGTGAGCTTCGAGAAGACCAACGTCACTATAATTTAGTCGGCCGGGATTGTTTGATCGCAAAAATACAAAATCGAGGAACAGTTCAGGATAGGCACTTTGATGGGCCAGGAATCCGCCGACCGGGCAAACGATCCCTTGGGTACATGGCAAGGTCAATGGCAGAAAGACTAGCGAGAATCCGATTTGTCACAGGAGCGTCCCCACGGCCAATAAAGAGTGTGCAGCTATTCGGCCGCACCACGCAGCAGTATCTTCTCGCTGTCCGTCTTATAGGCTTCGGCCGTGTAAGCTGGCTGCTTTTCCAGAGCTTCCTTGTCAAAGGAAGTGAACACGGAAATCTTTCCGTTGTCGTCCGCCAGGAGATCAAGGTTCTCGATCGAGACGGCGATCGGCTTCTTTCCCAGCCCAAGGAACCCGCCAACATCCACGACAAAAGCTTCCATCTGCCCGTCGGACGACATCAATGCATCTGCCACGTTGCCCAGCTTTTCGTCCTCAGGACCATAAACGGTCGAACCGATCAGGTTCCCGGCACTAATCGATTCTGCAGGCACTGCCTTGAGCATACTGCGGATATCCCAAGCTGCCTTGTTCGCGGCACTCTCCGTTTTCGCATTGGCACTTGCCTCGGTGGCATGTCCCTTGGCCGGATCAGAACCCCCGTCGGTGATCAAACTGTTGCGATCGAATGCTGGAGCGTCGCTTAGCTCCTGCTTGCTGCTGGAAACCACGAGCCAACGTTGGTCGTCCTGGCGCTTCACCCATGCCAATTGGTCGAGACTGACGGCAACGTCCTTCTGCCCGACGCCGAGAAACCCACCCACACCGAGGATGGCGGCCACAGCATTTCCATCCGGGCCGAGCACGATATCGGTTACCTCGCCGATTGAAACGGCATAGTCTGCTGCGCCGTTATAAACGGTTTGTCCGACCAGTCCGGAAGTGAGGACAAGGCCCTTCGAAGCGACGAGGTAGCGATCATGATCCCGCGCTGTTGCCGATGGTTGGCCGAAAATATCCTGAGATGTCCTTGCATCCTGTCCGAAAGCTGCTGTCGACATCAATGTTGCGAGGAATGTCATCCCGATCAAGGTTTTCAAAGTGCTGGCTCCCCTGGGGCACGCCACGTGCCGCAGGGTTCAACGCAGCCGCCAACCGTCTGTTCCGTTGGCTTTAAAACAATATCGGAAGAATTTTCAGCGGGAATTAGACGCCCATCTTGCGCTTGATCAATCAACTCTACAGGGAAAGCACCGCACTTGTAGAAAGCGGCCTATTTATCGCGAGGTTCGATAATCCCCTCGCCCGCCAGCCCGACAATATTGGCATCCTCGTCCTGCTCCTCGACGAGGGGATTTTGGGGAGGAACGGGACCCTCCGGCCGGTCAGGAGGAGTGGATATATTCACCGACGCGTCGCCGTTGTCCGATGGGTCAAGAGACCTGTGGCTTTCACCGGCATTATATGGAGGCATATGGCCTCGCACACCGCTTGCATCAATGTTATCCAGGAGCCGCTCGGCCTTTTGAATAAGCTCGTCTTCTCCAAGCCCATATGAATTTGCGTCGGAGAGATCGACCGAGGCTCGCGTGCCATCTTCGTAGACGAAGACGACAGTGTGTCCGTTGTCGTCTTCACGCCTATAGATGTTCCGTTCGATGATCATCATGTCAATTGCCCTCCGCTTTTCCTAAGGAACCATCGGACACCGCTTTGGTTCCGGGATCGGGACCTACATCCTGGATCGGTTCTGTTCGACATGCGGATGATTATTCGCAGATTGTTATTGTGGCGCGACGCTCTGCGGCTTTCCCTGAGTATCACCGCCTGAACAAGTCTGCGGTGTCGGCTTTTCAGCGGGTGCACTTGTTGCAGGCTGATCTCACGCCGGCGGCGTTGGCTCAGTAGACGAAGCATCCTGACCAGATTGTGTGGCGAGAGTTCGGCTCCGCCCCAGGATGCGACGACGGTCAATACCCACGTAAACCATAAGGAAATCGATGGAGTGGAATCCTATGCCCCTCTGTGCTTCTCTTTTCGCATGGAAGATTACCGAGCATTCGCACTCGTCACGGTCTTGACGAGCAAGCCTGGCAAAATGATAGGCATTAATTCGGCTTACGACGAGACCGAAGAGGGACTTCAGCTCCTCGACCCTGCCCGCTACGAACTGCGCGGCAATCGGAGACGAAGTGTTCTGTCAGTGATCAGTTCGCGGTCCTGATCACAAATGGCTCGAGGTCGTCCCCGGTGGTTATTACTTCGCCGCGGCTATGCGCGGCGTCTTTAGGGGGTGAATATCTTCTGCATCAGACAAGGAGGACGACTCATTGCCGTCCCCCAGTTAGGCATTGAAATCAATGCGACCGACGGACCTCGACAAAGGCTCCCGGCGAGTTTTCTTCGATGCGCCGCATGCTGCCGATCTCCCGCGCCAGAGTCTGTCGCAATGCCTCCCGCTGTGCGTCGTTCAGGTTCGCAGTGGCTTGAGCCAACAGGTTGGCGTCGTCGACACCTGTGGTCGGCGCTGGTGCGGCGGCCGCCGATCCGGTAACGGATTCTACCAAAGCATCGCGTACGATGTCGTCGGTGAACCGCACACTCGCGGTTGTGGCTTCAGTTCCAACTGGTGCCGCTGTGGTCGCAGCTGCAACCGCGGACGGAGCAGCGGGCTGAGTCACGTCGCAGAGGTGACGCCCCATCAAATAGCGGCGAAATGGCAGAAAACTGGTCTCGAGTGCCGGTGAGAGTTCACGGGTCGCCTCATGCACATGAACGAAGCCCCCCGTAACAACGTCGGGCCACTGGACAGCACTGGTATCAAGATTTTGCCTCACTGTCTTTCCTGGAGAGGTCATGTGGCACCCGGCACAAGTTGATGCTTGTGCCCGGTTCAAGATAATCTCGCCGGTTTGCGGGTTCAGAATGGGCGTGGGCTGCTTGCTAAGTTGATCAAGCATGGTGCGGAGCTTTGACCCAGGGCCCGCATGTGTCGTCGGTGCGTCTATTTTGCCCCCAAAACCCTCCTGGGAAGTGCTTTGATGCTCGTTGAAGCGGTTGTCGTTGCCCAGTCCTATCGTGTTGAGAAGCACCTTCACTTCCGAGACTTCGAGTGTATCGCCGGCGCCTAGATTAAAATCTCCAAGTCCCTTTGCAAGGCTTTGATGAGTCTGGGACTCCTCGGACATAAGATTGTCTCGTATTCCCGTGGCAAGCGCCTGAACAAAATCGCCATGCAAAACAGTAACCGCCGCACCTACATTGCTGTTCATGACCGGGTCTCCGCTGAGATCGTCTTTATAAAGTTCGGAGAGCGGATTGTTCTTTACTGTATCAACGACAAAAGCTAGCGCCGGACCGTTCGGATCGAACGTTGGTTGCGTCAACCATTCTCGCAGCTGCCAAGGTTGTTGCATAAACAGGTTGCCTCGCACTTGCCCCCGTGATCCGTCCCCACCATAATTCTTGTAGTGCACGACCGGGCCTAGCAAATCTGCCTTCGCTAAGGTCGGATCCGTCTTTCCTTCATAATAGAAGGCAGCCAGTCGTTTGGCTTTTTGGGTATCATCGCCTGCCGTGGGACTGCTCAATTTGGCCCAGAATTCGGCAACTGGCCTGCAGCCAGCCTCACCCAATTCGGGCTTCGGATTCGGGACCATTGCTTCAAAAATCAAGAGAAACCGATCTTGGAAAGCTGGATTCTTCTTGCCATAGACGATGCGATGCTCCCCACAATGGCTCCAATTCGCAGGTGCCAGATCGAAACGATTAAACAGAGCCAACGGCCTCATACCAGCGGCGGCAGCACTTTCATTCAGCAAGTCCGCAGCTACCAAATTACGTTCCAAGCGTCCTTCGAAAGGCATCAATATCCCTGCATCACTGTTCAGGGCGGCACCATCGACAGACGGAAACGAAGTGAGCATTGTCTGGAGAAATGCCTCACGGGACGCTGCAGTGTTTGGAGCCCCCGAACTCTGCAAAATTTGTCCGAGCGTGTGGGTTAGGGAGAAAACGGTTTCATCCGGTGCCCCACCGGCAATTCCGACATCGTTGAAGGTCTTGTCGAGTATAGCGTCGGAGTGAACGACGAGGCTCGGCTTGACACTGAAGTCAAGGATGAATTTGCCGTTTTCTTCTCGGCAAAGGTTCGAACGATCGGAGTGTGCAGTGGATGCAAAACATGTTGCCAGCAATGCTGTGAGCAGCTTTGTCAATGTTTTCATGATTTTTCCCTCTCGATTTGAGCCGGATTTTCCCGGCAGTAAGCTCCTATTCTGCGACCTTGAATTCATCTACGACGAAGACGTCCGTCAGCCCTTTACCTTTGACTGTTTCCCTCTGCAGCCGGCCCCTCAAGAGCACCTTCTTGCCAACAAGATCGGAAAGATTGGGGTGTGGTTTTTGATCAGGTGATGGCTCGGATGCGCCAGGTGGAACTTCTAATGGTGCAGGCGACGCTACCGGCAACTCTGCTCCGGCCGACCCCTCCCCCGCCACAACAAGTTGCCGATCCGTGAAGTAGTTTGACCCTTTGTTGTATAGGACACCCTTTACAACTACTTCCTGCCCGATCGCCACGCTGTCGCGTGTCATTGATGAAGGAGAGATTGAGGCGGGTTGAAGCGCTCCGGGACACGTTGTCCGGGTCACAAAGATATCAAGCGTGATATGATTTGGCGTTTGAACTATATTGCACAATGCCGCTGCGATCTTCTCGACATGCGAGATGTCGGCACTGGCTATGTTCCCACTTCCAGGAAAAACGTCGCCCTCGTCCGATCGATTCTGGTTCCGGTCAAGATTCCGTGCGCCATCCGCCTCGATGACGTTGATCCCCATATCCATAGCGCTGTCATTGACTGTGTTGTTGACCAAGCCGGACTGCACTTGAACATTATTGACTTCGGTGATCAGTAGACCGGCTCCCTTGATGGATTTATCGAACCCTTCCTTTGCTCGATATTCAAGCAACAGGTATTTTTTGTCTTCGGGATCGGCTGAATCGGTGTAGTCAACGCGGACCACGTCGCCGGTCTTTGCCACTGGTCGAATCTGGACACCTAGTTCATCCCTGTCGACAATTCTGGGCGAGACCCATCCCAAGAATTCCTTTGACCAAGCCTCCATATGGGAAGGTGTCTCCGGCGTCGTGCTGCCATCGCCGCCCCAAGACCCCGATGCCATCAGTCCCCAACCGCCAATTCCGGCCGATTCAACGGGTTTGCGAGTATCATATAGGTCCGGCAAACCAAAGGCGTGACCAAATTCATGTGAAAAAACACCAATCTCAATCATGGTGGTTCGGTCACAGGCAAACGCGGGCATTATCACGTAGTCGTCGATGAGGATGTTGGATCCCAACTTGCCAGGATCGGCTGTTGCATAATTAGACCCTGTCAACGATAGAATTGAGAATCTGTGTGACCATATATTATCGTTTCCAGCGTCATTGCATTCGCCACCACTTTCCGGATGCACAAATGCGACGAAGTCCACAAAACCGTCATCATCTCCAGAATTCGGAACGTTATCCGGTCCGTCGTTGTCAAAACGGGTGAAATCTACGCTTTGGTCGGTGTGGTTGAGGGCCGAGACAAGCATATCACCGACCCGGGCATTCGAACAAAGGCCGTTGCAGCCCGAAGGACCGGAATAGAATGAGTCAGTGTTTGAAAGTTTGAACCAATCTAAAACTTCGCCGGACACCGTAAACTTGCCGAGCGACATCTCTCGATAATGGTCGCCCATCGTTCCACTTGGCCACGGACCATCGAAAAGCTCCGCTTGTAAATTGGCAGCGGGATAAGGTGGGCCTGATGTGTTTGAGAACTCAACGGCAATTATCGGGACCTCCACGGATCCCTCCACCGATGATCCAACAATGGGAGCAACCATCGCCAGTCCGGGGGGGAGGTTAACAATCCTCTGTCGCGACATCTGGGCAGCTTGCACCCGGGGCCTTAAACCGCGTCGCACTGAAAAGGATTCAATTGATTGGGTCCGTACATCTTGCAAACCCTCGCCTGCCACCGGCATTCCAGGCTCTGGAGGCGGCGGCGTGGCATGGCCAAGTTGAGGTACGACAAAAAATATGCCGAGAAAAGCAAAACTGGCCCCGATACGGAGGCGTATATTTCGCTTGCAACTCATCTTCACCCCCCAATGCCCTGAAGTAAATGATTAGTTGAATTAATCCGACCATAATAGCATTGAGTATCCCGGCGCGTAGGTAATAAATAGGGAGTAGTTCTTTTAGATTAGGTCGCCGAAACGTTCGAGTTGTCCCCAGATGGGTATCTCGTACTCTATTAGGCGATTGAGAGATTGGGGATCTTATATGGTCGGCTGGCAGAGGGTGTCGGCGCTGCACAGGTCGATACAGTCCGTCCGGCTCTGGTCAGACAAGGGCGACGCTCTGGGTTACTATGCAAAGGATTAATCAGAAGGTTTGGTTCGCCCCAATGCAACAGAGAGTCTCGGCGCTTTGGCCATCCTTCGATGATGCGACAGCTCCAGGAAAATCCCATGAAAGTCCTCGTCGCGCGCTAAGTCATGTCGTGCTCACTAGAGGCATCTCAGGCGGCCATGTTGCAATTGCGGCCGCCAAAGTTTTCGCCATCCTATCTTTTAATTCTCGCCATTGCCGTTTTCGCGATGTTGGTGATAGCTGCGGCGTTCATGTCCCTTGTGGTTGTTCTTGCCGTGGCGGAGTTCGCTTGGCTCCAATTTCCCATCGTCATTGCGATCCATCAACGCAAACCGCTTTTCTTTCTGCTTTTCGACCTCTGCGATCGTCACCACACCATCGCCGTTGACATCGAAGCGATTGGTCATTCGCCGCACCTGCCGCTCGACGATGCGTCTCATCACCATCGCCTGAATTTCATCCTGCGATAGCGTCCCGTCGCCGTTGGTATCAGCTTGCTTCAGACGATCCATGTTGGTGAACTCGGATAGGTCCACAGCGCCATCATCGTTCTTGTCCATTTTCCGTTGCGTCGGGTTCGCAGCATTGCTGTCGGAAGCGGAATTGTTTTGCGCGTCGGTGGGCGCTGGTGTCTGGGTCTGTGCTGGCGTTTCCGTTTGTGCGAATACGCCGCCCACGGCAACAACAGTGAGAAATGTGCCAGACAGAATTAGAGCAAGTATGCGTTTCATTTTATTTCTCCTTATCGCGAGCGATTTATCCGCTTCGTGATGAGAACGTAGTACTGCAAAAATGAATGGGAGATGATCGGTGGGATTAATCGTTTGTAATGCTCGCTCCACCGCCGACAGTTCCCCGACAATGGGTGCTTTAAAATAAGTTGTAGGGCACCTGCATTCGATTTCATCGCGCCAGTTGTCGTTGAATCCGGTTCATGAGTACGGGCGTTTCCAATGGCACCAACGTTTTAAACATCAGATACGTCAGTTATGATCAATTGTTGCCGCAAGAACGACTTTCAGCAAAGTAAACCATGACGATTTTTTCGGTTAGACATTCGACGGTCTATCGCTATGTGCGACCAGTGGCATTCGGTGAGCATCGCCTGATGTTTCGTCCGCGAGACAGTTTTGACCAGCGCCTTCTAGAGGCGACATTGGTTGTCGAGCCAGAGCCCAAACAAATACGATGGATTCACGACGTCTTCGGCAATTGTGTCGCGCTCATCGACGTCACTGCAACTGCGTCGGAGTTGCGCTTTCACAGCCATATTCGCCTCGACCACACACCAGACGTCGCTCTTGAT
The DNA here is from genome assembly GCF_014192095.1 of Phyllobacterium trifolii. Lineage (GTDB taxonomy): Bacteria > Pseudomonadota > Alphaproteobacteria > Rhizobiales > Rhizobiaceae > Phyllobacterium > Phyllobacterium trifolii. The sequence continues at coordinate 149,518 of NZ_JACHXN010000013.1, forward strand.
CTGCAGATTGATGAAAAGGCCCTCACCTATCCCTTCACTTATGCGAACGATGAGATTGCTGATCTGGAGCGCACAATTGAACGTCACTATCCCGATCGTGACGATGAAGTCGGCCGCTGGGCCAGACAGTTCGTTCGGGTCGGCCACCCGACGGAAACGGGCCATCTGCTCATGACGCTCTGCTACGCAATTCATGAGAGCTTCGTGTATGAGCGTCGCGCAGCGCGGGGAACGCAATCCCCTGTTCAGACTTTGCAGTTACGGCGGGGCACCTGCCGGGACTTTGCCGTGCTGATGATGGAGGCAGCCCGTTCATTGGGTTTGGCGGCGCGCTTTGTCACTGGGTATATTTATGTGCCTAGTCGCGATGGCTCGATAACCCGCGGCGGCGGATCCACTCATGCGTGGTGCCAAATCTATCTTCCGGGAGCCGGATGGGTGGAGTTCGATCCAACGAACGGGATCGTGGGAAACAGGGATCTGATCCGGGTGGCTGTTGCCCGTGATCCGCGGCAAGCCATTCCATTGACCGGAAGCTACGACGGTGACGCCTCCGACTATGATGGAATGTCGGTGCAGGTGAATGTTACAACAGAAAACGCGATTCCATGATTGAAGGTTTGTAGGGAACCCATCGTGGCTCCTTGACGTTGCCGCATGATTATCAACAAGGCAGTCGGCTACAATCAAGGAGAGACGATGAAGATACGCGCCGGGTTCACCTTGGGATACGAGTGCCCGCAGCCGACAGCGATGTTGCTGGTGCTCAATATTCATCCCTCGCGGCGCGTCGATCTTCTGACGGAACAGAACCTGACGTTCAACCAGCCAATCGATGCGTGGGGTTATATGGATGGATTTGGCAATGCCTGCACCCGTATTGTCGCCCCGCCCGGACTTACGACAATCTCCTCTGAATTTAAAATCTATGACGGCGGCGAGCCAGACGTCGTTCCCCGAAATGCCATCCAGCACGAAATCAAGGATTTGCCCGACGATGTGCTCGTCTTCCTCCTCGGTAGCCGATATTGCGACACGGACAGACTCGGCGACTTTGCCTGGTCGCAGTTCTCCTCGACACCCTTGGGATGGCCTCGGGTTGAGGCGATCCGGGACTACGTCCATGACCACATAACCTTCGACTATCAGAAAGCCGATCCCCTCAGGACAGCCTTTGGCGGATATATCGACAGGACAGGCGTGTGCAGAGATTTCTCCCATCTCGCCATCACCCTTTGCCGCTGCATGAACATTCCGGCGCGTTATTGCACGGGGTATCTTGGCGACATCGGTGTGCCATTCAATCCGGATCCCATGGACTTCAGCGCATGGTTCGAAGTCTATCTTGGCGGGCATTGGCACACCGTCGATGCCCGCCACAACACGCCGCGCATAGGGCGCATACTCATGGCCACCGGGCGTGACGCAACCGACGTGGCCATATCCACCAGTTTTGGTGCCTCGTTACTAACTCGCTTCGAGGTAATTACAGAGGAGGTGACGACGGCCAATCCGACCTGACCGAAGTCGCCCCCACGGCCCGTGCTGGCGGCACGTGGCTAAAATTGGCTCAGATCGATGCTCTCCAAAAATGCGCATTCGGGACGAACCCGCAAAGTGACAGTTCGAGTAGCTGCAATGGGCTAATCCAGATGATTGACGATGACTGCTTAGCGCCCACAGCTGTTCGTTCAGAGTACCAACTCGAAATCCGGCATCTTGAATTCGGGGGCGAGCTAACCTCCATCTTGGGCTGCGGTCACCTTATGATTCGACCAGAATGACCAAGGACTCCGGCACCACTCCGTCGTGGGTCATAACTTCGGCGGCTTCTTTACTCTGCATTGCCTTCATCACGGCATCCATATCCGAAACATCCATCACAACGGCTACGCTAGTCGCATCCTGTGGATCGACGAATGTTCTAATGTTGGTCACGCCGAGCGGGCCAAAAAACTCTTGGCGCTTGGGCGAGTCCAGCCAGTGTTTTACGTCCTTTGAAATTTTGTGGTGGGCGACGACTGTTGGCATTGCAACCTCCCGATTTCGACCCGGAAGTCCAGTATCAACCGAGAATGCCGGGATCTGTCCATGACGAGTCTAGGAACACCCCTTAGGTTGCAAAGTCAACTGATCCGTTAGCGCGTGCAATTTCGGGCCGGACGCGCGCTCGAAGACGTCTCTGGGCACGATCTCTTTTGACGCGACTGGGGGCTGGACGCCAATAAGCGCGTTCTAAAAGAGTCTGAGAGACACCGTTGCACCTGTTGCGACAGGCAAGGCCCAGATCGAAATAAGCCTAAGCCGGGTCTTGGGTTTAGCGCTGTAAACGGAAGCCATGCCAAGCCTCGTAACGCTGGAGCCTGCGCCACCAGCCACGCATGATTTTCTTTGGACTCTTAGGAGCCTATGCTGTCACGCTTGGTTCCAATCTCACAACCCTTTGACTCTTTGTCAGCCGCAGTCGTGGCGATAAGCTTGGCGTCCCGCATTCCTTGGTCGAATAGCTTCATGATTGTCCAGCCCAGGCGGTCTGCAGGATCATGGCTACGCGGATCGCGCTGCAGTATGGCAGCCGCCATTTCGTAGGCACGTGACATCGTCGCGCAATCAGAGGAGGTGTATGTGCGATCAGCGAGGATATTATACATAGCGCAAGTCCCGTACAACGGCGGGAGCACATGGTGTCTCTCAAGCGTCAGCGGCCATAAATGCCTGACGATTTTTATGATTGTCCTCCAGCGGACAAAACAAGTCAATTTGTGGTTGGGACGGACAGGGAACTGCACTGTGGAATCCGCGTTCCTATGCGGCCTGTGGTATACGCGACGTGAAGGTAGCTCGCGTGATGGACACGCTTGTCCCTTCTGTGCTGCTGGCAACATCCATCTTCGCATCAAGTTGTTTGACCAATGCCTGAACGATGGCAGTACCCAGTCCGCCGGCGGTTTCGCGGGTGGTAACGGTGTTTTTGCCGATGCCATTGTCGGAAACGATCAACTTCCAGTCGCTCTTGTCCACTTCGTACGTAACGGCGATTGCGTCATCTGCTCGAACCACTGGAAAAGCATATTTGATGGCGTTGATTACGAGTTCTGTGACGATCAGTCCGAGGCTGACAGCCTTGTCCGAGCCGATCCATTCCTTGTCCGCAACCACATCGATGGCGACCGGATTGTCTTCACCCGTCATCGAGGCCGCCAGACTGGCGCAAAGCTTGGACAGGTAAGACCCGACTTCAATCTGGTCGACGCTTATCGATGTATGCAGGTGCCGCTGCACCTCCGCCACCGACATGACCCGCTGATGGGCGTCCTGGAGATGCAGCCGTGTTTCCTCCGACGTGACGGCGCGCGCCTTCAAAAGCAATATGCTGGCAATGATCTGCAGACTATTGGCAACACGATGTTGCATTTCCCGTAGTAGCGTATCTTTCTGGCGCAGAAGCTCTTCCGTTTGCTGGAGGAGATTTTCCTTTTCTCGTTCAATTGCGCGGCGATCCGTTACGTCGAAAAATGCGAGGAGGATAGTCGAAAGGCTGCTGTCATCGTAGAGCACTTTTCGCGCGTTGAGCAGCATGGTCCTGCGGCCGAGATTAGGGAAATCATGTTCGACTTCAAAGCCGTCCATAGCTGTCTTTTCTGGGATGATTGTTTCGAGAAGAATGCGCAGGGCGGGGATGTTCCACTGGCCGTCTCCGAGTGAATAGAGCAAATGGCCCCGCGTCCGCTCGGGATCGACCCGGAATTTTTCGTAAAAGGAACGACTTGCAGCAAGGACCCGAATTTCATCGTCGAGCACGAGAAAGGGTTCGGGAATGGTGTTGACGATAGCTTGCGCAAGCTTTTGGGCGTCTTCGAGATTGGGCAAGTCGATCATGGCAACGGGGAGATCCGATCCGAACCAGGTACGGCATCGATACGAGCGCCCATGTGATCCTTACGAACTATAGACCGCGCGGTCATTGATGTCGCTAAGGGATTATGAAAGGCGCTCCGCTGTACCGTCTACCGTAGGGCGTCGCTCATCTTTTAATGAAAGTGACCTTCTGGCGACGGGCAACGGAACGTAATTCGCCAGCGTATGTTGTGTTCTAGAGAACGGAGTCAATCGTCATGGAATGTTAGATCCCGGGAGCGCGGCAAGGGCCTTTAGACTTGCTAGCCGCAGTAAGGACTTTCGGGTGCGTATGGCCACCGGATACCGATTGCACTCGATCGATAAACGTTTTCAGCGGCTGCTTGATCGATTGGACGATGCGGAACAAGCGCAACTGGTGCGAGACGGCCAAGCTTGAGAATTCCTGTCCAGTTATCCAACCTGTCCTGGCCTATGTCGGATATCAAGGTGACCGCACAGGAAATCGGCGACTACAATGACATCGTCACCAAGCTTCAAGCTGCGATACCAGCCAAACGGTATCCGGACGTGGTCTTGCTGGAAATCACGCGGTACGGATTGTTTGCCGAAAAGGGCATCCTTGAGAACCTTACGCCATACCTCGACAAGGATCCGCTGAAGGAACAGCTTTACGATTTCGCCCTCGATGTCGGGAAGTACAAAGGCTCCAACTACGTCATTCCGTTTAATTCCTCGACACCCGTCATATACTACAACAAAGCCCTTCTCAGAGCGGCTGGCTTGCCTGACACGGTGCCCCTCAAGAACTTCAACGATCTGTTGGGTGCCGCGAAAACTGTGCAGGAGAAACTCGGGGCCCAAGGCAAGTTCGGCATCAGTCCGATGGGCCAGTTTGCCCGCTGGGGCATAGTCATGAGTAACGATTCTGATCTCATCGATCCGGTTTCGAACGACGTGATCGTCGATTCGCCCAAAACCATCGCTGCGTATGAATGGATGGCAGACCTAGTCAGGAAGTACAAAGTCGCATCGGTTGACGGCATCACCGACGAAAACGCCGCGAAGGCACAATTCACTGCCGGAAATGTTGCCATCAATCTCGACTCCACCGGAGTTTTTGGAGGTTTCAAAAAAGCCCTCGGAGACGATCTCGGCGTAGCGCCATTCCCTTGCGAAGCGGTCTGCCGAGTCCCGATCGGAGGTGCCGGCATCGGTATCATCAGCATGATCGACGTCGAGAAGAAGAAGGCCGCCTACGACTTCATCAGTTACATGGCAAGCCCCGAAGCCAATGCGATCTGGTTTGCGGCCACGGGTTACCTGCCGATCAACAAGAAGACGCTCGACGTCAAGGTCGCTGCCGACGCCGCGAACAAGGACGAGGGCATTACCGTTTCGATCAAGCAGATCGACTACGCCCGTGGCCGGCCAAGGCCCCCGGTCGTCACCTGGATGCGCAAAATGGAGTACGGTGTATGGGAGAGCGTAGCCCTCGGCCAAAAGCAGGTGCCGGAAGCACTCAAGGAACTCGCCGCACAGACCAAGGCGCAGACTGACTGACCACAATGTATAAACTGAAGGGGACGGCGCTGCGCCGTCCTTCGGATATCTCATGATTGCGCGACTAACGCCTTACGCGATGGTATTGCCCATTGTCGTATTTATTCTGGCATTCACATATTGGCCAATCCTCGTCAGCTTCGATCTGAGTTTCCGTCATTGGGATTTCATGTCGTCCGAAAAGCCGTTCGTAGGGTTGTTGAATTACAGCGAACTCGTGCGCTCGGTTGAGTTTTGGAATTCGGTCACCATCACCCTGATATTCACCGCCATTTCAGTACCCTTGCGGCTGGCCCTTGCCATAGCCATCGCACGCTATCTTACGACCGAGAGCAAAACAGTGCGGGCACTACGAGGGGCATTCTTTCTACCCGCCGTCACGTCAAGCGTCGCCATTGCGGTCATATGGTCATGGATCTTTTCCACCGACGCGGGCGTGGCGAATGCGCTTCTCAACAATCTTGGCATCGCCAAAGTGCCGTGGTTGCAGACGCCCTCGCTTGCCCTTTGGGTGATCATCATCGTCAACACCTGGAAGCAATTGGGCTACGATATCGTCATCTACGTCGCAGGCCTCCAGGCAATTCCAGAAGACCTATATGAAGCCGCCAAGATGGATGGCGGCAAGAGGTGGCATACGTTCCGGAGGGTGACGTTTCCGCTCGTCATGCCGACCACATATTTTTTGCTCATCGTCTCCGTTATCGAGTCCTTCCAGATTTTCACAATTGTCGACGTGATGACGCAGGGCGGGCCCGCGATGTCGACCGACATGATGGTGAATATGCTCTACCGGACCGGATTCACGCTGTTCGATGTTGGTAAGGGTTCAGCGCTTGCAGTGCTGCTATTCGTATTCCTGGTTGTCTTGACGGTGTTGAAGTCTCGGATATTGGGCAAACGGGTGCATTATGAACACTAGCGGCGTTCTCCTGAGGACCACCGCGGTCGCGGTCGGTCTCTTGTTCCTCTCCCCCCTTCTCTACGGCATCTGGATCTCTCTTCAGACGGCCAACGGCTTTTTTTCCGGCAACGGCGAAATGACACTTCAGAACTATGTTGATGCGGTGGAGAAGATGAATTTTCTCCGCTACCTCTTCAACAGCCTGATTGTGTCGGGCGGGGTAACCATCCTCAGCCTGGCCACGTCGATCATGGCGGCATACGCATTTTCGCGTTTCGAATTCCGCGGCAGGGATTTGATCTTCGGGCTTGTAGTTGCAACCCTGATGATCCCCGGTCACATCACGCTCATACCCAACTACCTGAATTTTGCTAAAGTGGGCCTGCTAGACACCTATGCAGGATTAATTTTGCCCGCTGTGGCCAACGGTTTTGCGACATTCTTCCTACGCCAGTATTTCCGTGGCATACCCCGCTCCCTCGACGAGGCTGCCTGGATGGATGGCGCGAACGCCTGGAAGGTGCTGTACCGCGTGATCATCCCCATGTCGAAACCTGCCATTTACGCGATGGGGCTGTTCATTTTTTTGGGAGAGTGGAACAGCTACGTCTGGCCGCTGATTGCCACCGACAGTCCAGACATGCTGACACTGCAAATTGGCCTCGCCCGGCTTTACAAGATGGATGCCCAGGAAGGCCTGGTGAATTGGCCCCTTGTCATGGCGGCCGCCACACTGACGATGCTTCCTGTATTGCTCGGATTTGCCCTCGTCGAGCGCCACCTCGTCCGCGGCATCTCCATGGGCGCAATCAAATGACCACTGAAGGAAATGCAATGCAAACGATGATAGCGTCCCACCGGGGCGGCACCCTCGAGTATGGAGACTCCACGCCCTCTGGCTTTCGGGCGACGGCCGGCATGCCGCTGGAACAAGTGGAGTTCGATGTGCATCCGACAGCGGACGGGCACATCGTGGTGCACCATGATGCCACGATGGATCGCACCACGGACCGGATCGGAGCGCTCGGTGATCTGACACTGCACGAAATCAAGGCCGCGCGCATCAACTACTCGAAAGGTGAAAGCCCGCTTACCCTCGACGAGCTTTGTAGCATCTATCGCGACGGGACGGTCGGCTTCCGCTGTGAGATCAAAGCCGACCAGAATGGCATTCCCTACCAGTCATTCATTCCAAACGTGGCAGAAACATTGGCGCGAGAGGGGATGCTGGAGAAAACAGTATTCTCTGCCTTCTATTTGGAAATTCTGCAGGAGCTTAAGCGGACGCAGGAACGCCCTGTTCTTTGGTTGATCAGCCCGCAGCTGCATAGGCAGCTTGGCATTCCGGAGATAATCTCCATTGCCCGAACGAACGCTATTCCTGAGATCGGCGTCAATATCGAACTGCTTGATGAACGGGTCGTGGAAATGTGCGGTCAATCAGCGATAGAGATCGGTTGCTGGGCTGCCCATAGCGTACCCCAGATGACAAAAGCTTTTGCGTTGGGTGCCAAAGTCATGACGACGGACAGGCCGTCAGTCGCTTTACGTGTTCGTGACGAATTCTATCGGGACACACGAGCGTCATGATTTCGATTGCGCTCGAAAATGTCAGCAAGTCGTACCAAGCCGATACTCCCGTTGTTAAGAACGTGGATCTCGATATCGAGCCGGGCGAGTTTGTCGTAATTGTAGGTCCCTCAGGTTGCGGCAAATCAACGATGATGCGCATGATTGCTGGTTTGGAGCGGATCTCATCGGGAACTCTCAGAATAGGCGGCAAGGTAGCCAACGATATCCCGCCGCAGCACCGCGACATCGCGATGGTCTTTCAGAATTATGCTCTCTACCCCCACCTCACAGTCGCAGAGAACATTGGATTCAGTTTGGAAATGCGCGGCGTCTCCAAAACGGAAAGGTTAAGGCGCGTTGAAGTGGTCGCGCATCTCTTGCAGCTTTCGGACTATCTTCACAAAAAGCCCAAGGACCTGTCCGGCGGCCAACGCCAGCGCGTCGCCATGGGACGGGCGATCGCCCGTGACGCCAAGACGTACTTGATGGATGAGCCTTTATCCAATCTCGACGCTGAGTTGAGGAGCAGTATGCGGGCCGAGATAAAGCATCTGCACAGGCAATTGAAGGCAACGATGATCTACGTCACGCACGATCAGGTTGAGGCGTTGACATTGGCTGACCGGATCGCTGTCATGAACAAGGGTGTGCTTCTGCAATTCGACACCCCAGAAAAAATTTACGACGATCCGGCAAGCCTGTTCGTGGCTGGGTTCATCGGATCACCGCCGATGAATTTTATCGAGGCTAACTGCAAAGAAGGTATAGTCCAGACCACTAAGGAGGGAACCCGCATTCCGATAACTTGCCCTCCAGAGCTTGAAGGAGAAGATGTTGTAGTTGGTTTGCGGCCCGAAAACGGCGTTCTGTCAGCGGGCGACAAAAGGATGGCGATCGAATTCCGTGGTGAAGTGATGCTTATCGAGACCACGGGCAGCAATCGCAACATTCACGCCAAGACGGCGACTGGCCCACTCCTCATCGTGGCACCTCGGTCAGCAGCCATCGGATTGGGAGATAACGTTTCGATCGGCTATAACACCGAGGACGCATTCCTTTTCGAGAAAAAAACGGGGAAGCGCATCCATCTGTCTTAGCCTTTGTATTGCATTGCTCATGTGAGGTCCTCATGCGCTCATACTCATCATAGAAATCACGGGCATTGGTGGCTGTCGATTTTCCCCGTGTGCTCACGTCAACTAGTCGAGCAATTGTTTGGCTTGGATGAGATCTTGCGTTTCAAAACCTTCGGTGAACCAGTCGTAGACGGGTGACAGGACGCTTCGGCCGTCTTGATCGCGCCCTTGAACGACGTAGAGGCGGGTAAGGTTCATGGCGGCCCTCAGCTCCGTCGAACTGAAGCTCGGTTACCTGCGCCATATCCCGCCAGGGTCAACGATCACGTTGGCATAGTTTGGATGCAATTATTTTGGTTGCATGAGTTCAATGCGATTTCCGAAGGGATCATCGACGTATCGTCGTTCGTAACCCTCTAACGGTTTATCTTCTTTGACCAGGAAGCCCGCATTACTGAGAGTGCGTACTAAGAAGGCAAGGTCGTCCACGACAAAGGCGGGATGGGCTTTTCTGGCGGGTGAAAAGTCGTACTCAACACCACGATGTATTTTAACACTGCCGTTTTCGAACCAGCATCCTCCCCTAGCACCGAGCTGCGCGGGTTTTGGTACCTCGGGAACGCCCAACGACCGCGCGTAGAAGTCTCTTGCTTTGGCTTCGCCACCAGCCGGCATAGCAAGTTGAACGTGATCGATTCCACTAATCATTACTGCCGTCTCTCCAGCCTCAAACTCTTCCTGTTTCCATACCGGAATTATTCAAATAGGTAATGGCGTTTTGGCTTTGGACCCACGCCCGTAAAGTTCCTGTGGATGCGACCAGCACGGCGGCGGCGAGAAGTCGGTCCCTGACATGTTATGCATGGTGAAACGTCAACTAAAACAGTGGTGAAACGTTAATTAGAAGTCTGGTGAATCGTTAATTACGATGGTGGTGAAACGTAATATAGCAGCGTGGCCAAGTGCAGAAATGGTGTGGTTGGCGGGTCGGGCTTTCAACAGAAAGCACGGGCAGGATGACAGTGATTCAAATAGGCGCAATAAAATAAGACGTGTGGCTCGCTCTAATGCCAAGGCTTACAGCCCCTGCCCCTCCATCTGGAACATTTACGGTCTCGGGCGGACCTCTTAAGAGCGAATAGCCTCGACCAACGACACCAGCCCTTCAGGGAACATCTCTCGTCGACCTGGAGTCCAATCTTATCATGCCCGCCCCCTCGAAATGACGGCGAAGCTGAACTACCGTTGGAGTCATGTGCAACGACTATGAGCAGCATATCCGTTGGGCCGAATATTGCGACATGATGCAGAAGCTCGAGCTAGGCATTCCTGCCCATCAGAGCGAGTTCGACCTTCCGCAGGCCGATGATATCAGGGTCAACGATATGGCTCCGGTGATGCGCGCTGCCAGAGACTATATCGAACTTTCGCCGATGAATTTCAGCTTCCCGCCTACCGGGCGCGGCGGTCCCGTGTTCAATTTCCGGTCGGAGGGCCGCCACTTTGACGACAGCAGACGTTGCCTTATCCCGGCAAGTGCCTTCTTCGAATTCACGGGCAAGAAATATCCTAAAGCGAAGCATCGGTTTGCTTTGCAGGATTCGCCCTTTCTGGCGATCGCGAGCGTCTGGCGCGAGGGACAAGGCAACCATCCCGCTGCCTTTACGATACTGACAACGATGCCGGGACCGGACGTGGAACCGTTTCACAATCGCCAAGTGGTTGTGCTTCGCCCTGAAAACTGGGCAGCCTGGATTTACGTGACGAAGTCCGAAACAGAATTGCTGCGGCCGCTGCCGGAGGGCTCGCTGACTGTGGAGACCGTGCGGGCGGGAAATGACTGAGTTTGCGTGCCCGTGCGCTCGCCGCGATGAATGGCTATGGCGCTGTCTGGCACTCCGCCGATAGTGTTGCCCATGGGTTATTACTCATTTCCGTGCACAGTTATTACTCATTTCACCTGACACCTAATACACATTCCCCCACCTTTCTATTATACATCTCCCCAAAACGCCTAGCGCTTGCCATCAAGAAGATCGTCGACGAACGGCGCAGAATGGGGCAATTCATCCTGACTGGGTCTTCGAACGTATTTACATCCGCGCATGTCGCGGACTCCCTCACTGGCCGAGTCCAGACCTTGACGATGCTCCCGATGAGTGTCGCCGAAATAAGTCAGAAAGGGCCTGCGAGAATTCTGGATTGGGCCAATCGAGCCGAGGGACCAACGCTGGCCGATTTGCCGATGCCGGATAAAGTCTCAAGGAGCACATACGTCGATATGATGCTGGCAGGGGGATATCCTGAGATTCGCAGCTTAGAGGACCGCCGACGCAGACGCCGTTACCGAGACTACGTGGATACGATTGTCGAACGGGATGTTGCTGATATCTTCGAAATCAGGAAATCTGACGCGATGAGTCGGTTGATCGATCAACTCGCCGCACGAATTGCCAACGAACTCAATGTCCAGGACCTCAGCGGGAAGATTGGCATGCAGCGCAAGACAAAGGATACATATCTGGACGTGGAAGCGATCGCTTTCGGCTTTGAAGAGCTCTGACAACACCGAAAAGAAATAGTGATTGGCATTCAGGCGGTAAACGCTCGACCGCCCCAATCCGGACGACAACACAATCTCTAGCGAAACGAGATCGATCAGTGCCCTTCTCAGGCTTTCCTGAGCCAGCCGACTTTTGCGGATAATCTCGTTGGAGGCCAGCATTCCTCCATGCAGCGATAGCACCCGCAACACCCGCAAGTTTGAATCGACGCCAAGGATGGCAGTCAGAGGATACCGGATTGCGCTTTCTCTCGATGAAGGGGCCATTCAACTCCTCAACGAAGACCAGCTATAGATACTAGATAATTAGTTTTTAAACTAGATATCAGGGTGGAAACCTACGGAGCGAAGATGAAAACTGACAAGCAGCAGAACATTGGGGCCACTTGTATGGCGTTAAGTGTACTCTCCGAGCTAGCAAGGAAGAATGGCCACGCCATGCTTGCCTATCTGATCGACATTGCGTTGAGGAGCCCAAGCAAAGGTTGGCCAGTTCAACCGCCCATGAGCCTGAATAGTATTACGCGAACGGCAGGGTTTGCATGCGGATCACTTGGCGCACCACATCAAGAGACTTTTCGATAAAGGCGCGCCCGACTTTCAGATCATTGCTTCGATAGCGGCTCACCGCGTGCGAGTCCCCGCTGCCTCAAATATCCGAGACAGAACCAACATTCAGGCTGCCGTTGGCTCAACCTCGACCGTCACATGAGACAGATCATGGATATGGGCGAGTTTTTGCCGATAGGAGGAAGGTGTTTTCGGATGATTGCTGACCAGCGAAACGATGGCCCCGTGATGACCAGGTCCAAGCTGCCAGACATGCAGATCAGTGATCACGTCGCCCTCTTCTTCAATGGCCGCGCGGATTTCTTCCGGCAGATCTTCGCTTGACGGAACATAGTCCAGAAGCACGCCACCCGCATCGCGAATGAGACCCCACGACCATTTTGCGATCACGAGGGCACCGACAATACCCATTGCCGGATCAAGCCAAAGCCAGCCGTAGATACTCCCCGCAAGAAGAGCAAAAATGGCAAGGACGGACGTCAAGGCATCGGCAAGCACGTGCAGGTAGGCGGCACGCAGATTGTTGTCATGGCCGTGTCCATGATGATCATCATGGTGATGTCCATGGTGCGAATGGTCGTCTCGCAACAGCCACGCGCAGACCAGATTGACCGCGAGACCAATAACGGCGACGGCAATCGCCTGCGGGAAACTAATCGGAACCGGATTGGCGAGACGCACGAAACTCTCCCAGCCGATGAGCACAGCGATCAATGCAAGCACAACCGCGCTTGCAAAGGCGGCAAGATCGCCGAATTTTCCGGTCCCGAACGTGAACCGGGGATTGCGGGCATTCTTCCGCGCGTACAGGTAGGCTAGGGCCGCAATGAGCATGGCCGCAGCATGCGTCGACATGTGCCAGCCATCGGCGACGAGAGCCATCGAGCCGAACAGCGTTCCTGCCGTGATTTCCGCCACCATCATCGTCGCCGTCAGGGCGATGACGAACCAGGTACGACGTTCGTTGCGCTCGTGGTTGTCGCCGAGAAAGACGTGGTCGTGAGACCCTGCTTCCAGATGCACTGCATGATTATGGTTCATTTGAGATACTTCCTCACAACGTCAATGAGTTCCGCCGCTCCCTGGGCGCGCTCGGCATCTGCATCCTTGTCCGGATCGACGACATGCACGCGGATGTGATCCTCGATGAGTTCGCCCATCAGGCCGTTCACAGCCCCGCGCACCGAGGCAACAAGGTTCAGGATATCGCCGCAAGGCGCTTCGGCCTCCAGGGCACGCTCCACTGCCTCCATCTGTCCTTTGAGGCGACGAATGCGTCCGAGCAGCTTGGCTTTCTCTTTTGTCGTATGCGACGTCCATGGCCTCGACGGTCACCTTTGCACCATGGGCACAAACTCGGCCGCCCATTTTGGCAGTTTGGAGGCTGCATCTGGTGAATTCCAGATGGCCAGTTCTGCTTCCGAAAGGATCAGGTCCGCGCTGGGGAACTGTTTGGCCGGGTCAGCAACAAGCCCGCCTATATGATCGGGGTGGCAGTGGGTGAGAACGACCATGCTAATAGAGTCCGCGGCGATGCCCGCTGCTCCAAGCGTTTTCGTCAATCGCCCGGCACGGGCGGCCCAATCTGTGCCCGAGGTAAGGCCTGTGTCGACCAGAATCCGCTTCTGCCCGGTGTCAATCAGTAGCGGGCTGGCCTGAAGCTGAACCATGTCAGGGGCAAGGTAATGCGCGTCAAAATATGGTTTCTTTTCTACCGGTTTGACATTTGTCGCAAGGCTGTCGGTGGGCAAGACGAACACGCCGTCGCATAGTAATGTAATTTGGAAGTCACCAAGGGCGAATGAATAATACCCCGGTGAAGTTTTGGTCTGCCGCTGACGTAACTTCTGGGATTCCTACGACGGAAACAACTGTTCCAGCAACCGTCGCTTTCAAGAAAGCGCGTCTGTCTGTCGCAAACATGGTGCCTCTCCTTCGAAAAGCTCGCTAGTCCCCGTTTGTACTATTGATACCTAAATCTACCACGAACCTAGCCGTGAGGCGATCTAAACTGCTCACCTGGCGCGATGTCCGCCTTGCGCCGATACTGTTGAAAAACTCATTGTTGCAGGCGCTTGGGACGCATGATTCAATCCTCTGAGTGATTTGGCAGGGGATCAGGCGATGATGGGATTTCA
>NZ_JACHXN010000014.1 GCF_014192095.1 Phyllobacterium trifolii
CCGCGTCAGAGTCAGGGCCGCCTTGCAAACGTCCTGAAAAACCTCGCGCAGAGCGTCGAGGATGCTCAAACTCCGAGTTTTTCAACGATATCGGCGCAAAGCGGCCATTCGAGGATCGGATCATTTCGCTCCTTCGATGTTAGGCATTTCTTCCAGATTTCCCCCATTTGGTCCTGTGGCCCCGAGCTCGGGAAGACCTCGAACCGGGATGCCGCCGACCAATCGCCAGAACAGTGAGGAGCGCCCCGAGGAGGGCGAACGCGGCGCTCACCGCGAAAACCCACGTGACGGCTCCCGCAAACGCATCTTGGGCTATCATAAGCAAGACGTCGCCATTTTCCTTGGGGATTTGCCGCGCCGCGGTGACCGCACTTCCGAGTGTGTTGCGAGCCATCTCGACCGCCTCCACCGGCATCCCATCCAGCTGAGCATTGTTTACCCGGCTCCGATAAATCGCCGTAACAAGGCTGCCGAGGAGGGCAATGCCGAGCGCGCCCCCGAACTCGCTACTGGTTTCGGCGATGCCGGAGGCCATACCGGCCTTCTCGGGTGGAACGGAGCCAACCATCATGTCGGTGGCCAAGGTGAAAACCGGTGCGAGCCCCAGAGAGAAGACGGTGTAGCCGATGATAATTGTCGGGAGCGTGGCCAGCTCGCCGGCGCGGGTAAGAACTAAGAAACCCGCCGCCGCAAGTAAAAAGCCTGTTGCCATCACGGATGTCGGCCGGCGTCCTTTGACGAGGAGCGGCGTCAGCATCGAGCCGGCAACGAAGGCGAGCCCTGAGGGTACGCTCCAGAGGCCCGCCTCGAAAGGCGTGAGACCCAACACCAGTTGAAGAAACTGTGCGATGAACAAAAAAGCGCTGAAGGCAACGAAGAAACCGATCACATTGACGGCGAGGGCGGCGCTGAAGGCCGGCTGACGGAACAGCTCTAGATCAATCAGGGGTTCGCGCAGTACCTTTTGGCGCCGGACAAACATGGCACCGAAGACCACGCCCGTTGCCACGCTCAAAAGCGTAACCCAATTAAAGCCGATTTCGGCCGCCTGCTTGATCCCGTAGATCACGGCAAGAACGGAAACGAGCGATAGGGCTGCGCTTATGATATCCAGCCGTCCGGCTTCAGGATCACGATATTCGGGTAGGTAAATTGGGCCAAGCACGAGCAGCAGCGCCATGATTGGAACCGCGATGAGGAACACCGATCCCCACCAGAAATAGGTGAGTAGAACGCCGCCGACTAGCGGACCGATTGCGCCGCCGGCCGAAAAGCTGGCGATCCAGACGCCGATCGCAAAGGTCCGCTCGCGCTCGTCCAAGAACATGTTACGAATAAGGGAAAGTGTCGACGGGGCGAGTGTGGCGGCTGCAATGCCCAGCACGGCCCGGGCGGCTATGAGCATTGCTGCGCTGGTAGAAAAGGCGGCCAGCACTGAGGCCGCACCAAATGCCATGGCTCCAATCAGCAGCAGTTTGCGACGGCCGATACGGTCGCCCAAGCTCCCCATCGTGACAAGGCAGCCGGCGAGCAGAAAGCCATAAATATCCACGATCCACAGCAGTTGCGAGCTCGTTGGTTCAAGATCGGCGCTGAGATGCGGCGTTGCGAGGTTGAGGACCGTTAAGTCCATAGAATAGAGCAGGCAGGGCAGCGCGATCACGGCAAGCCCGAACCATTCGCGCCGCGTTGCTTTTGGGGGTCGAGTGGCTGTCATGACGATCCTTTTGACAGACAGAGTTGACGTTCTCATCAGCCGGATACAGCGCTTAAGGGGCCGTGTGGCGCGTTTTTCCACCGCTATTCAGTGCTGGGTAGCTACACAGATTTCCCTCCCAGACAGGCAAGGTTAGAAATAGCGACGAGGTGACGAGGAAGTTAAGCGTTTCCAACATCGACATGACATTTCCTTTCACAAGCACGCAACCAGCGCACTTAGTCGAACGACGATCCGCGCGGGGTTAATCCGACAACCCGATGATGCAACTGTGGTAACAGTGTTGTGATGTCCTCGCTAACACCGCACACATCTATGCGGTGCAATGCGGCCTTCCGCATCAGCCGCCTAGACTAAATCGTCACTCTTGTGGGAAGCTGTTCCGCGACGTGAAACTGATCTCTCGGAATTCCGGAGATTTAGGCATAAGCCGAAATGTGCCGTTATCGGGATTTTCAAAGGAACGTCTGTCCCATCAGCCGTCGCTAGGGTTGCAATAGGACGGCAGCGGACGCCAGAAAACAAAAAAGCCCGGAAAACCGGGCTTTTTTTGTCTGATTTCAGTACCGTATTGGACGGTGTGAAATGGGAATTTGGTGCCCAGAAGAGGACTCGAACCTCCACGCCTTGCGGCACACGGACCTGAACCGTGCGCGTCTACCAATTCCGCCATCTGGGCAGCGGGGTTCCATGTAAGGGGCGCTTCAGAGTCTGTCAATCCATTTGCCGGGGAATTCGTCAGCGATCGTCAGCTTCATGCCATGCCCGCCTGCAAACAGCGTTCTTCTGCGCTCCGGTGCTCGAAAACCACCGTTTTCGCCTGATGTGAATCTCGACAGAGCCTGGGCGTAGGCCGGTCAGCCCTCGAGAACTTCCTTGGAAGCGACTGTCGAATCCGCGTTGAGCTTGTAGACGATCGGAACGCCAGTCGCGATCTCCTGCTCGACGATCTCCTCGCCCGTCAGGCCCTCCAGCGCCATGACCAGCGAGCGCAGGGAATTGCCATGCGCGACAATCAGCACATTTTCGCCGCGCAGCACGTGCGGCTGCACGTCGTGCATGTAATAGGGCCAGACGCGCGCACCGGTATCGCGCAGGCTTTCACCGCCGGGCGGCGGAACGTCATAAGACCGGCGCCAGACATGCACCTGCTCTTCGCCCCATTTGACGCGAGCGTCGTCCTTGTTGAGGCCGGACAGGTCGCCATAATCGCGCTCGTTCAAGGCCTGGTCGCGGACTGTTTCAAGGCCGGTCTGGCCGATCTCTTCGAGAATGTGATCGAGGGTCGCCTCGGCGCGAGAAAGCACCGACGTAAAGGCGATGTCGAAATGCAAGCCCATGGCCTTCAGCCGCTGACCGGCATCCTTGGCTTCCTCGTGACCGAGCTCGGTCAGCGCGGGGTCGCGCCAGCCGGTGAAGAGGTTCTTCAAATTCCATTCGCTCTGGCCATGGCGGACAAGGACGAGGGTTCCGGACATTGCAAATTCTCCTGTTGATCGAAGCTATTGATTGAGGCCGAGAACGTCGGCCATGGAATAAAGGCCGGGTTTGCGGCTTCTGCCCCAAAGCGCTGCCTTGACGGCGCCGCGCGCGAATATCGTGCGATCTTCCGCATGGTGCGAAAGGGTGATGCGCTCGCCCTGGCCGGCAAGGATGACGGAGTGGTCGCCGACGACGGAGCCGCCGCGCAGCGCGGCAAAACCGATCGTGCCATTCTCGCGTGCGCCGGTATGACCGTCGCGCACCAGGACGCTGTGCTGGCCGAGCCCTATGTCGCGGCCTTCGGCGGCGGCTTCGCCCAGCAGCAACGCGGTGCCCGAGGGCGCATCAACCTTGTGCTTGTGGTGCATTTCAAGAATCTCGATATCGAAATCATCCGCGCCGAGCGCGCGCGCCGCCTGTTTGACGAGGACGGCGAGCAGATTGACGCCAAGGCTCATATTGCCGGATTTGATGACGACCGCATGACGGGCGGCTGCGGCAATCTTGACCTCGTCCTCGCTTGTGCAGCCGGTCGTGCCGATGACGTGGACGATACGTGCCTGTGCCGCCAGCTCGGCAAACGCCACACTCGCGGCAGGCGTCGTGAAATCGAGCACGCCCTCGACGCCGGCAAACGCTGCTGCCGCGTCATCCGTGATCGAGACGCCAAGATTGCCGACGCCGGCAAGATCACCCGCATCACTGCCGATATGGGGTGAGCCGGGCCGTTCAATGGCTCCGGCAAGTATCGCGCCGGGGGTGGCGTGGATCACGCGGATCAGCGTCTGGCCCATGCGCCCTGCTGCGCCGACAACGGCAAGTTTCATTGGCGTCGTGGGCTGTTCCGCTGGGCTCATTCGGCTGGTCTCGCTATTCGATGTAGTATTTCTTCGCTGTCATCGATGATGGGCGACTCTTCCTTGCCCTGCAATTGATAGAAGCGGGCATAGACCCCGTTGGGACGGGCGAGCAACGTCTCGTGCACGCCTTCCTCCACAACGCGTCCGGCCTCCATGACGACGATATGGTCGGCGTTGACGATAGTCGACAGGCGGTGGGCGATGACGATCGTGGTACGCCCTTGCATGACGCGCTCCAGTGCCTGCTGCACGCGCTTTTCCGATTCATTGTCGAGTGCGGACGTCGCCTCGTCGAGAAGCAGGATGGATGCATTGCGGACGATGGCGCGGGCGATGGAAAGCCGCTGGCGCTGGCCGCCGGAAAGGGTCACGCCGTTCTCGCCGACTTCCGTGCCATAACTCTGAGGCTGCTGGCGGATGAACTCATCGGCGTTGGCGAGCTTTGCCGCCTCGATGATGTCCTCATCGGTCGCGTCCGGGCGGCCATAGCGGATATTGTCGGCGATCGTTCCTTCGAAGAGATAGGGCTGCTGCGAGACATAGGCGATCGACTGGCGCAGCGAGCGCTTGCTGACATAGGCAATATCCTGCCCATCGACGAGGATACGTCCGCCATTGATATCGTAAAAGCGCTGGACCAGGCCAATCAGCGTCGATTTGCCGGCGCCGGAAGCGCCGATGATGGCTGTGGTCTTGCCGGCTTCCGCCGTAAAGCTGATGCCATGCAGCACCGGCACGCCATTGCCATAGCTGAAGGTGACATTGTCGAATTGCACCTCGCCGCTCTGTACGGTGATTGGCACGGCGCCGATGCTGTCCGCCTGACGCGGCTCGATGTCGAGAATCTCGTAGATCATGCGGGCATTGACCAGCGAACGTTCGAGCCCAACCTGGACCCGCGCCAGACGGCGCACGGGATCATAGGCGAGGAGCACAGCCGTCATGAAGCCGAACATGGCGCCGGGCGGCTCGGCATTGTAGACAGCGCGGTAGCCTGTGTAGATGATCATCGAGGCGATTGCGATGCCGGCGATGAGCTCGGTTATTGGTGTCATGCGCTCCGAAACGCGGGCGATCTTGTTGGCGCGCTCCTCAGCCCGCTTGATCAACGCGCTGATCTTGATGCGCAGCTGGTCTTCCATGGTGAACGCCTTGACGATGGCGATGCCCTGCGTCGCTTCCTGCATGGCGCCGAGCAGGTGCGAGTTCAGTGTCACGGATTCGCGGTGGATGCTGCGCAGGCGTCTCGCCAGATAGCGGACAACAAGGATCAGCGGCGGCCCGACGAGCAGCGCGATCAGCGACAGGAATGGGTCGAGCAGAACCATGCTCACGATGAGGGCGATCAGCGTAGGCACGTCCTTGGCAATGGTCGTAACGACAATATCCAAAAGCTCGCGCACGCCGCCAACGTTCTGGTTGATACGGGCGGCAAGCTGGCCGGAGCGTGTGTCATGGTAGAAGTCGAGGCCGAGCTTCATCAGGTGATCGAAGACACGGGCTTGATAACGCGCGACGATGTTATTGCCGATTCTCGCCATCGTCACGGACTGGACATACGTTGCAATGCCGCGAATGACGAAAGCACCGAGAATGCCGAGACTGATCGGAAGAATGAGGTCTTCGCGGCGTTCGTAATAGATCTTGTTGATCACGTCCTTGAAGATATAGGCGACGAAAGCCGTCGTGCAGGCAACCGCAAGCATGGCGACGATGGCAATGGCATAGGAAGAGCGGTGATCGCGGACATTTTCGCCAAGAACCCGGCCGATGACGCGCTTCGCCTCGGATGGATCGATTTTCTTTTTCCTGGTCTGTTCGCTCATTACAGGCGGCAACTCGCTGGTACTGAAAAATCCGGCAAGGCATTGCTCTTGCCGCTTATTCAGTCCCTATAGCGTTATTGATCCGGCTTGCCTATCGGTTTTGGCCGCGGTTTCGCAGGGAGTAGACGAGTGTTGCTCTTGTGCCGACCCTGGATTTAGTCGCGCCGCCAGCGCCGTCCTTCAATGGAAACACCGAACCGGGTCGGTGTGCGCGCGAACGCGGATAGGCCGCTGAGCGCCGCGAGCGGATGCGTAATGACATAAACCGGCGTCTCACGCAGGATATCCCCGTGCGGCGCCTTGTCCTCGAAAGCCTTGCGGAACGCCGGATCCTTCAATGGCTCGATGATCTTCTGGACGATGCCGCCGGCAAGGTAAACGCCGCCGCGGGCCATGAATGTCAGGGCGAAATCACCGGCAAGCCGGCCGAGATAGGTCACGAACAACGCCAGCGTTTCCTTGGCTTCCGCAGATTCTCCGGAAAGGCCGGCCGAAGTGATGTCGGCGGGCGTCTGCAGTGTCGCATCGGTGCCTGCAACCTTGCAGATCGCGCGATAGATATTCTGCAGGCCACGGCCGCAGAGCAGCTGTTCGCCAGAGATGCGCCCCTCGATATGCTCGAGATGCGGAAAGATTTCGAGATCGCGCGGCGTGCGGGGCCCCATATCCACGTGGCCGCCTTCTCCCGGAACCGGAACCCAGCTTGAGCGTGCGCGGACCATGCCTGCCACCCCAAGGCCGGTGCCGGGTCCGAGCACGGCGCGGCTGCCATGCGGATCGCCTGCACCACCGCCAAGTTTTTCCAGATGCTTGGGTTCTAGCGAGACCACAGCGAGCGCCTGCGCCTCGAAATCGTTGAGCACGGTAATGTCGCGCAGGCCGAGCGTCTCCATCATCTGGTGCGGCTTGACCACCCAGGCGCAATTGGTGAGATCGATTTCGTCGCCTTCCACCGGTCCTGCGATGGCCAGGACCGCCGAACGCGGCTGGATCGAGGTGTGGTCTAGAATGGCGTTCTGGATCGCCTCGTCGATGGTCGGATAATCGGCTGTCTGCAGAACCGGAAATTCCTTCGGATCCGCATAGGCGTCGACCAGAATGGCAAATCGCGCATTGGTACCACCGATGTCACCAACCAGGATCGGAAACTTCATGATGTGGTCGGTATCTGCCTGTGTAACCATTATCGCTTCCCTAATGTATTTTCCGCTGCGTCATCGCGCAGCAAACCTCGCTTTTGCACCAGAACCTCGGCAGTCGCCCGGTTCAAGGCCATCGGAATATCGTAGACGCTTGCGAGCCGCATCAGCGCCTTGACGTCGACATCATGCGGCATGGGAGACAGCGGGTCGACAAAGAAAATCAATCCGTCGATCTTTCCCTCGGCAATCAACGCACCGATCTGCTGGTCGCCGCCGAGCGGTCCGCTCTTGACTCGCGTGATGGTCAGTGAAGGACAAGCTTCCTGAACGAGCCCGCCTGTCGTGCCCGTGGCAACGATCGTGCAAGGTGCAAGCAACCTTTCATAGGTGCGAGCAAAATCCACCATGTCGTCCTTTTTCTGATCATGCGCTATCAGCGCGAGGCGAAA
This sequence comes from Phyllobacterium trifolii, assembly GCF_014192095.1. GTDB lineage: Bacteria > Pseudomonadota > Alphaproteobacteria > Rhizobiales > Rhizobiaceae > Phyllobacterium > Phyllobacterium trifolii. The sequence goes on from NZ_JACHXN010000014.1 coordinate 7,477, forward strand.
TGGCTGTGTCATGAAAACTCTGTATCGGGTCCAACCCTAAATCGATTGAAACCCTATACTCAATTCATGACGGCATGAAAAGACCGGGACGAAAAAAGACCTTGGCTGCAAACAGCGGTTGCAGCGCCTATTGGCCCTGAACCGGTAGGTTGTCGGGCGCCTCTTCGTCGTCAGGTTCTGCGACCGACGCAGGCGGATTTCCGACGGACGCGGGCTGGGCCGCCTTGCCACGGACGCCGTAGGTCACTTCCTCGACAGATTTCGGGCCGGGCGCCTCCAGCACCTGCGCGCACTGCTTCGGCAGAGCAGACAGCATCATGACCTTTGGCTTGACCGGCTTCTTCGGTGGCGGCGCCTTTCTCCACGGTTCATCGGTAAACCACCATGCGAGGGGCTTGCCGCATCCATCGTCACTGCCCGTCGGTTGTTGCGGCGTGCAATTGGGTGAACCCGGCTGGCATTTTATTCGGATATGGAAGTGGTAGAAGTGGCCCCAATAGGGTCTAACTTTGGCGAGCCAGCTGCGATCACCCTGTACCGTATCGCAGAGTTGCTTCTTGATGCCGGGATGGACGAATATACGCTCGACTTCCGGATAGGTTGCGGCTGTCTTCAACAGGGCCGTGCGCGAGGCGGTCCATTTTTGCGGATCGACGTAGAGTGTATCGCCCTTGAGCATCGAGGTTGCAGAAACCGTCTCCCGCTCTTGGTCGGTGAAGCGTCTCTTCGGCATCGGCGTCAGCCAGATATCGGCATCGAGGCCAATCTGGTGCGACGCATGGCCGGTGATCATCGGTCCACCGCGCGGCTGCGAGATATCGCCGATCAGCAATCCATTCCAATTCGCCTTGACGGCGGCGTCGCGAGACAGTCTTTCGATCAGGCTGATCATGTAGGGATTGCCCCAGCGGCGATTGCGCGACAGGCGCATGACCTGCCAGGTCGGACCGTCCGTCGGAAGGGCGACGCCACCGGCCAGGCAGCCCTTGGCATAGAAACCCACGGATTGCGCCTTGCCGACGGTGGGCAAGGTCTGCGCCCCGAACAATTGCTTGGCGGGACCGTCGACCGCCACGGCATCGACGGCGCTGGTGAACGAAATGAGCAAGCCGAGCGCGAGACGCAACAAGGGTTTCGATTTCATGATTTGCCATTCCCACAAGTGACCGCGATAAATTGAGTCGCCGATCCGGGCTTTATGATGGCCAGATTCGCTGCAAAGTCGCAATATGGCGCGGTGAACAACTGCGAATCGAACGGAGCGTCCCATGAGAGCTGTCATTTTCGAGCAATTCGGCGAGACGCCCGATGTGCGGACAGTAGATGACCCCTCGCCAGCGGCAAGGGGCGTGGTCATCAAGGTCGAGGCGACTGGCCTGTGCCGCAGCGACTGGCATGGCTGGATGGGGCACGATGCCGATATCGTCCTGCCGCATGTGCCGGGACACGAACTGGCCGGGACCGTGCAGGCTGTCGGCAAGCACGTGACGCAATGGAAGATCGGTCAGCGCGTCACCGTGCCCTTCGTCGGCGGCTGCGGCCATTGTTTCGAGTGCAATTCCGGCAACCATCAGGTGTGTGAAAACCAGTTCCAGCCTGGGTTCACTGCCTGGGGTTCCTTCGCGGAATATGTTGCGGTGGATTTTGCCGATACCAATCTTGTCGCGCTGCCCGATACGCTGGATTTTGCCACGGCGGCAAGCCTCGGCTGCCGCTTCGTTACCTCGTTTCGCGCTGTCGTCGATCAGGCAAGGGTCAAGCCGGGTGAATGGGTAGCGGTGCATGGCTGCGGCGGCATTGGTCTTTCGGCGATCATGATCGCGACGGCGATGGGTGCCAATGTTATCGCCATCGACCTGACCGAAGAGAAACTTGCCTTCGCCCGTGAGCTTGGCGCCGTTGCGACGATAAATGGCCGCGAGAGGCAGGATGTGATCGGTGCGGTGCGGGAAATCACCAAGGGCGGTGCGCATGTCTCTATAGATGCGCTCGGCCATCCTTCGACCTGTTTCAACTCCATTGCCAATCTGCGCCGCCGCGGCCGCCACGTGCAGGTGGGGCTGATGCTTGGCGACCACGCGCATCCGCCGATCCCGATGGACAAGGTCATCGCGCATGAGCTCGAGATCTATGGCAGTCACGGCATGCAGGCATTCCGCTACAAGGCGCTGATGGACATGCTTGAAACGGAGAAACTGCAGCCGCAAAAGCTGATCGGCAAGGAGATCACGCTGGATGATGCCCCCGCCGCGCTGATGGCGATGGATCGCTTCGAGGGATTGGGGATCAACGTGATAACGCGGTTCTAGAGACCTTTGCCAATCCACCCTGACGGACTTCCAATGCGCAGTCCTTTACCCTCCCCCTTGTGGGGAGGGTGGCTGCAAAGCAGCCGGGAGGGGTTTTGAGACTTCGGCTGTTGCGAAAGAAAGACCCCTCCCCGTCGCTGCGCTCCGTCCCTCCCCACAAGGGGGAGGGTAGCGGGCCGCACTATTTCCAAGTTCCATCGCGCCACATGGTCGCGAAGGCGGTGCCGTAGTCGGGATAGCGGAATGAAAAGCCGAGCGCCTTGATGCGTTTATTGGAAACGCGTTTGTTCTCGCCGTAGAACGAGCGCGCCATCGGCGTCAGCGGCGCTGTATCGAAATCAGTCTCTTCCGGGGGTTCGAGGCCCATCAGTTCCGCCGCATAGGCGACGACATCCTGCGGCGGTGCCGGTTCGTCATCGGTTATGTTGAAAATGCCGGCCTCATTGCGCAGGCTGAGAAAAACCAGAGCGCCGGCAATATCATCGACGTGGATACGGTTGAACACCTGCCCTGTCTTGTTCAGACGGCGCGCGCTGCCGTTGGCGAGATTGACGAAAGCGTTGCGGCCCGGCCCATAAATGCCGGCAAGTCTCAGGATAGCGAGCGGAACGCCGCGCTCATCCGCCAGTTGCTGCCAGCCCTGCTCGGCAGCGACACGTTCGGTGGAACGGGCAGAAAGCGGGTGGCATGGCGTATTCTCGTCGACCCATGCACCGCCATGATTACCATAGACGCCGACGGTGGAAAGATAGCCGATCCATTGCAGCTTGGGCATGGCGTGCCGAATGGTCTTGCCAAATTGTGCCAGCACCGGATCGCCGCTCTGCCCGGGTGACGTCGAGATGACGAGATGCGTGACACCGGCGAGGACATCGACAATCTCCTGCGAGGCGTGGGTGCCATGAAACAGGAACGGCGTGATGCCATCCTTCTTGAGGTCAGAAAATTTGGCGCTATCGCGCGTCGTCCCGCCGATGAAATCCGCTTGACCATCAATGACTTTGGCAAAGGCACGCGCCGAATATCCGGCACCGAAGAGAAAAATGTTCATTATTGATTTTTCGCGGCTTTGTGCCACTCGGTCAAGACGCTCGCGTCATTTTCCTGCGCGGCTCCGTGCATGGGCAGGGCTGCGAACCGGTCTTCATCCATCAGTTCACTCAAGGCCCACACGGCGGCACCGCGCACAAGTGGCGAGGAATCGGCGAGATGCGTTTTGACCGTTTCGATCAGGCCCGGGTCGCCGGAATTGCCGCTGGCGATAAGCACATTGCGTATGAAACGGTCCCGGCCGATGCGCTTGATCGGTGACCCCGAGAACATCGTGCGAAATGCCGCGTCGTCCAACATCAGAAGCGACGCGAGCGACGGCGATTTCAGGTCGTCGCGCGCCTGAAGCTTGGTCTCACGAGCGGTCTCGGCAAATTTGTTCCACGGGCAGACGGCGAGACAATCGTCGCAGCCATAAATGCGGTTGCCCATCGCCTTGCGAAATTCGAACGGGATGGGCTCCTTGTGCTCGATGGTGAGATACGAGATGCAGCGTCCTGCATCGAGCTGATAGGGCGCCGGGAACGCATTGGTCGGGCACACGTCGAGGCAGGCGTGGCACGAGCCACAATGATCTGCCTCACGTTCATCGGGCGGTAATTCCGCCGTGGTGAAGATCGTACCGAGAAACAGCCACGAGCCATGACTGCGGCTGACGAGATTGGTGTGCTTGCCCTGCCAGCCGAGGCCGGCGGCTTCGGCTAGCGGCTTTTCCATGACCGGTGCAGTATCCACGAAGACTTTCAAATCTTCGCCCGCAGCGCGGGAGGCGAAACGGCTGGCGACGCCTTTGAGCTTGCCCTTGATGATGTCATGATAGTCGCGGTTCTGTGCATAGACTGAAATCGCGGCCCTGTCCTTGTGCTTGATGATTGCCATGGGATCACTGTCCGGCCCGTAATTCATGGCAAGCACGATGATCGAACGCACCTCCGGCCACAGATTGTGCGGACTGGCGCGGCGCTTTTCCGTTTCCTGCATCCAGTCCATGCTGGCGTGGCGTCCGAGCGCCAGATATTGGCGCAAGCGCTCTTCGGCGCGTGGGATAGCATCCGGCCCGGTGATGGCGACCAGATCGAAGCCGGCCGCACGCGATTCCTCAAGGATGAACTGCTTCAGCCGCTGTTGTTGGTTTGAGTTCATCCTGCATGAACCTTGTGCATGCGCCGATATATCTCTCCCCCACAAGGGGGGAGATAAGTAGGTGCTATCAAAAATCCAGATCGCCATAATGCGACGATGGCGGCAAGCCGCGCACCCGATCCGACAGCAATGGCCGGAACGAAGGACGCGATTTCATCCGCGTGTACCAGTCGCGCGCCGCTTTATATTCGCCCCATTTGATTTCGCCAAGATAGTCGAGAATCGAGATCGAAGCGGCGGCTGACATGTCTGCATAGCTCGGCGCCGGTCCGGCCAGCCAGTTGCGCGTTGCCGTCAGCCAGTCGATATATTTCATATGCTGGGTGATATTTGTCCGGGCCGCACGGATAGCGCCTGAATCCGGCGCTCCGCCACCCTGTTCGGCGGTCATGTGCAGTTTGAAAATGCGTTCGCGAGCCATATGCCGGGTCACTTCATTTTCCAGCTTCGTAAGGAACCAGTCGACCAGCCGTCGCACTTCGGCGCGGTTGAGCGAATCTTCAGGAAACAACCGGCGGCTGCGCTTTAGCGCGCCGCGTGTTTCGTCGATATATTCGGCGATTACGGAAGCCCCTGAAACCGGAACATCGCCTTCGGCCAGAAGCACCGGCAGGGTCCCCGCCGGGTTGAGCGCCAGAAACTCCTTGCGCCGTGCCCAGCTGTTTTCTTCGATCAGCTCCACTTCAATGTCATATTCATTGAGGATAAGCCGGGTGTAGCGCGAGCCGGTGGACATGGGATGATGGAAGAGCGTCAACATGGCAGATTGGTAAATCTTTCAAACTGGTATTTTATCCGCACCGTCGTCTCGCGACAGCCGCGTCGGACCTGCGCCAAACCTATAGGCGCAACCTTAGCACGAGACAAGTAAACAGGATTTCACCAACAGCCGGTTATCTCCCAGCCGGCATCCATCAAGAAAGCGGTAATTATGGAAACACAGACGATTGTCGAAGCGGCCTTTCTTGGCTTGCTGGAGGGAATAACCGAATTCCTGCCGGTGTCGTCAACGGGGCATCTGTTGCTCGCGGGGCATTTCCTCGGCTTCGAATCCAATGGCAAGACGTTCGAGGTGTTGATACAGCTCGGCGCGATTCTGGCGATCCTGAGCGTCTATTTCGGCCGACTCGTGAATATTGCGCGCGATCTTCCAACCGATCCGAAAGCGCGCCGTTTCGTTACAGGCGTCCTTATCGCGTTCCTCCCTGCTGCGGTTATCGGGGCGCTCGCCCATGACATCATCAAGACCGTACTGTTCGAATCGCCCATGCTGATCTGCGTGATGCTCATCATCGGCGGGCTGATCTTGCTTTGGGTCGACCGGGTCGAACTGAAGCCGCGCTATACCAATGTCATGGATTTTCCGCTGGGTCTCTGCTTCAAGATCGGCCTGATCCAGTGCTTTGCCATGATTCCCGGTACGTCGCGTTCTGGTGCGACGATCGTCGGAGCGCTGCTGCTCGGAACTGACAAGCGCTCGGCAGCCGAATTTTCATTTTTCCTGGCAATGCCGACAATGGCCGGCGCCTTCGCCTACGATCTCTTCAAGAACCGCCACATACTGACCTTGAACGATGCGTCGTTGATCATTATCGGCTTTATCGCGGCATTCATATCAGGCGTCTTCGTCGTCCGGTATTTGCTGGACTATGTCTCGCGTCACGGTTTTGCATTGTTCGCATGGTGGCGGCTGGTCGTTGGGACGCTCGGATTGGTCGCGCTGATTTTGATGCGGTAAGGAAGCACTGCTCTTTACCCTCCCCCTTGTGGGGAGGGACGGACCGCAGGTCCGGGGAGGGGATTCTTAAATGCCAGAGCGGGTCGGCAGGATGTTAGTGGCGTAAAAGGACCCCTCCCTGCTGCTGCGCAGCCTCCCTCCCCACAAGGGGGAGGGTGCAGGCGGCAACTTTCATCCCTAAATTAAGCGGGTGTCTGGCTGGAATATTGTCCGTGGCTCCGGAAACGCCAGAGATATGACGGCAGGATGGTCTCGATCGTCTGCGGCCGGATTCCAAGCCCTTCGAGGGTGCGGCCCTCTTCTTTTGCTGCGCGCGACACCACATTATCGTGCTGCAGGAGCAAGACTTGATCCTTTGTCAGTGGTGGCTTTGGCAGATAGCCAAGGATAGAGCCCTGAATTCTGGCGATCCAGAACGGGATCGATACGAACATGCGCTTGCGGCCAGTGACACGCAGCACTTCCTCGAGGCATTGCTTGAACGTCAGGACTTCTGCGCCGCCAAGTTCGTAGATTTCGCCTGGCTTGAGAGTGCCATCGACCGAACGTGCAAAGACTTCGGCGACATCACCGACATAGACCGGCTGGAACCTGGTGTGGCCGCCGCCAATCAGCGGCAGGAAAGGCGAAATGCGCGCCATGCCGGCAAATTTGTTGAAGAAATCGTCTTCAGGCCCGAAGACGATGGACGGGCGAATGATGATGGCGTCCGGTAGCGTATCGTGCACGGCTGCCTCGGCGCGGCCTTTGGTGCTGGCATAGGCGGAATGAGAACGGGCATCGGCGCCAATCGCCGACATATGTGTCAGGGGGACGCCCGCCGCACGGGCCGATTCCGCGACCGCGCGGGCACCGAAATCATGCACCACGCTGAACTTCTGCTTGCCGCCTTCGAACAGCAGCCCGACGAGATTGATCACATGGTCGCAACCGGCAACCGCACGATCGACCGAAGCGCGGTTACGCAGATTTGCCTGTACGGCCTGGATCTGGCCAACGCCGCCAAGCGGCTGCAGATCGAATGCGAGATCAGGGCGTCTGACGGCAACGCGAACGCGGTAGCCACGCTTGGTCAGCGCACGCACGACATGACGACCGATAAAGCCGGAGCCTCCGAAAACGGTGACGAGTTTTGGCTTGATGATTGTCATCGAGCTCTCCTAAAATGCAAGCGGGCAACAGATGCTGTTTAATGCCTTTTGTCGCCGGCGCAAAGGGGAATGGAGCTCAAAGTTCGCGGCGCGTTGCCGCGCTAGCGTATGCAGATGCGTGGCTCGGCAAGCCGCCGAACCACGCGCTTTGATTGACTACTGCAGCATCACGGTGCGCAATTCGTGTTCCTGCGCGCCGACAAGCACATTGTCGCGTTCATCGGAAAGCACGATCGGCTCGCCATTGGCCGCAAAAAGCGCCCAAAGCTCGACGCCCGGCGTCATCGGCGGGAGTGCCGGAAAGCTGGTGGCGAGGTCATCGGTTTTGACCTTGCGCATGTAAGCCACCTGGCCAGCGCCAAGGCGCGCAAATTCAAGCTCGGTCAGGAGATTCTTGTGATCGGTAGTTTGCATAATAGCCTCCATGTTCGGACAGTCCTTTCTTAGGCCCTGTCCAGTTAGAGCTACGACTAGTCCTGAACCGCAATGTTAATGCGTTTGACCAATCGTTCGGGTTCCGGCCGGTCGAGATCGATCGACAGAAGCCCATTCTTCAAAGTGGCGGCGCTGACGCGCATTCCATCGGCAAGAACGAAGATGCGCTGGAACTGACGTGCGGCAATACCACGATGCAGATATTCGCGGGTCTCTTCTTCGGCCTGCCTGCCGCGAATGATCAACTGATTGTCTTCCGTGGTCACTTCGAGATCGTCATTGGAAAAACCCGCAACGGCGAGAATAATTCGAAGCTGTTCACGGTCATTGTTGCCGCGGATACGCTCGATATTATAAGGCGGATAGCCGTCGCCGGACTTGGCGATACGCTCCAGCGTCTTTTCCATCGAATCGAAACCAAGCAACAAGGGGCTTGAAAACGGTGTCATTCGTGTCATTTGTGCAGTCCTTGAGAAAAGCGACCTAAAAGCAAAACCCGTGATGTTAAGGCATTTCACTTCTGTTCATTGATATGGCGATTGAACTGCAGACTTCAAGAGAGTGCCGATTTAAGGCCTAAAGAAAGTAAGAAATGACGCGTAAAATCATAATCGATACGGATCCCGGCCAAGACGACGCTCTCGCAATCCTTCTAGCATTTGCCAGCCCGGAACTGGAAGTCCTCGGAGTGACGGTTGTAGCCGGCAATGTGTCACTGGCTTTGACCGAATTGAACGCACGGAAGATCTGCGAGCTTGCCGGCCGTCCTGACGCGCGAGTCTTCGCCGGCGCCGATCGCCCTTTGATGCGCCCGCTGGTCACGGCTGAACACGTGCACGGAAAGACGGGGCTCGACGGCCCTGATCTGCCGGAACCGGCGATGCTGCTGCAAGATAAGCACGCGGTTGATTTCATCATCGAGACTTTACGCAAGGAGGAAACGGGAAGTGTTACGCTATGCGCACTTGGACCCCTCACGAACATTGCACAAGTCTTGATTCGCGCCCCGGAGCTTGCACCCCGTATCCAGGAAATCGTGCTCATGGGCGGCGGGTTCTTCGAAGGCGGCAACATTACACCGACGGCGGAGTTCAATATCTATGTGGATCCGCACGCGGCGCAGATCGTGCTCCGGTCGGGCGTTCCCGTGGTCATCCTGCCACTCGACGTAACCCACAAGACGCTGACTACCGCCAAGCGTATCGAGCGTTTTCGGGCAATGGGGACAAAGGCCGGTGACGCCTCCGTTGCGCTTCTGGAATTCTTCGAACGGTTTGACGAGGAAAAGTACGGCCGGGATGGCGGTCCGCTGCATGATCCGAATGTCATCGCCTACGTGATGAAACCGGAGCTCTACCGAGGCAGGCATTGCAACGTCGTCGTCGACGCCACAAACGACTTGACGCTCGGCATGACCGTTGTCGATTGGTGGGGCGTGACCGATCGCCCCAAGAACGCGCTTTATATCCGCCATGTCGACGATGAAGGCTTCTTCGATCTTTTGACCGAACGCGTCGCGCGCCTGCCGTGAGGTTCTCTAGATTGCCAAGCCTATCCTGTTGTTTATTCACGGAAAGTTGAAATCGCGTAAACCATCAATAAGTAATTCTCGGACAAAATCCCCTTGAGCGAGTAGTGTCCAAAGGATGGACAGCAGAAAACTTGGGGTTTGATATGCTGACACGGCGCGGTGTTCTTACCGGTATACTTGCAGCTGCGCTGGCGCCGCAGGCTGCACTGGCGGCGCCAAAGAAGAAGAAAATCGTTGTCATCAATCCGGTATTCAGCCCACAATATGTATCGTACGATTCATCCTATGCGCCGGGCACAGTGGTGATCGACCCTCGTGGCCGGTTCCTTTACCTGATCGAAGACAGCTTCACCGCGCGGCGTTATGGCGTTGGGGTCGGACGCGCTGGCCGGGTCTTCCATGGCGTCGCGAAAGTCGGCCGCAAGGCGAAATGGCCACGGTGGATCCCGACGAACGGTATGATCAGGCGTCAACCGGAAAAATATGCGCGCTACGCCGGGGGTGTCGCAGGCGGTCCACACAATCCGCTAGGTGCTCGCGCGCTTTATCTTTATCGCAATGGACGCGACACGCATTATCGCATCCACGGAACGACCGAGCCGTGGACGATAGGACGCGCCGTATCGAATGGCTGCATCCGCATGGTCAACGAACACGTCATGGACCTGTATGCGCGGGTGCCGGTTGGCGCCCGCGTCGTTGTAATCTAGGCTGCGACGCTCTCCCGCTGGGTGTCGGGAGCCAGGGTGATTTCGAGACCATTGAGCTCTGCAGTCATTATGAGCTGGCAGGAAAGACGAGAATTGTCCTCGACGTGAAAGGTCACGTCGAGCTGGTCGACTTCCTCGTCAAGCGGCTCAAAGAGCTTTTCTGACCAATCCTGATCGACATAGACATGGCATGTACCGCAGGCGCAGGCGCCGCCGCATTCCGCCTTGATGTCGAGCCCCCAATCGCGAATGACTTCCATGACGCGGAAGCCCTCAAGGGCCTCCAGCGTATGGCGCTTGCCGTGCTGATCGGTGACGTGGATATAGAGGGACTCTGAGCTCATCAGGGTTGTTACCTATGCCGCCTTCAGTTTCTTCTGCAGGGAGGTGGATGACGTTGTGTACTGGAAGATGATCCGTTCGCCTGGCGAAACAATGCGTTTGGCCGCCTGGCTCATCAGCGCGGCTTCATGGAAACCGGAGAGGATCAGCTTCAACTTGCCGGGGTAGGTATTGATATCGCCAATCGCGAAGATACCTGGCTCGGAAGTCTCGAATTTCTCCGTATCGACGGCGATCAGGTTCTGATCGAGATTGAGGCCCCAATCGGCAATCGGACCGAGCTTCATCGTCAGGCCGAAGAATGGCAGCAGACGCCCGGCATCGAGGATTTCTTCGCCCTCGGCGCCCTTGAGGATGACCTTGGACAATTGGCCGTCTGCGCCTTCCAGACCGCTGACCTGTCCCATGCGGAACTTGACGCGTCCGTCCTTCTCCAGTGCCCACATCTTGTTGACGCTGTCGGGCGCGGCGCGAAACTCGGGCCGGCGATGCACGAGGGTCACCGATTTGGCAACCGGTTCGAGGTTGAGCGTCCAGTCGAGGGCGCTATCGCCGCCGCCGACGATAACCACGTCGTGGCCGCGGAAAGCCTCGATCTTGCGCACAGCATAGTGAACGCTGACGCCCTCATAGAGCTCGATTTCCGGCACGGGCGGGCGCTTGGGCTGGAAGGAACCGCCACCAGCCGCGACGACGATGACCTTGGTGATGAAAACCTCGTCCGCATCGGTCTCGACGCGGAAACGTCCGTCTTCCAGCTTTTGAAGTGCGGTGACCATGGTAGAAAAATGGAACTGCGGATCGAAAGGTGCGATCTGCTTCAAGAGATTGGTGGTGAGATCCTGTCCGGTGACTTCGGGCAAACCGGGAATATCATAGATCGGCTTTTCCGGATAAAGCTCGGCGCACTGGCCGCCGGGACGATCGAGAATATCGATCACATGGGCGCGCAGATCGAGCAAACCAAGCTCGAACACGGCAAAGAGGCCGACCGGGCCGGCGCCAACAATAACCACGTCTGTTTCAATCAATTCGGACATAAAAGTGCCTTCTGGATAACGAATTCGAGTTCTTTGTGGAGTTTCACGCCCCGGGAACGCGGCGCCAGCTATAAGTGCCGGACACTGTGTGTGAGCCTCGTCCCGGCTGGTAGTAACCGGGAACATCGTGAAGATTATGACCGGCAAGACGGTTCAGTGTCACCGCGTGGTTGACCTTCATCGTGTCGAAGCCGGTGCGCAGCATATAGGCGACCTGATCGATCAAAACATCCCCAACGGCGCGTAACTCACCCTTGAAATGATGCTGGTTCTTGATCAGTTCGGCCTTCGAATAGGACCGCCCATCGTTGAATGCCGGAAACTGCAGCGCAATCACCGGGATTGAATCCAGTATTGGCAATAGCGGCTCAATGCTTTCACCCGGCGCGACCAGAACGCCGATCTTGCGATTGGAGGCATTGCGGGTCTCTTCGGTGAGACCGAGCCATGCGCCCAGCGGCAGGATCACAGCAGGTGCATCACCGGCTTCCTCCAGCGTTTGGGCTGTAACGTAGGGATCCTCACGGAACCCTTCGCGGCCCCAAAGCTCACCCGCAGGTTGTTCAATGTCACTCATAAACTCGAATCCGTCAGCGAGATGTTGCTCAGTTCGTCGGTAAGTCCGGTCAGGTGAATGCCGCACTCTGTCTTGTCGGAGCCAGCCCAGCGGCCAGCGCGATCGTCTTCGCCGTCCTTGACCGGCGCGGTGCAGGGCATGCAGCCGATCGAGCGGTAGCCTTCGGCGACCAGCGGGTGCGGCGGCAGATCATGCGCGGCCATATACGACTTAAGGTCGGACGAGGTCCAGTGCGCAAGCGGGTTGATGCGGACGCGCGCGCCCACAGACTCAAACACGGGCAGTGCCGTACGTGTCGATGCCTGGAATTGCTTGCGGCCGGTCATCCATGCGCGGTAGGGCGCGACGGCACGGGCCATCGGCTCGACCTTGCGGATATAGCAGCAGCGATCCTTGTTGGTCATCGACAGTGCGCCGAACGGGTCCTCATCCTTGAGGCTCTGCTTCAACGGATGGATATCATGCACATCCGTCATGCCGAGCTCGGTGATGAGCTGGTCGCGGTAGCGCAGCGTTGCCGGAAAATGCTTGCCGGTCTCAAGGAAAAGCACCGGCGTTGCGCGGTCGATCTGCGCGATCATGTGCAGCATCACTGCGCTGTCAGCGCCGAAAGAGGAAACAACGGCGATCTCCTCGTTGAAGAGGTGATCGACCGCAAGCTCGATGACATCCATCGGCTCGAGATTGCCGTAGCGGGCCTGAAGCGCGCGCGCCTCATCCGCCACGGTCTGATCATTGATTTCAAGCAGCATTTGCAACCTCGCTATAGAGCGCATCCTTGAACGGTGCTGCGCCCACGCGCCGGTAGGTGGCAAGGAAGGTCTCTTCCTTGTCGGTTCTGATTTCGAGATAACGATCGACGATCGTCTCGATTGCATCGACGATTTCTTCCGAGGAAAAGCCGCGGCCGGTGATGTCACCGATCGTGCAAATCTCGTCACCCGATCCACCGAGAGAGATCTGATAGAGCTCTTCACCCTTCTTCTCGACGCCGAGGATGCCGATGTGGCCGACATGGTGGTGGCCGCAGGCGTTGATGCACCCGGAAATCTTCAGCTTGAGTTCGCCGATATCTGCCTGACGCTCTGGATCGCCGAAGCGTTCGGAAATGCGCTGCGCAACGGGGATCGAACGCGCTGTCGCCAGAGCACAATAGTCGAGACCGGGGCAGGAGATAATATCGGTGATCAAGCCGGCATTGGCCGTTGCCAAACCATCCGTCAAAAGTAGATCGTAAACAATGCGCAGATCGGCGATGGCCACGTGCGGCAGAACGAGGTTCTGCTCATGGCTAACGCGAATCTCGTCATAGGAGAATTTCTCGGCGATATCAGCAACCAGATCCATCTGTGCGTCGGTGGCATCGCCCGGAATACCGCCGATTGGCTTCAGCGAAATGGTCACGACGCCGTAGTCGGGATTCTTGTGCGGCGTTACGTTCTGGTCGACCCAGGCGGAGAATGCATGATCGGCCTTGCGCGCGGCCGCGAGCCCAGACCAGCCTTCGGGACGCTGGACCAGATTTGGCGGCGCGAAGTAGGTATCGATGGCATCGACGTCCTGCTGTGGCAGTTTGAGATCGGTCTCCTTGATCGCCTGCCATTCGGCCTCGATCTGGCGGGTGATTTCTTCGGTACCGGTCTCATGCACGAGGATCTTGATACGCGCCTTGTACTTGTTATCCCTGCGTCCATTAAGATTGTAAACACGCACGATGGCTGTCGTGTAGGTCAGCAAATCCTCGACGGGCAGAAAATCGCGGATTTTCTTGGCGACCATCGGCGTGCGGCCCTGGCCACCGCCGACATAGACAGCAAAGCCGAGTTCACCGGCTTCGTTCTTCTTCAGATGCAGACCGATGTCATGAACCTGGATCGCGGCACGATCGCGGTCAGCGCCTGTCACGGCGATCTTGAACTTCCGCGGCAGATAGGAGAATTCCGGATGCATCGAGGACCACTGGCGAAGGATCTCGGCATAAGGGCGTGGATCCCCGACCTCATCCGCAGCGGCACCGGCAAAATGATCGGCGGTCACGTTACGAATGCAATTGCCCGAGGTCTGCAGCGCGTGCATTTCCACCGAGGCGAGTTCGTCGAGAACTGCAGGAATATCCTTGAGCGCAGGCCAATTGTACTGGATGTTCTGGCGCGTGGTGAAGTGGCCATAGCCGCGATCGTAGCGGCGGGCGATATGAGCGAGCTTGTGCATCTGGCGGCTGGACAGCGTGCCGTAAGGCACCGCAACACGAAGCATATAAGCGTGCAACTGCAGATAGACGCCATTCATCAGCCGCAGCGGCCGGAACTGCTCTTCAGTCAGTTCGCCAGCGAGACGGCGCTCCACCTGATCTTTGAACTGTTCAACGCGAGCAGAGACGAACGCGTGATCAAACTCATCATAACGATACATACTGCGGTCTTTCGATTTTCAGGTCAGGCAGCTTTGGGCTTTTCAGCCTGTTTGCCGAGGTCAAGACGAATGGTGGGTCCGAGCTGACGGATGCGCTCGCGCAGACGGACTGGATAAAGATCTGTACCGCGTTCTTCGACGTCGATGACATTCACGTCGATGACAAGGTTGGACTTGATCGCGGACTTGCCAGCTTCCTCGAGCGCATTGACCGCCTCCGCGTGTCGCGCGATCAGCGCTCCATCGATATGTTCCAGCCACTCGCCATTGGCGCCGAGCCACACAACTTCGCCATCGGTCAGGCGGTTTGCAGTCAACACTTTAACGCTCATGATCTTCATCCTTCGCAGTTACGCAACATTGGGTTCAAGGTGGTGCTGCTCCACGGAATTCTTTGCATTGGCGGAAAGAGGTTCGGCCTTGTCGATGGCAGAGCCTGCAACCGCATCGCCGATAATCACCATAACCGGGCCGTCAAGATCGTCGCGCTGTTCCAGCGCGGGCAAATCATTGAGCGTGCCATGGAACATGCGCCTGTCTGCACGGCCGGCATTTTCGATTACGGCAACGCCGGTATCCGCGTGCAGTCCCGCCTGCATCAGCCGCCCGGCGACAGAAGCAGCAACGCTACGGCCCATATAGACGGCGATGGTTGCGCCGGAAATAGCGAGGCGCGCCCAGTCGGGCAGCACTTCGCCCGCCATATCGTGACCCGTGGTGAAGACGAGGGAGGATGCGACACCACGCAGGGTCAGAGGCAGCTGCATATCCGCTGCAGCGGCAAAGGCCGAGGTGATGCCGGGTACGATTTCGAAGGCAATGCCGGCGTCGCGCAAGGCGGCCATTTCTTCACCTGCACGGCCGTAGATCAAAGGATCACCTGACTTCAGGCGAACGACACGCTTGCCTTCACGTCCAAGTGCGACAAGCAGATCATTGATCTCGCTCTGGCTCTTGGTGTGGCAGCCCTTGCGCTTGCCCACGGAGAGCCGGGTTGCATCGCGGCGGCCCATGGCAACCACAGCTTCGGGCACCAGCGCATCATAGACGATGACGTCGGCCTCCATGAGGACGCGGTGTGCGCGCAATGTCAGAAGATCCTCGGCGCCGGGCCCCGCGCCGACCAGCCAGACGTAGCCCTTCGGGGCCGCCTGGTCATCGAGGAGACCTGCTGCTGCCTGGTGGGCGCCAGTCAAGTCATTGTTGTAAATCTTGCCGGCGACATCGCCCGAAAAGAACGAGCGCCAGAACAGGCGGCGCGGCAGACCTTTTTTGACTAGCTTCTCCACCACAGGGCGATAGGCATTGGCAAGACGCGCAAGATCGCCGAGCCGCGGTGAGAAAGCGGCATCGATGCGGGCACGGATCATCTGCGTCAGCACAGGGCCGGTGCCTTCCGAACCGATGGCAATGGCTAGCGGCGCGCGATTGACGATGGCGGGCGTGTAGAAATCGCAAAGGTCGGGGCGGTCAACGACGTTGACTGGAATGTGCTGGCGGCGCGCTTCATCAGCGATCTCCGCATCCTGGTCTTCATCGCCAGTGGCGACGAAGACCAGCTTTGCGCCGGTCAGTTGCTTGGGAGCAAATTTTTCTGCGACGTGTTCGTGGCTGCCGTCACGCAGGAAAGCGGCAAGTTCAGGCTCAGGCTCCGCTGCGATTATCCGAACGGTAGCGTTGGTCTGGCCTAAAAGCCGCGCCTTGTTCAAGGCTTCCTCGCCATTACCAATCACAACAAGCACTTCATTCCGCACGCGGAAGAAGGCAGGAAAGACCGAAAGCTGGCTGGAATGCATGGACATAAACAGGGGTATCCCGATGGTTCCGAGGATTATCCCTGATCCGCCTTCGTTTTATAAGGAACAGAAGTGCGCCAATTGTCGCGGGTGAGCATGGAATTTCTGAAAATGCCGGAACAAGCGGATTCGCATTCTATGCGCTCAAAGGGACACACGCCCGGCCATCGCCTCCTGAAGGCAAAGCACGACATGCTTGATCGTCCGTATCCGCGAGGCATCGATACACGACTAGATTTATCGTGTTAGCGAGCAAATGCAAGTAATTTTTTTTCTTGCTACGAATGTCGGATCGCGGAACTCCGGTTCGTCCTTTATAGGAACGCCATTGAACGAAGAGGAGATAATTTTCCATGCGCATGATTTTCGTGAACCTGCCAGTCAAGAACATTGAGGCTACACGGGCCTTTTTTGCCGCTTTGGGATTCAGTTTCAATCCCGATTTTTCTGACGACAAGACCGCCTGCATGGTGATCGAGGAAAACATCTTTGCGATGCTTATGGAGGAGGATCGGTTTCGGGATTTCATCAACAACGATATCAGCGATGCCACCAAGGCGCAGGAGGTACTGATCGCGCTTTCTGCCGGGAGTCGTGCGGAAGTGGACGACATGCTGGCCAAGGCGCTTAGCGCAGGCGGCAATGCGTGGAAGCCAATTCAGGATCTTGGTTTCATGTATGGATGCAGCTTCCAGGACATCGACGGTCATGTCTGGGAAGTCGCGTACATGGACATGTCCGCACAGTAGAAAACTCTACATCCAACTGGCTGTCCTCATGCGAGGGCGGCCAGTTGCATTTTACCAGATACCGGGGATGAGGTGCGACTTTACCTTTCGACAATAGGCGTCATACCCCGAGAGATTGGTTTTCAGATAGCGCTCCTCATCGAGCAGCCGTATGGCGATGACCACGCTCAAGGCGATTGCAACGGGAAGTGCCCATAGCGAGCCGAGCGCCAAAGGCGTTGCCAGAAAAAGCACCACTGCGCCCGAGTACATGGGATGACGCACCAAGGCGTATGGGCCGCTGGAGATAACGTTCTGGCCGGATTTCACCTCGATGATGCTCGACGCGTGTCCATTCTCACGTAAGGCCAGAAACATGATCCAGAATCCGACGACAACAAGGATGTTAGCCAAGACGACGAGCCAAACCGGCAAGGGCAGTCCGGTGAAATGCCGCTCTATGCCCGGTACGATGTACATCAGGAGGCCGACCACGCTGGCCGCGCCCTGAATCCATTTCTGCGAGGTTTCGCGCTCGGCGCCCGCACCGGCTTTCTGCCGGCTGGCAACAAGCGCCGGATCGTGCTTGAGAAAATAGAATGTCAGCCAGAACATGCAAAGCGTGAAGACAACCAGATAAAGCCACCCCTGCCAGAAGCGGAATGTCCATGCGGGAACATGCACCAGGAGCACCAATACCACCAAGGCCTTGATGCATCCCCCGATTGCCGTTCTGCGTAGCTTATCAAGGTCAAGTTGTTGCGCCGTCACGCTATTCCTCCTCAGCTCGTGAACACCGCGGGCACGTGCACAGGCCAGCGCCATGGCAGGATAGCAACAAGATCGAAGCGAAGGGAGAGGCGGGAATGGTCTGGTTGGCGGGCAAGCCACAGGTCAGCGGCGGCTTCGATACGGCGCATGGTCAGAACGTTGACCGAATCCATCGCCTGCTCGAGTGTTGTCCGAGCCTTGACCTCGACGATGAGCACGACATCTTTGCGCCGCGCGATCAGGTCGATCTCTCCGAGTTTCGTGCGATAACGGCGGCCGATGATGCGATAACCTTTCAGCATCAGGGCAAGAGCAGCAAGGCGTTCGGCGGAGTGACCGCGACGGTAGGCCTTGTGGCGCTTGCCAAGCTCTGTCATTTCATCGCCAAGAGCCGTTGATACAGCTCGCCTTTGGGTCGTCCGGTCATGCGCGAGGCCTCGCCAGCGGCCTTGGCGGGCGACATTTCAAGGCTGAGTGCACGCAGCAGCGTATCGATGTCATCATCGGTTCGTGGCACGTGCTCATCCTCCGGAGGAGAAGCGATGACCAGCACTACCTCGCCCCTTATGCGATCTTCGCCGTCGAATTCCGCAGCCAGCTCCCTGAGTGGCAGGGTGACGATTGTCTCATAGGTCTTGGTCAGTTCGCGGCACAGCGATGCCTGGCGTTCCGGCCCGAATACTTCGACCATATCCGCTAGTGTCGTTGCTGCCCGGTTAGGCGATTCAAAGAACACCAATGTGGCATCGAGCGACTTCAATTGTTCAAGCTTGGCGCGCCGCTGGCCCTGTTTCGATGAAAGAAAGCCGGCAAAATAAAATGCATCCTTGAACAGGCCAGAGGCCGTGAGCGCAGCGAGAACCGACGATGCACCGGGGATCGGTACGACGCGAACGCCTGCCGCCTTGGCTTCAGGCACCAGACGTCCGCCCGGATCGGATACCAGCGGAGTGCCCGCATCGGAAATCAATGCCACGCTTTTGCCCGCGAGCAGCGCTGCGATCAGCTTCGGTCCTGCCATATCCGCATTGTGTTCGTGATAGGCATAGGGACGCCGCGAAATGCCATATCTATCGAGTAAAACGCGGCTGACGCGCGTGTCCTCGCAAGCGATGATATCCGCAGCGGCCAAGGTTTCGATCCCGCGAATGGTCATGTCGCCGAGATTGCCGATCGGTGTCGCCACGATATAAAGCGCCGGCTCCAGCGGCCGGGCGCGGAACGACGCGCTGCCAATCTGGTAGTCCCGCTCCTTTGCTTCCCCTTCAGACAAGTCTCTTCCCTAAGCTGCGAGATCAGCGATGACCGCATTGAGCACGATTGCACCTTCAGGTGTCGTGCGGATGCGGCTGTTGCCGATATATTCGATAAGACCCTGTTCGGCCAAGGAAATCACGCGGCTCTCCTTGACGCCGTGTCCGGTCAGACGCTCGTACCGGGAAAGGTCGATACCTTCGACGAGACGCAATCCCATGAGCAGGAATTCATCGCCCTCCTGCTCATGCGTCAGAAACTCTTCTTCGACGACCCCATGACCTGTGGTTTCTACCTTTTGCATCCAGGTTTCCGGATGACGCTCCGTGATCGTCACGGCTCGCGTGCCGTTCTCAATGAAGCGCCCATGCGCCCCCGGCCCAATCCCGACATATTCGCCGTAGCGCCAATAGACGAGATTATGCTGCGACTCCGCGCCCGGCGCGGCATGATTGGAAATCTCGTAGGCGGGCAGGCCATGCCGTGCCGTGACCTCTTGCGTCTCCTGATAAAGCATTGCTGCATGATCACCATCGGGCGTCACCAGTTTGCCGGCTTTCCAGAGGTTATAGAACGGCGTCCCCTCTTCAATGGTCAATTGATAGAGCGACAGATGGTCTGCGGCATAGGAGATGGCCTTCGCCAGCTCGTCGCGCCATGCGGCAATCGTCTGGTCGGGCCGGGCGTAGATCAGGTCGAACGAGAGCCGGGGAAAAATCTCCCGCGCCAATTTGATCGCGGCAAGCGCCTCCTTGACATTGTGCATCCGGCCGAGGCGACGCAAATCGGCATCGTTGAGTGCCTGCACGCCAAGCGAAACGCGGTTCACACCAGCGGCGCGGTAACCCCGGAAACGGTCGGCTTCAACGCTCGTCGGGTTGGCTTCGAGCGTGATCTCGATATCATCCGGCACATGCCAATTGCGCGAAATCTCGTTGAGAACGGATGCCACAGTTTCCGGCTGCATCAGCGATGGCGTCCCGCCGCCGAGAAAAATACTTGAAACAGTGCGTTGGCCGGTACGGGTCCGCATCGTTGCCATTTCACGTGCGAAGGCTGCGGCAAAGCGCGGTTGATCAACAGTTTGGTGCCTGACATGCGAATTGAAGTCGCAGTACGGGCATTTGGCCATGCAGAATGGCCAATGGACATAGACGCCGAATCCGGACTCGCCTCTGTCGGACCGGTTCATCCGGCGTCCAGACAATCTTTGGCAAAATGCTGGAAGGCGCGCGCGCGATGCGACAGCGCGTCCTTGTCGCCAGGCTTCCAGCCATGCTTTTGTTCTGCCGTCATTTCGCCGAACGTCACGTCGTGGCCTTCCGGCTTGAACACCGGGTCGAAGCCGAAACCGGCGGTACCGCGCGGCGGCCAGACAAGTTCACCTTCCACCTCGCCGCGATAATAATTGGCTTCGCCATCCGGCCACGCAAGGCAAATGACAGAAACGAAGCGGCCGCTACGATTTTCAGGCGCATTGGCACCAGCTTGCTGGAGTTCGGCTTCAACCTTTTGCATGCCATGGGAAAAGTCACGCTTGCCATCGGGCAATTCCGCCCAATTGGCCGTGTGGACACCCGGATTGCCGCCAAGCGCATCGACGCAGAGGCCGGAATCATCGGAAAGCGCCACAAGACCGGTCGCCTTGGCAGCGGCGAAAGCCTTGATATAGGCGTTCTCTTCAAAGGTCGTGCCGGTTTCATCCGGCTCCGGCAGGCCCAGATCGCCGGCCGAGACCACTTCGAAGCCGAACGGACCGAGCAGGTCGATCATTTCCTTGATCTTGCCCTGGTTGTGACTGGCGACAAGCAGCTTGCCCTTTTCGAGTGTCTTCATTTCAAATTCCATAATTTCGGTTCAGCAAATTCGATCGAGTTACCCGACGGATCGCGGAAATACAGCGAATGCGCGCCATTCGGCCAGTCGAATTCACTTTCGATGGCAACGCCATGCGCTTCAAGATGGGATTTCCATTCGGTAATTTCATCCCGTGTCGCGCGAAAGCAGACATGACCCGGACCGGTGGCACCATGGGAGGGTATCGGCAAACCATCTTTTGGGCGTTCTTTGAGTTTTTCGGCATTAAACAGGATCAACACGCCCGGCCCGCAACGGAAGAACACGGATTCTTCGCCCGCACGCAGGATGCATTCAAGCCCGAGCACATCGCCGTAGAATCGTGCAGCCGTCTCGACATCGGTCACATAGAGCGCTGTTTCCAATATTCCCGAGGGCTGCATGGTGAAACCCCGTTAGCTAACGGCCATTTTCTGCAAGGAGACCAAGCGGGTGATGCCGTTGCGGGCAAGGCCCATCAGCGACAGCAATTCCTCTTCGGAGAAGGGTTCGCCTTCGGCGGTTCCCTGTACTTCGACGATGCCACCCTTGCCGGTCATGACGAAATTGGCGTCGGTCTGCGCGGTCGAGTCCTCAAGATAATCGAGATCGATTACAGGTGTGCCATTGGAAATGCCGCAGGAAATGGCCGCGACATGATCCTTCAGCACCTTTTCCACCTTGAGCATCTGGCGTGTTTCCATCCAGCGCAGGCATTCGTGCAACGCAACCCAGCCGCCGGTAATCGCTGCGGTACGGGTGCCCCCGTCAGCCTGAATGACATCGCAATCCACGGTGATCTGCACTTCGCCGAGCGTCTGCAGGTCAACGACCGCGCGCAGCGAACGGGCGATCAACCGCTGAATTTCCAGTGTGCGGCCGCCCTGCTTGCCCGAAGAAGCTTCACGGCGCATGCGGTCACCAGTCGAGCGCGGCAGCATGCCATATTCCGCCGTCACCCAGCCTTTGCCGGTGTTGCGCATCCAGCCTGGCACTTTTTCCTCGAGGCTAGCAGTGCACAAGACGTGCGTGTCGCCGAACTTGACCAGGCACGAGCCCTCGGCATGTTTGGAAACGCCACGCTCAAAGGAAATGGCGCGCATTTCGTCGGGGGCTCGCTTGGAGTGACGCATTGGTAGACCTCTTGTTGATGTGTTCTGGGCCTTTTAACCGTGATGGGGTGATGAAGCAAAGGCTTTGATCAAAGGCTTTGATGATTGCGCAGAGAACGCTTATATCAAGGTCTGACAAGCAAAAGCTGAGGCACGATGAACAGGACCGTGGTTCCGGACACATTGCAATCGCTCGACCAGCGATCGCGCGATATTTTCCGGCGCATTGTCGAGAGTTACCTCGGCGATGGCGAGCCGGTGGGTTCGCGTAATCTGTCGCGCATCCTGCCTGTGTCGTTGTCTCCGGCGACGATCCGCAATGTGATGAGCGATCTCGAGCATCTCGGCCTCGTCTATGCACCGCATATATCCGCCGGCCGCTTGCCGACCCAGATCGGCCTGCGCTTCTTCGTTGATGCCTTCATGGAAGTTGGCGATCTTTCCAAGTCCGAACGCAATTCCATCGAGGCGCAGGTCAGGGCCGGAGAAACGCAATCGGCTGAAAGCGTGCTGACGCAGGCGAGCCAGATCCTTTCGGGCATGTCGCGCGGGGCAGGACTAGTGCTCGCGGCCAAGGCGGAAGGTGCGCTCAAGCATATCGAGTTCGTCAGGCTTGAACCGACAAGGGCTCTCGCCGTGCTGGTCACGCAAAGCGGTGACGTCGAAAACCGCGTCATCGATCTGCCGGTTGGCGTGACGCCGTCGCAATTGATAGAAGCCTCGAATTTCCTCAATGCACACATTCAAGGCCGCACCATCACCGAGGCGCGGCAGGAAATCGCCCGGCTGAAGGAAGAAACCCAGCAGGCGCTTGACGCCCTCTCGCAACATCTGGTCGAACAGGGGCTCGCCATCTGGGGCGGCGATGGCGGTGGCCAGCCGGCACGGCTGATCGTGCGCGGGCGGGGTAACCTGCTTGAATCGGTGAGCGCCGAAGCAGATCTTGATCGTTTGCGGCACCTCTTCGATGATCTCGAAACCAAGGAGGGCACGCTGCAACTGCTTGATCTGGCGGAAGCCGGACCAGGGGTGCGCATCTTCATCGGCTCGGAGAACAAGCTGTTTTCGCTTTCCGGCTCATCGCTGGTTATCGCGCCCTACCGCGATTCCGAACAGCGAATCATCGGAGCACTCGGTGTCATTGGCCCGACAAGACTGAATTATGCGCGTATCGTACCGATGGTAGACTACACCGCCCAGCTCGTCTCGCGGCTCCTACGGTAGTCATTTGCACTTGATTTTTATGGCCTAAACCTCGATATCCAGCGCAACTTACGAATAATGAATGGACAGGATACATGGCTGAAGACAAGAAAAATCACGACACTCCCGATCTCGACCAGCGCGACCTGAAGAATCCGCGCGATCGCGATGCGCTGAAGCGCGCTGCCGATGATTTTCTCAAATCACGCAAAGCTGAAGAATATGCCCTCGCTCAGGACGACGAGATGGAGGCAAATGCCAACAACTGGGCTGAGCTTGATAAATTGCGCGCCGAGAACGGCGACCTCAAGGACCAGCTGTTGCGGCTTGCTGCCGATATGGAAAACCTGCGCAAGCGTACCGCGCGCGATGTCCACGATGCGCGTGCCTATTCGGTCGCCAATTTCGCACGCGACATGCTCTCCGTTTCCGACAATCTGAAGCGTGCTTTGGAGGCCATCCCTGCCGATGTGCTGGCAAGTGGCGATGCCGGGTTCAAGACCCTCGCTGAGGGCGTCGAAATCACCGAGCGTTCGCTTATGTCGGCCATGGAGCGTCATGGCGTCAAGAAACTCGATCCCTTGGGCCAGAAATTCGATCCTAATTTCCATCAGGCGATGTTCGAAATTCCAAATGCCGATGTGCCGCACAACACAGTATTGCAGGTTGCGCAGAGCGGCTTCGTCATCGGTGACCGCATGCTGCGTCCGGCGCTTGTCGGCGTATCAAAGGGCGGTCCGAAACAGGCATCTGCCGAGGGTCAGCCTGAGCCTGGCCCGATCAATCCGCAGGCAGAAAAAGACGCCTGATCCGATCGTCAGATCAGCTTTTGGAGCCACATTTCCAAGCGGAATGTGGCTCTTTTCATTTTGCCGGGTCATGCACTATCGTATCGAGAATAACGGCGCAGGGGGAACTGCCGATGACCATGATCCAGCTCTTCAACTATGCCGGAATATTCGTTTTTGCTGCGACCGGGGCCTTGGCGGCATCGCGTCGCCAGCTCGATATTATCGCCTTCGTCTTTCTCGCCGCCGTCACCGGCATCGGCGGTGGCACATTGCGCGACTTGATCCTTGGTGTACCGGTATTCTGGGTCAAGGATCCCGGAAATCTTATGGTCTGCGCTGCGGCAGCCATTCTCGTCTACTTTTCGGCCAATCTGCTCGAATCGCGCTACCGCGTTCTGCTTTGGCTCGATGCGCTCGGTCTAGCCGCTTACAGTGTCATCGGCGCGGCCAAAAGCCTGGCGCTGGGCTTCGACTCAACGATTGCGATTGTTACCGGAATCATGACTGCGACTTTTGGTGGAATTCTGCGCGATATCATATCCGGAGAACCGTCCGTGCTGATGCGGCGCGAGATCTATGTGACCGCAGCTCTCGCCGGGTCGGTCACATACACAGTGCTGCACAGCGTTGCCGTCGGGCCGGAGGTTTCCGCACTCGTCGCAGCGCTCGCCGCATTTGTCGTACGCGGCGGTGCGCTCTATTTCGGCTGGGCGCTCCCGACATATCACAAGCCCGGCCGCACCTCGGAAGAGCTGAAGCGCGATGGCTATATCAAATCAAAGTAGTCCGGCTTGCTCGGCAGCCGCTTTCAGGTTCTGCTGCGGCCGCGGACCGATCTGCTGAATGACCAGACCGGCGGTCAACGAACCAAGCTTCGCGCAATCCGTCAAGGACCGGCCATTCGTATAGCCAAACAGAAAGCCGGCGGCATAAAGGTCACCGGCGCCGGTCGTGTCGACCAGTTCCGCAATCTCGATCGCCGGAACTGCGACAGTCTCATCCTTCGAGACCACGACGGAGCCCTTTTCAGAGCGGGTGACGGCTGCAAGCTTGCAATCCTTGCGGATGAGTTCAAGGCCCGTTTCGAAATCATCGGTCTGATACAGCGACTTCAATTCCGCTTCATTGGCAAAGACGATGTCCACCGTGCCGGAGCGCATCAGTTCAAGGAACTCCTCGCGATAGCGATCGACGCAGAAAGGGTCTGACAGCGTCATCGATACTTCGCGCCCGTGTTCATGCGCGATCTTCGCCGACAGGCGGATTGCTTCCTTGGCCCGGGGCGGATCCCAGAGATAGCCCTCGAAATAGGTGACCTTAGCCTCCGATACCTTGGAGCTTTCAACATCTTCCGGCCCAAGCTCGACGCAAGCGCCGAGATAGGTGTTCATGGAGCGCTCGCCATCGGGCGTGACGAAGATCATCGAACGCGCTGTAGGCGGAGGCGCGTTCAATACGCGTGTATCGAAAGCGACGCCCTGGGAGCGGATATCGTGGATGAAGACATGGCCGAGCTGGTCGTCTGCGACCTTGCCGAAATAGGCTGCACGCCCGCCGAGACTGGCGACACCTGCCGCAGTGTTGCCGGCACTTCCACCGGAGGCTTCGATCGCTGGACCCATGCGCTCATAAAGAAACTCAGCGCGATCGGCATCGATCAGGTTCATGGCGTTCTTGATGATGCCGTTCTTGATGATGAAATCATCATCGGTGCGGGCGATGATATCGACAATGGCATTGCCGATGCAAAGCACGTCAAAGTTGGACATGAAAACTCCGGGATTGAACTGTTCGGTACCTGTTGGCAGTTATTTTGGCGCCTGTCCTAGCGCGTCGGCAGCCGGTTGACTACCCCTTCTTTGGCGTGTTGACTTGTCTTGACTGTGAACTGCTCCTATGTCCGCAACCCGGAAACCTTGGAAAGCGGCCCTAAATGATCGTTGAAAGCGCCCGCGCTGCGGCCAATCATCTATTTCGCCCGGAGTTTCGTGCTGTCCTGTGGAAATCGATCGGACTGACTGTTTTGCTGCTCATCGGCATATGGTTCGGTCTGCGGGAACTGTTCGAGGCGCTGGCCTGGCCATTTTTCGACCAGATGCTGCCGGAATTGCCGTCCTGGGCTGGATGGCTCGGCTTCATCGCCGGCATTTTTGCCAGCATTGGGCTTGCGCTTGGACTGGCGCTGCTCATTGCGCCCGTCACGGCAATCGTTGCCGGGCTCTTCCTTGATGATGTGGCGGAGGTGGTGGAAAAAGAAGGTTATCCACTCGATCCAAAAGGCCGGCCATTGCCCGCTGTCCGATCATTGATCCTGTCCGTGAAATTCCTTGGCGTCGTTATCCTCGGCAACATTGCTGCCTTGCTGATGCTGCTGATCCCCGGGGTCAACATCATCGCCTTCTTCGTCGTCAATGGCTATCTGCTCGGCCGGGAGTTCTTCGAATTTGCCGCGATGCGTTTTCGCCCGGAAATGGAAGCCAAGGCGCTGCGCTCAAAACATGCAACGACAGTGTTTTTGGGAGGGCTGGTTATCGCCGCCTTCATGGCGATCCCTATCCTCAATCTTTTGACCCCGCTCTTTGCCGCCGCGATGATGGTGCATTTGCACAAGGCGGTCGCGCAGTCCGAACCCCCGGCCGCTGTGATCAGATAATTTGCGGTGGCAGCGGCACCAGCGGAGCCGGTATTTCCGAGGTCTTTTCCGCCGCCTTGCAGATATCCGCGATGACGCAGGAAGAGCATTCCGGTTTGCGCGCCTTGCAGATATAGCGGCCATGCAGGATGAGCCAATGGTGCGCGTGGTAGAGATATTCGGAAGGAATAACCTTCATCAAACGCGCCTCCACCTCCTCCGGTGTTTTGCCGGGTGCAAGGCCAAGCCGGTTGCCAATACGGAAGATGTGGGTGTCCACCGCCATGGTCGACTGGCCGAAGGCCATATTGAGGACGACATTAGCCGTCTTGCGGCCAACGCCGGGCAATTTGATCAGCTCGTCGCGGTCATCCGGAACCACGCTGCCATATTGGTTGATGAGCGCTTCGGACAAAGCGATGACATTCTTCGCCTTGTTGCGCCAGAGCCCGATGGTCCGGATATAGTCGCCGACCTTTGCTTCGCCCAAGGCCAGCATCTTTTCTGGCGTGTCCGCAACCTTGAATAGGGCTCGCGTCGCCTTGTTCACACCGGCGTCGGTCGCCTGCGCTGAAAGCACCACCGCGACGAGCAGGGTGAAGGGATTGATGTGCTCAAGCTCGCCCCGGGGCTCCGGGCGCTGGATCGAAAAACGCCGGAAGATTTCATGGATTTCCGCAGCGGTATAGCGCGTGCCAGGAACGTTGCGCGCCTTGGCCGATTTAGTGGGCTTCACATAATCTTCATCGATTTTACGCTTGGGATTTTCCATGGTGCATCTATACTTAAAGCCCATGAGCCAAACAATGAACCCATTTGACGCTGCGGGCCAAAACGAGGAAGAAATTTTTCGTGCGCTTCTCGTGCCTCATCGTTCGCTGGGTCAAACTGGTTTTCTCATTCTTATGGCAACGATGGGCGTCAGCAGCTTCTTCACCGGCCTGTTTTTTCTGTCGCTTGGGGCCTGGCCGGTTTTTGGCTTCTTCGGTCTCGATGTTCTGCTGGTCTATATCGCGTTCCGGATGAATTATACCTCGGCAAAAGCCCATGAAGAGGTGAGCGTTTCGCGTATTGCCTTGCAAATCCGCCAGGTTGCCCCGTCAGGCCGGGCCAAATTGCATGAATTCAATCCCTTCTGGACGCGGTTCAGCGTCGCCCGCCATGCGGAAATCGGCATCACGTCGATGTTGGTCGAAGGACAGGGCAAGGTCGTGGCGATCGGCTCGTTTCTCAATCCCGATGACCGCGAAAGCTTCGCCTCCGCATTCCAGATGGCGCTTGCGACAGCCAAACGACAGTGAATCCACGCGTTGCAAGAATCGGGTGGCGACAAGCGCCCCAGAGTGGTCATATAGCCTCAATAGAGAGGTAAAAACTCATGAAACCACATGCCATACTTCAGAAAGACATCACCCCGACCGGCGACGATTATGCGATCGTCAGCCATATCATCGAACGTATCAGCAAGGACTACCGCGACCAGCCGTCGCTTGAGACGCTGGCCCGCGATACCGGGCTGTCGCCAACCGCGCTGCAGAAGCTGTTTACCCGCTGGGCGGGCCTTTCTCCCAAAGGCTTCCTGCAGGCGGTGACCATCGATCACGCCCGGCGTCTGCTGGATGAAGGCATGCCGCTCCTGGAAACAGCCTATGAGACGGGACTTTCGGGTCCAAGCCGGCTGCATGATCTGTTTGTCACGCACGAAGGCATGTCACCGGGCGACTACAAGACCCGCGGTGCAGGGCTGACAATCCGCTACGGCTTTCTGATTTCGCCGTTCGGCCTGGCACTGGTGATGGTGACGGACCGCGGGCTGGCCGGTTTGGCTTTCGCCGATCCGGGCAAAGAGCGCGAAGCATTGGCCGACATGACATCGCGTTGGCCAAATGCCAATTATGTCGAAGATTTCGCCGCGACCGCTCCCTATGCAGCGCGTATCTTCAACCCGGCAGAATGGCGCGCTGACAGACCGCTCAAGGTCGTCACGATCGGCACGGATTTCCAGCTGCGTGTCTGGGAAGCACTGCTGAAGATCCCGATGGGCAAATGCGTCGCCTATTCGGATATCGCCGCCGATATCGGGTCTCCCAAGGCTTCGCGCGCCGTAGGTGCCGCTGTTGGCGCCAACCCGGTCAGTTTCGTCGTCCCGTGTCACCGGGCAGTCGGCAAGTCCGGAGCTCTGACGGGCTATCATTGGGGCCTGACCCGCAAACGCGCCATCCTCGGATGGGAAGCCGGCCAGCTCAGCAATGACGAGGATCAAGCCCAGGCTGGTTAAGCTCAATTTCCCGACCCTCCCCACAAGGGGGAGGGTTAGTGTCGGCACCCTCGGTCGACTTTTTCGTCACTCCCGCCCATCTCCGAAAACCCCTTGACCTTCCAGTTACTGGAAAGATTACCTTTGATGCACTATCTGGTTCATAACCGAAAGTTCGCATCATGAAACATGACCATCACGCCCACCACGGCCACGATCATTCTTGCTGCAGCGGGGAGCAACCCGCAGAATCCGTGATTGTGCGCGATCCGGTGTGCGGGATGACTGTTGACCCGGAGGCAAACAAACCGACAGCCGAACATGGCGGGCGGCTGTTTCATTTCTGCTCAGCAGGCTGCCAGAGCAAGTTCATAACGGAGCCGGACGCCCATCTCGAGGCGATCGATCCTGTCTGTGGCATGAAAGTAGACCGGGCGAGCGCGAAACATTTCCTGCGCCACGAAGGTGAAAAATACTATTTCTGCTCGGCGGGCTGCCTCGCCAAATTTGAGAAGGCGCCGCAGGATTATCTCGGCGACCGGCCAGCGCCCAAACCGATGCCCGCCGGGACGCAATATACCTGCCCCATGCATCCGGAAATCGTCAGGGATGGTCCGGGTTCGTGCCCGATCTGCGGCATGGCGCTGGAGCCTGCGGGCATCCCGACTGGAGATGAAGGGCCGAACCCGGAGCTGGTGGATTTCACACGCCGCTTCTGGGTCAGCGCTGTGTGTTCGGTTCCGCTGCTTCTGATTACCATGGGTCCGATGCTCGGCTTGCCCTTACGTGCCTGGATTGGTGAAAGTTTGGCTACGTGGCTGGAATTCGCGCTGGCAACGCCGGTCGTTGTCTGGGCGGCTATTCCCTTCTTTGAGCGGGCCTGGGCTTCTTTCATCAATCGCAGCCCGAATATGTGGACGTTGATCGCCGTCGGTGTCGGCACGGCCTACGCTTTCAGTGTCGTCGCCACGTTCCTACCGGATATTTTCCCGCACTCCTTCCGTATGCATGGTGGCTCGGTGCCAGTTTATTTCGAAGCAGCGGCCGTGATCGTAACGCTCGTCTTCCTTGGCCAGATCCTCGAACTGAGAGCGCGTGAACGCACAGGTTCCGCCATCCGCGCACTTCTGGACCTTGCGCCCAAGACGGCCCGGCGCGTTACCGAAGACGGGACAGAAGCGGATGTACCGCTGGATGCGATACTTGCCGGCGACCGGTTGCGCGTGCGCCCCGGGGAAAGCGTGCCGGTGGACGGCATCGTGCTTGAAGGGCACTCCTCCATCGATGAATCCATGCTCACCGGCGAACCCCTGCCCGTCGAAAAGACAGAACATGACACCGTTACCGGCGGCACACTCAACCGCAATGGCACTCTGATGATCAAGGCGGAAAAGGTCGGCGCTGATACGGTTCTGTCGCAGATCGTCGGCATGGTCGCCTCAGCCCAGCGTTCGCGCGCACCGATCCAGGGCTTGGCCGATCGCGTCGCCGCCTGGTTTGTTCCGGCCGTGGTGCTGGTTGCGATCATGGCCTTCATCATCTGGTCACTCGTCGGACCCGAGCCGAGCATGATCTATGGCCTGGTTGCCGCCGTTTCCGTGCTGATTATCGCCTGCCCCTGTGCGCTAGGTCTGGCGACACCGATGTCGATCATGACCGCCACCGGGCGCGGGGCGCACGCGGGCGTACTGATCAAGGATGCGGAAGCTCTCGAACGGTTCGCAGCCGTCGATACGCTGATCGTCGACAAGACCGGAACACTGACAGAAGGTAAGCCAAAACTTACTGATATTATTCCGCAACCGGGTTTTGCTGAAGACGAATTGCTGGCTCTTGCAGCAAGCCTCGAGAAAGGCTCTGAACACCCCCTCGCCGAAGCGATTGTCGAGGGGGCAAAGTCGCGCAATCTCACACTTGCCGATGCAATCGATTTCGAAGCAGCGACGGGCAAGGGGGTGTCCGGAACGGTCAACGCGAGAACCGTGACGCTCGGCAACAAGTCCATGATGCGGGACATCGGTGCCGACGTTTCACAATTGGTCGAGCAAGCCGACCAATTGCGCGCGCTGGGCAAGAGCGCGCTTTTCATCGCAGTCGATGGCAGGGCCGCCGGGATCGTTGCGGTTGCCGATCCGATCAAGGAGACGGCAACAGAGGCAATCCGCTTGCTGCATGAGGCGGGGCTGAAGGTCATCATGGCAACCGGCGATAATGCCGTGACGGCGCAGGCAGTTGCGCGCGCGCTCGGCATTGATGAGGTTCGGGCCGATATGCTGCCGGAGGGCAAGAAACAGCTCATCGATGCACTGCATGCCAAAGGCGCCAAGGTCGCGATGGCCGGCGACGGCGTCAATGATGCGCCTGCACTTGCCGCGGCCGATGTCGGTATCGCCATGGGTACGGGAGCGGATGTTGCAATGCAGAGTGCCGGAATAACTTTGGTCGGAGGTGATCTCAACGGCATCGTTCGCGCCCGCCATCTTGCCGCCGCCACGATCCGAAATATCAAGCAGAACCTGTTCTTCGCCTTCGTCTACAATGTGCTCGGTGTGCCGGTCGCGGCAGGTGTGCTGTATCCCGTATTCGGTCTGTTGCTGTCGCCTATGCTGGCTGCGGCGGCCATGAGCCTTTCATCCGTGTCGGTCATCGCGAACGCGCTGCGGCTCCGGACAATAAAATTGTGAAGTCCCATGAATATCGGTAGCGCATCTGACAAATCCGGCCTGCCCGCCAAAACGATCCGCTACTACGAGGATATCGGCCTCCTGAAGCCGGATCGGGCGGACAATGGCTATCGCGATTATTCCATGTCGGATGTGCACAAGCTGCGCTTCTTGCAGCGCTCTCGCGGACTGGGGTTTTCTGTTGAAGAGTGCCGCCAGCTCTTGGCGCTCTATGAGGACAAAAGCCGTGCGAGCGCCGACGTCAAGTCGATTGCACAATCAAAGCTTCAGGAAATCGAGCGCAAGATTATCGAACTGCGCGAATTGCAGCACACGCTGAAACATCTGGTTGCGCATTGCCATGGCGACAAGCGCCCAGATTGTCCGATTCTCGAGAGCATTTCCGGCACGGCTGGGTCTAGCTGAGCGTCGACACCACATCCGCAGAAATGCGCAGTTCACGTAGCGGCCGAACAACAGCCGTCGTTTCGCTGTAAATTGGATGCGCCTTGTAGGCCGCCAGCGCCTCGGCGTTCTCGAATTCCCCATAGACGACGACATCAATCTCGCCTGAAATCGGATCGGTCTTGGTATTTGGCATCACTTCGAAAACGGTCGAGTGCGGGATTTCACCAAGACGCCGGAGGCCCTTCACGATCGTCTCGACGTCTTTCTTTTCACGGGCGCTGAAGAATACAATATGGCGGATCACGATGTTGCTACCTGCTGCATTTTCACTGCGCCGGACTTTTCATATTCCGCCCCGGTCAGTCAATAGATGCGCTGTCGCAGCCCCTAATCGAACCCGGCGCTCACTCGGCGGCCAGCTTCGCCATCGGATTGTTCGGATGCGTGGTCCAGTTGGCGTAATCCGGCTGGATCGGCATTTTGGTGCGCGGATCAACGCCTGAAACCATCGGTTCCATGGTGATGCAGTTTTCAACGGGGCAAACACTGACGCAGAGGTTACAGCCGACGCATTCCTCGTCGATGACTTCGAAGTGCCGTGCGCCATCGACCATCGATGTGATCGCTTGATGCGATGTGTCCTCGCAGACGATGTGGCAGCGACCGCATTTGATGCAAAGTTCCTGATCGATCTGCGCCTTGGTAATGTAGTTGAGGTTGAGGTACTGCCAGTCGGTGACATTCGGCACGGCGAGGCCCTGGAAGTCGTCGATGGTACGGAACCCGCGGGAATCCATCCAGTCGGAAAGACCGGAAATCATTTCCTGCACGACCTTGAACCCATAGGTCATGGCTGCCGTGCAGACCTGTACATTGCCGCAGCCGAGTGCGATGAATTCCGCCGCATCGCGCCAGGT
This sequence comes from Phyllobacterium trifolii, assembly GCF_014192095.1. Taxonomy (GTDB): domain Bacteria; phylum Pseudomonadota; class Alphaproteobacteria; order Rhizobiales; family Rhizobiaceae; genus Phyllobacterium; species Phyllobacterium trifolii. Next base: position 40,283 of record NZ_JACHXN010000014.1, read on the forward strand.
GGTGATACCGCCGATGCCGGAAATCGGCAGACCGCGTGTTTCAGGATCGCGGGCAATTTCCGCTACCATGTTCAGCGCGATCGGCTTGACCGCCGGGCCGCAGTAGCCGCCATGCGAGCCGCGTCCGTCGATCGTCGGGTTCGGGGCAAAGTTATCGAGATCGACTGAAACAATCGAGTTGATGGTGTTGATGAGCGATACGGCATCGGTACCCCCGGATTTGGCGGCGCGCGCAGGTTTGCGGATGTCCGTGATGTTCGGCGTCAGCTTGGTGATGACCGGCATGCGGGTATATTGCTTGCACCAGCGCACCACCATTTCGATATATTCCGGCACCTGGCCGACGGCGGCGCCCATGCCGCGCTCGGACATGCCATGCGGGCAGCCGAAATTCAACTCGATACCATCCGAGCCAGTAGCTTCCACCAGCGGCAGGATGGCCTTCCAGGCTTCCTCCTCGCACGGCACCATGATCGAGGCGATCAGGGCGCGATCTGGCCATTTCTTTTTCACCTCGGTCATTTCCCGCAGGTTCACTTCGAGCGGGCGATCGGTGATGAGTTCGATATTGTTGAAGCCAAGCAGGCGCCGGTCCGGACCGTGAATAGCGCCATAGCGGGGTCCGTTGACATTGACGACAGGAGGGCCTTCTTCGCCCAGGGTTTTCCAGACAACGCCGCCCCAGCCGGCCTTGAAGGCGCGCTCGACATTATAGGCCTTGTCCGTGGGTGGAGCAGAGGCGAGCCAGAAAGGGTTCGGAGATTTGATGCCGAGGAAATTCGTTGAAAGATCAGCCATGGCGGTTTCCTTTAGCTGACTAAATGACTTGGATGATTGGGTTGCTGTTCCGGAACCGACGTGCCGTCCGAATTATCAGCCATGATGGCTTCGACGAAGCCGCTGACCTTTTCCGGTTGTTGCATTAGCGTACGGTGAATTGATTCAGCCGCTATCTTGCCGTCCTGTACGGCCGCGACGGTCAGATCCTCGCCGTCTGCAACACAATCGCCACCGGCCCAGATGCCCGGGATCGAGGTTCGGCCCTCATCGTCAACGCTGATACGGCCGCGCGACAACGCAAGGTCAGCCTCGCCAAGGATTGCTTCAGCGGGTGTCTGACCTATCGCCTTGAATATCTGATCGCTGGCAAGCGTGATGCTCTCACCTGAAACGCCAAGGCGGCCGTCGGTCATGACGGTGTAATCCAGCGTTATGCCGCAGACCTCGCCATGTTCGTTGCGGGTCAGCGCGCGAGGCTGCAGCCAGTGGCGAATGATCACGCCATTCTTCAGCGCGAGTTCCTGTTCGAAATCACTGGCATTCATGTTTTCCGGGCCACGCCGATAGGCGATAATGACATTCTCCGCGCCAAGCAGTTTCGTCTGCACCGCGACGTCAACCGCGGTCATGCCGCCGCCGATGACGATGACATCCCGACCGACAGGAATTTCCGACAGATTGTCGCTCTGGCGAAGCACCGCAATGTAATCCACCGCATCGATACAGCCGGCAGCGTCTTCGCCCTCGAGGCCAAGGTCGTTGACGCCCGGCAGCCCCATGCCGAGAAACACTGCATCGAAACCTGCCCTTAGCGCATCGAGACTGATATCGCTCCCGAGAGCCTTGTCGTTCTGAATGGTGATGCCGCCGATTTCGAGAATGAAGTCGAGTTCTTTCTGGGCGAAGTCGTCGACGCTCTTATAGGCGGCGATACCATATTCGTTGAGGCCGCCTGCCTTGGGTCGCGCTTCGAAAATAGTCACATCGTGACCATGCATAGCCAGACGGTGGGCGGCGGACAGACCCGCTGGTCCTGCCCCGACGACCGCGATGGATTTGCCCGTAGGCTCAGCGCGCTTGAAGGGATGCTGGCCATTGGCCATCAAATGATCGGTAGCGTAACGCTGCAACAAACCGATCTTCACGGGCTTGCCTTCCGCCACTTCGCGTACGCAAGCCTGCTCGCACAACGTCTCGGTGGGGCAGACGCGGGCGCACATGCCGCCAAGGATGTTTTCGGAGAGAATGGTCTTGGCAGAACCGGTTGGATTGTCTGCAGCGATCTCGCGAATGAACAGGGGAATATCGATGCCGGTCGGGCAGGCATTCATGCAGGGCGCGTCATAGCAGAAGTAACACCGATCCGATTCGACGAAGGCTTCATGCCGGCTTAACGGCGGATGAAGATCGGCAAACACTTCCGTATAGGCGCCGGATGCAAGCCGCCCGGCCCTGACGTCACGGATTCCAGAATCCATCGATCCCATGAAATCTCATCTCCTCGTTTGGACTGCGTCCAGTTCCCATGGATCAGCAGTCGATGGCCGGTATGTCCGAACCTGTACGGAAGAATGGCAGATTTTCTCGGAAGGTCAAATTTTTTATCAAACGGTCAATAAATGAGGTCGTCGCGGCAAAACGCAAAAAGAGATGGCCCAAACGTGTCGGGCCAGCTCTGTGTTCGGAAACGAAGTCCTATCCCTCAATCGGCCATACGCCGCAGTATCAGCTCAGTGATATTGGCCCGGTTCGATATGCCCCCCGCACCACCGCTGCCGCTATAGGTTGAGTTTGAGGCGAGATAGGACATGTTGTAATAGTCACTAAACTTGATTTTGTAGGATGTACCGGCCGTCAGTTTTGCCGTGGCAGGGGTGGATTCGCCCCAGGTATCCCAGTTTGGCAAATGCGGCATGACCACGACGCCTTTGCTCGGAGCCTGACTCGCGCCCGTTATCTCCATTTGCTTGACTGCCGCTGTTACCCCGGTATTCACAGGGCCAAAGCCGTTACCGTAGCGTAAGAGAATATGATAGCTGCCGCTGACTGAGGGCGTGAAGGCGAAGGTCAGCTCCTCGCCAGGAACGCCCCAGTCCGACCATGCACGGCGACCATGGTCATCCTTCAATTGCGCGCGTGAACCTGCAACAGAATTGTTTGTAGCATTATCGGCGCCTATAAACGTCAGTCTTCCATTGCCCCAATAGCAAGCGGGATTTGTACGTTGCGATACATTCCTCAATCCAGTGGTAATTTGCTCCTCCGGCGAATAGCACAATGTCCGACTGTTTGCGTCGAGATTGCTTTTATCGTCTTTCCATCCGCTACCAGTTACTTTGGCCGCAACCAATTCTCCATTGCGGTAAACATTGATTGTAGTAGGATATAGTGACGGCTTCGCCGTCCAAGACAATTTGACCAATCCGTCCACGTCTTTTTTTGCTGCCCAGTCGTCTACGGTTAAGTCAAGATTGAGCGGTTCAGGGCCGTAGAATTCGTCAGCTTTGGCAATAAGTGCTGTCCCACCGTCGGTCTTGTTGTCAATCAAGCCGATTACAAAGACATTGACCCTGTCCTCCTTCAGATCGGATGAAGGTGTGTATCTATCCAAATCAATCTGGGCGCCGTTCAATTCTGCTGTTGAGATTGAGTAATATCCATCATTACTTGTACCAACTGCTGGCAAATTCACTTTTATCGTGATTTTCTTGCCGCGATAAACGAGCTCCTTCAACTGCAGCTGACGGGCACCATTAAAGATGGTCTTGTGCATTTTTTTGGTGATGAAAGGCTGGAATCGGATGCCCGTCATATCGACGTCACGCCCGAAGACAACGTCGAGAACTGAGCCGATATAGCCGCCAACCGACCATAATTGCTTATCGGAATCGATGTCCGGGCGGTCCTCAGCCTTATCTGCTGTCACCGCAAGCTTGGTGAATTCGAAATTCTCCATGTTGGACAGGTTCAATGCAGCGCCGTTGATAAGCGTATCGAAGTTGTGATTGACCACGTCGGAATTTTGCCCTTTGGCCGCGGCCTTGATCAGATAGCTGGAAGCAAACGGCCAAATCGCCCTGTTATGATAGACCTTCACACCCCGCATCTGGGGCCAGACGACCGGAGCACCGGCAGCTGTGTGCGGATAATTCTGCAGGATGCTTGTAGTCTGGGCGTTATCGGCAATGCCATCTTGAATAGCCAGCGCCTCGCCCAGCAATTCGTAGCGTCGCACTGGGGCCTGATCGAGCTCGGTGGTCTTCATCATGCTGAACATGCCGGCGTCCTTCAACCAAAGTTCGCTCTTTATCTTTTTTTTCAACTCATCGGCCCGGCCCGCATACGTGGCGGCGTCTGAAGTTTTGTTCAGTTCGGCAGCCATTTTGGCCGCAACGTCCAGGATCTTCCAGTGATTGATATTGGTCGACAGGGTTTTCGACATTGCGATATGAACGACACTATCCTTTATCCAATCGGGATAGGTCTGCTCGCGCCAATCGAGGAACGAGGTTTCGCCGCGATAGAGCCCGTCGCGATCGTCATAGGCAGCAAGGCGGTCACTTTCGATGGTGTTGCTAATGGCCGTGTAGGCCGTGGCCAAGAAATCGGCGCGATCCGTGCCATCGAGATATTTCAACAGTTCCCACGCGGCACGCGCCCAGACGACACGGTCCGTGCTGACCGGCCAGCTGCCGCCACTGCCGGTGTCCTGAACGATCTCGGTCGTCCCGGCGCCAGGCCCGGTTGTATTCCGATGCGTCGAAATTTTGAACAGCAAGCTGTTTTTGGCAACCTGCGGGTTGATCTGCGCGAGACCAAGATCAACCGCATAGGCAGTGTCCCGTGTCCACACATAGGTCCACTCGTCACCTGTCTGGTAGCAGCCAATAGCGCCGCCACAGGGTACGGGATTGCCGTTATTGTACGAGCCATCCTTGATGGAGGTCGCGGTCAGTTCCCTGGCTTCCTGTATTGCCAGGGCAAACAGCCCGTCAAACATCTGACTGCCCGTGCGGATCATCGGGGCGTCTGCCCGTTCCGTAATTGTTAGTTGTTTACCTTTGTTCGCCTTTCGTTGGTCTTGGGTGGTCGTCAACTGATAGGTGCGCAGACCCGAAACCGGCTCGGCAGTGGTGATCCCGGCACTGCTGCCATTCCAATCCACACGCTTGATGCCATCATCCCGATTGACGGGATCGGTAGCGGGCGGAATCTTTAAAACGACGCATTTGTCGCCTTCGAGGGTTCCCGTCTGGCATACGAAGGTCACAGCTGGCTTGACGACGCATTTGCCGTCTTCAAAGGTTCCAGTCGCACATCTGCCGGTGACCACTTCGGGTTTGACGACGCATTGTTCGCCTTCGAGGGTTCCCGTCTGGCATACCAAGTTCACAGCTGGCTTGACGACGCATTTGTCGCCTTCAAGGGTGCCGGTCTGACATACCTGAGTTACAGCAGGCGTGACGACGCATTGGCCGTCAACGAGCGTTCCCGTCTGGCATACCGTGATGGCGACAGGCGTCACAACGCATTTTCCGTCGATCAATGTGCCCTTCTCACATGGGGTCGTAACCACTTCCGGCGTGATGACGCACTTGCCATCAACAAGGGTGCCTGCGCACGAGACAAAGGTTCCGGACCCATCGTCCGTACCCGCTGTTTTGTTTGAGTCATTGCAGCCGGCCAGCATGAAACAACATGCCAAGGCTCCCAACAGCATTCGAAACGAAGCCATGATTCCTCCCAATATGAATAAAAAATGCTTCTCTTAGAAATAGTGCGCATGCAGTAACGACCGGCCATCGACATGCATGTTACCCGCACGATGGCACAGACTGTAGAAAAGAGTTTTGGAGGTTCCTCCCGAGGAAACCGCGCGATTTTGGCTATAGGTGCAACGGAACGCCGTCAATAATACGATAGTCAAAGAAATTCGGAAATCGAGCCGATTAGCGCAACTTGACGTCCGAAAACTCGGATCGCGACTATTCAGCGGCCAAGGGCGGTTGCGAAGCGACTTCCAGAAGTTCGCGGTTGAGCCGCGCTTCTTCCTCGGCTTTCGGCTTGGAGAAGCCGGCCAGCAGCAGATAGGCGACTGGCGTCAGGAAGAGCGTCGAGGCTGTTGCCATGCCTAGACCGCCGACGATGACCCAGCCTAGGGCGATGCGGGCCTCGGCGCCTGCACCGCTGGCGAGGACAAGCGGCACGCCGCCAAGAATGGCGCAGAGCATGGTCATCACGACAGGGCGCAGGCGGATGTTCGAGGCCTCTTCGATGGCTTCTCGTACATTCCTGCCCTGATCACGCAAATGATTGGCAAATTCGACGATCAGGATACCGTTTTTCGCCATGATGCCGACGAGCAATACCAGTCCAATTTGACTGTAGACGTTCATGCTCGTGCCGGTCATGACCATGGCAAAGACAGCGCAGGCAAGGCCCAATGGAACCGTAGCCATCACAACGGCTGCACTGATAAAGCTTTCAAACTGCGCTGCGAGAACCAGTAGAATGATCAGGATGGCAAAGCCGAAAGTCGTGACCATGCTGGATGAATTTTCCCCCAGCGTCGCCGCTTCAGCCAGCGGAATGATGCGATAGCCGGAGGGCAGCAAGGGCGCGGCGACCTCCTGCACGGTCTTGTAAGCATCGCCGAGTGCAAAATCCGGTCTGAGGCTCGAGGTGATGGCGACCGAACGCATCTGCTGTTCGCGCGTCAATGCCGGTGGAACTGCGACTTCGGTGAGTTTGGCAATCGTGGACATCGGGACGAACCGGCCATCGCCGGTGCGCAGGAACACGTTTTCAAGGTCTGTCGGATCATTTATGGGATTTGTGCTCGATACGAGTTTCACATCGTAGGAACGATCTTCGATATAGACCGAGCCGACTTTATAGCCGTCGAGTACCGATTGCAGCGCTTCGGCCAGGCCAGTAATATTGATATTGAGATCCGAAGCGCGCTCGCGATCGATCGACACGGCCAGTTGCGGCTGGGTCGGCTCATTGGTCAGACGCGGACGATCGAAGCGGCTGTCCTTTTCAAGCTCCGCCACGATCTTGGCGGCGGTGGTTCCGAGCTCGGCATAACTGGTGCCGACGACAGCAAATTGCAGGCCATTACCGGCACCGCGGATACCAAGCGAGTTTGGCTGCGCGGCAAAAACCTGGATGCCTGGAATGTTGCGGACCCGTTTTGAGACGTCGGCAAGGATCTCCTGCTGACTCCGCGTCCGCTCTTTCCAGGTGGCGAGACTGAGGACCATGAAGCCACGGTTGGTATTGCCATTCTGGCCGGCGATCGAGAACGTATTCTGGATTTCGCCATTATCGCGTAGCGGCTGGATCAATTGCTCGATCTGACGCATCTCGTCACCGAGATATTCCAGACTGACGCCCTGCGGCGCGGTAATGCGCAGGAAAGCGGAAGCTCGGTCTTCGACTGGTGTCAGTTCCTGCTTGAGAAGGGAAAACGCGCCAAACGCCGCGCCGGCAAACAGCACCGAGACCACGACAACGATCCACGGGGCGGCAAGGCAAACATGCAACATGCGTTTGTAAAGATTACCAAACCAGCTTCCGACACGAGCCACCCGTCCCGGTGTGTGGGTGACATCCTGATGCTTGGCCTCACTTGCACTGAGCAAGCGGGAAGCTAGCATCGGGCATAGCGTCAACGCCACCACAGCGGACAGAAGTACGCAGATAGCCAGAACGAAACCAAACTCGCGGAAGAGCCCTCCGGTCTGGCCAGGAAGGAAGGATAGCGGCACGAAAACAGCCGCGAGCGTCACCGTCGTCGCGATGACTGCAAAGAACACTTCCTCCGTGCCGAGAACTGCGGCAGCGCGTGGCCCCATGCCCTGATTGCGGCGGCGCACGATGTTTTCCAGCACCACGATCGCATCGTCCACCACCAGACCGGTCGCCAGCACCAGGGCGAGCAGCGTGAGGATGTTGATTGAGAAACCGGCAAGATAGATAGCAGAAATGGTGCCAATCAGCGCTACCGGCAGACTGACAGCCGGGATAAGGGTCGCGCGAATGTCCCATAGGAAGAGGTAGATGATCAGGATGATAATGACGACAGATACGCCGAGCGCAATTTCCACCTCATGTACCGCGCCATTGACGAAGTCGGCATCGTCGCTTGTCACGCGGATGTCGACACCCTCGGGTAGCGTTTGCTGCAATTGCGCGACCGCGGCGCGAACGCCTTTTGAAATATCGAGCGTGTTGGATTGAGCCTGGCGGATAATGCCCAGACCAATGCCTGTCTTGCCATTGGCACGCAGAATCGAGGTGCCGATGTCGGGGCCCATCGTCACCGTGGCCACGTCGCGGATCTTCGTTTGACCTTTGATGATGATGTTTTCGAAGTCTTCCGGCGTTGATACGGGAGCCGTTGCACGAACGACGATGCTCTGGTCATTGCTGTTGAGCTGGCCGGCAGGGGTATCGAAGGCCATCGTCGTCAGCGCGTTGCGAATGTCCGCGATGTTCATGCCGAGGCTGGCGACCTTGCCCTGATCGATGTCGATGCGGAATATCTTGCTGCGGTTGCCATTGACCTGAACGTCGGCGACGCCCGGAACCGAAGCGAGTACATCCTCGATCTGGTCTTCGACGAGGACTGTCATGTCCTCGACCGCCATGGTGTCCGAGGTGACGGCAAGGCGCATCACCGCATCGGAATTGGCATCGGCTTTGACAATACGCGGCGGGTCGGCCTCATCGGGCAATGTGTTGGTTATGCGGCTGATGGCATCGCGCATGTCGGCCGCGGCAACGTTGAGGTCGACGCCATCATTGAACTCGACGGTTACGCGGCTGCTGCCGAACGACGAACTGGACGAAATCGACTTGACGCCGGAAACGCGCGATACAGCGCCCTCGATCGCCGAAGTCAGCTCCCGGTCCACAGTCTCGGCGGCGGCAGACTCGAAGTCCGTCGAGACCGTGACCACCGGGCGGTCGACATCGGGCAATTCGCGGACATCGACGCCATACCAGGCGGCAAGACCCGCGACGACGATCAGGGCATTGAGCACCAGGGCCATGACGGGTCGACGAATGAAAAGTGCGGTAAAACTGGAATCGTTCTGTCCGTTTGACGTGCTCACCGCTGGACCTCAGCCCCGTTCGCCGACGGAAGCAGTTGGCTCCGCGCTGGTATTGGCCTCTGGAGCCGGCTGTCCCTGAATTTGGACAAGACCGTCCTGACGGACTGACTGCACGCCTTCGGCCACAATCTGATCGCCGGGCTTTATGTCGGCATCGACCAGCACATAGGCGGTGTTGCGCTGGACAACCCGCACCGGAACGCGTGTCGCCTTGTTATCGTTAATCCTCCAGACATAGGCGCCCTCCGTACCCCACTGAACGGCGAGGGGATCAACAGTCGGGTAAGTGTCCCCCGGAAAGCCGACTGCCATCTGGAAGGCCATGCCTTCGCGCAAGGCGTCATTTGGATTGGTGATTTTCGCTTGAACATGCAGCGTACGGCTCGTCGGATCGACACGGTTATCGATAGCGCTGATGGCACCTTTGAAGGTTTCACCGGGGCGGGCGATCGATGTTGCTGTCACCGGCAAGTCGATTGATATGGCCGGCGCAAAGCGTTCAGGCACCCAGAAATCAACCAGAAGATCGGAGCGGTCATCGATCATTGCGACGGTGGTCGATATAGTGATGTAGTTGCCCGCATTGATAGGCAGGATGCCGACAATGCCACCAATCGGGGCCTTGATTGCCCGGCGGTCAAGGGCGAGTTCCGCCTCGCGAACGTTGAGGGCGGCATTATCGACCGCCAAAGCTGCTTCGGAAAGCTGAACAGCGGATACCGTGTTGCTTGAACGCAGGCTTTCCGCGCGCTTGAGCTTCGTCTGTGCGTCCCTCAGTGCTACCCGCGCTTTGTCGACAAGGATGCTTTCGGCTTCTGAATCAAGACGGGCAATCACATCGCCGCCTTTTACTTTGGTCCCTGACGTGACGAGAATTTCGGTCAGGCGCCCGGCGGTGAATGGAGTAACTGCAACGGAACTCTTGGCCTTCCCAGTGCCAATGGCCGACAATTTGTCGTTGATTTTCGCTTCAGCCGCAGCACGGACGACGACGAGCGGCAAAGCCTGTCCACCGCGACGCTGTCCCTGACCACCCACGGGTTCGGTTGCTGCGGTCGAGTTGCGATCAATGCCAGCCTTCGAGCTTGGATAGAAATACAGCCAGCCAGCTCCAGCAAGAACCAGAATCAGCACGGCAAAAATCAGTTGCTTCGAAAGCCGCATATATCACTCCAAAAGGCCGGTCCCGCACAAGCAGAGCCAGCACAAAATGATCATATCCCAACGCGCAAGTCAGCGCGAACGGTTGTTTGTAATGCAGAATAAGGGGGTTTTACCTAACCGTTAATGACAATTCCGTTATGTTACAAATATTTAATGGAGTAAGCACGGCCACTCGATCCGCCGAAATTAGCCGGATTTGCTTGTCACTCCTTGAAGGCCCGGTTCGGGCGTGCAACATGACGGGCGGAAAATTCGCAAGGAAAGCAGTCAATGGCGACGAAGACCGATATCGCACGGCGCGTGTTCAACCACACGTTCAAGCTCGATCCGATCGTCCGCAGCCTGCTCGACACGGATTTCTACAAGCTGCTGATGCTACAGATGATCTGGGGCGTCTATCCCGAAGTGGATGCGACATTTACGCTGATCAACCGCACGAACAAGGTACGGCTTGCCGAGGAGATTGACGAACAGGAATTGCGAGAGCAGCTCGATCACGCGCGGACAATCCGCTTTTCCAAAAAAGAAATGATCTGGCTCGGGGGTAACACCTTCTATGGCAAGCGCCAGATATTCGAACCGGACTTTCTCGAATGGCTGTCGAACTTCCAATTGCCGGAATACGAGCTGACGAAGCGGGACGGACAATACGAACTGAATTTCTACGGGCCGTGGATGTACACGACGATGTGGGAGATACCGGCGCTGACCATCATCAATGAGCTGCGTTCGCGTGCTGCCATGAAGAAGATGGGCCGGTTCGAACTCGATGTTCTCTATGCCCGCGCCAAGGCCAAGATGTGGTCGAAGGTGGAACGGTTGCGTGCACTCCCCGACATCAAAATTTCCGATTTCGGCACGCGTCGTCGCCATTCCTTCCTTTGGCAACGCTGGTGCGTCGAAGCCCTGAAAGAAGGTATCGGCGAAGCCTTTACCGGTACCAGCAATGTGTTGATGGCAATGGATAACGATCTGGAAGCGCTCGGCACCAACGCACACGAACTGCCTATGGTACTTGCTGCATTGAGTACCACCGACGCAGAGTTGCTGAAATCACCCTACAAAGTTTTGCAAGACTGGAACCGCTATTATGGCGGTAACCTGCTGATCGTCTTGCCGGATGCGTTCGGAACGGCAGCGTTTCTTCGTGACGCGCCGGACTGGGTGGCGGACTGGACAGGTTTTCGCCCGGACAGTGCGCCTCCGATCGAGGGAGGAGAGAAAATTCTTGCCTGGTGGCGATCAAAGGGCAAAGACCCACGGGAAAAGCTGCTGGTGTTTTCCGACGGGCTCGATGTCGATACGATTGAGGAAACCTATCGCCACTTCGACGGCAAGGTGCGCATGAGTTTTGGTTGGGGCACCAACCTTACAAACGATTTCGAGGATTGCGCGCCACGCTATAACGATCAGCTGAATGCGATTTCACTGGTGTGCAAAGTCAGTGACGCCAATGGGCGACCGGCCGTGAAGCTGTCGGATAACCCGAAGAAGGCAACTGGCGATCCGGCGGAGATCAAACGTTATCTAAAATTGTTCGGGGCAGAGGACCGTGTGGAACAGGTCGTGAAAGTCTAGGATCTGTTTACATTCACGCCATGACGGCCTGCAAATGGCGCTTTTTGTGCAATCCGGGCTCATTCAACAGACCTTGGAGCAGATTTGACGTCAAGCCGACATGCGCAACATGATTTCGGCGTTTAGAAGGATACGCTGGTCGGCGGGAATCTCGATCTTCGCTTCGTCGTTTTCGCCGAGCTTGTCGAACAATAGCTTGATGGCCAACCTGCCGATTTCATTGTAGTTCTGCGCGACGGTCGTCAGTGGGGGGCACATATAACGCGACAGCGGCTGGTCGTCATGGCCGGCAACGCGCAGGTCGCAATCCGCGCCACGCCCTACCTTGAGGCCCGCTTGGTAGGCGGCAGCCACTACGCCGAAAGCGATACGGTCGGTGGCGCAAAGCACGGTCTTTGTCGGAAAACCGCCCTCCCTGAGGATGCGAGTCGTCGCATCGAAGGCAAATTTTTCGAACTCCCAGGTCAAACCCGGATCGACCTTCACGAAGCGGGGTTCGAGGTTCAGGTTCTTCATTGCCTCGTTATAGGCGTCCCGCCGCTCATAAGCGTTGCTGTTAACCGGAGACATGCCGAAATAGCAGGGCTGGTCTCCGGACCGCGTCAGATAGTCTACGATCAGTTTGAAACTTTGCCGGTTGTCGGTGCCGACGAACGGCGACGTCGCATCAAGCGGTGAATCGACGTAGATGAGTGGAATTGATTCGCCGAGCTTGGCCAGCTTGTCGTGATGCGACTTTACGCCGAGCGGTCCAATAATGGCACCCGCGACGTTCATGGACTTGAAGGTCTCGATGGCACGTTCTTCAAGCTCCGGCTTGCCGTCAGAACTCAAAACGAAAGCCAGATAACCGGTCTGTTCGGCGATGCCTTCGATGCGCCGCGTTAGCGCCATGTAGAATGGGTCGGTCGAATTCGGAACGATGATACCAAGGATATTGGTGCGGCGGCGGTTGAGATTGACGGCGAATATGTTTGGCCGGAAGCCGGACTTCTTGATGGCCGCTTCGATGATGTCGCGGGTTTTCTTGCGCACCGAAGTGGGGTCGTTGAAATATTTAGACACAGTGGGGCGCGACAATCCTACAAATGCAGAGAAGTCTTCCATTGTCTTGATCGGCTGATTCACCGCGGCATTCCTTTTTACAATCCCTTGCTCATTCCAAAAACCGTATGCCGGCGAAGAAATTGCGAAGGACATTTGCAATCATTGCTGAAAACTACGCCGACGCAATACATCTCATGATTGATATAGGGCCACTCTTAATGGTTGAAAATTTACAGCATGAGTGACATGCGTCAAGATTTTATTTAAACCGCATCAATTAGATAGAGCTATTTGCGGTTCGCTCGTCCTCCTCAACGCACCACACCAAAAAGTTTTCTCGTTCAATCATTAAAGTTTACGTATGATAACTTGCGCCAAGCTGACGTCGCTGAAATGGCATGCGAGGTTGCATTGGGTTGCTACTCCAGTAGCATGTGACCTCTGATTGCAAACATCGACAAGCGGCAACGGGAGGATGCAATGGAGGGCGGTATTCCGAATCCGGAAGTCTTCACGCACGTACGCGTAATTATCGGTATCGTACTTGGCCTGAGCGTCTCGCGTTTGCTGACCGGCATCGCTCGTATCATCCAGCACCCACAGCGCAAGAATATCTATGTGGTGCACCTTGGCTGGGTGTTGTTCGCTTTCCTCACGGTCGTCCATTTCTGGTGGTTCGAGTTCTATCTACATGCGCTGGTTTTGTGGAAATTCGAGGCATATCTCTTTGTCATTTTCTTTGCCAGCCTGCACTTTCTTGCGTGCAGCATGCTTTTCCCCGACAGCATGGAGGGCTATTCTGGCTATGAAGATTATTTCATGTCGCGAAGAGCCTGGTTCTTCGGAATACTGGTATCCATATTCATTTGCGATTTTCTCGACACCGCCATGAAAGGCATGGCTCATTTTCGAACACTCGGAGCAGAATATCCCTTCCGCAACCTCTTCCTGATCGCGCTTTTCGGATTGGGAATTTATGTTCGCCGGCAAAAAATCCAGCTGGTCGTACTGGCTTTGGCACTTGTTACGCAGGTGGCGTTTATCCTCGTCCAGTTCGATACGATTTGAATTGAACAAGAAAAACCCGCCGGCTCGCACCGGCGGGTTTCATTTGTTTCGAGATCAGGAAAAAGAACTTAGTTCTTGTCGCGGCTCTTCAAAGCGGCACCGAGGATGTCGCCGAGTGAAGCACCGCTATCGGTCGAACCGTACTGGGCAACAGCTTCCTTCTCTTCGGCGATTTCCAACGCCTTGATCGAGACCTGCAGCTTGCGAGTCTTCTTGTCGAAGGCGATGACGCGGGCGTCAACCTTCTGACCAACCGTGAAGCGTTCCGGACGCTGTTCGTCGCGATCGCGGGACAGATCAGCGCGGCGGATGAACGAGTCGAGGTCATGATCGACCAGACGCACTTCAAGACCACCATCGGTGATGCCCGTGACTTCAACAGTAACAACCGCGTTTTTGCGCAGTTCACCCGACGTTGCGGCTTCACCGACCTTGTCACCGGTCAGCTGCTTGATGCCGAGCGAGATGCGTTCCTTCTCGACGTCAACATCGAGAACCTGCGCCTTCACAACGTCACCCTTATTGTACTCTTCGATGACCTGCTCGCCTGGACGGTTCCAGTCGAGGTCGGAGAGGTGAACCATGCCGTCCACATCGCCGTCGAGGCCAATGAACAGGCCGAACTCAGTCTTGTTCTTGACTTCGCCTTCGACGATCGTGCCGACAGGGAACTTGTCTGCGAAGGTCGTCCACGGGTTGTCGAGTGTCTGCTTGAGGCCGAGGGAGATGCGGCGCTTGACCGGATCCACTTCGAGAACAACGACTTCGACTTCCTGTGTTGTCGAGAGCAACTTGCCCGGATGCACGTTCTTCTTTGTCCAGGACATTTCGGAAACGTGGATAAGGCCTTCGATGCCCGGCTCGATCTCGACGAACGCACCGTAGTCGGTGATGTTCGTAACGGTACCAGTGATCTTTTTGCCGATCGGGTACTTCGCTCCGATACCATCCCAAGGATCGCTTTCGAGCTGCTTCATACCGAGCGAAATACGATGGGTTTCCTGGTTGATACGGATGATCTGTACCTTGACCGTCTGGCCGATGGACAGGATTTCCGACGGATGGTTGACGCGGCGCCATGCCATGTCGGTCACATGCAGAAGACCATCAATGCCGCCGAGGTCAACGAACGCACCGTAATCGGTGATGTTCTTGACGACGCCTTCAACGACCTGACCCTCTTCGAGGTTCTGGACGATCTCGGAGCGCTGTTCAGCACGGCTCTCTTCAAGAACGGTACGGCGCGATACAACGATGTTGCCGCGGCGCTTGTCCATCTTGAGGATTTCGAAGGGCTGCGGGTTGTGCATCAGCGGGGTAACGTCGCGGATCGGACGGATGTCGACCTGCGAGCGCGGCAGGAAGGCTACGGCACCGTCGAGATCGACGGTGAAACCACCCTTGACCTGATTGAAAATCACACCATCGACGCGTTCGCCGCGGTTGAACTTCTCTTCGAGACGGACCCAGCTTTCTTCGCGGCGTGCTTTTTCACGCGACAGAACCGCTTCGCCGAGGGCATTTTCGATGCGCTCGACATAAACTTCAACGATATCGCCAGGCTTGAGCGAACCGTCCTTGGCTTTCGCGCCGAATTCCTTCAGCGGAACGCGGCCCTCGACCTTGAGGCCGGCGTCGATGATCGCCATGTCTTTTTCGATGGCGACGATACGGCCCTTGACGACATAACCTTCAGCAAGGTCATTGGTGGCAAAGGACTCGGCGAGAAGAGCTTCGAAATCTTCGCGCGTTGGATTGGCTTCAGACATAAATACTCCTGAGTGTCCGGAAAACTCGTCGGACACAGCACCGGTGGTTCGTGTTTCGGTTCACCTGCATGCCAACCCGCCCATTGAAGGGCAATCCGGTGCGTGGGTCGGTTGCAGATGGTCTAATGCGTGTTCTTCGCGAGCGCCTGATCAATCAGGGTTTTAGCGCTAAGAAACGCGGTCTCTATATCCATTTCCGTCGTATCTAGCAAGTGCGCGTCGGCAGCGGGCTTTAACGGCGAATCGGTGCGCCCCATATCGCGGGCATCGCGGCGCGTGAGATCTTCGAGAATCGCCTCATAATTGGCACCGCCGCCATTGGACCTGATTTCATCATAGCGTCTTCTGGCGCGTGCCTCGGGTGACGCTGTAATGTAGAGTTTCACCGGCGCATCGGGGCAGACCACCGTACCGATATCGCGTCCGTCGAGCACAGCACCGGGCGAGCGCTCGGCGAAACTGTGTTGCATGGCAACAAGTGCACGGCGCACTGCCGGCATGACAGCAACCTTTGATGCCGCCTCGCCAACAGCGTGTGCGGACAGGACTGCGCGATCAAGCTTCGTCAGATCGACGCTACGCGCCGCCTTTTCAGCGAGAAATTCATCGTCCAGCGGCATGTTCTGATCCATCAAAGCCTTGGCGACGGCGCGATAGGTGAGGCCCGTATCCAGGTGATGAAAACCATAAGCCTCCGCAATCCTGCGGGCGAGCGTTCCCTTGCCGGAAGCCGCAGGACCGTCGATGGCGACCGTAAAGTGCGTCTGCGGTGTTGGCAGATCCTTTTCGTCCTTGTCGAACAGCCATTGTCCGAGCGCGAAGAGGAGGTACGCCGCAGCCAACACGAGGGTGATGATAGGCGTGATCCCGATTGTGACGAAGGCAAAGCCACCGAGCGTCGTTAACATGGATTCCAGCCAGTCGGGCATGGAAGTTGCAAAATTCTGCAGCAGCGCGTCGATGCTGAAGATCAGCACGAACTGAAAGACGAACAGCCAGAACAGCAGCGCAAACAGGCCAAAGCGAACCCGCAGACCGAACCGTTCGATCACATAGGGAATGGCAACGACGGTAAATGACGTCAGCAGGAAAAACATCAGATGATCCTTCTCTTGCCCATGAAATAACCAATACCGTATCCGGCGATCGATCCAAGTGCCGGCGGCAGCAGCAGAAACTGGAATGGTATCCATTCGCTTGTATTCGCCGCCTCAGCACCGGCCGAGACATTCCACGCATAGAGGAAGATGACCGTCAAAGGAAGAAGGACGCGAAATATCGTGCTGGTTATACCCGGCCATGGTGCGGGCGCCGTGCTCGCGACCGTGCCGCAATAGGCGCTGCGTCCTGCCCAGACAAGGAAGGGCACGCTGGACATGGCATACAGGAAATATACGGTGAGACGCGATATGAGCTCGGTCATCGCTGATTTTCTAGCTCGTTTTCAGATTTCGAGTTCGGAAATCTCCGCACCCATTCCCGTCATCATGTCCATAAATTCCGGGAAGCTGGTAACGATCATGGTCGAATCGTCTATCGTGACGGGCTTTTCGGCGGCGAGGCCGAGGACAAGAAAGCTCATTGCGATGCGATGATCGAGATGGGTTTCGACGCTGCCGCCGCCAAGCCCCTTGCCATCCGGGCGGCCACGAACGGTCAACGTGTCATGACCCTCGGTGCAATCGGCACCATTGGCCTTGAGGCCGTTGGCAACAGCCGAAAGCCGATCGGATTCCTTGACGCGCAGCTCTTCGAGCCCGTTCATTACAGTCTCGCCGGTGGCAAAGCAGGCCGCGACCGCAAGTACGGGATATTCGTCGATCATCGATGGGGCGCGGCTCGCGGGCACGTGGACGCCGTTGAGTTCAGAGGCGCGAACACGCAAATCCGCGACGTCCTCCCCACCGGCGAGGCGCGCATTGAGTATCTCTATGTGAGCGCCCATCTCCTGCAGCGTCAGGATAAGGCCGGTGCGTGTCGGGTTCATCAACACATTGCGAATGGTGATATCTGAGCCAGGCACGATGATGGCCGCAACCAGCGGAAAAGCCGTGGACGACGGATCGCCCGGTACGTCGATGGTCTGGCCGGTCAGCTTGCCCTGACCCTCGATGCGGATATGGCGCACGTTATCCCTGTCGGTATCTACGGAAAGGTTGGCGCCGAACCCTTGCAGCATCTTTTCCGTGTGATCGCGCGTCATGACCGGTTCGACGACCGTTGTAATGCCAGGCGTATTGAGCCCGGCGAGTAGCACGGCGGATTTCACCTGCGCTGAGGCCATCGGCACGCGATAGGTAATCGGCGCTGCGACCTTCGGACCGCGTAGCGTCAGCGGCATACGGTCGCCTTCCGCGGCGGACACCTGGACTCCCATTTCACGCAAGGGATTGAGCACGCGACCCATCGGCCGCTTCGACAATGAAGCATCGCCCACGAAGGTGGTCTCCATGGCATATGTGCCAACCAAACCCATGGTCAGGCGCGCACCGGTGCCCGCATTACCGAAATCGAGCGGCGCTTCCGGCGCAAGCAGGCAGCCATTGCCGGTTCCCTGAATGACCCAGACATCGCCTTCCTTGGCGATTTTCGCGCCCATCGCCTGCATGGCGCGGCCCGTATTGATGACGTCCTCGCCTTCGAGCAGGCCGGTGATGCGTGTTTCGCCGGAAGCGAGCCCGCCAAACATGAAGGAGCGGTGCGAAATCGATTTGTCGCCGGGAATACGGATATCGCCGGAGAGAGCCTGTGAGCGGTGGGCAGTGGCGGGTTTTGGCGGCGCGGAATGGGACATGGGGAGGATCAATCGCGATAAAAGAAGGTCATTGGGATGCGGGCATCCTACTAACACAGCTTGCCAGTACGGTCATCTTGCAAATTCAATGATTGACACAAGCTTTTTTCGCTTTGACAAATGCGTCGAATTGCGTTTATGGACCGCAAATTCATTTTTGATGAGTATCGGCATGAACGGTTGGGGCAAATAGGGTCCTGATACCAGCCGGTCGCAGGCGAGCGCAGCAAGACGAGGCAAAACGTGGCGAATCCAAAACTTGGCACCAAGCGAGTTGACCCGGAGACCGGGCAGAAATTTTACGATCTGAATCGCGATCCGATCGTTTCGCCCTATACGGGCAAGAGCTATCCGCTCAGCTATTTCGATTCCACCGCTTCGTCCGCGCGCGAAGAAGAGGAAGAGGTCGAGACGGAAGAACTCGACGTTGCACTCGAGAAGCCGGAATTCGTCGCACTTGAAGAGGCCGACGCCGAAGGCGACGACGTCCCGGATATCGGGGATGACGACGTCGAAGTCGAGGACACCGATGACGATGACACGTTCCTTGCAACCGACGAAGAAGATGAGGATGACGATGTCACCGATATTCTTGGCGGTGGTATCGGCGACGACGACGAGAATTGATTTTGATTTGTCCCTGTTCACCGAAAATATCCGGTGAACAGGACTTGATCTTCCGGACGGCGGGCGATAAGTACCGCCATCCTTGCGGAAGCAAGAGGCAAGGTTCCAGACCTTGCTCGACAGTTTACCGGATCATCCGGTGGCCTAAACGGCCATTTTGAATGGGGCCATAGCTCAGCTGGGAGAGCGCTTGCATGGCATGCAAGAGGTCAGCGGTTCGATCCCGCTTGGCTCCACCACTAACCACTCATGTGGTTGATTTTCCTAAAAAGTATTTGATTTCAAGGCCATAGTTTGTCAATTTGGTACACGAAAGTGGTACACAAAGTGCGGGCATGCGTTGTCTAGAGCCGAGAACCTTCAACTGAGGGGCAGCATTTACTGGTTGCGCCTTCGAGTTCCCGATGAGCTACGCCCATTGGTCGGCAAAACAGAAATCAAGAAATCCCTCAAGACCGGTGACCTGAGAGAAGCCAAGCTTCGCGCGCGCTACGAGCGCGTGAGGCTGGATGCGGAATGGGAGTTATTGCGGGGAAGGCTGCGGCTAAAGCGTGACTATAGCCTATCGGATCGGGAAATCTGGTACCTCGTGTCTAAGTGGTTCGTCGAGGAAGAGAAAAAGAACACTAGTTCTACGGATACCTACCCCTCAGTTGACGATGCGCACTATGACTACGCTATGTCTACATCTTCGGAGCACGTGGCGCCCGCCGTTTATCAGACGGCGAATGCGATATTGGTCGAACGGGGGTTAGAGTTTGATCCGTCCTCAGATGACGGCTTGCGCCTTCAAAGAATTCTACATCCCGCCATCATAGAGATAGCGAAACGTGACTATCAGCGGAGTGTACCCGGAGCGCAGGTAAGCCTTGATCCTCAGTTTGCAGCGCTCTCGGCCCAGACGGCTTTGCCACCGGTTGCAAAATTCACGTTGAAGCGATTGATGGAAGAATTCCGGAGCGATGCCACGAGAACGCCGCTCGCGGGAAAATCGGCAAAAAAACGGGACGCCCAATGGGAGATAATCAAGGCCTTCTTTGCCGAAGAGACGCCGCTTGATCGCATCGACCGGTTGCGAGTGCGGGAGTTCATGGCGCTTATTGCAAAATTGCCGAGCAATGCCTCAAAGCACTTTCCAGACGCCACGATTTTTGAAGCCGTCGAGTTTGGGGCGGATAAGAAGTTGCCGGTTCTCTCAATAGATACCGCCAATGGATATTTGCGGCAGTTGGGTGCATTGTTTCGGTTCGCCGTAGACGAAGGGTTTGTCGCGACGGACCCTACAAGTGGGTTGTTATTTCGCGGCGAAAAAGTACGGGCGAAAGATCGGCGCGATCCATTTACCGTGGATGAACTCATCAAGATATTTGGCGCACCTATTTACACCGGTTGCGTCGATGATGACTATGGGTATGCCAAGCCGGGTCCGAATATTCCCCGTCGCGGTAGATTTTGGGTTCCGCTTATCTCGCTCTATACAGGAATGCGTCTTAATGAAATCTGCCAGCTGACCCTTGATGATTTCGTAGTCGAAGACGGCGTGGACATTATTCTTATTCGTGGCGACGATGACGGAGAGACCAAGCGGATCAAGACCGCCGCCGGTCAACGGTTTATTCCCGTCCACAGTGAACTCCGGCGTATCGGCCTTCTTCGTTACGTGACCGCACGCCGTAAGAAGGGTTTGGCGACAGATGTCCTATTTCCGGAATTGCCGCTCGGCTCCACCGGCTACCGTTCTGACCCTTTTTCCAAATATTTCGCTCGCTTCCTAGATCACATAGAAATCAAGGATAAGAAAAAGGTCTTCCACTCCTTCCGCCATTCCTATCGCGACGCGTTGCGCGAAGCTGACATATCCATTGAAAAGGTGCGCGCGCTCGGCGGATGGTCAGGAAAGAACACAGAGGATCACTATGGCAGTGGGCTCCGCGCCAGCACGCTAGCCGAAGCTATCGAGGATATCAGGTACCCCAAATTGGACCTTTCACACTTGTACCAGACGAATACTAGAGCCGTTTCTTAGTGAGAAATTGCAACGGGTTGCAAAATCTCATTCCGCGCGTTGGTGTATTTTCTGGCCAAATGGGCCGACACAACTTCTAAGTCTCCTAAACTTTGGATTTTGCAACTCGGTGCAAACCTGAGCGAGCGCCCCGACTTGTATGAAGGGCTGTCGCAAACACGAGTACATCAGATTGATGGCGGGTTACTTGCGGCAGCTATACGCGCGATATCATCGCCTCACCAGCGCTTGTCGAGGGATTGTAGCTCTTCTCGTTCTGGGCCGTGTTACCGCCTCACAGACCGGGCAGGCGTCTGCTCCTCTTTCTCCTGCGACACTTCACTCGCGACGTCAACGTAGTCGCGGCTGTTCGATGCTCGTGGAGGACTGAGGGCAATGATACCAGTAGAGTTCGCGTCAGTGCCGGGAGTCGGGGTGTCGATCATTTTCCAGCCTGGGGCGGGTCACTACGCCTCTTGCAACGGGTTGCAAAGATTTACCGAGACCGACTTTTTGCATGGTGCTAATGCTGTTGACGAAGAGAGTGTATATTGCTTAATGCTGTAGCAATCTAAATATAAACAGTATTACCGAATATAGCAGGGTTGACGGTATCTAGCATTTCGGGCGTGCATGATGTATACTTTCACAAGTCGCATCATTTTAGCTAAGAGATACCAAAATGACAGCCGTTAGCTCACGGAAAGTTGTCCTGTTAAGCCCTTCAACGCGTTCCGAGTCAGGCAGCGGCGACCTATCCGATCTCGGAAATCCGAGGGTACAACAGACTATTATCAGGAAGTTCAATCGCGTGTGGCGCAAGCATTTGCAGCCGCACGAGTTCTGTATGCTGTCCTTCATTCTGGACGCAACGATCAACTGGGGCTTTGCTAGCCGCCTGTTCACATCCCGCTTTGTCGGGCATGGCGACAACGCCCATTGCGGTACCGGCATGACCGACCGCACCATCCGACGCAACATTGCCGCCCTCGAAGAGAAGGGTGTCATCATCGTGGATCGCTCCGACATGACCAAGGGTCTGCGGATCACCCCCAACGTTTACTGGAACCCGGAGGAACTAATGCTGTCCGTTCCTAAAAGGCTGAAAAACGCCGAAGAGAGTGTCACGTACAAATCCGATAACGGTCTGACAGATAACGATTTTACCGGAATGACCCCGGACACGCATGTCGCCTCCCCCCGGACATCGGTGTCCTCCCCCCCCGGTCATCCACGTCCGGACATTAAAGATGATTTTCTTCAAGCTGATTTCTCTAAGTCGAAAGAACACCTCGCCCCCGGCAAGCCGGAGGCAGGTAGGATATTTTCGGAGAATGACCTTTTCCCGGAGACCACTCCGGAAAGGGCAGAGCCTTCTTCCCGGAAGAAAGAAACCTCCTCCCCGATTGCGCGCGCCCCCTCCTCCGATGGCTGGAATGATCCGAAGCCGGTCAAGGTCGAGCCGCACCGCAGCCTTTTGAAACCCGGTGCAATCGAGAAAACCTTCCGCCGTGCCTTCGAGACCGAGAACGAAAATATCTCCGGCGCGATGCACATCGCTTGGACGTCGAAGGAACAACTCAAGGTCAAATCGGCGATACTCAACAAATGGAAGCGCCCCGCCGAAGAGTGCCACGATTTCTTCGAGTGGCTTGTCCGGGACTGGTTTGAAATCCGCATTGCGCTGTTCGAGTGGCTGGAGAAGAACGGCAAGGAAGGTGCTCCGGCCCGCCCGCACGTTGCGTTCATCATCCGCTGGAACGCCGCCCTGATCGACTACTGGGACCGCCGCGCACAGAAGGCACGCATCAAGGGTCTCGATAGCCGTGAAGAACAACGTCTCGCCCTGCTTTCCCTCGAAGGCAAAACCCGCGAAGAGGCCCTGCTCATCATCGCCGAGGAACGTGCCACGGAAAAAATGCGGGATGAGAATGCCAAGTCGGTTGCCGCCGCCCGTCAAGCCCACGGTGCCGCCCGGATACTGGAAAAGCAGCTGGTCGAGCGTCAGCGCTGGGGTGTGCACAATCCGCACCCGTCATCGCAGATCGCCCAGCAAATGCGGCAAGTGCCTGTCCCCGTCTCCGACGAGGCCCTTCCGACCATAGAAGAACTGATCAACACCCCTTTCCGCGAAGAGTAAGACCATGACCGATATGCAAGCAGCCATTGAAAAAGAGATCACCGAAGGTCGTCGCAAAAGCCTCCTGAAGGCCGGGGTTGGTGCTGCCTATCTCGACCGTAATCTCGCCAGTACCTCCTCCGGCGAGGACGTCGCCAGCTGGATGCGCAGCACTAAACGCTGACTGGATGCTTAATGATGTTCTCGAAGCAGAGCAGCGATTTCGCACGCAACTGCCTCAACTCGCGATTAGAACCTGAAAGGACAACTACAATGGAATCCAGACTTCATATCGTCGTGCCGTTAGACCTAGTTCATAGAGTCGATGAGGCTGTTCTCTTGCGCAGAAAAAAGACTGGAAGAGCAGTCTCCCGCAACGCGACGATTAATGAGCTTTTAGCCGATGCACTTGCCGCCGAAGAGCACCGGCTCAATGCAGCCAAGGCATCTCATTCCAAAACAGGTGTTTAAAAATGGGAGAAGTCACGGAAATGACCGCAACCGCTTTGGTATCGTCATATCTGATTTCCGGCCTTTTCTATTTTACCTTGATGCGGAGGTCCGTATCGAACGACGGAGTAGACGACATGTTAGATGCCATGCTTTCTCCACGCCCTGATGCTCGGAGTCTTTCCGCACTGGCGGTGTTCACTTTCTTCCTATTCTTTTGGCCTGCTTTCTTCATTGGTGCGTGGATTTACGAGCATCTTTTCCGGGGTCGATAAGCGTTAACTGTCCTGAACTTGAAACTGGTTGCAAAATGCTGGATCGATAAACCTGTTCGGATTTTGCAACCAGTTTCAATGTTCCTAATGCTTGTCTTCCGAAATCCTTGCGGGATCACAAACGTCATCATTGACAGACGTCGGTCCACTGGTTGAAGAAAGAACTGGCGCAATACGCAATGCGCTGGGGTGTGGAAACCTCAATGGTTCGGTCGGTACCAGCCGAAATGGTACCAACTCCTTGACCTATGGTCGGGGAGCCTGCGGCGTATGCAACAGGTTCTCCGAACTAAAGGCCGTAGGACCGTAACCATTCGGTTTCCAACTCCCCGATCACCAAGATCAGGAGGAACGTTTTAGCGGGGGCGCACCGCGAACGATTGCCGAAGGGAAAATGTAGTGAATTTATGCCGAACGTTGGCTGTTCTGTCGCTTCTCTTAATCCCGGTTCAAGCAGTGGGCTTCGCCACTCCGGCGCTCGCCGAAGAATTGCGTTGGCCGACCGACACCGAGAGGAGCCAGATTGTAGCGGCAATCCGTGATACCTTCCCCGACCCCTATTCAATCCGTGATGCGGAACTGTCGCAAATGCTGGCGTTCGATCAGGGCGGCTTCGTCTGTCTCTATGCCAACTCAAAGAACAGGTTTGGCGGCTATAGCGGCAGGCAGTACAGCATCGTTGGCGTGAGATTTGCCGAAAAGCGCGCCGAGATTCACCCAGCAGTCGCAGACGACATAGAAGCCTGCAAGAAACTGGCCTTCCGCGCGTTCGCAGAACTTTCCCGCTGATCAGGAACTGGTTGGTCTTGTCAGGATAGATAGGCTAGATCGTCCCATTTTCCGGATCAAATGCAAACCATTCCCGTTCGTTAGGCTGCCATGGCAAAGTGTCGCGACCGGGTCCAATTCTACCTTCGATTAAATGTCAACATAGCACCAGAAGCGGTCCTTGCTTGCTAAGGAGCAAGCGCGGCAATCAAATTTTTGGCCGAGGTTGTCCATCTTCTTGTACCTCTCACTATAACTATGAGATTTGGAACGAATAGGGTTTGCTTCCGCAAAACCGTAGTGCAAACAATACTTTGCCCCACTGGTGTTGCAGGAAGTTTCAGCTAGAATGCCGCATAAATTAATGGACATCGTTAGGTTAGGACGGAATTTAGTGTGGATTGAACGCATTGCGATCGAAGGAGGCGTTTTGGATGGCTTTGAGGAGGTCCTCCATCCGCGTCTTAATGTCCTCATCGGTGGCCGTGGAACTGGAAAAAGCTCGGTCATAGAGTTGATTCGGTATTGCCTCGGAGCCGCCACCCACAGCAA
Organism: Phyllobacterium trifolii; assembly: GCF_014192095.1. Lineage (GTDB taxonomy): Bacteria > Pseudomonadota > Alphaproteobacteria > Rhizobiales > Rhizobiaceae > Phyllobacterium > Phyllobacterium trifolii. The sequence continues at coordinate 65,402 of NZ_JACHXN010000014.1, forward strand.
GGCCGCCACCAAAGATGCCACGGAACACGCATTGGGCGTTCTTGGTGACGGACGGGTAACGCTAACCATTCGGGATGGGGCCCACAGGATTCTCGTGACGCGGACCGCCATCCAAGAATCACCGGATATTGATGGCGAGCTGTTCACACCTCCGTTCGTCTTCTCGCAATCAGAAATCGAAGCGATTGGCCTTCATGCGCCCTCCAGACTCCGCCTAATCGATGGTTTTGTAGATCCACTCGAACAAACCTCTGAAACCCGCTCAATCTCGTCACGTGTCGCATCAATTACGGCGGAAATTCGGGGCTTACTCGCCGAGATAGATGACATCACAGAGAAAGTGGCTGACTTGCCTGTGCTTAGACGTCACCTTGATGAGTTAATGGCTGAACGCGCCGCGAGGTCGTCGGAGCATCAGGAAATTGACCTATTCCGGCACGCCCTCGAGGAGATCACTCCTTCATTGGCTTCGGCTCATGTGCGTTTCGAGGCCATAGCGCGAAGCGCCGAAAAATTGGCGGAATGGATCGAACGGGTCGACCAGGCGCTTGAACATAAGCCCCAAATTGAATCATGGCCTTCTCAGATCGGCACCCCTGATGAGCTGGTTGACCTAAGAGCGCGAGATTTGAAAGCGTTCGAACACATCCATGCGGGCCTTTCAGAGATGAAAAGCGTTGCTGAAGCGCTAGAGCAAAGGCTTGGCTTGGCCTCAAGTCAGAGGATCGGGTTCGAAAATCGCGCTCGTGAAATCCGTGTGAAAATGGAGGAAAAACAAAAGGGCACCAGTGCACTGGAGCGGCGCATCGCTGAAACTACTCAACACGTCTCGATGCTGGCTTCGTTGGTTGAATTGAAGGCTGAGAGACAGCAGCGGATGAACAGCTTAGAGGCGCAGCGCAATTCGCTGATATTGCAACTTGACAAAGGTCGTCAGGAGCGCACCGTCAACCGTCAGAACATCGTTTCCCGTTTGAATCGAGAGCTTGGTCCGAGCGTACGTTTGACCCTACAGCCATTTGCGCAGCGGAAGGAATACGTGAGCGCGCTCGCCGGAGCCCTACGGGGGAGCGGCCTTCGCTATATGGAACTAGCTGAACGAATTTCCGAGAGCTTCAGCCCCTCCGAGATTGCGGTCCTAGCCGAGCGCCGCGACCTGAGCGAGATTTCCAACGCCATTAGCATTAGTCCAGATCGCGCGCTCCGCTTGTGCGACGCGCTTCGGAGTTCGGCAGGAGTCGACCTTTTCTCGACGGTCGTGGAGGACGACGTATTGATCGAGTTGATGGATGGCTCCGACTACAAAGGAATAGACTTCCTTTCGATGGGACAACGCTGCACGACAATATTACCCATCATACTTCGGCACATGGAGCGGATGATAGTGTTGGATCAACCGGAGGACCACCTGGACAACGCTTTCGTCGTCAACACGCTCGTGCGGGCCGTGGTTGGTCGATCTGAAAATGCGCAAACGATTATCGCTACCCACAACCCCAATATTCCGGTCATCGGAAACGCCGATCGTGTTTACCAACTGGACTCCGACGGCTCTCACTGCTTTGTTCGCGTCAAGGGCGAGCTCTCACAGCCTTCGGTTGTGACAGCCATCTCGACGATAATGGAAGGCGGACGAGATGCCTTTTTGAAGCGGGCGAATTTCTATTCTGAGAATGTAACGAATGTCTTCGATTGATTCTGTTTTGCGTTACTTGCGTTCTGAAAATCCTAGCGAACGGCTCAAGGCAGCGCGGTTCTTGGCCAACAACGCGCGTGCAACAGAAGCAACGCCTATCCGAGAAGCTCTTGCGAGGGAAACCGTCGTTTGGATAAGAGGTGCACTTCAGCGCGCCTTGGAGAGGTGTGTCCCGGCACAGGCCGCATCATCTTCCTCCACAATTGACCGTGATGACTTTTCAGCCGATTTCGCGGCACAGGTTCATGCGGAGGCGTTGGAAACGACGACAGCGCAGCTCCTCCATGAAGTGGAGCCGCTTGTCGGGTCGCTAAAACTTGCCGCGCAAGGTGATGTTGCCAATTACGAAACCTCTCTGACGAAAACGGTGGTGGACCGGTTGGACAATCTTCTTGAGGCGCTGTCTCGGTTAAGGCGCGCAGCAAGCGCCCCGAAAATAGAAGAGTTCGACCTAAGCGTGTTTCTCGGCGAAGTGCTGTCTGAACTCGATCAATTGCCGCCAATCGTCGTGCAGCGCGCAGGTCCGGATCATTTAATCGTGGTTGGGGATAAGACTTTGCTACGCATGTGCGTCCTCAACGGACTACGAAACGCTGTGGACGCGACAAACGCGTTGGTTGATGAAATTGAAGAGGCGCCTCTCACCATCGCCTGGGGAAGTACAAATAAGGAGGCCTGGATTTCCATCGTCGATTTAGGGATCGGTTTTGGAGGCAACCTCCAACGAGCATTCGACATAGGCACAACAACTAAAGAGGGACACCTTGGTATGGGCTTGGCAATCACCCAACAGAGCATCAAGTCAATGTCCGGCCGTGTCGCACTCATCCCGAATCCGCGCGGTACGCGATTCGAGTTACGTTGGCCGCTCGCGCGAGAAGCATAGCCCATGCGCGTTCTACTGGTAGAAGACAAGATCGATTTTGCGAAGATCATCGAGGCCAAGCTCAACGCAATACCCGACTGCGAGGTAAGGTGGGCCAAAAGCCGAGACAGCGCCGAGGCGACGTTGCGAGAGGAGGATTTCGATCTTATAATCATCGATCGAAAAATCCCATCAGCTGACGGCATGCTTGATGACAACGCAGAGCATGGACTGCGAGTTTTCCACGTAGCCATCGAAGTCTGCGAGGGCACACCGATCTGGTTTCTTACGGGAACGGAAGATGCCGACTTCCCGACAGAAATTAACAACAATCACGGACGCCGCGAAGACATCCACGGGGCAAACAGCCTTGAACCTCTGCGTATGGTATTTTGGAAGCGGCAACTGGACGAGGCGCTCAAACGAGCGAAAGATTTCGCCGATGAGCAAGCACGCCTCTCCGCGATCGCCATCACTAATCCCGGTGCTATTAATCTTTCCAGAGCGGAAATAAAAAATCTGCGCATATTCTCTCGTCTGTTCGGGGCGACATCGCTCGACGTGACCTCACTGGGCGGAGGTCTGTCGAAGGCCCGAGTAGTCAAAGTGGTCGCCCGAAATGCCGCTGGCGCGCCCGTTCACACCGCTGTCGCCAAAATAGGCGATCTTGCGGCTGTTCGTGATGAGCATCGGAGATACGCAGGCGAGATTACCAAGCTGCAACCGGGCGGCTACCCGCCCCTTACGGTCAAGATTGACGCGGGGTCCGGGGCCGTGGGCGGCGTGTATTACTCGGTGGTCGGCACCGAGGTGACGAGCTTATTCGATAAGATTGCGTCCGGCGACCCAGCGGTTCGTGATGTGCCTTCCACGATTCAGCAAATTCAGCGGCCTTGGCAGGAGGCAAGTTCAGTCGAGCAAGTAAGCGTGGGCCAAATTCGACGTCGGTTTCTCCCTGATACAAAACTCCCCGATATAGAAGCCGAGCTCCAGGGCATAGACATCACGGCAGTCGAGGCAATCGTTGTAGATGCAGCACGATGTAGCCAACATAACGATATGCATGCCTTGAACGTACTATTCGATAATCAAGCCAGGGGCATGGTCATCGACTTCAACGACGCTGGTGCATCTTTCGCGGCAACCGATCCGATAACGTTGGAGCTGAGTCTCATTTTCCACAAGGACTATGCCATTCTCGGCACTTTGTGGCCGACTGCCGATCAGATGGCCCTTTGGTCAGATGTAGAATCTTATGTGCAAGACTGCGCGTTCGCGGACTTCATTCGCGCCTGCCGGAAATGGGCTCTCGAAGTTGCTGGCTCCCCGGAGGAGGTGATTGCGACATCTTATGCGTACGGCTTACGCCAACTAAAGTATCCAGACACGAGAAAGGAATTGGCGCGCGCCCTAATACGCGCAGCGATATCGTCGCTTATTAAGTAAATGTGTCGCCTTCGCCCCGAACCCAGTTACGCTGGCACAAGCGACGTTTTATCTGTTGTCCCATATGGCCTCGGTTCATTGATACATCAAAATTGGGGCAATGTGTTGTGCCACTGACATAACCTTTGTGTTTTGGAACGCACCGTCTCAATCTCTCCTAGATGCTGTGGCACAGGAGGGAAGCATGGGCGCCATCGTTGGTTACGCGAGAACTTCAACAACAGATCAAGTTGCAGGACTTGAGGCGCAGGAACGCGATCTTCGAGCGGCCGGAGTGACTAAGCTCTATTCGGAGCAAACCTCGTCAATCGCTGACCGCAGCGAATTAAAGCGGGCGCTAGATTACGTCCGCGAGAATGACGTTTTCGTTGTTACCAAACTTGATCGCCTGGCCCGGTCGATTGCCGATCTGCTCGCAATCCAAAAGGTAATAGAAGGAAAGGGCGCATCGTTACGTGTCCTTTCTCTAAGCCTCGATACGACCACGCCGACAGGAAAGCTGATGGTTAATCTGCTTGGCAGTATTGCTCAATTCGAACGCGAGTTGATGTTGGAGCGGCAGCGGGAAGGAATTGCGAAGGCCAAGGCTCAAGGAAAGTACCTGGGGAGGGTACCTACCGCTAAGGCGCAGTCGGCAGAGATACTCGACCTGCACAGCCAGGGCCTAGGACCTTCGCGAATTGCTCGAAAGCTGAAAGTTGGACGCTCGTCTGTCTATCGCATCCTTGCCACATCGCGCAGAAGGGAATCGACCATTGAAAATTGACGGGGCTTTCCGCCAGTGGCGCTGGCAGCGTCTTCCCATCTATAACGGCTTCACTCATGAGGAGCGAGTAAAAGGATGGCAACTCCATTGGCATTTGATTGACATTGGTTACCTGGTTCCCCCATCGGTTTGCTCGGTCTCTGGGTCAACACAAAACGTCCAGTATCATTCCGAGAACTATTATGAGCCCTGGAATCCATATCCGATATGCCGGACCCTTCACCTCGCGCTTCACAAACGATTTTCTCGACCGGAAGACTGGAAAGCAATCGTTCAAAGGTACGTTCTCACCGGCGAGGAATGGTTTGCGAAGCTTGCGGCGGAGCCGACTGATTTGGCGGCGCACCTTCGTTCGCTACATGGCGATGCGGTAGCTAATGTTCTCGATCGGCTGCCGGGCATCGAGGCATAACCTCGAAATTTTTGAAACCGGTTGCAAATTCGGTCGCGGCACTCAGTCTCAAACTTGGTGTGCCGCGATACGATCAGCGCCCGGGCTTCGGGTGAGAACACGTGACGAACCGACCAGGCATGATCCGTTGCCACAAGCGGCATCACTCATGTTGCAATCTCTGGTCGCGAACGAACCGGGCGAGAGCAGCGATTTGTTGTTGGAGGTGTGGCGTCAGCCACAGAAATACGACAGGCCCCTGGGATGTCATCCAAGTGCCACCAGCGTCGCACAAGGCTCCTGTACTAGGACATGATCCAGTCCCGAATTCTTGCAAATCGTTGCAACGGTCCTGGTAGCGGCGGAAATCGTGTCGCTGGTAGCAATTGGCTTGACGACCATGCCATCTTTAATTCTATCAGGTGCACACTGTGGGACAAAGGAATACGAAAGTGGCCTGTAAATGAACGTTCAACTTCATAATCAGCTTAAGTCAGACATCTGGGAAATAGCGAACCGCTTGCGGGGCCCCTACCGGCCGCCCCAGTACCGTCTGGTTATGCTGCCGATCGTCGTCCTACGACGTCTCGATTGCTTGCTAGGTCCGAGTAAGGACGCTGTCCTGGCGCAATTCGAGAAGTTGGCAGCACAGGGCATGCCGGAGGCTGCGATGGAGCGGATACTCGGCAAGGCTGCTGATCCGAAGCGCAAACACCCACTTTACAACACGAGCCGGTACACCTTCGAGCGTTTGCTTGGCGATCCGGAAAACATAGCGCCGAACCTCGTTTCCTACATCAATGGATTTTCGTCCACGGCGCGGACGATTTTCGAGCGTTTCAAGTTCACCGACCAGATAGAGAAGCTGGACGCCAGCAACCGGCTCTTCACGATCGTCAAGGCGATGGCCGACGTCGACCTGCACCCGGATCGCATCGACAATCTGCAGATGGGATATCTGTTCGAGCATCTGGTCATGCGCTTCAATGAACAGGCCAACGAAGAGGCTGGCGACCACTTCACCCCGCGTGAGGTCATCCGCTTGATGGCTAACCTCGTCTATACGGGTGAACAGGACGTCTACACACCAGGCATTTTCCGTACCATCTACGATCCTGCCTGCGGTACAGGCGGAATGCTGTCGGAGTCTGAGAAGTTAATCCTGGGGCAGAACAGCCAAGCCAATCTTGCTCTGCACGGTCAGGAATACAATGACGAGTCTTGGGCGATCTGTTGCTCAGATATGCTCATCAAGGACGAGGACACGAAAAACATCGTGCTTGGCGACACGCTGGGCGATGGCAAGACCCGCGACGGGTTCGAGGGTAGCAGCTTTCATTTCATGCTTGCCAACCCGCCATTTGGCGTGGAGTGGAAGGATCAGAAGGCTGTAGTAGAACGCGAACACAAGGAGATGGGCTTTTCAGGCCGGTTCGGCGCGGGCCTTCCTGCGATCAATGATGGTTCCCTGCTGTTCTTGCAGCATATGATCGAGAAAATGCACCCTTACAAGGAAGGTGACGAGAACGCTACCGGCTCAAAGATTGCGGTGGTCTTCAACGGCTCCCCGCTTTTTTCGGGTGATGCGGGATCAGGCCCGTCGAACATCCGCCGCTGGATCATCGAGAACGACTGGCTCGACGCCATCGTCGCTCTGCCTGACCAGCTTTTCTACAATACGGGCATCTTCACGTATGTCTGGCTTGTCACGAACCGCAAGGCTCCTGAGCGGCGCGGCAAGGTGCAGTTGATCGATGGCACGCGGTTTTTCCAGCGCATGAGAAAGAGCCTTAACAACAAGCGCAACGAGATCAGCGACGATCAGATCAATGACCTAACGCGCATCTATGGCAATTTCCGTGATGGCGAAACGGCGGATGTCCGCATCAATGGCGACACAGAAACGCGGGTCGTTTCCCGCTTTTTTAAGAACCATGAGTTCGGCTTCCTAAAGGTGACGGTTGAGCAGCCTTTGCGGATGAATTTCGAAGCGACGCCAGCGCGCCTTGCTCAACTGGACGATCAATCCGCCTTCGCTAATCTGGCCACCTCCAAGAAGCGTAAAGATGAGAAGGCGGCCGCGCGGGAGATCGAGGAAGGCGAAACGCTGCAAGACGCGATTCGCGCGGCCTTGGCCACACTGGAGGCCAAAGGCCGCTACATGGATCGCGAGGCTTTCGACGCGGACTTGACCCGCGCCTGCAAGCGCGCTGGGTTGAAACTCGCTGCACCAATCAAGAAGGCGATCTTCGCTGCTCTGGGTGAGCGCGACCCGGATGCGGAGATTTGCCGCGATAGCAAGGCCAAGGCGGAGCCAGATAGCGAATTGCGCGACACCGAGAACGTTCCGCTACCCGACGGCTCCACGCTGCCGTTGCCCATGCAGTTCGGACCGGACAAGCCCAATGACAAGCTCGTCGACACGTTTCGCGACGTGATTGACACCTATATGGCGCGCGAGGTGCTGCCGCATGTGGCCGATGCTTGGGTCGATTACGACAAGACCAAAGTCGGTTATGAAATCCCAATCAACCGCCATTTCTACGTCTACAAGCCGCCGCGCCCGCTCGATGCCATCGAGACGGATATTAGTGCTCTGGAAGGCGAGATTGCTGGCCTGCTCAAGGGGCTCGTTGCGTGAAGCCGACCTCAGGAGCATTGCGCTATTTTGCTCGCATTCGGAACGGAACTACCCCCGCCAGCGGTGAAGCCGAATACTGGGATGGCGACGTGAAGTGGGCCACCCCAGAGGACCTTGGCAAGCTGACTACAGACCGGATCACTGAGACCAAGCGAATGGTCACCGAGAAGGCTGTTGAAGAAAGCAACCTGTCGATCCTCCCGATCGGCTCTATAATCATTTCGACGCGAGCACCCATCGGTCACATGGCGATCAACGACGCGCCAATGGCATTCAATCAGGGTTGTCGTGGCATCGTTCCCGGCGACCGGGTTTATGGGCCGTTCCTCTACTATTTCCTCAAGTCTCTTGCTCCTGAGCTCAACGCGATGGCCAATGGTACAACATTTGTCGAACTGTCTCGCGATGAGCTTGCTGCTGTGCCTGTGGCGTTTCCACCCCTAGAAACCCAGCGGCGGATTGCGCGATTTCTGGATGAGAAGACGTCGCGGATCGACGGGCTGATCGAGAAGAAACGGGCACTTCTGGATCGGCTTGCCGAAAAGCGTCAGACGCTCATTACCCGCGCCGTCACCAAGGGCCTGAACCCCGACGCGCCCATGAAGCCCTCCGGCATCGACTGGCTCGGCGGCATTCCTTTACATTGGGAGCGCCAAAGATTGAAAGAGGTTTGCAAAGAGATCATCGACTGTAAAAACCGCACCCCCCCAAATGTTGATGACGGCGAATATTTCGTGATCCGGACATCTTGTTTGGGCGGTGGCCAGTTTAATCCCGCAGGCGGGTACTGGACGGACGAAGAGTCGTTTGCCGAATGGACAAAGAAAGGGACGCCACAAGAGAATGACGTTCTAATTAGCCGAGAAGCTCCGATGGGAGAAGCCTGCCTGTTTCCAGAAGGCTACATGCTTTGTCTTGGTCAACGTATGATGTTGGCACGAGCAGACCCGGACAAAATTCACCCATATTTTCTCTTGCTAAACATATACTCTGATGTGGGACGAGAGTTCGTCGATCTTCGGAAAAAAGGGACCACGGTCGGGCATCTACGGGTACCTGAGGTATTCAACTTCCCTGTCATGGTTCCGCCTATCGCTGAGCAGCGTGAGATTGTTATCGAGTTGCGTCGGCAGTTGGAGAGTCTGCGTGAAGTTGAATGCCGTGTTGCACGGAGCCTTGAGAAGCTTGAAGAATACCGTTCAGCACTTACCACGGCTGCCGTCACAGGCAAGATCGTGGGGCTCCAATGACGCTGGCAGCCAACACGTATTTCGAGCATCTGAAGGCGTATGTGAACAGCGAATACGTCGTACACGACGGTTTTGGTGGTAAGGTTGTGTTGACGGAAAAGTATTTTCGTCCGGAAGATGTGAAGCCGCAGGAACGCCGGATTGAACTCCTGGTGCCGGGGACTGGTATGGCGTTCAAACTCGATCATGACGATTTCGACACCCATAAGAATAAGTCAAAACCGCCGCTGTTTCATTTCCTCGATGACAATGCCAAGCCTTGGTCAAAACGCTGCGATTTCGTAGTGTTCTACGTAAACGGTCGTTCCTTCCACGCAGACTGCATCGAGTTCAAGTCGAAGAGCTTGACCGCCGAAAAGATCGTCCCGCAGCTCAGAGCTGGGATGTGTTGGGTGACCAGCCTCAAGCGTACCATCGAGCATTACACCGGAGACAACCGCAAGATTCGGCTGCGCAAGTTCGTTTTCGCCGAGAACGAGAACCCCGGAGCATATCTGGACGCTAACTATGCCGCGCTTGGTGATCCCGATCTCGGACAAGATGAATCGATTCCGAAATGGTGGGGCGAGGTCGCTGAACGGATTTTGAAAGAGGACTACTATGGGAAGGCAATCCAGCGGAACGTGGAGGCTCGTGCGAAGTTCTCGGACGCCCTGATGTCGCCGTTCGCGCTTGTGCGGTTCACCAACGAAACCGGAGACGCGATGCAGGACGTTCTCTCGCTATCGATCCGCACCGGACAGACTCAACTCGTTCAGCGCTACGGTCGATACTATGCACTTACCGTAGGCCGGTGGCTCTCCGAGGTCTTTTCGGCGCTTTCATATTTTACTTGTTACACTCACAAGATCGATGCTTTCTTTGGCGTTTGGAAATATTTACAAACCTATACTGTAGATGACAGTTTTCTGAAAACGCGCGAGAATTGGCCTTTGGCTTGATTGGGGGACGTATGGCCAGAAAGTACTATGACGGAATTGACGCACTCAAGGCCATGATCGCGGCACTAGGGCTGAAAGGGATGTGGTCGGAGCCGAACGACTGCCACCGGTTCGACTCTCAGCGCGGTGGCGTACTTCTATTTTGGCAGGGTACAGGCACAGTTTCAATTCAGGGCAAGTCACCTGGCAAAGAAGACATCGAAGCGGCTTTCGACGGTGAGCAGCCAGTTGCGGCACCAACAGTAGCCAAGCCCGATGGGCCTAGCAAAAAGGTCTTCGTCGTCTACGGACACGACGAAGCAGCGCGCACCCAACTCGATGCGATGTTGCGTCGATGGGGTTTGGAACCTGTAATTCTCGATCAGCTACCTTCGAAGGGGCAAACGATTATCGAGAAATTGGAGGACTACACAGAAGACGTGGGATTCGGCGTTATTCTCGCTACCCCTGACGATTTTGGATACCCGAAGGATCACGAGGATCAGAAAGCCTACCGAGCTCGGCAGAATGTTGTGCTTGAGTTGGGAATGCTGCTCGTGAAACTTGGCCGCCCGAAAGTGGCGATCCTGCTTGGCAATCAAGTGGATATGGAACGCCCCTCCGATATTCAAGGGCTTATCTACATACCCTTCAAAGAAAATTTGCAGAAGGAAGCGGGAACGTTGCTAGCCAAAGAAATGGCGGCACAGGGCTACACCATTGACGTGGCAAAGCTCTAACATGGCGGGGCATACTGAAAACGACTTCGAGACTGCGATTGAAGCCGGGTTGATCGGAGCGGGTGGCTATGCCATGCGCTCGCCTACCGCCTATAACGAGGCGCTCGCCCTTTTCCCCGAGGACGTCACCGGCTTCCTGAAGGACAGTCAAGCGGCGAAGTGGGCGCAGCTTGAAGCCTTGCTGGGGACAAAGACCGAAGCGAGCGCGCTCGACAGCCTCGCTAAGGAACTTGACATCAAGGGCACGCTGCACGTCCTGCGGCATGGCTTCAAATGCTACGGGAAAACCTTCCGGTTGGCCTATTTCCGACCGAACTCCGGCATGAATCGCGAGGCCGCCGCGTACTATGCCGCCAACCGGCTAACCATCACACGGCAGGTCGCCTTCATCTCGGTTATGAAAAACGCAGACGGCAAGAACCGGCGCTGCATCATCGACGTGACGCTGAGCCTGAATGGCCTGCCCGTGGCCACAGCTGAACTGAAAAACCCGCTAACCGGACAGCGCGCGGCGGACGCAGTACGCCAATATTGTGACGCCCGCGACGAACGTGATTTGCTATTCGCCTTCAAGAAACGCGCGCTAGTGCATTTTGCGGTGGACCCGGACGAGGTGTGGATGACCACGCGCCTCAAAGGCAAGGAAACCGTGTTCCTACCCTTTAATCGGGGCAACAATCACGGTGCCGGGAATCCGCCTGTCGAAGGCAATTGGAAGACTCACTATCTCTGGGACGAGGTGCTACAGGTCGATAGCCTGATGGACATTCTGCAACGCTTCATGCACCTGGAAGTGAAGGAGCGGCAGGTCAAGACCGACAAGGGCGTACGCACCATCCGCAAAGAAACTATGGTCTTCCCGCGCTATCACCAGCTTGATGCGGTCCGGAGGCTTGTAGCCCATGCGCGCGCGAATGGCTCCGGGTGCAACTACCTTATCCAGCACTCGGCGGGATCGGGCAAATCCAACTCCATCGCATGGCTCGCGCATCGGCTGTCGAGCCTGCACAACGCCAATGATGAGAAGGTGTTTCACTCGGTGGTGGTCGTCACCGACAGGCGCGTACTTGACCAGCAATTGCAGAACACGATCTACCAGTTCGAGCACAAGACTGGCGTGGTCGAGAAGATCGATGAGGATACCCAGCAGCTTGCCCGCTCGCTTTCGAATGGTACTCCCATTGTCATCACAACGATCCAGAAATTTCCCTTCATCTCGCAGGCGCTATCCACGCTGGAAGGCAAAGGACGGGCAGTAAGTATCGACACAGCGGGTAAGCGGTTTGCTGTAATTGTGGACGAGGCGCATTCCTCGCAAAGTGGCGAGACTGCGATGGCCCTCAAGGGTATGCTCAATAAGGACGGGATTGAAGCCGCGATTGCGGCACAGATGTCGGACGAGGAGGATGGCGATCTTTCTGAAGAAGCCAAGGCGGCGGTGCTGCGCGATGCGCTGAAACGCACGCGTCAGCCCAATCTCAGCTTCTTCGCTTTTACCGCCACGCCGAAGTTCAAAACCAAGACTCTATTTGACGAGCCAGGACCTTCGGGTACTTCGCCATTTCACGAGTACACCATGCGGCAGGCCATCGACGAAGGCTTCATTATGGATGTTCTCCTGAACTACACGACTTACAAGCGTTTCTTCGGCCTCATCAAGCAGGTGGAGAACGACCCAGAGGTGCCGCGCAAAAAGGCGGCGAAGGCACTGACGCGGTATCTGGAACTGCACCCGGTCAACATCGACCAGGTCGTTTCGGTTATCGTGGAGCACTTCCGGCTCTATGTCATGCACGAGCTCGGGGGGCGGGCCAAAGCGATGGTCGTCACCGGCTCGCGGCTCGCTGCCGTCAAATACAAGCTGGCGTTCGACCGCTATATCAAGGACCACGGATATGCGGGCATCCGCTCGCTAGTAGCCTTCTCAGGCACGGTGGAAGACCCGGAAGACCCCGGCTCCTCCTACAGCGAAGTCGCGATGAATGACGGGCTGGCCGAAAGCGAACTGCCCGAGACTTTCGAGCGCGACGACTACCGCGTGCTCCTAGTCGCCGAGAAATACCAGACAGGCTTCGATCAGCCGCTCTTGCAGACAATGTATGTGGTCAAGCGGCTCGCCGGGGTTCAAGCGGTGCAGACCCTATCCCGGCTTAACCGCATGGCACCTGGCAAGGCGCGAACCTTCGTGCTCGATTTCGCCAACGAGGAAGACGACATCTACAAGGCTTTCAAGCCATATTACGAGGCCACGCCCGTTGGCGAGAACGCCGATCCGCACCGCCTCTCCGAATTGCAGCACAAGCTATTGGAATGGGCAATCTTTGCCCCAAGTGACGTCAACGCTTTTGCCGAGGTGTGGTATCGGGGCAAGCGCGATCACTCCGCGACCGACCATCGTCTCATGAACGCCGTGCTTGATAGCGTTGTACAGCGGTTCCTTGATCGGGAAGAACCGCAGCAGGAGGAATTTCGTGGCCAACTGACTGCATATCGCAATCTTTACGCGTTCCTCTCACAGATCATCCCTTATCAGGACAGCGAGCTTGAAAAGCTATACGCTTTCGTTCGGAACCTGATCGCCAAGCTTCCACCCCCCGGCGAGGGTCAAGCCTTCGCGCTGGATGATGAAGTTTCCTTACGGTTCTTTCGCCTCCAGCAGATGACCGAAGGCTCAATCGACCTATCAGAAGGCGAGGTCGATCCGCTTAAGGGACCGACGGACGTCGGTACAGCCCGCGCGCACGACGAGGACATTGCTCTGTCTAGTCTCGTCGACAAGCTCAACGAGCGCTTCGGTACGGCCTTTACAACAGCCGATCAACTGTTCTTCGACCAGATACGGGCCAGTGCCGAAGAGGACGAAAAAATCGTTGAGGCTGCCAAGGCGAACAACCTCGCCAACTTCTCGTCATACCTCGAACGCATGATGGATGAGCTTTTCATCGACCGCATGGAAGGCAACGAGGAAATCTTCTCAAGGGTGATGACAGACAAGGAGTTTCGGTCTGCGGCCCACGAGCATCTTGCGGGTGAAATCTTCCGGCGAGTAAGGAATCCAGACGCTACCCAATAATACCAATGGTCCCAACATGTACCGCGCCTGAGTTGATCGAATGTAGGGACGTGCGCATACTTGGTGCATTCAGCATCACGTGAAGTCTTCCCACTCAAAGCAAGGTCGCTGTTTGTCTACGCTCCAGACAGGACAAGTTGAGGCACGTCTATGAGCTGTGAAATGGCGCGTGCGTCTTGGGCATTGCAATCAGGGCAATACACGACCAGGGTTAGTCGGAGGAATGCAACGGGAGACGCCAATGAGGGGATACACGAAACATCGCAAAAGTACAAACGGACGTATGGAGGTTGAGGGCCTCAGAATAGACCATAGCAATGGTGAAATAGTTATCCGCGCCCGCGAGAGCAGAAACAAAGATCGGGGCGTCGATATCCGCGTGTTCCTAGATGCTGACGATGCTGTAAAGCTCGTCTTATTACTTGGTGAGAACAACGAGATATTCCGACTTGCAGTGAAGGCCGAACTTGCACGGCTCGATTATAAACAAGCTCGGGATGCTGCTGCGGAATAAGCATTCTCTCAGATAGAGGACGCGTTTTTGGGCCGAAAGCAGTCCTTTTGGCAACGTCCGCTTCGCGCCAGAAAAGTCATCTCCTGCATTTGAAACTGGTTGCAAATTTTTGACGGGCTCTACGAGAAACCACAACCTGCACTAGTACATTATGCTGGTACGCAAGAGACATCCTATTATCATGAAACCACTGTTTTTATTATATAAATTGCTTTCAAATTGGTTCCCGCTGGGCTCACCATTCTAGCGGGCTCAGTGTTCGGCAGAATTTGAAACGAGTTGCAAACTATTAACGAGTAGTCAGAGTCCCTCTCGACATCGCAAACCCGGGGATGCATCAAAAAGGCGTCCAGATAAGGTTTACCGGCTGTCGCGCTTGCGTGCTGCAGAAAATGGAATAGTAGAAAAAGGTTAGGCGCAAAGTAGCAGCCGGTTGAGGAACACGATCTTGGCGAAAATACCAGACTACCAAACATTGATGCTGCCCGTGCTGAAAGCAGCATCAGCGGGACAGATGACTGTCGCAAAAACGATTGAAAGATTGGCCTTAGAAATACCGTTAACCGAGGCGGAACTAGCAGCGCCTCTACCTAGCGGTCGGCAAACCATAATCGCTAATCGAATACACTGGGCAAAATTCTATATGTCGAAAGCGCGACTAATCGACATGGTAAGACGAGGAGTTTTCACCGCGTCTGATAGAGGAAGACAGTTGCTGGTTCGCAATCCTGATCGCATAGACAACGAAACATTGTCGGAATATCCGGAGTTCCGATTGTTCATGGTCGAAAGTCGGAGGCGACTTCGAAGCGACGAAGCGTTGGAGAATCCCGCTGCGAACCTTGATACGGTCTCATCAATGAGCACCGTCACGATTATGTCGCCTGATGACCGCATTGAGAGCGCGTTACAGGAGATTGAAGCGGGCCTTAGAGACGATTTGCTTGATCGTTTGTTCTCTATCCAACCGCAAGCGGCGCGAGCAGCTTTCTTCGAACGTCTCGTTGTGCAGCTTCTGATATCGATGGGCTATGGTGGAGGATTAGGAAAATCGACCGTTTTAGGTGGGCGTGGCGATGGTGGCGTTGACGGAGTGATCCATTTGGATGCTCTGGGAATTGACCGGGTTTACGTGCAAGCAAAATGTTATGACCGCGAAAGCACGATTAGTCCTGCTCAAGTTCGTGAATTTGCCGGTTCGTTGGATGACAAAAAGACCACGAGAGGCGTATTCATCACGACCGCACAATTCTCACGGGCAGCCAGAGACTTTGTCGGCGGCATTCAAAAGCAAATAGTATTGATTGATGGCGATGAACTGACACGCTTTATGATCTCGTTTGGTGTCGGTGTGCGACTTCATCAGACAATCGAAATTAAGAAACTCGATGAAGATTTTTTCGAAATATGAAGTGCATCAAAAGGACTCTTGCCGGTCATACGCGTTCACGGTTGGCATCTACGGCCCCGGTTCCCAGCACACCCCGGCAGGTGGGGCTACTAAAGAGGGCTCTCCTCCGTCTCCAATCACCGTTGTCCTCAATACGCCCCCTTTTTTGGGATCGCCGGAACGCTGAAGCAAAGTGATCTTCAAGCTTTCCTCATCGGTATCTGTCCCATGCGCGATCAGCCATATACCATCCTTAGTGATCTTAAGAACCTTGAATCCCCCACCGCCAAGGTCGTGGCTGTTGCCTTCTGCTGAGACAGTCCTTGCTTGATCATCGACCGTGACGCCAATTGGGAACTCTGAGTAGAAGCTGCATTGAAACTTCAGCAACTCCGCAGGTGCGGTAGTGGGGATTACTGCCAAGCTACTGGCCGCTATAAGGCGAAACCAATTGACCACGAAACACTCCTTTCTAAGGATAATAAATTTCGCAAAGCGGGCGCCGGCACAGGACTCCGGCCAGCGTGCTCACTTCTCAGGAGCATGGAAGGTCATCGCAGTATGACGCCACCCGGCAGGCTCGCTGCCAAGACCTCGCTTGCCAGTAGTAGGGTTATCGCGAAAGTCGTACATCTCGTCATTGTCATGATTAAGATAGACATAGCATCTCTCTCCTAGTTGAGTGATTCCATAGTTTCCACGTTGAAGAGCTCTGAAAAGTCCGAAGTCCACGAGAGCCTCCATATCGTCCTGGATCGATTTGTATTCACACCGGCGGATTCTTTCCCGAGCTGCTTTGCTTAAACCGTTGTAATTCAGACCGTGCGGAATAACAGTCACTTCGGCGCAGAATTTCGCTAAATCAGTAGCATTGAATACGCCGCTATTTTCCAAAGCTCTTTTAGCCGCCGTTATGAACTGTGCAGCAGTTCCATTCTGGATGATACGGCGGTGAGAACCAGCAGGTGCCTTGTTTTCGAAAGATTCCCACGCGCCGTACTTTGCGAGAAGATAGGTGTAGATCTTAACCCATCCATCGTCGAGCCCTCTTGCTCCGTCAAAGTTCGCTCCCATGACGCACCTCCTAAACCAGATGCATTTGATACTAGACAAGTTTCCTAAGTTTTCAAGGTCGTCGAGAAAAGTAACTTTCTGTGACAAATTGGAACGTAAAAAGCAAAAATATGGAGAAAGTCACGATTAATAACTTTTGTGACCATATTGATAACTATAAGTGACCAGACATCATTACCTGCAATGGCGACAACATGAAAAACTCATTTTGGCCAGAAGTATTGGAGCGTAAGATGAAAATGATCAGATCAATAATTACAAGCGTTGCTGCTGCTACCATCTTTATTCCTATTTGGGGAACCTTCGTCTGGGCCTCCCCCGACGTGGCCACCTTGTCGGCGGTCAGCCAGTGTACGACAGACGGAACAGGCGGCGACGGCGTACGTCACGCATGCGACTCCGAAGTTCAGACGGTGACGTCCCCTGATGGCTACGTCCTTGCTCAGAACAGCCTCTCCGGCGGCCTGACGAGTGGCAACGGCTCGGAACAGGAGTGCCATGTAAGTTGGACGAATTTTGTTGAAGTCATCCCTAACGTCACGCAACCCAAGACGCTGAAAGTCCGTGCACACTCGCGCTCGCCGAAGGGGCATTGGTCTGGACGTGGCTGGGCAATTTGCAAGTACACAGTTATCCTTGCGCCACTGCCACATACTAACTGAGCCGGTTTTCGACTAACGGGGGCGGTCGTTCTGGCCGCCCTTTCCCGTTGATCCAGTGCTAATGACGGTATGACAGGGCTCTGGCGCGTCCGCCTTGCGCCAAAGCAGTCATCACCCGCATATGAAACCGGTTGCAAATTTTAGAGACGTAGTAACGCCGCCACCGTGGTACATATCAATGGTACACAAGAGCAACAAAATATTGAAGAAGCGGTTGTTTTTACTACATAAATTTCGCTGTAGTTAGTCCCCGCTTGGCTCCACCATAACCTTTTCAGTCACTTACAGAATTGCATATCCCTTTGAATCTCCAACGCGCTGTTAAAAAACCGGCATCTGGGGAAACACAGGGGAAACGCCAGGCGACCTCAGTGCCTACCTGCGAACCGTGGACCGCCTTAGAAAGTGTACTACTCGACGTCGAGCTCCGCTCTTAGATTTCAATTCCTTCGAAAGACTAATGATCTCGGGATGATCAGCGACGAAATCCCGCAGGTCTCTCGGTGAAACGCACCTCTGACAGGACTTCTTGCTTTCTGCCCAAAGGCGGAACGATGTCGGGCTCGATCCCGCAATTCCTGCGAAATGTCGTTCAAGTGATCCGCGACCATCTCGACCGCCGGCAGAATGGTTTCCAGGCGCGCCGCTAGACGACGCGCAATCCAAGCAGCAGGCGCGAAGGGCTTTGCTCAGTTCGTTTTTCTTGAGTCGAATCTTCTTCTTGTAACGATCTTCGACTCTATCCAACGCTTCGTTCAGCGCCTTCATATACGCCTGCTTCTGGTTTTCGTCCGTGTTACTGCACGAGCGCGGCCCTTTCAATTACCGCGGCGACATCCTCCGCATGGACTACGAGGGAGGCATGGCTGCCTGCGACTTCCGTCGTGTGAGCATGCATTCTGGCTGCAAACATTTTCTGGGTCTCCGCCGCGATTACCTTGTCCTTCGTGCTGATCACGTAGAACGTCGGCTTGTCGTGCCAGGCTGCCGTATCGATAGGAGCCTCGAACGCTGTGTGGTTCAACGGGAGCTGATGGTTTGCCAAGGATACGGCGATCTCCGAAGGAAGGTCAGCCGCGACTGCCGAAGGAAATACTTTGGGATCGATGTAGAGGTCGCCCTTTTCGTCGGGATGAATAGCCGCGCCGCCTTCGGTTGCCGGACCGCTCGTGGCTAACATCGCCAAGGATTGTCCAACGTCGGGCGCGAATGCGGAGACGTAGACTAGGGCCGAGACTTTGGGATCGTCACCTGCTTGCGTGATGACGACGCCGCCCCAGGAGTGGCCAACGAGAACGGTCTTGCCGTTCTGTTTCGCAAGCGCCTGTTTGGTTGCGTCGACATCCGCTGCGAGGGAGGTGAGCGGGTTTTCGACGAGCGTTACGTTGTAGCCCTTTTTCGTGAGAATATCGGCAACCGGCTTCCAGCTCGTCTGGTCGACGAATGCGCCATGGACGAGCACGATATTATGTGCCGCCCCCTTGGGCAATTGAGCCGATTTGGCGGGGGCGGCAAATGTTACTCCGGCCATGAGGATGGTGGCGACTGAGAGTAGAAGATTTCGCATTCATTGCTCCTGTAAAGATGATGGACGACGCGGGTCCGGGGGAAGGGCAGGCGCCGGCAAGGTCGAGGTTTTTCCATCTGCCGTTTGCAAAAATGGTTTGCCGCGGCCTATTGGCTCGCCTTTAGATGAAATAGGTCATGGAGTTCTCGGACGTTAGGCCCCGATCGTCCGAATATTGTGTCCGAACGTCCGTTCGTGTAATGTCGGGATGATGGACATCCTCGCCCAAGTGCTCGATCGCGTCCGCCTTAGCGGGTCTCTGCTCTTCCACTTCGAGCTCGGCCATCCATGGAACCTGGCATTACCAGCGCGCCCCTACGCCCTTTTCCATTATCTCAGTCGTGGCTCAGCTACCCTCGCGCTTGAACAGGGGCGAGAGCTCCGCTTGACCGAGGGCGACTTTGTTGTAGTGACACGCGGCGAGCCCCATGTGATTTATTCAGACCGCCGGACGAAGCCGCTACCGGTTCTGGACCTCGATAGATTGGCCGGACGTCTTGGCGTCGTTCGTCACGGAGGCAGCGCGCAGCCGCTCTCGACGATGATCTGTGGCAATTTCACTGTGGCGCGGCCCTCCCGCGGTAGCGTGTTGGAATTACTTCCGCCCGTGCTTCTCCTGAAACCCATGGCGGACGGTGGATGGCTCGAGGCGATTCTACAACGCATGGTGAGCGAGGCGGCGCTTGAGCGTCCCGGCCAAGGCGTCGCGCTCTCACGACTGACAGAAGTACTCTTCGTCGAGGTGTTGCGGAGCTGGATCAAATCTCTCGGTCCAGGAGAAGGCGGGTGGTTGGGAGCGATGGCGGACCCGCACATAGGACCAGCCCTTCAGTTGATTCACGATCGCCCGGATCGGCCCTGGACCCTTGGCGACCTCGGACACAGCGTGGGGCTTGGTCGTTCGGCGTTTTCGGCTCGCTTCACCAAGCTTGTTGGCGAGTCCATGTACCGTTATTTGATCGCACGCCGAATGTCGGAGGCTGCGTTTCTACTCGAAACAAGTGACGAGGGGATTGCACGGATTGCGACCCGTGTCGGCTACGAGACCGCGACTGCGTTTTCCAAGCTCTTTCATCGACATCATGGCCTATCGCCTGGCCGTTACAGAGCAGTTCTCCGGTCTGACGGTGGCCGAAGGCAAGGGATGTACTCGAAGGAGAACTCCCCGATTGACCTCAGCCAAGCTAATATCCATGAAGTTTTGCCATCATCGGCGTAAAGTCGAATAGTGCCCGTATTGATCAATGTGCTGGCAACCGTCGCAGGGCTGGCGATCAAGAAGACTGCCTCCACGTACGCCTTGGCCGCCCCCGCCCTGCATGAGACCGTTATTGACCAGCGTGGAGCCGTCGGCGACCTGCGCGCCAATTCCTCCTTACGGGCAGTTGCCCAATTGTCGTCACAACGCCAGGCGAGCCTTGGGTATGGCTCTCGGAATAGCTCTTGGTATTGGCATCGGCGCAATGCTTGGAAATGCGATGTTTGACAGCATCTCGATGGGGATTGTTGTCGGCACCGCAATAGGTGCCGCGGTGGGGCACACGGTGTCCAGATGATCACATACGGCTCACGACGATCTGATTCGTAACACGCAATATCGAACCCATGTCTATTAAGGCGCACAATTGTGCCGAAGAACATCGTGGAGGAGAAATGCGATGTCGATCAAAACCATATTTGTACTGGCCGTGATGGCATTTTCAAGCTCGACGCTTGCGGGATGTCTGGACAGCAGCGGCGCCGCTCAGTGGCAATCCTATCATCCCGATTGGACAGGCTCAAACGGCGTAAGCTCGGGCCACAGCAAGCACTGACCGGCCAAATCATGCAGGCCGCCAACTGCCATACTGAGACAGTGCTGCCTGGTTGCAGGGTGGGTGGGACATTGCCCTACCCAGCCTGGGCGAACCGCGCTCTTGAACGCTCGTGTGCCTTCTCGGCCTCGACCGTGCGGTCACGTGCCGGCGCTTGCGTATTGAGGGAGGTCAGCAGCCGGTGTGCCGCATCCGAAACTTCCTTGACGGCGCGATCGAAAGCTTCGGCGTTAGCTTGCGAAGGTTTGTTGAAACCAGACAGCTTGCGCACGAATTGCAAAGCGGAAGCGTCGATCTCATCCTTGGTTGCAGGCGGGTCGAAGTTAAACAGTGTTTTTATATTGCGGCACATAATGGTCTCCTCAATGTCGATTACTGCGACGTGGCAAGGCCACTGATGTCGTTCCTCCTGTCCGCTGGTCGAGTCTTACTCCATCATATCGGCGGCCAATGAGTTAAATCCTTCGGTAGTACGATCAGGCTCATTCCTCAGGAGCCCCTAACTAATTGGTAGTACTTTTCCAATTTTATCACGACAGGACGGGTAAAGAGATATAATATGTAAATGTGGCATTTGCATTCAAACTCTGCAGAGACGGGGAGAATGGGGGAGCAGTGTCCAATAATTATGAAACAAAACGCCGTCGGGTGCGTCAAGTTCCTGCCGTTATCATCATAGATCAACACACGCTTGCACGGACGACTATCGTAAGACTCCTTGCGCACGAACTTGCGGGCTGGGATTTTATCGACATGATGGGCATCGAGAACCTCGATAGCGCCATTGGTATGGATGTGCGTCTGGTTGCACTGGATGTGGCGGGAAGAAACGTCGAAAGCTCCAGCTTGCACAATGACCTTGCGGCAATATCCGAGCTCTTTCCCGAAGCTGCGATCGCACTTTTGTCCAGCACGGACGATTCGGCGATGGCCTCACATGCGCTGGCGATGGGAGTTCGCGGGTATTTCACGACGACGCTGCCCATTGAAATAGCGATTGCCGGGATACGGCTGGTTCTTGCAGGCGGCATATTTTGTCCAAATCCGCTCGGCACGTTTGCTACCGAGATGCCAAAGAGCGACAGACCTCCCCGCGAGAACCGGACAAACGGTAATGGACATGCGCGTTACTTAAGCGTTGCGGACTTTACGCCCCGCGAGGCGGACGTCCTTGCGGAGTTGCAGCGTGGTCACCCGAACAAGGTGATTGCGGGAAAGCTCAATCTGTCGGGCAACACCGTGAAGATGCATCTGCAGCACATCATGCGCAAACTCAACGTTCAGAACCGGACTGAGGTGGTCGCGCGGTTAGGTCAGGCGCCATCCACGGATCATGAGTATACCGCTTAGGCATTTCCCCTCGATGGAGTATTGGCAAGCATCTCACTGAGTGTCGCTGCCGCCAGCATGGCTTCGGCCAGCAGCTTTTTGAGCTTTTGGTTCTCGTCTTCCAGGGCCTTGAGCCTCTTCACGTCAAAGCCGGCATTTCTGAGTTGCAAGGATTGCCACCGGTAGAACGTCGGCTCGCTGATGCCATGTTCGCGGCATAACTGCGCCACGCTCATTCCGCTGCGATGTGCCTTGAGAATGTCCATAACCTCATCGTCATTGAATTTTCTTTTGCTCATCGCATCGTCTCCCTCCGACTGCATAAGTTCACACCTAGACGCGCGGAGCTTGATGGAATGCCGGACTGGTTTCGTCGACCATCGACTGATCAAATTCCTGCTCAATCCTCGCGGAACGCCCTGTTGAAACTGTCTATGAGCGGACGGACCGCATAGAAGGCCACAGTGCTTTCCCCGGTTTCGATCAAGGTCTGGGCCGGCATTCCGGGGACCAAACCAACATTCTTCATCTTTGGCAGCCGCTCATCCGTCACTCGGATCGTCGCCGCGTAGTAGGGTAGACCGGTCGCCTTGTCGACAAGGCGGTCGGCGGAAACATATTCGACGAGGCCTTTGAGAAGCGGGACCCGACGTTGATTATATGGGAGGAGGTGAACCTGTGCGGACAGCCCGGAGTGCACGAGGTTGATATCTTCAGGACGGACATGTGCGGTGATGATAAGCCGTCCTTCGCGAGGGACCAGATCGACAATGGGTTCGCCAGCGCCGATGACACCGCCCGCCGTATGGATGCGCAGATCCATGATCACGCCATCTTCCGGGGCCTTGATTTGTGTCCTTGAGAGTTGATCATCGATCGCCCGAAGTCTTTCACTCAGCTGCATTATCTGGCTTTCCGCGTCGCGCAAACCCTGCGCCACCTCGTTCAATCGGTCGTTCTCAATTTTGACAAGGTATGCCTGACTTTCGCCTATCACCTGATAGGCTCGCGAAATCTGTGCAATCACTTCGCCGAGCTGACCATCTATGTCGGCTTTTTCGCGCCCAAGATTGAGAAGCCGGCTCTTTTTCTCGATGCCCTTTGCGACAAGCGGCGTAACAGCGGCAAGCTCCTGCCGGGCGATCTCCGCCCTTTGTGTCAGTCCAGCCTTTTGCGCCGTAAGGCCTGCGATCTCCTGTTGTACTTGCTCCATTTTGCTCTGGGTGATTGCGATCTCGGATCGCATAACCAGCCTGCGCGTCGCGAAAATGCGCTGCTGGCCTATCAGGATGCTATCAACTGCGGGATTCGCTGCCCTGATGGACTCGAGATCCGCGGGATAAACAACGTTACTGCTGCTTGTTCGCTCGGCAGTCAGGCGCGCATGATTTGCCTCGGCATCCCAGAGCTGCCCCTGCAAGGCGTCACGCTCGGAACGAGATTTTGTATCTTCAAGCTGAATCAGGGTCTGTCCGGCTTTGACTGCATCGCCATTCTTGACGAGAATTTGCCGGACAATACCACCTTCAAAATGCTGGATCGTTTTACGGCTCGATTCGGGTTCAACCACACCCGAGGCGATAGCAGCGCTCTTCAAAGGCGCAAAGACAGACCAGGTGCCGAAACCAACGATGAAGGTGCAAATCAAAAGGTTGCCAACCAAGGCGACCTTGCGGAGCCTTGGCATGGGGGACACTGGTGCCAAGGCTGTCGAGGTGTTTGGTGTCGGGGCATAGGTCAAAAATCGTTTTCTGATTCCTGACGTTTCGACGGCGTGCCGAATTGTGGTCAAAGCGCCTGTAAATTTCTCCGGAATGCCGAATTGAACGAGGGCCATGGCGAGCATCCTTATGTCCCTGTCTGTGACGGCGGTTGAAGATAGGTGTCGTAAATTTCGTCGCTATCTCCAAAGGCATCGACGGTCCCGTTGCGCATGATTGCAATCTTGTTGGTGACCGGCAGAATCCCCATCCGGTGGGTGATGACTACCACCGTCATTCCCCTTGCTTTCATACGTTCGATCGCATTGAACAATACCCGCTCGCCGTCATAGTCGAGGCTCGAATTTGGATCGTCGAGCACAACCAGCGATGGGTAGCCGTAAACCGCTCTGGCGAGACCGAGCTGCTGGCGCTGAGCCCGCAGCAGCAAGTTGCCGCCTTCGCCGACGTCGGTCTCGTAGCCTTGCGGCAGCCGCATGATCGCATCGTGCAGACCAACGAGTTTCGCCGCTTCGATTGCCTTGCCGGGACCTGAGCCATCAAGCCGACCGATCACATCCTTGATGGCGCCGCCGAAGAGCTCGATGTCCTGCGGCAGATATCCGATGTGGTGCGTTCCTCCGCAAAGACGCAAGGCCGATATGTCGACGCCGCCAAGGAGCGCGCATCCGCTCGTGGGTTGAAGGACGCCCGCGATAATGCGGCCAAGTGTCGACTTGCCCGATCCAGAAGCGCCAATCAGCGCCACGCAGTCCCCGGGGGCGAGCCGAAGCTTGACTCCGCCCAATAGTGGCCGGCCGGAAAAGGGCAATGCATAACCGACATTGTCAAGGATAAGCCCGCTAGGCTCGGGGACCGGCACCATGCGAGCATCGGTGTCCGAAGCAACAGCGATGAGCATTCTGTTGAGACGATTGAAGGCGTTGCGGGCATAGGCAAAGGAACGCCAGGCACCGATTGCGCCTTCGACTGGAGCGAGGCCGCGGCCGAGCAAAAGGCTGGCGACGAAAATGATGCCGGGGCTGCTGTTTTCGGCCAGGACCAGCCATGTCGCAGCGCCCATCACGAGTATTTGGGTCAAGGTGCGAATGGACTTCGAGAAACCAAGAATTATCTCGGTCCGGTGCATGGCACTATCTTGCGCTTTTCTTGCAACTTCCGCATCGCGATAGACGATCTGCGCTGCACCATCCTGCATACCCATCGCCCGGATGACCTGGATATATTTGAGCGCTGTTGCAAACCGGGTGTAACTCCTTGCCAGCGCAACATTCGCATGGGTGAGTGGTTCGCGCGTGGCAAGTTCGGTAAGCAGCGCGAGCAACAGCAGTGCGATCGCGCTCAAGACGCCGATTGCTCCGAGCAAGGGGTGGACGAGGAAAAGCAGCAGCAGAAAAACTGGCGCCCAAGGCACGTCGAAAAGCAGTGCGCTTGCGGGCGAATCGAGAAATTGGCGCAGAGAGGCGAGGTCCCGGTAGCAATCGGTAGCCACACCCGTATCGGCTCTTGCCGCGTATTCGAATGATGCAGTAAGGACGCAAGGCCGCAAGCGATGGTCGAACCAGCTTCCAATGCGAGAAAGAGCTGCGCGCCGCACAATATCAAGTACGGATCCAACTATGACGGCCACCGCTATGATGAGCGTCAACATCAGCAGCGTATCGGTGCTGCGGCTCGACAAGACGCGATCATATATCTGCAGAAGATAGATGGACGGTGCGAGCAGAAAGAGGTTGTAACCGCAGCTATAGATGAAAACCAGGCCGAATGCTCCGGCACAGGCGCGAAGGGCTACGACCAGATGCGTCGGTTGACGCTGCGATTGTACGAGACTCGTTGTCATGGTCAGGTGCTCACTGAAAGGACAGCCATCTGGTCTCGCTGTCCGGATTTAAGGATCGCCGGTCACAACCGGCGATCCTGGCGAATTGATTTTATGAGCCGAGATCGTGCTGATCGATCGTTCCGAGAACGTTGACGAAATGGTCGAGAGTATTATTGACGGTCGTGGGATCGATATGAACCGCTGTCGACTCGATGTTGCCACCTAGTGCCAGGTTGCCATTGCCGCCATTGCCGCCGACGCCGGCGAGGATAACGGCATCCTGATGGGCCATGAGCTCATTCACCTGGGTAGCCGTCGTGGCTGCAGCAACCGTTGCCGTATTGCCGCCGCTGGAGTTAGACTGGCTGCCATTGGACGATGCATCACCGCCGTCACCGCCGTCACCATTGTTGGTGATGGCAGCAATGAGACCGTGATGTGCCGAGGCATCGCCGCCATTGCCGGCGTCTTTGGCTTCCCAACTGGCTTTTTGCCAGACGTCGTCGCCATTGTACAATTTGGTATGAGCCCCCTCTACGGTTTGTGAGGCGCTGAAATATGCGCTAGGGCTGAAGCTGATATCTCCCTTGTTGTAGCCGTCACCGCCGTTACCGGCATTGGCATCGCCAGCATCGGAATGGTTTAACTGGATCGTGTCAGACAATTGTGGAATAGGCATAATCTTACTCCTTACTTAAGTTTTCCGTGTTTCTCCCACGGCCAGATACCCGCGACGTCATCGTCAGGCAGATTAACCGCCCTGAAAGAGTGCTCGCGATTTTGCTCGTGAACTAGCTGGATATTCGGGGCCGTTCGTTTGGGTGGGGTATGTATCCGGCAGATGGGTGTAATCAATTGAGACAGCCCGAAATGTTACATCGGCGCGGCGCGCCGATTGGCGGTGCATCGAAATCTTCCACGACAAGCGTGGTTTCGAAGGCCGCGAGAAGTCCGGGACGAGTTTGCGCTAGGTGTGCAGGAACGAAAGAATATCATCCACAAGGGCGGAGTGATTATCAGCAAGGCTGCCATCGCCACCGTGGCCTCCAACGCCCCCCATTTGCAATGAGTGCTGATCGAAAAGCACATTATCGATCTGCTGGGCATCCGCTGTGCCGCCCGCGGGCACAGCAATGTTGATCGGATGATAAACACCGACATTGAGGTCGACGAAATTGCCGTTCGAGAAACCTGAGCCACCACTGCCACCGCTGTGGTTGCCGGTGAAAATCGTATCCGAACTCAAATTGAATCCGCCGCCATCGCCGCCGATACCCGCTATCTGGATACCACCCTGATCGAAAATCGCGTTGTTGGTCTGGTGTGCCTCGGCGGAGCCGCCTGCCGCACCGACGGCGATATTGATCGGCGAAAAGATGGCAACATTCACGTCGACCATACTGCCCATGAAATAGCCGTTGCCGCCATGGCCGGCGAACATGTCACCGGTGTAGGTATGTGTTCCGACGCCTCCGGGCGTACTGTCGAATGTCCCGTTGTGGTCTCCGCCGGAACCGCCGACACCGCCAATTTGTGTGGCGCCTTGCTGCATGACGGAATTGTTGGACTGATTGGCAAGTGCGGATGAACCGCTGCCCCATGAGATAGCAGTATTGACAGGCGCAAATACACCGACATCGGAACTCACCATGCCGCCGAAGAAGAGCCCGTTGCCACCGCTTCCGGAATTGTAACTGCCGTCTCCGCCGCCGACAACGGCATTGCCGTTTCCACCGTCTCCGCCCATGCCAGCCATTGCTGTGGAATGCTGATTGATCAGGGCGTTATTACCCTGATGCGCTTCTACCGCGGTGTTGGGACCAGCAATGGCGGCATTGGAGGGTTGGAAGATCGCCATAGGCATGCTGCTGATAAGACCAATGGCAATGCCATCGCCACCACTGCCTGCGGAATATGCGGGACTCGGGACGACCTCGAGGGGCAACCATGTTGGCACCAAAGCCAGGTGACCGGATGCGGAACCAGAGATCGCACTTTGGCTCACGTTCGGGTTAGGTGCTTCTTCCGACATAGGGCGAGTTTCCGGCATTGCGTCTCTCCATTCAGTCCGCAAAACTTGCGTCCATTCTTCGACGTATTGTGAAGTCAGATGAAGAAAAAGAAGAGCCTGTAATTCGGCTATATCCATTTGGGTGGGAGATGGGTGGTAATCAGACTAAACCCTTCTATGTATTCATAGTTGTTCAAGATTGCTATATCATACAGGGTAAGTGAACAATCAATCGACTTACCTTCTGGGAGAGCTGTGATTGTGCAAGCGGGCAAGCAATACAATGATATTTGCCCCGATGGTCGCATTTATAACTCTACATTTTCGATACTATAACAACATTTATAAGCTGTCTCCGCATTTGCAAGTGTGAATGACTGTCAGAGCTCCGAACAAAACACTGCGCCAGCTAGCGCAGTCTTGGTCATTGGGGATGTGTTATGGCTGCTCAGCAAATTCTGATTTGGGAGGACGATCCTGCTTCTCCCGGTGTATTGATTATGGCTGCCAAACCGAACATTGGGCAGATCCCTTTCAAATATACGTTTCCGCCACCGGCTCTTGCCACCAGCCAACATTCAAACACGCCGCAATTCAGGTATTGGAACGCTGCCGCAGCTTTGCGGCGAGGCGCGGATTTTTGGGGTCCGAACGTCGTGAGGGGGCAATGGTTTCGCGGTCCTGCCCTTACCGTGAGACTGGAGGTAGGTCCGGGATGGAACGCCGGCTACGACCGGCAAGCGTTGAATTTCTATTACGGGGTATCATCCGCAGCAACCATATACGCTGTCGCCAGCCCGGATATGCTTTGCCATGAACTGGGTCATGCCATGCTTGATGCGATCGAGGAACTTCTTTGGAACACGCTTGCCCTGGAAATCGAAGCGTTTCATGAATCGTTCGGTGATATGAGTGCAATATTGTGTTCACTCCAAATTCCGTCGATGCGAGATTCCGTTCTGGCGTCTCTGGCAGTGACGGGCGGGAGTCTTTACGTCAGCTCAAGGTTGTCGCGAATTGCTCAGCAATTCGGTACAGCCCTTTACCTAATCTCTCCCAACGACGCCGAGCCGGATTGCCTGCGCAATGCGGTGAACCCTTTCTGCTACTGTGACCCCACCCCCCTGCCACTGAGTGCTCACACAACACAGCTTTCTTCGGATCGTCATTCGTTCTCGCGGATTTTCACCGGTGCCTTGTTCGAAGCAATGGCAGGTATGCTGGCCCTTTATCCTGCACCAACGTCTGCTCAATTGCTCAAGGTCACGGAGGACATGCGAGACATAATGGTCGATGCCGTCAAATCTGCCCGGATTGTGCCGAGCTATTATGCGGAAGTGGCCGCCGAGATGGTGCAGAAAAGTGCCCTGAAAAATCCTGCATATCTGGCAATTTTTCGTGATGCTTTTGTCCGGCGCTGCATCCTCTCACTTGAATCGGCGTCCCGCATCATGTCGGTGCTGAATGGTGCAGTTGACACGAATTCCGAAAGGGTAGGTGACGAAGCCTTGCCGAAACTCGCTCGGCTGGAATCATCCCGTTATGGCCTGAAGGAGCCTTTGTTCGTTCAAATGCCAGCAGACGCGGCAAAGTCTATTGCCCGAAGCGCAACCCCGGACGGACGATCAATGGAGCCGACCAGCCCCGAAGCCGCTGCCACAGCGTTTGTCGATCAATTGTTTATGAAGGGCCTCGTCAACTACGGTGATGTTAGCGACAACTACAACAAGGGTGACAACGGTGACAAGGAAAGCAAGGATCCTGGTCTGGCGCATACCACGCACCGTCTTCAGCGTGAAGGTAAAGAACTTCACTTGATCAGAATCAGATTCAACTGCGGACCAAGGCACGTCTGCTCAAAGTCATGATCGACAGGAGGTTGGGATGTCAGACACATACAGGACGCTTTTTACCCACCGCGCTAGAATGGTAGCTTCGGTGATCGGTTTCAGCTTCTGCCTCGCCTTTGCCGGAGCGGCCATAGCACAAACAAAGGCGGCTGGAAGTGCGCCTTCAACGGGAGGGCCTGCCCCTGGACCAGCCTGTGATAACCATCCGCAGTCAGACTGGCTGATAAATCCCAGCGACCCCGGACCCGTGGATGCCAGGGCAATTTTTAAATTGATTCATCGCTATAACTGGGCTCTGGACGATCACGACTTCGGTCAACTGGACGGGCTTTTTACTGACGATGTATTCTATGAATTGTGCAATGCGGCTGGAGAACAAATTCTCAAGAGGACCGACAAGGACACGCTGGAGATATATCTCAACGGCGTTTTCAACGAACTTACGGCGCAGGATACGCAGACACGGCATATCGAAAGCAACATACTGCTCAATTCCGTGGACACAAACACCATCCAGGGGAAAACGAGTTTGGCGGTGACGCTTCAGCACCCGGATATCGAAACGCCGGTGCTCGACTACACCGCTGCATTCAGAACCGTGTTCAAGCGGGAAGGCGGTGTCTGGAAATTTTCGAGGATCACGCTCATCACCGACGGGCGCAAAATCCAATTCCGGGCGCGTTGAATCTCATCGGAAGCGCTAGTGAGGCACATCAGCCAAATCTTCATTGTCGGAGCCGCGGTCGTCGCCCTCACTCAGGGTTTGGCGAGAAATTCCCAAGGCAGCGACATGAGGCCCGTCAGCAACGGTGCTCGGGGGGGGGATGAGGTTTCGTTTGCTAAGGCGGTGCAGCGCTGGAATGGGCATTTCCTTTGGGAGCCGGCGTCGGCGAGCGGCGACACGATCACCCGGTTCGGGGATGAGACACGCGCTGTGTTCGGTCCGATTCCCGACGGGGACTGCACGGACGGTGCGGCCAAAACAATACCCCTGCAAATCGACGGCAATATTGTCGATCTTAAACCGAATCCGGGAAAGGCCGGGCATCCGCTGGAATTCGAGCATCGCGATAGCGAGGGGAAGGTGGTCAAATGGACAAGCGGTGTTGCGCGATGTGACAAGCCTTCACTGACTGGAAGCGCAACCTATTGCGGCCTGAACTCAAGACTGAACCGTGTCGAAAATGGCGATGTGGAATGGCTTTTCCTTTGCCGCAAGTCGAGCCACAGCCTTGAGGTAGAACCCATCCCCTATTGGCAGCGCTCAAATCCGAAGTTTGCGCTGTTCGGCGTTATCGGGTTCAACAGGCGCTCGGGCGAGATTGTGTTCTTTGACGGCAGAAAAGACTGGGGTGAATTCGACTGGTCGGAGAAATTCGTCCCGCCTGGTGGCCGTTCTTATCACGACAGCGAAGGCCGGGCGGAGGCAGAAGTCCTTTACGACCCGACATTCCAGGTGCAATGCTCCGCTTGCCACGACAACAAAAGTGCCTATGTCATCAACCCCAATATTCAGCAAGCGAGAGTAGGCTATCTTGCCGGAAATCATGATCCGAGAGCGCCCGCCTTCAGTCTGGGCAATTTGCTCCCCGCCGCGCCGCGGAGCAGGTCAACACCGTTCCGCGTTATAGGATCCGGTTACACTGCCACCTATGGCGTCGATCTCGAGCGCGCCATGACAGTCCGGGATCCGACGGGAAACTGCACCGAGTGTCATACCTTGACGACGCAAACGACGGGGCAGCGCTTTGCAGCCGATGCAGTGGCACGAGACCCCGTCATTGCACATCCGAAAAGGTCTCAGTCTCTTCGGCTCAGGGCGGAGCAGCGGAAGTTGCGGGAAATAAACTCTCACAGGACGAAGTGGGCGTCCCGATCCGGCGCCGGGAAAATCCATCCCTGGATGGTTCCGATCGATGGAAATGAATTGTCGGCTCTACCGCCCGAAATCAGTGCCTCAGACTGGAGCGTGTTGAGTAATTGTCTGTGGGGAGCAGGGGGCAACGAGTGCGCTTACGCACCGCTTTATACGTCCTGTCCCGCACCAGAAGCACCGGCGCAGGGCGATAACTCGAAGCCCGAGGGCCTGTCCATTGACGTTGTACGCCCACTGGGCACAGAAGCGATTGCCGACCGGGTAGTTAGGCTGAGCTGGCGCTATCTGAACAGTTACGGCAATGTTCCGCAAAGAGACGATGTGCGATTCAATGTGGCGGTCAAGTCGACGGAAATCCCGACATCAGGTGCAACGCCGTCGCCACTGGACTATCCTGGTTTGGAGGAGGCGACGGATAACAATTTTGTCGCCGTAGACGGCGAGACGGGGACATCTGGTTCGGCCACGCTGATCCGCAACGTTTCCTACTTCGGCCACTCGAAATTCACCGATCCCGTTCCGTCGAAGGATATGCGGGCCTTCAAGCTGGATTTGCCTGCCCAATGCAATCGCCGTTACCTCGTTCGCATAATGCCCAAGAGATTTTGCTTCGACCAAAGCAACGTCACCTATGGGCAGGCCGATCATCTTCTCTATGCTGACGTCTCATGCGATTGAAGAAGGCCGATCATTCTTGATCTTTCCATCGAACGAACGCCTCAGTTCCGTCAGGCTTTGGCTGGCCTTCTGCTCCCACGAGCGCGCTCCTTGTTTGCGCGCAAAAGCAATGGCTTTTTTAAACAATGCTTCGGCAAAGCCGGTCGCATTTTTCTTGCGCAGCACTTCGCCTTTCAGCCGGAGCAGCTCCGCGGTGAAATAGTTTTCATTGGTGTTGCTCACGAGATCCAGCGCTTCGTCAACGGCGTCAGATGCCTTTTCGATTGCCTGAGCCTGAAGATAGCATTCCGCCAGCAGCCCCAGATAGCAAGATTTGTCGATCTCCTGATCGCCGAGGTTATCGCAGGTCTTACGCATCTTTTCCAAGCCGTCAAAGTTGCGGTCAGCGCGGACCATGGCCCAGCCCTCGAAGAACGAGCCCATATTCAGCCACAGCTGAAATCCGTTCTCCGTTGCCAAAGGAATGAGCTCGTTGGTTAGCTCGCGTAGTTTGATGACATCGTTGCGCAGTGCCAACAGAATGCAGCCATTGCCAAGGCAGGCGGCAAGTCTGTAAGCCGACTGCTGACGTGCATCGAGTTCCGCAGCGTCATAGAGGTCAATTGACCTTTGATGTTCACCGAGCAAATGCAATGTCCAGGCGAGGTAAAGCATCGGCATGCTCGGAAAGTCGCTGCCGATTGTGGCCTTATGTGCTTCGTACCCAAGCGAACGTTCGAGATAGTCGCGGGCACCTTTGAGATTACCCTGAGAAAACAGGCTCATACCCTTGAACTGCAGTCCCAGTACCCGGGCCTTGATATGATCGCGTTTCCTGCCGATGTCGAGCAACCGGTCACTAGCCCATTCGGCATCGGCAAAGTGTGCAGAATTGAAGGCCGTACCGAAGAGACCGTCGAGCGCCCGGACAGGCGATTCCGTATCGCCGAGCTCGTCACTCAATCGCATTGCATTTCGGTAAGCATCGCTACCTTCGCGCGTGACATATCCAAATGTCGCGTAGTGCACGTCGCCGATCTCCAGCCAGAGCCGCAACTCCTTCTCTTTGCGCTCGAGCGTAGCCGGAAGCTTATGCAGGCATTCAACGCCATGTGCAAACATGTTTGCGGCTTCTACTTTGGCCCAGGTCTTGCCAACATTCAGACCTGCAGCAAGCCAGCAGTCAGCGGCCCGTTCCAACTCGTCTGCTTCGGAATAGTGTTGTGCCAAGAGCTCTGGATGTTCTGCTGCCAGTTTGGGATAGATCTTCTGAATGGCCTCCGCAACCTTGCCATGAAGTTCGCGGCAACGTTCTCGCAACAAAGTGTCGTGTGCGGCCTCCTGGAGCAGCGCGTGTGTGAATATGTAGCTCTTCCGGTTTGGCTGGGGTGCGAATAATCCCGACTCGACAAGGTGGCGTAACGCGGAATTTAATGAACGAGCCGACAAGCCGCTAAGTCGGCTTAGCAACCTGAGGTCGAATTCCCGTCCAATGACCGCAGCGGTTTGAGCGATCATCTTGCCAGGGCCAAGTTTGTCGAGACGCGACAACAGCGAAGATTGCAGCGAATTCGGAACCCCGACGGACTGCTCCCGCACCTCTGACTCCGAAGGAAAGAGTGGGCCGCCTGTCTCCAGAGCTGTCCGCGCCAATTCTTCGACGTAGAGAGGAACACCCTCGGCTCTGTTCAGCACAGAGGTTTGAATTTCGCTCGGCAGGGGTTTGCCGCCGCTAACATTGCTGACGAGCATACGAGCTTCGTAGTCGCTTAGCCGCTTGAGTGCGATCTTGTGCAAGTTTTCGCCCTTCAACGGCCTGCAAAGTGTCTTCTCACGTGTCGTGATAAGGATCAGCATCGGGAA
Organism: Phyllobacterium trifolii; assembly: GCF_014192095.1. Taxonomy (GTDB): domain Bacteria; phylum Pseudomonadota; class Alphaproteobacteria; order Rhizobiales; family Rhizobiaceae; genus Phyllobacterium; species Phyllobacterium trifolii. The sequence continues at coordinate 99,343 of NZ_JACHXN010000014.1, forward strand.
TGATGCCACCTCTTCCAAGAGCGCCTCAAGCACATCGCTCGAAGAAGGGTCGATCCACTGTTCATCCTCGATCGACAGCAGAACGCGGTTGATGCGCGATACGTGATGGAGCCAATCTATGATTATGCGATGCGAAACACTGCGCTGCCGCGGCGCCGTCAGGTCAGAAGGCGGGTAACGGTGCTGGTCGATGGAAAGCAAACCCGCAAATATAGGCAGGGATTCAGCGAGGGGGACATCGCTCAGAGCGAGAATTGCCTCGAGTTTTTCCAGACCCTGCGCGGGATTGTCACCATGAATTCCGGCATAGCGTTTGAGCAATGTGAGAAATGGGAACAGTGCGCTGTTGGAGTATGCGGACGAACACTGAAGCGTCAAATACGTGCATTGCGGCATACGGCGCTGAGCTTCGAAAATGAGCCGCGACTTGCCGATACCGGCTTCACCTGAAACAAGCGATGCCTGACCGCGGTTTTCTGCAACCACCTCTCGCCAGAGTTCGAGCACCTGGGACATTTCGTTGCGGCGGCCGACAAGTTCCGTCAATTGAGTTCGTTTGGCGAAGCGGTTCTCCAGAATTCGCTCTTTTTCGGCCCGCCAGACGTGTATCTGCTTGGAAAAACCTTTCAATGTTTGCTGGCCAAGGTCGGTGAATTCGAATGCGCCGGCGGCATTGTCGTGAGTCTGTTGATCCGTCAAAATGGTTTGCGGCTGCGCCATTGTCTGGAGCCGTTGTGCAAGGTTGGGTATAGATCCTAAAGCGACCGTAGACACGCCTGCAGGCGCTCCGAGAAAATCCCCCACCACCACGAGGCCACTTGCTATTCCTATCCGGACCCGTAAAGGCGGTCCTGCTGCTACCGAGATCTCGGGTACGAGCCTCAGAATATCGAAGGCCAGAGCAAGTGCATGCTCTGCGTCGTCTTCTTCAGCAATCGGATAACCGAATAATGCCTGAAAGGCGTCGCCTATATAGTTGGCCGCAATGCCGTTGTGGCTTCTCACCGCATTGTTGCATTGCCGCAGATAGTCTCGCGTCAGTTTGCTGAAATCCTCCGGATCCAGCAGAACCGCATATTCGGTTGAATCCACCAGATCGCAAAACAGAATGGTCAATGGACGGCGCTCGCCCGAAATTTGCGATAGCTCGCCACTGCCTTCTTCGATCAATCGCGCGATACCCGCGAGAATCTTTTTTCTGGGACCGAGCGGAATCCGCATGCTCTGCAGGTCACTGTCCGAGAGGAGGCGGAGACTATCAAAGTCGACTTGAGATTCCGCGAACGCGTCGGCAAAGTGATCAAGCTTCAGCTTGTTCAACCATTTCCTGACATCCTGCATAGGACCCCCGTGAACCGCCTTGGATCAAGATGGTCTTTGACTCATCACGAATGCCAACAAGAATAACATTATTTTCAATTGCTGACTCAAGCATTCGAGCCGCGGTACTAATCATTCCGAAGTAGTTTTCAGGAAGAGACCAACTTATCTATCACCTGCGCAAGGGAAATATTCCATTTTGGGGCGCGCCAATCGAAAACGTCAAAGAATTTGTCCGTCGACAATCTGGAGTTAAGCGGGCGAGCGGCCTTTGTAGGATATTCAGCGGTAAGAATGTCCCTGACCTCGGCAAGGGGACCGCCTTTATTGCTGCTTGCCGCAAAGATTTCCCTGGCGAACGAGCTCCAGTTCGTATCGCCGCTGCCCGCGAGATGATAGATGCCGAAAGCATCGAATGCCGGGTCTGTCCGCAGCCGGTCGGCAACTCGCAAAATAGCATCTGCTATATCAAGCGCTGATGTGGGATTGCCCCATTGATCCGAAACCACCGACACGGTGTCGCGGCTTTCCGCCAGCTTGAGCATCGTCTTCACAAAGTTCTTGCCGAACGGGCTATAGACCCACGCTGTCCGCAAGATCAGATGGCGAGGGTTGGCGGCAGCGACGGTCATTTCACCCTCGAGTTTCGATTGGCCATAAACGCCGCACGGTCCAGTCGGATCGGTTTCCGTATAAGGCCTATCGCCCTCTCCAGAAAACACATAATCCGTGGAGAGATGGATTACAGGGGCTCCTACCGTCGCGGCAGCTTGCGCCACAATTCCCGCGCCGACTGCATTAACGGCATGGGCCAGCTCGGGTTCGTCCTCGGCAAGATCAACCGCCGTATATGCTGCCGCAGAGACGACCAGATTTGGCCTGGCGGCATAGATTGCTTCGGAGACGGTTTCGGTGCGCGTCAGATCGAACTCCGGGCGTCCGAGAGCAATGAGCTCGATTGAAGGCTGATATGCTGCCCGTTCGATGAGGCTGCGTACGACTTGTCCTTCTCGTCCCGTAACGACAATCCTCATGACGTTCCTTTGGCCGCTGCGCCGAGCCGCTCGCCAGCATAACGCTCACCACGAATTGGCTGCCACCACCACTCATTGTCGAGATACCACTGCACAGTGCGCTCCAGGCCGGTCTCGAACGTTTCCGCAGGCGTCCATCCGAGTTCCCGCTCTATCTTGGAGGCATCTATGGCGTAACGGCGATCATGGCCCGGCCGGTCGGTGACGAAAGTGATCAGGTCGCGATAATGCCGGTTACCGCTCCGGGGACGTTTCTTGTCGAGAATATCACAGATCGTTTCGACGACGCTGAGATTGGTGCGTTCCGCCCGACCACCGATATTATAGCTTTCGCCGGGTTTGCCCTTGGTGACGACCAGTTCGAGTGCGCGGGCGTGATCTTCCACATACAGCCAGTCACGTATATTGGCACCGGCGCCGTAGACGGGCAGGGGCTTGCCATCGAGGGCATTGAGAATGACCAGAGGGATCAGTTTTTCCGGAAAATGGAAGGGACCGTAATTGTTCGAGCAATTCGACAGCACCACAGGCAGGCCATAGGTCTCATGCCAGGCCCGGACCAGATGATCCGAAGCAGCCTTGGAAGCGGAGTAAGGCGACGACGGCGCGTAAGGTGTTTCCTCGGTGAAGATACCGCTGTCGAAAGGAAGGTCGCCGAACACTTCGTCAGTAGAAATATGATGGAATCTGAACGCGGATTTCGTCGGCTCCGAAAGCTCCCGCCAATAGGTCAGCGCCGCATTGAGCATACGGAACGTACCAACGATGTTTGTTTCGATAAAAGCGGCCGGGCCGTCGATAGAGCGATCGACGTGGCTCTCGGCTGCAAGATGCATGATCGCATCGATCTTCTCCTTGCGGAGAAGGCCGAGGATCGTCACATCGTCGCAGATATCGGCCTTGGCGAAGCTGTAATTCGGATGGTTTTCAAGCTGGCGCAATGAAGCGAGATTGCCCGCATAGGTGAGCTTGTCAACATTGACGACATGGTTCTTCGGGTTGGCGGCAAGATGACGGCAGATCGCTGATCCAATGAAGCCGGCGCCGCCAGTAACAAGTATCTTCATGAAATTGATTGCTCCTCAGGGAAAGATATCGGCACCATCGAGCAAGGGCGCCTTCCGGTCCTTGTCAGACAGCTGAATAGCAGCGGCCTCGAAGGGCCAATCAACACCTATGGAAGGATCATCGAAACGGATATTGCGATCGTGTTCGGGTGAATAGTAATCCGTCACCTTATAGATGACCTCGGTGTTTTCCTCCAAGGTCACAAACCCGTGTGCGAAGCCTTTTGGAACAAGGATCTGGTTCCATTTCGTAGCGGACACCTCAAGTGCAAGCCATTTCCCGAAGGTCGGCGATGATCTCCGGATGTCGACAACGACATCGAGTATAGAGCCGCTCACGACGCGGACCAGTTTATCCTGCGCGCGTGGCGGCAATTGGTAGTGCAACCCGCGAAGAACACCCCTGGCAGCCGAAAGAGAGTGATTGTCCTGAACGAATTCAAGATCGATCCCTGCTTTGGCCAGAGCTTGCGCATTATAGGTTTCGGAGAAGAACCCCCTCTCATCGCCGAATTTGGGCGGCTTGATCTCGAACACCCCTGAGAGGGCGAGAGGGTTGACTTCAATCATCGTTTCCGACCTCCGCTGCACGGCGGCGCAAATACGCGGCATATTCGGTCTTGCCCATTTTGGCCGCTCTCTCCAAAACCTGCTCGGCGTTCAGCCAACCCCACTCCAAGCCGATCTCTTCCGGGCAGGCAATCTTGATGCCTTGGCGGTGTTCGATGGTGCGCACGAACGAAGAGGCCTCATGCAGACTGTCGTGCGTCCCCGTATCGAGCCAGGCATAGCCGCGTCCCAATCGCTGGACCCGCAATTCGCCGCGCTCAAGATAGATATTGTTGACGCTGGTAATCTCCAGTTCGCCGCGATGGGAAGGCTTGATGGATCGCGCGATATCGACGACTTCGTTGTCATAGAAATACAGGCCGGTGACAGCCCAGCTCGATTTCGGCTTGATTGGCTTTTCTTCGATGGAAAGCACCTGCCCTGAGGCCTTGTCGAACTCGACGACGCCATAGCGTTGCGGGTTATCGACGTGATAGGCAAAAACTGTGCCGCCCTTTTCGCCGGTCGACGCCTGCTGGCAGAGGTTGGACAGACCATCGCCGAAATAGATATTGTCGCCAAGGATCATTGCAACGCTATCGTCTCCGATAAACTCCCGACCGATGATGAACGCCTCCGCGAGGCCATTCGGATTTGGTTGTTCCGCATAGGAAAAATTCACGCCGAAATCGCGGCCATCCCCCAAAAGCTTCTGGAACAGCGGCAAATCATGCGGTGTTGAAATCACCAGGATGTCACGTATTCCCGCCAGCATTAGAACGCTCAGCGGATAATAGATCATCGGCTTGTCGTAGATGGGAAGCATTTGCTTCGAGACGGCGATGGTCAATGGATAGAGACGTGTACCGCTTCCACCTGCGAGTATTATTCCCTTCATTAGACCTCTTCCTTACATAAGACGCGTAAGAGAACGCGGAAAATAATGTACTGGACAAACAGAACCGATTTCAGCACAAGCGCGGAATGCGGTTCGCTCATCTATGTGGCAGACATTTCGCGGCAATGCCTGGACAAGTCAACCGCGCCGAGGGCTCAGTTCGTTTTGCTTCCAACAGATAACATTTTTTGTAGCGCGATCGCACCAGATAGCGAATCATGGGTTTGAAATGCAAATTGAACGCCAGCCAGAAGTCAGCGGCATTATCGTCACCTATAATCCTGACTTCAAAGGCCTGAAATCGTTACTCGATGCAATCGTTCCGCAACTCGGCTCGGTGATCATCGTCGACAACGGCTCGAAAGCCGATATCGGAACGTGGCTGCGTGAACAGGATGTCCATGTCGACCTTGTAACGCTCGGCGATAATCTGGGCATCGCCAAAGCGCAGAACGTCGGCATCGAACAGGCACGTGCGCATGGATCGGGATTTGTGCTGCTCCTTGATCAGGATAGTCTCCCCGCGCCCGACATGGTGGCGACGCTGCTGGCGGCTGCAAAAGCGCAGATGTCCGAGGGCGTGAATCTCGGATGTGTTGGCCCGCGATATCAAGACACCCGCCAGAACAACCCGCCGCCTTTTATCCGGACAAATGGCTTCCGGCTGGAGCGGCAGGCCTGCGTGACACCCGATGCTGTTGTGGATGTCGACTATCTGATCGCATCTGGCTGTCTCATCCCGATGTCAACGCTCGATGACGTTGGTGGTATGCGGGAGGAATTGTTCATCGACTATGTGGATATCGAGTGGGGTCTGCGGGCGCAGCAGAAGGGTTATCGCTCCTTCGGGGTTTGCGCGGCGCTCATGAAGCATGACCTTGGCGATGAACCGATCTTGTTTCTCGGCAGGCAAATCCCCGTTCATAGTCCGTTGAGGCACTATTACCATTTCAGAAATGCGATTTGGCTCTACCGTCAGCCGTGGTTGCGGTTCAACTGGAAGGTCGTGGACGGGTCCCGCCTGCTGCGAAAGTATATATTCTACAGCCTTATAACCGTGCCCCGGCTTCAGCATGCCAAAATGATGACAATCGGTATCTTTCACGGCCTTTTTGGCAAGATGGGAAAGAGGACCGGCAATGGCTGAACCGCAGGATATCGAGCTCACGGTCTGTATCGTCATCTTCAAACCCGACCGACCGACTGTCCTCAGGACGTTGCAAAGCTTGCGGAATGCGCTTGGTAGCCTGCCGCCATTGCAAGTGAAACTCACCATCGTCGATAATTCGCCCGGGCCTTCCGACCATGCCTGGCTCGTTGCCGCGTGTGGCGATCTGCCTTGCGAAATCATTTCAGGCCAGGGCAATGTAGGCTTCGGTCGAGCCAATAATCTGGTATTGGGCCATACGGGCAAATATCATCTGGTGCTCAATCCGGATGTCGAGATGGAGCAGGACGCGATCAAACAGGCACTGTCATTCATGCGTGACAACGCGGAATGTGGCCTACTTACCCCGCAGGCATTCAATCCCGATGGCAGCAAACAATACCTGTGCAAACGATATCCCACGCTGTTCGATCTTCTGCTGCGCGGGTTTGCGCCGAGCTGGCTCAAATCCTGGTTTCACAAGCGCCTCGACAGGTATGAGATGCATGATCAGCCGGCCAATTCCATCGCATGGGATCCGCCAATCGTCAGCGGCTGCTTCATGTTTTTCCGGGGCGACGTCTACACGAAGTTGAAGGGGTTCGATCCGCGTTACTTGCTGTATTTCGAAGACTTCGACGTCTCGCTCCGCACAGCGGAAATTGCGCGCATCGCCTATGTTCCAACAGTCAGGATCGTCCACGAAGGTGGACGCGCGGCTGACAAAGGTCTTTGGCATATTTGGCAATTTGTACGCTCAGCCGGGATTTTCTTCACGCAGCATACGATGAAAGTGTTCTGACCCTAGCCCGAAACCAGTGTCTCCCGCGCCCGTTTCAAGCCCCACTGCAAAAGCTCCTCGGCCCGCTCGTCCGTTGCCGCTTCCGCATAGCAGCGCAACTCGGGTGCGTTGCCTGAGGCGCGATAGTGGACCACCTCGCCGGTCACAAGCACAATACGAACACCGTCGATAGTATCGTTTTCCTTGATCGTTCCGAGCTCCGCAAAAAAACTTTCCCGGTAGTTACCGTCACCCAGATTTTGCAGGAAAGGTCCGCTCTGGCTCGCATCGACATGTTCGAGGCGGCCGCTGCGTGTAAATCGCGCTGGCAAACTGTCGAGCAGCTTCGACAGTGCAACACCTTCTTTTGCAGCCGCGCCCAAGACAGCAAGCATGGGAAGCATCGCGTCGCGCGTCGGTAAGGCGTCGAGACGTCCGCCATCCGCGGTGACTTGCGAACCCAGCAGAACACCGCCATTGGCCTCGAAACCGACGACGCGCTGGTAGCCGTCCTTGCCGGCCTGTTCCATGCCCTCAATGACATATGGCGAGCCGACGCGTGTGCGATAAACCTTTGAAAACAGGCTGCTAAGTTCGATCGCCGTATTCGAGGTCACAGGGGTGACGACCGCATCCGCATGCAGAAAGTGCGCGGTCAGAAGCCCGACGCTATCTCCGCGCAAAAACGCGCCTTGCTCGTCGGCGATGAGTGGGCGGTCGGCATCGCCGTCCGTGGAAACCAGGGCGTCAAGCTTGTACTTTTTGGCAGCTGCATGGGCAAATTCAACGTCTTCCGGCCGCAACGCTTCGGTATCGACTGGCACGAAGACCTCTGAACGGGCGAGCGCAACCGCGTCCGCGCCGTAGTCTTGCAAGATGGTCACCATCAAATCGCGCGCGACCGAGCTATGCTGATAGACGCCTATCCGTAGTCCAGCCAAGGATTTCGGTGCGAGAAGAGAAGCGCAGCGCCTGATGTAGTTTTCCAGCGCTTCCGATGCGACCGGCAAAGGTTCAGGCGAGGATATGAGCGCGGCCGTTTCCATGTCGAGCGCGGCAAGAATGCCGGCCTCGTCGGCCTTGTCGATTTCACCATCGGGTCGATAGAACTTCAGCCCGTTGCGATCTGCCGGAATGTGGCTGCCTGTCACCATGATGGCCGGCACCTTCAGGCTCATCGCGCGGAAGGCAAGCGCCGGCGTCGGTACCGGGCCGCAGTTTTCGACGGCCACGCCAAATTCCTGCGCCGCGGAAATGCAGGCAGCGGCGATCTGCGGGCTGCTTGATCGCAGATCATATCCGACGAGCATAACGGCAGGAGCTGCGTGAGCGCTTTGCATATGTTTGAGAAACGCCAGCGTATAGGCGCGGCAAACCTGATCCGGCAGTTCTGTTACCAGGCCGCGAAGCCCGCTTGTTCCAAACTTCAAACTTGTCATGGGAATATCATCGTTGTTGAGATCCGGGACACCACTGCTGAGCGCAAACGTCGGCGTTGGGCTTTATCGCTCGTGTAACGCTTTTCACCGGGCATGACAACGCGGGTGTGCAGATGTTCCGGGAGCGATAAATGCGCGACATCCGCTGGAGCGGACCGAAGCGCCAAAATCGTTTGCGAGAAATGATTAATTTTGCTGGCTGGGGAACCTGGATTCGAACCAGGACTAACGGAGTCAGAGTCCGTGGGTCTACCGTTAACCTATTCCCCAAAAAAATGCTGGCAGCATTGGCCGGTGCGGGTCGTCATATAGTTGAATTCCACCGATATGCAAACCCCTGATCTCAAGTTTTTTGGCAACCCGTATGCCTATCTCAATAATGATCTTGCGGTTGGCGAGAGGCGCGCGATGGTCGGCGGTGCTATCAGATGGGTTGCAAACCGCTGTTGCACTGCCCGCCATGCCGGATTGTCATCGAGCAAATCTCTGTATGCCGATTGGTCATCGGCTGAATCGAAACGTGAGAAAGCCACGACGACATTCTCACCGAGGCGCACGGGCAAGCGTGTGAAGGTGTTCGGGCTGTGTTCGGAAGAGAAGGTTGCAATAGCGTGGTTGCCCGCGGCGCGCAGAATGGGAGAAAGGACATCGTCGTAGAAGGCGATAAAGCCCTCGGCCGACGTTTTTAGCTTATACGTAGCAGCTTCTATGATTGCAGGCGAGGTTTCTCCTGAAGTACGTCCAGGACGTTCGTGTGGAAGGGCAAAACCGCCGTCGCGGCCGAGGGGGCACAGCAGAAGAACGTCGTCCGAGTCGATCATGGTATCGTTGGCCGCGTTGCGATGCGCGGCCCAGATGGGACCGTCATAGAAGGCAGTCAGCGCCTGGTGGCGAGCCTGCATGTCACCGAAACCGCGTAGCCAGACAAAGGCGTCGGGATCATCGATATCGCGAAACTGGCCGATGATCTTCATGCCGCATAATTCCTGACTTTCCAGAAAATGCGTATCGAAGAGCGAAATCAAATCGTCGCGCCGTCCCAGATGCAATGTATAGCGGCGCAGTTCCACAATTGGACTATGGAGTTCACTGTCGAGTTTTTGCGCAAGTTTGGCGGTAGCCATGAAATGTTCCTCCCAAAACAAACAGGTTGTCCTGTTTTAATAAAACCGGTTGTCCTGTTTTGTCAATTTGTTATTTTAAGTTTTGAAAGGCGCATCATGACGCAAGACACAATTGAACGGCCCAGACGCATCAACAATCCGCAGGCAATGCGTACACGCATTCTCGACGTTGCTGCCGATCTCTTCCAGCGAAACGGTTATAACGCGACCAGCGTCCATGATGTGGTGCGGGGCGCAGCGACGACCGGTGGCGCGCTACATCATCATTTCGCGACGAAAAAGACCCTCGGCCTCGCTGTCATTGCCGAACGTGTGGCGAAGGAAGTGGACGAGACCGCGATCCAGCCCATCATGACCGCCACCTCCGCCGCTGCTGGCATTCGTGCGGTTTTTACTGGCGTGGCCGATACGCTGGAGCGCAACCGCGCGGTATCTGGCTGCCCGTTGAACAATCTGGCGCTGGAATTATCGCTGGCGGATACGGATTTTCGCGAAGCGGTCAATACTGTCTTCGACCGCTGGCGCTCGGCCCTCTCACTCAGATTGCGAGCCGACAGGCCGGATCTCGACGCATCGCGGGCACATGATCTCGCGACATTGGTGGTCGCGAGTTATTCCGGGGCCATGGCGATGGCCAAGGCGAGCCAGAGCGCCGAGCCGCTGCGAGCATGCGCCAAGCAGCTGGAAACCCTCTTGGGTTCATAAAAGTTTTTCGATTTTAGTGCTTTTCGGCTGGATTGGCTGCGGAAAATAGCCCAAAGCAATCGAAAAACATCTCGATCCAGGAAACGGCCCATGACCACCGCTCCGGCGCGCTTTTTTAGCGCGTCCATATCCTCGGCAGCACGCAGCGGCGTCCTGCTTATGCTCCTCGGTATGTTGATGTTCTCGCTCAACGACGTCATGGGCAAATGGCTCGTATCGACCTATTCCGTTGGCCAGGTGGTTTTCATCCGCAGCATCGCAGCACTCATCGTGCTTGCGCCATTTCTTTGGTTCAACGGACCGGCAAAGATCGTGCAGGTCGATCGACCCTGGCTGCAGGTGGCACGCGTTATTCTTTCCACGGCAGAAGTCTTCGCCTTCTATTTCGCCGTTGTTTATCTGCCGCTCGCCGATGTCATGACCTATTGGCTGGCCGCGCCGATCTATGTGGCGGCCATCTCCCCTTTCGTATTGAAGGAACCTGTGGGCTGGAGACGCTGGACCGCCATCATCGTCGGCTTTGTCGGCGTGGTGATTGCACTCGAGCCCTCGTCGCAAGCGCTGACCCCGCAGGCGATCATCTCCATTCTTGGCAGCATGTTCTTTGCATTCATGCTGCTGCTTGGACGTTCGCTTCGCGGCACCCCCGATACAACGCTGGTCTTCTGGCAGATCGTCGGCGCCGGACTTGCGGGTCTGGTCGCTGTCAGCTTCGCGTGGACGCCGGTTAGCCTGCGCGACCTCGTTCTGCTGGCATTGCTTGGCGTTGTCGCCATGCTCGCGCACGTACTGGTAAACCGGGCGCTGAAGGTTGCCGATGCTGCGACCGTCGCGCCACTGCAATACACGATGCTTTTCTGGGCGATCGTCTTCGGCTGGCTGGTATTCGGAGATGTGCCGCGCATATCGATGCTCGTCGGATCAGGCTTCATCATCGCGTCGGGACTGTTCATCTTCTTCGGGGAACAGCAGTTGAAGCGCCAGGGCAGGATCAAGGCGCCTGTCGAGACCGTAGTCACGGGGTCGGGTGAAGCGCCTTGATACAGTGGGTCAAGCGTTGACGCCCGTGTTTTCCAGGGATCTGCCCAATGCATCCAGGAGTTCTTCCATGCCTTGCATGCGCACGGACGGGTCGTCGAAGCCGTCGAGATAGGCACCTTGTTCGGTCAGCACCAGCCTCGTGCCGTGGCCCTCGGGGCGAAGCTCGATCGTCGCAAGTGACACCGAGATGCGTTTGTCGTCGAGGTGCATGTCATAGGTGTATATAATGCGCTCATCCGGCACGATGTCCTGGTAGACGGCTACGAAGGTGTGCACCGGCCCGCCCTTCGGACCACCGCTGCTGATCTCCCGCCCGCCAACACGGAAATCCATTTCATATTTGCCCTGGCCCCATTCGTCGGGGCCGCCAAACCATTTGGCCTTTGCCTGCTTGTCGCTGAGCGCAAAAAATACGCGCGCTGGAGAGGCCGAATAGCTGCGTTCGAGGACGAAGGTGTCGTGTGTCACGGATCGTTTTGTCATTGATCTATCCTTTTTCCTGATCAGCGAGAAAATCACCCAGTCTGTCGAGGCGATGTTCCCAGGTCTTGCGCCGTTCCAGCATCCACTCTTCCGCGGTTTGCAGAGCTGCCCATTCGATATGGCAGGTGCGAACGCGCCCGATCTTTTCCGAGCGGATAAGTCCGCTCGCTTCCAGCACCTGCAAATGCTGAACCACCGCTGGCAGTGACATGGCAAACGGTTTGGCGAGTTCGCTGACCGAGGCGGGTCCGCGGCTCAACCGTTCAACCATGATGCGGCGTGAGGGATCCGCCAGCGCCTGGAACATGAGATCGAGTGGTGCTTGTTGGTTAAGCATGTGCTTAAGTATTGCGATCGAGGAAAATTGTCAATGGAATTTTTTAGTTCTAGACGCTTTCGTAACCTCGGCGCTGGAGCGCCGCCTCAAAATGATTGATCGCTTTTTCGAACTTGTCACGGCAGCCCGTGTTGCAGAATCCGACGACTGCGCCGTTGTAAAGCGTCAAGCTATCCGCCTTAATTGGATCTCCCGACCAAGGGCAGGTGGTGTTGATCGCATCGCCGATCTTGAGTTCAGACATGATATTTCCTCCTGTGAGTTCAGACGGGCTGAACGTCGATATGGGTGAGCACGGAATTGGCAATGAAACATTGCTCGTGCGCCTCATGGTGCAGGTGTTGCTCCGTTGCTGCGTCCGGCGTTGCACCAGCATAGGTTACATGTGGTTTCAGCGTGACGCGACTGACACAGAGCCTTCCCTGATTGTTCTTGGCGAGTTCGCCTTCCGCGGCATCACGGTATTCGTCGATGACAAATCCCTTCCTGGCGGCGCCGCTAAGAAAAAACAGCATGTGACAGCTCGACAGTGACGCGACGAAAGCCTCTTCGGGATCGACATTCTCCGCCGTGGAATAGGGCAGGCGGACAATATGCGGTGAAGACGAAGCCGGCACCTCGGCACCGCCGTCAAACAGCCAGACATGCGCCCGGCTATATTTGTTGTCTGTGAAAGCAGCGCCTTCCGGCCGCGTCCATAGAATAGTTGCACCGAATGTCGTCATGGCTTTTGGGTTTCCCGAATACGATTTTGTTTGAGGTCAAGCTTGTCAAAACATGCTGGAATTGTCGATAAGGGATGACACGGGAACAACCGGCGAGGACATCATGGATCTGGGTATCAAAGGCAAGCGCGCCATCGTCTGCGCAAGTTCAAAGGGACTTGGCCGCGGCGTTGCGGAAAAACTGGCCGAGGCTGGCGTCGACTTGACGCTGAATGCGCGCACCGAGGCGACGTTGCGCGCCACGGCCAATGAGATTGCGGACAAGTATGGCGTCAAGGTTCAGATCGTTGCCGAGGACGTGACGACGGAGACCGGGCGCAACGCACTGCTGAAGGCGGAACCGCAACCGGATATCCTCGTCAACAATGCTGGTGGTCCGCCAGCGGGCAACTGGTCCGAGTGGGGCGAAGAGGAATGGCTGAAGGCGATCAACAACAATATGCTGACGCCGATCCTTTTAATGAACGCGATCTTGCCCGGCATGATCGAGCGGGAATGGGGGCGCGTGCTCAATATCACGTCGGGCTCGGTGAAATCTCCGATCTCTTCGCTTGGGCTTTCCAACGCTGCACGCAATGGCCTGACCGGTTTCGTTGCCGGCACGGCGCGGCAAGTGGCCAAGCATGGTGTGATCATCAACAATATTCTTCCCGGATCGCATGATACGGATCGGACCAAGGGCTTTCTGGAGCGCACGGCGCAAGCCAAGGGTATTTCCATCGAAGAGGCGCGCGCCGAAGCCTATGCGGAAAATCCTGCCGGACGATATGGGACGGCAGAGGAGTTCGGCGCCGCCGCGGCTTTTCTATGCAGCCAGTATTCCGGTTTTATCGTCGGCCAGAACCTGTTGCTCGACGGTGGTGCTTACAATTCGACGCAGGGATAGAGCGACTCATTTCACTCCGCGATGAACCGATAGCCCACACCGGCTTCGGTGCGGATGAATTGCGGGTTGTTGGCATCGTCTTCGATCTTGGCACGCAACTGGCCAACGAAGACGCGCAGATATTGCAGATCGTGCACATGCGCAGCGCCCCAGACCGAGGCGAGGAGTTGACGGTGCGTGACCACCATGCCCGCATGTAATACCAGATGCACGAGCAATTGGTATTCTTTGCGCGTCAGGTGCACTTCCTCACCGTTACGGCTGACAATCCGCTTGACCATGTCAACGACAAGTCCATTGGCTTCGAAACGTGAGGGAACGCTCGTGCCGGCCGCCTGTTGCCGCAGCGCCGTGCGTATACGCGCCAGCAGCTCGCCGATGCCGAACGGCTTCTCGACATAATCATTGGCACCGAGATCGAGGGACGCGATCTTTTCGGCCTCGCGGTCACGGGCCGACAGAACGATGATCGGCACTTCGGAAAACGCACGTACCGTCTCGATCACTTCCTTGCCGTCCTTGTCAGGGAGGCCAAGGTCGAGGATGATCAGGTCCGGTGCACTGGTCGCAGCCAGCCGCTCGGCCTCGGCGCCGGTAGAAGCCAGGATCACCTCGTAGCCCGATGCAGTGAGGGCAGGGTTTAGAAACCGCTGGATCTGCGGTTCGTCATCGACGACCAGAATACGATGCTGGTTCATGGCATCGCCTCGTCGTCAGAATTGGCGACAGGGAGCCGGATAATGAACCGCGTTCCGCGCTTGCGAATGGCGGGGCTTTCTGCCTTGATCGTACCGCCCATGGACTCAATAAAACCGCGAGAGATGGAAAGGCCCAGCCCTGTCCCCGGCGCACGGCCGTCACCTTTGACGCGCCGGTAGAACTTGTCGAAAATCTTATCGAGATCCTTGGGTGGGATACCCCTTCCCTGATCAGTGATGCTGATGGCAACTTCCGGACCATCCTGCTTTGCATAGACGGCAATTGGACCATCCCCGGCATATTTCGTCGCATTGTCCAAAAGGTTGAACAGGGTCTGGCCGAGCAGAGAAGCATCGCCGTTCACCATGGGCAAATCCGGGGCGATGCTCGTGTCGATGGCAATACCGGGTTTGAGCTTTTTGGTGCGCTCAATGGAAGACAAGATAATTTCAGCCGCATCGACGGGAAGATTGTTGGCTTTGAGGGTGCCGGCCTCAATCCGCGTCATATCGAACAGGTTGGCTACGAAGCGGTTCAATCGCCCGGCTTCTTCCTCGATGGAAAGCAAGAGGTCGTCACGCGTATCGGCTTTGATGCGGCTGCCCAACTGCCGCAGCGTGGTAACCGCGCCGGTAATCGAGGCAAGCGGTGTTTTCAGATCATGTGAAAGAGATGAGAACAGTGCCGTGTGCAGTTTATCGCTCTCCTGCAATGCGGCTGTTTTAGCATTTTCGCGTACGAGCTGCGCGCGATCGATGGCGATGGCAGTCTGATCGAGAATCGCGGTGAGCATGCGGTCGTCGTTCTCGCCCAGAGCCGCACGATTCTGCGTGGACAGGCCCAGTACTCCAGCCACGCCATTCGAAGTAAGAATGGGCAAAAACTGCCACCCGATCTGCGGCAGCGTCGCCGTGTCGGAACCCGCGCGTTCGTTCTTCTCGTAAGCCCAGCGTACCGCCGTCATATCCGTGCCATCCAATGTCAGGTCCGGCGGCCATGCCGTCTGCAACGAAAGCTCGCCATCATAAGGCATCAGGATGACAATACCGGTTCCAAAGGTCGAATGTAGATGCGTGGCGGTGGAGATCAGAACATCATCGAGCCGTGCCGTGCCGGAGAGCTTACGCGAAAATTCATAGAGAGCCTGTGTATTCTTCGCCTGGTTGCGCGATCGGGCGACCTGGTCGCGCAGGCGACCGGCAAGATCCCCGATCATCAAGGCAACGCCGAGAAAGATGATCAGCGAGAACAGTTGGTGCGGTTTTGCAATGCTCAGATCATGCAACGGTTCAAGGAAGAAGAAGTTGTAGAAAACGAAGGCGAGGCCAGCTGCGATCACCGCCGAAAGCCGTCCGCATATCATTGCCGAAAGGATAACGGCGACAAGAAAAAGCATCGACAGATTTTGAGCGTGAACGATGTCGCTGGCGGCGAGACCGAGCAGTGTGGTCACACCGGTGGCTGCAACGGGAAGCGCGATTGCCTTGGCAAGTTCGAGCCGGGTACGCTTGCGCATTGACGGCGGCACGTACGGGGTGCCCTGTTCCTCGCCAGTGACGATATGCACGCCAATATCGGTGAAACGCTTAATGATCTCGTCGGGCAGCGAACGCCGGAAAGGATTGGCGAACCGCGCTGACTTCGGGCGACCCACAACGATCTGCGTGACGTTTTCGCGCCGGGCGATGCGGAAAATTTCTTCGACAAAATCCTGCGCGATAACTCGCCGCGTTTCCGCACCGAGCCGTTCCGCCAAATCCAGAAGTTTGTCGAGGCGTTTGCTGGTTTCGCCACCAGCGTCGTTGGTCTGGGTCAGCGAGACCACCAGCCAACGGGCGTTCAATCCCGATGCGAGGCGGCTGGCCGTCCGAACGACCTTTTCGGAGAGGCTGTCGGGACCAACGCAGACGAGCAGCCGTTCGCCTGTCGCCCACGGCCCTTCGATAGCGTTCTGCCGCAACAGATCAATCATCTGGTCGTCGACGCGATCCGCTGTGCGCCTGAGCGCCAGTTCGCGGAGCGCCGTCAGATTGGCGGGTTTGAAGAAACCCACTGCCGCGCGCTCGGCATTGCCGGGCAGATAGACCTTGCCCTCCTTCAAGCGTGCGATGAGCTCTGCCGGCGGCAGGTCGACAAGCAAGACATCGTCGGCTCGCTTCAGGACAATATCCGGCACGATCTCCCGAACAGTCACGCCGGTAATGCTGGTGACGACATCTGACAGGCTTTCCAGATGCTGGACATTCATTGCCGTCCAGACATCGATGCCCTGCCACAGCAGTTCCTCGATATCCTGATAACGTTTCGGATGGCGGCTGCCGGGAACATTGGTGTGAGGGAGCTCGTCCACGATGATAATTTTAGGCTTGCGGGCAATCGCCGCGTCGATATCGAACTCCTCCAGTACCTTGCCGCGATAGTTGACCTGCTTGCGCGGAATACCTTCAAGTCCATCGAGCAGTTCTGCCGTCTCGACCCGGCCATGGGTCTCGGCAAGGCCGATAACGATGTCCGCGCCGTCCTCCTTCAGACGGCGCGCTCTAAGCAGCATCGCATATGTCTTGCCCACACCGGGGGCAGCGCCCAGAAATACAGTCAGTTTGCCGCGCGTTTCGCGAGCAGCAAGTTGCAGCAATTTATCCGGATCCGGTCGATTTTTTTGACCTTGATCGGCCATATGCGCCTCAAATTATTCGTTCAGTGCGTGGATCACGTGAACGTTTAGCCCAGCTTGACTGCAAATGCCAAGGGCGCCTTCATAACGGATCTGTGCTCGCCGCGCTAATCTCGAGGCCTGATTCCGTTTAGAATAATGCTCAGTACCGCTTGTGCGGTTTGCTCCTTAAAGCCTGGGCGCCCGACCTGGCTGCCCATGATCGCGCGAACTTGCACGTCGAAATCGGCATAGTGCTGTGTCGTTGCCCATATCATGAAGATGAGGTGATATGGATCCACTGGCGCGAGTTTGCCTTCACCGACCCAGCGACGGATCACGCCCGCTTTCTCATCGACCAATGGCTTCAGATACTTGGTGAGAAAATCGCTGATGGCGGGCGCTCCATGCAGGATCTCGTTGGCGAACAACCGCGACGCTTCCGGATGGGTCTCGGACATGTTGATCTTTAGAGTAATGTATTTGCGCAATTGCTCGATCGGATCGCCCTCCGCATCGATCTCGGCAAGCGGCGCCAGCCACTCCGTCAATGTCTCTTCGAGCAGCGTCACATAGATGTTCTGCTTGCGCGGGAAATAATAGAGCAGGTTCGGCTTCGACATGCCTGCTCGCTCGGCGATCTGGTCGATCGTTGTGCCGCGGAAGCCATACGTCGAGAAGACGTCGAGTGCCGCGTCGAGGATGAGTCGGCGGTTGATTTCCTGAATCCGCGTCGTCTTTTCCGGCGCTTCTTTCAGTTTCTTCCTCGCCGCCCTCGCCATTCCTAGCGTCCCTCTCTCATTTGCCCAGACGGGCCTTTTCGTCGCATCCTGGAACTGCTCTAAAGACTTATAAAGCGCTTGACCGTCTTCCTATGCTCTTCTAGCCTGCATTTTGACCAAGTAGTCAAGTTTTTGATTGTGCTGCAGTTCAATCATTCGGGAACACAAAACAAGCGGTAACATCCGCTCTTCGGAGGCTTCACAATGTCTAAAGCGGCATACGGGACCAATAACCTTGAGGCGTTCTGGATGCCATTTACGGCAAACCGCCAGTTCAAGGAAAATCCTCGTCTTCTGGTCAGCGCCAAGGACATGCACTATAAATCTCATGACGGCCGCGAGGTACTCGACGGGACCGCTGGGCTGTGGTGCTGCAATGCCGGTCATGGCCGGCCAAAGATAGTCGAGGCAGTGCAGAAGCAGGTTGCCGAGCTTGACTATGCGCCGGCCTTTCAGATGGGCCATCCCAAAGCTTTTGAGCTTGCCGCCCGCCTCGCTGCGATGCTGCCGTCGCCGCTGGACCATGTGTTCTTCACCAATTCCGGCTCGGAGTCGGTCGATACGGCGCTGAAGATTGCGCTGGCATACCATCGCGCCAAGGGAAATGGCACCAAGGTCAAGCTGATCGGCCGCGAGCGCGGCTATCACGGCGTCGGCTTCGGCGGTATTTCGGTCGGCGGCATTTCCGGCAACCGCAAAGCGTTTGGCAATGCGCTGGGCGGTATCGATCATATCCGCCACACGCACGATCTTGCACGCAATGCCTATACCCGAAGCGAACCGGAATATGGCGCCGAGTTTGCCGATGACCTGGAAAAGGTGATCGCACTGCACGATGCCTCCAACATTGCGGCGGTTATCGTTGAGCCGGTCGCCGGATCGACTGGTGTCCTCATCCCGCCGAAGGGCTATTTGAAGCGCCTGCGCGAGATCTGCACCAAGCACGATATTCTGTTGATTTTCGATGAGGTCATCACCGGATTTGGCCGTCTCGGTACGCCGTTTGCGGTCGATTATTTTGGGGTCGTTCCAGACCTTGTCACCACGGCAAAAGGCATCACCAGCGGCGTCATCCCGATGGGCGCGGTATTCGCATCGAAGCAGATTTACGAAACCTTCATGACCGGCGCGGAAAACATGATCGAGCTTTTCCACGGCTATACCTATTCCGGCCATCCCGTCGCCTGTGCGGCGGCGCTGGCAACGCTCGACACTTATGAAGAAGAAGGCCTTCTGACCCGCGCCTCCGAGATTTCAAGTTACTGGGAGGATGCGCTGCATGCACTGAAGGGCCTGCCGCATGTCATCGACATCCGAAACCTCGGACTGATCGGCGCTATTGAGCTTGAGCCGATCGAAGGTGCACCAACCAAGCGGGCTTTCCAGGCGTTCCTCAAGGCTTATGAAAAGGGCGTGCTGATCCGCACCACTGGCGATATCATCGCGCTTTCCCCGCCGCTGATCATCAGCAAGGGGCAGATCGAGCACCTCTTCGACACGCTGGCCGACGTTTTGAAAAATCTCGATTGAGGACTCTGAGCATGGCGCTGACAGGAAATCTCCGTATCAACGGCGACCGTCTCTGGGACAGCCTGATGGAGATGGCCAAGATCGGGCCGGGCTTGCGCGGTGGCAACAACCGCCAGACCTTGACGGATGAAGACGGCGAAGGCCGCCGCCTGTTCCAGTCCTGGTGCGAGAAGGCAGGCCTTTCCATGGGCGTCGACACCATGGGTAGCATGTTCTTTACTCGCGAAGGGACCGATCCCGATGCGCTGCCGGTCTATGTCGGCAGTCACCTTGATACCCAGCCGACGGGCGGAAAGTATGACGGCGTGCTTGGCGTGCTCGGCGGACTCGAACTGATCCGCACGCTCAACGATCTCAATATCAAGACCAAGCATCCGATAGTCGTGGTAAACTGGACCAATGAGGAGGGCACGCGCTTTGCTCCGGCCATGCTGGCTTCGGGTGTCTTCGCCGGCATTCACGATCAGGAGTGGGCGTACAATCGCGAAGACGCCAAGGGCAAGAAGTTCGGTGACGAGCTCGAGCGCATCGGCTGGAAGGGCGATGAAAAGGTCGGCGCGCGCAAGATGCACGCGCTCTTCGAACTGCATATCGAGCAAGGCCCGATCCTCGAAGCCGAGGGCAAGGATATTGGCGTGGTCACCCACGGGCAGGGACTGTGGTGGCTGCAGATCACACTGACTGGCAAGGAAAGCCACACAGGCTCGACGCCGATGCCGATGCGCAAGAATGCCGGGCTTGGTATGGCCCGTATCACCGAACTCGTCCACGCTGTAGCTATGGCGCACCAGCCGAGTGCTGTCGGCGCAATCGGCCATGTCGATGTCTATCCAAACTCGCGCAATGTCATTCCCGGCAGGGTCGTATTTACGGTTGATATACGCTCTCCTGACCTTTCGACGCTGACGGCCATGAAGACGGAAATTGAGGATAAGGCGCCGAAAATCGCCAAGGAGCTCGGTCTGGAGATCCTGATCGAAGAGGCCGGTCATTTCGATCCGGTGACCTTCGATGAAGGCTGCGTGACCGCCGTGCGCAATGCGGCGGAGCGGCTTGGTTACAGCCATCGCAATATTGTCTCAGGCGCGGGGCACGACGCCTGTTGGATCAACCGCGTTGCTCCGACGTCGATGGTGATGTGTCCATGTGTCGACGGCCTCAGCCACAACGAGGACGAAGATATTTCAAAGGAATGGGCTGCTGCCGGCACCGATGTCCTGTTGCATGCGGTTCTGAAGAAGGCGGAGATCCAAGCCTGACCGATAGCCCAAACAGACAGCGACATGTTCGGCAAAAAAACCAAAAAGGGGAACGGACACATGGCTACGAAAGTGATCAAGGGCGGTACAATCATCGCTGCCGACCGCACCTACAAAGCGGATGTGCTGATCGACGGTGAGGTTATCGCTGCTATTGGAGCGGACCTTTTCGGCGATGAGATTATCGATGCCACCGGCTGCTACCTGATGCCGGGCGGTATCGATCCGCATACCCATCTCGAAATGCCCTTCATGGGAACGCATTCCACCGACGATTTCGATACAGGCACTGCAGCGGCGCTGGCGGGCGGAACGACGATGGTTGTCGATTTCGTCCTTCCGGGGGCAGATGGTCTGCTGGTCGCCTTGCAAGACTGGTTCCAGAAAGCGGGCAAGGCGCGCACTGACTATTCTTTCCACATGGCCATCACCAGCTGGAACAAGCAGGTTTTCGACGAGATGCCGAAAGTGGTCGAGCGCGGCATCAACACCTTCAAGCACTTCATGGCCTACAAGGGTGCGCTGATGGTGGACGATGACGAGATGTTCGCCTCGTTCCTACGCTGTGGCGAGATCGGTGCCATGCCGCTCGTCCATGCCGAGAATGGCGACGTGGTTGCCCACCTGCAGCAGAAGCTGCTCGCAGAAGGCAACAACGGACCAGAGGCGCACGCCTATTCACGCCCGCCGGAGGTCGAAGGCGAGGCCGCCAACCGTGCGATTATGATCGCTGATCAAGCGGGAGTGCCGCTCTACATCGTGCATGTGTCCTGCGAACAATCGCATGAAGCCATTCGCCGTGCGAGAGCCAAGGGGATGCGCGTCTACGGCGAGCCTCTAATTCAGCATCTCGTTCTGGACGAGAACGAGTACAAACACGAAGACTGGGATTATGCCGCGCGTCGCGTCATGTCGCCGCCGTTCCGGGACAAGATCAATCAGAACGGTCTGTGGGCTGGCCTGGCTTCCGGCAGCCTGCAGGTGGTTGCCACGGACCACTGCGCTTTCACGACCGAGCAGAAGCGCTTCGGTGTCGGCGATTTCACCAAGATTCCCAACGGAACGGGCGGGCTCGAAGACCGCATGCCGGTGCTGTGGACCAAAGGCGTGCTTACGGGGCGGCTGACGCCGAACGAGTTTGTTGCTGCAACATCGACGAATATTGCGCAGATACTCAACATCTATCCCCGAAAGGGCGCGATCCTCCCGGGCTCCGATGCGGACATTGTCATATGGGATCCCAAAGCAAAAAAGGTCATCTCGGCAAAGACGCAAAAATCAGCCATCGATTATAATGTCTTCGAAGGCATTGAAGTTACCGGCCTCCCGCGCATGACACTCTCGCGCGGAAACATCGCCTACAAGGACGGCGAAGTATTGGCGCCGACTGGCAGCGGACGTTTCGTTGAACGAGAAGCCAACCCATCTCAAAACCGCGCACTTTCCACTTGGAAGGAATTGACGGCTCCGCGTAAAGTGGAGCGCGATCCGAAAAACATTCCGGCAGGTGTATAGACGCATGTCCGTTGTCACGCTCCGACCCAAGGCGAAGCCAATGCCACAAGCGGCCAAAAACGTGATCGACGTCAAAGATCTTTCACTGGTTTTCGAAACCAATGATGGGCCGGTCAACGCCTTGTCCGATATCAACCTCTCTGTTGATGGCGGTGAATTCGTTTCATTCATCGGCCCCTCCGGTTGCGGCAAGACCACGCTGCTGCGGGTGATCGCCGATCTGGAGCAGCCTACCTCCGGCTCGATCTCCGTCAACGGCATGACGCCGTCCGAAGCACGGCAAAAACGTGCCTATGGCTATGTGTTCCAGGCGGCCGCGCTTTATCCGTGGCGGACGATCGCCGGCAATATTTCCTTGCCGCTTGAGGTGATGGGCATTCCCAAGGCGGAGCGGAAGGATCGTATCGCCAGAAATCTCGAACTGGTCAATCTTTCAGGCTTTGAGAAGAAGTTTCCATGGCAATTATCCGGCGGCATGCAGCAGCGTGCCTCAATCGCCCGCGCGCTCTCCTTTGATCCCCACCTTCTTCTGATGGATGAGCCCTTTGGTGCGCTCGATGAGATCGTCCGCGATCATCTCAACGAGGAGTTGTTGAAGCTTTGGGCGAAGACGCAGAAGACCGTGGTCTTCGTGACCCACTCCATCCCCGAAGCTGTATTCCTGTCCACGAAGATCGTTGTAATGAGCCCGCGTCCAGGACGCATTCACGAGGTCATCGACTGCAATCTCGGTTCGGAACGTACGCTCGACATTCGTGAATCGCCAGAGTTCCTCGAAATTGCCCATCGCGTTCGCGAAGGTCTGCGCCACGGCCATTCCTACGACCAGGCACATCTATGACGCTACAGCGAGGCACATGATGATCATTCGTGCCGCCAAACTGCGCGACATGTTCGAATGCGCGGAAATCGTCAACGCGTGGATCGATGCGACGAAATGGATGCCGCGCGTTCACCCGAAGGAAGATGTCGCGGAGTTTTATCGCGATACTGTCTTCTCGAGGTTCCAGGTCTTTGTGGCCGAGAATGACAATCACGTTGCTGGAATGGTTGCGCTGGCCCCGGACAACACCGTCAGTGCGCTCTATGTACGCGCAAGCGAACGTCGTACAGGCGTCGGTAAAGCGCTCCTCGATCATGCGAAGAAAGAGGCTGGCGGTCCGGTTGAACTATGGGCATTCGTCGCAAACCGCGATGCTCAGGCCTTCTATGAGCGCGAGGGGTTCAAGGAAATACGCCGCACCGAGGGCGATAACGAGGAGAATCTCCCCGACATCCTCTATCGTTGGCAGCCGGTCGGCTCGGAGACGACGACATGAACTTCGTCCGCAACAGCGTTATACCTGTGGGAACCGTCCTGATCGGCATTCTCGCACTGTGGTACGTATTCACTGTCATTCTCAATGCACCTTTCGAACGCGATCAGGCTGCGCGGGCGAATACGACGATTTCGACAAGCCAGCTCATTGCGAACACCATGGCGCAGGAACGTCCGGTCCTGCCGGCGCCGCATCAGGTGGCGGCGGAAATCCGCAAGACTGTCTTCGACATCAGCCCCACATCCAAGCGCAGCCTCGTCTACCATGGCTGGGTGACGCTTTCATCGACGCTGCTTGGCTTTGGCCTAGGAACGCTTCTCGGGATTCTTCTCGCGATCGCCATCGTCCATTCGCGCACGCTCGATAAAAGCCTGATGCCGTGGATCATCACGTCACAAACTGTGCCGATCCTCGCCATCGCGCCGATGATCATCGTCGTGCTCAACGCTGTAAATATTACCGGACTGCTGCCCAAGGCGATGATTTCGACCTACCTGTCGTTCTTTCCTGTCGCCGTAGGCATGGTGAAAGGCCTGCGGTCGCCCGAGATCATGTATCTCGACCTGATGCGCACCTATAACGCGTCAAAAGCACAGGTGTTCTGGAAACTGCGCTGGCCGGCCTCCATGCCTTATCTCTTCACGTCGATGAAGATCGCTGTTGCCATCAGCCTCGTCGGCGCCATCGTCGGAGAATTGCCGACTGGCGCAGTGGCCGGCATCGGCGCGCGGCTGCTTGCCGGTTCCTACTACGGCCAGACTGTCCAGATCTGGGCGGCGCTGATTGTAGCGGCGCTGATGGCGGCGGTTCTCGTCAGCCTGATTGGTTTGATCGCTACATTCGTCAACCGGCGCATGGGAGCGCGGGCATGAAGCGTTCGCCGCTCGCAATTGTCGCTTTCCTGCTCGCAGCGGCGTCATTGGTGCTGCCGACAGGCGCCGACGCGCCGGGTCTTTTCTTCTTTGCAACGCCTGCCTTGCTGTTCGCAGCATCCGCCCTGGCGCTTTTTGCTTCCGCTTCGAACAGTTCTTTGATCGCCCTGCTGGTGCTGGTCCACTTGGCGGCAATCTTCCTGATCGGCTTGCTTGGCTCCTTTGCGATGGCGGCTCCCGAGATCGGCTATTGGTGTATGGTGGTCGCTGCATGGTTGCTTGCCTGGCTCGCCGTGCAAAGATTGGCTGGATTGCGGCTCAAATCCGTAGCTCTGCAACGAATGGTCAACCTCGCGCTGCCGGTTCTGTTCGGCGCATGGTTGCTGATTCTCTGGGAGATCGTCGTTCGCGGCTTCGGCGTACCGGCAATCCTGCTGCCGCCGCCTTCCATGATTGCAGCGCGGATTGCCGGATCGGTGCCAACCCTCTGGGCAGACTTCCAGCAAACCTTCCTGAAGGCTGCGATCGCCGGCTATGTGATTGGCTGCGGATCGGGCTTTCTCGCGGCTATCGTCGTTGACCGCGTTCCTTTCCTGCGCAAGGGCCTGTTGCCGGTCGGCAATCTCGTTGCGGCACTTCCCGTCGTTGGCATCGCACCGATCATGGTCATGTGGTTTGGCTCTTACTGGGAATCGAAAGCGGCAGTGGTCGTCATCATGACGTTCTTCCCGATGCTGGTGAACACCGTCGCCGGTCTTGCCGCGTCCGGCGCCATGGAGCGCGATCTCATGCGCACCTATGGTTCGAGCTACACGCAGACCTTGTTCAAGCTGCGCCTGCCTGCAGCCATGCCGTTCATCTTCAATGCCTTGAAGATCAATTCGACGCTGGCACTGATCGGCGCAATTGTCGCGGAATTCTTCGGCTCGCCGATTGTCGGCATGGGCTTTCGTATCTCGGCTGAGGTCGGGCGTATGAATGTCGATATGGTATGGGCAGAAATATTTGTTGCAGCACTTGCGGGGTCGCTATCCTATGGGCTGATCACACTCATCGAAAGAGCCGTCACCTTCTGGCATCCTTCCTATCGAACCTAAAAACAAGAACAGAGGAGAACTAAAGCATGAAAAATAAAATCGTATTTTCGCTGGGGTTGGTCGCCATGACTTTGATGGCCGGTTCGGCGCTTGCCGCGGATAAGCTCGTACTTCAGCTGAAATGGGTCACGCAGGGCCAGTTTGCCGGTTACTACGTGGCAAAAGACAAAGGCTTCTACGAGGAAGCCGGGCTGGATGTGGAAATCAAGCCAGGCGGGCCGGACGTTGCTCCACCGCAGGTGATTGCAGGCGGTGGCGCCGATGTTGTGGTCGACTGGATGCCTTCGGCGTTGGCGACACGCGAAAAGGGCTTGCCGCTCGTCAACATCGCGCAGCCGTTCAAACGTTCGGGCATGATGCTGACCTGCCGCAAGGAGACCGGCATCACCAAGCCGGAAGACTTCAAAGGCAAGACGCTCGGCGTGTGGTTCGGTGGCAATGAATATCCGTTTCTGTCGTGGATGAACCACCTAGGCCTCAAGACCGATGGCGGACCAGACGGCGTGACAGTTCTGAAGCAGGGCTTCAATGTCGATCCGCTGATCCAGAAGCAGGCCGATTGCATTTCGACCATGACCTATAACGAGTATTGGCAGGTGATCGACGCCGGGATACCTGCCGATCAGCTTGTGACGTTCAAGTACGAGGACGAGAAGGTGGCGACGCTGGAGGATGGTCTCTACGTCCTGCAGAAGAGCCTGGACGATCCGAAAATGGTTGAAAAGCTTGCGAAGTTCGTCAAGGCTTCGATGAAAGGCTGGGACTATGCGCGCGCCAATCCGGATGAAGCCGCGACCATCGTGCTCGATAATGACGCCAGTGGCGCCCAGACCGAAAAGCACCAGAAACGCATGGTCGCCGAGATCAACAAGCTGACGGAAGGTTCCGACGGAGTGCTAGATGTTGCGGCCGCCGAGCGCACCGTCGAGACATTGCTCGGCGGTGGTTCTGATCCGGTCATCACCAAAAAGCCCGAAGGTGCCTGGACGACGAAAATCACGGACGCCGCGAAGTAAGGTATCGCGATATCTCCCCCCTTGTGGGGGAGAAAGAATTTTCTTGGATTTAGCCTTGCTGCTAAATCCTTAGAAAATCCAAGAGAGGGGGTAGTACGATGATTGCAAATCCCCTCTCTGGCGATTTCTAGCACTTAGCAAGGGCTAAATGCTGAAATCGCTTTCTCTCCCACAAGGGGAGAGATAATCAGCACTTTACATACTTACTCCCAATGATCCGGGATCTGTCGGACAGCGCCACGTGCAGCACTTGTTGCCATGGCGCCATATGCCCGCAGCGCAGTGGTGATCTTGCGCTTGCGCTTTTCTTCCGGCTTCCAGGCGGCAGTGCCCTTGGCTTCCATATGAGCACGGCGGTCGGCGATGGCAGCATCATCGACAGCAAGGTGAATCTTGCGGTTGGGGATGTCGATATCGATGATATCGCCCTCATGAACAAGCGCGATCAACCCGCCTTCCGCCGCTTCCGGCGAGACGTGACCGATGGAAAGGCCTGACGATCCACCGGAGAAACGTCCGTCCGTGACAAGAGCACAGGCCTTGCCCAGGCCTTTGGATTTCAGATAACTGGTCGGATAGAGCATTTCCTGCATGCCCGGTCCGCCGCGGGGACCTTCGTAACGGATCAGCACGATATCGCCGGGCTTGACGCCGCCATTCAGAATACCGAGGACTGCACTGTCCTGGCTTTCGAAAATGCGGGCGGGACCGGAGAATTTCAGGATCGACTCGTCCACGCCTGCTGTTTTGACGATACAGCCATCCTCGGCGAGATTGCCATAGAGCACCGCGAGCCCGCCATCCTTTGAATAAGCGTGTTCCGCGTTACGGATGACACCCTTTTCACGGTCGAGATCGACATCGGCGAAGCGGCGCTCCTGGCTGAAGGCGACCTGCGTCGGCACACCGCCCGGCGCCGCCGTGAAGAAATCATGCACGGATTTGTTCTTGCTGCGAACGACATCCCAGCGGTCGAGCGCCGCACCGAGATTGGCCGCATGCACCGAGTAAACCGATGTGTCGAGCAGGCCGGCGCGGTCGAGTTCACCCAGAATGCCCATGACACCGCCGGCGTGATGGACGTCTTCCATGTGAACATTGGCAACCGCGGGGGCCACCTTGCAGAGAACCGGAACGCGGCGCGACAGGCGGTCGATATCCGCCATGGTGAAATCGATCTCGCCTTCGTGCGCGGCCGCAAGCAGATGCAGCACCGTATTCGTTGACCCGCCCATGGCGATATCCAGCGTCATGGCGTTTTCGAATGCGGCAAACGATGCGATGGAGCGCGGCAGTGCAGTCTCGTCGTCCTGTTCATAGTAGCGGCGCGCTAGGTCCACGACGAGGTGACCGGCCTCGACGAAGAGACGGCGTCGATCCGCGTGGGTTGCGAGCGTCGAGCCATTGCCCGGCAATGAAAGGCCAAGCGCCTCCGTCAGGCAGTTCATCGAGTTTGCCGTGAACATGCCGGAGCAGGAGCCGCAGGTCGGGCAGGCTGAGCGCTCGATTGCCTTGACCTCCTCATCGGAGATGCGGTCATCTGCGGCAGCAACCATGGCATCGACCAGATCGAGCTTCTTTTCCTTGTCGTCCCAGATAACCTTGCCGGCTTCCATCGGTCCACCGGAAACGAACACGACCGGAATGTTCAGCCGCAGCGCTGCCATCAGCATTCCGGGAGTGATCTTGTCGCAATTGGAGATGCAGACCATCGCGTCGGCGCAGTGGGCATTGACCATATACTCGACGCTATCAGCTATGATCTCGCGGCTGGGGAGCGAATAGAGCATGCCGTCATGACCCATGGCGATACCATCATCGACAGCGATCGTATTGAATTCCTTGGCAACGCCGCCCGCACTTTCGATTTCGCGCGCGACAAGCTGGCCGAGATCCTTCAGGTGAACATGGCCGGGCACGAACTGTGTGAATGAGTTGACCACCGCAATAATCGGCTTGCCGAAATCTTCGTCCTTCATGCCGGTTGCACGCCAGAGCCCGCGAGCCCCTGCCATATTGCGGCCATGAGTGGTTGTACGTGAACGATAGGGCGGCATCTGCGTAATTCCTGATGATAAATTGCTGAGGAAGTATCTTTATAGAAAAACCACTTCCATGGCAAAAGAATGGAGGTTTGTTGCCCAGCAGGGCAGTTTTATTTCCAATGATTACATAGGGAAGGTCATTGGCGAATAAAACGGGGCGTAATGTCTCGGTTCAGAACGCTGTAAAGGTCATCGTCGTCAACGATCGGGCGATACCGGCGATATCGAGCACATTGTCGTTGATGAACTTGCCGATATCCTGATCCTCGGGAATATAGATTTTCATCAGCAGGTCGTAGTCGCCGCTGGTCGAATAAAGCTCCGAGACGATTTCGCGTTCGAAAAGCGCAGCAGCCACCTCATAGGTTTTGCCAGGAAAGCATTGCAGCTGCAGGAAGACGGGTTTCATAAAATTTCACTCCGGAGGTCAAGTCTGATCTCCATAGCCTAATTTGCTTGCGCGCGCAGCGCAATTGCGCGTGAGGCAAACCCACGTCTCTGGATAGCTGTCATTACAGAGGCCTAACAAAAAGTGATTGCCGTGTCTGCCTTATAGAGGGCTCTTTTGTGGCCGTACTGCCACAAGCCAAGCCCTGCAGAACCTTGCGCTGGCTATTGCGGGTTGGCCTGCCTATCCCCCCATGTTATCGTTTTCTTAAGCTCGGGAGGCGAATTTTATCGATCGCAGGTAAGGTTTCTCCGTATCCGCGGCGTATGTGTGTGTTTGAGTTGGGGGTTTTACTGGTTGATGGACTTTAGAGCGGTTTACAGCCAGATTGAATCGTTCTGCCGGAGGAAATTCTGGACAAGGTCGAGGGATTCGGCAAGGCCGATGCCTTTCCATCGGACGACGCCGAAGCCCGACGGATTTGTCCAGAATTCACCCGGCCCTTCGGGTTTCCGGCTGGCGGACACCCGCTTTGTCAGGCAGCGTCGTCCGATGGAAACACATCGGACTTGCCACCTTCCGCGTGGATTGTCTCGCCATCCGAGAAACAGAACTGATCCAATATGGCTGTAAACCGCTCTAAGCGCCCACAGGCCAGTTTGTTCGGTGCAGCCCTTTTGGCTTGTACGGCGCTCGTTTCGCCCGCCCATGCATTCGATCTTTTCGGAATTCATCTTTGGGGTGAAAAGAAGGATGCCGATGCTGATGCGGTGATCGCTGACCCGCACAAATACACCGTCGAGATTGCTTCAAACGAAGACAAGGACACCAAAAAGCTCGTAGAAGGGGCGTCCAGCCTCATCGCGGACGAGGACAAGCCTGCTTCGGGGGCGGCTGGATTGCTGGCCAAGGCGCGGGGTGATTATCGCCGGATTCTCGGTGCGCTGTATGCAGAAGGCCGCTACGGCGGCACGATCAGCATCAAGGTCGATGGACGGGAAGCCAGCGATATTCCACCTGACGCTGATCTGGCCAACCCGGCACCCGTGGTGATCTCCGTCGATCCCGGACCGCAGTTCCTGTTTGCTACTGCCCGTGTCGAGAACATGGCCCCGCCCACACTCGACCGGAAGGACATGGTTGACCGGCCGGAAAAGCAGGGTTTTGCGCCCGGCGATATCGCGAGGTCAACGGCGATCGTCAAGGCGGAACGGCTTGCCGTCGATGCGTGGCGCGAGCAGGGCCACCCGAAAGCGAAGATCGTATCGCGCAACGTGCTTGCGGATCACGACAACAACAAGGTCGACGCAACGATCGACGTCGATCCCGACCGTCGCGCGGCCTTTGGTCCCGTTAGGGTGACTGGCACCGAGCGCATGGATCCCGAGTTCGTCGCCTTCATCACTGGTCTGCAGCCGGGCGTCGAGTACGACCCAGACGAAATCGAGCGGGCAAAGAAGCGCCTGTCGCGCCTCGAAGTGTTCCGTTCGGCCCGCATCGAAGAAGCTGATACGATTACTGATAACGGTTTGTTGCCGATCACGGTCGCCGTTCAGGAACAGAAGCTGCGGCGCTTCGGCCTCGGCGGATCATATTCGACTCTGGACGGTGCGGGTCTGGATGCCTATTGGCTTCACCGCAACCTGTTCGGACGTGCCGAACGCCTGCGGTTCGATGCCAAGATCGGTGGCATTGGCGCACAATCCTATAGTCCCGAGGATTATAATTACACACTTGGCGTGACCTTCACCAAACCCGGCGTCTATACACCCGATACGGATTTCTTTTCCTCCCTGATTGGCAGGCGGGAAGTTCTGGATGCCTATACCCAGACTTCGATCACAGCCGAAGCAGGTTTCACGCAGATTTTCTCGGATGAACTGACCGGAAAGATAAGTGCAATTGTCTCCAAGTCCCGCTTCGACGATGACTTTTTCGGCAAACGGGATTTCTTGACTGCCGGTCTCCTCGGTGGTCTTACCTATGACAGCCGGGACAGCAAGGTCGATCCGTCACGGGGCTATTTCCTTGAGGGACTGATTTCGCCATTCTATGAATTCGAGTACGGCAATTTCGCCACCAAGTTCACTGCCGAAGGCCGCACCTATTACAGTTTCGATGCCGACAATCGTTTTATCCTCGCTGGCCGCCTGAAGCTCGGCTCCATCGTTGGCGCCGAGGTTTCTGAATTGCCGCCGGACCAGCTGTTCTTTGCCGGTGGTGGCGGCTCGATCCGTGGCTACGCCTATCGCAACGTCGGTGTCAACGTGACCCGCGATGGCGAGACATTTGTCATTGGCGGCCGCTCGTTGGTCGAAAGCTCGGTCGAAGCGCGCATCCGCATGACAGATACGATCGGCGTCGTTGGCTTTGTCGATGCAGGTTATGTTGGCGAAGAGTCGTTTCCAGATTTCGCCGATCAGATGCGGCTCGGCGTCGGTGCTGGTCTGCGCTATAATACTGGCCTGGGTCCGATACGGCTCGATTTCGCGGTGCCGCTCGATCGAACGAACGACGATCCCGATTTTGCTTTCTACGTTGGCATAGGACAGGCGTTTTGACCCGGATTATCGCAGCTCTCTTTCTCCTGCTCTTTATGAGCCCAATCCTTGCGCCAGATGCGCAGGCTCAGGACTCTGCAAGCGCCGAAGCTGAGAAATCCTTCTTCCTGAGCTTCGTACAGAATCAGCTGTCCACACCGAACCGGCAGATCGTCATTTCCGGTATTCAGGGTGTTCTCTCCTCCGAAGCCAGCATAGGCAGCATCACGGTTGCCGACCGCGAAGGCGTCTGGCTGAGGGTCACCAATGCCAGGATAGTCTGGAGCCGGCTTGCATTGCTGCGCGGCCGCCTGGATATCAATACGCTCGCCGCCGATCGTATCGATATCCTGCGCAAGCCGTTGCCGGACGAGAGCCTGCCTTCTCCGGAGGCGAAGGGTTTCAGTCTGCCGGAACTGCCGCTGGCGGTGATTCTGCAACAGCTGAATATTGGGCGCATCGCTTTTGGCGATGGTGTTTTTGGTCTCAAGTCCGAAATTTCCCTTGCTGGCAATCTGACGCTCGAAAGCGGGTCGCTGGATTCGAACTTGCAGGTACAACGCCTTGATGGACCGGGTGGCGAATTCCGGATCAAGGCTGCTTATGCCAATCAAAGTCAGCAGCTCGATCTCGACTTGACCTTGAACGAGCCGCAAAACGGTATCGTTGCCAACCTCCTCAACATCGAAGGCAAACCGCCGGTTGCTCTTGCATTGAAAGGCTCCGGACCGCTCAGCGATCTCCTGTTGCAACTGACGCTCGATGCGGCAGGCAAGCGGGTGCTCACCGGCGATACGAAACTCGACCGTCAGAGTGACGGGCTCGGTTTCAAGACCAATCTCAACGGTGAAATCGCCGCGCTGATCCCGCCGATTTTTCGGGATTTCTTCGGCAATGAAACGACACTGATCGTCAACGGTGTGATGCGCGACGCCGGCGGTGTGGGGCTGGACCGCTTGAACATCAAGAGCAATGCTCTGGTGCTTGACGCGAACGGCGAAACGACGAATGACGGCTTCCTGAAGCGCTTGAAGGTCGATGCGACAATCGCCGACCCGACCGGCAAGAAGGTAATCCTGCCCGTCAAGGGCGGCCAGACGACGGTCGATAAGGCAGTGCTGGCGGTAGGTTTTGGAACCAGTACCAACAATGACTGGTCGAGCACTGTCGAAGTGACCAACTTCACCACGGATAGCTTCGCCTCGAAGTCCATCAATCTCGTCGCTAAAGGTCTCGCGGAGAACATCGACAATCCCACGGCGCGCTCGCTGACCTATAATGTGAATGGCGAAGTCGCCGGTATCACGGCCACGCGCGCGGACATCGCCGAAGCCTTGGGGGAACTGATCCAGCTCAAGATCAATGGCGACTGGAAAGCCGGAACGCCCGTCAATCTGAAGCAGGCATTGATTGCAGCAAACGGGTTCAGCACGGCTCTGGCCGGGACCATCGACAAGTTTGCCTACAGGGGCGACATTTTCGTCAAGGCTTCGAGCCTCGCGCCGTTTTCGGCGCTGGCGGGGCGTGATCTCGCCGGGGCGATCGACCTCAAGGCCAATGGCCTTGTCGAAGCGCTTACCGGGGGCTTCGACCTTATGCTCGATGGCCATGCTACCGGCATGAAGCTTGGTATAGACGCGGCAGACAAGGTGCTGGCGGGTGAAACGCGGATCACTGGCGGGGTGGCGCGAGGCGAAGCCGGGGTGAGCGCGAAGAACTTCCGGGTCGAAAATCCGCAAACGCTGGTAACGGCCAACGGAACTTTCGCGACGGGTGCCGCGAACTTCGATTTCGGCCTCGACCTCACCGATCTCGCGCTTCTTTCCGAGAAGGCAGGCGGAGCTTTGAAGGTCAAAGGCAGCGCGCGCGGCCAGGACAATATCATCGCCCTCGCTTTCAATGCCGGGGTTCCCGAAGGAACACTTTCCGGCCGCAAGCTGACGCAGGGCGATCTCACATTCAACGGCACGCTTTACAAGGACATCGTCGATGGCAAGGTCTCGGGACTTGCCTTCCTCGACGGAATCCGCGCTGACCTTGCGACGGAAATCGCGCTGCGTCAGGACGAAAAGCGGCTGACCAATATCTCGTTCATCGCAGGCGGCACACGGCTTCGTGGTGATGTTACGCAGTCGAAACAGGGCCTCTACAACGGCAATCTGACGCTTGCCTCGAGCGATGTCTCGACGGCTGCAGCGCTCTTCCTGGTAGAGGCGACTGGCAAGGCCGATGCCACCATTGCCCTCTCGCATGACGACGAGAAACAGAACGTCGACATCAAGGGTCAGATCGACAATCT
The DNA here is from genome assembly GCF_014192095.1 of Phyllobacterium trifolii. GTDB lineage: Bacteria > Pseudomonadota > Alphaproteobacteria > Rhizobiales > Rhizobiaceae > Phyllobacterium > Phyllobacterium trifolii. The sequence continues at coordinate 132,893 of NZ_JACHXN010000014.1, forward strand.
CAAGGCCAACGACATCGTTGTCGGCAAGGCAGCGATCGCATTGGCGGCGCAGGACATTTTCAAGGTTCCCTCCGCGAATGGCAGCGTGACTGCATCGGATGTTTCGGCCTCGGGCATCGTCGTCAACAACCTTGACGCTCAGGCAACGCAGGATGGCAAAACCACCAATTTCAAACTGAACGCCGGATTGAACAATGGCGCAAGGACGTCACTTCAAGGTGCGTTGCAACCAACGGACAGGGGCTATCTGCTGTCGCTGGCCAATGCCGAACTTACCCGAGGCGCGCTTGCTGCGCGGCTGGTCCAGCCCGCCGCCATCAACGTCGCGGGCAGCAATGTGTCCTTCGGCAATATCGTGCTCGATGTCGGGCAGGGCAGGGTTACAGTCGGCGGCGAAGTTGCGGAAACGCTCAATCTTGCCGTTGCAATCCAGAGATTGCCGCTCGATATCGCCAACACCATCAAGCCTGACCTTGGACTTGGCGGCGAGATAAATGGCACAGCGAAAGTCGGGGGTACAAGGCAAAGGCCCGACGTGAATTTCGATATGCAGGCCCGCGGGGTCACTGCGGCAGCGCTGAAAAAAGCCGGGCTCGACGCGCTTAACCTGGATGCCAAGGGAACGTCGACCACCGATCAGCTCAATGTCGATGCACATCTGACCGGGGCGGGCGGGCTGGATGCTTCGGCAAAAGGCTCGGTGCCGCTGGCGCAGGGACAACTCGGCGTCGATTTCGATCTGAAGAGCTTCCCACTGACGGCGCTGAATGGCGTCGTTAAAAACCAGAATCTTGCAGGCGTTATTTCCGGCAGGGGCCGGGTCACCGGTACGTTGCAAAGACCCAATGCCGAGTTCGACCTGAAAGGCGCGGGGCTTTCCGCCAGACCGTTACAGGAGGCGGGGTTGAGCCCGTTGCAGCTTGCGGCAGCCGGCCGTTTTGCCAACAATACACTGACGCTTTCCTCGGCCAAAGTCGATGGCCCGCAAGGGTTCACGGTTTCGGCCAGCGGCAATGTTCCGGTGTCCGGGTCAGGCCTCGGCATCAACGTCACGGGCAATATTCCCTTGTCGTTGGCCAACCGCTTCCTTGCGGATCGAGGCACGCAGGCCAGAGGAAACATCGACCTGACGGCATCCGTATCTGGCAGCTTCGCTCAGCCGCAGATCAGAGGCATGTTCTCCGCCAATGGAGCCGAGGTCATCGATCCAGAAGCAAATCTCCGCCTGCAGCGCATCACCCTGCTCGGCAGCATGGAGGGAACCACCGTCACCATCCGTACGTTCAACGCTAGCTTGTCCACCGGGGGCACCATCAGCGCAACCGGGACGATTTCGACCGATGCGGCCGCCAACTTTCCGGCCAACATCGATATCAAACTGGACAAGGCGCGCTATGTGGATGGCACTCTGGTTGCGGCAACCGTGACCGGTGCACTTGCGGTCAAGGGTCCTCTCACTCGCGATCCTGTCATCTCCGGCAATATCAATATCGACCGGGCGGAAATTACCGTGCCCGAAAGCTTTGGCGGCTCTTCTGCCGTTATCGATGTCAAGCACAAGGATCCGTCAAAGGCGGTTGAGCAGACGTTGAAACGCGCCAAGGCCGACCAGCCGCAGGTGGCAACGCCAATCGCGCGTCCAAGCGTGGTACGCCTTGATATAAACGTCACGGCGCCCAACAAGATTTTCATTCGGGGCCGTGGCCTCGATGCGGAAATCGGCGGTTCCGTGCGGATCACCGGTCCGGCGACGAACGTCCAGCCGGTCGGTGCATTCGATCTTATTCGCGGAAGGCTGGGCATACTTGGCCAGCGCATCACCTTCACCGAAGGTCAGGTTACACTTGTCGGCGATCTCGATCCGGACATCAATTTTGTCGCCAGTACGCAAGGCTCCGACATCACTGTGAACGTCATGGTGAGAGGCCGCGTTTCGGACTTGGAAATCACCTTCTCGTCGCAACCGGAATTGCCGCAGGACGAGGTCATGGCCCGGTTGATCTTCAATCGCTCGATCAGCGAATTGTCCGCATTCCAGGTCGCACGGCTCGCTGCGGCAGCGGCCGAGCTTGCCGGTGGTTCGAATTCATCATTGCTGGACAGTCTGCGCAAGAACACCGGGCTCGATGACCTCGATGTCGTTACTGACAGCAAAGGCAACGCCGGCGTGCGCGCCGGCCGCTATATTCGCGACAATGTTTATCTGGGCGTCGAGGCCGGCGCGGCGGGTTCCACCAAGGGCACCATCAATCTCGATATTACGCCGAACCTGAAAGCCAAGGGCGCTGTGGGAGCCAATGGCGATTCCGGCGCTGGGCTGTTCTTCGAAAAGGATTATTGAGGAAGACTCCGATTATCTCTCCCGCAAGGGGAGAGATAATCGGCCTGATCTGTCAGGGCTAACCTTATCCCTGCACCACGTCCTGGCGCTGCTCGCCAAGTCCCTCGATGCCGAGCGTAATGACATCGCCTTCCTTGAGGAACACATTGGGCTTCTGCCCGAGGCCGACGCCGGGAGGCGTACCTGTCGAGATGATATCGCCGGGATGCAGGCTCATGAATTGCGACAGGTATGACACGAGATACTTGACGCCATAGACCATCGTTGCCGATGTACCGTTCTGGTAGCGATAGCCATTGACATCGAGCCACATTTTCAGGTTCTGCGGATCTTCAATCTCGTCCTTTGTCACCAGCCATGGGCCGGTCGGGCCGAACGTGTCAGCGCTTTTGCCCTTGGTCCATTGGCCCTGGCGCTCGGCCTGGAAAGCACGCTCCGATACGTCATTGATCAGGCAATAGCCGGCAACATGGTCCATCGCTTCATCTTCGCCGACATACTTTGCGTGCTTGCCGATGACTACGCCGAGTTCGACTTCCCAATCAGTCTTGAGCGAGCCGCGCGGGATTTCAACGTTGTCGTTAGGACCAACAATCGCCGAAGTCGCCTTCATGAAGATGATAGGCTCCGGTGGCACCGTTGCCCCCGTTTCAGCAGCATGGTCGGAATAATTGAGGCCGATGCAGATAAATTTTCCGGTGCCGGCGACGCAGGGGCCATAGCGGTCTACGTTGACGACGGGCAGGCTTGCCGGATCGATAGCCGCAAGCTTCTTCAGGCCGTCGGGAGAAATTGCATCGCCTGCGATGTCTTTGACGTGGGCGGAGAGATCACGCACCTTGCCATCCTTGTCGACAAGACCGGGCTTTTCCTGACCAACAGGGCCATAGCGCAAGAGTTTCATGGGATAACCTTTTCTTGATTAGAGAGACTAATAGGTGGCACGGCCACCGGAAATATCGAAGACGGCACCGGTCGTGAACGAGCATTCCTCGCTGGCGATCCATGTGATCAACGATGCCAGCTCTTCGACCTTGCCGAAGCGCTGCATGGGAATTTTCGAGAGCATATAGTCGATGAATTCGGGCTTTAGCTGCTGAAGGATGGGGGTATCCACCGTGGCAGGGGTAATTGCATTGACGGTGATGCCATCGCCGACAACCTCCTTGCCAAGCGATTTTGTAAGGCCGATGACCGCCGCTTTCGATGCGCTATAGGCCGAGGCGTTGGGGTTACCTTCCTTGCCTGCGATCGAAGCGACATTGACGATCCGGCCGTAACCGTTCTTCTGCATGATAGGCACGACAAAGCGATTGCAGAAGAAAAGCCCATGGATGTTGATGTCGAAGACACGCTTCCACTGATCGATTGGATAATCGGCAACTTTGGCGTTCGGGCCGGTGATGCCGGCGGAGCAAACCAGAATGTCGATCTTGCCGTGTTTCTCGGCTGTTTCCTTTGCAGCCTTCTCCACTTGATCCGGATCCGAGACGTCAAGCGTTACACCGTGCGTTGACGACGATCCAAGTGCGTCACGCGCCTCATCGATCTTGGCAGCATCGACATCCCAGAGAGAAACGGTGCCACCTTCCGACACAATTCGCTCAGCGGTTTTGAAGCCGATGCCGGAAGCGCCACCGGTAATGACCGCGTGCCGCCCCTCATAGCGCCTGATCGAATTCGCCATGTTTCCTGCTCTCCAGGTCAGTGATTATCGCGGGGCAGACCCTTGGTCTGGGCGACGCGCTGATACTTCACGGCTGGCTTCAGCACCATGCCCTCATCGAGCTGGCCGACCATGCTGCGCTGGATTTCCTGCCACGGTGTCTGGCTTGCCGGATATTTGTAACCGCCCGCCGCGATCAGATCGTCCTTCCGCTTCTGCAACTCCTCGTCGTCGATCAGAATGTTGGCCGTGCCCTTGTTGAGATCGATGCGCAGATGATCGCCTGAGCGCACGAGCGCCAAGCCGCCATTCACTGCCGCTTCTGGTGAAGCGTTGAGGATGGACGGCGAGCCGGACGTTCCGGACTGACGCCCGTCACCGAGGCAGGGCAGTGCATGGATCCCCTTCTTCAGAAGGTAAGCCGGAGGTTGCATGTTCACGACCTCTGCCGCACCCGGGTAGCCTATCGGCCCGGTGCCACGCATGATCAGAATGCTGTTCTCGTTAAGAGCAAGCTTTGGATCATCAATGCGGTGGTGATAGTCCTCTGGCCCGTCGAATACTTCGGCAATGCCTTCGAACGCTTCCGGATCGTCCGGGTTGGATAGATAGCGCTCGCGGAACTCTTCGGAGATCACGCTGGTCTTCATGATGGCGCTATCGAATAGATTGCCTTTCAGGTTGATAAAACCGGCCTTCTTCTTCAGCGGCGCGTCGTAGGTCTTGATGACGTCCGTGTTGAGATTTTCGGCATTTTCGCAATTTGTGCCGATGCTCTGGCCATTGACGGTCAGTGCGCCTGGATGTGGCAGCTTGCGGGCTTTCATCAACTCCGCGACGACGGCGGGAACGCCGCCGGCACGATGGTAGTCTTCGCCGAGATATTCGCCTGCCGGCTGCAGGTTGACCAGCAGCGGCACATCATGTCCGATAGCCTGCCAGTCGTCGTTGTCGAGGGGAATGTCGAGGTGGCGGGCGATGGCGTTCAGATGGATTGGTGCATTTGTCGAGCCGCCAATCGCGGAATTGATAACGATGGCGTTTTCGAATGCCGCGCGGGTCATGATATCCGAGGGCTTCAGATCTTCCCACACCATATCGACGATGCGCTTGCCGGTATCATAGGCAATCTGTCCGCGCTCACGATAAGGCGCCGGTATCGCCGCACCGCCGGGCAGTTCCATGCCGAGGGCTTCGGCGAGTGAATTCATCGTGGTCGCGGTGCCCATCGTGTTGCAATAGCCGACCGACGGAGCCGACGATGCAACGATGTCCATGAACTGGTCATAGTTGATTTCGCCGGATGTGAGCTTCTCGCGCGACTTCCAGACGATGGTCCCGGAGCCCGTACGTTCGCCGCGATGCCAGCCGTTGAGCATTGGTCCGACGGAAAGCGCGATAGCAGGGATATTGACGGTCGCCGCGCCCATCAGCATGGCCGGGGTGGTCTTGTCGCAGCCGATAGTCAGAACGACACCGTCCAGCGGATAGCCGAACAGGACTTCAACGAGGCCAAGATAGGCAAGGTTGCGGTCGAGTGCGGCGCCTGGGCGCTTGCCGGTTTCCTGGATCGGATGGACCGGAAACTCAAAAGGAATTCCGCCAGCCGCAATGATGCCATCACGCACGCGCTTGGCCAGCTCGATGTGATGGCGATTGCACGGCGACAGGTCGGAGCCGGTCTGCGCGATGCCGATGATGGGTTTGCCCGATTGCAGCTCGGCGCGGGTCAGGCCGTAGTTCAGGTAGCGCTCCAGATAGAGCGCTGTCATCCCCGGATTGTCAGGATTGTCAAACCACTCCTGCGAGCGAAGTTTTTTCGGGGTGTGGGAAGTCGTCATTGCAAGGAGCTCCTGGGTGTCCGCTATTCCTTGACCGCGCCGGTCATGGAAGAAACGTAATAGTCGACAAAGAATGAGTAGAGAATGACGACCGGCAGCGACCCGAAAAGTGCGCCTGCCATCAGTGAGCCCCACTCGAAAACATCGCCTCGCACCAGTTCCGTCAGGACGCCGACCGGGACAGTCTTGTTTTCCGAGGATTGGATGAAGGTCAGCGCATAGATGAACTCATTCCACGACAAAGTGAAGGCAAAAATACCAGCCGAGATCAATCCCGGTACCGCCAGCGGCAATATGACCCTGATGAGGATCTGCCAGCGTGACGCGCCATCCACCAGTGCGCTTTCCTCAAGCTCGAACGGGATCGAACGGAAGTAGCCCATCAGAAGCCAGGTGCAGAAGGGGATCAGGAAGGTCGGGTAGGTGAAGATCAGAGCAAGCTTGGTGTCATAGATGCCAAACTTGAAGACGATGACGGCAAGCGGAATAAACAGGATCGACGGCGGCACCAGATAGGCGAGAAAGATCAACAGGCCGACGGGACGCGATCCCGAGAACCGCACTCGCTCGATGGCATAGGCAGCAAAAACGGACGCTACCAGAGATAGCGCTGTGGCGCACACCGCAACGACCAGTGTGTTCCACAACCAGCCTGGATAGGATGTCTCGAACAGCAGGTATTTGATGTGGTCGAGCGTCGGCTTCACGACCCAGAACGGACTGAAGTTGTTGTAGTCGGTCAGCTGCGAGTTTGGCTTCACCGCCGTGATCGCCATCCAGTAGAACGGGAATATCAGCACGAAGACAAAGACTGCGAGCGGCAGATACAGGACGACGATCCGCCGCGGCAGCCGGTTGAGATAGCTCATGCCCTGCGCGTCGTCGGTGAGAACATGCGGGTTGGTCTGTTCGGTAATGCTCATGTTCGTTTCCTCCCTCAATCCTGTCCGCCCTGTTGCCATTTTCGGCGCTGCAGGCCGAAAAATGAAAACAGGATCGATGCAAGCAGGAACGGGATCATGGCAACGGCAATCGCTGCGCCTTCACCAAGTTGACCACCGGGGATGCCGCGCTGGAACGAGAGGGTCGCCATCAGGTGCGTGGCGTTGACCGGCCCACCCTTGGTCAGGACATAGATAAGCTGAAAGTCGGTGAAGGTGAACAGCACCGAGAACGTCATCACCACCGCAATGATCGGCGTCAGCATGGGCAGCGTGATGAAGCGGAAACGCTGCCATCCGGTCGCCCCATCGAGGGACGCTGCCTCATGCAGCGATTGCGGAATGGTCTGAAGCCCGGCGAGCAGCGAAATCGCGACGAAGGGGATACCGCGCCAGACATTGGCTGCGATCACCGAAGCGCGTGCGTTGTTGGGATCACCAAGAAAATTGATTGGGCTATGGATCCAGCCGAGTTTCATCAACGACCAGGAAATGATCGAGAACTGCGCATCGTAGATCCACCAAAACGCGAGGGCCGAAAGGACGGTCGGAACCACCCATGGTAAAAGAATAATGGCGCGGAAGAACGACTTGAATGGCAGATGTTCGTTGAGAATCAATGCCAGCCAGAGGCCGAAGCCGAATTTGAGGATCGAGGCGATGAGCGTGTAGAAAATCGTATTATACACCGCCATCCAGAAGACTGAATCGCGGGCGAGCGCCTCATAGTTTTCGAGTCCGATGAAGATGCCATCCCTGCCTATTGTCGTGTCGGTAAAGCCGAGCCAGACGCCGAGGCCGAGCGGATAGGTCAAAAAGCACAGGAGAAAGACGGCGGCCGGCAGCATGAAAAACAAGCCGACGGCGGTATTGCTCCGGGCGATATTTCCGAAGGCCAAGGGCTGCTTCGCAGTTGTCGTCATTGTCATCGGATATCTCCGGTTGCCAAATTAGCTTGATGAGTTGGCTTCCGCTGCCTTTCGGGACAGCGGAAGCCAGTCTTGTTGCCTAGACCTTGTAATAGCGGTTCGCCCGCTTTTCGGCCTGGGCGATGGCGTCTTCTGGCGTCATCTGGCCGGTAACAGCCGTGGCATACATATCCACGAGCACGTAGTCGGCCATGGTTCCGGCCGAGGCTGCGCCGAGGGGGCCGGCATAGCCGTTCGGCCGCAGGGTTCCGGAAGCCTTGGCATAGGCGGCATGGATCGGATTAGAGGTCCACACCGGATTGGCGGCGAACTCCTTCAATGGCTGGCAGCAATAGGCGCTGGCACCCTCGATCCAGGCGTTCATGTTGTCGGCCTGATACATGAACTGCAGATAGGCTTTCGCGGCCTCCGGATATTTTGTGTGCTTGAAGATCGAAATGGTCGACGTCTGATGCAGCTCGACCGATTGTCCAACCGGTCCGATCGGCAGATTGGTCGAGCGCATGTCGTCGGCGATCGCCTTCATTGCGGGATCCTTCACGGCGGCGTAGTAAACCGACACACCATTGGCCGTCAGTGACACCTGACCGGCAAGGAATGCGCGATTGTTGTTGACGTCCTGCCAGCTTTCCGTACCCGGAATGAAGGTCTTGTAGAGCTCCTGCGCATATTTGACAGATGCCAGCGTCTCGGGGCTGTTGATCACCACCTTGCCGCTCTCATCGACCATCTTGCCGCCATGGCTCCAGAGCAGCCAATGAGCATAGTTGTTGCCGTCGCCGACCGCCTTGCCATGAGGGAAGCCCGCCGGCGTCCCCTTCGCCTGCATGGCCTTGCAAAGTTCGAGGAAACCAGCCGTATCTTTCGGGAATTCGCTGAAGCCGGCCGCCTTCATGTGGCTATCGCGATAGACGACCGCGTTGCCGATGGCGCAAAGTGGCAGCGCGATAAACTTGCCGTCGCGCTTGGCATAGCCTTCGAGGCCTGGATACCAGCCGCCATGTGCTCCGCCGAGATATTCGCCAAGTTCGGTCACATCGACGAGCTTGTCCGGATATTGCTGCGGATCATCGAACCAGCTCATGACCATGTCCGGGCCCGAGCCGACATTGGCCGCAACGGCAGCCTTCGGGCGAACGTCTTCCCAGCTCTCCTTGTCAATGCGCACCTGAACGCCGGTGGCGTCGCTGAACTTCTTGGTGTTGGCGAGCCAGGCGGCCTCTTCAGCCGGGACGAACGGCACCCAGCGCAGGAGGCGAAGGGTTGCGCCCTCTTCCGGTTTATAGGCGGGCGCCGATTGCGCGAAGGCCGGCGTGAGACCGAACCGGTTCAGTCCGGCTGCGGCAACGAGCCCGGCAGATGCGCCGAGTAGGTGTCTTCTGTTGATGGTCATTGATGCTCCTCCATTTAACGACCGGATAAACTAGAAAGGCTTGTTCAAAATGCTCCCGCATTCCGGGCCTGCTTGCGGGGAATTGTATCCGGCATCTGCACCCCGACTGGCAGATGCCGTTAAACTTTAGGCCAAGCGCTTGCCCGTCTCCGCATCGAACAGATATGTCGCCTCCGCGTGGATCGACAGGCCGACAGTTTCGCCGGGTTTCGCACTGATGCGCTGATGGAAAACACCGGTAATGAGATCACCGCCGACGCGCATGATCATCTGGGTTTCCGACCCGGTTGGCTCGATGACCACCACTTCGGCCGGGATACCGCCATCTGCAATTGTCATGTGTTCGGGGCGTAGACCATAGATCAGCGTGCGGCCCTTGGCGCTTTCCGGTGCCTTCACTACAGGAAGCACGACACCGTTCTCTGTTGTGAATTTCAACCCATCGTTCGGGTCTAGCTTGCCCTTGATCATATTCATCGCCGGCGAGCCGATGAAGCTTGCCACGAAAAGATTGGCCGGCTGGTCATAAAGCTCGAGCGGTGCGCCGATCTGTTCGACCAGGCCGTCATGCATCACCACGATCTTGTCGGCCATGGTCATGGCTTCGATCTGGTCATGCGTGACATAGACGGTGGTTGTTTTCAGGCGCTGGTGCAATTCCTTGATTTCCGCGCGCATGGCGACGCGCAGCTTGGCGTCGAGGTTGGATAGCGGCTCATCGAACAGGAAGACCTGCGGGTCGCGTACGATGGCGCGGCCCATGGCAACGCGCTGGCGCTGACCGCCGGAGAGCTGGCGTGGAAAACGGTCGAGCAGCGGCGAGAGCCCGAGGATCTCAGCTGCAGGCTTTACACGCTTGTCGACCTCCGACTTTGGCGCACCCTTCAACTTCAGGGAAAATGCCATATTGTCGGCGACGGTCATGTGCGGATACAGCGCATAGTTCTGAAACACCATGGCGATATCACGCTCTTTCGGCGCGAGGTTGTTGACCACCTTTCCACCGATCTTGATCTCGCCCGCAGAGATGTTCTCAAGCCCCGCCAGCATGCGCAGCAATGTGGACTTGCCGCAGCCGGAAGGCCCGACGAGAATGACGAATTCGCCGTCGGCGATCTCGATGTCGACACCCTTGATAACCGGGTGAGTCCCGAATGATTTTCGTACATTGGCGAATTCAACCGATGCCATGCCTTCTCCTCCAAAATTTTCGTGAGACAACGAAAAATCGCTGTCGAAATATTTTAGCCGCGTCCGACGAGCGGCATCTTCGTCGCCATGATCGTCATCGTCAGTACATTGGCCTCCAACGGCAAGCTTGCCATATGCACGACCGCATCGCCGATATAGTGAGCCGGTATGGTTGGCTCGCTGGCAGTTTCGCCATTGGCTTGTAACACGCCTGTTGCCATCTTCGATGTCATCTCGGTTGTGGCATTGCCAATATCGATCTGACCGCAGGCAATGTCGAATGGTCTGCCGTCCAGCGCTGTCGACTTGGTCAGGCCGGTAACGGCATGTTTCGTTGCCGTATAGGGCGCGGAATTCGGCCGCGGCGTTTGTGCCGAAATCGAACCATTGTTGATGATGCGTCCACCACGTGGTGTTTGCGTTTTCATCAATTTCATCGCCTGCTGAGTGCACAGGAAAACACCGGTGAGATTTGCGCCGACAATCGAATTCCAGTGATCGAAGGTGAGTTCTTCCATCGGGATATTCGGAACATTGACCCCTGCATTGTTGATGAGCAGGTCGAGCCGTCCGAACTCGGATTTGATTGCTTCAAAAAGCGCCGCGACCGATTTCGGATCGCTGACATCCGCAGATATCGCCCTTACGGCGCCACGTGTTTCGGCCCCCAATGCCTTGGCGGCATCCTCCAGTACATCCTTGCGGCGACCGGAAATCACGACCGTATAACCTGCGCCAAGCAGTGCCGTGGTAATAGCCTTGCCTACGCCGGTGCCGCCGCCGGTAACCAGCGCGATCTTGCCTTTGCCTGAATCCTCTTTACTCATGCCGCAACGTTCCCGCCCAGTTCGTCTTCAATATGTGCCTTGATGATATCATCAAAGGCAGTTTCTGCCTTGAAGCCGAGCTTCGTCGCACGCGTCGTGTCGAAATCCGTCGCCCATCCGGAGACGATTTTCTGAATTGTTGCATCGGGTTCGCGGCGGATCAGCTTGACCGCCTTGTCGCCGGCCACGCGGCGCAGCGCGGCGATTTCCTCGCCGACGAGAGCCGAGAGCCCCGGCATGGAAAGATTGCGGCGTGCACCGACCTTGTCGAGATCAAGCGTGGAGGCGTGGATGAAGAACCCGACGGCAGCGCGCGGGCTGGCAAACCAGTGGCGTACATTTTCATCGACCGGAAGTATAGCTTCCTGTCCTACCAAGGGTTCGCGCAGAATATTGGAGAAGAAACCGGACGCGGCCTTGTTGGGCTTGCCCGGACGAATGCAGATAGTCGGCAAACGAATGCCGATCCCGTCGAAGAAACCGCGGCGGCTGTAGTCCGACAGGAGGAGTTCAGAGATCGCCTTCTGCGTGCCGTAGCTGGTCAGTGGGGTTGTGAAAAACTCGTCGCTAATCTTCTCCGGAAACGGCGTTCCGAACACGGCAATCGATGAGGCAAATACCACGCGGGGCTTGTAAGGAGCATTTCGGCTTTCCAGCCGGATCGCCTCGAACAGCGCGCGCGTGCCGTCGAGATTGACTTTGTAGCCTTTCTCGAAATCGGCTTCCGCTTCACCGGAGACAATGGCGGCGAGATGGAAGATCATGTCGGGTCGGCTTGCGATCAGTGATTCCGCCACGCCAGTGTCCGAGAGGTCTGCCGCCTTGGTTACGGAAATGTCGGCAAAGGGTCGGGGTGCGGCGGGTTCGATGACATCGACGAGTGTAAGCCTGTTGATGTCTCCGCCCAGCGAGCCGGGCTCTGCAGCGATCCTGTCGAGCAATTTGCGGCCAACCATTCCGGCTGCACCGATCACCAAAACATGCATAAGAAGAAGTCCTCCCTGCAAGCCCCTCCCGGGCTCGTCGCACTAATATATAAGAACGTGGTGCAAACTTATGCACACTGACTAGCATTCATCAAGCCTTTTATGGTAGCGCTGTCATAAATCTTGTCAATCGCACTGGATTGGTGCCAATGCCGCGCAAACGCAACGCTCACCGAAGTCCCGATATGCCGACTCTTGCCGATGTTGCGCGGCTTGCCGGCGTGAGCGAAATCACGGCGTCACGCGTTGTCCGTGTTCAAGGCCCTATCGCCGATTCAACCAGAGCACGTGTACTAACGGCCATCGCCGAGCTTGGTTATATTCCGAACCGTGCTGCTGGCAGCCTTGCTTCTGCGGGATCGACGCTGATGAGCGTGCTGCTGCCATCGCTATCCAACATCGTCTTCCCCGATGTGCTGCGCGGCATCCACACGGCGCTCACCGAAACGGCGTTTCAGCCGGTGATCGGTGTCACGGACTACGATCCGCTGATCGAAGAGCGAATTCTCGTCTCCTTTCTCGCATGGCAGCCAGCAGCGGTGATCCTCGCCGGTCTGCATCACACGCCGACCGCGCGCCGGCATCTCGAGCATGGCCGCTTTCGGGTCGCCGAGTTGATGGACATCGATGGCGAGCCTGTAGACATTGCGGTTGGCATGTCGCATCGCCAGGCTGGCTATGAAACCGGAAAACATCTCATCCAGCGCGGCTATCGCCGCTTCGGCTATGCCAGGCACAATGTAACAACAGACGATCGCGCCAGTGCCCGTTATGAAGGGCTTTGCTCGGCATTGCAGGAGGCTGGCCTGTCTCTTGTTGCAGAGCATTGTTATCCCGACGCGAGTTCGACCAGGGCAGGGCGCGACGCACTGGCGATACTTCTAGCTGCCCATCCCGACCTGGACGTTGTCGTATTCCCGAATGACGATATGGCGATGGGCGGCATTTTTCACTGCATGCATGCGGGAATCGCAGTGAAAGAGAAGCTTGGTATATTTGGTTTCAATGGACTCGATATCGGCCAGGCCATGCCAATGCCTCTGTCAACGATCCTGTCTAAACGGTTTCTCATTGGAAAAACCGCAGCCGAAAAATTGCTTGAAAGCCGCGAGCGGCCCGCCGAAAAGACCATCATTAATACAGGGTTCGACATTATCGAAGGCGCAACGGCATAGGGAAATGAGCCGGGTTCGTTTACCCATAGATTGACATAAGCTTTCATTTTCGTTTTCGTATAGACTGCAGAAAAACGAAAATGAAAGCGCAAGCCATGTTTCTCGCTCCCAGGCACGCCGAAATTTTGGAAATGGCCAAGGAGCACGGACGCGTTCTAGTGGACGATCTCGCCGTTCATTTCAATGTCACGCCGCAAACCATTCGCAAGGATCTCAACGACCTGTGTGACCAGCGCCTGCTCAACCGTATCCACGGCGGCGCGCTGTTTCCCTCCGGCGTGCAGAATTTGGAATATGAGGCGCGGCGTTTGATTGCTGCGAGCGAAAAGGAAGCGATTGGCCGCGCCGCGGCGGACCTCATTCCCGACAATGCCTCTCTATTCGTCAACATCGGCACCACCACGGAAGCGGTGGGGCAGGCACTACTTGACCGCAAGGGCCTGATGATAATCACGAATAACATCAATGTTGCCAACAAGTTACGAATTTACCCGGACATTGAGGTGGTTATCGCAGGCGGTGTCGTGCGTGGGTCCGATGGCGGTATCGTTGGCGAAGCGGCGGTCGATTTTATCCGTCAGTTCAAAGTGGATTTCGCCGTCATCGGAACGTCCGCCATCGACAGTGACGGCGCGCTTCTCGATTTCGATTTTCGCGAGGTCAAAGTAGCGCAAGCAATCATGGCCAATGCGCGCCATGTGATCCTCGTCTCCGATTCAACCAAATTCGAGCGCACAGCACCCGTTCGCATAGGCCATCTTTCACAGGTCCACACCTTCATCACCGATCGCTGCGAGAGTGAAGCAATTCGCCAGATTTGCGTCGATGCGGACGTTCGGCTCATCGAAACTTCGATTTGACAATGCTCTTGTGCGGCGCAGCCATGCGCGGTATAGTTCCTTTTAGTTTCGTATTGGTTTCGTAATGCTTCCGTATATCTTTCGCAATTGCGAAGAAATGGTGCGCTGCGAAATGGGGAGCGCAGGGATTGTCTAATCTGGTCGACATGGTCTACGACATTTTTGTCATCGGCGGCGGCATCAATGGATGCGGCATTGCGCGCGATGCTGTCGGCCGTGGCTTTTCGGTATTTCTCGCGGAGATGAGCGACCTTGCCAGCGGTACGTCCTCTGGTTCGACCAAGCTCATCCATGGCGGTTTACGCTATCTCGAATATTACGAATTCCGGTTGGTGCGCGAATCGCTGATGGAGCGCGAAGTGCTCTGGGCCAGCGCGCCGCACATCATCTGGCCGCTGCGTTTTGTTCTTCCGCATCATGCTGGCTTACGTCCAGCCTGGCTCTTGCGGCTCGGACTTTTCCTTTACGATCACATTGGCGGGCGCAAGAAGCTTCCGGCCACACGCACCCTGGACATGACGCGCGATCCGGCAGCCAAGCCGCTGAAGTCGCTCTATACCAAGGCCTTCGAATATTCCGACTGCTGGGTCAACGATGCGCGGCTGGTTGCACTCAATGCCCGTGACGCGGCTGATCGCGGCGCGGTCATTCGCACACGTACGAAAGTTGTCAGTGCCCGCCGCGATGCGGATCACTGGACGCTGACCCTGCAGGACGGGTTGACCGGCGCGACGGAAGAAGTCCGCTCACGTCTTCTGGTCAATGCCGCCGGTCCATGGGTCGATGAAGTATTGACTGGTGTCGTCGGCAGCAATAATGCGCACAACGTTCGTCTCGTGCAGGGCAGCCACATCGTCGTGAAGAAGAAGTTCGACGATCCGCGCGCGTATTTCTTCCAGAACACCGATGGGCGCATCATTTTCGCCATTCCCTACGAACAGGATTTCACCCTCATCGGCACTACCGACCAAGACTATCACGGCAATCCAGCCGAGGTGAAAATCAGCGATGCCGAGATCGACTATCTCTGCGCTGCCGCCAGCGAATATTTTGTCGAGCCGGTGAAGCGCGACCAGGTCGTCTGGACTTATTCGGGCGTGCGTCCGCTCTACGATGACGGTGCCTCGAAGGCACAGGAGGCCACGCGCGATTATGTGTTGAAGACCGACGCGCCGGAAGGCCAGGCGCCGTTGCTCAATATATTCGGCGGCAAGATCACCACATTCAGGCGCTTGTCCGAGCATATGCTGGAAAAGATCGAAGACCAGCTTGGCAAGCGCGGCAGGCCTTGGACGGCGGCCGGAACACTACCGGGCGGCGACTTTGCAGCCACCGCTTTTGATGCGGAGCTGCAGAAGCTCAAAGCCGATTATCCATTTCTCGACCCACGCCATGCGCATCGCCTGTTCCGGCTCTACGGTACGAAGGCACGTACACTGCTTGGCAAAGCCGCTTCTGTCGCCGATCTTGGCAGGCATTTCGGCTCTGACCTTTATGAAGCCGAGGTGCGCTATCAGATCGAGCATGAATGGGCGGTGACGGCTCAGGATGTTCTCTGGCGTCGGACAAAGAAGGGTTTGCATTTGAGCGCCGATGAGGCTGCTGCGCTCGACCGTTTTATGGAAAATGCTGTCGATAGACGGCGCCAGATCGCGGCGGAATAGAATTGAATGATACGGTGTGGATAGGTCTGCACCGTCTCTGGGAGGAGTAAGAATGTTGGAACTGCGGAATGTATCCAAGGTAGTGGGCGGAAAACCCCATCTCAGCGATATTTCGCTGACTTTGGAACATGCGACGCTGAATGTCCTGCTCGGACCGACCCTGTCCGGCAAGACCAGCCTCATGCGCATCATGGCAGGACTGGACGTGCCGACCTCCGGCTCTGTCTGGTTCGACGGCAAGGACGTGACCGGCGTGCCGGTACAAAAGCGCTCGGTCGCGATGGTCTATCAGCAGTTCATCAATTACCCGGCCTTCACGGTCTACGAGAACATCGCCTCGCCGATGCGCGTGGCTGGAGCCGACAAAGCGACAATCGACCGCGAAGTGCGCAAGGCTGCCGAAATGCTGAAGCTCACGCCCTTCCTCGATCGCACGCCGCTCAATCTTTCCGGCGGTCAGCAGCAGCGCACTGCGCTGGCGCGCGCTATCGTGAAGAACGCCAAGCTGGTTCTGCTCGACGAGC
>NZ_JACHXN010000015.1 GCF_014192095.1 Phyllobacterium trifolii
CCGGTCATCAAACCAAGAAGATCATAGCCTTCCGTATCGAGATGCTTGCCGCCAAGCCGGACCACTTCGCCGGTGATCAGCACCATTTCGAGGCCGAGGACGTTGTTCGCGGTAAGCCCGTATTTCAGGCAGTGCACTCCACCTGAGTTCTCGGCAACATTGCCGCCGATCGAACAGGCAATTTGCGAAGACGGATCGGGCGCATAATAGAAGCCCTCGTGTTCGACCGCCTTGGTGATGCCGAGATTGGTTACACCGGGCTGTACGACGGCGACGCGATTGGGATAGTCGATTTCCAATATCTGATTGAAGCGCGACATGACCAGCAATACCGCGTCTTCGAGCGGCAGAGCGCCACCAGACAGTGACGTTCCAGAGCCCCGCGGCACGACCTTTACATTGTTCTCGTAGCAATATTTGAGGACGCGCGAAACCTGTGCCACGGTTTGCGGCAGGACCACCACCAGCGGCAGTTGGCGATAGGCGGTCAGAGCATCCGACTCAAATACCCGCATCGCATTGGTGGCATCGACGACGCCCTCGCCCGGAACTATTGCCCGCAGCGCCGTCACGATGTCCGAACGGCGCGACATGGTTGCGTCGTCGGCTTTCGGCATCAGTAGTCCGGACATGAACTTTCCCTTGTTACAGCTATTCCAGCATGTCTCGCTATGACATTATCCGCTTGGACGAGATATCGCACAACTACGACGCGAAAGACAATTGCACAATGAAAACAGTTGATTTCAAACATGCACGGGGACCCGACAGGCTGCGAGTCTATGCCATTGGCGATGTGCATGGCCGGCTCGATCTTTTGCAGGAAATGCATCGGCGCATTCAGGCGGAGAACGAGAAATCACCACCTTTCGATTGGGTGATTGTTCATCTTGGCGACTACGTCGATCGCGGGCCCGATTCAAAAGGTGTGCTTGATCTTTTGGTCAGTGCACAGAAGAAGACGCACCGGATGCTGGCTATCACAGGAAATCACGATATCGGCTTTCTGGAGTTTCTGGCGACTGGCGCCCCCAATGGAATGTTCGCACACAATGGCGGTCGCCAGACCGCGCTTTCCTATGGCGTTTCCATCGATTTCAACGATCTTGGATCTGTAGCGGCAGGACGGAACGCGCTGCTAGACGCGGTTCCCCCGGGGCACATAGAATTTCTTCGCGGCCTGAAGCGCTCGATGATTTTTGGAGACTTTTTCTTTTGCCATGCCGGGATACATCCGAGCGTCGATCTAGATCGTCAGGATCCGGAAGATCTCGTGTGGATCAGGGAGCAATTCCTTGGGGAGCCGCGGCTCTATCCGAAAGTCATCATCCATGGCCATACGCCCGTCACTGACGTGGAAATCAGGCCAAACCGCGTCAACCTCGATACCGGGGCGGTGTTCAGCGGTCGTCTCAGCGCGATCGCAATCGACGCCGAGAACAAGTTTTTACTGGAGGCCCTGTGAAAGACTCTGGCTATCAGCGGGAAGAGGTGCTCACGCCGTAACCGTCGCTGGAAACGGTATGGCTACCGGCATCTACCGAGAACAGACCTGCGCCCATGAAGAGGATGGCTGAGAGCATCACGGCAGTTAAAAGTGCAGCACTCTTGGTGGTCATTTCGGGCGTTTCCATCGGTTTCTATCGGTCTGGCTTCATGCCAGTTAACCAGTGTGGCCAATAAAGGACGCAATTATTACCAACTAGTGAATTGGAGACACGCTTCACCTGAATCCCGACATCCAATCGGATTCGGAATTAGGCTGTTGCCAAGTTGCAACGAAATCTCGATGCAGGCCTAAATCAGTGCCACCCAAGCGCGAGCGAGCGCCAGGCCGGCCGCATCTGCTTCAGCCCCGTCACGCTCCAGATAGGTGCGGTAATTGACGAGCCAATGAGGATCGATATTTTCGATCTGGTCATGAAAAACCCGTTTCCACTCGTCAACGAGCTTGGTATCGGCCTCGAAATGAAACTGGATGCCATAGACAGCACGACCGATACGAAATGCCTGGTTCCGGGTCATCTGACTTGAAGCGAGGTGTACCGCACCTTCAGGAAGCGTAAAGGTGTCGCTGTGCCAGTGAAAGATTGGAAACTTTTGCGGAACAGCCGAAAGAACGGGATCAGATTTCGCTGCAACAGTTCCGGTCACCTCGCGCCAACCGAATTCGGCCGAACGTCCCAGAAGGTTCTCTCCACCATAGCCACGCGCAACGAGCTGACTGCCTAGGCAAATTCCAAGAACCGCCTTGTCGGCATCACCGAAACGTTTAATGAGCCGTGCCAGTTCGGGAAGATAGGGATAGGCGTCATCATCGAGCGCGCTCTGGTCACCACCGAGTACGACCAGCGCATCATGATCCAAATCGTCGTCTGGCAAGATTTGATCAAGATAGGGCTGACGCAGATCGATTTCGGCGCCTGCTTCCTCCAATGCGCGTCCGACTTGGCCAAGGCCTGTATTCTGATAATTCTGAACGACGAGAACGCGCATGGAGCCTGCCTGATGGTCGCAATAATGGGAGTTCTCGGATAGCATGTGCTCTCCAGAGTCGAAAGCCGTCAAATGACCCTGCAAAACCGTGTCACACCTTTTGGCGATATTGTCGCTGCGCCATATCGTGGCGCGCTGATGGGAAATCGCGGCATCATCCATGATCCCGCGACGCGTACTTTGCTCAAGCGTCGATGGGCGATACGGGCCTGGATCATCTGCGTCTGCGAATTCAAAGACGTACGACGCGAGGTCATGGCGCGGCGAAGCTGGACCGAACTGTTCTTTTTAGACGAAGCGACTGCGCTCGCAGCGGGACACAGGCCATGTTTCTATTGCCAGCGGCAACGGGCGAAAGCCTTTCAGGCGGCGTGGGCTGACGGGAATAAAACATCGATTCAGCCTGCGCCTGCAATGGACGCGGCCCTGCGCAGGGAACGGCTGGATGCCAAGGGTGGCAAACAGCGGCATCCCATTGAAGGTCAAATAAAGAATCTACCGGATGGAACGA
The DNA here is from genome assembly GCF_014192095.1 of Phyllobacterium trifolii. Lineage (GTDB taxonomy): Bacteria > Pseudomonadota > Alphaproteobacteria > Rhizobiales > Rhizobiaceae > Phyllobacterium > Phyllobacterium trifolii. The sequence goes on from NZ_JACHXN010000015.1 coordinate 3,008, forward strand.
TGATTGCCAGTGGCGATGAAGCATACACTGTCAAAGAAGGCGTGACGTATCTTTGGTCTTGGCAGGGGTACACACCATCTGATCCGCCCAGCCGCGATGTTATGCTCCTCACCCCGCCTTCAACCGTCCTGGCATTGAGGGCGGGCTATGACCCGCTCATTCGCTTGGGTATAATACCTTGACACTCACCGGAACCGACCTGCGGAATGTCCAGCCGAGGCTTGTACCTGCGGCAGCGATTAGAATAGCGGCGGATCCGATCAGCTGGCTTGGCTGCAAGGCGTGTCCGAAGGCGATGTAATCTACCAGAATTGCGGCTATCGGATAGATGAAGGAAAGCGAGCCCGTAATGTGCGTCGGCAGTTTCTGAATTGCGCTATAGAGCAGGATATACATCAGCCCGGTGTGAATCACGCCAATCGTTACGAGACTGCTCCATTCGCCCGTGCTTTGCGGAAGTCGAGCGAAGTCGGCGAATGGTGCAAGCATCAGGACGCCAACGCAGACTTGAATGAGGGCGATAAGGTGTGATGGAATGCCTTTCAGGCGTTTGGCCACTATGGCGGCGATTGCATAGAGAAAGGCTGCACCGAGCGACAGGGCAATGCCTTCCATATAGTCGGAGCCGTTATAAGCGCCTCCAGGTTTCGCCTGGACGATCAACAGCATTCCCGCAAAGGCGAAACCCAGCCAGAAAAGCTTGGTAGCGGTGAGTTTTTCCTTGAAAATCAACGCGCCCAGACCAACCAGCATGAACGGCTGGACGTTATACACCGTGGTGGCGATGGCAATGGATGCGCGCGAGTAAGCGGCAAAGAGCAGAACCCAGTTCAACACGATTGCTATTCCGCCAACAACGGCGAGTCCGAAGAGTTTCAGCGAAATGGCATCACGTCGCAGCAGCCCGAGTGCCCCGCAGACAGCGAGCAACGTCACAGCACCAATGGCGCAGCGCCAGAACACCACGGACAGGACCGGTTGGCCTGACATCAATACAAACCAGCCGATTGTCCCTGAAATGAGCATGGCGGCAGTCATTTCGACGCTGCCCCTGAACACATCTTTTTCCATGGCGAACACCTTTTGTTGATTTGCCAAGGGTATGCGCCAAGGGGCGAATTTGATATATGTCACGAAAGGCAAAACTCCCGCTTTACCTTCTTATTTGAGGCGAAACAAATGAGTGGCCTTAGGAGGAAATTATGCTTGATGATCTTGACCGAACTATCATCGAGATTCTTGTGCATGATGCGCGTATATCGCTAAAGGAGCTTAGCAATCAGGTGGGCCTGTCTTCGCCCAGCGTTTCCGAGCGATTGCGCCGCCTTGAAGAGAAAAAAGTGATCCGCTCTTTTACGATCGACATCGATCCCGTCGCTCTCGGCTACAGCCTCTCAGCCATTGTACGCGTCAGGCCATTGCCCGGCATGCTGCACATCGTCGAAAAGTTGATCCAGGAAACGCCGGAAATAACTGAATGCGACAAAGTCACAGGTGACGATTGCTTCGTTGGTAAATTACAATTCCGGACGATGGAACAACTCGACACGATACTCGACCGTCTATCGGAAAGGGCCGAGACAAACACTTCTATAGTCAAGTCGTCGCCGGTCAAACGCCGCCTGCCGCCGCTCAGCTAAATCCAACCTTCGGTTATTCAATGCGCGCAAATTACAAAATGCAGCGGCTCTACGTCACCGACAGTCTTGCCGCCGGGAAGCGCGCGGAGACGGGTCCGGAGGCCGTCAACTATCTGTCCAATGTATTGCGTATGAAGGACGGCGATGAAATTCTCGTTTTCAACGGACGTGATGGGGAATGGCGTGCGGCGTTGCGATTTGAAAGCAGGAAAAAGCTGTCCCTTGAACCGCTGGAACAGACTCGCCAACAGCCCGCCGCGCCCGATCTCCTCTATTGCTTCGCACTGTTGAAACAGGGCCGGCTCGACTATCTGGTCCAGAAGGCGGTGGAGATGGGCGCAGGCGTTCTGCAGCCGGTGATCACCCAGCATACGCAAGTTTCCCGCATCGGGATCGAGCGGATCGAGGCCAACGTGATCGAAGCAGCGGAACAATGCGGCGTGCTGGCGATCCCGCAAACGCGTGAGCCTGCAAAGCTTGAAAAGCTGCTTGAGGGCTGGGACAATCAGCGTCGCCTCATTTTCTGTGATGAGGGACATGGCACACACAATCCGCTGCCGCTGCTGCAATCGCTCCCGCGCGGCCCGCTTGGCGTGCTCATCGGTCCGGAAGGAGGCTTTTCCGACCAGGAACGCGAAACCTTGCGAAAGCTGCCCTTTGTCACCGCTATTCCACTGGGTCCGCGCATCCTGCGCGCAGATACAGCCGCCGTTGCGGCCCTCGCCTTGATTCAGGCGACGATAGGCGATTGGTGAGTTACAAATACTCTTGATGAGACCATAAGCGAAATTTGCTTGCGCTCCTGCACGAAAACGGTCAATCACGCGCGACGATCTCATCATCTCGGAAAGCACCATCCATGGCGCGCGATACGACAGACGAAACACCGATCACCGGCACTGAAGAACTGGCTACCTATCTTGCTCAGGGATCGAGGCCGGAGTCCGACTGGCGCATCGGCACCGAGCACGAAAAGTTTCCGTTTTACACGGAAGACAATAGCCCGGTTCCTTATGAAGGACCGCGCGGAATTCGTGCGATCCTGGAAGGCATGAAGTCCAAGCTTGGCTGGGAGCCGATCATCGACGAAGGCAATATCATTGGCCTACTCGAGCCTACTGGTCAGGGTGCAATCTCGCTTGAACCGGGTGGACAGTTCGAGCTTTCCGGTGCACCGCTTCTCACCATTCATCAGACCTGCCGCGAGTCCAACGCACATCTGGCTCAGGTGCGCGAAATCGCGGAGCCGCTAGGTATTCGTTTTCTTGGTCTTGGCGGCAGTCCCAAATGGACGCTCGCCGAAACGCCGCGCATGCCGAAATCGCGCTACAACATCATGTCCAACTACATGCCGAAAGTCGGCAAGGACGGCCTGAACATGATGTACCGCACCTGCACGATCCAGGTAAATCTCGACTTCTCGTCCGAAACGGATATGCGCCGCAAGATGCAGGTTTCGGTCAAGTTACAATCCATCGCGACGGCCCTGTTCGCCATGTCGCCTTTCACCGAGGGCAGGCCGAATGGGCTTCTGTCTTGGCGCTCCAACATCTGGCGCGACACTGACAACAATCGCTCGGGCGTTCTGCCATTCATCTTCAACGAGAATTTCGGCTTTGCCGACTACGTCGAGTGGGCACTCGACGTACCCATGTATTTCGTCATGCGTCACGGCCGCTATCATGATTGTACCCACGTGACATTCCGTCAATTCATGAACGGCGCTCTGAAGGATTCCATCCCGGAAGGTACGCCGAACATGGGCGACTGGACCAATCATTTGTCGACCCTGTTTCCGGAAGTGCGGCTGAAGCGCTTCCTCGAAATGCGTGGCGCCGATGGCGGACCGTGGCGGCGCATTTGCGCGCTCCCGGCTTTCTGGGTTGGGCTGCTCTACGATGCAGAGGCATTGGATGCAGCAGAAGCCATGACCTATGACTGGACCTACCCGGAAGTACAGGCGCTGCGCGACGAGGTTCCGGCGCAAGGCCTGGGCGCCACGCTGCGCAATCGGTCTGTGCATGAAATATCACGTGACGTGCTGGCGATTTCGCGGCTCGGCCTGAAGAATCGGGCAAAGCTCAACAGCGAAGGCTTCGACGAGACGCACTATCTCTCGTCGCTGGAGGAAGTTGTTGCGCGTGGAACAACATCGGCCGAACAGATGCTGTCGCAGTATAATACTGCTTGGGGCAGTTCCGTTGAGCCGGCATTTCTGGAATACGCCTACTAGTCAACGCGAGGATCGACCATGACCAAAACCATTCTGATTACCGGCGCCAGCCGCGGCATCGGCCGATCGTCCGCAATTCTAGCAGGTCAGAGGGGCTGGTCGGTCGGCGTCAATTATGTGGGCAATAAAGCTGCTGCCGACGAAGTGGTTGAGGCCATTATTGCAGCGGGCGGCAAGGCAAAAGCCATTCAAGGCGATGTCGCTGTCGAAACCGATGTCATCTCCATGTTCGAACAGACCGCCGAACTCGGCACTCTCGACGGTGTCGTGGTGAATGCAGGTATTGTTGCTCCTGGCTCGCGACTGATGGATATGGACATTGACCGTATGCGCCGCATCTTCGACGTGAACGTGCTTGGCGCCTATGTCTGCGCACGCGAGGGCGTACGCCATCTCGCCCGCTCACGGGGTGGCAATGGCGGTTCGATCGTTCTTTTGTCCTCTGCGGCCGCACGGCTCGGCGGACCGGGCGAATATGTCGATTATGCCGGATCGAAAGGTGCCATGGATACGCTGACGATCGGCCTGTCAAAGGAGGTCGGAGCGGAAGGTATTCGTGTGAACGCCGTCCGGCCCGGACTGATCGAGACCGATATTCATGCCAGCGGCGGCCAACCGGACCGGGCGCAGCGTCTTGGTGTTACCGCACCACTCGGTCGTGCTGGTACTGCCGATGAAGTCGGCCAATCCATTGTGTGGCTCTTGAGTGACGAGTCATCCTATGTGACCGGGGCCATCCTTGACGTAACTGGCGGACGTTGAGCCAAGCATTACAATTGTGACTCCCGCCGCCCGTTATCTGTGTTATGCGGGAACTATATCATTCATGCGGATTTCTGAACCATGCCGAAATACAAAGCGCTGTCCGAAGCCTATATTCCAGAATTGCCGAACTACTACAAAGGCAAGGTTCGGGAGAATTACGATCTGCCGGATGGTAGGCGCATCATCATCGCCACAGACCGCATCAGCGCGTTTGACCGCATCCTTGCGTCCATACCACTGAAGGGTCAGGTGCTGACGCAAACGGCACGTTTTCAGTTTGAACAGACGCAGGATATTTGCCCCAATCATGTCATCGAGTATCCAGATCCCAACGTATTGGTTTGCCGCAAGCTGACCATCCTGCCGGTTGAAATTGTCGTGCGCGGTTATCTTGCCGGAACAACCGGAACGTCGATACTGACGCTCTATAAGGCAGGTAAACGTGAAATGTACGGCTTCACCCTTCCCGATGGGATGCAGGACAATGAGAAGCTGCCAGCGCCGATCATCACACCGACCTCAAAGGCCTTCGATGGCGGCCACGACGAACCGCTGACCGCTGAGGATATCCTGAAACGACTTCTCACCAAAGGGCAGTGGGAAACGATTACTGGCTACGCGCTGAAGCTTTTCGCGCGGGGTCAGGAGATCGCCGCAAGCCGTGGTTTGATCCTTGCTGACACGAAATATGAATTCGGCACTGACGATGAAGGTAACATCGTGCTGGCCGATGAAATCCATACACCGGATTCCAGCCGCTATTGGTTTGCCGACAGCTACGCACCCGGCAAGCGGCCAGTCAGTTTCGACAAGGATTTCGTGCGCAACTGGGTCGTGGAACGTTGCGATCCCTACAAGGACGATATCCCTGAGATACCGGAAGACGTGATAGACGCAACGACGCAGGTCTATATTCAGGCCTACGAGAAGATCACCGACCGGAAATTTGAAGCCGGTGATCCGGCAGTCGATCCGCTGCAGCGTATTCGCAACAATCTGGCGAAATATTTCTAACGAGAGAAAAGTATTGAAGTCCGCATTACTACGGCGCTAATCTTCCTTCGCGCATCAGCCCGGAGGAGGATCGGCGCCATGAATCTCGTAGACATGTTTTTGAAGGCACAGGGCGGACAAGCAGTCGATGCCCTTTCAAACCAGTTCAATCTCTCCCAGCAGCAGACCGTTGCCGCCCTCGAGGCATTGATGCCCGCATTCTCCCAAGGTTTGCAGAGAAATGCAGCCGATCCAATGGGCTTTGGCGGCTTCGTCCAATCGCTGTCTTCGGGCCGACAGGTCAATTATTTTGATAACCCGCAAGCAGCTTTCGACCCCATGGGCGTCGCCAATGGCAAGAATGTTCTCGATCAGCTTTTCGGGTCGAAAGACCTGTCGCGAGCCGTCGCCGATCATGCTGCGGCTGTCTCCGGGGTCGGCGCGGATACACTAAAACAGATGCTGCCGGTGGTCGCCTCCATGATGATGGGTGGTCTGTACAAGAAATCGACCGGCCAGTTTGCTGCGGCCGGGCTTGGCGGTGGCAATGTTATCGGCGACCTCATCGAGCAAATGATGCGCCAGAGCGGCAGTCAATCGTCCGCCCCGCAGCAAAGTGCACCCGGCGCAGGCGGCAACCCATGGGGACAGATATTGGAAAGCATGCTCGGCGGAGGTGCAGCAGGGCAGCCACAACCGCAAGGCCAGGGCAATCCGATGGGAAACAATCCGCTCGGCAAAATATTCGAAGAGATGATGAAGGGTGCTGGCGGCGCAGCGCAGCAAGCCCCGGCCCCGCGTGGCAGAGCACCCCAAGACGCAGCACCTCAGGATACGGCCCAGGGACAAAACCCGTTCGGTGATAATCCGCTGGGGAAAATATTCGAGGAAATGATGAAAGGCGCTGGTGGGTCCGCTGCGCCGCAAACACCAACGCCGCGTGGCATGCCTCAGGACAGTGCACCTCAAGAGACGGCTCAGGGGCAAAATCCGTTTGGCGACAACCCCTTGGGTCAGATTTTCGGAGAAATATTCGGTGGCGGTGCGCAGCAGCGTCCAGCACCGCAATCACCTCAACCACAGCCGCAAGCTCAGCAAAGAACGGCGCCTTCCGCCCCTTCGGATAATCCTCTGAAAGACATACTCGGCCAGATGTTTGATACGGGTAAACAGACGAACGATCAGTATCAGAAAGGTCTGGAATCAATCTTCGACCAATATAAGCGCGGTATGGATCGGTACCGCTAGAGCGTCGGACGGTAAAATAGACAAGAAAAAGCCCGGCCACGTGCATGAGCAATGTGGGCCGGGCAGGAGGCAGGCGGGACGCCGGGAGGGGATTCCGGCGTGAATGGGCGCCTGCTAAACAGTCAAATCGTCAGCTTTAAATGATCGAGCGGGCAGCGCGAACGCGCGACCGTACATCGGCCAATGCGCCCAGTCTTTCGCTCGGGTCATCGAGAAGCGAGGTGCCAATTGCCGAATGAAGATCGGCACGGGTGACGCCGATATCATGCAGCATTTCGTCATTCCACTCGCCGAGGCTCATAATCGTTTTACGATTACGACGTGCGACGATTACTTGCCTGACAAAGTTGGCAGCCTGCGACGCAAATGCTGCGATCGAGCGGGTGAAACCAGTTACTTCAATCATTCTCGTTGTCGTCGTCATCGCCGTTACTCCTTTTGAAGGGCGATCAAGAAAGTTAAACCGCGCGAAAACCATTTTCCGCGCACCACGCCGCGTTATCCCTTGAACCACTCTTAGGACACCGACGCTTCCTGAACATTTGCAGGATGATCCATAATAATTGATTATTCAAACGAATGTTTTTAATGTAAACGTTCAATAATAATGATGGATCAACCATTCCGGGAACATTGCCATGAACGCACCGCTTGATCTCGACCAGTTGCAAACATTCACGGCTATTGCCGACCTAGGTAGTTTTACAAGGGCCGCCGACAAGGTGAACAAGACGCAATCCGCCGTTTCGATGCAGATGCGCCGGCTGGAAGAGCGCGTTTCAAAATCGCTTTTTGAGCGCGACGGCCGCACCAATCGACTGACGGAAGATGGCGAACGCCTGCTGGCCTATGCACGGCGGATGCTGCAACTCAACAACGAAACCATCGCAGCTTTTGATGATACGCAACTGCAGGGACACATACGCATCGGCACACCAGACGATTATGCCGACCGGTTTCTGCCGGAAATCATGGCGCGATTTTCCCGTTCCAATCCCCGCGTCGAGCTATCGGTTGTCTGCGAGCCCACCGTCAATCTCGACGAGATGATCCGCAAGGGGCAACTCGATATTGCGCTCGTAACCCAGTGCGACGAGCAGCGGCGATCGGAAGTCGTGCGCAGCGAACAGCTGCTTTGGGTTACCTCAGCCCACCATAATGTGCATGAAGAACAAGTACTTCCGCTGGCAGTCGGTCGCCCGACCTGTATCTGGCGCGCTGCCGCGGTGGATGTTCTGGACAGCATGCACCATGACTACCGCATTCTCTTCACAAGCTGGTCGGCTACCGTCTTGGCAGCGGCAGTGCTGGCGGGCCTTGCTGTCTCGATCCTGCCCGAGTGTGCTTTGCGCCCGGGAATGCGCGTTCTGACGGAGGCCGACGGTTTTGGCCGCTTGCCGGAATTCGGCATCGGCATCATGCGCGGCCACACCAAGCCTTCCGCGATCGTCGATGCGCTGGCACAGCACATTGTCGAAAGTCTCGACAATTTGTCGATGCCCTCTCCCGTGAGCGTGAGCCAAGCTTCGGCGCCGCTCATGGCAAATCAGCGTTTGCGGCAAGTCCGTGCAGCGGAGCTCGTTCCTGGCTGGTGATCACATTCCCCCTTGCCATGTCTTCACTGCGTCCAGGGGATAGAGCAGCATAAGTATGTTGAGGCTGAGATTATCGCGTATGACCCAGCCAGCCAGGAGCTCGAAGAAGATCGCCAGCACGATCGTCAACCAGAGAGGGGTTCTGGCGGCAAAGAAGAAGCCTAGTACCATGAATAATATGTCGCTGACGGAATTCAGAACACTGTCGCCGGTATAGCCCAGCGCGATCGTGGCTTCGCGGTAGCGATTGATGACCATGTCGGTGTTTTCAAAAATCTCCCATGCGGCCTCGACAACGATAGCCATCAGCAGGCGCTGACCGATCGGCAATCTACGGGCGACAAGCCAGAAAATACCGTAGAACAGGAAGCCGTGGATAATATGCGAGAGCGTGTACCAATCGGTGATATGCTGTGAATTATCGGACGAATTCGTCTCGCCAACCCACAGCTTTATTGTTCCACAGGTACATATCGGGTTGCGGCCCATCCAGAGCAAGATCGCTGCAGCGGCAGCAATCATGAGCGCTCCTATCAGCAGATAATGACGTAATTTCAAACCTTTAGAACTGGCGGCAATATCTGTTGGCATGTGGATTTCCCCTTTTTCCGACTCTTGCGGATAGGCGATATTCTTGAAGCTTGCAATGGTGCAATCAAGGATTGCCGAGGCTTGACCCTGACGGCAGGGGGACTAGGAATAGCGCATGAGCGAAAAGCCCGAATCTGCATCGAATGTTGCCGAATATACCGTCTCTGAAATATCCGGCGCGTTGAAGCGCACGGTCGAGGACACTTTCGGGCACGTAAGGGTTCGCGGCGAGATTTCCGGGTATCGCGGCCCGCATTCGTCCGGCCATGCCTACTTCTCGCTGAAAGACGACAAGGCACGTATCGAGGCGGTTATCTGGCGCGGTTCCATGAGCCGGCTGCGTTTCCAGCCGGAAGAAGGCATGGAAGTCATCGCCACGGGCAAGCTGACGACTTATCCCGGCTCGTCCAAATACCAGATCGTCATCGAGCAAATGGAACCGGCCGGCGCCGGCGCACTGATGGCACTCTTGGAGGAGCGCAAGCGCAAGCTTGGTGCAGAGGGGTTGTTCGATCCCGCGGCCAAGCGACGACTGCCCTTCATGCCGCGCATTATCGGCGTTGTCACATCGCCGACCGGCGCTGTCATCCGCGACATCATCCACCGCATCACCGACCGTTTCCCGCTGCATGTTCTGGTCTGGCCGGTACGAGTGCAGGGCGAGACTTGTGGCGCTGAGGTTGCCAATGCGATCAATGGTTTCAACGGGTTAGAACGGGGTGGCGTTCTTCCTCGTCCCGATGTCCTGATCGTAGCGCGTGGTGGTGGCAGCCTTGAAGACCTTTGGGGATTCAACGATGAAGCCGTCGTGCGCGCGGTCGCCGCATCACAAATTCCCATCATTTCTGCCGTCGGTCACGAGACCGACTGGACGCTGATCGACCTTGCCGCGGACGTTCGCGCACCAACGCCAACTGGCGCCGCAGAGATGGCTGTGCCGGTCAAGGCAGATCTCCGGGCACAGGTCGCAACGCTGGGCGCCCGGCTTGCCTCGGGCATGTCGCGCTATCTCGATCGCCGCCGTCAGGCGCAGCGGGCGCTTGCCCGCGCCCTGCCCTCAGCGGATCAGTTGCTTGCACTCCCACGCCGGCATTTCGACGAAACCGCAGGCCGTTTGGGCCGTGCCTTACAGGCGAATACGCAGAAGAAACGCGGCGAGTTCGATGGCTGCGCAAGGCAGTTATCGCCGCGGCTTCTTCAGCAGAAAATTCGCGAAAAGAAGATTGAAATCAAGCGCTTGGACAGCCAGCTGCCGCGTTGTCTTGCAGCATTTCTGCACAAAAGACGCGCAGTTTTCGACCGGCAAGCCGCACGGCTTTCGATTGAACCTGCCGCGCGGCTGGCACAGAGAGACCGGCAACATCTTCAACAGCTGGACCGGCGTCAGGTCCAAGCCGTCAATCTGCTGATCGACGGCGCGAAACGGCGCAGTGGCGAACTCGAGCGCCTGCTCAAAACCCTGTCATATCAAGGGGTTCTGGAACGTGGCTTCGCCGTTGTCCTCGACCCCTCAGGCACGCCGATCAAGCGAGCGGGAGCTGTTGCCAGCGGCGATGAGCTCACTCTCAAGTTCCAGGACGGTGACGTACAAGCTGTCGCAAAAGATGGTGAAGAACGTCGATCGCAGCCGAAAACAGAGCGTCCCGCCCCAGCCAAAAAGCCCCCTGTTCCGGCTGGCTCGCAAGGCTCGCTCTTTTAATTATTCGCGTCGCCACAACCATTTTTCTCGCCAGAGTTGAAAAATTCGTTCCAGATTCGATGATTCATGTGTGAGAATCGGGACTTCTTGTGTGTGAATCGAATATTCTTGCAGAGAAATTGTCCCGGTGTTGCGATCCGCCGTTCAAAATCGGGTTTGCTATTCTCGCGTCCAGGCGGGACTGTTCAATTCAATCAGAGATTGTGACCAGTCTTCGATGAAACGCTGACGTTGCGCTCTGTCCTGCACCGCGAGCAGAGCCGGGCCGATGCGGATCGGCTGGGCAACGCCGGACTCTTTCAAATTTTGCGGACCGTCGACGCCAGGCGGCAGTTCACCACTTTCCGTGAAATAGAACGCATTGGTTCGCGCCACGGATTGACCCCGCTCTGACAGGAGATAATCGAGGAACCGTGCGCCGAGATCTGCTCGCTGTGCACCTTTCGGGATAAGCGCACCACGGCTCAAGACGAGCGTATAATCACGCGGCACTACCACGCCTAATTCCGGGTGACGCTGGGCGGCGTCGTAGGCATAGGAACCGAGCATATTGTAGCCGATGTAGAGATTGCCCTTGGCGACCTCCTCCAGTATCTCGCCCGTGCAGCAACGAGCCACCGCGGAGGCACGCGCCATGCTCTCCAGCAGGCGGCCGAAGACGGTCGTCGTTTGCCGCGCATCATTGAAAGCTAGAAGATAACCGATCCCGGACAGGCGAATATCATAGGTGCCGACACGGCCGCGATAATAGTCGAGCCGCTCGCGCAGAAGATCGGCGAGTTCGACATGGGTACGGGGAACCTCAGCTGGCGGAACCTTGCTCCTGTTGTAAACGAAAACCGCGGGCTCATAGGTAAAGCCGAAGACCTCGTCGCGCCAATTGGCCCACTCTGCGACGCGAAGGGTTTCGGGCGACGTGTGCGCCGCGGCGCAGCCGTCATTGGCGAGCTTGAGCAGTTGGTCGACCGATGACGACAAGAGCAGATCGCCGAGCGGTTCCTGTTTGCGGCAGGCCTCGCTGGCCAGGGCATTCAGTTCGTTGGTCAGATATTCATTATAGTCAATCGACACATCCGGCGACGATTTCTGAAAATCCTCGATCAGCGGTTTTATCGCGACCAGATCTGTCGTCGAGTAGATCGTCAGCGTGCCTGCGTCCGGTTGTACAGCTGGAAACAGCGTTTTGTTGCTTTCAGCGGCCAACGCTTGTGCTGCGGTGAAACCAGCCACCAAGAGCGCGAAACAGATCCGGATCATTTTGCCACTCCCCTATACAGCGGCAGGCTCAGAACCACGGTAAAGCCTCTTTCGTCGCGCGCCCGAAAGCTCAAGGTGCCGCCATGGGCATTTGCCACTTCCTGGGCAATGGCGAAGCCAAGACCAGAGCTGCCTTCACGCGATTTCGACGTGGCAAAGCGCTGTGTCGCCTTCTCCCAGCTTTCAGGTGGGATGCCGGGACCATCATCCTCGACCTCGACAAAGGCTTGCGTGCCGCTGGCGCGTACCCGCACCTCCAGCCGCTGATCCGTGCCATGCCGCAAAGCGTTGTCGATGACGTTGACAATAGCTTCGCGCAGGCTGACTGCGTCGCCGAGAACCAAGGGCCGGTCATCCGGCGCTTCGAAAGAAATGACGATATCCGGATCGACCGTGACCGGAATAGCGACCCGATAGGCGCGCCTCGCCACATCGACAAGGCTGATCGGCTCCAGCTGAACGGAATCGGCGCGATGAATCACCATCGCATGGCTGAGCAGCTGGTTGGTCAACCGGGAGAGTTCGCTTGTTCTTTCCTTGACCCGATTAAAATGCTGGCGGCCCGCCTTGTCGAGTTTGCCGGTCCCCAGAAGATCGATCTGTGCCGTCAGCGCAGTCAATGGCGTGCGTATCTGATGTGCGGCATCGGCAATGAAACGCTGCAACAGATCGACGCGTTCGTTGAGCCTTCCCATGAAATGGTTGATCGAGCTGACAAAGGGATCAAGCTCACGCGGCACGTCGACTGTAACCGGCGTCAGATCATGCGGATCGCGGCCACGGACTTCCGTCCCCAACTGTTCTACCGGCTGCAGCGCATAGCGGATCGCCAGCATGGCACCTGCGAAAGCCAACAGACTCATGATGAAGACGAGGATCGTCGCGCGCAGCGTGAGCTCGCGGGTCAAAGCCAATCGCGCCTCATTCGTCTGGGCTACGATGACATAGGCACGACCCGAGACTGCAGGATCGGCGAGGATCCGCGTCGCATGGGCGATGCGCACGGGCTCACCCTTGTAGACGCCCTCTTCCACGCTCAGAGGATCTTGCGCGCGCTCCAGTGGCGTCGGGGTCTTGAGATCGTCGTACCCGGTCAGGGTCTGGCCATGCGTATCGATGACGCGGTAGAAAATCCGGTCGCGATCCGCGAGGCCGAGCAATTCGAACGCAGAGGTCGGCAGACGTGCAGTCAGTATTCCATCCTCCACCGAAAGACTTTCCGCCATCTGCAACGCCGCGCCAACGAGCAGGCGATCATAGGCCTTGTTCGCGGCAGTCTCGGCATAATACCAGGCGGCACTAACGAGCAGGGCGGCGCCAATGAAAAGGACAAATGAAATGCGCCGGGCGAGACGCCCGAATAAAGAAGGCCCGTGTTGCAGAGCTTCAGGGCGCATCGCCAGGTACCAGCTGATAACCGAGCCCACGCACGGTGACGATGTGCGCCTTGGCGCCCTCCAGCTTCTTGCGCAAACGGCCTATATAAAGTTCGATCGCATTGGCGTTCGCCGCTTCGTCGAAACCAAAAATCTGATCGAGCAGTTCATCCTTGCTGAAGACGCGACCCGGCCGGCCAACGAGAACTTCCAACAGGGTCAGCTCACGCCGTTTCAACTGTACTTCGCGCTTGCCGACGTGCACGGATCGCGTTCCGCGATCGACGGCGATATCGCCGCATTTGATGAGGTTGGTTGCCTCGCCTCCCGTGTGGCGGCGCATCAGGACGCGCGCCCTCGCCTCCAATTCGCGGAAGTCAAACGGCTTTACCAGATAATCGTCCGCCCCAAGATCAAGCGCTCCAACCCGGTCGTCGATTTCAGAACGCGCGGTCAGAATAAGGACGGGAACCGCATTGCCCGATTTGCGGATGCGTTTGAGGATCTCAAAGCCATCCATGCCCGGCAACATGACATCGAGAATGATCAGCGCATATTCGGTGAAATCGATGATTTCGGCTGCATCCCGCCCATTGGTTTCCCAGTCCACGGCATGCCCTGTCGCCTCGAAACGCCTGGCGATTGCCTCTCCCACATCATGCGTGTCTTCTACGAGCAATATGCGCATGGCGTTTCATTCGCATGAAACATCAAGGGCCGCAAACAGTAAAAAAGGCACAGAGCCAGCCGCTCATGCAACCGCGCAACCGACTATAGCGAAGCGTTTCAACCGGCGTTCGTGGCGTCGATGCCTCAACCAAGCGATGAATTGAGAGCATTCAGTTTGGAGGCAGAAGCAGTCTGCGCCGAGCCAGCCGGTGCATCGAAGGCGATTGGCCACTTCCACCGCGGCAAAGGCCTTGCTTCCAACTTGGAGGTAAAGCGATGTGGTTCACACCATGTAGCGTTACCCTCATCATAAAAAGAACCCGGACAGGCTGGTCAATGTCTTTCCGGGTTCACTTTATGAAATGAGGAATGGGGGCGGACGAAAGTTCGTCCCCGCTCCAAGATTGAACATAGCAGTTCTGCGGATTTTTCCAAGTTTCAAAATGCCCTGTGTTTCTGGCTCTTTTGTTGAACGCTGAAGGACAACTGTGCAACCGATTGTTTGCAAAGCGTTTCAACCCGGCGTTCGTTGCCTTGGCTCATGAAGCAAGCGATGAATCGATGTGAATTCAGTTTGGAGGCAGAAGCAGTCTGCACCGAGCCAGCCGGTGCATCGAAGGCGATTGGCCACTTCGACCGCGGCAACGGCCTTGCTTCCAACTTGGAGGTAACGCGATGTGGTTCAAACCATGTAGCATTACCCTCATCATAAAAAGAACCCGGACGAGCTGGCAACTCACCATCCGGGTCCATTTTATGAAATGAGGAATGGGGGCGGACGAAAGTTCGTCCCCGCTCCAAGATTGAACATAGCAGTTCTGCGAAATTTTCCAAGATTCAAATGCTCCAAACAGAGGTGGACGGCGCGCAACAGAAGATTATCCTGCGGCCAACTTTGTTGAGGCTGGTGGGACATTGGGGCGATGATAGTTAGTGATGCTTTTCCAAATGGCTTCCACAAAGGCGAAAAGCTCCGCTCATGTATGCCGCTTCGGCAACGTCGTCTCATTACGCAGCGCCTCTCCCGGCTCTCCAACGGTTCCCAATGAATGTTCCTGAATGGATCGGCGGCATCCTTGGCGGCGGATTGAGCAGTCGCGGCATTGGGTTGCAATGGGCGATTTTGCTCGGATTATCGATCCTGTTCTTCTTGCTTCTGCACGCGACTCATCTGCCGGCAGCGCTTCTACTTGGGCCGATGGCCGCGGCCATTGTGGTGGCTGCAGCGGGCGGTTCGATCCGCCTTCCGATGCATCCCTTCATTGTCGCTCAAGGGGTGATCGGCTGCCTGATCGCGCTCAGTATTCGGCCCGCAGCGCTTGCCGAGATTCTGCACGACTGGCCCCTCTTCCTGGTGGTCATTGGGTCTGTTCTTATGGCAAGCAACGCGCTCGGCTGGTTGCTGACACGCTGGCAGGTCTTGCCCGGTACGACCGCCATCTGGGGCTCATCTCCCGGCGCAGCTTCGGCGATGACGCTGATGGCCGAGGCTTTTGGTGCAGACATCCGCCTGGTAGCATTCATGCAATATCTACGCGTGGTCTTTGTGGCAATCGTCGCCTCGGTCGTGTCGAGTATATGGGTCACAGCTCCAGCGGCTCGGGTGCCGGAAATCGTCTGGTTCCCGTCCGTTCCCTGGCTTGGTCTTGCACAAACCTTGATACTCATAGTGCTTGGAAATTCGCTCGCCGTGCGACTGCGCATCCCTGCTGGGCCGCTTCTGGTGCCGCTTGTCGTGGGTGTGGTCCTGCAGAATACGGGTATGATGGAGATCGTATTGCCGCCCTGGCTGCTTGCCGCGGGCTACGCGTTCGTCGGCTGGAATATCGGCTCGCGCTTCACACGACCCATTCTTGTTCATGCAGCGCGTGCTCTGCCCCGTGTCGTCGCCTCCATCCTGACCTTGATCGCGATTTGCGGAGGAATCGCCGCCATCCTCGTATGGGTAGCCGACGTGGACCCGCTGACGGCTTATCTGGCGACCAGTCCCGGCGGCGCCGATTCCGTTGCGATCATTGCGGCGTCCAGCGATGTCGACGTGGCATTCGTCATGGCAATGCAAACATCGCGTTTCATCATCGTACTTTTGACGGGCCCCGCCATTGCCCGCTTCATCGCAAAGCGAACAGGAGTTTAAGACCATTTTGGATTTAAGGAGTTTCGTGAAGAAATGGTACGGACGGGTGGGCTCGAACCACCGACCTCAGGAGCCACAATCCTGCGCTCTAACCAACTGAGCTACGACCGCGTACCGTCATATTTTTGACAGGCGTCACATACGAAGGATTGACGCTTTTTGCAAGTGTTCGATGCAACAAAGACAAGCACAAACCGAAAAAAGAAAAAGGCCGGGGGAGGATCCGGCCTTTTTCCATCAGCGCAAGACCAGGCGGGAGGAGCCATGAAGTCTTGCTTCCCCTACGGCCGGGAGGAGGAGTGCCGTCGGGGTATTTCTTGCGTCCAATCACCAATTAGGCGACCTTGACGTCCTTGATTGCCTTCTCGACAGCCGACTTGACCGGTGCGGAGATTTCTTCAACGGCCTTCGAAGCAACAGCCTGGAATTCCTTGGCCTGACCGGAGATGGCTTCAGCCTGCTTGCGAACGAATGCGCTCTGCAGTTCGATCACTTCACCAAAGGACTTCACGCCGATCAGCGCTTCGATGTGAGCGAAGCCGGCTTCGGTGTTGGCGCGGAATGCAGCCAATGCCTTGAGCGAAAGAGCGGCGCCATTCGACTGAGCAGTTTCAAAAGTGGTTTCAAGCGTCTTCTGGGCAGCTTCGGCCTGATCCTTGATCTTGGCATAAGCTTCCTTGGACTGAGCAACGCCCTTTTCGGTGAATTCGCGAACCTGGTCGGTTACAGCGGTTGCATCGAAAGTAGGGATCGAGAACGCATCGGCAGTCTGTTTGGTGGTCTTGCTCATAACAGGTTCCTTCCTTGGTGCAGATGGTCATTCGCCTCTGCAGCTGATTTCATGACCCCTATATAATCCAGAATATGGTGCGTTGCAACATTTATTTTGCAGTGCACAATCGAGCGCCTCTTTCTAAATCGAAATTATTATGTGGACGGTTGTATTGCCGCGACGGAAGTTAACTAAACCAAGAGAAAGACATGTAAGATAGAGGGCTGCGAGTGGACGAGTGACGGCTGGATCATTATTAACAAAGTCTTAAGAACATCGCGAGGATGCGACTATTCGATCGGAGCATGCTGGTCAACATATGGCGTCTGGAACTTATCCATTCATCGACATCGCCGTCCTCGACGAGATCCGCGAGCACTTTGCCAATGGCGATGCGCTCGTCGTGATATCGCAGGATCTGCAGAACGTCATCTGGGCCAATGGCCAAGGGGCGTCGATGCTTGGCTATGCGTCGATCGACGAGATACTGGGTGGCGGAGCGGTGCTCGGCATACAGGCACGGCGGCAGCTGATGGCGCTGGATGGTTTTCCTGCCATCGGGCACGGACGCACTGTCTCGTTACGCATTGCCTTCGGGCTTTCCAGCCGCATCCTGACATTCCAGGCGAGCGATCTGAAACTGCCGCGCGGCGAACAGGCCATTCTTCTCTCCATCGCCAATGCTGATCGGGCAAGCTCCGGAAAGCAGATCGCAGCATTGGCAATCAAGGGCTTTGGCGACCGGACAACGCATGCGGCGATGATCGACGCCAATGGCGGCGTGATCGCCGCATCGCAGCAGTTTGCCAGGCTCGCATTCAACGACAAGATCCTCGGCGATCTCGTGCGGGAGGTGCGGCTCGAGCGCGACCGTTTGGTCAAGCGCCCAGTACAGACAGCGAAGGGCACTATACCTACCGGCATTGCAAGACTGACCGACAGCCCCGCAATGCATCTGTTGTTTGCGATCGAGCCGGAGATTGTGGACGGGCAGACAAGCGAGATTGCGGCGCAGCCAGAACTTGCCGTTGTGCCCGAGGCGCCCATTGCCGATGCGCAGGTAGATCATGCAGCGGCAGCGCCTCAAACATCCTTTGCGCTCGAGCCATCATTCGAAGACACGGAAACACCTTCGGGCGTTTTCCAGTACGTACCATCCGAGGCGCCGGTGCGCTTTGTCTGGAAGGTCGACGCGCAGGCGAATTTCAGCGAGATATCACCAGAATTCTCGGCCGCTGTCGGACCGCAATCGGCGTCGATCATCGGCAGATCTTTCCGGGCCGTGGCTGCGAGCCATGGGTTCGACGAAAATGAGGAAATCGCCGCGCTTCTCGAGCGCCGCGACACATGGTCGGGACGGACGGTGCTATGGCCAATCCAAGGCACGGACCTGCGCGTGCCGATCGAGCTTGCGGCACTGCCGATCTATTCGCGTGACCGGGCATTCCTGGGTTTCCGGGGGTTTGGCGTGGCCCGCATGGGTGATGTCACAGCCGATCCGAAAGCCGCCGGCAAGACATTGAAGGACGGACAAACGGACGTGCTGAGTGCCACCGTAGACATGTTCAACGGGGAAAAACCCGCTCTAGAGATCACGCCAGATACAACGGACAACATCATTCCGCTCAAGACGCAGCGGCCCTCACGCGACGACGGGCGGCTGAACGATGCCGAACGCAATGCATTTCGCGAAATTGCCGAAAGGCTGCGCCGCGAAGTGCTGGGCGACGGCCCGAAGAGCGGTCGCGACGCAGAACCTGCGCCTGCTGCACCTCCGGCTTCGAAGATGAAGCCCGAGGTTCCGGATGCGGAAGTGGTCGGTCCGGGCTATGCCGTTGCGGAACGCGATAACAAGGACGAACTCGCCCGGCCTGAGGATTTTGCGGTCAACATCCGCGAACAGGCTCGGCAGGGCGTCGACACGTCCCTTCTCGCCGCCCTGCCCTTGCCGGTCCTGATTCACCGCCAGGGCCAGATACTTTATGCAAATCCCGCGCTGCTGGAGAGCATATTGTATGCGTCTGCCGAAGCGATAAACGATGCGGGCGGCTTGAGCATCCTCTTCGCCGATGAAAATGACGATGGCAGAGAGGACGACGAAGCCGGCATGAACCTGCGGCGCAGCGATGGCTCGGTGATGCGGGTGCAGGCGCATCTGCAGGCGGTCCGCTGGGACGAAGCAACCGAGAATGGCGAGCGCGCGCTGCTGCTCGCATTGTCGCCGCAAGCCCCGACTGCCGATCATTTCGAGATGAGCGAACGCCAGCTCCTGCAGACGCGCATCGATGAGCTCAGCGCCATTCTCGATACGGCGACCGACGGCGTGATCCTGCTCGATTCAGCCGGCTCGATCCGCTCCGTCAACCATTCCGCCGCTGCGCTCTTCGGCTACGAGCCGGAGGAGTTGACCGGTAAAGCCTTCTCCATGCTCTTCGCCATCGAAAGTCAGCGCGCGGCGATGGATTATCTGAACAGTCTTTCGGAAAATGGCGTCGCCAGTCTGCTCAATGACGGGCGCGAGGTGATCGGCCGTGAAGCCCAAGGCCGCTTCATCCCCCTGTTCATGACCATCGGCAAGCTTGATGCCTCCAAGGGCTACTGTGTTGTCCTGCGTGACATCACACATTGGAAGCGGGCTGAAGAAGAGCTGGTCAGCGCCCGGCGAGAGGCGGAACGTACATCTGCCCAAAAGAGCGAATTTCTGGCACGCATCAGCCATGAAATCCGCACACCGCTCAATGCCATCATCGGCTTTTCCGAATTGATGGCGGACGAGAAGTTCGGCCCTATCGGCAGCGAACGCTACCGCGACTATCTGAACGATATCAGCCGCTCCGGCAATCATGTCCTGTCGCTGGTCAACGATCTTCTCGATATTTCGAAGATCGAGGCCGGAGCCGTCGAGATGGATTTCGAGGCGGTTTCGCTCAACGAAGCGCTGACGGAAGCCGTCGCCATCATGCAGCCGCAAGCGAACCGCGAGCGGGTTATCATTCGTTCGAGCCTGACATCGCGGCTGCCCGACATTGTCGCAGACCATCGTTCGATCACCCAGATCGCGCTCAATCTCTTGTCCAATGCCATCCGGTTCACCGGGCCCGGCGGCCAGGTCATTGTCTCCACGAGCTATGAGGCGAGCGGCGATGTGCTTTTGCGCGTGCGGGACACGGGCATCGGCATGACGCGACAGGAGGTCGAACAGGCCCTGCGGCCCTACAAGCAGATCACCACGCCGAAGCATTCTCGAAGCGATGGTACCGGTCTTGGCCTGCCGTTGACCAAGGCGATGGCCGAAGCCAACCGCGCCAATTTCACGATCGACTCCAATCCCGGTCGCGGAACAATGGTCGAGATAACATTTCCGTCCACGCGTGTTCTTGCTGAATAGACGGCCAATTCACAAACGGGTCATTTCCAACAAATCGATCGTAAAAGGTCTATACCGGCTTGAATTGCCCCGCATGATCGCTAAACCGTGGAAGGCAATGCAAAAATCCTTACAGCATGCAGCTGAAGGGACTGAAATCGGAAACGCTCATGTCCTGGTACAGGCCAAGGAACCTTCTCGCCACGATCGTGATGTTGGCTCTCATCGCCGTGGGAGTTCTGGCGGCCCTGCCCTACCTCGTCAGCACGGATCTGATCCGGGCGAGGCTCATCCAGGAAATCAGCAACTGGACCGGCTATAGCGTCGAGTCGCGCCAGTCGCCGCAGATATCGTTTTTCCCCGTATTCGCCGCCTCGCTGGGCGATGTGACAATCCGCAATCCATGGCAGAGTGAAGGCGCACCATTCATGCAGGCGGAGCGCATCGAAGTCGACCTGTCGTTACTTTCCGCGCTGATGGGCAATATCGAATTCACCGAAACCAAAATCGTACGGCCGAAATTTGTCATCGACGAACCGATCAAAAGCCTGTCAGAGATCGGTGAAGCCCTTGCCAAGAGTGACGGCCGGATCGGCGATGTCGTCCGGGAAGCGCGCGTTGCTGTTGAAGCCAATCCCGCCAAGCCGGATATGAGCAGTGTATCGTCGCAACCGTTCGGGCGTGTGCGGCTCGAAGACGCGACGGTCACCTTCAAGCGGCCAATCAACGGCGCCGAAGAACAGATTTCGAGCATCAGCGGCGTTTTCGACTGGCCGCAGACTTCGGGTGTTGCCAGTTTCCAGGGCAAGGCCATCTGGCACGGCGAAGAAACGGAAATTGACAGTTCTGCGACGCGGGCGTTGTTGCTTCTGGCTGGCGGCACCAGTCCTCTGCAGGTCAATCTTAGCTCGACACCTCTCACACTGTCATTCAATGGATCGGCCAATGTCTCCAAGGGCCAGTTTTACGAAGGCACGCTTTCACTGACCTCGCCATCTCTAAGACGCACGCTTGAATGGTCGAGAATGGCGACAATTCCTGGCGCGCCGATCGGCAGTTTCGCACTGGATGCATCCGTCTCCGGATCCGCTACGCGCATGAAACTGGACGGGCTGACGGCAACACTGAACGACAATCCCGCGAAGGGCGTGATCGAGGTCGTGCTTAATCAGGGAACACCCAGCGTTACCGGTACGCTTGCCTTCGAAACGCTCGACATTCATTCGGTGTTCTCAGGTTTCATGCCCTTGCCGGATGGTACCACGAACGCTGACGCGGTTATCGACAGTGGTTTCCTGAAGCTGCTCAATCTTGATCTGCGCGTCTCCACACAGAAAGCGACCATCGGGACGATCGATCTCTCGAAGGTCGCGGCAACGGCACAAATCCGCAATGGGCGCGCCATGTTCGATATCGGCGAGGCCTCGGCGTTCGGTGGTTCGGTTGCCGCAAGTTTCCAGCTTGCGGATGAGGGGGATGGCGCAACGACCGGTGAATTGCGCCTCAACGGCACAGATGTGAACAGTGCTTCGATCGCCTCCCTGCTTGGATTTGGCGATCGCTTCCAATTGGGCAAGGGAACGATGTCCCTTGTCTTGAAGGGTCCGATATCACGTTGGTCAACAGCGCTCGGCAACGCCAAGGGAACACTGTCCATGCGCTTCGCTAGCGGACAGATCCGCAGCCTGGACTTCAACGGGCTCCTGAGCAAAGCCAAGACGGACCGTTTCTTCAGCCTCAACGAAAAGACGGATGCCTGGCTGGCCTTCGACAAATTCGAGGCCAAGGCGAATATCATGGATGGCGTGGCGGCACTGGAGACGGCGCAAATCCAGACCAAGTCCGGTACGCTGAGTTTTGCCGGCATCGTGACGCTGATCGGCAAGAGCCTCGCGCTCACAGGTGACTTCGCGGCCCCGGTTCCCGCTGCGGCCCCGGCGGCAGGCGCTGCACCGGACGCACCCAAGCCGGAACCGACGGTCAATCACACACGCTTTTTCATAGGCGGTTCCTGGGACAATCCGTTTATCTCGCCAATCATTGCGCAGTAGACGGGCTCAAGCCGCACTGCGAATACGCGCGCGAGCCGCATCGGCCAAATAAGCCGACCGTGACTGCCCTTTTGCCTGGGCGGCTCTATCGATGGCGTCTAATAAGTTTTCATCCATCGACACATTGATGCGCACAGATTTCCCAGGCAAATCAAACAGCACAATCGTCAAAAAACCGTCACCAAGACTATCGGCAAATAATGGGTCGGATCTAAGTTCCGAGAGGGTACGAACAAAGGGAAGTTGGTCTCCGTCTTCGACCATGCCAGCCACATGAAAGTTGAGTGTTTCCTCTCCCCTGCGGATCGCATCCTCTTCAGTTTGTCCACCAGAAACGCAACCCGGAAAATCTGGAAACGATATACCAAAGCCTTTATCGCCTTCATGTAGAATAGCATAGGTAAATGGCATTTTGGCCTCCTGTGCGACTATGGCCGGCTTACCAATCCCAGCCAGCCTGTATGAAGATGGACCTAAGTGTCTTTATTGGAAATTCCGTAACACCCATATCGACGGTAACTTTACCCGGCTTGGAAGGATGAACATACTGAACGTGGTCTCCAGGTCCCTTCCGCTTGATCTCCCATCCGTCGGAACGCAAATGTTTGACAACTTCGCGTGGCGTCATAGGACTGCGTTTTGGCGACATTCAACTGCCTAGTCTCAATTAATATGCTCAAATATTTGTTGTGTAAAGGTGTGTAAAGAAACGTCGGCTAGTTCCGTGCAGCGGCCTGTTCGTCGCGTGCCTTCTGGACCTCGCGGCGCTTGTTGGCGATCGACGCAATGATCACGCCGACTGCTACGATGGCAATCAGGATGGTACAGGCGGCGTTGATTTCCGGCGTCACGCCGAGTCGGACCTGCGAGTAAATACGCATGGGCAGCGTGGTCGCGCCCGGCCCTGAGGTGAAGCTGGAAATGACCAGATCGTCCAGCGAAAGGGTGAAGGCAAGCATCCAGCCAGAGACCACTGCCGGCAGGATCACCGGCAGTGTTACCTTGAAGAACGTCGTGACCGGCGTTGCCCCAAGGTCCATCGCCGCTTCTTCCAGCGAGCGGTCAAATGTCACCAGTCGCGACTGCACGACGACGGCGACAAAGCACATGGAGAAGGTGATATGTGCGAGGATCATGGTCCACAGGCCGCGGTCGAAGCCGATGGCAACGAAGAGCAGAAGCATCGACAATCCAGTGATGACTTCCGGCATGACCAGCGGCGCGTAGATCATTGCTGAAAACAGCAAGCGCCCGCGAAAGCGCGTATAGCGGGTCATAGCCAAGGCACCGAGTGTTCCGAGAATTGTCGCAACTGTGGCAGAGACCAGCCCGACGCGGATGGTTACCCAAGCCGCATCGATAAAGCTCTGGTTGTGGAACAGAGAGACGTACCATTTTGTCGAAAACCCCGCCCACACGGTGACGAGCCGGGATTCGTTGAACGAAAAGACGACCAGAAGGACGATCGGCAAATAAAGGAAGGCGAAACCGAAAACCAGGGAGGCAATGTTGAAGCGGGACCAGGTGGTGTTCATTTTATTTCTCGCTTTCCTGCGCCCGTGCTTCCGCACGCTGGAACAGAACGATCGGCACGACCAGCAACAGCAGAAGGATAACAGCGACGGCGGAGGAAACCGGCCAATCGCGGTTGGAGAAGAACTCGTTCCACAGCGTCTTACCAATCATCAGGGTCTGCGATCCGCCGAGGAGGTCAGGAATGACGAATTCACCAACCGCAGGAATGAAAACCAGGAAACACCCGGCTATGACGCCCGGCATCGACAGGCGAAAGGTGATTTTCCAGAAGGCGAGTATGGGCGGACAGCCGAGATCTTCAGCTGCTTCGACCAGGGAGTAGTCCATCTTTTCCAGCGCCGAATAGATCGGCAGAATCAGAAATGGCAGGTAGGAATAGACGATACCGATAAAGACGGCTGTATTGGTGTTGAGGATGTTCAATGGCGTGTCGATCACGTGCGCCCACATCAGGAACTGGTTGAGCAGACCCTCTGGCTTCAAAATGCCTATCCACGCATAGACGCGAATCAGGAAACTGGTCCAGAACGGCAGGATGACCAGCATCAGCAGTGTTGGCCGCACCGTCGCCGGCGCGCGCGCCATACCGTATGCGATCGGGTAGCCGACGATCAGTGTCAGTACTGTCGAGACCCCAGCGATGATCACGCTGGAGATATAGGCTTTGTAATAAAGCGGGTCCTCCAACAGCCAGATATAGTTGTCCCACGAGAGTTGGGAGAAATTATCGGCAAACGCTTGCCAGCCAGCCGACAGGTTGAACGCCGGCGTATAGGGCGGGATCGCCATCGCGACTTCCGAAAGCGATATCTTGAAGACGATGACAAAGGGAATGAGGAAGAAGATCAGCAGCCACAGGTAGGGAACGGCGATCACCAGCCGGCCAGCAACGGAAGATATCAATTTCTGCATGACATCATCCCCCTCACGCGGTCAACACGATACCGGCGTCGGTATCGAAGTTGACCCAGACCGTATCGTCATAGCCGAGCGGGTCTTCGACCGTGCGCACAGCGTTGAGGCTCGCAGCCTTGATGATCCGGCCGCTTTCAAGCTTCACATGGAAAACTGTCATGTCACCGAAATAGGCGATGTCATAAAGCTCCCCATGCGCAGAGTTGATTGACGGATCGGCGGGCTGCTTGCGGCTAACCCGGATTTTCTCCGGCCTTATGGCAAAGCCGACCGGCTGGCCGACAGTGCAGCTTCTCGAGGCGGCATCGGTGCGGATCGTCAGGTTTTCAGGAGCGACGGCAATGTCGATCTTGCCATTGGCGACTGCGGCAGCGGTACCTTCGAACATGTTCACATTGCCGATGAAGTCGGCGACGAACTTCGAGTTTGGGGCTTCATAGACTTCCGCCGGCGTTGCCACCTGCATGACCTTGCCCTTGTCCATGACCGCGATACGGTCGGCCATGGTCATCGCCTCTTCCTGATCGTGGGTCACCACCACGAATGTCAGGCCGAGCTTCATCTGCAGGTCCATGAGTTCAAACTGGGTTTCCTCGCGCAGTTTCTTGTCGAGCGCACCGAGCGGCTCGTCGAGCAGCAAAACCTTCGGACGTTTGGCAACGCAACGCGCTAGCGCCACGCGCTGGCGTTGACCGCCGGAGAGCTGGTGTGGCTTGCGCTTGGCGAACTGCTCGAGCTTCACAAGCTTGAGCATTTCGGCGACGCGCGCCTCGATATCGCTCTTGGCCATGCCCTCCTGCTTCAGGCCAAAAGCGATATTACCTTCGACCGTCATGTGCGGAAAAAGCGCATAGGACTGGAACATCATGTTGACCGGGCGCTTGTAGGGCGGAATGCCGCGCATATCCTGACCATCGATGAGAATGCGCCCGGCGGTCGGCTCTTCGAAGCCGGCAAGCATGCGCAGGAGAGTCGACTTGCCGCAGCCCGAAGCACCCAGCAGCGCAAAGAATTCGCGATTATAGATGTTGAGGGACAAATCATTGACTGCCGCGAAATCACCGAACTTCTTGGTGACATTTTCGATCGCGATAAAGGGCTTCGCCTGCGGATCGTTCCAAGGAGCGAATGTGCGGCGAAAACTTCCCAATGATTTCATGATTTGCCCCGGTCTTTTCTGTTCTTGATTTCAAAAGACCCCGGCATTGGCTGCCGGGGTCTCTTTAATTTATTGGCCTGTGACCACTTTCGTCCACAAGCGCGTGACGACGCGCTGGGTTTTTGTGTCATAGGGCGTGACCGTAAAGAGCTTGGCCAGCACCTCCGGTGTTGGATAGATAGCCGGATCGTCCAGGATTTCCTTGGCGATGGATGATTGCGAAGCCTTGTTGCCGTTGGCATAGAACACAACGTTGGACGCTTTGGCGACGACATCCGGCCTCATCAAGTAATTGATGAGTTCATGCGCCTCTGCCACATGCGGCGCATCGGCGGGGATAGCAAGCACGTCGAACCACATCTGGGCGGCTCCCGGAATGGAATAGCCAACGGTCACACCCGCCTTTGCTTCGGCGGCTCGGTCACGCGCCTGGAAGACATCTCCGGAATAGCCGAGCGCAAGGCAGATATCTCCATTCGCCAGTGCGTTGATATATTCGGAGGAATGGAACTTGCGGATATATGGGCGAACCGTTTCGAGCAGTGCACCAGCTTTAGCCAGATCGTCGGGATTTTTGCTATCAGGATCAAGTCCGAGATAGGCCAGCACCGACGGCATGACATCGGTTGCAGAATCGAGAACATAGATGCCGCAATCCTTGAACTTCGCAGCAATTTCTGGCTTGAACAAGGCATCCCATGTTGGCGGCTCGTCTGTACCAAGGATCGCTTTGGCCTTGTCGACATTGTAGCCCAGCCCAGTTGTGCCCCACATCCAATCGACGGAATATTCATTGCCGGGATCGTATTTCTCGATACGCTGGCTGATGACATCCCACATATTGGAGAGATTGGGCAATTTGGATTTATCTAACTTCTGAAAGACACCAGCCGCAATCTGGCGCTGAAGGAAAGAGGCCGTTGGAACCACGACATCGTAGCCAGTACCGCCTGCGAGAAGCTTGGTCTCGAGAATCTCGTTGGAATCGAAGGTGTCATAGACGACTTTGATGCCGGTTTCCTTGGTGAAATCCTCCAAAGTCGTCGGGTCGATATAATCCGACCAGTTATAGACATTGACGACGCGGTCCGCCGCCCAAGCGGAACTGGTAATTCCGAGCGCGAGAGTGGCCGTCAACAGAGCAGCTTTTATTCCCATTTATATCTCCATGATGCTGGCACTAATACTTTGATTGTGCCGGGGTTCCCGTGATTAGCCCTACCTTTTTAGATTGCGAAGGGTTCGTCAACTGGCTTCAGGCAACACTTTCATTGAAAATTGCGCAAGTGCGAAATTTTCAATGATGCGGCGCAGTTGTTGTGCGGAAAATTGCGCCTAACGGGCGACCGCCGCCACGCGCTTTTGACGCCGATATTCCCAGCCGAGATGCAGGAGCAGTGCGCACAGGATGATGGCACCGCCGATGATCGTGCGTGGGGCCGGCACCTCGTTGTGCAGGAGCCAGACCCAGACCGGGCCGAGCACAGGTTCGAGCGTGCTGATCAGCGCGGCCAGGGCCGAGGGAATGAGCCGTGCGCCGCTGACGAAGAACGCGAGGCCGAGGCCGAGATTGACCGCGCCAAGCGCAAAGAGCAGCACGAAATCGCGCGCGCTCGTGCTGAACTGGCCGGCCATCGTCGAGGCCACGCAGGCGGCAATGACCACGCCGAGAAAAACCGCCGGCGTCATACGCAGATGCGCCTTGCGGCGGGTGATGACGGTGGCGATGGCGAACGAGATGGCGATCAACAGCGCCAGCATATCGCCGATAGGCGAAACCTCCCCGTCAAGTGAATCCGACACCATGATGGCAACGCCGGCGATAACCACGGCAATGGCAATCCATGTGGCGGAACTGATGCGCTCGCGGAACAATATCCACGAGATCAAAGCAGCAAAGAGCGGAACGCCCGCCTGCAGCAGGAGCACATTGGCGACCGTCGTGTAGGACAACGCGATAATGAAGCAGGATGAGGCGATGGCGAAGCAAATGGCGACGCCGAGGCCCGCCAGCCCCATATGCTGAAACAGCCGCCATGTGCCGCGCGGCCCATCGCGCACCAGCATGAAGCACAGGAGAAACAGCGCAGCGAAGACCGAGCGCCAGAAGACGATCGTCCAGTTGTCATTGGCTTCGACGAAGCGCGTGAGCGCGCCGCCGGTGCTCCACGCGATCGCGGCACCCGCCACCAGCAAACAGCCTATCGCGGCCTCCGAGGTGGTCTTGACAGGGTCAGGCCCGGCGACGGGCGGCAGGGGCACGGCGGAGATACTCATGCACGCGACAATGCCAAGCTTGCGGCAAAGGTTAAGTCTGGAAAACGACTGTTGATTGTCGGTTTAACGGCACCGGCACAGGTGTTCAGCTCTAATAGTGCCTTTTCAGCGTCGGCTTTTTCAACAACACCTGAGCCGCGGGGAATTCCAGGTAATTGTTCATAGTCGATCGCCGCGACGCGCAAGACTTGGCCATCAACTGCTGCGATGTTAGGGTGGCCGCGAATGTGTCGACTGGTTGGGGCAACAAATGATCAATGGAAAAGTTACGCGCCGGGGGCTGATGCTTGGCGGTCTGGCAATGATGACCTCTGGATGCGGTTCCGGGGTGCGCGAGGCGTTGTCGCCCATTTCATCTGCTTTTGCCGTACCACGCGGCATGGATCCCCGTTTGCGGCGGCAGGAGGTGGCGTATCAAGGGAGCGAGGCGCCCGGAACGCTCGTCGTCAATACCTATGAGCGTTTCCTCTATGCAGTCCAGGATGGCGGGTCGGCCACGCGCTATGGTATCGCCGTCGGTGAGGAGGGGCTGACGCTCAAGGGCAGAGCGACGATCGAGCGCAAAGAGGAATGGCCATCGTGGATGCCCACTGCAAGCATGATCAAGCGCAAGCCGCGACTTGCCCAATACGCAGGCGGGGTGCCCGGCGGACCAAATAACCCGCTTGGTGCGCGGGCGCTTTATCTCTACCGCGGCGGCCGCGACACCTTGTTCCGGCTGCACGGTACAAACGAGCCGTGGCTGATAGGACAAGCTGTGTCGAACGGGTGCATCCGCTTGACGAATGAGGACATCCTTTATCTCTACGACACCACGCCCTTGGGAACGCCGGTGTTGATCATCTGAATATCCGGCTGGGCTGCCCTGTTGCAAACGGGACACACTTGTTGTGCGTTTACCTTACCAAGCTCTAGTCATCACTACTATTTGTGCTACTCTACCATTGGTAGTACTCTACCGTCGGTCACCTACTCGC
Organism: Phyllobacterium trifolii; assembly: GCF_014192095.1. GTDB lineage: Bacteria > Pseudomonadota > Alphaproteobacteria > Rhizobiales > Rhizobiaceae > Phyllobacterium > Phyllobacterium trifolii. The sequence continues at coordinate 32,265 of NZ_JACHXN010000015.1, forward strand.
CTTTGAGGGAAAGGAAATCTGATGAGCAGGATTCTATTCGCTGTAGTTTGCACTTTAACCGTTGCCAGCCTAAGCGCGTGTGGGACGATGGGTAAGGGGAAAGCCCCGCCGCCAGTCGCTGAAGAGCCCGCAGCAGCACCAGTTTATAAATAAGTAGTTTCGTCAAAAAAATGGAAGGGTCGCCCGACCCTTCCAGCATCATGTGATTCGCAAAAAATGCCGGCTCTACAGGCGGCTGTGCGGCCCCCGATGATTTATAGCGGGTATGGCCGGGCTTGAGGATTGCGTTTTGATGAATTCTGGGATGGGATGACGCTCATGAGTGTTCGTCTGTTATCTGTGATCGCGCTTGGGCTCGCAGTGGCGGGATGCCAAACGAGCGACGAGAGCAAGCTGGGTTCTGTGTCCGGTGCCAGTGATGGCGCTGCGGCCGTTCAGGTGACCTCGGCGACAGCAGCCCAGCCCGCGCAAAAAAACGGACGCTATTATATCGAGTTTCGCTCGCGCTATGCCCTTACTTACGGCCATACCTATGTGATGTTCGGGCGCCTGGACAAGGCTGGTAACATAGTCGATCGCGAAGTCGCCGGCCTCCACCCGGCTACGAACAGCGTGGTTCCCTATATTCTTGGCCATTACATACCCGTTCCAGCCGAGACCGGCGAGAGCGACGGAGATACGGACGACAAGTACAGGTCGGCAACCTGGCGCGTCACCTTGAACGAAGCCGAGTACAATAAAGTAGTTGCCTATATACGCAAACTGCAAGCCAGATCGCGCTTTTGGCAAGCAACGACGTTCAACTGCAATGCCTTCGTGGGCGAGATCGCGCGGTCCATGGGATATAAAGCACCCGGCCACTTGCTGCGTCCGCAACAATACATCGTCAAGCTTCGAGAGATGAACGGCGGGCCGAACGCGGTCGGGTATACCGGCCCTCCAGGCTAGAGTGCGTTGATCTTCACGCCATGACGGCCTGCAAATGGCGTCTTTCTGCGCTCCGGTGCTCACGTACCCTAAAGTACGCTGCGCTCCGTTGCTCGAAAACCACCATTTTCGTCGCGTCCTGACGCAAATCTCCACACACCCTACGCAACTTATTCAGAGTCGGTTCCCGTTTCTTGGATGGCGAAACTCGCCCTACTGAAAGTCGAACGCGCTAAGCCCCGTCACCATCTCGTCCAGTCCCACTGGCCGCGTCACGGGTGGTTCGGCCCGGGAGAGGCACGCCGAGCGTTCGCACAGGCGGCAGGCCGGGCCGACGGGCGTTGAGCCGACGAATTTGCCAAGTGGCGGGGCGCTGATGCTGTGGTTGCCGATGGCGCTGCCATAGACGATCTGGTCAGCAAATTCGATGTCGCAGCCAAGCAGGATCGCAGTGCGGCGCGGGCGTTCGTTGAAGGCGCCTTGCGGCCCTTCCAGCGTGCGCGCGATCGTCATGAACTCGGCACCATCCGGCATTTCAACCGCCTCGACGAGGATCTGGCCGGGTTGGGCAAAAGCGGCATAGACAGGCAGCTTCGGGCACTCGCCGCCGAAACGCGATTGCGGAAACCCTTGCGCCCCGGCGCGGCGAAAGCGGTTGCCGGCGTGGTCGACCTCCAGCATGAAGAACGGAATGTCTTGTCTGCCGGTAAGCGTCGTCAGGCGGTTGGCGGCCTGTTCGAAGGAGACATGGAAGCGCGAACGGAGGACGTCAATGTCATAGCGAGCGCGAACAGCGGCACTCTGAAAAGCTTGATGGGGCATCATCAGCGCATGGGCGGCATAGCGCCCGAACTCGAAACGGGCAATGCGCCGCGCCTCGTCCGAGGAGAGTTTCAGATCCTGTATTTCGGCGGCGATGACCACCTGCATGCGCATGAGCGCAGCTTCCATCGCCACTTCGCGCAACTGGTCGAAGGGTGACAGCCGCTCGGATATGAACAGCCGCTGCGAATGACGATCATAACGCCGGCGCCAGTTCGGCATAGTTGCTACGGGCAAGATGCGTACCGTCATGCCGTGTTCAGCCTTAAGCCAGGCCTTAAGCGCGCCAAGCAGATCATCGCCGGGTTTCAGCAGGCTGGTAAAGCTATCGACCTCCCCCTCAATGCGGGGGAAATGATTGGCGCGGCGCTCCAACGCCTCGCGCACCTCATTCAGCGGCATGCGCGTGGCGACAAGAGATGGCGCCCGGCCGTCTTTCGCCAGAAGTTGCGATAGATCAGAAAGACGCTCGAGGGATTCCCGGTACGCGCGATAAAGCTTGATGATGCCGGTGGCTGCATTGGGCGCCGCATCGCTGATTTCGATCAGCTCCTGATCGCCCGGCAATTCGCCATTAAGCAGCGGATCGGAAAACACTTCCTTGAGCACCGCCATGGAGGAGCCAGTCTCCATTTGCAGCGTGTCGAGCTCAATCTTGTAGGTTGAGGAGAGCTTGAGCAGGAGCTGAACCGTGAGCGGTCGCTGGTTGCGCTCGATGAGATTGAGATAGGACGGCGAAATACCGAGCGCCTCGGCCATCGAGGTTTGTGTCAGGCCGCGCTCGTTGCGAATGCGCCTGATGCGCGGTCCAGCGAATATCTTGCCTTCAGCCATGGAGCCTCACTATTGCCTGCATCGCTGCTGTGCGTGGTTCGACGAGCTCACCATGAGGGACTTGGGCTGATTGCAAGAAGCCACATTCTGCAAGGTTTCCGATTGGCCTCGCCATCAATCCACATCCCTCATGGTGAGCTTGTCGAACCACGCACAGCAGTAATGCAGGCCGGTTATGACAAGATTTACACAATTTGTCAGCGTCGCAGAATATTACAAATTTTACAAATTTACAAAGCGGATTTGTCAAACACGCAACAGCATAACTCGATAGAATCATCGAAATACGCGATATTTCTGGATCATATCGCGATGCAATGTAAATTTAGTCATATCAACGCGGTCGTCAAACCTCCCTATCAGACAGACCACGGCGGGATAAAATTCTTTGTGGAGATAGTAATGACTGATTTTTACAACCTCGTACTAAACGCACCGGAGGGCCGCTATGACGGTATCGAACGCCCCTATACACCTGACGATGTCCAGCGCCTCAGAGGCTCGGTTCAGATCAAGCATACTCTCGCTGAAAACGGTGCCAACCGGCTCTGGAAGCTCATCCACGAAGAAGGTTTCGTCAATGCGCTGGGCGCTCTCTCGGGCAACCAGGCTATGCAGATGGTTCGCGCAGGCCTCAAGGCAATCTATCTTTCCGGATGGCAGGTGGCTGCAGATGCAAACACAGCTTCAGCCATGTATCCTGACCAATCGCTCTACCCGGCAAATGCCGCGCCGGAACTGGCCAAGCGCATAAACAAGACGCTGCAGCGCGCTGACCAGATCGAGACTGCGGAGGGCAAGGGCCTTTCGGTCGAGACCTGGTTTGCACCCATCGTTGCCGATGCGGAAGCAGGATTTGGCGGACCGCTGAATGCCTTCGAGATCATGAAAGCTTTTATCGAAGCTGGCGCTGCCGGTGTTCATTACGAAGACCAGCTCGCTTCGGAAAAGAAGTGCGGCCATCTTGGCGGCAAGGTTCTGATCCCCACGGCTGCGCACATTCGCAATCTCAACGCCGCGCGGCTCGCCGCCGACGTCATGGGAACGCCGACACTCGTCATCGCCCGCACCGACGCGGAGGCTGCCAAGCTCTTGACGTCGGACATCGATGAACGCGATCAGCCGTTTGTCGATTACGATGCCGGACGGACGACCGAAGGCTTCTATCAGGTCAAGAACGGACTGGAGCCTTGCATCGCCCGGGCCATCGCCTATGCGCCGCACTGCGACATGATCTGGTGCGAGACCTCGAAGCCGGACCTTGAGCAGGCCAAGCGCTTCGCTGAAGGTGTGCGCAAGGAGCATCCGAACAAGCTGCTCGCCTATAATTGCTCGCCTTCCTTCAATTGGAAGAAGCATCTGGACGAGGCAACGATCGCCAAGTTCCAGCGCGAGCTCGGGGCGATGGGCTACAAATTCCAGTTCATTACGCTGGCCGGCTTCCATCAGCTCAACTTCGGCATGTTCGAACTCGCCCGCGGTTACAAGGACCGGCAGATGTCGGCGTATTCGGAACTGCAGGAAGCTGAGTTTGCCGCCGAGACCAATGGCTATACGGCGACCAAGCACCAGCGCGAAGTCGGCACCGGCTATTTCGATGCGGTTTCACTGGCAATCACCGGCGGCAAGTCATCGACGACGGCGATGAAGGAATCCACCGAGACGGCACAGTTCCGCCCGGCTGCAGAGTAAAATAACAAAACGCCAAGGAGAAAAATCATGGCACCGCAGACACGCGTCAAGGAACGGGCCGAGGAGCAATCATCGGCCATGAATCCAGACCAGCAGGCTGTCATTCGCATGGTCGCCAATGACCTGCATCGCCTCAACCAATCCGTTATGAAGGCGGTTGACGCCGGCGTGTCCGTGGAACTGGTCCGTTCCGCCCGTCACCATGGCGGCGACGGCAACTGGGGCGATCTTCTTATCCCGGTTGTTGTAACAAGGCAGTAATTTCGCCCGTGGCCTTCTCTGGCTTCGGTCTGGGGCCACCACGGCTCGCAGAACCGCTCCCAAGCAATTGCGGGCGGTTTTTGGGTCAAGACGCAAATGTGCGTGGTTCGATTTGCCATCGAACCACGCACCGATGACTGGAGCTGTCTGACCCCGCAGCGAACGAAGGAAATTCGCTTCAAACCATCCAATCATCTGCTCAGTTAAAGAAGAGACGTCTTATATTCTTGGTCGCCGCAGGCGTTCGATCCATATGCTGGTCCGCCGCATAGGCAAGGGCAAGACCGACAATGGCTCGAGTGGTTTCATTCACCAACCATCCTGCTTCTCCTGCCTCGCTCGCAAGCATCTCGATCGCACACCGGAACTCTGCTTCCAGGGCCAGCTGACAATCGAAGCCCCGGCTTGGATAGTCGGTCGGACGCATAGGTTTGTGGATACGCATGGTCTCCTCCTTATGCCGTGCATGAGCTCTCGGGAAATGCGACGGACACCCAAGTGTCTAGTGGCACCTCAGAAACCTCAAATGCATGCGCTCACGTCTTTTAGCCTTACGCAAAGCATACTTTCCGACAAGGGTCTTTTTGGTCAGTACAGAAACCAAAACTTTGGATTGTGCTCCTCAACATCCGAACCTAATTGCCCGACATAGCGCTTCTGGCAAAGGGGTAGAATGTTATCCCCCGAAAAATAGTATACATGATTCATTTAAGTCTTCCCCTCCAGAAAGAACTAAACAAATTTGGCAATACAATAGCTATTTCAGATTGTGGAACAATGTAATACTACAAATTTTGTCTGTCAATGGACAAACGTTTTTTGAAATAAAACTTTACTTTTGTGATATATCAGATTGATGAAACGTTGCGCACGTAAAACTCAAATAATCGTTTACCAGGACATGTATTACATGCGACAACTTCGTCTTCGATCAAAACTCGCACTTGTGCCAAAAGAATTGATTCAAAGCATTGATTCGAATCCTCTAATATAAAGCAATCCTTTTTATATTTAGCGATCCGTGTCACAATACGATCCAGAGAAAATATAACCGGCTATTCGGTTAAATAATGACGGGCAGTTCTGCAATTGTCCATTGGCGGACAATGTATTGTGTCATTTTTTTATTTAGATACTTATAGCATTTCATCACGCAGGATTCTCTGTTCCCGCGGGAAGGGAACAGAATGTCAGCTTCACAATTTGCGTTTGAGAACAAGCTTCTCAGGCATATGCACGCGAGCGATTTTGAATTGCTGGCACCTCATCTCGAAGCAAGGGAGTTGCCGCTGAGGCACGTGATCGAGAAATCGCAAACGCCCGTCACCGAGGTGTACTTTCTTGAAACGGGCCTTGCCTCGATCGTCTCAAAAATGCCCAGTGGCCGCGACATCGAAGTGGGCGTGTCCGGCAATGACGGGATGACGGGTTTCTCAGTCGTTCTTGGCGGGATGCAATCGCCGCACGACAGTTACATCCAAGTAGCTGGTGTCGGTTACAGTATCGCTACCGTGCATCTTCAACGCGCTATGGAAACAAGCACTCCACTGCGCAACTACCTGCTCCTCTATGTCCAAACCATGATCATCCAGACAGCCTCGACCGTATTGGCGAATAGTCAGGCGGACGTCTCATCCAGAATGGCTCGCTGGCTCCTGATGGTGCATGACCGCACCCACGGTCCAGAAATTATGCTGACGCACGAATTCCTGTCGGTCATGCTTGGAGTGCGGCGGCCATGGGCGACGGAAACCTTGCATGTCCTCGAAGACAAACGGTTGATCCGGGCAAAGCGAGGACAAATTACCATTGTCGATCGTATCGGGCTCATGGTCGAGGCCAATGGTTTCTACGGCGTAGCCGAGAACGAATACAAGCGGCTTCTCGGGATAAATCTCGCCCGATAGAGCCTTTCATGCCTGATAGAAACGAGTGGCGTGACAATTTGCTCGCCCCCTCCTCCCATCCCGTCATATTTTGTTCTATCATTTTGCCATCGCAACTTATTCTGGTGATTGATGCCTTCCCAAACTCCTGAGAAAAAACCCGCACGGACCCGGCGGCGCACGCCCGCCTATGTCAAGGCAACCCGCGGCGTGAAGAACTGGCGCGAAGCTTCCGAGTGGCTGGCCTGGCGGGATATCGAGGACATCGAATGCATAACCCCGGATCAGGCGGGCGTAGCGCGCGGCAAGATGATGCCGTCGAAGAAATTCACATCCAATACCTCGCTGGCGCTGCCTTCCGCCGTATTCATGGCGACGATCTCCGGTTCCTATCCGGAAGATGGGCATGGCTTCTCCTATCCCGAAGACGACGGCGATCTGAAACTGATGCCGGATCTCTCCACGCTTTCGGAAGTGCCGTGGGAAAGCGATCCGACAGCGCAGGTCATTTGTGATCTCGTCAACAAAGACGGGGAAGCCGTGGAATTTACCCCGCGCAATGTCTTGAAGCGCGTCATGGCCGCTTATGCGAGGAAGGGCCTGAAGGCGGTCGTCGCGCCGGAAATCGAATTCTACCTCGTCAAGAAAAACCCCGATCCGGATTATCCCCTGACCCCGCCTGTCGGACGCTCTGGCCGGGCGATCGGCGGCGGACAAGGTTATTCCATTGCCGGCGTCAACGAGTTCGACGAACTCATCGACGACATCTATCATTTCTCCGAAAGTCAGGGCCTCGAGATCGACACGCTGATCCATGAGGAAGGCGCCGCGCAGCTGGAAATCAATTTGCGGCACGGCGATCCGATCGAGCTTGCCGATCAGGTGTTCTTGTTCAAACGCACCATCCGTGAAGCCGCGCTGAAGCACGACATGTATGCGACGTTCATGGCGAAGCCTATACAGGGCCAGCCGGGTTCCGCGATGCATATCCACCAGTCGATCATCGACAAGAAAACCGGGCGCAATGTTTTCTCCAACCCGGATGGAACGGAAAGCCCGGCGTTCCGGCATTTTATCGGCGGCATGCAGAAGCATGTCCCGGCCTCGCTGGTGATGTTTGCGCCCTATGTGAACTCGTATCGGCGGCTGACACCGGCGGCCTCTGCACCGGTCAATGTCAAATGGGGCTATGACAACCGTACCACGGCATTTCGCGTACCGCGCTCGGACCCTGCGGCGCGGCGTGTGGAAAACCGTATCCCCTCCTCCGATGCCAACCCGTATCTGGCACTGGCGGCATCGCTCGCCTGCGGCCTGATCGGCATGAACAACAAGATCGAGCCGGACGAGCCTGCCTCCACGACCGTCAACGACAATCTGATCGAATTGCCGCGCGGGTTGATCGAGGCGACGATCCTGTTCGAGCAGGACAGGGAACTGGTGGCCATGCTCGGCGAATCCTTCGCAATCACCTACGCCGCAATCAAACGCGCCGAGTTCGAGACCTTCATGGAGGTCATCAGCCCGTGGGAGCGTGAGTTTTTGCTGCTGAATGTGTGATCCGGAAGAGGATACTTTTTGCGGCATAACTGCTGTGCGTGGTTCGACAAGCTCACCATGAGGGAGATAGTTGATTGCAAGCGGCCAAGTTCTGAAGGTTGGTGATTGCTTGCAGTCCACCACCTCCCTCATGGTGAGCTTGCAGTGCACCACCTCCCTCATGGTGAGCTTGTCGAACCACGCACAGCAGTTGCGCAGCAGATCAATGTAGAAGTTTGCAAATATGCCCTATCAATCACCCATTTCCCCTGGCATCTCCTGGTACGAGTCAGCCATCAGTGACCGTACCGAATATCCGGCGCTGGATGGATCGCGTAACGCCGATGTCGTCATTATTGGCGGCGGCTTTACCGGCCTCTCCGCTGCCGTTCACCTGGCGTCGGCAGGTGTCGACGTGGTCTTGCTCGAGGCCTGGCGCTTCGGTGACGGCGCATCGGGGCGCAATGGCGGCCAGCTTGGCACCGGTCAGCGCGCCTGGGCGGAAGAACTCGAGGCGCAATATGGTTTCACGCGGGCCAAGGCGTTGTTCGACCTCGCCGAGGAAGCCAAGAGCCATCTCTTGCAATTTGCCGAGACGCACAAGATCGACATCGAATATGTGCCGGGACAAATGTCCGTCGTGCACAAGAAGCGCTACCTGAAGGACTATCGGGCGCACGCGGAACTGATGGCGACACGTTTCGGCTATCCGCATATCCATTATATGGACGCCGCGGAGACCGCGGAACGCCTTGGTTCGACGCGCTATCTCGGCGGAACATATGACAAGGGCACCGGCCATATCCAGCCGATGAAGCTGGTGGTCGGTACAGCAAAGGCGGCGGCGCAGGCCGGCGCGCATCTCTACGAGAACAGCAAGGTCACGGGGATCAAATCCGAAAACGGCCGCGTGACCGTTACGACGCCTTTCGGCAATGTGACGGCGGCGAAGTGCCTGATTGCGGTCAATGCCTATGGTGGAAATCTCGAACCAATCAGCGCTTCGCATGTGATGCCAATCCGCTCGTTCATCGGGGCGACAGTGCCGCTCGGGACCGATAGTCCCGTGCTGCCGGGCGGCGAGAGCGTGGACGATTCCCGTTTTGTCGTACGCTATTTCCGCCGCTCCAGGGATGGCCGGCTGCTGTTTGGCGGGCGCGAGGCCTATACGGCGGACAACCCGCTCGACATCAGCACCCATATTCGCCGCCAGATCGCCGAGATTTACCCGGCGCTCGCCAATGTCGAAATCACCCAGGCCTGGGGCGGTTCGGTGGGCATCACCCTGCCCCGCCAGCCCTTTGTGCGCGAGGTCATGCCGAACGTGATCTCGGCCGGGGGCTATTCCGGCCATGGGGTGATGCTGTCGAATTTCGTCGGCAAGCTCTATGCAGAAACCGTCGCCGGTAACCGTGACCGGCTGAAACTGCTGGAGGAGCTGAAAGTGCCCGCATTTCCGGGCGGACGTACGTTCCGCGCGCCGCTGTTATTCCTTGCGCTCAGCTGGTATGCGCTGGTGGACAGAATCTAAACTTCCATAAATAAAAAATCGCAAATTCTTGCGTCTAAGTATATGTTTTCGGTAGTTATTCTGAACTATGCGATAGATATTACGGATTATACTTGGATGTAACTAAATATAGGTATATACTGCTATACTGCGACTGTGGGGTTCAGGGCCCCATGACGGTTGACCGCCCCGCAGCCCGAGAGGGCAGCGCTTGCCCTCTCACCACGGGGAGGGTTTTTCATTATGGCAACATTATCCGAAACATATAAGGTTATTCTTGGCGTAGGCGGCGTGACGGGGACGACCAGAACGAACGGTTCTAACACCGAAACATTTCTACTTCCACTTCCAGGTACACCTACTAGCGATCATTATTACGAGGGGCTGGGAGGCAATGACATTATCACCGGCCAGCTCGCCGACGACTATATTGAGGGTGGCGCTGAAGCCGACGTACTTCTCGATGTCGGTCTCGGCGTGAATGACACGCTCGGCTACCTCAACTCCCCCGTGGGGACCAATAACTTCGGCGTAAGCGTCACTCTGAATCCGCTTGGTGGAATTCAAAGGGCGTCCGGTGGCCACGCTCAAGGCGATACGGCGGTCAGCGGCTTCGAAAATCTCGTCGGCTCGGAGTTCAACGATGTGCTGACCGGCAATGCCGGCGCCAACAAAATTTTGGGTATGGGCGGTGATGACGACATATTCGGCGGCGGCGGCATGACGTGCTGTATGGCGGTGACGGTGTCGACGACATTCGCGGTGGTGAGGGCAACGATCAGATTTATGGCGAGGCCGGCCACGACAAGCTTTTCGGGGACGACGGCAACGATACATTCTATTTCAGCTCGGGCAACAACGCGATGGACGGAGGAGCGGGGAAAGATACGGTAGACTATTCGGCCTCGGCCCGCGACACGACAGTTAATCTGAAAACTGGAGAAGGAGGCGGTGCGGCAGTTGGCGATACATACCAATTTATCGAGAACGTCGTCGGCAGCCAATTCAACGATACAATTTGGGGGAACGCGCAAGTCAACGAAATGAATGGCGGCGCGGGTACAGACAGGTTCTTCTATGAACAACTGGCGGATATTAGTGGAGACACAATCAATGGGTTTTCCCTTGCCGAGGGCGACAAAGTCGACCTGACCCGAATTGACGATTTTACGATGGACAATATCAGCGGCGGCGGAACAGGGGGAGGACCGTTCCGGATAGATTACCATGGCGGCACTGTCTATCTAACTGTTAATTCATCCGTCAGTGGACAACAGCTGAGCAGACTGTTGGTGTTCGACGCATGACGTGTTGAAAATTGCAATTTTTTGCGGATATGAGCGGCGGCTTCGACCGCCGCTCATATAAGCGCTCCGACCGCTCGAGAGCATTGCCGTTTTTCTCGAACTATGGCGATGCGCTATCCCCTCCTCCGGGCAATTCCCTGACCCGAAGGCACTGGTTGGTCAGTTCTTCTCAAATTATCCTAAACCTTCCGCACAATCACGCTTCCAACCGAATACCCTGCCCCGAAGGAGCAGATGACACCGAGGCTGCCGGGAGCCAGATCGTCGGAATATTTCGAGAAGGCGATGATCGAGCCGGCGGATGACGTATTGGCATAGTCCTGCAGGATGTTCGGTTGTTCGCCGGGTTCCGGCTCGCGGCCGAGCACCTTGACGCCGATCAGGTCGTTCATGCCCTTGTTGGCCTGGTGCAGCCAGAGCCGCGACAGGTGCGCGGGCGCGATGTTCTCGTCGGCGAGGTGGGTGAGGATCAGGTCGGAGACGATCGGCACCACTTGCTTGAACACCTTGCGGCCTTCCTGCTTGAACAGCATGTCGCGGCGGTCAGCCATGTGGCCTTCGCGCGTGCGGCGCAGGAAGCCATTATTGTTGCGGATATTGTTGGAAAACTGTGTCAGGCAGCGAGTCGAGACGATCTCGAAGCGGTCTTTTGCCGTGGCCAGATCATCGCGCTCGAGCAGTACGGCGGTGCAGACATCGCCGAAGATGAAATGACAGTCGCGATCGCGCCATTCGAGATGCGCCGAGCAAATCTCCGGATTGACCATGAGGATCGCGCGGGCCGAGCCGGAGCGGATCATGTCAGCAGCGGCCTGGATACCGAAGGTGGCCGACGAGCAGGCGACATTCATGTCGAAGCCGAAGCCTTCGATGCCCAGTGCCTGCTGCACCTCGATGGCAATGGCCGGATAAGGGCGCTCGTGATTGGAAGCGGCGCAAATCACGGCATCGACATCCGACACATCCCGCCCGGCTTTGGCGAGGGCAAGACTGGCGGCATGCACGGCCATCTGCGCCATGACGGACAAATCCTCGTCTGCGCGCTCGGGCAGGACCGGATGCATGATCTCCGGATCGAGGATGCCGGATTTGTTGAGGACATAGCGGTTTTCAATACCGGACGCGCGGACGATGAAATCCTCCGCCGACATGGTCATCGGCGCGCGTGTGCCGGCGGCGATTTCATCGGCGTAGAGCTCGTTCTGCCGTGTGGCATAGGTGTTGAACGCCTCCACCAGTTCGGCATTGCTGATGGACTGTTCCGGCGTGAAAACGCCCGTACCGCTGATGACGACTTTATGCATGGCGCTTCCAAAATCTTGTGTTTGAAAAGCGATAGTGTTTCCGGGCGTTTCGCGCAAGTTGTGCTGTCTGGTTTGAAGACGGAGGCCGCATTTTCAACGAGGTTCCCATCGTAGAGCGTCACTCACTCCTTCATAAGGAACTACCCTCTCCGTCATCCTCGGGCTTGACCCGAGGACCCATGACTAAGGTGCCCTGATTTCCATTGGCACGGCGCAACAAGCGCGTCAGGGGACCTGTAGTTCTCCTTTGCCGTGGGTCCTCGGGTCAAGCCCGAGGATGACGGAGAGGTGGGGGTTCGTCATAACGGAGAAGCAGGTGTTCTAAGCCTAAGGTAGTCCGAATTGAGCCTCGTCTTGTCATCAAGGGTTCACGTGAGGGTCATAGCCTTTCCGCATTAACCATTTGGGGATCTGGTCATGACGGTAAGTAACGCAACTGATGCCAGTCTGCGCGCTGAGCATCCACTCGACAAACCAAGCAGTCTCGGTCAATGGCCGAATTATGCTGTAGTAGCCATCCTCCTCGCCGGGTTTGTTTATGTCGGTTATTCCCTCACCAATGAGTTGACCAGCTCAGTCGCGGTGCCGTGGATACTTCTCGGCCTGGCGCTGCTCATCGCGCTCGGCTTCGAATTCGTCAACGGCTTCCACGATACGGCAAACGCCGTGGCGACGGTGATTTATACCAATTCGCTGCCGGCCGAACTTGCCGTGATCTGGTCCGGTTTCTTCAATTTCCTCGGCGTGATGACGGCGAGCGGCGCTGTTGCCTTCGGTATCATTTCGCTGCTGCCGGTGGAACTGATCATGCAGGTTGGCTCCAGTGCCGGTCTTGCGATGGTGTTCTCACTTTTGATCGCTGCGATCCTGTGGAACCTCGGCACCTGGTATCTGGGCATTCCTTCTTCAAGTTCGCACACGCTGGTCGGATCGATCGTCGGTGTGGGCCTTGCCAACCAGTTTCTGGCTCCGGCTGGCACCGTGACGAGCGGCGTCGACTGGTCCAAAGCGACCGAAGTCGGCATGTCCCTTTTAATCTCGCCGCTCGTTGGCTTTGGCGTCGCCGCGCTGCTTCTGCTGGTGATGAAGGTCCTCGTCAAGAGCAAGGCGCTTTATGAGGCGCCGAAGGGCAATACCCCGCCGCCCTTGTGGATCCGGGCTCTGCTCATCTTCACCTGCACAGGCGTTTCCTTTGCCCATGGCTCGAACGACGGCCAGAAGGGCATGGGCCTGATCATGCTGATCCTGATCGGCGTCGTTCCGACCGCTTTTGCCCTGAACCGCACGCCGGACGTCAATTATCTTGAGGCCTACAAGGCCGCTTCGACCGCGGCGAGCACGGCGTTGCACAAGTATGCCAAGCCGGAAGTTGCAGTCACCGATGCCCGCGAGGTGGTCAACAATGCGGTTCGCACCAAGACATGGAGCGACGAGATGTCCGCCGCATTGCCGCGCTTCATCGATGATACGAGCGCGTCGATCTCGCCCTACGGTTCGGCCGCCAACGTGCCAAACGGCATGGTCAGCAACACGCGCAATGATATGTACCTGATCGGCGAGGCGCTGAAACTGGTCGAGAAACAGAAGCCCCTGCCGCTGCAGGATGCAGAAATGACAGCCGTGAAGTCCTACCACAAGGCCATCGACAACGCGACGAAGTTCATCCCGACTTGGGTGAAGGTCGCCGTGGCGCTAGCTCTCGGTCTTGGCACCATGGTCGGCTGGAAGCGCATTGTCGTCACCGTCGGCGAAAAGATCGGCAAGACCCACCTGACCTATGGGCAAGGCGCATCGGCAGAACTTGTGGCGATGGGGACGATCTTTACCGCCGATAGCCTGGGCTTGCCGGTGAGTACAACACACATCCTGTCGTCGGGCGTTGCCGGTACGATGGTCGCCAATGGTTCAGGGTTGCAGATGTCAACCGTGCGAAACCTCGCGATGGCGTGGATCTTGACCTTGCCGGTCTCGATCGCACTGTCGTTCACGCTGTTCCTGATCTTGCGGCATCTAATCTAGAAGCAGGCATTAGAACAAATTGGCCGGCTTTGCCGGCCTTTTTCTGCCTACCCGATCGTGACTTAGGCGTCCGGGTAATCCGCACCCAACGTCACCTTTTCCCAAGCGCCGAAATCCTTCTGAAGGTCGGCAATCTTGGCATGGGCGTTCTGGAAAGCCTGTTTGCCGAGCAGCAGGCGCAACGGCGGATCCTTGGCTTCGACCGCCTGGACGATCGCCTTGGCCGCACGGACCGGATCACCCGGCTGATTGCCACTGATATTACGGATCATCTCAGCACGCTGGCCGGACGTGGCGCGATAATCTTCAATCGTGTGCTTGGCTTCATTGGCGGAGCGGCCCGCCCAATCGGTGCGGAATGGACCTGGCTCGACGATAAGCACCTTGAGCCCGAGGGGCGCGATTTCCTTTGAAAGAGCTTCCGATAGCGCTTCAACGGCGAATTTGGTCGCGGTGTAGAAACTGACGGCAGGGTTGGCCACCAAACCACCCTGTGAAGAGATATTCACGACGGTGCCCGAGCGCTGTTTCCGGAGGGTTGGCAGGACTGCACGCGTCATATTTGCGAGACCCCAGACGTTGATTTCAAACATCTGCCGCACCTCTTCCATCTCGCTCTCCTCGAAGGAGGCGAAATAGCCGATGCCGGCATTGTTGACGAGCACGTCGATGCGGCCAAAACGCTCCAATGTCGCCTTTACGGCGTTTTCAATATCCTCAGGCTTGGTCACGTCGAGCTTCAGCAAAAGCGCATTGTCCTCATGGCCTTTGGCAATGTCTTCGATCTGTGAAACGTTGCGAGCGGTGACAACGGTCGGACAACCAAGCTCAAGCGTATGGCGCGCAAGTTCGCGGCCAAAGCCGGTTGAACAGCCAGTGATGAACCAGACAGGTTTCGATGTCATGTTTATGTCCTTGAAAGATGGGAGCGCCACGGGGGTCCGAAGGGGCCAGGGCAGCACAGGGGGAAATTTGGCTACACTGGTAATGTAGCCCACCTAGCCCATGTTTCAAGGTTTATCGTTCGATCAGATGCAGCGCCCGCCATCAACTTCCAGTGCAACGCCGGTAATAAAGTCGGCCTCGCTCGAGGCGAGCCACAATGCTGCATTGGCGACGTCGAGTGGTGTGGACAGGCGGCCAAGCGGAACCGTCGCCTTGAACTGCGCACGCTTTTCCGGCGTGTCTTCACCCATGAACAGGCCAAGCATCGGGGTTTCGCCCGCGACCGGGCACAGGCAATTGACCCGGATGTTTTTAGGTGCGAGTTCGATCGCCATGGATTTGGTGGCGCTGATCGCCCAACCTTTCGACGCATTGTACCAAGTGAGACCAGGCCGCGGGCGCAGGCCCGCCGTCGAGGCGGTCGTAATGATCGAGCCACCGCCCTGCCTTTCCATGATAGGCACCACGGCAAGCGCGGAATAGTAAATCGCTTTCATGTTGACGCCGGTGATGAGATCGAACGTCGCCTCGTCAACGCCGAGCATCGAGCCATTGCGGTGGGTGAAGCCGGCATTGTTCACCATGATGTCGATCCGGCCAAACGCGTCCATTGCCGCCTTTACCATAACGTCCACTTCCTCCTTGCGCGTAACGTCGGCATGAACGGCAACGGAGGTCTTGCCAATATCCGCGGCGACCTTCTCGGCGCCCACAAGGTTCAGATCAGCAACAACGACATTGGCGCCTTCCCCCGCAAAGCGCTTGGCCATTGCCTCGCCAAAACCCGACGCGCCTCCGGTGATGATTGCTGTCTTGCCTGCCAAACGCTTCATGTCTTCTCCTCATACATGCTGGTTGTCATAGGTGGATTTGATCATTCGTGACGGAAGATGATCGTCTTGGTCGCGGACATGTCGTAGAGGGCCTCGAAACCCTTTTCGCGACCATGACCGGATTTCTTGAAGCCGCCAAATGGCAGTTCGACGCCACCGCCCGCGCCGTAGGCATTGACGAAGACCTGACCCGCACGCACGCGCTTGGCAACGCGATGCTGGCGCGCACCGTCTTTGGTCCAGATACCCGCTACAAGGCCATATTCCGTGTGGTTGGCGAGCCCTATTGCCTCCTGCTCGTCGTCAAACGCGAACAGCGTGAGCACAGGGCCGAAAACCTCCTCCTGGGCGATAATGGCCGTCGGATCGACGGCGCCAAACAGCACTGGTGCTACATAGTAGCCGGTGGCCGGGGCGTGGACGTCGATGGAACCCTGCGCAATAACATTAATGCCTGCTTCGGCAGCCGACGTGACGTAATTTTCAACCTTGCGTTTCTGTGTCGGATTGATCATCGCCCCAAGGTCGAGATCGGCATCGTGTGGGCCGGCAACGAGCTTGCCGAAACGCTCGCCCAGCGCTGCTGCGACCTCATCGTAGATCCGGCGCTCGATGAGAATGCGGCTACCGGCCGAGCAGGTCTGCCCACCGTTCTGGATGATTGCATTGACGAGAACCGGGAGCGCCTTTTCAATATCCGCGTCGGCAAAGATAATCTGCGGTGACTTGCCGCCAAGTTCCATCGTAACGCCGCGATTATTCGCGGCGGCGGCCTGCTGGATGGCTGTGCCGGTTGCAGGAGAACCAGTGAATGTCACATAGTCAACGCCGGGATGCGCTGAAAGGGCTGCACCTGCTTCGCGGCCATAGCCGGTGATGACATTGAGCACGCCCTCCGGAAAACCTGCCTCGATGGCAAGTTCGCCGATACGGATTGTCGAGAGCGATGCATCTTCGGCTGGCTTGATGACCAGCGTGTTGCCCATGGCAAGCGCCGCGCCAACCACGCGCGCCATAATCTGCATCGGGTAATTCCACGGAATGATCCCGGCAACGACGCCATGCGGTTCGCGCAGGGTCAGCGCCGTATAGCCGTCGAGAAACGGGATCGTATCGCCATGGATCTTGTCGGCGGCACCGCCGTAGAATTCATAATAACGCATGGCGGCAGCAACGTCGGCTTTGCCCTGGCGAATTGGTTTACCGGTATCGCGCGATTCGAGCGCTGCAAGTTCATCACCATGCTGTTCGATCAAGTGCCCGAGCCGCGTCAACAGCCTACCGCGTTCGAAGGCTGGCATCCTTGACCAAGAGCCATGATCGAAGGACCCGCGCGCGGCGCGTATGGCACGATCCACATCATCGGCATCGCACGCCGGAATGGTCGCAAAGGCCAAGCCATCGGACGGACACAAAACAGTGATCGTTTCCTGGCTTAATGCGGCAACAGGTCTGCCATTCATGATATTCAGGAAATGCTTATCCTGTGCGACAACTCTGGATAGATTATGTACCATGATCACATCCCATTCGTTGCAAGCCTATTGGAAAGGATACGAATTGGAAATGCATTTTGACGCAGTTTGTGCTTCAGGACTGGTCATTTTAAATCGATTAGATTATACAACCCGCAAAGTCAGGCATAGCGAGACTCTCCCATGACAAGTCAGATTATCCCGGTTGATCCCTTTGATTGTATCGTGTTCGGAGGTACCGGCGACCTTGCCGAGCGCAAGCTGATCCCGGCGCTTTATCAACGCCAGCGCGATGGCCAGCTTTCAGAACCGACCCGCATTATCGGCGCCTCCCGTTCGCCCATCTCAAACGACGATTACCGCAAGTTCGCGGAAAGCGCGATCAAGGAATTCGTGAAGCCAAGCGAATTCGACCAGAAGCAGGTCGATCAGTTTCTGGCGCGTGTGTCCTATGTCGCGGTCGATGCCACCTCCGACAATGGCTGGGAGGAGCTGAAAACCGAGATCGGTAATGATACCAAACGCGTCCGCGCCTTTTATCTTGCTGTCAGCCCATCGCTCTTCGCCGATATCTCAAGCCGCCTGAAGAGCTACAAGCTCGTCCATGACCATACGCGTATTATCGTCGAGAAGCCGATTGGCCGCGACCTTCAGTCAGCCATCGCACTCAATGATACGATCGGCCACGTTTTTCACGAGCAGCAGATTTTCCGCATCGATCACTATCTTGGCAAGGAGACTGTGCAGAACCTGATGGCGCTGCGCTTTGCCAATGCGCTGTATGAACCTCTTTGGAATTCGGCCCATATCGACCACGTGCAGATTACCGTTGCTGAATCTGTGGGGCTGGAAAATCGTGCTGGCTATTACGATACGGCGGGTGCACTTCGCGACATGGTGCAAAATCACATCATGCAGCTGCTCTGCCTCGTGGCTATGGAGCCGCCGGCATCGATGGATGCGGATGCAGTGCGCGACGAAAAGTTGAAGGTGCTGCGTTCGCTCAGCCCGATAACGTCGAAGAACGCCGACGAGCTTACCGTCCGCGGCCAATATCGTGCTGGCGCTTCTTCAGGCGGCGCAGTGAAGGGCTACATACAAGAGCTGGAACACCCCAGCAACACCGAAACATTCGTCGCCATCAAGGCCGAAATCGCCAACTGGCGCTGGGCCGGGGTGCCGTTTTATCTGCGTACCGGCAAGCGCCTGGCATCACGTGCTTCCGAAATCGTCGTGTCGTTCAAGCCTATCCCGCATTCGATCTTCGGTGAGAGTGCCGGCCGCGTTGTCGCCAACCAGCTCGTCATCCGCCTGCAGCCGGACGAGGGCGTCAAGCAGTGGATGATGATCAAGGACCCGGGTCCGGGCGGCATGCGCCTGCGTCACGTTCCTCTGGACATGACCTTTGCCGAATCCTTCACCGCGCGTAGCCCCGACGCCTATGAACGGTTGATCATGGATGTAGTACGCGGCAACCAGACACTGTTCATGCGGCGCGATGAAGTGGTCGCAGCGTGGCAATGGGTGGACCCGATCCTGAAGGCATGGGCCGAAACCGAACAGCCACCGGCAGGCTATACCGCCGGCACGTGGGGTCCATCGGCGGCCATCGCGCTTATCGAACGCGACAACCGCACATGGCATGAACCTGAGTGAAATTTGATCCCATGACAGCAGATCCGCGACTGAACAGTTTTGCCGATGGCAATGCGCTTGCCGAAGCCCTCGCTTCGACAGTCGCGGCGCGTCTGGCGGACGCAGTGGAGGCACGCGGCAAGGCTGTGCTGGCCGTATCGGGCGGCACAACCCCTGCCCGGTTTTTCAAGGTGCTGTCACTCAAGGATTTGCCGTGGGACAAGATCACGATCACGCTGGTGGACGAGCGCTTCGTACCGCCGACCAGCGACCGTTCAAACCAGAAGCTCGTGACAGAAATGCTTCTGCAGAATCACGCGATCAAGGCCAAGTTTGTAGGACTCTACAATCACGCGCCGAACGTCGAAGAGGGTGCTAAAATGGCAGGGCAAGCCATTGCGGGGATTGGACAGCCATTCGATGTCGTCATTCTCGGCATGGGCGGCGATGGTCATACCGCGTCGTTCTTTCCCGGCGGAGACCGATTGAGCGATGCGATATCGCCAGATCAGCCAGAGCTGGTGCTGCCGATGCATGCAGAAGGCGCAGGCGAGCCAAGGCTGACGCTGACACTGCCAGCAATCGTCAATGCACGTTTCGTGGCGCTGCATATTGAAGGCGCGGGCAAGCGTACGACCCTTGAGGCGGCTCTTGGACGTGGCGCGACAACCGACATGCCGATACGCGCGATATTGCGATACGAGCCGATTGAGCTCGAGATTTTCTGGGCTCCCTGAGGCTCGGAGCGTGTGATTGCCGGGAAGGCTCCCAAGCTTCCGGGCAAACGCCATAAGGAGACATGAAATGACCGTCCTGCAACGGGTGAAAAGCATTACCCATCGCATCTGCGAACAGTCGAAGCCGACACGCGATGTCTATCTCGATCATCTTCGCGAAGCGGCATCGCGCAAGCCAAAGCGTTCGGCGCTCGCCTGCGCCAATCTCGCCCATGGGTTTGCAGCCTGCAGCCCTTCCGACAAGGCGGCGCTCGCTGGCGATGTCGTGCCGAACCTCGGCATCATCACCTCCTACAATGACATGCTCTCGGCACACCAGCCGTTTGAGACCTATCCGCAGCTGATCAAGGCAGCAGCCAAAGAGGCCGGCGGTGTGGCCCAGGTCGCGGGCGGCGTGCCCGCCATGTGTGATGGCGTGACGCAAGGCCAGCCCGGCATGGAGCTCTCGCTGTTTTCGCGCGACGTTATTGCCATGGCGACCGCCATCGGCCTGTCGCACGACATGTTTGACGCGGCGGTCTATCTCGGCGTCTGCGACAAGATCGTACCGGGCCTCGTGATCGGCGCGCTTACCTTCGGCCATCTCCCTGCAGTGTTCATTCCCGCAGGCCCAATGACCACCGGCCTTCCCAATGACGAGAAGGCCAAGACGCGCCAGCTCTATGCGGAAGGCAAGGTCGGGCGCGAAGAACTGCTCGAATCCGAATCCAAGTCCTATCATGGGCCTGGCACCTGCACCTTCTATGGCACGGCGAATTCCAACCAGATGCTGATGGAGATCATGGGTCTGCACATGCCGGGTTCGTCGTTCATCAATCCGGGCACGCCCTTGCGCGACGCGCTGACGCGTGAAGCGGCGAAGCGGGCGCTTGCGATTACGGCGCTTGGCAATGAGTACACGCCGGTCGGTGAAATGATCGATGAGCGCAGTATCGTCAATGGCGTTGTCGGCCTGCACGCCACGGGTGGCTCGACCAATCATACGATGCACCTCGTCGCCATGGCGGCGGCCGCCGGCATCAAGCTGACCTGGCAGGACATTTCCGATCTCTCCGACGTCGTGCCGTTGCTGGCGCGCGTTTACCCCAATGGTCTTGCCGACGTGAACCATTTTCATGCCGCCGGTGGCATGGGTTATATTATACGCGAGTTGCTCGACGGCGGCCTCTTGCACGAAGACGTCAAGACGGTCTGGGGCGGAACAGAGGGTTTGCGCGCCTATACGATCGAGCCGAAGCTCGGTGAAAACGGCACGGTGTTGCGCGAACCGGTCGCTGCGGAAAGCGCCGACAAAAAAGTGCTGTCTACCTGCAAGCAGCCGTTCCAGGTTACGGGTGGTCTCAAGATGCTCAAGGGCAACCT
Organism: Phyllobacterium trifolii; assembly: GCF_014192095.1. Taxonomy (GTDB): domain Bacteria; phylum Pseudomonadota; class Alphaproteobacteria; order Rhizobiales; family Rhizobiaceae; genus Phyllobacterium; species Phyllobacterium trifolii. The sequence goes on from NZ_JACHXN010000015.1 coordinate 53,353, forward strand.
CGGCACGGCGGTGATCAAGACATCAGCCGTGAAAGCCGACCGGCACATCATCGAGGCGCCCGCGATCGTGTTCGACAGCCAGGCAGCGCTGCAGGACGCGTTCAAGGCCGGAAAGCTCGACCGCGATTTCGTCGCGATCGTGCGGTTCCAGGGGCCTCGCGCCAATGGCATGCCTGAACTGCACAAGCTCACCCCTGCCCTAGGCGTGCTGCAGGATCGCGGCCATATGGTTGCCCTGGTCACGGACGGGCGCATGTCCGGCGCGTCCGGCAAGGTTCCGGCGGCTATTCATGTGACGCCGGAAGCGCTCGATGGCGGCATCATCGGCAAGATCCGGGATGGCGATGTGGTTCGACTCGATGCCGAAATCGGCACGCTCGACGTGCTTGAAGATCCTGAGGTCCTCGCAGCGCGCCCGACGCCGGACGTTGATATCAGCCACAACAGCTACGGCATGGGGCGCGAACTCTTCGCAGCCTTCCGCAATGTTGTTGGGAAGGCGGAAAACGGCGCTTCAGTTTTCGGTTGATCAGTAAGTCGTACGGCGCTCGTCCGAGGGTGAGCGCCCGAATTGCGCACGGTAACTCTGGGCAAAATAGGAATGCGACGTGAAGCCTGTCGCGAGCGCCACGTCCAGAATGGGCGAATGGGTCTGGCGCAACAGTTCACGCGCCCGCTCCAGGCGGAGGCTCATGTAATAACGGCCCGGCGTCATGTTGAGATGGCGCAGGAACAACCGCTCCACCTGCCGGACCGACAGGCCAACGGCCTTGGCAAGACGCACAGCTGATTTCGGTTGTTCGAGATTGTCCGCCATAAGCTCGACGATCTTGCGCAGCTTTTCCGACTTGCCGGTGAGATCACGTTCGGGACCGACACGCTGGCGGTCGGTCTGCGAGCGAATGCGTTCATGATGGAACTGGTTCGCCACTTCATTGGCAAGCGCCGGGCTGAAGTCCTGCTTGATGATATCCAGCATCAAATCGATCGAAGTCGTACCTCCGGCGCAGGTATAGCGCTTTCGATCGATTTCGAAGACATTGCCGGTGCACTCGATCTGCGGAAACCGCTCCTGAAAGCCGGCGCGATTTTCCCAGTGTATGGTGCAGCGATGACCTTCCAACTGCCCCGCCTCCGCCAGAATGTAACTGCCTACATTCAGTCCGCCGAGCACGGCGCCGCGACGTCCCAGGGTGCGCAGGGTGGCGATGACCTTGGCCTTGTCGTCAAATTCAGTCGTCAACCCGGCGCAAATGAAGGTGATGTCGGCGCTGGGCAAATCCGCCAGCGCATATTGAACGTTGATTTCGAGCCCGTTTGAAGCGGTCACCGCTGCGCCATTGGCGGAAACGGTAGTCCAGGAATAGAACGCCTCCTCCGACATGCGGTTGGCCGTGCGCATGGTATCGATAGCCGCCGCGAGGCTGAACATCGGGAATCTGTCGACGAGCAGAAAGGCAAAGGTTCTGGTGACTTTGAGGGCTTCTGGCATGCGTTGTTCTAACCGGATTCCCTGTAAGAGCAAATGGATCAGAAGCGCGGTGGCACTTCGCCGACCGAGCGATAGGCGGCGACAAGCGTGTTGGCCATCAACATGGCGATGGTCATGGGCCCAACGCCACCCGGAACCGGCGTAACAGCACCAGCGACCGTCGACACGTCAGCGAAGTCCACGTCACCAACGAGGCGGGTCTTTCCCTCGCCCTTTTCGGGAGCTGGAATGCGGTTGATACCGACATCGATAACCGTTGCGCCGGGCTTGACCCAATCGGCCTTGACCATTTGCGGCCTGCCGACGGCAGCAACCAGAATATCGGCTGTCCGGCAAAGGGCGGCGAGATCCTTGGTCTTGCTATGCGCAATGGTAACTGTGGCATTGTGGGCGAGCAAAAGGTTGAACATCGGCTTGCCGACGATGTTGGAACGGCCGATGACCACCGCATTGAGGCCGGAAAGATCACGTCCCAGGATACGCTCGATCAACAGCATCGACCCGGCTGGGGTGCAGGGTACGAAAGCCGTCTCGATTTCGCCGGTGCCCAGCTTGCCGACATTGACGAAATGGAAGCCGTCAACATCCTTGTCCGGCGAGATCGTCTGGATGATACGGCCGGAATCGATGTGTTTCGGCAAAGGAAGCTGGACGAGGATGCCATGGATCAGCTGATCGGCATTGAGTTTTTCAACCAGCGCGACGAGCTCGTCCTCTGGAGTATCCTCCGACAAAGTATATTGAACGGAGTGAAAGCCGCATTCACGCGCCTTCCTGCCCTTTGACGCAACATAGACCTGACTGGCCGGGTCCTCGCCAACGATGACAACGGCGATGCCGGGTGTGATCCCGCTGGTTTCGATCAGATCGGCGGCAGAAGCTTTGACCTTCGAAACCACGTCCTCGGCAATTTCCTTGCCATTGATCGTCACTGCCATGTGCTGCTCCTGGAACTTCACGGTTTTGAGCGCCATTCTGTTGATTTTACGCGCCAACAATACCGCCATAACGGCGTTCACTGACGCAATAGCGAAAGCGGGTGCGGATCGCAATGCGGCAATATCCCGGCTGCGGCCTGTAATTGTCGCATTGCGATAGTGCGTGGTTCGACGGGGCTCACCATGAGGGAGATTTGTGGGCTGCATTGATAATCGTCAACATTGCAGAACTTAGCTCCCTGCAATCAAACCTATCTCTCATGAGCCCCGTCGAACTACGCACATGGTCGTTGCAAAGGAACGTCTTGGCTAAGCCGATGAATCCAAGCATGATCGCGATATAACGAATCCAGGAACACCTATGCGCTATTCAGCTTTCAGCCTTTTGAAAAATGCTCTCAACGGTAACAAGGACTGGAAACCCGCCTGGCGCAAGCCCGATCCGAAACCAGCCTATGACGTGGTGATCATCGGCGGCGGGCATGGGCTTGCTACCGCCTACTATCTGGCCAAGGAACACGGCATGCGCAATATCGCGGTCGTTGAAAAGGGCTGGCTCGGATCCGGAAATATCGGCCGTAACACCACGGCCATTCGCTCCAACTATCTTCTTTCAGAGAACCAGCATTTCTACGAAGCGTCGATGAAACTATGGGAAACCATGTCGCACGACCTCAACTACAACGTAATGTTCTCGCAGCGCGGCGTGGTGAATCTGGCTCACACGCTGCCGCAGCTCGATATCTATGCGCGGCGCGGCAACCAGATGCGGCTCAACGGCATCGATTGCGAATTGATGAATCCGCAGCAAATCAAGAAACTTATCCCCGGACTGGACATCAGCACTAATGCGCGCTTTCCGATTCTTGGCGGTTTGATGCAGCGTAGTGCCGGAACTGCACGGCATGATGCGGTCGTCTGGGGTTACGCGCGCGCCGCTGACCAACTCGGCGTCGATATTATCGAGAATTGCGAGGTCACCAGCTTCCTGAAGGATGGCGATACGGTCACAGGCGTCATGACAACACGCGGGCCAATCAATGCCAAGAAGGTTGGCTGTGCCGTCGCCGGACACACCAGCGAGCTTATGCGGCGCGCCGGTATTGACCGCCTGCCACTTGAATCGCATGTGCTGCAGGCTTTCGTCTCGGAAGCGCTGAAGCCTGTGGTCGATACAGTGGCGACGTTCGGCGGGGGTCATCTCTATTTCAGCCAGTCCGACAAGGGTGGCCTCGTTTTTGGCGGCGACATCGACGGCTATAATTCCTACGCGCAGCGCGGCAACCTGCCGGTGGTGGAGGATGTGATGAGCGAGTTCGTTGCGCTTATCCCGGCACTGGCGCGCGTCAAGCTACTGCGCTCGTGGGGCGGGATCATGGACATGACAATGGACGGCTCGCCGATCATCACAACGGGCCCGCTGCCGGGCATGTATCTCAACACCGGCTGGTGCTACGGCGGCTTCAAGGCGACGCCGATTTCAGGAAAATGCTTCGCCTGGACGATCGCCAAGGATGAGCCGCATCCATTGTCCGCGCCCTTTACGCTGGATCGGTTTTATCGCGGCTACGTCATTGATGACAAAGGGCAAGGCCCGACGCCAAGCTTGCATTAAACCGGCCAAGAAAATCCACCCTGATGGCCATCTGATGCGGTCTTTCTCCGCTTCCGGTGCTCATGGACGTTCAGGTCCATTCCGCTCCGGTCCTCGAAATCCCGCACCAGCTACCTCATCAGGCTGAATTTTAACCTGAGTGGTCAGCCGGCCTTCCGCTCAGCGCGCAGACGCAGGACTTCGCGCAACGCGGCGATCTCGGCCAACATCTCCTCGATGTTCGAATTGTCATGATGGCGTGGCTCGGTCAGCGCGTCAGCATGTTCGTAGAGAAACTCGGCAATTGCCGCCTCGTCATCAGCGGAATGCGGTGAATTCTCGATTTCGGATTTATCCGACATCATGGACCGTGTCTGTGCACGCCGGATTGCTGCGCCAAGCCGAGATTCAGAAGGTACTGCAGAGACAGAGCCAGTGCTTTCGGGCGAAACGGTACGCTTCGTACCGGATGGCGGCACCGGATCGACGGGCGGTTCATCCTCGGCATAAGCAGGAGCGCGATTGCCAGCGCGGAAGCTTTCGATCATGCCGAGCAACACGGCAATGCCGAGACCGGCCAAAAGCCCGCCGAGCAGGCCGCCAATTGCAACGAGTTTGCGCGAACCGCCTGTGCTTTCAAGCGCCGGACGCGCCGGGGAAATGACGCGGATATTCGTTGTGTTCATACCTTCGAGTTCGCCAGTCTCCTTTGCGCGCAACAGGAAGGCTTCATAGACTTCGCGCTTGGCGGTGACTTCCCGTTCGAGCTCGCGCAGCTTGACCATGTCTTCGTTGTTGGTGGCGGTACGCGTTTTCAGCTGCGCCAGCCGTGACGACAGGTCCTGTTCCTGCTGGGTGGCACGCTGTAGTTCCACCTGCACCGAAGATGCAATACGGCCAAGCTCGTTACGGATTTCATTGCGGACACCAACCCCCTGCGACTGGGCCTGAATGAGTTGCGGATGGCGCGGTCCAAGCTTGGTGGCGAGGCCATCCGCCTGTTGCTTCAGTGCGCCATATTGCGAGCGAAGGGCGACGATGACACCGGAGCGGAATTCTTCCGGCAGCGTGTTGCCGAGCACGCCTTCGACCGAGGTATTGCGGATAGAGTCGGCCTGCGCCTTAAGGCGGATCGTCTGGTTGCGAGCCTGAGTGAGCTCGTCATTCGTGCGGGTGATTTCATCATCGCTGATCAACCTGCCCTGTACGTCGACAAGGTCATTTTCCGCCTTGAACTTCTGCACGGCATTCTCTGCATCCTGAACGCCTGCTCGAAGGTCATTGAGGCGCGCCGTCAGCGACTCAGTGGCCTGCCGTGCGGTATCGGACTGGATATTGCCCTGCTCCTCGCGGAAAACATCGGATACGGTATTGGCAATCAAGGCCGCCTTCTGCGGATCCCTTGATTTCACAGTGATGTTGAAGATGAAATTTTTGGTGCTTCGCTCCACCTCAAGATGGTCGTAGAGATTGCGCAGGAGAACGGTTTCACGCGTTGTCTCATCTGGCGTACTATCGGTAGAAAAGAGGTCCTGTATCGACGCAAAAAGGCCTCGCTCCTTGAGGTCACCATTGAATTCCGGATCCTTGGCAAGTCCTGTGCGATCGATCACCTTGGTCAACACGCTGCTCGACTGAATGACGCGCAATTGGCTTTCGGCGATGGCCAGCGAAGCATCGACTGGCAGCTGGCTCGACGAAATCTCCTTGTCGACGATCTTGAGATCGCGCGGATCGACAAGCACTTCAACGGTCGAGGCGTAGAGCTTCGGCAATGTCATCGCATAGCCGACGCCAAGAAGCGTACCGATGATTGTGGTTGCGATAATCAATCCCTTGGAACGGCCAACGCGATTGATAACGATACGCGGGTCAACGAGTGGCCGCCATTCATCGCTTTGATATTCGACCGGCTGTACTTTGCGCGGAGCCTGCCGGCGCACCGGAACCGGTGTGATGACAGGTTCAGGGTCCGGCTCTAGCTCTTTGTTTTTGCGCAATTCCGGACGGAAAACAGGTTCCGGCTTTTCCTGCAACTGCTCTGTTGGCTCGGGTTCAGGTCGCGCTGTGACGATTGGAGTTTCCGGATCGGCGCGGACTGGTTTTTCAATCAACGGCAAAGATTCGTCGCGCTGTGGCGTAATTTGTTCGGCGGCATCGACGCGGCGGTTGAGCTCTGCCTTGATCGCGGCCATGTCGGCGCGCATGCGATTGACCGCATCCTGCTCGGCTTCTTCGGAACTGAGGTCCTCGGGAATATCACTCAACGATGGTTGCAAGATTTCGCTGCCGGCTGCCAGGCGCAAAGCGCGCATGCGGTGATAGTGATCAAGATTATCCTCGCCGCGAATGGACGTGGTGACGCGTTCGGGATCGGCGTGGGCCTCTCCTTCAGATTCCGGCTGACTGGCAAACGAGAGAAGCGAGCGCCGCGGCCGCTTTGCCATCTCGTTTTCGCGATTACTCATTCCCACTTCAACTCCACGATCGCCCGACCAAGGCGATTCAATTGCGGCACCACAACCACAGTTAATTCAACCTAAAGTTCTATGGAAAATAAATCGTTAATTATCAGCACCCATATGTCTGCAAGCTAACCTTGCCTGGATGTCATCTATACCACGTTTCAAAACGGCTAATACAAGCCGTTAAGTCTTTTGATGTAGAAATCCGGCGAATTCACGCTTGAGACAGTGCTTTCCCCGCAGCTTTGATTCAGGCATATCCGGCAGGACATGGTATTGGTTGCACGCCATCTGAAAGCCAATGCGGGGCTTATCCGCGACTATTTCTCCGTGATCAGTGGATCGGCGGGGCGGCTCGTCATTTCGCTCGCCTATTTCGTTGCGCTTGCCAACACACTTTCGATTGCGGAATTCGGTCTGTTTGCCACGGCGTCGGCAACCGGTGTCGTGCTGTCACGTCTTGTCTCTTTTGGCTTCGTTTCGCCGCTTTACCGGATTTCCACCGTAAAGCCGCAATTGATTGGCGCCTATACCGGCGGATTTCTCGCGGCGGTCGTCGTATCGTTGCCGATCTTCATTCTTGCAGCCTATCTGATGCATCTGATTTTCTTCGGCGCCGATCTTGCGCTTGGCACCTTTGCAGTGATCGTTGCAGCGGAAGCATTGCTTTGGCGATCGCTGGAAGTTGTGGTCATCGTCAATAACGGTATGAACCGCTTTGGCCGGGCAGCATTGCTGGTCATTATCGGTACGGCATTGCGGGCAGCAGCGGCAGTGCTGTTCGCGTTCTCAAGCGTGACCAACCTCGCAATATGGAGCTGGTGGTATGCGGGGGCGAACGGCGTTGCGCTTGTTATCGCAATCATCTTCTTCTACCCGCGTGTGCGGCTGCGGCTTATTCCCAAGCTCTACCGCCGCAGGCTAGCGGATTCCTTTGCCGTCACAGGTGCCGAGGTGCTTTTCTACGTCCAGTCCGAAATGGACAAGCTGCTGGTGCTTGCAGTCGGCGGACCACAGACGGCCGGTGTCTACGCCATCATCATGCGGCTTGTCGATCTGACGGCCCTTCCCGTCCGCTCATTCAACATGATGCTGGTGCAGAAGTTGATGCGAACGCCGGACATGCTGAAATCACTCAAAATCCGAGGCGGGCTGGAGCTTGGCGTATTTCTGGTGTCGACACTCGGACTGGCGGCGCTTGCCATCTTCCTTGCCATTTTCCCGCGAGCGCTTGGAGCGAATGTTGCTTCGGTCGTTTCGCTGCTGCCCTTGGTCCTGCTCGTGCCCGGACTGCGCAATCTCATCGAATATCAGGCGGAAATCCTTTATGCGCGCGGCCAATCTGGCCTGCGTGCGCTCAATCTGGCCTTGCTCGGCATCGCCAAGGCTGCACTGCTTTCGTGGATTCTTGTCGTGTTTCTCGATACCCACGACTGGATGATCTGGCTGAATGCCATGTTCGCCGTGCTCTATCTGTTGTCGGCATATCTCACATATAGAGCCATAAAAAAGCCGGCGCGGCGCGTGTGAGAATTTGCTACGCTAACAATTTCCGGATGCGCGCCGTATCGTCGCCTATGAAGGATTGCATGCCGATCGCGACTTGTTCCGGTGTCATCGCTTCAACAAAAGCAAGGAACTCCGCGTCCGTTGGCGCAGGCGCAAACCAGTAGACCCGGCAGAATTCAGCGGCGTCATGATAGTGCCCCTCGGCCATCAGCACTTCATCGGCATAGCGGCCATAGATCATGCATTCGGAAAACCGGCGCGACCGCCCGATCGCCGCGATCCAATGGCGGCCGGTGATCCTCTCGATGTGGTTGCACATTGTCAGCAACGCGTCCCGCCGCCAGGCGATCAAAGTGCCGATATAGTCGTGTCCAGCAGGGCTCACCGGGACGAGCCCAAGTACCTGGCCTGCGTGTTCAGACCAGATACGCTGGTCTCCTGGTACAGGATGCAAAAGGTCGCCATCGCGGCGGAACAGCCGCAAATCGCTGCCACGCCAGACCGAGGCGCAATCGAAGGATTTCAGGAAAGCGACGTCGGAATCGATGTAGAAGAAAGCGTCTTCATTCGTGTGTGCTGCAATGGCGATACGGCGAAACTGCTGCACGTGCCAGCCGCGCAAGGGCATCGTTCTTGGCGACAGCCAAATGCGACGGTGACCGAAATTACTCGGGTCGGGAAACGGCCTGATCCAGCGGGGCAATAGATCGTTCTCGTCGATCACCACACGACGCGAGCTTTCCAGCTGCTTGAACAGCGCAACGTCACGATGCTCGACCAAAATATAGTGTTTGGTGTAGCCGGCGACGAAACGATCAATTGTTTCGCAGAGCAATCTGCAGCGCTCAAAATCGGGTGCATAACTCGCGGTAACAAGTGCCGTTTTCGTCATGCGCCCCCGCCGACTTTAAATTTCGCCCGCATGACGCGTAGCAGAAAAAGTGGATTGCCGACAATGTACCGGTACCACAACCGGCCGGGTTCTTGCGCAAGGCGATAAAGCCATTCAAAGCGCAGTTTCTGCACAATCACCGGGGCGCGCGGTACAGCGCCCGCCATGAAATCAAACAGCGCGCCAACGCCAAAAGCCAACGTGCAATGTTCGGCCGTCAAGTTGTTCGCCATGAACATCTCCTGCCGCGGCACACCCATGGCGACGAGCAGGATATGCGGATGATATTCTTTCAGGACACGCAGAATGTACGGCTGATGCTCGCTTTTAAAGAAGCCATCACTGATCACGCGGATTTCATGGTGAGGCGCAAGCTGCCTGAAGCTCTCCGCTGCCTTTTCAACCACTTCACGGCGTGCGCCAATGAGGCCAACGCGCAGAGAGCTGGTTTCTGCCTTAAGGAGTGCGGGCGTAAAATCCGTACCGTTGAGATTCGCCGGAAAAGGTGCGCCATGCAGGAGTTTCGAGGCAATATCGACTCCGAAGCCATCGGGGAGAACGAGGAATTGGTTCAAAGCCTGACGGAAATCAATATTCTCCTGCGCGAGATTGGCGTTGTGAGCATTGAGCCAGGTGACCAGGGCAAAGTGCTGCTGCGCGATACGCTCCCGCATGACTTCGATGGCGTCCCCCCAAGGCAACGCGACAACGTCTACGCCAAGAATTGTACGACGTGGAATATCCGTTTCGCCCGAACTCATGCGGCTGCACGCCCATTTGCAATCCGGGTTTCAAGCCGGTCCAGTCCCAATCTTATCTGCTGGTCGAAGCGTGCCAACTGCGCGGCGCGGAAGGCGTCTCCCTCGCACGTCAAGTCCTCACCTGCGCGCACGCGGGCCACCATGGCGTTTACCGCCTTGGCAAAGGCGACGGGATCATCGGCAACAACGCAATTATCCGGAATATCTGCGATGCCTCGCACAGAAAGCGCGGTGGCGACACTAGGCAAGCCCAGTTCGAATGTTTCGATCGTCTTGAGCTGTACACCGCTTCCGGCGCGGCTGATCAACGGGATCACGGCACAGCCGCAGACAAAATCCGTCGCGTCCGCCACACGGCCGGCGAAGCTGGCATCCGGCCACGCAGCTTTGAGATCGGCTGGGGTACTTCCAGCAATGGTAACACCGATATCCTTGTCCAGATGCGGTACGACCTCACGCAGGAACCATTCAAGACCAATGCGGTTCGGCTGCCATGTCCAGGTTCCTATCAAGCCAAGATCGCGTACTATTTTGCGGCCTTTGCTTTTTGCCGTATCGGCGCCGGTCACGAGAGGAAGTGCTGCGGCACGTCCGGTTCCGGATAGACCCAGCGCATCGATATCGTCATCGGCCAACGTGAAGACGAACGACGCCTTGCTGCACAACCGCTTCTCAAGACCCATCAGAAGCCGGGACTCCCGGCTGAACAGATATTTCTGTACGGGGCTGGTTGCCGCTTCGGCATTCTCGCGCGCCGAGCGATGTTCGACATTGTGTGCGATGAAGATTTGCGGCTTGTCGTGGAAACAGTCTTCAAATGCCCCGGGCAGTGGCACTCCGTTGAGCACGTAAGCGTCGAAAGGCTCCACCGAGGCGATTGCGGCACGGAACGTGTCCTTCGTGACGACGCGCAGCTTTACTGATGAAACAGTGAGGCCTGACATCATTGCTTTGCCGAACCAACGCAACTTTTGCGCAAAGTTCGCTGTGTCGTTGCGCACATCCACTTCACCGAGGACGATTGTGTTCTCCGGATCGAGCGGCTTGCTCCCGGGCCAGACAAATCCGATCACGGTGACGCGAGCGCCGGCACGCACAAGGCCATCGATGATCGCTTTGTTGGCAATCTCATAGCCGGTCGTCGGCTTACCATCCGGTACCAGCGATGTTACGAACAGCAAATGCAAAGGCTGATGCTCTCCACGACGATTTATTTCTCAATATTTGATTTGATCGCAGAATGTAATGAAATGTTGAATAACCGACTCTTATAAGTTGTAACCATGGATAACGGATAAATACTCCGGCGATGAATCTCGATCTCCCAGAAAATATCGGCGTCGTGGCACAATCACCCGGCCTCAAGCCGGAAACGATTGACATCGTCGTGACGCTGCCGACGTTCAAACGTCCGGAGCATCTGCTGAAAACCCTTGTGTCACTCAAGGCCCAGGTGACCACACGGCGCTTTGCCATCGTCGTCATGGAGAACGAGACCGAAAAACGTGAGGGAGCGGAAGCAGCGAAGCCACTGTTCGAGAATGGCGAACTTCCGGGCCTGCTGATCATCGCGCATGATCGCGGCAATTGTAATGCCTACAACGCAGGATGGTTGACCGCGCTGAAGGCTTTTCCAAATTTCAAGTCACTGCTGGTTATCGACGATGATGAAGTCGCCGATCCGAATTGGCTGGAGAACATGTGCAAGACGCGCGAGACTTATGGTGTCGACTTTGTCGGCGGGCCTCAACTTCCGGTTTTCGCCAAGCCGGAACATACCAAATGGTCGACACACCCGGTTTTCAGCCCCCACCATACTCGCACGGGTCGCGTACCGATCATTTATTCATCCGGGAATCTGCTGGTCGGGCGCAATGTGCTTGAGACCATGCCATTTCCGTTTCTCGATCTCGCTTTCAACTTCATGGGCGGCGGGGATTCGGATTTCATTAGCCGCAGCGTGGTCAAGGGCTTCACCATTGCCTGGTGCGCGGAAGCACCCGTTTACGAAACCATCCCGGCAAGGCGCGTCGAGGCTGACTGGATCCGGGCACGGGCACTGCGCAATGGCGTGATCTCCACTTTGATCGAAAAGCGCAAGCGTGGCGGCGAACCTTTTGGGGGAGTGAAGACGGTCCTGAAGAGTCTGGCACTTCTCGCTATCTCGCCGCTGCGAGCCGCGGTCAAGGTCGTACAAACGGGATCTCTGTCCATCGGGGCTTATCAGATCTATGTTGGCGTTGGCCGCGTTCTGGCGGAATTCGGATATTCGAATGAGCAGTATCGACAACCTGAAAAGAACTGACGCGGTATCCTCGATCCCAATGCGATTGGTCGCCAGTATTATTGCGGCGATCATCCTTTGCGTGCTGCTGATTTCGTTCCGCCCATTCCAACCGGCAAGTACGGCAATCGCCGGGAGCGGCGGAGATCTCGTCAATCAGCTCGGTTTCGGTGCCTTGGGCGGCGTCTCCGTGCTTGCCATGACGTTGCTTGGTAATCCGCGTACGCTTGTTGCCCTCATCAGCCCGATGTGGATCGTCATGTTCGGCTTTCTTTTCCTGTCGACATTTGTTGCCATCGATCCCGGAGCCGCTCAACGCGCTGTGCTCTTCACTGTGATCGCCGCGCTTTGCATGATTGCGGTGCTGGCGCTGCCACGCGATGCCGATGGATTTTCGTTGGCACTGGTGATCGCAGCCTTTGCCGTGCTGACGCTCTCGTATGCCGGTCTGGTTCTCGTTCCGGACCTCGCGAAGCATACCGCCAATGAGATTGAAGCCGAACATGCGGGACTTTGGCGCGGTATCTTCGCGCATAAGAATATTGCTGGACCGGTCATGGCGGCGTTCTCCTTTGCTGGCATATATCTGCTGCGTCGCGGCTGGCGCGGGACTGGCATTGTCCTGCTGGTGCTCGCGCTCTGGTTCGTTGCGCACACCGGTTCGAAGACCGCGACGGCGCTGGTGCCGATTGTGATTTTCCTCGTCATGTTCCCCGGAATGTTCGGCTTTCGTATGATCGCTGCCATGCTGATTGCCGCAGCACTAATCGGATTCTTCTTCTTCACCATCGGCACGTTGTTTTTCCCGGCAACGCACGATCTCCTCGTTCAGCTCGGTGCGGACACCACGTTTACCGGCCGCACATCAATCTGGCAGTTCGGGCTGGAGAAGCTCGCCGCAACACCGTGGCGCGGCTATGGTTTTGAAAGTTTCTGGGAAGCGCCGGTTGTGCGTCAGGCGGAAAATCCGAGCTACTACCTCGACTGGGACGTTCGCGGCATTGTGCATGCGCATAATGGCTATCTCGATATTGCCATCGCCATGGGATATCCGGCCATGATATGCGCGCTCATCGTCTTGATTGTGCTGCCGCTTTTTGACTATGCGCGCTGCCTGAAAAAGCGGGAGAACGTATTCATGGCCGATTTTTTCATGATGTGCCTGACATTTTCGCTGATGAACGCTTTTCTTGAGAGCTTCTTCTTCCGGCGTGCAGATCCAGTGTGGCTGCTCGTGGTCATGGCATGTTTTGGTCTGCGCATGACCGCCCGCGTTCCAATCCTCACGCGCACAAATTCCCACAAGACCAGTTGACCGGGCGCACCCGGCCAGATCAAAGTGCCGCGACATCAGCGGGAGAATGAAATGGATAATGTGGTTCTGGTCGGTTGCGGCAATATGGGCTTTGCCATGCTCAAGGGCTGGCTGGACGCAGGAATATTGCAGCCAGATCAGGTCACAGTGATCGAGCCAACCGATGCGCTGCGTGAACGGGCGGCGACGCTTGGTGTTCATGCGCATGCTAATGCAAGCCGGCTCGACGACGATCTGTCGCCACGCATTGTACTCATCGCGGTCAAGCCGCAGGTTATGCGCGATGTGCTGCCCGCCTATGAGCGTTTCGCGGCCGGGTCAACTTTCGTCAGTGTCGCCGCGGGCGTCAAGGTTGCGTTGTTCGAAGAATTTCTTGGTGAAAAGACCGCGATTATCCGCACTATCCCGAATACGCCTGCAGCGATCGGTAAAGGCATGATCGTCACATTCCGCAATTCGAACGTGAGCGACGAGGATGCCACGTTTGTCGATACCTTGTTGAAAACCAGCGGAAAAGTTGCCTCCGTGGACGATGAAAAGCTGATCGACGTGGCAACCGCGGTTTCGGGCTCGGGCCCCGCTTACGTTTTTCACTTCATCGAATGCCTGACCGAAGCGGCTGTTGTGGCTGGCCTCGAACGAAAGACCGCGGAGCTGCTGGCGATGCAGACCGTCTACGGCGCTGGCGTCCTCGCCGCTTCGAGCGAAGACACGCCAACGACGCTGCGCGAACAGGTGACGAGCCCGAAGGGTACCACTGCCGCCGCGCTCGACGTATTGATGGGCCATGACAAACTCAAACGGCTTATGATCCGGGCTGTTTTCAAGGCACACCAGCGCGCAATAGAACTTGGCACCTATTGAGCTTTCGCGCGCTGGATCATTGCGATAGCGTGCCGAAATGAGCGTGCATCCATCTGATCCAGCCATAGAAGCAAGACCGCAACGTGCCTTTGGCTCGGCGCATCTCGCTGTAAAACCCGTCAATGGCCGTACGCGTATCGACACACTCTATCAGGAAGGCTGCGCCAAGATTCGGTTGCCTGAGATTGATGATCGGTCGCTTGAGGCGGTGATGATCAACACATCGGGCGGATTGACGGGGGGCGACGAGATGCGTTGGAGGTTCGACGTCGCGGACAATTGCCGGGCGCAGGTCACCACTCAGGCATGCGAGCGCGTCTACAAGGCATCTGCTGGTATCGCGGACGTGGCAAGCACCTTGAAGGTGGGGAAGCGGGCCTCGCTCGCATGGTTGCCGCAGGAGACTATTTTGTTCGAGGGCGCGGCACTGAAGCGAACTCTTACCGTCGATCTTGCCGAGACAAGCCGTGCCTTGATCGTGGAGCCCGTTGTGTTCGGTCGCAAGGCGATGGGTGAGGACGTGCAGAACTGTCTGTTCCGGGATCGCTGGCGCATTCGCCGCGAAGGCAAACTGATCCATGCGGAAGATTTCACAATCGGACCCGACACGGCATCGATGCTGGGCCGCCCTGCCCTGTTCGGGGGAATGCGCACCATGGCCACTGTCCTGCTTCTCGATGCCGAGGCCGAACGTCATTTTGAGCCAACCCGGAAAATAATTGGAACAAAAGGCGGCGCTTCCTTCTGGTCTGGCAAGCTTCTTGCGAGGCTCGTCGATGGTGACGCCTATTCATTGAGGAAGCGGCTGGTACCATTGATAGAACTGCTCAATGAAAAGGCAGGCGTGCCTAAAGTCTGGTCAATCTAGACGCAAAACTGAGTATGACTAAAGGAAAAGCATGAACCTGACACCACGCGAGAAGGACAAACTTCTCATCTCTATGGCGGCGATGGTCGCCCGCCGCCGACTCGAACGCGGCGTCAAGCTCAATCATCCGGAAGCCATTGCATTGATTAGCGATTTCGTCGTCGAGGGCGCCCGCGATGGCCGATCAGTCGCCGATCTGATGCAGGCAGGGGCACATGTCATCACCCGGGAACAGGTGATGGAAGGTATTCCAGAGATGATCCACGACATACAGGTCGAGGCGACATTTCCGGACGGGACAAAGCTCGTCACCGTGCACGAACCGATAAGGTAGGAAACCGCAGATGATCCCCGGTGCAATCATAACGGCTGAAGGCGAAATCGAACTGAATGCCGGTGCCAGCAACATCATGCTGAAGGTGGCAAATACTGGCGACCGTCCGGTGCAGGTAGGGTCGCACTATCATTTCTTCGAAGCCAACTCGGCGCTGGTATTCGACCGCGATCAAGCGCGCGGCATGCGTCTCGATATTGCTGCCGGAACGGCGGTCCGGTTCGAGCCGGGACAGGAGCGTGATATTACGCTCGTGCCGCTCAGCGGGAACCGGACCGTTTACGGGTTTCAGCAGAAGATCATGGGAAAGCTGTGACCGCTCCGCTTGACCTCATTTCCACGACAACAAGCGACCGGAGAAACACCGATCGCTGCGCATATCCCAGATATGGGTCAGGTAGGGTCTGCCTGTCAGCTTGGCTTCTTGGTCACGAGGGTCAGCAGGCCTTTGGAATCGAGGCTAGCAATGACCACCGCTGCGGATGTCAGCCCCTTTTCCTTCAGGGCAGCGGAGACTTGTGGCGACTTATCGATCGACGTGCGCAGTTTCTGCATGTCGGCGTCGCTGCGCTTGGCAAGGGCGTCGTTGACCTGGGTCTTGGTCGCATCCGGCAGCTCATTGATATCCACGATATTGATGGTGGTAATGGCCGTAGCACCAGGCTTGGCTGGAGTTTCGCTCTTTGGAGCGGGCTGCTCGGCGCTCGGAGTCTGCGGCGCCGCGGACTGCGCATAGGCAGCCGAAGTCGCAAGCGGGAATGCCGCACAGAGCGCGAGGGCTATCATCTTTCGCATCGTTTTTCCTTTCACGAGATTGGCGAACGATCATCTACTGATGATGCGCGCACTTCACATGCGGAATTCGATCTCAAGCGGTCGCTGATCGGGTTTTTCCAAGGCAATATCGCGGCAGAAATGTGGCAGCAGGCACCCGCTGTCGCCCATTCGGTTATTCATACAAGAGGGAAATTCCATGCCCGCTAAAATCACCCGCGCGGCCTATGCCCGCATGTTTGGGCCAACGACCGGCGACAAGGTGCGCCTTGCCGACACCGAACTCTTCATCGAGGTGGAGAAGGACTTCACCATCTATGGCGAAGAAGTGAAATTCGGCGGTGGCAAGGTCATTCGCGATGGCATGGGCCAGAGCCAGATTGCCCGTGCAGACGGTGCCGTCGACACAGTCATTACCAATGCACTGGTCGTCGATCACAGTGGTATTTATAAAGCCGATGTCGGTTTAAAAGATGGGCTGATTGCCGGAATCGGCAAGGCCGGCAACCCCGATACGCAACCCGGCGTGACGATCATCATTGGTCCCGGCACGGAAATCATCGCGGGCGAAGGCAAAATCCTCACCGCCGGCGGTATGGATGCCCATATTCATTTCATCTGCCCGCAGCAGATCGAGGAAGCGCTGATGTCAGGCGTTACGACAATGTTTGGCGGCGGCACAGGACCAGCCCATGGGACACTGGCGACCACCTGTACGCCAGGGCCCTGGCACTTGGGCCGGATGATTCAGTCTTTCGACGCCATACCCATGAACATCGGCCTTTCAGGCAAGGGCAATACATCGCTGCCGAAAGCGCTGGAGGAGATGATCCTTGGCGGGGCGTGCTCGCTGAAACTGCATGAGGATTGGGGTACCACACCGGCGGCGATCGACAATTGCCTCTCGGTTGCCGACCAGTACGATGTGCAGGTGATGATCCACACCGACACGCTGAATGAGAGCGGCTTTGTCGAGGACACGGTGGCCGCCTTCAAGGGTCGCACAGTTCACGCTTTTCATACGGAAGGCGCTGGCGGTGGACACGCCCCGGACATCATCAAGATTTGCGGGCTTCCCAACGTCATTCCGTCTTCGACCAACCCGACGCGGCCCTATACCAAAAATACCATCGCGGAACATCTCGATATGCTGATGGTGTGCCATCACCTCTCATCGTCGATCCCGGAAGATGTGGCGTTTGCCGAAAGCCGTATCCGCAAAGAGACGATCGCCGCCGAAGATATCCTGCATGATATCGGCGCGTTTTCGATCATTTCCTCTGACAGCCAGGCCATGGGCCGTGTTGGCGAAGTGCTGATACGCACGTGGCAGACCGCCGATAAAATGAAGCGCCAGCGCGGGAGCCTGCCGCAGGAAACCGGCGACAACGACAATTTTCGCGTCAAACGCTACATCGCGAAATATACGATCAACCCGGCGATTGCACAGGGTGTTTCCCGGCACGTGGGTTCAATCGAGGTCGGAAAGCGTGCCGATCTCGTTCTGTGGAACCCGGCCTTCTTCGGCGTCAAGCCTGACATGGTCCTGCTTGGCGGCTCGATTGTTGCCGCGCCGATGGGCGATCCCAACGCGTCGATCCCGACGCCGCAGCCGGTCCATTATCGTTATATGTTCGGCGGCTATGGCAAGAATGTCAGCAACTCGTCGGTCGTCTTTGCCAGCAAGGCTTCGGTCGAGGCAGGTTTGCGCCAGTCGCTCGGTGTCGACAAACAGCTGGTCGGCGTCGAAAACACGCGCAGCGGCATTTCCAAGGCATCGATGATCCATAACGATGCCACGCCGCATGTGGAGGTCGATCCGGAGACCTATGAGGTTCGCGCGGATGGCGAGTTGTTGACGTGCGAGCCGGCAACGCTGCTACCGATGGCACAGCGCTACTTTCTGTTCTGAGGGGGAGGAACAAAGTGAAGGATCAATTCGGGCGGCTTGCGTACTATAACAAATGGGCCAATGGGCGCATTTACGCGGCAGCAGGCGCCTTGGACCACGAAGATTATTTCGCCGACAGACGTGCGTTCTTCAAATCGGTGCATGGGACACTCAACCATATCCTGGCTATCGACAAGCTATGGTTCGGTCGCTTCACGGGGGACCTTTACGCCATCCCTTCCATGGATGTGATTCTACACGATAACTTCAATGACTTGCATGCGGCGCGCATCGCCCTGGACGATCACATTATCGACGTGGTCAACGGTATGGATGAGGCATCGATCAATGGCGTCCTTCACTGGATCACCACCGAAGGCCAGCCATATACCTCGACCTTGGATCGTGCTTTGACGCAAATTTTCAACCACCAGACGCATCATCGCGGTCAGGTACATACGCTGCTTTCGCAACTGACAGGTGACGCGCCGCCGATCGATTTCTTCCTATGCATGAACGATGATTTTCATGAGAAAGGCCAAGCGTGATGAAGCGCGTCACCAGCCATAGCCATGCCGGGCATTATCACGGCACGCCGTTCGATCGCGTTGTACTGGCCCATGACGAGCGGCATTTGCGGCGCAAGGTGCTGGCACTAGAGCAGGGCGAACAAATCCTTGTCGATTTGCCCGAGGCTATCGCGTTCGAGCATGGCGACGTGCTCATTCTTGAAGATGGGAGAATGGCCGAGATCATTGCGGCGGATGAAGCGCTCTACGAGGTCACGCCACGGGATCGCCGGCATCTGTCGGAACTAGCCTGGCATCTTGGCAATCGTCATTTGCCAGCGCAACTCGAAGAAAGCCGCATCGTCATCCTACGCGATCACGTGATCAAGGCGATGTTGCAAGGTCTTGGGGCGAAGGTTACCGAGATCACTGCCCCATTCCATCCATTGCACGGCGCATATCATAGCGGGCACGGGCATTCGCACGCGCATGATAATGGCCATGATCATCAACACCACGATCATGCCCATGGCTGATCTTGCCCCAAACACCGCGCTTCTGCGCCTCATGACATGGCTTTCCCCAGCTTTTCCTGTCGGGGCGTTTTCCTACAGTCATGGCATCGAGCGGTCAGTGCATGATGGTTTGATCCACGACAAGGCATCATTGCAGGGCTGGCTTGCTGACCTCATGAACCACGGCTCGGTCTGGAACGATGCGGTTTTATTTGCCGCAAGCTGGAGGGATGCGGATACGGGTGGCAGTTGCGTGGAAGAATCAGCGCTCGGCCAGGCAATGGCAGGTTCGAAAGAGCGGCACATGGAGACCATGCTGCAAGGTAACGCTTTCCTGCAGGCTATTGGACATTGGAGCAACGCAGAATCCGGCGCGGCAAGAGAAATGCCCTATCCTGTCGCCGTCGCCATGGTTGCGGCCCGAAACCAGGTTGCATGTGAGCCAGCGCTTGCCGCCTATCTTCACGCCGTCGTTTCCAACCTCATTCAAGGCGCCGTCCGGTTGGTACCGCTCGGACAAAGCCATGGCGTATCGTTGATGGCGGCAATGGAAACACAAATCCTGGCGGTCACTGAGCGTGCCGCGAGTTCCAGCCTTGATGATCTTGGCTCGGCGGCCATCATGTCCGACATCATGGCCATGCAACATGAAACACAATATTCGAGGGTATTTCGCTCATGATTTCGCAAAACGGACCGCTTCGCATCGGGATTGGCGGGCCGGTTGGCTCCGGCAAGACCACTGTCACCGAAATGTTGTGCAAAGCGCTGCGCCACCGCTATTCCATCGCTGTCGTCACCAATGATATCTATACGAAGGAAGACGCGCTGATCCTCAACCGGCTGCAAGCCCTGCCCGAGGACCGGATCATGGGTGTCGAGACAGGCGGTTGCCCGCACACGGCCATCCGGGAAGACGCGACGATAAACCTGCAAGCTATCGCCGAGATGAACAAGCGCCATCCCGATCTCGACATCGTCTTTATCGAGTCCGGCGGGGACAATCTGGCCGCGACGTTTTCACCGGATCTCGCCGACCTGACCATCTATGTGATTTCGGTTTGCCAAGGCGAAAAAATACCGCGCAAGGGCGGGCCGGGCATCACGCGTTCGGATCTGCTGATCATCAACAAGAAGGACCTAGCGCCCTATGTCGGCGCTGATCTCGATGTGATGGATGCGGATACCAAGGTTCAGCGTGGAGTAAAACCCTATGTGTTCACCGACATGCTGCGCAGGAACGGCCTTGACGATGTGATCGCCTTTATCGAAGCTGCAGGCGGTCTACGCGAGGCGGCTTAGGGGTGCAGCTTCAGGCCGCTTGATCATAGTTTCAGCGAGAATCTCGTATGAGCGGATTCTTGCTGGATGATCGAAAATCTGGCCTGTCACCATGATCTCGTCTGCTCCCGTGCGCACAATGAAATCCTGAACGCCGGCTTTGACGGTTTCCGGCGAGCCGACGACCGAGCAGGATAGGGCCTGACGCAAAATCGCCTTCGCGTGGAGGTCGAGCGTTTCTTCATAGCCTCGCACTGGCGCGGGCAATGGTCCGGGATTGCCAGTACGTAGATTGACGAAGGCCTGCTGCTGCGAGGTTTGCAGAAGCTTTGCCTCGTCATCGGTTTCTGCGGCGAAGACGTTAAGTCCCAGCATCACATACGGCTTGTCGAGATATTCCGACGGTTCGAACCGTGTTCGGTAAATCTCGATCGCCCGCTCCATTTCAGCCGGTGCAAAATGCGATGCGAAGGCATAAGGCAGGCCGAGTGCCGCTGCGAGCTGTGCGCCGAAGAGGCTGGAGCCCAATATCCACACAGGCACTTTCGTCCCCGCACCCGGAACAGCTATGACGCGCTGGCCCGGCTCGGGATCGCGGAAATACCCCATCAACTCGACGACATCCTGCGGGAAGCCGTTGATGTCCTGATCGAGATTGCGGCGCAATGCCTGGGCAGTAATCTGATCCGTGCCCGGCGCACGGCCGACGCCGAGATCGATACGGCCCGGATGCAGGGAAGCCAAAGTGCCGAATGCTTCTGCCACCATCAACGGTGAGTGGTTCGGCAGCATGATACCACCGGCACCAAGCCGGATTTTCGACGTGCCAGCCGCAACATGCGCGATGACAACGGCTGTCGCCGCGCTGGCAATACCGCGCATGCTATGATGCTCGGCTAGCCAAAGGCGGTTATAGCCAAGGCGCTCCGCGTTTTGCGCGAGATCCAGCGAATTGCGAAGGGACTGTGCGGCATCGCTGCCGGCGACAATCGGTGAAAGGTCAAGGACAGATAGCGGGGTCATTGCCTTCATATAGGCGATCAGTGAAGGCGCACAATAACAGGGTGCGATTTCATGATTCACAAAAATTGAAGCTTGATTGAATAAGAAGGTGAGATTCAGAGGTGGCGGGAGCGGGAGGATTCCAGGCGTAGTTCCATGCCGACCACGGCGCGGGTTTCCTGTGACAACTGCTCATCAGATTCACGGATCGCAGTTTCGATGAAATAGGCAATCATCTCGAAACCTGCATTGTCCGCCAGGGTGCACAATTTTGAGAGTTCTGTTTTTAATACTTCGAGTGTTTGTGCTCTCTTGTTCATGCTGTTCTCTCCATATCCCGTGAACCGCAATAGTGAGTTGTATCCCACTAAAATCTTCTCGCATTAGTGCAAGGACAAAAGCCATGCGACCAATGTGCTTATCAACAAATTCCCCGATACTTTCGAAAGAATTTCTAGCGATGGTTAATTGTGTTTGTTGATTCCACCAAGACTGCGCAAATAACACTAATCTCAAAATACGCGAATTGAAAAGCCCTTTAATTACTACAAATATTCGTGAATAAATGGCTTCAATCTATAAATTTATTCTAAAATTTTACTGATTGATTTGCAAGTGAATGAATGCATTGAGATATTTTATTCGACCACCGAATAATCTCGGCTAAAAACCAGAAAGTTGCACTTTGGCCTTGCCGCATATTTCTTTCGATCCGGACTCTTCTGCCTTGTCGATGTGGCCAGAAGCGAGATCAGAAACAATTTCGACCGCTATATCTTCCGGCAGTCCGGTTTCCCGCATCCCCGCTTTCATCGCCGCTTCGCTGGCTTCATCGGTTCCGCAAATATAGGCTCTGGCTTCAAGCAAGGCAGCCCGTTCGAATTGTCTGTTGCTGACCTCGCTAACGTCCTCTGACGCTTGTGCCTGATTTTCGATGTTGAAAGCATTGGCCGGCAATACAGCAGCCGACGCAACAAGCGCAGCTGCGAAAAAGGGTATCGATGATTTGTAGAAGCGCATTTTCCTGCCCCTTCCAACCACATCTGGAGGCCAGCGTTTATCGCCATATAAGCCTCGTTCATGGATTATTAACGGATGGGGACTGGTTCCGTTCCTAATAGATAGTCAATTGGCCGTGATCGGAGCGTGACGCTTCGGCGATGAGATTGCTGCGTTGCACAAAATGCATTGCTGCTATGCAATATTGTCTGTATTAAATCAGGACAGTTGAGTTATTCTCAAATCAGGAATTTTCGACAGCGTCACCTCCTCCCGGCCCTGTCGAAACGGATGGCCTCTTCTCCTCCCAGAAGGCCCTCCATAACCAACGAAACCCACCGCACCTCCTCCCGCGGTGGGTTTTGTTGTTTTAAGCCCTGTTCTCTTCTCCAGAAATTGACTTGCGGTATAATGCAAAAACGCCGCCCCGACGCATGTAGTCGGAGACGGCGTCGGTGGGCAAAAAGTGGTTACTGCGCGGCAGGCTTCGCTGCAGCCGCGGCGGCAGACTCACTCAGGCTGGGCTCCTTGGAGGGAGTTGCGCGCTGTGTAAGGGATTTGGGTGGCGGGACAAAATGCGTATCCTTGGCAGGTGAAGGCCCCGCGGGAGTGGTCGTCTTTGGTGTGGTTGTGCAACCCGTGACGACCATGAGAGACAGAGCGATCAGGGACAGTGCTATCCGCATTCGACTTTCCTTTGGATATTGCGCCGGACGATGGCGCGGATCGTTGTGTTGCATGCCAAGTTCACGCTGGCATGAATCGGCCACTGTTGACCATCCAAAGATGGCGATTAAGCGTCCGTCGGCCGACAATCAACGAATGAGAATGGCCCGCAGATCGTTGACATTGGTGCCGGTAGGACCAGGGACGAACAAATCGTCGATCGCATCAAATGCTGTCCAGGCATCATTTTTGTTGAGTAGGCCCGATGCGTCCTGCCCTTTGGCAAATAATCGCGCAATGCTGGTGCTATCGGCAAATCCGCCGGCATTGTCTTCGGAACCGTCGATGCCATCGGTGTCTGCCGCAAAGGCGGTGATCCCGTCTGCTCCATCAATATCGATCGCAAGCGACAGAAGGAATTCGCTGTTGCGACCACCCTTGCCCTTGCCCCGCACTGTTACAGTCGTCTCTCCGCCGGAGAGTATGACGACGGGCTTTTTGAAAGGTTGATCCTTGGCAAGGACCTGTTTCGCCATTGCCGCATGGACGTGTGCGACTTCACGTGCTTCGCCCTCGATTGCGTCGGAGAGTATGACTGCCTCGACGCCTAAATTGCGAGCGGCCTTCGCAGCTGCCTCAAGCGACACACCGGCTGAGGCAATCACATGATGCTCGTGGCCGGCAAAAACCGCATCGGAAGGTTTGGGGGCATCGGCGTTTGCAGAGTGTAGATGCGCGAGGGCTGCTGCTGGCAGGTCAAGACTGTAGCGCTCGACGATCTTCAAGGCATCCTCCCGCGTCATTTCATCGGTCACAGTGGGGCCGGAAGCCACGAAGGCGGGATTGTCGCCGGGAATGTCTGACACGATCAGCGAATAGACACGCGCCGGGTGAGCCGCCGCTGCCAGACGCCCGCCCTTTATGGTCGACAGATGCTTGCGTACAGCATTCATCGCCGCGATCGGCGCGCCGGACGCAAGGAGCATCTTGTTGACGGTGATCTCATCCTCAAGCGTCATGCCTTGCGGCGGAGACGGCAACAGCGCAGAACCACCGCCGGAGATCAACGCGACGACAAGATCGTCTTCTGTCAGCCCCGACACTATTTCAAGCAGGCGCTTGGAAGCCACTAATCCTGCAGCGTCCGGAACCGGGTGCGACGCTTCGATGATCTCGATATGTTTGCAAGGAGCACCGAATCCATATCGCGTGACGACAAGACCTTCGAGCGGAGTATCTCCATGTTTCGCTGCCCACGCTTTCTCGAAAGCGCTGGCCATTTGCGCCGAGCCCTTGCCTGCGCCAATGACGATGGTCCGTCCTTTTGGCTTTGGCGGGAGATGCTCTGCAATGGTCCGCTCCGGATCCGCCGCTTCGACTGCAGCCTGAAACAGCTTCGTGAAAAATTCCTTATCCTGCATCGGTCTCAAACTTCCATATCAAAAACAAAAACACCGTCAGTGCCACCTGCGGTCGAAGCAACGATCCGCCCTGCAATTTCCTGGT
Organism: Phyllobacterium trifolii; assembly: GCF_014192095.1. Classification (GTDB taxonomy): domain Bacteria; phylum Pseudomonadota; class Alphaproteobacteria; order Rhizobiales; family Rhizobiaceae; genus Phyllobacterium; species Phyllobacterium trifolii. The sequence goes on from NZ_JACHXN010000015.1 coordinate 77,812, forward strand.
GTTCCGGATGAACAAGATAGGCGTCACGCGCTGCCGCATCGGCAAAATCGAGGATAAAGCCTTCAGAAAATCCCTTGTCCATGCCCTCCTCAGGACTGACATTCGCGCCGGACGTGATGGTCAGCGCGCCCGGCAGCTTTGCGCACAAAGTTTGAAGATCGCGGTAAATGGATTGGCGGTCCAACGACGGCACGTCGTCTCGAAAACGCATAAACACACAATGACGGATCATAGAAGTAACTTTCCTTGTGAGGCGTGGCGCATCCTGACGAGATTCCCGGAAATTGCGAGTGCTATTTCGAGTTGTTTCATGATTATCATTTCAAATGAGCCGGCGACTATATAGCTCAGGATAGAAGCTGTTCCACGGACAGAGCCATGGCCAGCAGCCGTCTGTCCGCACCATGTTGAGCGACAAGCATCAGTCCGCCCGGCAAAGTCAGGCCCGGCATTGGCAGACTGATCGCCGTCAGATCGAACTGATTGGCGATCTGCGTATTTCGCAGGAGCAGCGTCTCAATCTGTTTGTAGACGATCTCGTCCCTCACCGAGGCGATCGTTGGCGCGGCAATAGGTGTCGTGGGCAAAGCGAAGAGATCAAAGGCGGAAATACGTTGATCCATCTGCCGCACGAGCGCCTGCCGCTTCCGCATCAACTTGATATAATCGGATTCGGGAACGCCAAGACGGCGCAACAGCGGACGCTGGACACGCTGATCAACGTCGAGCGTCTCATCATGCAGCCACTCAGCGTGAATACGGCTGGCTTCAATGCCGGCGATAGAACCAATCGACGTCGCGTCGGCCAACCCATCGATCAGATCATCAACCGAACAATCGATAATGATCGCTCCCGCTTTTGCGCAAGCCTGCAGGCATTGTTCGAAGGCATCGGCAATCGGCTTTTCCATCTCCGCAAACAGCTGCCCTCGCGGCACACCTATCCGCAGTCCATTCAGGGAAATCGCCTCGGGGACCGGGATCGTTTCCCCGGCCATAACAGCATCGGCGATCGCGCAATCAGCAACCGACCACGCCAATGGCCCGATGGAATCAAGACTTGGCGATAACGGGAAGGCACCTTGCAGCGGCACACGCTTGGCTGTGGGTTTAAATCCAACGACGCCATTCAGCGCTGCAGGAATACGAACCGACCCTCCAGTATCCGAGCCTATGGAGATATCGCTGGTGTCCTCCACCACCGATATGCCTGCGCCGGTGGACGATCCGCCTGCGACGCGATCCGGATCGACAGCGTTCGGCGCTGTCGGATAGTGCGGGTTCAGGCCGACAGCAGTGAAGGCAAATTCGGTCATGATCGTCTTGCCGATGATCACCGCCCCGGCAACACGTAGTCTTTCAACGATGAGAGCGTCGGCAATTGCCGGATTGGCGGTGCGCCGGATGATAGAACCCGCCAAGGTCGGCTCACCGGCGACGTCGAAGAGATCCTTGATCGACACAATCCGCCCGTCGAGCGGTCCGAGAACCGCGCCCTCGCGCCGACGTCGATCTGCGGCGTCAGCCTCGCGGCGGGCAGTCTCGGTGTAGAGCTTGACGAAGACGCGCTCATCTTTGTCGCGTGCCGTCAGACGCGCCAGTCTTTCCTCAAGCCTGTCTCGAGTGGTCGTTACCGGCTGTGACAATGGTTTATCCTGAACAGACAGAAGGATCGTGCTCTTCCTTGTATAGCCGCAAGTATCTGTCGATGAAAAGCCCCGCATCGACAGCTGACAGCGAGCGCTCATATCGGCCCTTTACCGCTATGCACCATAAGCAATGCTGCTCTGCAACATTTGCAGTTTTAAATCGATACAAATCGAAGCATAGTTGTTTTAAGGGAGGGCAATAAAAGGGGTAAGACCAATGAGCCTTCGCAACCGTATTCACAAATATCGTCAGTACCGGCAGAACCTTCACGAACTGCGTTCGTGCACCGATCGCAACCTTGCTGATCTTGGGATCGCACGCACCGACATTCGCCGTATTGCCTGGATGGCCTGCATCTAATCAGACATTCGTGCCGTTGAATTGACAGCGCCGCAGCCCATAGCTGCCGGCGCTGTTTTCATTAGATTCATAGACTCAGTACTCCCGGAACGCCCGACTCTGGCCTTGGCCTTGTCCCTGTGCATCCAACTGTCCCTGGCCCTGGGCCTGCAACTGGAGAGCCAGCGCTGCAGCCGCGGGTGTAGCGGCATCTGAATCGGCCGATGCCGACGGATCGCCATTGTTACCTGGGTGCCAGTTGTATTAATTGTTTTTGTTTCCACTCATGATTATTTCTCCGATTTTTGATCGGAGCGAGCAAAACCTCTATGCATTTCAAACGGGGTTACGATGCCCGCTTCATATGCCTTCAGATTCAAGCAAACAAAAACTGTCGATGCAGGATTTTGCGATAGGAAAAATACTCCATATCGATATTCAGTACTTATGTTTACCAATTGATACTTGGACTACCCTAAACTACTATTATAAAATCCAAGCCAGCGGACGTTATGCCGCGAAGGCTCCAATCGAAAGCTACCAATTTTGCTTAGACCCCTTGATTGCACCCGACTGGGCGAATCGTCCTTCTGGCCAGCTTCCTGGTTATCAGTGTTTACGGTCGCTTTTTCTAAGCACGGTACCCAAAATGGGGACAAGGGAGCGGCAACTACGAGTTCTACATAAGTAATATTGGGGAGGCCAAGATCCGGACAACCACTGTCTTTGCATGCGGAATCGGTTTTAAGAGTTCGAATCAGCCCAGCATTTATTCCCTGCTTATGTCACGACCGCGTCACGCGGCATTTATTAATCCTCTATTAATCAACACGGGTAGCGGGGGCTTACTGTCAGGTTGAGGCAAATGAATAAAAGAACTTATTGGACTAAGCGAAAACGCAAATAAATCCTGAAGAGAAATACTCTTCTCATCAAAGGGCGTAGGGAACTATTATGAGTGGAACAGCACCTGACCATATTCATTATGCATCGAAGATTGAGGGCGACTCAAAATTCAAAAGTGGCATATTCATCTATGCCGAATCGGGAGTGGTATTTCAGGGCCTGGTTCAATCCCTGGAAAGAACATTTCCCGATATCGATGTTCACCTTTCCAGCAAATTCGTCGAATTCGAAAAGTTTGATGAAGATGTTGGTCTCGTGCTTATTCACAGCGGCTTCGTCGCCGATGTAGCCGAGTGCATTACACGTTTCAAAAAGCGCTTTCCCAGCGCCTCGATCACAATGATGATTGATGAAAACAGCGCCGGTTTACAAGAGTTGAACAGCCTGTTCGACAACCGGCAGGTCCAGGGACTTCTCCCTTTCAGTCTCAAACTCGATATCTGGCTGGCCGTAATCTGGCTGCTGCTGAATGGCGGTGAGTATTATCCTTCGGCTATCATACGTTCAATCGAGAAGAACTCGGCCGGCGGTCACGCGAATGCTTTCGGCAACCAAGGAAAAAATAGTTCGGGTGTCGTCAAGCAGATCAAGACGCTGACGCTCCGCGAAACTCAGATCCTGGAGCTTCTGTCGGAAGGTCTGCAGAACAAGATCATTGCGGATCGGCTGTCGCTCTCCGAACACACCGTCAAGGTTCATGTGCACAATCTTATTCGCAAGCTTCGGGTTCACAATCGCACCCAAGCTGCAGCGGTATACCGGAACAGCATGGACCAGGAGGCGTACCAGCCCCCTTTTAAAGCGTACGGTACGGGGATGGGTCGCGTGGACGGCTCGCTTGAGATGGCCCGGGCCGTATAAGTCAAAATGTCCCGCATTAATGACGTATTGATGCTGGTGGGCAAACTTAACTATACGTGGACGAACACCGAAAGCCTGTTCATCTACCTTATTGCCCACCTGCTCAACACCAACAAGGAAGCTGCAACCGTATGACGCGCGAGCAGCGCCTGCGCAACAAATACAACCATTGTATTTATTCTTTTGACGAGACGGGCAGCATTGCATCGACCCAACTGATGCGCATCGTCGATATGGACGACAATTTGAAATATGGAAAAGTCGAAGCGCTGGACGATGCCGAGATGAAGCGAATTCAAGCGACAATCGACGCTGTCATCGACGTGAACAAATCGATCTGGGCATTCATAAAGCTCAAAAATATCCAGGTCTGACGCGCCAGGCCTGCACAAGTGCCACAAGTAATATCTGGAATTAATCGCTCACTTCAAACGTGAAGGCTCCGTTTCTGGAGCTATAATAATTATTACTATGGTTTTGCTAGTACTGTTAATCAATTTTAATTATTGACGAAAAGTCAATATACTATAACTTATTTGTCAAAAGCGAATCAAAAAAACTACGAAACGAAGAAGAGTTATAAATACAAATATAGTATTTTTTCCGAAAATCCGCATTTGTACTGCGTAGTAACTACCGGTACTTCTTGGTGGGACAAGGGGAGCTCAGGTTATATGGCATATAACCACGAACTTGGAAGTAATGCCTTGAGTTTTCCTGAACTACCGAGGCAGATAGAGAATTGAATGGGGTCGTTGGGGGGCCCGAGTTATGCCGTATAGAAGAAAACCGCTGAACGAACAGCGGAGAAAAAACACAATGGGAACGGGCCGCCTTCTCCATGAGATGGCGTCCTTTATCCCTGCGATTGCCGGGCTCACCGTCCAGTTCCCGGCATCGGCCAGAACTTTCCTGGCCACGCGTGGCAAAGAGTTTCTCCGTTGCGCATCCCGATCTGAGGCAGAAGGCAGTTGCCGAGCATAGCGCCGGCCCTGCCCCAGGCCAACGAACAGGAAAAGCAATCTCACGCAACATTTGCCAAGGGTATTCATGCGAAATCGCCTGCAGACATTCTGCCCCTCAAAGACAGTGCATTCACGCATCGTGAATGCGCTGTGGATCGAGTTTGGCGGAACCCCATGGAACATGCCGCCAGATTGGGAGCCCGAGCGTGCGTGGGCGCGACAGCTTGACCTGACGCTGATTCCCAATCTCGGCCCGATGTCCGTCGCAATTCTCGATCAATGGCTTGCCGCCGACGACGATGACGAAAGCAACGATGACACTGAACGGTCGGGGGGCGCAGAATAACACTCTGCTAGAAATTTTGAGCAAGGTACCAGCAAAGAAAAACGCGCCCTGGAGGGGGCGCGCAATGCGTGGCTTTCACCTGTCGTTTTCTGAACTTTATTTTGTAACTAAACCCCCAACTAGACCAGTGCTACGCCGAAATTCTGAGTTTACTGTTTATATAATATTTAGAATTCCGGCGTAGGTCCCCCACTGACTGCCCGCTTGCTCCCACACGCTTGAATGCTTTTTTGTTTTGTTTTCATGCGTTAAACTTGCGACCATGGGATGAGATTATGTTTCACACCGTTACGCAAGCGTGACTCAAATGCCTTTTTTGCGTGTTTTTTCGAGAAGTCCGATAATTAATTGGGGTTAGGCGCAATCAGGACGAAATAATCAATAGGTTCAAGCCCGAAGCTTGCTCCATTGCGTGGTTTCGTTGAATTGCCATCCGGCGAAATCAGGCTGCAGCTCTCTGACCGGGGCAGCGCTTTTACGCTCGAGAAGAACGTCGAGCAGCATCGAGGCGTCTTCACGCTTGATATTGCGGATATGTGGTTTCAATCGTTCAGCCGCGCGATCGATCTCGGACGAGACAACCTCGAATACCCGCCGCCAGGTCCGTTCCTTGAAAAACACGGCATCGGCGCGCGTGCGAATCAGAGCGTATTCCCCGGTATCGATTGTTCCCGCGGCAAGTGCCGCATCAAGCGTTGCGTCGATGGTTACCATGGCTTCGCTGAAGGCGATGTAGCCGAATTCGGCGGGCGCATGAACCTGTGCGACGGCGGCATCGTCTTCCAGGCCGCCAAAGGCGTAGCGCTCGAACACTTCGCCGATGCCGATCATGCCAAACGGATGGCACTCGGCAGCGCGCAAGGCGCCCATGCTGGCTGCGCCGTAGACAGTGGCTCCGCGCGACAGCGCATAGAGAATTTCCTTATGCCAGACCGCGGCAACGTCTTCGAATCGCCCGTCGACCAGTGCGATGACGCGGAAGCCTTGATCTACCGCATGGGTGATATCACCGCATTTGGCCGGACCTCGGCAGGTCAACCCGTATTCCGGCAGAAGGCGGTCTTCACCGCCTCGCACCGGTACAAATTCAGTTCCGGAAAGACTTGGGCCCGCGAACAGGATCTTCATCGCCCTCTCCTATTGCCGAAGCATGGCGTTGAGCGCGCGCCCGCCAAAGCGATGCTTACGGATACCGGCCGGACTTTCCAGCTCGTTGACCAAAACACGGCAGACTGACATCCCGTAGTCCTCGCCGCCCATTGGAACGACTACGACGCTGCCGATACCGCGCCGGCGCAAGGGTTCGAGATAGGTTTCGAGGCTGGCGCGGTCCGCAGGTTCTGGCTCGTCAAACCGCCAATGATCGGCCGGTTCGGCGTGGATGTAGACGCCGAGATCCGGCGCAAGGCGCTGCGCATATTCGGAGGGGTCAAAATCATCGCGCGCACCGGAAATATTGGTGATCCGTGTCTGTGCCGCCTCGGTTATGGCCCGCATTGCCGCAACGCGCGGCGACAGATGACAACCATAACCGGCGGCGAGATCGAAATGCAGATACGTGCCATGCTGTGTCGCCGGGCTGATCGTCGCCATGAAGACAGGCAGGCCGATATCCGACGTTACGTTGAACAGCCGCAGGACAAAGTTTGCCGCAGCGATCCGTTCGGCCAGCCGGTCAATGCCGCTATCGTCGAAAACCGCCGGATCGACGCAATGGGCCTGTACACCTGCGTCACGTTGAAAGCGCCATAACTCAGTCGCATCGCGTTCAACACGCTCGCACAATCCGTGAATGACCGCTTCCAGCAGGCAATTGCCCGAGGCAAGGCCATCGGTCGACTGGCAATAATGCCAGGATTGCCGTGCCGAGGTGAAATCGAGCGAGACGAGTTCGCGCGGCACAAAAACCGGCTTCTGTTTCAAAAGGTCGAAGCCTTCGAGCCAATAATCGTTTTCATCGGCCCCGGCCTCGTCCGCGCCACGCATCAACAGCACGCGCCCGTCAAAAACATCGTGACCGGCGTCACGTAGCTCGCGGCGGCTGGCGGCAAAGGAAGCCAATGGAATATCTTCGGCAACGGCGATTTCGGCGGCTTCCATCACGGCGGAAGCGCGGGCATGGGCGGCGCTGATGCCTTTACCCTGGCTGACGGCCAATGTCCGGCTGTTGGGGCGCACGGCCATCCACACGGGAATGCCGATCCGGTCGAGGCCGGTCACCTCGGCCATCCGGACGATGCCCAAACGCGGAAAGTGCGGCCGCAACCGGCTAACGGTTTCGTCCGCATCGATCAGTCTTGTCGATGACAATTCTCCCGGGCGGAAAGCAGAACGAAGGTTCGCTTCGTCTGCCGTCAGCCGGTCGAGAACCGGAATCTCGGCCAATGGTTTCATTGCCACTCCATCAGGCCGCAAAGCACGCATTTATTGCAAACTATCCAAATGCTGGATAACGCGTTTGCAACTGTGTTTAGTTTATTGCCGCGGGCCCAGCGGAATGCGCCCGTTCCGACGGATTGCTGCGGTACCCACTGGCAACAACCGGACCAGCGGAATGCGCACGCTCCGATGGATTGCTACGATACGCGCTGTCCACAACCGGACCGACGGAATGCGCACGCTCCGACGGATTGCTGCGGTACACGCTGTCCACAACCGGACCGGCAGAATGCGCACGCTCCGATGGATTGCTGCGGTACACGCTGTCCACAACCGGACCGGCAGAATGCGCACGCTCCGATGGATTGCTGCGATACCCAGTGGCCACAACCGGACTGCTCGAGTGAGCACGATCAGATGTTTCATCCCGTGCGTTCACTGTTAAGAAGATCTCTGCTTCTTTCGATGCAGGACCAAAGAAATGCGCGCGGTCCGACGGATCATTCCGCCTGCCCGCCGTCATTACCATACCGCTAGAATGAGCGCGGCCAGTAGCGTCACTCCGGCTTGCATCGGCAGCAATGATATTTCCGGGTCGATTGGCAATCGAATCAATGAATTCACTGCCAGCCAGTCCGGAAGAGGCGATTAAATCACGATCGAGAGGCTCGATCGTTTGAGTTTCAGAGTCAACGAGCCAGAGCGCGTTCGTCTCTGGATCATTCAAGATGTAAAAAGTTGCCATGCGAATAACCTTTCTATGAAGGAGAGCCCACATGGCGAACGTATGACGATTTTATTTTAGATCAAGAAGAAGTATGAAAACGACCCCTTTTTCTCAAAATTTAACTTACTTTTTAACTGGGGCTGGATCAACAATATGCGATTTCGTTGCGCTATCGGATCTATTATTGGTCGCAATCGCAACATCCACACCTTTTATGGTCGTTATTCCTTGCTTTCTTGCGGTCTCAATGACCTTGACCAAACCAGCGTCGCCGGCTCCCGCCGCCGGCACAACTGTTCCATTTTCCACGTCAACCAGCCAAAGCTCAGCCTGCCCGGCTTCGCCGAGGATAAAATATTTCGCCATAGTATGGTCCCTTTACTTGAAGTTCGAATGTTGCTGATTATTGAAAACCTGCTTCCCGGAGCGAGTCTTCGTATTTCTGACGCTGTTCCGGAACTCTCAGGCACATGCCCTTGATCCAGTCATCAATTCTAAAGTTTGGATTGTCCTCTAGTGCTTGATCTCTGCATTCGAACGCTTTCTCTTTTTCGCCAAGCATGGCCCAGCAGGCTGCCATAGGACGCGCAGCAACGCGCGGGTTCTGCATGCGCTGTATAAAGTCGATGGCCTCAGAGTACCTGTCGAGGTCGTGAAGCGTGCCCGCGCCTACCCAATAATAGTAGTCAGGGGCCAACGGGTTCAAAGCGATGGCCTGCTCAATCTTCTCAAATGACAGCTCGAGATAGCCGTAGTGGTTGAGTGCGTCAGCATAGTCGGCCAAGAGATCGGCGTGCTGCGGATTAATGGACTCGCCCTGGTCGAAATATTCGAGACTGTCGTCGAATTTACCAAGATACATGCTGATGGTGCCAAGTTCGCGCAAAGGCCGTTCATCATCCGGGTCGGCTGGTGCGGCCCGCTTGGCGATCTGCTCACCCTCAAGCAGGATATCCTTCTCGCTTCGAGCACGCATCAACCATTCCTTCTGCATCGTTCGCGCGATGCCACTTAAAGCCGGCACGAAATCTGGCGAAGCCGTCAGGGCATTCTTGAAGGCCTGGCGCGATTGATGCAATTTGGGGAGGTCGAACTTGTCTATTTCCTTCTTGCCTATGAGATACCAGTAGTAAGCATTCGGGTCCTGGTAAAGCTTGTTGTAGCGGTCGAGTTCGGACTTCTCGATGACCGAAACAACGGAGAGTATGATGCGGATCGACAGCTGGCGGTATTGCTGCTCGGGCAGGACATAATCGAACTTCTGCTTTTCGGCCCAGACGATTTCCTGCGTAGCAACATCGACCAATTTCACCGACAGGAAACAGAAACCATCGCGGCGCACGATCTTGCTGTCGACGGCATAGTTGACTCCGAATTGCGCATTCAGCCCTTCGAAACTGTCAATGGGAGATTCGGAGACGACCCTCTTCGATGTATAGGGCGCAACAACCGACAGCGTACGCAGACGGCAAAGCCCGATGGTAATATCGTCTACGAGCGAGGCTGCAAGCTGCTCCATCGGATCCGCTGCATTGTGCGGCATATAAAGGACCATGACTCGCGGCAGGCCAGCCCTTTTGTTCTGCTCAAGCTGGGTTGTCGCCAGGATTGATTGCGGGGTCTGGATTTCCACGCCATTGGCAACGAGCGGAGGAGCCGGCTGCGGCAGGATAAGGGCTCGCGTTGTCGCTGGTGAAAGTTTGGGCAGCAGTTTCTGGTAAAGCTCGATCGTTTCTTCTTCCGGATCGACATCGAGGTCGTCACGGAGCTTCTTGGCGCATTCGCGGAATGTTCGCTCGACCTTCGCGATCAAACCCAGTTGCGATGCGGTCTGCATTAAAGTGCGATAGCCGACCTCCTGATAGGGATCGATCTCGATCAGCTTGCGGGCGCATTGGCGCTTTTCGTCGATGCTGACGCCAACCGGCTGGTTGACCATCCTCAAGAGCGTCGTGATCAGATCATCGCGCAGCTTGACGCGCTGGACATCCAGCCATTCATCGAAATCGGAATTCTGTGGCTCGTTATGTGCGAGCAGATCGCCAGTATAAAGGCCGGCAAGGCTGAGGACAGACTCTATGTCGCCCAACTGCGCAAACTCCAGATACTCAAGAAGATCGATGCTGAGCAGCTCTGCTCTCACCTGCGACAGGTTAAGATAGACATATGTGGCGTCGCCCTGGACAAGGTTGAGGCCGTACTGTTCCTGAAATTTACGGATGCGCGCCAGGCTCTGGCGCAGATTCATGGAAGCATGGGCCTGATCCGTATCGGACCAGAAAACCTGAGAAAGCTTTCCGCGGGAAACAGAATGATTGGAACTCTCGAGAAGCAAATAGACTATTATGCGAAGAAAATTCGCGGGTACGCGTGGGACGAGTTGCCCGCCCAGACTAACAGTCGCCTCTCCAAAAACCGCCAGCTTCATTCCGCCTAAACCCCGGATTTTATTTGATTTTCTGTATACGTAGCCCTGTCAATCGATTAATGCCGTTCTGTCTTGCCATTAACTCTACTATAGCTTCAAATAGTTCACTAGAGGGAGTATTAGCATAAAGTCTAATAACTATGGATTAAGGCATTCCTCATGGCAAGCGCAATCACCCGATAAAGCGCTGAAATTCGAGACTTTGCCGTCAATTTCCTTCCTCACGCGGCCATGGCTGCGGTCATTCCGAAGAGAACTGATTAGTAAATAATAAATTCGATTGAGTCACTAAAATACTACAGATCGCAATATTCAAAAAGCTATACACAAGAGAAAATTCAAGTGGAGAAATATAAGAGAATGGAAGCACTGTCATGCAATAGTCATGATGGCCGCTGATCCATTTCCAATGGGGTTTTAGAACGCGCGCTTGATTTCGAATATGGCCTTGGCGATCGCGATGTCGGCTTCCGAACCGGCGCTCTCAGCTGTCGCCTGGACCAGTTGTTCGCCAAGTTCGGACAAAGCGAGGGAAACCTCATACCTGTCCCAACCGGCGGTCAACGCGTCATCCACCAGTTCCTCAAATGCTGCCCGGAGGGCGTTCTTGCATTCGTTGGTTCTGTTCGATTGATCATCGAATCTATGTGGCTGGAATAGCGTCATGCTATGATCTTACATCTGGTATGAGACCGTACAAGGCGCCAATTTGAGGTAGAAGTCCTGCATTAGGGGTAGCCGGACTGACCGTTGGGTCAGTGCACGACTGTCGTGTCGAAGGGTTTCATTCCATGATGGTTCATGCTGTTGCGATAAATCGCCGTCGCTTGTGTGCGGTTATGCGCCCGCAACTTGCGGATCAGATTATGCACATGAACCTTGACCGTATGGATCGAGAGTGTGAGGCGATCTGCAATGATCTTGTTCTGCAGGCCTTCCGATAAAAGCTGCAGAATCTCGTGTTCCCGCAATGTCAGCGTTTTGACGGGCCACGCCCTGTTGGAAGCATTATCTGGCTGAGTATAGAGCTGCGGTACCTTACCAGACACGCTGGGTGACTTTTCCATCGAACGGATGATGGTGGAGGGATAGTAATCGCCCCCGTTAAGCAATAGCCAGACGACCGCGAGCCAAACATCAAGTTTCAAGCTGAAGGGCAGAAGCCCCTGGATTGTCTTGCTGTCAAAAAGACCAGTGAGTTCCTGGGTGGAAGGGCTGTTCTCATCGATCATCAGCGTAACCGATGCATTCGGGAACCGCATTTTGCAACGGGCAATGCAGTCGACCACGTCGGAAGCAAAGTCGGCGTGAAGCAGCACAAGGCCTACATTGGGATCGGGTGTGCCCGTGTCCCCAACGTTATTCGAGAGGCTGACCTGAATATCCGGGAATGTTCTTTCGAGAGATTGCATCAACCCCTGGAAAACAACTCCGGCCTCGGCGTGAATAAATATGCCGCCACGAAATTTCGATCCGCCGTCAACCGGGGATCCTTGCTGAATAAGGTCAGTTCCCCTACGCGCAACTGTTACACTCATGTTCATACCCTACGCCACCTGGTGAAAGAAGTATTCCCCTTGTACTTGTCTTATTTCGAAAGGAATTTTTGAAAGGCTACTTCAATTCTGTTTTATGCTGCAAATACTTGCGGATCAGCAAGGCTATGTAACCAAACGTGACGCGACCGTGACACGGAGTAACGATGGCAGCCTTACAGTACCCAATTTACCCAGAATAGCCCTTTATACGCGCGATTCTATTAGTCCAAAGGGACACAGCGGGGCTCATCCTTCAGGAGGAACTGCTTCTCACTTCTCCTAAATGGTGCCGCGTGAATGGCAGCGGTATTCTCCATGAAAAGCATTCCGTACGGCCGTGACGAGGTGAAAACATCTTGCACGAGGGATGCACAATCAGCTGGAGGTGTGTCTTGTTTGTTTGGATCACCAATTGTCTCGCAGCTATGGCAGTCAGTGCCTTGCTGATCGTTGTTTTGAAGAAGGTGTCGCACGCCTGTTCTCTCGTCGATTATCCTGACAGGAGAAAATTGCATGATGGCGTCGTGCCTCTGTGCGGCGGAATCGCGATATTCGCCGCCTTCGCAATGGTCATGCTCGTTCAGGGAAACGAGCCGCTGCTCGCCCTGAACTTCTGGGTCGGCCTCCTTATCACAATCATTGTTGGCGTGATCGACGATCGCAACGAACTCTCGGCAACGAAGCGGCTCGCCGCGCAATTTGTTGCAGCAATTATACTGGTCAATCCGCTGTCAGGATCGACCATTGTGACCGGCATCGCACTTCCGCCTGTCCTTCTCGACATATCCTTCCTGCTCCTTACGGTCGTGGCTATTTTGTTCGTAGTTGGCCTGATCAATTCCTGGAACATGATCGATGGCATAGATGGTTTGGCGGGCGGGAGTGCGGCCGTGGCTCTTTTCTGGCTCGCTGTGGTCGCCGGATGGAAAGGCGCGGGCGAATTGGTGCTGCCGATCGTCGTGCTGTTGGCTGCAGTCAGCGGTTTCCTTGCATTCAATATGCGCAGCCCCTGGATCGCGCGTGCCAAGATATTTCTGGGAGATGCCGGCAGCACGACGCTGGGCGCCGCAATCGCCTATCTGATAATCCGCTTGTCGACCCATACCCACATCGCGTTTTCCGTGCTCCTGTGGATCGTCGCAATTCCCGTGATCGATACGCTCAGCCTGATCGTCCGGCGGCTTTATGCAGGCCGCAGCCCGTTGGCGGCTGACCGCTCGCACCTTCATCATCTCTTGCTCGACAGGTCGATTTCGCCACGGACGACGACCAATATCATTCTTGCAGCTTCGGCACTGTGCGGTGGGATAGGATCTTTCGGCATCATTATCGAAGCTTCAAACTATCTGATGACGGTGGCCTTGCTGATACCGTTAGCTGCGCATTCCGCCTTCGTGTTTCTCTCGAGCGAGGCGGGCACAGATTGGGTTCAGCAGTCGCGTTCAGTGGCGGTCGCCCAGTTGAACCCGATGCCGCCTGCTCCCATACGTGCAGAAATCGTTCACACGCCTCCGCCGCCTAATGCCAACAACAACGCCGGCATGTTTTCAGACGCCGTTTAAATTAGCCAAAAGTGTGGAGTAATCCCTTGTCAATATCCGTCCTGATCATGACCTTGAATGAAGAAGAGAGCTTGCCGGCATGTTTGGCTTCGCTGACATGGTGCGACGATATCGTCGTGCTGGATTCCTATAGTACCGACAAAACCCTCGAGATTGCCAAGGCCGCCGGCGCGCGCGTCTATCAACACAAGTATGAGACCGAAACAAAACAGCGCATGTATGGACTGAAGGAAATCGAATTCAAGCATAAATGGGTCTATATGCCCGACGCTGACGAGATCACTCCCGAGGACCTACGCGACGAAATGCTGGCGATAGCTGCCGATCCGGACAGACCCGAAGCAATGTTCAGCGCTCGCTACAAGAACATGTTCATGGGTCGCTGGATCAAGCATAGCAGCCTTTACCCCACGTGGATTACGCGTCTCGCCCGACCGGAACGTATCCAGTATGAGCGCGAATGCCATTCGCGTCCCGTTGGCGATGGTCCGACCGGGCGTCTGCAGTCGCATTTCGTTCACTACAGCTTCAACAAGGGAATGACCGCCTGGTTCGACAAGCATAACCGCTATTCGGGTTTCGAAGCGCGCGAGTCCTTGCAGATCTTGCGCAGCAAGAAAATTCCATGGACCTCTTTCTTCAGCGCCACACCAGAAGCCAGACGGCGGGCGCTCAAGGAGTTCTCGTATCGCCTGCCATTTCGTCCGGCTGCCAGATTCGCCTATATGTATTTTCTCCGCGGCGGTTTCCTCGACGGCTGGCAGGGTTATCATTACTGTCGGCTCATCGCATCATATGAATACATGATCGTTATCAAGATGAGAGAATTGCAGCGACGAGAACTCGGCCTTTCCGTATGACACGTGCCCAAACTCACCCTGGATTGAGCATTCGGCAACGGCGCGCTCGCAAGCGATCGCGCAAGTGGTTCTTCGCCGGCCTTGGTCTCGCCGCGGTGCTGGCGATATCCGCCGCCCCCTTGGCGCTTTTCCTGGCCGACCCGCTCCTGACGATTCGCGATCCAATCGGCAAAGCTGACGTGATCGTCGTTCTTGGCGGAGATGGTCCCTCACGGGCCACCAGAGCCGCAGGCTTGTGGCAGACGGGTGTCGCGCCAAAGGTCTTGGTCAGCGGTGACGGCGACTGTTACTGGATACGGGAGGCAATGATCGACCAAGGAGTTGACAGAAGCGCCATTGCCGTCGAGTGCCAGTCGGGAACGACTTGGGAGAATGCGCTTTTCTCATCACCGATCCTCAAGCAGATGAATGTGCGCAGCGCCGTTCTCGTGACGAGCTGGTATCACTCGCGCCGAGCCATAGCGAGCTTTGAGGCCGCGTCCGAAGATATCCGCTGGATGTCGGTTCCGGTGGAACCACGCCAGCCACTCGAGAAGGTCGCATTTGGTCCCGATGGAATTCAGATCATGAAAGAGTATCCAAAGACGGTCTGGTACGCCATTCGCCATTTTCTCGGCTTGGAATCCACCCGTATCCCTGCTGCATTTCCCTCGCGGGAGGCGAGAACATGAACTGGCTACTGACATGGCTAATGCTGGGAACGGTGCTGATGCTGCTATTGTGGGGCATGCTGAAGCCAGAGCGCATCTATCAGTTTCCTTTTCTGGTGGGCGTTATCACCTTCGCTTTTATTCTTCCGCAGATTCCGGCACTGGCGGATGATCGTTTTCTTCCGGAGGGCGGGTATGCGAAGACGATCGCTTTCACGATCCTTTGTCTTTCGATGTGCTGGTTGGGGTGGTCTTCAAACGCCAGGCCCTTTGCCTTTTTTCGCTGGGATTTCGATGAAAAACGCCTGTTAATCGCGGCTTTTTTTCTTTCTCTCACAGGCGCGTACTTTTACTACAAGCTCAGCCGGTTGCCGGGTGAGATGATGGTTGGCGTGCAGATCAGCGGCGCGCCGGTCGCGTGGCTCTTTTTCGCACGCTTCATGAGCTATGGCATGGCCATCGCCGTTCTGTGTTTTGCCCGCCGTTATTCGTGGACCGCTGCGTTCATCATAGGCGTCGATCTGATATTTTATTTTGACCGGATTGTCGTTACCGGAAAGCGCGCAGAAGCAGTCGAGCTAATTATCATTTTTGCGCTGGCATTCTGGTATTATAAGGGGTGGGTCATACCGCGCACCATCATGCTGGCGGGCGTTCTTATCGGTACGGTCCTGCTGAATAGCATGGGTGATTATCGCACGATTACGAGGGCCAATTCGGCACCTGTGTGGCAGGACATCGCTCAAATCAACGTTGCCGCCAATTTCGATGATTTGCTGAAAAATGGTGGTCCGGAAATGCGGAATGCCATTTGGCGCCTTCATCATACAGAAGAGACGATGGACTTCGACTATGGCAAGTTCCACTGGAACAGGCTGGTCTTCAATTATGTACCAGCACAGCTCGTCGGAGCGAAGTTCAAAGAGTCACTCATGATGACAATGCCTGTCGCGGCACGCGATTACGATCCGCTGACAGGTACGACTGAAACGGGTATGGCCGATGCGTTTCAGTCCTTCTGGTATTTTGGCGCCCTGAAGTTTCTTCTCCTCGCCTATCTGATGAGCCGCTTGTGGGCCTCGGCGAAGAGCGGAGAGATGTCGGCGCAACTCGTCTACATATTTTCGATTGTACCCGCCATTCATGCCATATCACACCAAACGGACTGGGTTCTGACTGTTTGGGTTCACATGCTGATATTCTTGCTGCCGACATTGGTGTGGTGCCGGAGTCGTTCGCCAGATCTCCATCCGTATTATTCGAGCGGATTGTCGCTTCCTGCTAACTTTGGCGTGGCAACAGCCCGATAAGGAAAGTCATATCATGCGGTCACGCTACAGCGATCCAACATTCGACAGCACGGCGCAGCCCCTGCCGCGCGTGGGGGGTGCCACGTTTGCATTTCGCTTCCGGCTGATGAGACTATTCTGGACGATCTGCTGGATATTGCTTGCAGCCTGGACGCCATCGTTTTTATATCCCTGGAGAGGCTGGCTCCTCCGGCGGTTCGGCGCGCGCATTCATTCGACCGCAATCGTGCGCAGCAGCGTGAAGATATGGTGGCCCGGAAACCTCACCATGGGACGGCACGCTTCCATGGGACCGGGTGTTATCTGTTACAACGTCGCGGAAATCACGCTTGAGGACTTCGCTATCGTGTCACAGCGTTCCCATCTGTGCACGGGCACCCATGACGTCAATGATCCAGGATTTCCGTTGAAGAGCAGGCCCATTTCAATTGGATCCAATGCCTGGATCGCAGCCGAAGCGTTTGTGGGACCCGGAGTCGTCTTTGGCGAGGGAGCGGTGCTCGGTGCCAGGGGAGTTGCCTTCAGCAAGCTCGATCCATGGACGATTTACGTTGGAAATCCGGCAAAAGCTGTCAAAACGCGCAACCGGGATGCTGCAGCTCAGTGATCCGTAACAGCCACAAGTCTACTTGTTCTAGATAGAGTCTTTGGATTGTGATTGGGAGCATATCCCTGGATCGTCAATTCGGCGATGCGCGGCCATGTGTAATTCTCGCGCACAAGCCGTTGACCATTCTGCCCCATAGTCGATGCCATTGCCGGATTGTCCAAGACACTTGCGAGCGCGGAAGCAACCTCGGCCGGATCAAGTGGAACCACCAAGCCAGCATTTGCCGTTTCCACTTCTGGAAAGTGACACGCATCGCTAATTACTGCTGGCAGGCCACAGGCCAGAGCCTCGGTAATAGCGACGCTGAAACCTTCTTGGCGGCTCGGAAGACAAAAGCAGCTGGCATCGACCAATGCGCGCAATTTGTCCTCGCCGTAGATAGGGCCGATCAAATGAACCCGATCGGCGATACACAGCCGATCGATCTGGGATACGAAGCCTTCCCGGGCTCCGCCATCCGGGCCAGCGACAACAAGATCGACGTCTGGGTGAGACTCAGCGATCAGCTTGAAAGCATCCCCAAGAATGTCCAAACCCTTCTTGGTATGAAGTCTGGACAGGAAGAGAATGACACGCTTTCCACGGGCAAGAGAAAGCCGCTCGTGAAAGAACCCTGCCCCTGGAAGATCAGAAAACTCTTCCAGGAATATGCCGTTCGGTATAGTGAGAGTCGGTGCCTTAAGACGAAGTGGCTCAAGCAGCCGGGATTCGTCGTTGTTGAGCGTCACCAAGAATTTTGCCTGATCAAGCATCTTGCGATACCCAAGAAGCAACGCGATCCGCTTCTTCAATTGTTTTTGCTTCATGCTCCAGGCATCGAGCATACCATGTGGCTGGACGCAGTACGGGATGCGGTTCGATCTTGCCGTGTTTGCAGCCTTTCTGAGAATAGGCTCCCACACGCCGTGAATGTGGACGAACGACGCGCCCTTCAACACCTGGCGCAACTGGCGGGAACCTTCGACGCACAATATCTGTTCCATCCGGTCCGGATCGTCCAGCAAGTGCCAGTGAACAAGCGCAACAAATGGAACATCTTGGGCAGATTTGAATGCTCGCTTTTCAACTTCGATGCCGCCATAGCTCATGATGTGAACGTCGTGACCCAGTGCCGCCTGGGCAGCTGCCAATCGCACACAGGCACTCTGCGGGCCTCCTTGGGCAGGATCGATCGAAGATATGACATGGACAATTTTCATGCGACACACACGGGCACGCGCTGCTCAGTAAGGCTCGATAGTGCGGAAAGCAACCGTTTGCCGTAACGGTCAACAGTGAAGTCCGCGGCGCGCGCCACAGCGCTTTCCGACATTGCCGCGCGCATCCCGACATTGTCTGCCAACGTAGTGATCGCTTTTGCTATCGCCGTGCCGTCGCGAATAGGAACAATGAAGCCATCGATCCCGTCGCGGACCACACTGCCCGCATTTTCCGTGCAGACGACGGGGAGTCCGGCGGCAAGCGCTTCATAAACAGCAGTTGCCGAGCCTTCGCAAATGGAGGGAAGAAGGAAGACATCGGCCCACTCATACTCTGCAGCCATCTCTGCACGCGGGACGATTCCCCGGAGTTCGACATGCTTCGAAAGATGAGTCGTAACACGCTCGGGAAGGCTGCTCGGGCCTGCCATGCGAAAGATCGCCGATGGGCCGAGCAAACGCGCTGCCTCTGCGACATAAGGTGAACCCTTTCGAAGACCGACTTGTCCCACGGTCAACACGCGCAAAGGCCCGCCAATTCGAATAATGTCCTGAGGCGGGTATTGCGGATCTATGCCATATGGAACGACCACACATCGTTCAGCTTTTCCGCCGCGTGCAATGACGTTGCGTCGGACGAATTCCGAAGGACATATGATAATGTCCGCGAGCTCCCACTCGGCTTTCTCACGCTCTGCAAAAATCTTGGCATGTGCATTGTCAGTATGTGGTCCGGCCCAATCAGGAAAACTTTGCTGCTCGCTCCCAACCAGCTCTTCAACAACTTCACGCGGGGCAATCATCTGTTCGACTGCAGTCCACATGCCTTGCTGTTTTGCCGCAACCATTTGCTCCAGCGCATCGCCGGCAAAAGCGTAAAGGCCCGCTGCGCCATGAAAGCCGCTTGCAACCACCAAACGCGAAAATTCGGATCCGGCCCACACGGCGTGTTCCGTTTCCTCGACAACGTTCGCAAGGCGAAGCCTGCGGACCGCCGAGCGGAGACCGAAACCAGGAAAGGTCGAGATCAATTCCGGTGCTACACCTTTTGGGACGCGTCCAACGAGGCGCTTAACCGAAGAAGGAAGGAGGTTTTTTGGGAGACCATTGACAAGGCGCGGCCAGCTCTTGGTCGCGCAAATGTCAGTGTAAAAATGCGCGAGCTGATTTTCGGATGCAAAGATGCGGGGCACGGCGTAATGCATGCGAGCACCCAGTTGGCTAACGACAACAGTACCGCTCATTCTGCGGGCTCATAAACAGAAGATTTTGATGGAAGCCCCGTCGGTCTATCGAATCTGAGCATGACGTCCGACCATGCAGCCACGGCGCTCTCCCGTGAAAACAGAGTCTCCAGGACACGTCTTGCGTTTTGACCGTTCTGCAAACGACGTTCGGGGGAGTTTCTCATCTCGAGGATGACATCCGCGAGTCTTCTTCCCTCGCCAATTTCTACAGCCGCGCCGCAGTCTTCAGCGGCCACCACGCGCGCTACCTCGCCGTTTGGATCGCCGACGAAGAGAGTTGGCCGGCCAGCCGCCAGGATTCCATAAAACTTGCTCGGAACGATGCAGTGTTCGAGCCGAGGCAAAAGCGACACGATATGAGCATCGGCCGCGCTCAGGCTTTCAGCGATATGTTCGGCGGGCTGAAGTGGCTTGAAAACTACATTCGTCAAATTACGATTCCGCACAACCTCTTCGACGTGGGCCCTCTGCTGGCCGCCGCCAATCATTAGAAACTGAATATCGTCATGCCCACTCAAAAGCACCGCCGCTTCCAACAGCGTCGAGAAGTCGTGGGCGCGACCAAAGTTGCCCGAGTAGCCAACAACGAACTTGTCCTGCAAACCCCAGTTCGTCCGCAGGCTGTTGGACGCCGGTTCTACGGGATAGATCTCATCGCCATCGGACCAATGGTGCATGACAAAAACCTGTTTCTCGGAGAAACCGCGGTCGGTGAGATAGGCTGCCATCGTTGCGGTCGGACAAACGATCATGGCCGATTTGCGCATCGACCAGTTGCGCATTGATCGGCTGACCGTCCCTGACAAGCTTTTATTCGACAGCATGCCAAGTTCCATGGCGACTTCAGGGAAAAGATCCATGATCCAATTGACCATTCGCGCGCGACGCCAGCGAATGGGCAAGGAAGTAGTGACGGAGAGCAAGGGTGGATCGGTGCAGACTACGCAGACGTCACCGCTCTTGAGGTTCCACAAACACCAGAGGAATGCAGAGACGTGGAAGGTGAGATAATCGATAGCCCGCCCGAGAACATTGCTCCGTCCGAACCGTGTAGCCCATAGACGACTTACCTTAACCCCTGACACCATTTCTTCCGCCGGCAATGTCACGTCAGGTTGATCGTGCGGTGTGCGGCTAGCGATTGCCGCGACTTCAAAACCGCGACGCGCCAATGCGAACGCCAACCCCGATACCATTCGGCTGGTCGCTGATTGATCAGGTGAGAAATAGCGGTTTGCGAATACGATCTTCATTTGTGGATGCCTCAAGCCCGGGCCGTCTGTCAGACACAGATTCTTGGCCTTGATTGTCGCAGTTCGCAGTTGGCGAACAAGTTCAACAAAGGCACTACGGCCCTTCGCGACTGATCATCCCGCCTACTCCTTCCGGAGAGGTCACGCTCAATTTCCACCCCTTTTAGAGGCCCCAACGTGCTCGATATGCCTTGTATTCCCTCGGGTTGGGAGCCGATCTTATCCCTATTGCCGAAGTGTGTCGCGCTGTGCGCCATATATACTGGAATCCAACAACTCGCTTCCTCCGACTGCATTTCGAGAGTGTGCAATGGACCATGGTCACGGCCCACATTCGATGAGCTGTCTTCGAAAAGCGAAACATCACGCACGAAGAAGGGCGGAATGATCTCCATGGTTGAGTCAGAAAATCACCACTTCGATCTCCGGGGTAAACGAGTATGGGTAGCCGGGCACACCGGCCTTGTGGGCTCGGCGCTGACACGGCGCCTGCAGTCCGAAGGTTGTGAACTGCTTGAAGTTACCCATGATGATCTCGATCTGACGCGGCAGCTTGAAACGGAAGAATGGATGGCCAGCGCGCGTCCCGATGCCATCTTCATCGCTGCGGCGAGAGTTGGCGGAATCATTGCAAACTCGACATACCCAGCTGATTTTCTCTACGACAACGCGATGATCGGCATGAACATCATGCATGCCGCACATAAGCTTGGCGTTCAAAAATTACTGTGGCTGGGGTCGAGCTGTATTTTCCCGAAATATGCCGAGCAGCCGATCCGGGAGAGTTCCTTGCTCACCGGCGCGCTAGAGCCAACTAACGAAGCTTACGCGGTAGCAAAGATCGCTGGACTCAAGCTTGCCGAAGCCTATGCGCGGCAATATGGACAGAATTTCCTGACCGCGATGCCGACAAGTCTCTATGGCCCCAACGACAATTTCGATCCGCAGAATTCCCATGTTCTTCCGGCGCTTATACGCAAAATGTATGAGGCCAAAATCTCGGGAAGTCCGACAGTTGTTGTGTGGGGTACGGGGACACCACGGCGCGAATTCCTGCATGTCGATGATCTGGCCGACGCCTGCGTATTCGTTATGAAGCAGTATACTGGGCCTGAATTTATCAATATCGGGTCGGGACACGAAATCTCGATTCATGATGCCGCGATCTTGATTGCGAAGATTGTTGGCTATGACGGGTCCATCGTGTTCGATACATCGAAGCCGGACGGTACACCGCGAAAGCTGGTCGATCCTACACGTTTGCAGGATATGGGCTGGAAGCCGAGCATCGACCTCGAGACCGGACTGACCGATCTCTATATGCGTTGGCAACAGTCGATGCTCACATCAACCAACGTCGCGCCTATTGCTTCGGCCGCACGTTAGATTAACGCCAGGGATTAAAAAAGCAGCCAGGTCATGACCTGGCTGCTTTTTTGTGTACAAGGACCGCTCGTGGCTGATCTAACCGGGCGGGTTGATGCTGTTTGCTGCCACATCTTTCGGAACTGCCAATTGGGCTCGTAGAATATCGCCCGCCTTGATCGGATCATGTTCGGTCAACTCCGATTCCTGATACTCACCGTTTACAATCCGCGCGACGGAGAAAGTCAGCCTCACAGACTGGTCGCGCGTTGTTGCGCGCTGCGCCGTCGCACCAATCTCAGCCATCGTCTGGACGATGAAGGCCAGTCGCTTTCTCAGGCGAATGAGATCCAGCTCAATGTCACGCAATTGATTGGCGGCGTCGTTTGCCCGCTGCTCGTTCAGAGCTAGCAAGCGCTGCCCGATAGCGTTTTCGTTTTGCCGGGCGCGTGCGAGAAATGAACCGAATTCAAGGGCATCGCGGCGCATGGCGGAAAGTTGCCTTTGGCTGTCCCTCAATGTCGACTGTGCCGTGAGCCCCTGCGATACAAGCTTCTCGGAAGATCCTACATTCTGTTCCAGAAGAGAAATTTCCTCGTTACGAAGCTTGGTACTTTTTTCCAGTGTATCGATCTCTTCGCGATAATTCTGTTTCTGGTCCTGAAGAGCTTTTTCTTCGCTGTGCAAGGCTGCCAAACGCAAATCGAAAACCCGACGCTCGGAGTCGACCACCTGTTGGCGGGCCGGCAAATCATCCGTAATAGTTTCTTTGTCCAGAACGTATTCAAACGGCTTCTCGTCGAGCTCCGCCTGGAGGCGCGCACGCCTCACGTCTTGGGCGAACAATTGCAGAGACGTGTCCGAATAGTCCTGACGCGCAGTGACCAGCTGGGTCCCTGCTGTGTCCATCTTGTCCAACGCCTCTTTCAACCCACCGCTCAGTGCGAACAGTTCGAGCGCAATCATGCCGGGGCGAAACTCATATTTACCGGGCTTCTGGACATCGCCAATGACAAACACTGGCGCATATTCCTTCATTGCCACGGAAACTGAGAGACCCGGAATGTGTTGAAGCAGCTTCTGGCTGATGGTGCTGCTGATTTCCGCAATGGTTTGATTTGCTACTGGGATATTGCCAAGAATGGGATATCCTATCGTTCCTTCCACGCTGACGGGAAATGTCCCTGACAGTCCAGTATCGCCATAAACGGTGATCAGGAGGACATCGCCCGATGCAACTTTATATGGCTCGTCCGCCCACGCCGCCGAAGCCATTGGCGACAACAAGAGGATCGAAGAAAACGCACAAGCGGTCATCAGCTTGTTGATCCGGTAAGCAAATCCCGGGCGGCTATTTTTTTGTTTGATCAACATTGTCGACCTCATGCCTTTGCGGTGGAAGAGCGGGTTTTTGCGTAATCGGCAAGCTCCTTGACGACACGCCCGGAGACGAGTTTGGTGGGAGCAAGCGGGGCGCTCAAGGCGACCGGACCTCGGCTTTCGTGGTCGCTGTTGAGAACGATACCGCTGACTTTCCGGCCGTCGGCGCGTAGTTTCGTAACGGCGGTCACGACGTCCTCCATCCTGGCGACGTCACGGCGCACGACCAATACCGTCGTGTCGGCAAGCGACGCCGCACGTATGGCATCCGCGCTGTTGGCGATAGCTGGCGTATCAATAAGAACGATGTCGTACTGTCGCTTAAGCTCTGCAATCATTTTCGCGAATTGCTCGTGGCCTAGCAAGAATTCTGCCGGAACCTGACAGGTCTGCGTCGCCACAAAGTCGATTGCGGATTCCGCGTCGTGCTGCACCGCCGCTTCAAGTGTATGCCGGCCGCGGATCACTTCTTCCAGATAGGGACCGAATTGATCGCCGAACTCATGGGCCACCATCGGATTCCGGAAATTGGCGTCCACGACGACAGTCCGTATCCCTGTAGCTGATAGTGATCTCGCAAGGCCTGCTACGATCAGCGTCTTGCCTTCCTGGTCGCCAGCAGAAGTAATAGCAATTGCCCGAGCAGCTTTCGTCGACGCCGACAGCAATAGCTGGGCCTGAAGGTCGGCGATCGCGCGGCCAAAGCCCGAATTGCCGTCGGTAACCATTCGTGCGGCTTCTTTCCGCTCCCGAACTGACAATTGGGGTATCCGGCCGATAATGGGCAGCCGCACCGCTGTTTCGAGAGCCACGCTCGATCGGATGGATTTGTCACGCAATTCCATAAGAAACGCGCCCGCCATCCCGAAACAGATGCCGCCAATTCCACCCAACGCAAGCCATGACGAAAGACGCGGACTTACCTTCGATCTTGCCGGAACAGCACGCGAAATCATACGCGCTTCGGCAGTGGCGATACCGTCCTGCTCGATCGTTTGTTTGTAACGTGTCAGGTAGCTTTCATATATAGCGCGGTTTGCCGAAGCTTCGCGATCCAGCTGATCGGCCTGGACAGTGGCTTTGTTGGCCGTCGACATGCTGTCCTGTAGCTCTTTCAGATTTGCCTCAACCGACGCTTGCTGAAGATGCGTGACATTTATCTCGTTTCGGAGACTATCCAGAATTTGTTGAACCTCCGCACCAATCTGGCCCTTCAGCGATTCAAGCTGCGAGTTAAACTGCGGGAGCTGGACGCTTTGAGTTGCCCCGCTCTCCTTGATTTGCTGAATATTCCTCTCGATCCGGGATTGTTCCGTCCGAAGTGCCAAGATGGCCGGGGAATTGAGAATCTCCGACAAAGCCACGCCAGAGTTATTCTTTGACGCTTCGATTGCGGTTGAGAGCCGGGCTTCAGCACCTGCAAGTTTTCCCCGCAGGGTCGCGAGTTCCGCATTCAGCGCAGCAATTTGCTGCGACTGCAGCGTCATACCGTTGGCCTTCACGAGTCCTGATTGCTCGCGAAAATCGGCGGCGGCGCGTTCAGAGTGTTCGAGCGTTGCCCGCAGGCTGGTGAGTTTTCCGCCAAGCCAATCACTAACACGGCGTGTGGCCGAGGTTTGCAAATCGATTTGATAGTTGAGGTACGCTTCACCGAACGCATTCGCGACGGCAGCAGAATATTCCGGATTATTCGCACGGTAACTGATGTAAATCGTGTATGATCTGCCATCGTTGAGAACATTAAGATTTGACAGAAGCTCGTCAATTCTTGACCGATCGGACGGCGTTTCCTCATCTGTCGCGACAAGATTTCCTTGGCCGGGCACAATGATTTTGCCCTTGGAGTCAAAACCTTGACGGTCTAGGTCGGCGAGTACCTTCTCGGCCATGGAGCGCGAGCTGATAATGTCGAGTTCCGTCCGCAAAACCGGACTTTCCTGCGGAAGCGGTGAAACGACCGATTCATTTGGAAGTGCCTGCAATTTGCGAACGTTTAGGGCCAAGATCGCTTCGGAGCTGTACTTGGCCGGGGCGGTCATATAGCCCACTATCGCCAACCCCAAGCACAGAACAATGGCTGATAGAACTGTAAGCCATCTGTTCATCAGGAGCGAAAGGATTCGCGACAATGGCATTCCGCCCTGGGGAGGCAAAACTTCAGAAACGATCATGATCAATACCTCTGAAAATCAGATATCGGTTAGCTGGTAGGCCGTTCAGAATCTGGATTCATGCGGAATCATGTCGCTAATTTTGTACGCAACCTCCGTCCGATTAGTAGCACCCAGTTTCTTCATGATATTGCGAATATGGACCTTTACCGTGCTTTCGCAGAGGTTGAGCTCATAGGCGATAATCTTGTTTGCCTTGCCACGACGAAGACCCTCCGCAACGGCCGACTGCCGCGCTGTAAACGAAGTGGTGATGTGACGAAACTCGTCGCTTCGGCCACCCAGGAGCTTACGCAAAGTTAGAACGCTACTTGCCGGTACAAACTTTCCACCGGCGATTGCCAGTTCAATTGCCTGCATGCAGATCTCGATGCCAACTGTTGTCGGGATATATCCACGAACGCCGAGTTCCAATGCCTTCAGAATAAAGGTCAGATCATCATTGTCGGCAACGACAACGACAGCTGCAGTCTGGAAAGTCGCGACAAGCTCGCTGATTTCAGCGGTTAGATTGGCATCGTCCAGCGTGCGATTGCCAGTGTTGATCAACACGGCGCGCAAATTGGATAGTTCTTTTTTAGAGGCTTGCCATTCTTCCAGGCTACCAAATGTAAATACTTTGAGGCCTATGTGATGGTTGATCAAAGCCTGAGCGAGACATTCGCGTTCCAAAGCGCGCTTGTCGACAATAGCCAAGTAATCTTCTGTACTGTATTTTTGGAATTGACGATTACCGTTGTATTTATCGTTGGATTGTTGGCTGTTATTTACAATGATCTCACGATCATATGGCTCTTGTTCATTGTTGCCCAAACGGGATGGATGAATATTCTCCATTGTATTAACCCCAATTTTTATCTTTTGTTGCGAGTTGATCTATTGAACGCACCTAAACACGTCCAGCCGCACTTCTTTTTCACGAATATTAATTTACGCTCTTTATTTGTTAGTGTCTTTAATCCTCTTATAATTCCTTCGATTGTAAAAAATTTGACGGTGTAGCCAGCTATAGCCCGATCCCATAGGCTGGATTAATTCGTCGAGGATGCTTATTAGTTCGTTTCCCCCGCAGGGGTCGGTGAACTAAACATATAAAGAAAGGCTTATACTTGAGATTAGTGTCGCGCAGGGCGCTGAACGACGCGAACGCAGTGATTCGCATCGCTTTAAACACGTGATTCGTTAGATTCTGAGATGTTGTCGAGAATGGAAGAACGGGCTGCATTTTTAACGCAGCTGGAGCGACCAAGGGTTATCCTATAGTCAATGCCAATTTGCGATTTGTGAAGGCTTCGGCGAAACGCTCTTCAGCGCGACATTCCATGCCCCGTAGGCGAGCCAAGCCTTTGAAAGTCAATTCATCGAACCAGTCTTTCGAGCGCTGCGTCCCGAAGTGCTCCAGAAGAAGTTCGGTTTTCCGGTCCATGATTTTGGACGGCAAGGGCATATATGTGTTGTGCTGCATGAGATCCCCATCCCATTTTGGAATTTCATATTCGAGCACAAAATGATTGCGGAACACATTGGTTGTCAGACGGTTCACTTCCCTGTGATCCTGGTGCGAGTCGTCGCGCGCATGCGTGAAAATCACGTCGGGCGAGACGCGTTCGCGTACAGCATTGAGCCATTGTTTGATCTCACGGGACTGGCTGGGGAAATAGCTGTCTTCAAACTCGGCAAGTTCGATATTGCTCTTGGCAGCGCCTTCAAGAAAAGCAACAGCTGAAGCATTTGCTTCACCCGCGCGGATTCCGGGTGCGCTTAGCACACACCAGTGGACGTCAAGCAGAACACCATCGGCAATAAGACGCAGGATCGTGCCCCCTGCACCTATTTCGATATCGTCGGAATGCGCTCCAAGACAAAGGACAGAAAGGCGCTCTCCGCGTCTCGCCAAAGGCAACTGCCTCATAACGCCTTGACCAGACGGATGTTGGAGCCATCTTTCAAAGCGCCATGAGCTGTCCAAGGCATTTCACCGCGCTCAACCATTTCCTGGAGAGCCTGCCAATCGCGCAGCGTATCCATCGAACGCCAGAAGCCTTCGTGCTTGTAGGCCATCAGCATGTCATCGGCGATGAGCCGGCTGAAGGGTTCGAGTACGAGTTCCTCGGATTCCCGCATGTAATCGAATATCTCGCCA
Organism: Phyllobacterium trifolii; assembly: GCF_014192095.1. Classification (GTDB taxonomy): domain Bacteria; phylum Pseudomonadota; class Alphaproteobacteria; order Rhizobiales; family Rhizobiaceae; genus Phyllobacterium; species Phyllobacterium trifolii. The sequence continues at coordinate 105,701 of NZ_JACHXN010000015.1, forward strand.
CGGAAGAGGAAGTAACCACCATTTATCCAGATGTCGGAACGGTCAGAGGAGCGGAACTCCCGCACACGTCCGTCTTCGGCTATGTCCGCCAGATGATAGGTAAGCGGTGGACGAACGGCGAGAAAGCATGCAATTTTTCCGCTGGCTTCGAACTTTTCTATCATGTCGTCCAGATCGACATTGCTCAGGCCGTCACTATAGTTGGCGAGAAATATCTTTTCGTTTCTGACTTGATTGCGCACAGCCCAGAGGCGCTCACCGATGTTGCGCCAGATGCCCGTGTCGATCAGAGAAATACGCCAATCTTTTTGCGACTCACCCAACACCTCCACATTGCCATCACCGGTAACCACACAGTCAGAGAATGTCTGCGGGCGGCAATTGAGGAAAAAGTCCTTGACCACGTTGGCTTTGTAGCCAAGGCAAAGGATGAAATCATCATGTCCGTAGTCAGCGTAATACTGCATGACATGCCGCAAGATCGGCTGAGAGCCAAGCGGGATCATGGGTTTTGGAACGTTTTCCGAATATTCGCGAATGCGGGTGCCCATACCACCACAGAACAGAACAACTTTCATGGCTTGAGCTCCTTCGGGTCGATGACGGCCACACCTGGAATGGGAACAACGAATTTTGCGCCCCATTCCTGGACATGCCGCATCTGTGCAACGATCTCGTCCTTGAGATTCCAAGGCAGGATCAGGATGTAGTCGGGTTTCACCAGGTCGATGGCTTCAACGGGTTCGATCGGAATATGCATGCCTGGTGTATAGCGGCCGTGCTTGTAGGGATTCCGGTCCACAGTGAAATCGAGGAAATCGGTTCCGATACCGCAATAATTAAGCAGCGTGTTGCCCTTACCGGGTGCGCCATATCCGCAGATGGTCTTGCCGGCCTTTTTTGCTTCAATCAGGAACGATAGAAGCTCACGCTTTACCTGGCGGGCATTCTCCACGAACGAAGTGTATATCTCGATCCTGTCGAGGCCTGCATTGATCTCATTCTTCACAACTCGGGCCACACTTGGCTGAGTCGGACGCTCGCTAGCCGCATGCGCGAGGTGAACGCGCAACGAGCCACCATGCGTACCGAGTTCTTCTACATCGATGACTTTCAACTCGTGTCGTTCGGCCATGAGTTCAATTGTGAGAAGTGAGAAATACGAAAAGTGCTCGTGATAGATCGTGTCGAACTGGTTTTCGGCGATCAGTTTCTCGATATGAGGAAACTCCAGGGTGATAACACCTTCGGGCTTCAACAGGATTTTCATGCCGGCGACGAAATCGTTGAGGTCCGGAACCTGCGCCAATACGTTATTGCCGGCGATGAGGTCTGCGCGCAGTCCTTCATTCACCAGCGCCTGAGCATATTTTTCACCGAAAAATTCAACGCGTGTCGGGATACCCTTCTCAATAGCGACCTTGGCAACATTGGCCGCCGGCTCGACGCCGAGCACGGGAATGTTCAACGGAAGGAAGTGCTGAAGCAGGTAACCGTCATTGCTGGCGAGCTCGACGACAAGGCTATCGCGACCAAGCTGGAGTTGCTCGGCCATCTGATGGCAGTATTTCTTCGCATGCGCGACCCAGCTGGTGGAATAGGAAGAGAAATACGCGTACTCTTCAAAAATGGCCTGTGGGCTGACATATTCGCTTAATTGCACCAGCAGGCACTCTTCGCAAACATAAGCGTGGAGCGGATAGTATGCTTCCATCGAATCGATCAGTTCGCGCGGAACAAAGCTCTCACAGGGAGGCGACATTCCGAGATCAATGAAAGTGTACTTCAAACTGGTGCCGCACAGGCGACAGGAATGTTTTTTGTCGCTTGGGCGGTTCGCCAATAAGAGAGTACTGGTTTGAATATTCATGCCTTGGCTCCTGATCACCACGTGTGTTCCCCTGTCCGCATGAGATTCTCGGGACAAGCGGCATCCTCAGGCTATGAAGTTACGGCCTTCAACACGCGCGGGCGATATGACAATGCGATCAGTGGGCTCATCCGAACGGTGGAACGTCTCCATATGGTGTCCGTCAAACGGAGTGTGGCCCTTGCTGCTCCGCAAGCGTTCAATCCACGTGGCAGGAACATCGGCGATGGCTGGCCTACCTCTTATTGTGACTTTCGCGTGTACGCGGAGTTTGACAAAATTGGTGGTTCAGAAATGGTTGAAATGAGGCGAACAGAATGAGATTTACCGAGACAGAACTGAATGGTGCGTGGCTCGTCGAGACGGTTCCGATCTCGGATGCACGCGGATCATTCGCCCGAACGTTTTGCGTAGACGAGTTCAGAGAACATGGACTCGAAACAACATTTGTTCAGCACAGCATGTCGCATTCGGTAACCAAACATACTTTGCGAGGTATGCACTTTCAGACGGCACCGCACTCTGAGGTGAAGGTCGTTTCCTGCATAAGGGGCGCAATACTGGACGTGATCATCGATCTTCGTCCTCACTCGCCTCAGTACCGGCACTGGGCTGCCTACGAACTTTCCGACAGCAATTGCCGCCAGCTCTATATCCCGAAGGGATTCGCCCACGGTTTCCAGACGCTGCGCGACGACGCGACTGTCTCCTATCTCATATCGGAGTTTTACAATCCGCAGGCCTCGACCGGCGTTAGGTGGAACGATCGGGCATTTGCAATCGACTGGCCAGCGAAGCCAACCGTCCTATCTGACAAAGATCAAGCTTGGCCGCTGCTGGACGCCTCACCCGCCTGATCTTGTTCCGGCGCCTCGGCAAGCAGGCCGTTTGCGAGCAGCAACTGCGCGGCCCGGGCGATATCGCGGAAGGACATGTGCGATTTCTGTGCGATATCGAGCAGTGTGTGGTTGCCATCGGCCAGATTGAGGACCCAGAGATACCCCATGGCGGTTTCCCCGGCAGACTTGTCGCCGCCTAATGCAGAATAGAGACCACGCCTGCCAAGTTGAGGCTCGCCTTTCGGAAAAAGATTAATCGGGGTCCAGTTCATCTCCAATATATCGATCGCATCCATGATCATCCGATAGGACGAGCCCAAATGCTCTGGCGAGATGAAATCCAGGTTGTCAGCAGAGGTGTGATATTCTGGAAATGTTCCAAAGGCGCTCCGTTGGAACAGCCCAACCGGAAGATTGAATCCGGGCGAACAATATTGGCGTTCGTCGTAGCCATAAGGGCTGAAATCGCTAATCTTTCCCTGCCTGCCGTCCGCGTTCAGTACGTACTGCATTGCTTGATCTATGAGAGAATTGCCGCGGCGGCTCCGCTTGTAGTTGGGTCCGCCGCCATCGCCGACACAAGAAACGATCAGTCCATGGTCGATCCGTGGGATCTTGTCTTCATTGCCGGCAAGCCACGTGAGCGCACCGATCGTTCCGGGCGCGAAAAGGAAGCGATAATTGTAGCGTGTTTTGCGTGCACGTAACGCTTTGGCCAGACAGGCCAATAGTGCCAGGCCGGAACAATTATCATTGGCCAGGGATGGATGACAGATATGGGCGGAAAGCAGCACATCTCTTTCTGACTGACCCTTGTGGACATATTCGCCATAGGTCAAATGTCCGTCGCGCTTCTCGGAATCAATCAGAACTTCGTATTCGCCCTCCTCCAGTTGCAGGAGCTCATTGTGCGCCATACACAGGCCCCATTGCTCGCTGTAGTAAGACGTTCTGTAGGGAATAAGGTCTGGCTGTTCGGGCAAGGTATGGATATGGGATTTCAGTTCGCTGAGGGGCATCGTCTGTCGCACGGCCGCGCTGTATCCCAGTACGTGCAGGTTATTGTCAGCGAAGTCGAGAACCTTCCGGCCGGATGGGTCCTTGATATAAGCGTCGCGGGTATTCCACTCCTGCGGCACAGTCCAATCAAGCACCTGCGTCCCGGTCGGGACCTCGTATTGTGTCAGATCGATGTGCTGACCGAGAACTTGCAGTGTTTCACGCACGCCGTCCCCGGTTATGCTCCGGCAGATCGGAAAAAGCCGGGCGGCGAGCGCGTAGATGCGGATCCCCACATCAACCTCGACGTCGCCCGTCGCCCTGATCGTATCAAACGATACCATAAAGCTGTTCATGGCAGACACGGATGGTCATATGACAGCATCGGCCAAGGCCGGATGCCGAGATGACGACGGAATACGGCGTAGGCTCTGGTTCAACGTGCCCTCGTCCAGCGACTTCCGGATGTTGCTGATGCGTTGATAACGAGGCCCTTCAAATTCCTGGAGGGTCAATCCGGCACTCATGTAAGCTGCATGCAACTGTTCTGCACCGGCCTTTGCGTCCCAGACCGGTTTGAATGCTGGCAGAACCCGGGCAATTTTCTCGAAGCTTACACGGTAGGAACGCGTGTCGGGACCCGCATCATCTGCAAATTCAAGCCGGCAACCAGGCACGACCTGCGCCACGATCTCTGCAATTTCCCGAATGCGGTAATTATGCGCCGACTGACCGACGTTAAATGCTTCGTTGTGCACCTTGTCCTTTGGAGCTTCCATAGCGGCTAGGAAGGCGCGCGAAATATCTTCGATGTGGACGATCGGACGCCAGGGCGACCCGTCGGATTTCAGCAGGATGACACCTTCAGTGACCGCCCAGGCGACGAGATTATTCAGGACAATATCAAATCGCAGCATCGGAGACAGGCCATATGCGGTCGCAGGCCTCAAATAGACAGGTGTAAAGTTGTCGTCGGCGAGCTTTGCAATGTCCTTCTCGGCAAGCACTTTGGACGAGCCATATGCCGTAACGGGATTGAGCTGTCCGGTCTCGTCTATCATGCCCTCGCCCGACTTGCCGTAGTTGCTGCAGGACGAAGCAAAGAGAAACCGGGAAACGCCAGCCTTCTTTGCCGTTTCGGCAAACTTTACACTGCCACGATGGTTGATTTCATATGTGATATCCGGATTGAGGTTGCTCAGCGGATCATTGGACAATGCCGCGAGATGAATAATCGCGTCGAAGCCTTTGAGGTCGCTTACCGTCACGTCACGTACATCCTTGCAGACCGCGGGAATGTCGGCGATGGCGCCCCCTGGGGCGTAGGAACAACTGCGATAAAGCTCGGCGTCGTAGCCGTGAACTTCGTGGCCGGCTTTTATCAGGAAGGGCGCCATGACCGTTCCAATATAACCGCGATGCCCTGTCACAAGTACTTTCATTGTGTATCGTCCTTCTGCGCATAGATGTTTTTCTGGTAAACGGTACTTGCGGGCGGGCAGAACGGCGAGAGAGGAGTTCGGAGGATCATCGACGATGCGAACTACACTTTCGGCAAATGTGCTACGCCTTTTGTCCGATACGATCATCTGAACGCTAACGCGCTCAGTCGGTATCGGTGAGCAGAAGGAGCCAGTCTGAAAAACCCGCCGAATTTTGCGCCTGTGGGGACTCGAATGCGATGGTGTTAGCCTTGGAGTCACTTTTCGCGAGCGCTTCACTGAATTGCCCGGATGAAGGATCAAACCAGCGAGCGTGTTGCGTTGTTGGCGCTAGCGCTGATTTGTCGAGGGTGACGCTGCTCCTGTCGGACAGGTAGATCACTGCAAGGTTGCCCTTTGCCGAGCGACTGCCAATGACATATCCAGGAAGCGGTGGATCCGGCGCGACGAGAAGTTTCCCCTGCTCTGGATCGAGCGTCCACCAGGCAATGGCGTCGAAGAAGGTCTTGAGATGACTCATGCTTTGAGCACCGCGACTGGAAAGCGCCTTCTGCCAGGTTAACGGCCTTGGGAAAAGAGCCGGACCTGCAAAATGCCAGACCGGATTATTGCCAAACACCTGGCCGGCGGCTCCCGAAAGAATTGCGCCATACGCGATCTCTCGAATGCTTTGCTCGGTCGTGTTGTGCTCTCCTTCATACATACCCTCGATGAAAAAAAACGGGCGCGCTTGTCCCGAAAGATAACGTTTAAGAGTGGCAGTGCGGACATCGCCATAGGTGTAAACCGTATCGAGGCCGAGCCATTTTTCGTCCCAATTGTGAAGGACATCAGTGTCGCGTCCCGCATGCACCGTTTGGAGGGCTTCAGGATCTGTCTCCTTGATTCCCTGTGCAAGAGCATCCACCAAGGTTTTTGTGGGCGGGTCCCAATCGCCCCCCTGGACCCAGATAATATTATCGAAGTGGCGGTAGCGCTGGCCGAGATAACGCCCGTACGATCTGAGTGCATCCGCACCCGCATCGTGCATCTCCTGATACCAGCCTTCGTCACCGCCATTGGTTCCAAGGTACGCTGGTGTCAAAAGAACCAGAAATCCCCGTTCTCGAGCGCGCTCCAGAATCCAGTCCGCATCAGCAAAATAGGCCTCGTTCGGCTTTGTGAAGTTTCCGCCGGAAGCAAATGGAGCATGTTTATAGTAATTTTGCGGGGCATTTCGGCTGAAGCGATGCTCGATCAGAGACACCAATATCGTGTTAAAACCGCGACTCTGGCGATCGGCGAGATACCTGTCCGCGTCCTCGCGCGACAAATCTCCGATCAACGACCACACCGAGTCGCCTGTCAGGAGAAAGGGGCGACCTGATGTATCCTGGAGGTAGCGATGGTTTTCGGAGATCTGCAGGGGAAAAGCCGGCTGCTGTGCCTGGGCGACGAATGAGCAACACATCGCCGACACAAGAAATAGCCAGAAAAAGCTCTTTTCAACCCAGTCAGCCATTGCCTGCTAGTTCCAGCGCGCGTTCGGCGACCGGCGGTCTATTAAAGCGCCGGAATACGATTTGCGATGGCTTGCCTATGAGATAGTTGTCAACACCGTTCTCGAGAGCCTGCTTGTAGATACCAAGCGCGCCATCGACGGCGTCGACCGTGCGGGCGACGTCTTCATCGCTGTGCGTATAGCTGACTACCAGCGACGGCATAAGCACCCCGCGCTTGATGGTTTCCTGCAGGAACAACGTCCGGAATGCTTGAGACGGCGTCTTGCCTTGATCCAGCGTCGCATAGGCGAGGCAGCAGGATCGACCGGTGACCCGGAAATATTCATTAAGACCATGACGAACAACAACTTGATTTATGCCGGTACGCAGAGCCTCACCTTGATGGTACAGGTGTTCGATGACAGGTTCATCTTGATAGATGCGCATTGTAGCAATGGCTGCTGCCAAGGCATGTGTTTCCGCGCCGTGAGTTGTGGAAAGCAGGAATACGCGCGGACTACCCGTTTGTTCAAGTCCGCCAAGTTTCATGTATTCGCGTTTGCCAGCAAGCGCAGAGACTGAGAATCCGTTGCCTAGCGCTTTGCCGAAACAAGACAAATCAGGCTCGATGCGATAGAGCTGCTGGGCGCCACCTTTGTGCCAACGAAAACCTGTGATCATTTCGTCCAGAATAAACAAGGCTCCATTGCTGTGGCAAAGGTCACGCACTGCATGAAGGAAATTATTCTTCGGATCATCACCGCGCGACGGCTCAAGGATTAGCGCCGCGATTTTCCCCGGGAACCTGTTGAATAGCGCCCGTACGCTGTCGAGGTCATCATACTTAAAACTGACGGTAAGTTTCTGCACGGCATCAGGGATGCCTGCGTTCATCTCGGTGTCACCGATGAACCAGTCGTCTGTGGAAAAAAACGGGTGATCGCCGCAGCGTGCGATCATATCTCGTCCCGTCACCGCTCTTGCCAAACGGACCGCACCGGATGTTGCATCTGATCCATCTTTGCAAAACTTCACCATTTCCGCACCAGGGATGGTCTCGAGAAAGGTTTCTGCACACTGCACTTCTATGTCGGCGGGGCGGGTAAAATTGCAGCCGAGTTGCAACTGACGTGTGGCTGCCTCCAGGACGCGAGCGTATGCGTGGCCCAGCCCGACGGCACGGTTTCCCATTCCGTATTCTATGTACTCATTGCCATCGACATCCCACACGTGGCTACCGAAACCTTTGGCTATGAAGCCTGGCGATAGCTGCGGATATTGATCGTCGCCCTTGGCGTAAGTATGTGCCCCCCCGGGAATTACATGGTGGGCAAGTGCGCGGAGGCGGCTTGATTCCTCGAAATTGTTGATAAACTCTGTCATCTGCCTAACCTTGTCGACATCTTGGCCAGCACAGCTGGCAATAAAACGCTGAGCGAAACTATGGGGGTTTTAGGCCATATTTTCACTTCGGCAATTCAGTTACGAGAAAGAGCCAAAAGGCGTATAGGGGTACCGCTCTCTCATAACACGCAACCAGTTCTTGACCGGCCGTGGCACGTAAGTGCGCAAGCCGGAACGAAGCCCCCGCGGGAAAGCCCAGCTATTCAGATCAAGCGGAGCGGCTATAGCTGGCCTGGTAGCAACAACACGATCAATGACGTGGTAATATCGCCTGGCCATTCCTTCGAAAGTGAATGCATGTTCGGCTGCCTCTGTCGCCGCAAACGAAGCGCTGGCGAGTTTGGCTGGATCGACATTGAGCTTTGAGATTATCCGTGCTGCCTCAGCATAGTCACCGACCGGAAAAAGAAAGCCGCTTTTCTTATCGGCAACAATAGTATCCGTCACACCTTGTATATGCGAAACAATTGGCACGCACCCTGAAGCCATCGCTTCGATAAGGGTCATCGGGTAGCCCTCGAACCGGGACGGCATGATCAGAACATCGTGATCGAACAACAGCTGTGGAATACGATCCGGTTGAATTGCCCCTAGAAAGGTTACTCTGTCTTTGTGATGGGCCAGCTTTCTTCTCAGTTGCTCAAGGTCTGGCCCATTACCAGCAATCGTCAGATTCACCGATGCGGGCGAGTTATCCAGGATACCGGGTAGCCAGAATACACCCTTGGACGCGTCCTCAATACGGCCGAGAGAAAGCACTTTAAGGCCATGTGTGCCGCGAGAAACGCGTTTCAATGCCGTGAATGGTTCGATATCGATAGCGTTGGCGATTACAAACGTGCGTTCCTTATCAAATCTGTATTTCTCTATCAGATCGCGACGACAGCGCTCTGATACGCCAATCGTAGCGTGGACGTGATCCTTGACAGCTACAGCCGCTGCATAGGTCCCCGGAGTGATATTGTGAACGATCATGATGCGCATGACATCGGCAGGCAAATAGCGCGCGATGTTCATCTGGATGCGGTCAGTCAGAACGTTGACAAATACGCCATCGAATCCGCCATTCTGTACAGCAGAGGCGACCAATCTCGCCTGTTCCTGTTCATCTGCCGCTTCTGGCGCTTCCACCATGGTGCCGAAGGCCGCCTCCGATTGCCATTCTGGCAATAGAGGATCGCCGAACCCGAGCCAATGCACGTCTATCCCGTGCATTGCCAAACCTTTGCGCAATTGCTTGAACACGGTGTAGGTGCCACCGAGGTGCGGACGAACAAAGTACGCGAACTTCATGGGCATTGACCTCAAACTGTCCCGACGCCTGCCGCCGAAACCCAATTGAAATCATCATAGAGCCAGAAGCCTACAGAGCAGAATGCGCCGTGGAGGGTAATAGATGCAGCCTTTTGGAGGAGAACCCCAGTCGTTCGGTTGCTGCTGATATTCCAATGGCCATGTGTCGTTTGTCAGCAGATGGCAGCAAGATCAAGACAAACAAGCGGATCGGCTCGCGTCTGCGGGCGCGTCCGACAGCTTGAGTCGAGTCGTTGAAATGAAGCGTGTCCTGTAGCAGATCAAACAGGTCGATTGAGAGGCCTTGGATGAAAATCGCCTTGCTGGGTCAGTTCGGCAGCGGAAATACGGGTAATGACGGCTCACTTGAAGCCATGCTGGACTTTCTGCGTTCGTCAAAGGTCGACGCGGAGCTCGTCTGCATTTGTTCCAATCCGGAGGCCATTGCGAAAAAATACAATATTGAAGCAATAAGCATCCGCGTAATTGTCGCGAGAGGCCGCTGGTTCAATCGCATCAATCGAATACTCGGTGATATTCCCCGACAAGTAATCGGATTCTATACCATCCTCGCTCAACTCAATGGGCTGGATCTGATGATTATCCCAGGAACAGGGATACTGGACGATTTTCAGGAGACCGCATTTGGCTGGCCCTTCGTGATCCTCAGGTGGTGTTTAGCCGCCAGGCTGAACCGTATGCGCATTGCCTTCGTCAGCATCGGCGCCGGACCAATCAGACTGCCTCTGAGCCGCCTGTTCTTGAAAACCGGGGCGCGGATGGCACACTACCGTTCCTATCGCGATAAACTATCGCGAGATTTCATGAAGAGCATCGGTTTTGACGTTAGTCGCGATCCACTTAGCGCCGATCTCGCTTTTGGTCTTCCTGCCGCAGCGGAATCCAGTCGTGAGAACCCGACTGCAGTCTACGTTGGGGTGGGCGTAATGGCTTATTCCGGTTGGAAGAAAGCCGACGAAGACGGAGAGGCCATTTATCGCACGTATTTGGACAAAATTGCCGAATTCATTTCCTGGCTGCAGGAGCACGGACTGAACGTAAGATTGTTGACTGGAGATATCGTTGATCGTCGGGCCGTTGTCGACATCATGAAGATGTTTCCCCAAAATGAGGCCAATAGTGGCAGCAAGCATATTGTCGCGGAGGAGATGACCTCCCTGCACGACGTGATGGCGCAAATCGCGCATACCGATATCGTCGTTGCAACGCGCTACCACAATGTCGTCTGTGCGCTGCGAATGGGGCGCCCGGTGATCTCACTAGCCTACTCGTCAAAAAACGACGCGCTGCTTAGTGCAACCGGCCTTGAAGAATATTGCCACTACGTCGAAACATTCGATGTCGAAGTCTTGAAATCCCAAGTTGAGAAAATGCTGGCCGATCGTGCACGTCTTGTATTGGAAGTGAAAAAAGGCGTCGCCGGCTTCCGGGCGCAACTGGCCGAGCAAGAAGCCTCCATTCATGCAACTCTGTTTGAAATTGCAGAACAGCGGGGCGAAATCAGGGACGTGAGCCAGCTTCCCCAATCCTGAAACGTTTCGTTCCACGCGCCCACATGTCGACGAGGCGCTGGAGGCGACGCAGTGTATCGGGCCTTTGGAGCAGATATCCGACAGGTGGCAGAAGCGCTGTTACAGGACGCCAGCGGAAAGCTAGCTTCAACAGCTCACCCACACCCTTTTCTCCGCGAAGAAGATGCGAGATCGCCGACCAGTAGGCACGCTCCGCCAGGCCTCGGCGTGCGAGGCGATGCAGATATTTGGCGTCGGGCATTTCGCCACCCTCGTGGGCGAAGAAGCATTCGGCCGCATCGGCAGTGTGCAAAATATGCAATATCTGACGCGCCCACAAATCGCTGGAACGATTTGTGCCGTGCGTGCGAATGCCCGCCTGGATGCAATCGAGCTCGGCTACAATGCCGTGTAGCGCCAAGCGCAGCCATACGTCGTAGTCGTCGCTGTGCGGAAGTTCCGTGCGATAGTAACCCGTGCGTTTTTGCACGCTGGTCCTGATGACAATCGACGGTCCGGGTATCTGGAAAACCCCTAACCGACAGAAGCGCTCGATGAAAGAACGGCTGCTATCCAGCCGATACGGTGGTTGTGTCTGCTGCCCCGCTATGCTGGGAATCGGGGAGTCGCCCTGGATGTCCACATCCCGACCATAGGTATAAGCAATATCGGGATTTTCTTCCATGATGGTGACGGCACGGTTGAGCGCGCCCGGTACCAAAAAATCATCGGAACACAATATCAGGAAATAATCCGATTCCGCCCAATCGATCCCCTCGTTGAACGACGCGTGCGGGCCGAGATTTGTTTCGTGCAGCCGCAACTCGACCCTCGGATCCATCGCTGCAAGCTCTCGCGCCACTTCCGGGCTGTCGTCAGTCGAGGCGTTGTCGACGATCAGGACGCGCAGTTTCTCGACATCCTGCGACAGCACACTGCCAACGCATGCCCGCAAATAGCGACCGTAATTATAGTTTGGTATGACGACGTCAACGGACTTCACAGCATGCCCTCCAAGCTTTTAGGAATCTCGCGTTAGTCATTCGGCTGGTACTCCCTGCTTGCTCGGCAGAAGCCGAGGCACAAGCAGGCCGACGATTCGGATAAGCTCTTCGAGGAATGGGTGCTTGACTATGACCAGAGCCGCCACCCACCCGATTGCCGAAAATAGGCCGGCAACAAGTGCCTGTAGAATGGAGAGATCGAACGCAAAGCCATGCGCGGCAAGAACACCGAGCGGTCCCAAAATCCCCCCGAGGGTTACTACCGCACTTTTGGCGAGTATAGCGAACAACTCCTGCCAGTGGAACGGCGCATGCCGGCGAACATAGATGAGCGAAATAAGCATTTGGAACGGCAGAACGATGAATTGACTTAACACGAGCGCATACAATCCAAAGAAGCTCGCGGTACAGATGACAATTATCGACATGCCTCGTCCGATAAAATTTGCTCGAAACGCTTCCCGGTTCGCACCGAGAGCAACCAATACCGGGAACGTCAGTATGTTAGGAAACCAGAAGATGGCCGCGACTGACAGGATTTGCACAAGCGGAACTGCAGCATCCCAAGCCTGCCCGAGCGCAATATGCACTATCGGATGGGCAAGAATAGCAACGACGAGAACTGCGGGCCAATAGAGCGCTGTAATATAGCTGATGATTTTCAGATAGGCGTCCTTGACGCTTCGTTGCGCTCTGGCTTCGGCTGCAAATGCCGGAAACGCGACCGAAAAGATCGCGGACAGCAATATCTTGTCGGGGAGTCCGCAGACAACATTCGCGCGGTTAAAGAGGCCGACGGCAGTCAACGGCATGATACGCCCCAACACCAGCTGGGGCAGTGCCTCATATGTCCTGTCAAGAACTGTCGAAGCACCCTTGTAGCCACCGAAAACGAAGAACTCGTGCCAGCCTTTCAGTCGAGGATTGAACATCCAGAAGATCGGCCGGGCATGGAATCCAAGAGCCATCCTGACCAATGCAGATGCCAGTGTTCCCCAGGCAAAACTCATAAAGCCAAAGCCGAACCATGCAAACGCGATGGTTACCAAGGCGTTGACAATGCTACCTAATGCGTTGATGCGTGTGAGGTTGCCAAACTCCATGTCCCGGCGCAGCAGTGCAGCGATGGTACTGACTGGTGCATCGATCACACCGGAAATTGCCAGAATACAGACGAATCCGCTAAGGCCCGCTGCGGAATAAAAACCCGCGAACCAGTGGGCCAGGAGAATAAGAAACGAGCCGATCGCAACCGAAAAGCCGAATATAAGAGTAAAGCCAGTGCGAACATCTTCTTCCGAAACATCTTCGCGTTGAATGAGATATTCCGATGTCACGAACTCTCGGAAATTAAACGCAATGGTTCCTATCCCCAGGCCGATGACCGCAAGCCCGATCTCCGTGCTGTCCAATAGACGGGACAGAACGGCAATCATCGATATGCTGACAATCACCTGCGAATATTGTTCCAAGGCCGCCATAAAATATGCCCGGCGAACATTCCCCACCTAGATACCCCCGCGTGTATTGGTCAAACGTCTATCCAGCCAACGCCTGATGAGTGCAAAAAACTTCGGTTTGAACTATTATTCAAACACACAGAATCGCACAGAACGTCGATCACATTGCGACGATAACTGCTCCCGTCATTTCACTTAAGCTGACCAATGAGATGAACAGTAACATAGCCATTTGACGTAATCACAAAGGGCAACCAAACATACTTGAATCAATCCGAGGTAGCCCGGTTCATCCTGACATCGCTCAAATGTGGAGCGCACCCAACATACTCGTTGTTGAACAAGCACATATGATCCGCTTTTGGATGTGCCCCATGTCTCTGAAGCCAATTGTCAATTTTGCTTGTAAGCGTCTTTAGTTAGACGGCTGTACTGACTGCATCGGACCAGAGAACCCATGATTGAAGACGAACAAATCCGGATTGAACTCATGGCCACACAATTCTGGCTACGCGCTCTGTTCATGCATATGGCCACAGGAACGCCCCCGACTTCCATCTCCGTCCAGGAGTATCTGACCGAACTCAAGAATTCGGCGCCCCAGGACTATGGCAGCAGCCTTTCCCCTGCGGATTGGGACAAAGAACATCTCTTGCACTATCCTTGTTATGAGCGGGTCGGGCTTCAGATTATCGAAACCCTTCAAAGCCTTGAAAGGAAGCTCGCACCTTTTGCCGTGCATGGAGGGCACTGACAATTGGAACGTGTGGAGTGCCTCATAGCGGGCGGAGGTGTTATCGGGCTGGCGATCGCTCGTGCGTTTGCGCGTCGCGGTATCGAGACTCTGATTGTCGAAGAGGCCGAAACAATCGGAACGGGCACGAGTTCGCGCAACTCCGAGGTTATCCACGCCGGCATCTATTATCCGCAAAACAGCCTGAAAAGCAGGTTATGCATCGAGGGTCGAAATGCCCTTTATGCCTTTGCGGAAAGGCACGGAGTTCCGCATTCGCGCTGCGGCAAGCTGATTGTGGCCACAAACGACGTTCAAATCCCAATATTGAGTACCATAGCGATAGGAGCGGAAGCGTGCGGTGTTTCTGATCTCCAGCATTTGTCGGAGCTGGAAGCGTGCAGACGCGAGCCAGATCTTACGTGTACCGCAGCTTTGTTTTCGCCCTCGACGGGTATCATAGACAGCCACAGCTTGATGTTGGCACTGCTCGGTGACGCTCAAGACCACGGCGCGGCGATTTCATTTCGGACCGCCATAGTTTCCGCTGAAACAAACACCGATGGTTTGCGAATAGAGACAATCGAAGCCTCCAATGGACGCACGTTTGAGCTCCAGGCATCCATGTTCATCAATGCGTGCGGTCTCCAGGCACCGGCCATCGCTTCATCCATTGCCGGATTACCGCGACAGTTCATACCTGACAGGCGATTTGCCAAGGGCAACTATTTTTCAGCGACAGGCAAGACGCCGTTCACGCACCTGATCTATCCAGTCCCGGAAGAAGGGGGTTTAGGCGTTCACCTCACGCTTGACCTGGACGGCCGGATGCGGTTCGGCCCCGACGTCGAATGGGTGGAATCGATCGAATACAGTGTCGATCCTAAACGGGCAGACCGTTTCTACGACGAAATCCGTAAATACTGGCCCAATCTCACCGACGGTTCATTGCAGCCCGCTTATAGCGGCATCAGGCCAAAGTTGACCATCGGAGGCGAATCCATAACGGATTTCATAATCGAGGGCCCTGCCACGCACGGCGTCAAAGGTCTTGTGAACCTCTTTGGAATTGAAAGTCCAGGGCTCACATCCTGCCTTGCCATCGCAAACCATGTATCGAACATGGTGTGACGCAACTCCTGAACGCGAGACAATGCTATAAAACGAAAACGGTGAGCCGCGGGGCCCACCGTCTCGTGAGAATGAGGCGACTGGAGATCACATCATCACACTCTGGCGGTGCAGTCCTTCTACAACGCCAAATCAGATTCTGATCGCGGATAAAAACCGGGGGCATGAGCCCCCGGATAGTTGATACCGGCGCTTAGAAGTTGCGCTGGAAGCGGATCATGCCGCCGAATGCGTCGTCGTTGCCGCCGTTATCAATGGAGGCAGCTTCACGTGCACCGTCGAACTTGGTGTAGTTGATTTCCGGTGTGATCGTGAAACCAGGAACCAGTTCGTAAGCTACGTTAAGAGCGAGAGCGTAAGTGCCTTCGTCTTCCCAAGCAGCCTGCGCGTTGATGGATGCCTTGTCGGTAACCTTGGCGGTGATACCGCCCCAAGCTGCCCAATCGCCTTCCCAGGTACCGAACCAGTTACGGCTGTCCTGATCGACTGCGCCCGTGACCGCATCGAAGTCGTTGTCATAACCGGACTGATAGCCGCCCATCAAGAATGCGGAGAACATCTCGTTGAACTTTACGTCCAAACGAATCTTGCCAGCGAATTCTTCAACATTGGAGTCATAACCGACAACACCGGAAATGCCGCCCCATGACTGTTCGAACTTCGCACCAGCGAGAACGTGTGGCATGTAGTCTTCGATGACATAGTTGCCGCCGAGGCCGGTAACACCGTCCGAACCCTGTTCAGCACCGATCATCGCGGAGAAACCATTGCCGCCCGTGAAAGTGTAGCTGACCTGGTTGCTCTGGCCGGACTGGTAGTTGATCACGTCGTCGTTGATGACGTTGCCGGCATAACCGGTCCACGAACCGAAGAGTTCGTCAGCAGTACCGATGCGGAAACCGCCGAGTTCGATCCATGCCTGTGGCAGCGTAGCGCCATCATCTTCACCGTTGGTGTACTGGAAACGGCCCTGGATGTATGAACGCAGGGTGCCGAGTTCGGTTTCCGAACGAGCGTCGAAACGGACTTCACCGCGTGTACGCTTGTACCAGGTTTCGTTGCCCTTGGCACCAACGTTCCCACCGCTGTAAACGTCGTCGCCGCCCTTCGCATCATAACGGACATAGCCGCTGATCTTCAGGCAGGTTTCAGTCCCCGGAATATAAAAGAAGCCAGCGCCGTACGCGTCGCAGACGCGAACGTATTCGACGGGCTCTGGTTCAGCAACAACGACTGCATCTGCAGCGCGTGCCCCCGAAACTGCAACCAGGGCTGCAGCGGAGCCGATAAGAAGGCTCTTAATGTTCATTGTTGATCTCTCCATATGTGTCTTGTTGACCCGGCGATCTAACTTAACTTTGGCAACAGGGTCAAAGAGCTTATGAGCCAAACCACCAATCTTGTGCAACTTAAGGTTACAGTGTTGCTGTTTTATCACGAAAATGTGAGCCAAGCGTGAGTCATTGCTCATAAGGTGTTGAAAACGAATCATTATTTACGTGAATCTTTGTGATTCTTTAAAAGTTGTTTAGTTGTACCCGCCTTCGAGATTTCGGTACTCTATAATAATTGTTTAATTCAGCCCCACTGTCATAGCACTGTCGTTTTCTGAAACAGGCTCTAAAAGTGTAATTGCTTATATCTGTTTTTGTACTTTACGCCTAAAACTAAGGTATAAAGAAGAATACTTGATATCGTAGATAGTGCCGGACGGCCTATGACGTCTGTCTACAACTCTGCGCATCAAATGCCGCACAAGATGCGAGCCCGTGGAGGAGTAGGCTGTGGAGAGCAGAGCACATGAAAGCGCAACTGCCGTAGCCGGTCTCGAGCGCTAACAATACTGTCTTTTTATTGAGAGAAAGAGTGGTGCCCAGACGCGGATTCGAACCACGGACACGCGGATTTTCAATCCGCTGCTCTACCAACTGAGCTATCTGGGCACTTCGTGGCGTTTCCGTTATCCGGCAAGCCTTGTCGACGGGTTGGTTTTCCGTCAGAAGCGCGTGGGTTATAACACTAAAAATCGTGCTGTCCAGCATCAACTCGCGAATTTTTTGCCGTTTTTCTGCCTCTTGCAAAGGGCATGCATTGGTGCGTTTGTTGAGGCTTGTAGACGGGATTCGTATTGCATGGATGAAACGGGGGAGAAGACGACCAAAGACCGGGTCTTTGGTTGGGGGATTATTGGCAGCGGCGAAATTGCCCGGCGATTTGCGTCGGACCTGATGCTCGTGCCGGATGCCGCGCTTATTGCTAATCACTCTCGGAGTGCGTCCAACGCAGAGGAGTTCCGTAGTGCTTTTGGCAGCCGCCGCGCTTATTCGGATCTCGATTCGTTTTTGAGCGACCCGTCCATCGATGCAGTCTACATTGCCACGCCGAATTCCCTGCACCTGGCGCAGGCACTGAAGGCCATACGAGCCGGCAAGGCAATCCTTGCGGAAAAGCCCCTCGCCCCCTCGCATACGGAAGCCTCTGTCATCCAGCGGGAAGCAGCGCGGGTGAATGTCTTTGCCATGGAAGCGATGTGGACGCGGTTCCTGCCGGCCATAGTTGCAGCTAAAGCGAATATCGATGCGGGCGAGATCGGCGCTATTCGCAAGATAACGGCGGAACTGGCCTATGCACACCAGTATGACCCAGAAAGTCGCTATTTCAGCCGATCGCTTGGCGGCGGCGCCAGTCTCGACCTCGGTATCTATTGTGTATCGCTCGCTATGTACTTTCTAGGCCAGCCACAGAAGGTTTCAGGCCTCTGGTACCCTGCGCCAAATGGCGTTGACATGAGTTCGGAGATAACGCTGCATTACGACGAAGCGGAAGCTCAACTCACGAGCGGGTTCGACCGTGATGGTGCTAACCATTTCGTCATCGAAGGCACAAAAGGTGTCCTCCGGTTGGATGCGCCCTTCCTGAAGGCGCAGCGACTGACGGTCTATCACGGCTTCGCGCAGCGCGCGCCCTTTGGCCCGCTGCAAAGGCCATCCGGGCTTGTCGGCAAAATACTCGATCGACTTCCGTGGCCCGGACGAAGGGTGGAAGACTATCCCTTCGAGGGCAATGGCTTACAATTCGAAGCGATGGCTATGATGGACGCGATGCGTAAAAACGAAAAAACCTCGACAGTCATGCCGCTTTCAGACAGCATCAACGCCCTGCGCGCAATCAACATCGTCTTGGCGCAACCAGCGACAACGCGCATCATCGAGCTCTAGAAAGTGCTTCGCATCTTGTAAGGCTGGGGCAGCGAACCGGCGTTGTTCAACGCGAGCGCCAACTCGGTGATGTGAAGCGCGGCCTTGCCCGACGAAAACAGCGGCGTGCCTTGTTCGATGGCGTCAGCCTGCGCGGCAATGCCCCCGGCAAAATCGATCTGCGATGGATAAGCCGGGAGCTTCGCACGTCTTGCCGAATTGTCATAAGCGAGTTTGCGTCCCGGCAATGGCTTCCAGTGCAGGAAGCGCTTGAGATGCACTTCCATAAGATCGACAACCTTGGTGCGCAGCGTCCGGCCTTCTGCGGCAGTTTCAAGATAGATTGCTGATCGGTGATCCCAAAGATCCTCCGCCGTCAGTGTTCCCCTATCACCGAGAATCATCAACGATCGGTCGCGCGGCGCAGCAAGACCGCAGGTGAGACGAGCGATGACACCGGAATGAAACTGCAGGCAACCAACGGAAAAATCGGGCGCCATCTTGATTGCCCCGGTTCCAGGTCCCTTGTCCGGAAATGCGAGCGTCGAGAATGCGGCAAGGCTTTCGACAGGACCAAACAAAGAAACCAGCCAAGATAGCGCATAACCGGCGTGTTCGAGCGTACTGCCTATTTCGAACTCATGCAGACCGGGCCACCGCGCACCCGAAACGGAACGCCATCCCTGCCAATTGGCGCGGAAAACCGGACCGTCCTCTATCTGGGCATAGATCAGCCGTGGTTTACCGATATCGTCAAGCGACTTGGCGACGAGCCTGTACGCGTCGCTCATGGCGTTGGCTGGTGCTGATGCCAGGATAAGATCAAGGCGTTCGGCAAGCGCTACTAGTTCTGCCGCTTCTTCGTAGCGCATGGCGAGCGGCTTTTCGCAATAGACATGTTTGCCTGCTTCCAACGCCCGTTTCGAGAGCAAGTAATGGTTTTCGGGTGTCGTCAGATTCACAATGATACTAACTTCGTTGTCAGCGAGGATTGCTTCGAAGTCTGGATAGGTCGCGACCTTATAGTAATCGGCAAACTGTTTCAGGCGGGCTGGATCACGGTCATAGGCGCCACCCAGCACAAGTTGCGGATGGTTGACGAGCGTCGTCATATAATAATCGGCAACGAAGCCGGTGCCGATGATCGCAATCTTCATGGAGCGTTCCTGTCCTGACCAGGGCAGAAATTACCGGCATCAAATGAAAAGAACGTGAAGCGGCTCAGCTATTCCTGCTCGTCGTCGCTGTCGTCCGCACTTTCGACGGCTGGTAACACATAGGCTCCAGTCAGCCAGCGATTGAGATCGATGTTGCGGCAGGGTGCCGAACAAAAGGGGTAATGTTCCCGTTGTGAAGGGCGCTTGCATTCCGGGCAAGGTCGCGTTGGCCGCAAGGGCGTCACGTTTGCCGTGCTTTTCTTGGTCTCAGTCAATGGATCAGTTCCGTCTAATGTCCTGAAGATTGCCAGTTGGCATAGACCGGATAGCCTTCCCCATGCAGAAGGCTGGCAGTCTCGTAGAGCGGCAGCCCAACGACATTACTATAGGAGCCAACCAGCTTGACGACAAAGCCGCCTGCAAGTCCCTGGATCGCATATCCGCCGGCCTTGCCGCGCCATTCACCAGAAGCAAGATAGCTCTCCAGTTCCTCGCGCGAAAGACGTTTAAAGCGCACGCGGGTTTCGACCAGATCCTGACGCTGCTTGCCTTTGGGTGTGATGAGACACAGCCCAGTATAGACGCGATGCGAACGGCCTGAGAGTAATCGGAGACACGCAGTCGCATCGTCGAGGATTTCCGCTTTTGGCAGAATGCGCCGGCCAACCGCGACAACCGTATCGGCGGCCATGATATAGGTGTCGCCGAAATCCGTATCGTTCCTCAATTCGTCTGCGATTTTCTCTGCCTTCAGGCGGCACAGACGACGAGCGAGCGAGCGCGGATGTTCGGCCCGCAGCGGGGATTCGTCGACATCCGCAGGTAGCAGACGATCCGGCTCGATACCGATCTGGCCCAGCAGCGCCAGACGGCGCGGCGAGCCCGATGCAAGAACGAATTTGTGCTGGTCGCTCATTGACGTCGAATATCCTGCGGAACGCGGAGCTGATTATTTGAAGCGATAGGTGATGCGACCCTTGGTCAGATCGTAAGGGGTCATTTCAACGAGAACCTTGTCGCCGGCGAGAACGCGGATGCGGTTCTTGCGCATGCGGCCAGCTGTGTGTGCGATGATTTCATGATCATTTTCGAGCTTTACCCGAAACATCGCGTTGGGCAACAGCTCCGTCACGAGACCAGGAAACTCCAATACTTCTTCTTTCGCCATGCGTAGTGCTATCTCCGATAAGGGAATTTGAGGTCATGCTCGACCGCAATTTTGCGCGGAACCTATAGTATTGCGCACCATTTGTGAACAAGGGAGTTCGACACAATTATGAGGCCTGTAGAGGCGGCTCAGCCGGTTCTGCCGAAACGCTCCAGAATATGATGTTTCAGATTTTCCCGAACATCACGATATGCGTCCAATATCTGATTGCGACGGCCCCGCACCAAGGTAGGATCGGGGGTCGGCCAATATTCCACATGTACAGACGTGGTGCGGGTCAACTCAAGTGCCATATGATGGGCTTTGGGCGACAAGGTAATGATCAAATCGAAATAATCATCTTCCAGCTCCTTGAAAGTGCGCGGCTGCGCAGAGATTCGTTTTAATCCGACCTCTTCCAGAACCGCGTCCACAAAAGGATCGGGCTCACCTTTCTCGACACCTGCCGAGGCGATATAGATCCTCGATGGCAGCAGACTGCGTGCGAGTGCCTCCGCTATCGGTGATCGGATCGAATTCAGGCCACAAATGAACAAGACCGCACTCGGCACCACCGCTTTTGCGGGTTCCTGGTCGTCAGGCAGCTTTTCCGCTCCGATAGTCATTGGTTCGTCTAGCCCCGCCAATGCAGCACACATACCAACGTGAAAAGGCGGCGGGCGGTGTCGAAATCCACCTCGACCTTGCCATTCAAACGGTCCATCAATGCCTGCGAACCCTCGTTGTGCAATCCGCGCCTACCCATATCAATAGCTTCGATCTTGCTTGGGCTGGAAGCGCGGATGGCCTCATAATAGCTCTCACAGATCATGAAATAGTCCTTCACGACCTTGCGCAACGGTGTCAGCGACAGGATATGCGTGACGACTTCATCGCCATTTTCGCGTGCGATGGCGAATATCAGCCGGGATTCCACCAGTGATATCTTAAGCCGGTAGGGACCGCTCCCCTCATCGCCCACCGGGCGAAAACTGTTCTCTTCTATTAGATCGAAAATGGCGACAGCACGCTCGTGCTCGACATCCGGCGTAGAACGGCCGATCGTCTCGTCCAGCTCCACATCAATCAGTCGCGCCATGTCCGTCGCTGTCATTATTTCCCTACAGGTTCAACCGGATTGCAACGGAATTGCCATGGGCATCAAGGCCCTCTGCACGCGCAAGTTCGATCGCTGCCGGACCCAAGGCGCGCAGCTGCTCCACACCCAACTTCAGGATGGAGGTTCGCTTCACAAAGTCGAGCACCGAAAGGCCGGAAGAAAATCGCGCCGAGCGTGCGGTAGGCAAAACATGATTTGAGCCACCCACATAGTCGCCGATCACCTCTGGTGTGTAACGTCCAAGGAAGATCGCCCCGGCGTTGCGAACGCCTGCCAGCAGTATTTCTGGATCGGCAGTCGCGATCTCGAGATGCTCGGCTGCGATGCGGTTGACTAGCGACAGTGCCGACAACAGGTCGGACACCAGAATAACAGCACCATAATCGCGCCAACTAGCGCTTGCGGCCTCCGCTCGTGGCAATGTCAGTAGCTGGCGTTCCACGGCGGCGATAACCGCGTTGCCCAAGGCCTCGTCATCAGTGATCAGGATCGACTGTGCGGCGCTGTCATGCTCGGCCTGCGCCAAAAGGTCGGCCGCGATCCAGTCCGGATCATTGTCGCTGTCCGCCAGGATCAATACTTCCGACGGACCTGCAATCATGTCGATGCCGACCTTGCCGAACACACGGCGCTTGGCAGCTGCCACATAGGCATTGCCGGGACCTATGATTTTGGCGACAGGTGCGATCGTTTCAGTGCCATAAGCGAGCGCCGCAATGGCCTGCGCGCCACCAACGCGGTAAATCTCGGAAACGCCGGCAAGCCGCGCTGCAACCAGCACGAGCGGATTGAGCTTGCCCTCTGGCGACGGCACAACCATGACGATACGTTCAACGCCGGCGACCTGCGCCGGAACAGCATTCATAAGCACGGAACTCGGATAACTCGCCGTACCGCCCGGAACATAGAGCCCGACCGATTCGACTGCCGTCCAACGCGAACCGAGTTCTACACCCAGCGCGTCCGTGTAACGATCGTCCTGCGGCATCTGCCGCGCGTGGTGCGAATGAATGCGATTGCGCGCCAATTTCAGCGCTTCGACCGTTTGTATAGGCGCGGACGCTACGGCAGCATCCATTTCAGCCGACGTAATGGCAATGCCATGCTGCACAAGATCAATCCGGTCGAAGCGTTGCGAATAATCAATCAGTGCGGCATCGCCCTCTGTGCGAACGCGATGAATTATATCGGCAACAGCGCGGTCCACGTCCTCAGAGACCTCACGCTTGGTAGCGAGAAACGCAGAAAACCGCGATTCAAAATCGGGTTCGGACTGTCTCAGCACAAATGCCACGCTAATCACTCCTCAGATTTCGTGTTCCGGTTTGAACGTGGTTTCCCAAGCAGGACCGAGATCGGTCAACTGGGCCTCGATGGCTTCCACTTCCAGCCTCAGCGCCTTATTGGCGGCGAAGGTCAACTCGACAATACCCGAAGGTGAGTCCGACACGATGAAATGGATTGCAAGAAGCGACAGGATATCGTCCCCGTGCCGGCGATCAATGCCGGTGGCCTTGACGTTGCGCACCCGATCGAAAAGCAATGCTGTGCGCCGACGTTCGAAGGTACGGCGGCGCTTGCCATCGACAGCCTGTTCCCAGACGAATCGATTCACTCCGAGAACAAGTTTCTTTTCAGCAGCCAGATATTCAACGTCATCAACTTTCAACACAGAATCCTGCAGATGCGCTGAAAGGATCTGCAGATCTTCCTCATCAAGCGCGATGAGTTTGAGCGTGTCCATGTCTTCCCTTTGCAAAATTGAGCGAGATCGCAATGCCGATCCGGCACCACGACATCTTTCCTGTTAGAGGAAAGTGTAGGGAAATGGAATTACGCGCTTCGTAGAATCTGTGTTGACACTCCGAAAGTAGGATCAGTCACTGATACGTTCGACAACCGCGCCGCAGCGCGTCAGCTTTTCCTCGAGACGTTCAAAACCGCGATCGAGATGGTAGACCCGATTGACGACTGTCTCGCCCTCAGCGGCAAGTCCAGCAATGACCAGCGAGACCGAAGCCCGCAAATCGGTCGCCATCACAGGCGCGCCCTTCAGCCGTTCGACACCTTCGATCTTAGCCGTCTGGCCCGATAGTGAAATCTTGGCGCCAAGCCGCGCCAGCTCCTGCACGTGCATGAAGCGATTTTCGAAGATCGTCTCCGTGATGTGGGACGTGCCTTTCGCCTTGGTCATCAAGCCCATGAACTGCGCTTGAAGATCCGTCGGGAATCCTGGGAACGGCTGAGTCGTCACATCGACCGGCATGATGCCATGGCCATTGCGGACAACACGCAAGCCTGAATTTGTTTCGGAGATTTCCGCTCCAGCCTGACCGAGCGTGGTCAAGGCAGCGCTGAGCAAACTGGCATCAGCGCCTTCGAGGATGACGTCCCCGCCGGTCATGGCTACCGCCATGGCATAAGTTCCGGTCTCGATTCGATCTGGAATGACGCGAACGCGTGCTCCGGAAAGGCTCACGACACCTTCGATGGTGATTGTCGGTGTACCGGCACCACTGACCTTCGCCCCCATGGCATTGAGACAGTCGGCCAGATTGACAACTTCGGGTTCCTGCGCGGCGTTTTCGAGGACCGTCTCGCCTTTGGCCAGAGTCGCGGCCATCATCAACACATGGGTCGCGCCAACCGAAACTTTCGGGAAGACGTAGCGGGTACCGACAAGGCCGCCCTTCGCACTGGCCTTGACATAACCATTCTCGATCTCGATATCGGCGCCCAGCGCGCGCAGGCCATCGATGAACAGATCCACGGGACGCGTGCCGATGGCACAGCCGCCTGGCAGCGACACGGTAGCAACCCCCATCCGCGCAAGAAGCGGGCCAACAACCCAGAAGCTTGCACGCATCTTGGAAACCAGCTCATAGGGCGCCATCGTATCGACAATATTGCGCGCGGTGAAATGGATGGTGCGTGAATAGGCGCCGTCCTGGCGTTCGCGGCGTCCATTGACAGAATAATCGACACCATGATTGCCGAGAATACGGATTAGTTGTTCAACGTCGGCGAGATGAGGAACGTTTTCCAGTGTCAGCGTATCATCCGTCAGAAGCGACGCGATCATCAACGGCAAGGCCGCGTTTTTGGCACCCGAAATTGGAATGACGCCATTGAGCTTGTTACCGCCAACAATCTTGATGCGATCCATATTGTGTCACTTTCGCGGGAAAGTACCCGTCCTGTCGTTGAGACTCTTTGCAGAGCCGGTTGCTGTAAACCATCACACGAAATGGTTCAAGAAAGGCTTATGACCCTGTTTGGGCCATTCATGATTCCTCTTGGGAGGAATCGGAAGGCTTTTCGGTTGCGGCGACAATTCCCTCGTCGCGTTCATCGGCGTTACCTGCCCGGCGCGAGCGCGATTGCTGTTTTCGCCGTGCCAGATTCGCCCGCAATTGTTCGGACCGTCGCTTCTCGCGGTTAATCTGTTCGGAATTCGGGTTTTTCGACGGCGAAGTCATGTCGTGTTACATATATTCCATATTGGTTTCATGCCATTTTATACCCAACGAGCCATCGCTTTTGCCGCGTACAAATAATTTGGCACAGAGATTACGATTGCTTGCTTGCGATTTCAGCAATGATATGGCAGAAGTCCGCCGCGTTCGCAAATCGGCTGCAACTTGGGTAGAGCACTTCGCTGCGAGGTGGTATACGGGAAACGAGGCATGGTTGCGATCCGCATGTGATATGGAAACGCTGTTGTAGCTCAGTGGTAGAGCGCGTCATTGGTAATGACGAGGTCGGGAGTTCAATCCTCCCCAGCAGCACCATCCCTCCGCTTCTAGAGGCTTCTATAACGTGCTACCAGCACTGCGAGTTCATCGCGGCTGGGCAGAGCCGTAAATGCACCCCGGCGTTGTGCGGTCAGTGCAGCGGCGCCTTGAGCGAGATTGATGGCGGTCTCCTGGCCCAAACCCATCGCAAGCACCGCTGCAAATACGCCGCAAAAAGTGTCGCCGCAACCGGTGGTGTCAATTGCACGGATTCGTACGGGTGGATAATGGCGGGTCGTTCCTTCGCAATCAGATGTAAGGCACCCTCCTGCTCCAAGAGTAATAATCGCCATAGACGCACCGAGCCGGCATAGGGCTGCGGCGGCTTCGGTTGGTTCGGAAAGTCCGGTGATGGCCTCTGCCTCGCCGCGATTTGTGACAACAATATCGCACAACGGCAAGAGGGGCCCGACGTCCCACCATAGCGGCGCAGGATTGAGTAATGTTGTTGCGCCGCGGGCAGTTGCGGTCGCGAGAGCGGCCAGGGTACTAGCCTGTGTAAGATTGCCTTGCAGCAGCACAACATCGGCCGCATTCGCCTTCGCAGAGAAGATTTCTGCCGTTTCCTCGGTCAGTGCAGCGGCACAACTTCCCATACTTACAATGCTATTTTCACCGTCCGGCAACACCATCAGAAGTGAGAAATCACTCGAATAAGGAGCCTGGTGCAGTTCGAGTTCCGTCATGCCTTCTGCCGCCAAGGCTGCTCCAATTTCTGCGCCTTGTGAGTCGCGTCCGATGGCAGTATGGAAGACGACCTGCGCGCCGGTACGCGCGGCGGCAACTGCCTGGTTGAGCCCTTTCCCACCGGGCGCGCTATTGGCGCTGTCACCGAGCAGCGTTTCACCTTTTTCCGGCAAGCGCGGCACCTGGAGCGTTAAATCGAGGCCCGCATTGCCGAGAACGAGCACTTGGCCCACGACGTCAGCTCCGCGCTTTCTCGACAGCTTGCATGAAGACCTGCAGCCGATCCGGATCGACCGGGTTCCACCAAGCGCCCTCATGTTTGAGATAACTTGCAACAATCACCGCGTCAGCAACAGTAAAAATGTCGCCTACATTATCCGGTGTGACACCGGAACCAACGGCAACAGGCAGCGACGTACCGGACGCGATAGTCTGCAGTTCATCCATCGTGGCGCTATCGCCCGTGCGCTGGCCGGTGGCTATGGCCACATCGGCATCGAAAAACTCATTGTCGCGTGCGAGTTCAGTGATGGTGCGGTCGCCAGTAATAGCATGAGCGCCGTGCTTCACGTGCACATCGGCAAAGATGCGGACGGATTTAGCACGCAACCACGCCCGATAGCGCGCTGCCTCGCCTGCCGGTCCGTCCATCAGACCTTCATTGGCGACATAGGCATTTGACCATTGGTTGACGCGAACGAACGCCGCACCCGCAGCCTTGGCCACTGCCAGCGCTTGGACCGCCCCGTTGGCGAGAATATTGACGCCGATCGGGAGACCGCTCTGGCGGCGAACAGCATCGGTCATGACTGCCATGGCAGCAGCGGTTTCCGGCCCAAGGTGATCCGGTTTGGCAAAAGGTATATCGCCATGGTTCTCGACAATCAGGCCGTCCACACCTCCATCTTTGTAACGCCCGGCCTCTGCCACGGCGAAAGCGACAATATCCTCCATTGGCTCTCCATCATAATTCGGAGAACCCGGCAGCGGCAGCGAATGAATCACGCCGATAACGGTCTTGCGCCGGCCGAAGATTTCCTGGATGGCGTTCGGCTTGGTGCGATAGATGGACTTGGGTTGCGAGGTCATGGTGATACTTTCTACATGCGGTTAAAGCGGGGGACGTTCCGTCGTTGTTATGAACGGGCGAGACCAACCTGGAAGCTGTATCGATCCGCCCGATAGTGCAGGACGACATATTCGACGGGCTGCCTTGCCGAATTCCACGACGTGCGATGGCAAACCAGAACCGCGGCCGGTTGTTTTAGTCCGAGGCTTCTAGCGGTAGTGGCATCGGCAATGGCCCCTTCGATTCGTTCCTGGCCGCCGGTCAATGCGACGCCTGCAGCCTCGTTGAGCCAGCCATAAAGTGATCCGTTGTCCAGAGCAGTGACCGTGGGCAGTCCGGACCGTTCGAATGCCACAGGAGCGAGATACGTCAGCGATGTAGCCATCGGGCTTTCATCCGCCAGTAGGATACGATCTATCTCGAGTACTGGAGAATTGATGGCAATTTTCAACTCCGTTGCCACGAATTCACTCGCCAGCGTAAGTTTCAGTGACCGTGTTCGATAACTGGGCTTCAGGCCCCTAACCCCCATGTCCTCGGAAAAAGATGAAAGGCGATTTAGGGGTCGTTCGATGCGCGGCTCGATGACAATCGAGCCGCGACCCGACTTACGGCTTATCAATCCTTCCGCCTCCAGAAAGTCGAGCGCCGCACGCGAGGTCGTCCGACTCACGCCGAAACGGCGGTTGAGTTCCGCCTCACCCGGCAGCGCTTGGCCTGGCCTAAAGGTGCCGTCCTCAATTGCCCGTCGTAGTCGCTCTGCAATCTGCGACCACATTGGCGTCCGGCCTTCTACAATATCTGTTTCATACCACATAACGCCAAACAACATGACGTCATGACATTTGTCAATGATTGAAACCGATCATTCGAACTTAGCCAATTCCTGCTTGAAGCGGTCAACCAGCCAAGTAGCTGCCGGTCCGAGAGGGCTATCTACCGGATAGAGCGCAAGCAAGGGATAGGAAGCATCCGGATAAGGTTCAAGGTCGAGATGTACGAGCCTCCCTTCGGCGAGATCGTCCTTGACCATCCATTTTGCCAGACCACCCCAGCCCAGGCCCGCCAGCATCAATTCGTGCTTGGTTCCAACGTCGGTCAACCGCCATGTTTTATAGGCGAATACGCCGAAATCCCGGCCCTTCGTTTGTTCGCTCAAATCGGTGACAACGAGTTGCACGTGGTCGCGTATGAAGGAAAGAGGCACCGGCCCCTCGTAAAGAGCGAGAGGGTGATCGGGCGCTGCAACTGGTGTCATCGCAGTTTCCCCAACCTTTACGGATACAAGCTCGTCATAGGCTACTAACGGCGGGCCCCCAATGCCGAAATCGGCCTGCTTTTTCAGCACGAGATCCCAGACCATGCCAAGTGCACCCACGTGCAGGCGCAAGCTCACGGTTGGGAACTGCAGTTGGAACGACTTGAGTACTGCCGTCAGAACAGGCGAAGGCAGCGTGACATCCACGGCAACGGCGACTTCTGACTCGAGCCCCTGCTTCAATCCCTCGACCCGCGCGCGCAGGCTTTGCAAGACCGAAACCATGCGTCGCGCATCCTCGAGCATGGCTTTCCCACCTTCTGTGAGCCGCGGTTCCCGGGTTCCACTTCGGTCAAAAAGTTGCAGCTCCAACTGCGCCTCCAAATTGGCGATCGTATAACTGACGACGGACTGCGAACGATTGAGCCGTCGTGCTGCTGCCGAAAAACTCCCTGTCTCGGCGACGGCAACGAACACTTGAAGCTGATCTAGTGTCGGGTTGGGTTGCATGGCCACAACATATCTATCGATTAGATGGATTAGATCAATATTTTCCCAGTTTTCTAAATGGATGTCGAGAACCAAATTACCTTCATTGATCGTTTCTTTTCGAGACGACCTCCCAATTGAAGGAACTTAGGCTATGTCTTCCATACTTCTCATTACATCGAGCCCACGGGGCGCTGCTTCCCATTCCACACGCGTCGCAACGGAACTCGCCAATAAGCTGCAAGCGAAAACACCTGGTGCGAAGATCGTTACCCGCGACCTCGCGAGCAACCCGCTTCCCCATATTGATGCTGACTACGCTTCGGGCATCTACACACCCGTCGAGTCCCGTTCTGTCCAGCAACAAAATGTTGTCGGCGTATCCGACGCAGTTGTAGACGAACTCTTCACTGCTGATGCCGTCGTCATCTCTACCGGCATGATCAACTTCAACATCTCCTCTACACTCAAGGCCTGGATCGACCATATTGCCCGTGCCGGCAGGACGTTCAGCTATGGCGCCGAGGGCCCGAAAGGTCTTGTAACTGGTAAGAAAGTATATCTAGTGATCGCATCTGGTGGTGTTTATTCGGATGGTCCAGCCGCTGCCTTCGACCATGCGACCCCTTATCTGAAGACAGCACTCGGCTTTCTCGGTATGACCGATGTCGAGGTAATTCGCATCGAAGGCGTTGCCATGGGACCGGAAGCGGAAGCCAAGGCGATTTCTTCGGCCCTTGATCACACAGATGATCTGGCGCTCGCCGCCTAAGGGTTTTGCGCCGGACGTGAAAGAGGCGGGCTTCGGCCCGCCTCTTTTCGTTTGTCAACTGGGTGGCTGCGATTAACCGCGCCGACTCTTTTCGGCTTCATCAAGCCGCCTGAGCTGATCAAGAAGGCTTTCAGGAACCGCCTCCTCGATCTTGTATATGCCGGCAGCACGTATCGCCGATCTGTAGGACGATTGGGATATCTGTCGTCGCAAGATCCTTGAAAGTTCTTTTTCGTTGGGCCGGTTGATGCCGTCCATCGTTGCTTAAACTCCAACTTTCCTTCGTAGACTAAACCCATTCACTACGAACAAGGTTCCCTTTTCGGGCCTTGAGCTGTCTAAAGCAATGTGTCGCTGCGACGCAGTCTTTAGTCTTATACAGTTTTCCAATCCGCACAGCCGCTGAAAGAAGAAACGAGGAAAAGTAGCGCTTTCAGCGTCTGGTATTGCGATGCTGAAGAGACTTTTCCCACCGAAGCGCAGATTCGACGATTTTGTCGAGATCATCGAGCTTGGGTTCCCAGCCAAGATTGGCCCGGGCCTTGCTGCTATCGGCGACAATGGAAGCCGCGTCGCCGGGCCGGCGACCGGTCAGACGTGCGTCAATGGGCGAACCATGCACGCGCTCCACACTTTCGATTACTTCCTTCACCGAATACCCGCGACCGTATCCGCAATTGGCGACCATACTGCTGCCACCTTCCCGCAACCGCTCGAGAGCCAGACGATGCGCCGCAACGAGGTCGCTGACGTGGATGTAATCGCGGACGCATGTACCGTCTGGCGTTGGAAAATCATGACCGAAGATTTCCATATAACGCCTCTTTCCAAGGGCTGTCTCGCACGCAACCTTGATCAGGTGCGTTGCGCCTTTGGTCGATTGGCCGGTCCGGCCCTTTGGATCGGCGCCAGCAACGTTAAAATAACGTAGCGCGGTATAGTGAAAATCGTGCGCGGCCGCAGTGTCGCGGAGCATCCATTCGGACATTAGCTTCGACACACCATAAGGGGATTGCGGCTGAGTCGGAACATCCTCGGTGACCGGAGTCATCCCGCCATCGCCATAGACCGCTGCTGTCGACGAAAAGATGAAATTCTTCACGTCGGATTTTACGACTGATTCGATCAGTGACCGAGTTTTTGATGTATTGTTCTCATAATAGGCAAGCGGATCGCGAACCGAATCCGGAACAACGACGGAACCCGCAAAATGAATGACCGCATCGACATAGTTGCGTTCGATCGTCTCACGGACCAGGCTTTGGTCGCCAATATCACCGACAACGAGCTTTGCCTCGCTAGGTATCGCCCAATCGAATCCTGTGGAGAGCCGATCAAGAACGACCACAGACTCACCAGCATCCAGCAACTCCCAGACCATATGGCTGCCGATATATCCAGCGCCTCCGGTCACCAACACTGTCATAGCCAAAGCCCCTTAATCTCCATTTATGCCGCCTTGCGCTCATCTTGCCGCATTTAAGCAGGTGTGCAAAGCTCGTTACTCACGTAATCGAGATACAGTAGCTTTTTAGGACGAATTGCAACAATGGTGTCTTCCCACGAAATACTGTCCGAGTTTGCAACGAACCGTATAAATCTTGCCTCTGCCGGGCTAGGTGCCCAAGCCATTTTTGCCACAGACGATTTTTTCGCTCCAGTAGAACGGATGCTTTTCGATGCACCGGCTGTGTTCATTCCGGACAAATACGATGATCACGGCAAATGGATGGATGGCTGGGAGTCCCGCCGCAAGCGGGGCCTCGGCCATGATTTTGCTGTCATCAAGCTGGCGGCTCCCGGGATCATCTATGGTTTCGACGTCGATACCAGCCATTTTACCGGAAACTATCCGCCCGCTTGTTCAATCGAAGCCTGCATATCCGAGGCTGAGCCGACCGACGCTACCGCATGGTTCGAACTCTTGCCGCAAAGCCCACTCGGACCGTCGAGCAACCATTTTTTTGTGTGCGCTGACAAGGGCGTCTGGACACATCTTCGTCTGCTTATCTACCCAGATGGCGGCATTGCGCGTCTGCGGGTTTATGGCGAGCCATGGCGTGACTGGTCGCAAATTCCCGCCAATGAGGAAATAGACCTTGCCTCCGCTTTAAATGGCGGACGTGTCGTTGCATATTCCGATGCCCATTACGGCGCATTACACCGGCTCTTGTCTCCGGGCCGAGGCATCAACATGGGCGACGGATGGGAAACTCGCCGACGCCGCGAGCCTGGCAATGATTGGATCATTGTTCAACTCGGCCATCCCGGTCAGATAAGCCGCGTTGTTGTCGACACGGCGCATTATAAGGGGAATTATCCAGATCGCTGCTCTATCCATGGAGCAGATCTCGGACCGGTATCCGGCGGGCTTTCCCAGTCGATTGTCACATCCTCAATGTTCTGGCAGGAAATCTTGCCTGAGAAGAAACTTTCCATGGATGCCGTTCATGACTTCAGCCCGAACGATCTTGTATCAGCAAGCCGTGTCAGCCACGTACGTCTCAATATATTCCCTGATGGCGGCGTCAGCCGTTTACGCATTTTCGGCACTATTTGACCGTTTGCCTGCGCTTTATACAATTAGTGAAGAGAGTTTCGCTTTAACCGTGGCAAATTGCCCATAATCTCGTCATGGATTTTGGCTGGCAAAAACGCTAGTAAGTTCATGATACAGGAGCAATTCATGGACTATCGTCGGTTTTTCGAAGACGCGATTGACCAGTTGCACGCTGAAAAGCGCTACCGGGTCTTTGCTAATCTGGAACGGATCGTTGGGAAATTTCCGCGTGCGCTTTGGCGTGACGCCGGCAAGACCCGTGAAATTACGGTCTGGTGCTCCAATGATTATCTCGGCATGGGGCAGCATCCAGACGTCATCAAGGCAATGCATGATGCGTCGAGCCGCATGGGCTCTGGTGCAGGCGGCACGCGCAACATTTCCGGCAATAACCACCCGCTAGTGGAACTCGAAATAGAGCTGGCTGATCTCCACCAGAAGGAAGCTGGTCTGGTTTTCACCTCCGGTTTCGTCTCCAATGAAGCCTCGATTTCGACCATTGCGCGGCTTTTGCCAAATTGCCTCATTTTTTCCGACGAGCTGAACCACGCCTCGATGATCGAGGGTGTGCGCCGTTCCGGTGCGGAAAAGAAGATTTTTCGCCACAATGATCTTGCCCACCTCGAAGAGCTCTTGAAGGCCGCAGGCAAGGAACGCGCGAAGCTGATTGTGTTCGAATCGGTCTATTCGATGGATGGGGATATTGCTCCTATCGCTGCCATTGCCGACCTGGCAGACGAATATAACGCCATGACCTACATCGACGAGGTTCATGCGGTCGGCATGTATGGCAATCGGGGCGGAGGCATCACCGATCGCGAAGGTTTGTCACACCGTATTGATATTATCGAAGGTACGCTGGCCAAGGCTTTCGGCACGTTGGGCGGTTATATCGCCGGTTCCAAAAGCGTGATCGACGCCGTACGCTCCTACGCGCCTGGTTTCATCTTCACGACAGCACTCCCCCCGGTTATCGCAGCCGCAGCGACGCAATCTATCCGGCACCTCAAAGTATCTCAGGAAGAGCGGCGCAGGCATCAATGTCAGGCACAACTTACCAAAGATGTGCTAGCGCAGGCCAATCTTCCGGTTATGAAATCTGAGACACACATCATCCCAATCCATGTCGGCGATCCTGAATTGTGCAAGAAGGCCAGCGACCGGCTACTCGACCAGCATGGCATTTACATCCAGCCCATCAACTATCCGACTGTACCCCGCGGCACCGAGCGCTTGCGTATCACGCCGACGCCGTTCCACTCGAATGAACTCGTCGTTGAGTTGAAGGATGCACTGGTTGAGGTCTGGACGGCGCTAGGCATTCCCTTCTCAAAGGAGAGCGCACCATCTATCGAGACCAGTGACCGCGTGGTAACGCTCGCTATTTCCAAGGCCGGCGGTTAACGCCAGCTTCAGCGTTTAGAGATCCATTCCGCAAGATGGGCAGCTGCCTCTTCGACCTGATCGATCCGCCTGGCAAAGCATAGGCGAAGATAGGCTGCTCCTCCGTTGCCAAATGCGGTTCCCGGCGCAAGCCCAACTTTTGCCTGGTCGACGATATCGAAGGCCGCGCGGTAGGAATCGGTAATTCCGTCAATGCCGAACAACAGATAGAATGCCCCAGCCGGCGGCGCCAAGCGCACCCTGCCCGTTGCCGCAAGCTTCGCACAAAGAATGTCCCGCGCCTGATGCGCCCGCTCCACCTGCATGCGGATAAAATCATCGCCCTGTTCAAGCGCAACAACCCCGCCGCGCTGCATAAATTGGGCAACGCCAGAGGTCGAATATTGAATGAGGTTTTCCATCGTTTTGCCGAGCGAGGGATGTATCGTTAGCCAACCTATGCGCCAGCCGGTCATCGCCCAGTTTTTCGAAAAACTATTGACGAAAATAACGCGTTCATCCGGGTCCATCACATCAAGGAAGGACGGGGCACGACGGGCGCCATAGTAGAAATGTGCGTAGATTTCGTCGGCGATGATCCACAAGCCATGATGACGGGCAATAGCCAGGATTTCCTTTAGCGTTTCGATGTCCGCCGTCCAGCCCGTTGGATTGGATGGCGTGTTTAAAAACAGCGCCTTTGTCCGTGGAGTGATCGCATCGCGGACCTTCTGGGTATCGAGCGTCCAGCCATTGCCGGCAAAATCCATTGTGACGGGGACCGGAGTAGCACCGGCAACACCTGCGGCCGCGGCGAAATTCGGCCAGGCGGGCGAAAGATAGACAACTTCGTCTCCCGCACCTGCCGTCGCCTGAATGGCGAGCTGAATCGAATGCATGCCGGAGCCGGTGACATAAAAATGCTCAGCAGGAAGCTCTGCGTTGAAATGCCGTTTGTAGTAGGCGGAAAGGGCCAGGCGCAGTTCGGGAATACCAGCCTGCCACGTATAGAATGTCTCACCATTGGCGAGACCATTACTGGCAGCGTTCCGGATAAAATCGGGTGTCGGCAAATCACCTTCGCCGGCCCACAGCGGAATGACACCTTCTTGACGCCGGCCGTGATTCATTACGGCAACGATGCCGCTCTCTGGCGCAACCGCTGCCTCATGACGCAAATGCTCGAAAAGACCCATCCCGGTACTCCGCTTAATATCGTGAAAGGCGTAGCGCAATGGGGTGCTGTTGGCACGCGTATATTTGTGATGTTTCCATCAGTTCGAATGATGGGCCGGCTAGGTGTTCTGGCGTTACTACTTCGATCTGTCTTTAGCGAGGAGATCGCGGATCTCGGTAAGAATGAGGATTTCCTTCGCAGGCGTAGGATCGGCCGCCGCTTCCTTCTTTTTGAAGCGGTTCATGGCCTTGACTACCATGAACAAAACCCAGGCTATGATCAGGAAGTTGATAAGAAGCGTGATGAAATTGCCATAGGCAATCGTAGCACCGGCTTCTCGGGCGGCCGCCAATGTTGGAGCGGGTGCACCTGAAAGCTGGAGGTAGAGGTTGGAAAAATCAATACCACCCGTCAACAGGCCAATGATTGGCATCATTAGATCAGCTACGATCGACTCGACCAGCCTGCCGAAAGCACCACCGATGATCACGCCGATCGCGAGATCAACCATGTTTCCCTTCAACGCAAATTCTTTGAATTCCTTCAGCATGATATACCACTCTCCAGTATTGTGTGTTATTGCAGGCGAAACTCTAGCGATGCTGTCGTGCACAAAGAGACAGTAACAGAAGTTTTTGGAATATTAAGAGAGTGTTTGCTCTTTCTAACAGTATTAGGGGTCGCCTCAGCACATTATGCTAGTTCCGGCTGACCCAAAGTTCATTTGGATGGGAAGCGGCTAACGGAAGATGACGGAAGGTTTTGGCCCATGATGGCCTTGGCTGCATCACTGGTCGTAATAATTTACTTTTCAATACAGTATTGGGTGATCAAGTCGGCTGATCAACAGACTGAAGCGAAGAGCAACACCTCGCGCCCACTCCTTTATTCCTTGAGTCTGGCTGCGAGCGGCAGCTCCTGGATGTACTACGGATCCACCAGTTATGCCGCAAAGCACGGCATCGAGTTTGCCGGTCTCTATATTGGCATCGTGCTTGTTTTCACCCTGGGCTTTCCGCTCCTGCGCAAGATCGTCCAGTTAGCAAAATCAGAAGGTATCAAATCGATATCGGACTTCATCGGCGCGCGATACGGCAAAAGTTTTACTGTCGCTGCACTGGTGACCGTCATTACCACCATCGGCCTCATCCCTTATATTTCGCTGCAGATGACGGCGATTCATTATTTGATCGATGTTTTGAGCGGCGTTTTTGATCCCAATGACATTCTCGATGAGCACAGGCTGCATCTATTCATAGTCGCAATAGAGATCGGTATCGGTCTATTCACAGTCTTCTACTGCGCCCGCTCGCCGCATTTCAAGGAGAGATACGAGGGCTCATCCATGCCTTGGCTGTTGACAGCGTCATCAAATTTACCGGCTTCGTACTGGTCGGAATCGCCGCAGTTACATTTTTATTTGGTTCACCGACTGAAATTTTTACCCGGCTCATAACGAATCAACTCAATATACCTGCGCTCCAGCAAGGTATGTCAGCCGGCAATTTCATCGGCCTGATATTGATCGGCGCGTCATCGGTCTTGTTGCTGCCCAACCAATTCTATCTAACGATCGTCCAGAATCGGGGCGCTTCCGAACTCAGCATCGCTCGATGGTTTGTTCCATTGTTCCTGCTGATCATCGGCATATTCGTATTACCTATCTCTGCAATCGGATCGATGGTCCTACCGGCACAAGCATCGGCAGATTTTTACTTTCTTTCACTGCCCTTAGCCGCGGGACGGCACTGGCTTGCCATTGTAGCTTTTGCTGGGGGGATATCCGCCGCAACCACGATGATAATCGCTCCGTCGATTTTACTCTCGGTCATGATTTCGAATGATCTTATCCTGCCGGTACTACTTAGGCGGGCAAATATCAACTCGCCGGAGATTGCAAAGGATTTCACCAAGATTATCCCCAATTTGAGACGAGCAGCTCTTATAGGAATTCTCATCGCGGCATTTGCCTATCAGTTTGTTGTCTCTGTTCGTGTCGACTTCGCTGTTATGGCACTGATCTCGGCCATTGCCATGATGCAGCTCCTACCACCGCTACTTGGCGGGCTTTTCTGGCGCCGAGGCACGGCAAGGGGCGCGATTTGGGGGATGCTTGCAGGCTTCTGCGTCTGGGCCTACACAATGGTGCTGCCAACCATGCTCGACACCGGATCATCAATTGTCGTGGACGGTCCGTTCGGCCTAGCCGCCCTCCGACCCCACGCCCTGTTCGGCCTAGAGGCCAGCAACTACATAAACTCCCTGTTCTGGAGCTTATCGGTCAACATCACGCTCTTTATCGCCGACTCGCTTTCCAGAAGCGCCACTCCGCTTGAACGCATCCAGGCTTCGATATTTATTGCGGACGCCGCCTTGTCGATGAATGCTGTCGGAAGTCTCCAGCCGAGTGTGACCGTTGATCAGCTCAAAATGACAATATCGAAATATATTGGCAACGAACAAACCGACCTCGCTTTCAGATCCTTTCATAAGCAGGAAAATATCGCACTCGAGGGTAGTGATGCAGCAGATTTCAAGACTGTACACTTCGCTGAGCAGTTGCTATCGGGCATTGTCGGCTCACCTTCGGCGCGTATGATCCTTTCCTTGGCTATGGGCCCCACCGGCCCAGCCCAGCGTCGTGCTCAGATCTTGCTTGATCACGCGACCGACGCGCTAGCGCAGAACCGCCACCTTTTGCAGACAGCGCTAGACCAGATGGATCAGGGCATCAGCGTCTTCGACCGACAGTATCGGCTTAGTTGCTGGAATACGCAGTTCCGTCTCATCCTCGATCTTCCAAAGGAGCTGCAACGGATGGGCACTCCCCTTAACCGTATAGTCTCGTACCTATACGAGCGAGACGATGTCGCGGACTTTACGAATAAGACCTTCACTGAACAGTTTACCGACATTTCAGCTCCCTGGCGCATCAAGCTCAAAGGAACCGGCCAGACGATCGAGATCCGCTCCAACTCGATACCAGATGGCGGCTTGGTGACAACGTTCACCGATGTGACAAATGCAGTTAACGCCGATAATCTATTGCGCCAGACCAATGAGTCTCTCGAGTTGCGTGTACGCGATCGTACGACAGAGCTTACGCTGGCAAATCAACAATTAGGAAAGGCTCAACGACGAGCCGAAGAAGCCAATCTCGGTAAAACGCGGTTCCTTGCCGATGCTGGACATGACATTCTCCAACCATTGAATGCTGCCCGCCTCTACTCCTCTTCCTTGATGGAGCAGCTTGGAAATTCGCGCGAAAAGGAGCTCGCCAGCAACGTTGATTCGTCGCTTGAAGCGGTTGAGTCCATCATCAGCGCACTCCTCGACATTTCAAGATTGGATACGGGTGCGTTAAAGCCCGTCATCTCTGTCTTTCGTCTCGATGCGTTATTGCAACAAATTGGGCGGGATTTTGCACCCACGGCGCGAGAAAAAGGCCTGGAGCTGCGGATAGTTGCCAGTTCGGGAGTCATTGCGACGGACCGCAACCTTTTGAGGAGGCTCATTCAAAACCTGGTCTCGAACGCCATCAAATATTGCCGGTCAGGAAAGATTTTGGTTGGAGTGCGACGGCGTGGCAAATCCATAGAGTTGCAAATTCTCGACACTGGTATTGGCATTCCCCCCGACAAGCTTGACCATATATTCCGCGAGTTTTCGAGGTTGCCGGAAGGGATGAAAGAATCCGATGGTCTCGGTCTTGGGCTTTCCATTGTCGAGCGCATCGCAAAGATCTTTGACCTGTCGATCATTGTCACATCGAGAGTCGGCAAAGGATCGGTTTTTTCAGTTACTATGGTAGCCTCAAACGTGCCGGTTCTACCCACGATCGAAGCAACGCAGACGGTAAAACCGTTTAGCGTCTTGACCGGGCTTACAGTCCTGTGCGTCGACGACAATGAGCGATCGCTTGCCGGCATGCAGGAACTCCTGACGACTTGGGGCTGCCAGGTATTGCCTTTCAAAAGCGGAAAGACTTTGCTAGCCTATTGCGTCGAAAACCCTGTAGCAATCCCAGCCGTTATTTTGGCGGATTATAATCTGGACGAAGAAAACGGACTCGACGTCATTCAAAGTATCCGCGAGCACTTGCACCGACATCTCAAAGCAGCGTTGATCACTGCTGACCGCTCGAATCACGTGCGGGAATGCGCGTTGCTAGAGGATATTTCGATTATCAACAAACCCGTGCGCCCTGCTATTCTGCGCGCACTGCTGTCGCATTTCAGTCAGGCAATTGCAGCGGAATAATCCACCGCAAATTAGTGAAGTCCGGTCGTCGGCGCTTCAACTGGAAGCACCTCCTCTTTGAAGCGCGCCAACCGGATAACGGCCTGAGTCTGACTTTCGACGCCGAGTTTATAAAGCACGGCGGACACATGCGCCTTGATAGTCGCCTCCGAGACGTTAAGTTCATGCGCAATCTGCTTGTTCAACATACCATCGGCCATCATCGCGAGCACCCGACCTTGCTGCGGCGTCAGCTTTCGCATGCACAATATAAGTTCAACGATTTCTGGGTCGAGTTCCCCAACTTCGTCGCCTACCAACGGCGACCAGATTTGTCCGTCAAGTATAGTTTTTACAGCTTCTTTAATGGTTTCGGGGCTGGACGATTTGGAAATGAAGCCTGCAGCGCCGAGTGCCAGAGCAGCACGAATTGTGACCGCGTCGTCGGTAGCAGAAACAATTGCCACCGGAACCATTGGTTGCAGCACGCGCAAGCTGATAAGGCCAGTTAGTCCACCAATGCCGTTCAACGATAGATCTAGAAGTGACGTGCTACCCGTCTTTAGGCCACCCGGAGCTGGAATTTTCCGGGGTTAAGGCTCATGCCGGCGGATGAGCCGATGAGCCGTTTATGAGCGAT
>NZ_JACHXN010000016.1 GCF_014192095.1 Phyllobacterium trifolii
GCCAGCAGAAGTCTTCCGGCAAAAACTGCTCGCACAGAGGCGGCGGGCGGGCTAGCCTCTCATTGTCGCAGGTCGCGGTTCGCCATGAACTCACACACTTCAGATGGAATCTACAGTCTCACCCACAACATACATGGGCGCTTCGCCCAATACGAAGATGCAGGTTCGCTGGACTTACCAGAACTGTGCGGTTCGTTTGAACTTGCCCCACCTGTTGTTCATCCGGCTGGCGCTCGTCGTTTCGAGATGCCCCTGCCAGCCGATCACAGCGCCAATGGCTCGATGCAGGTCGGGACTTTCCGCACGTTCCCGGATATTCGACAGAAGAGTTCGCGAAGTTCTGATATCATTGGCTTCGCCCAGTACATCCTGCAGTCGAGACAGCTGCTTGAGATATTTTCCGGTCGACGCCCGGTTTGCAAAAAGTGGCAAAAAGAACTCTGTAGCATAGCGCAGTTTCTTCAAGGTCAGTCGCAGCTTGTGCCGCGCTTCAGGTCGAAGATGGCGAAAATGCCGCCCGCGCTTGAGTACCTTTCGCTCGATGCGGGTAAGGACGTTGGACGCAAATTTCGTTAGTGGCTCGGCAAGTGTCCGCAGATCCTCGCTGGCAACCTCGTTTCTCCAGCTTTTCCGCAGAATAACGAGCCCCAGTGACAAAAGAAAACGGTTGGTTTGCGGGTCAGCGATATTATCGCGCACAATGCTATAGCCCTCATTCCGGAATGGCACGCTCGCGTCGCGCAAGCTGGAGAAGTCGATGTCCGGCAGATTGGTCTTCTCGATATCGGAGAGCGTTGAGCC
Source organism: Phyllobacterium trifolii (assembly GCF_014192095.1). Taxonomy (GTDB): domain Bacteria; phylum Pseudomonadota; class Alphaproteobacteria; order Rhizobiales; family Rhizobiaceae; genus Phyllobacterium; species Phyllobacterium trifolii. The sequence continues at coordinate 802 of NZ_JACHXN010000016.1, forward strand.
GATAAAAACATCCCAGTTGCGTGCTGGTCCCAATGTTCGTGCGAACCGCCTCGCCTCGCCATCGAGTCCCTGCAGTGATGGCGTCTCAAACTCGCGCCGTAAAAAATACAAGGCCGTTCGCAGACGTCGTAACGCCACACGCAACTGATGGACGCCTTCGCCGCCATTTTCTGCCGGAGACAGATTTGCCAGTATCTGTTGTTGGCAGCTCGACAGGAGTTTGGCGATACCTTCATCCACGGTATCCTGATAATCAAGACTAGACGACGACGCCTTCACAGCCACTGGATCATTACCAAGCGCGAGTGCATAGCCACGCGCGGACTTGCTCTGGGTTTCAAGGCACAGCGGCGAAATATCCATCAAGCCGAGGCCGAGTTGGTAGAGCGCTGCTGCCCTGCCCTGTTTCAATTCAAGTTCGACCTCGCATAGCGGTTTGCATTGCGATCCGGCCTCTACCACGCCATCGTCGAACGCAACCTCGATCTGCCCCTCAGACACATCGACAGTAACCCGATGCCGGCGCACTCTGGTGATAAAGATCGGCACGAGTTGGTTGACTGCGATTTTGTCGAAAATCCCATCGATTTCCGACACTGGCAGCGCTCCGAGATCCGGGGCCAAGGTCTGGACCGGCGCTTCCCATTCATCGCGCGTCAGTGCATCATCGACGGACACTCGCTTGATGGTTTGCACCAGGCACTTGCCGCTGCGCCGAACCCGCAGGGAAATACCGGCGCCAAACAACTTATGGTCAGCCGTATCGTAATACGTCGTTTCCAACCGGCGTATCGTACCCTTGTTCCGGGAATCTTGCAGAATAACAGGGGACGTTCGAATCCGGTCGAGCGAACCTGGAGAGGCACGCAACTTCAGTTCGACTTCGACCGGAGCCGGTGGAGAGGCAACATCGACATCCTTGAGGCTCGCTCGCTTCTCCTTATCACGATCCACCGCGATCATCCTGTAAAACGCCTTTCTTATTTCCTTCCCATCTCAATTCTATATTATCCCGTAGGACCCAAATTGGTAGTGCATCCAGCCCTGCCTGTTCGGATCGACAGTCGCAATCTCGACCAATACGGTAAGACTGATGATGCGCAGGCTAATGCTTCTTCGTCATGCCAAGTCGGACAGGCCCGACAACGTTGACGACCACGCGCGCCCGCTTGCGGAACGTGGCCGTCGGGCGTGCCCGCTGATGGGCGCCTACATGGTGGAGCAAGGACTTCTACCCGACCTTGCCATGATATCAAAAGCCCGTCGCACCAGGGAAACATGGGAACTTATCCGAACTGTTTTCCCGAAGGACATAATGCAGATCGACGAGCCGCGCCTCTACGATGCTTCCGCAAAGGCGATCCTTGACGTCATCCACGAAACGCCACCTGATGTTGAGGCGTTGCTGGTCGTCGGACATAATCCCGGACTCCATGAGCTTGCTCTCAAACTGATCAGAACGGGAAGCCAGCAAAATCTATCCCGATTGCAACAAAAATACCCAACTGCGGCGCTTGTCGTGATCGACTTCGATGCCAGCAAGTGGAACGTCATAACCGAAAGCACCGGCCAGCTCGAACGGTTCGTGACGCCGAAGTCGATCAGCAGCGGTTTATCCGGATTGGTGTAGTATGTGTCATCGCTACAAGCGGCGTGAATCCGTTAAGCTACAAGAGCGGGAGGATGTCAGCCATACGCAAGGTGCTAATCATTTCCCTGCTCTTCGCAGCTCCCGCGTTCGCTCACGACGCCCCGCTTGGCTGGGCCTATGGTGCTGAATGTTGCAGCATGACCGACTGTTGGCAGGAGAAGGATAGCGCCATCCTGGAAACGCCAAATGGCTACCGCGTTGTCGTTACCGGGGAATTGATCACCTACGGTGATAGCCGCATCAAACCGTCGAAGGACCAATTTTTCCATCGCTGTACTGTCGGCGCCGACCCCAAAGCAAGGCGATCGATCTGCCTCTATGTTCCGCCAAGATCGTTATAGAAGGCCTATCCCCCGGCGTGCACGTTGTGGACAAGCAATTAACGGCAGCGCTTCGTCATATTCGCCGCCAATGACTTGGCCTATTCTACGCTCATGAAACCATCACGCGACATAACCCGCTTGCTCGACATTATGGTTGCATTGCGGACGCCGGTAACGGGCTGCCCCTGGGATCTCGAACAGGATTTCAAATCCATCGCGCCGTACACGCTCGAGGAGGCGTTCGAAGTGATCGATGCCATCGAGCGCAACGACATCGACGATCTGCGTGAGGAACTCGGCGACCTTCTGCTGCAGGTCGTCTTCCACGCTCGCATGGCCGAGGAGCTCAAGGCGTTCGATTTTGGCGATGTGGTTCAGGCCATCACCCACAAGATGATCCGCCGTCATCCGCACGTTTTCGGCGAAGAAGCTGCCCGCGGTGCTGGTATGGCCAAAGGCATGTGGGACAAGATCAAGGCCGAGGAAAAAGCCGAGCGCCGCGAACGGCGCGCCGCGCTCAATCCAGGTCTGGCCGAAGCGGACGGTTTTCTCGACGATATTCCCCATGGCTTCCCAGCGCTGATGCGGGCTCTGAAACTGCAGCAGAAGGCTGCGAAAGTCGGTTTTGACTGGTCTGAAGCTGCGCCTATCCTCGACAAGATCGAGGAGGAAATCGGCGAGTTGAAGCAAGCAATCGCTAGCGGCGATCGACGCGATACCGAAGAAGAATATGGCGACCTGCTCTTTGCTCTCGTCAATCTCGGCCGTCACCTGAAGCTCGAGCCCGAAAGCGCCTTGCGCGGAACGAATGAGAAGTTCCGCAAACGCTTCCATTACATCGAACGCAAACTGGCCGAACAGCAACAGTCTCTCCACGCCGCAACGCTCGAAGAAATGGAAGCGCTGTGGCAGCAAGCCAAGACGGCGAAATGAATCCGCTTACCTGCTGTTCCTGCTTAGCATCTTCTCGTCGAGCATGGCTTGCGAGTTGACGGTCATATCCATCGTCAAGGCGATTGAACCGTCATCGAGATCTTTGCGCTTCACATTGCTGGAATGCTGATAAATCCAGTCCATGAGGCGCATCTGGTTGTGCTGCAACGTGACCTTGACCTTGGTGAGCTTGCCGGCGATCCGGTCCTCGATTTCCTTGAGCAAGGCGTCCACGCCCTCACCCGTGATCGCCGAGACGGGGATCGGATGCTCATTGCCAATCGCCGCGGCGCTCAAGCGCTGCGCTGCCTCGCGGCCGGCATCGTCCAGCAGATCTATCTTGTTCCAGACTTCGATGATGCGCTTCGTATCGCCGCGCTCGATGCCGAGGCTTTCCATAATCGCGTGCACATCTTCCGCCTGTGCTGCAGTGTCCGGATCGGAAATATCGCGCACATGCAGGATGAGATCGGCCTCGACCACCTCCTCCAGTGTCGCGCGGAACGCGGCGACAAGATGCGTCGGCAAGTTGGAAATGAAACCAACCGTGTCCGAGAGAATGATCGTTTCGCCATGTGCAAGCTTGATGCGCCGCAGCGTCGGGTCCAGCGTCGCGAAGAGCATGTCTTCCGCAACGACCCCTGCTCCGGTCAGGCGATTGAACAGCGTGGATTTTCCAGCGTTGGTATAGCCAACCAAGGCAACAACCGGATGCGGCACCTTCTTGCGTTTGGCCCGGTGCAGCGTACGCGTACGAACGACCGTCTCAAGCTCCCGCTTGATGCGCAGGATCTTTTCCTGCAGGGCGCGCCTGTCGGCCTCGATCTGCGTTTCACCCGGACCACCAAGGAAGCCACCACCACCGCGCTGACGCTCCAGGTGGGTCCAGCTGCGCACCAGGCGGCCCTTCTGATAGGTCAGGTGCGCCAGTTCAACCTGCAGCGTGCCCTCTTTTGTTTGAGCACGGCGGCCGAAAATTTCGAGAATGAGCCCTGTTCTGTCAAGAACCTTGGCGTTCCATTCTTTTTCTAGATTGCGCTGCTGTACCGGCGTCAAGGAGTGATCGACGATCACGAGCTCCGCGTGCGAAGCCTCAACGATTTCGGCGATGGCTGCAACTTTGCCAGTACCGAGCAATGTAGCCGGGCGCGGCGCAGAAACCTGAACAATATCCGAATGGACAATGTCGAGGTCGATCGCTCGCGCAAGCCCCTCAGCTTCTTCGAGCCTGGCCTCATCGCTGCGCTGGAACTCATGCTGAAATTGGGACCGATTAATCTCGCCATTGCCACTATTACTGAAGCGTTGTGGCAAAATTGGCACGATGACAACCGCACGCGTAGCTTCCCTGGCGGTTTCGCCGTTATCAGCAATCCCACCAGTTTTCTGTGCGTTGCGCGTAAAGTCCTTGGTCAAATGTGGTCTCAGTCGCTCTCTTCAACTTCGAACATCTGCACGGGCTGGCTCGGCATGATGGTCGATATAGCATGTTTATAGACGAGCTGTGAATGGCCGTCGCGGCGCAAAAGAACGCAGAAGTTGTCGAAAGATGTAACAATTCCAGTCAGTTTTACACCATTAATGAGGAATATTGTCAGAGAAATCTTCTGTTTTCTGACTGAATTCAGAAAAAGGTCCTGAAGATTCTGCGATCGTTCAGCCATTGTTTTTGTCCTTTTATGCGATCAGCAAACGTGTCTCATACAAAATTCTGCGGCGGAAGCAAACTTTCTTTGCTCCAGCAGGAGGTGAAAAATAGCGCTCTGTTAGTCCCCTCACTCTCCGGTTAACAGGATGGCGTTTTTTCCGCAATGTCAAAAAACGCTTCCCGCAAGGAAAGTGTAGTTGTTCCAGGATGGCCATTTGCTACCGATTCGCCGTCAATCGCAACGATTGGCATGACAACTGTTGACGCAGCGGTCATGAAAACTTCCTTGGCCTTCTTTGCTTCATCGACCGAAAAGCCCCTCTCTTCGATCTGCAGCCCCAACGTTTTTGCCACGTCGAAAATGGTGGTGCGAGTGATACCGCGCAAAATGCCGGTCTCGGCAGGGCGCGTGACCAGAACGCCATCCTTGGTGACGATCCAGGCATTCGTCGCAGCGCCTTCCTTCACGATACCATCCCTATCGATGAACCACGCCTCCTGAGCGCCTTGATCCTTCGCCTGCTGACGGGCCAGCACATTTGGCAACAAACCAATGGACTTGATGTCGACACGATCCCAGCGGTTTTCCTGCGTGGTTATCACCTTGATGCCTTTGGCTGCCCGAGCGGCCGATGCGGCAGGGCTGGTACGCTTCGCGGTGACCACAACGGCAGGCGGTGTATCTGGCGACGGAAACACGTGATCGCGCCTGGCAACGCCGCGTGTGACCTGCAAATAGACAAGACCGTCGTGAACCCGGTTCCGTCGGACGACTTCCTTGATAATGACCTGGAGTGCCTTGCGAGCCATTGGCCAGGAAATCTTCAATTCAGAAAGCGAACGATTCAACCTGTCGAGGTGGCGGGTCATGTCCATGATATTACCGCGTGCTATCTCGCAGACTTCATAGACGCCATCAGCGAACTGATAGCCGCGGTCCTCGATGTGGATACCGGCTTCGGAATGCTGGACATATTGACCGTTTACATAGGCAATGCGCGACATCGCGGCTCCTTTTTAGTGGAATGTACCGAATACGATGCGCATGGGCGTCTCCAGCGCAACGCGTTTTCCGGTATCCTCAAGCGCACCCGTATGAATATCGCGTTTGAAGATGGCGATGCCACCACCTTTCTGATTGGCGACCAGCATGAACTTGCCGGACGGGTCAATTGCGAAATTGCGCGGACCAATCCCTTGCGACGGTGTCCAGCCGATCAAGGCAATTTCACCCGAAGCTGCGATAGCATAGTTGACAATACTGTTGTGACCACGGTTGGATCCATAGAGGAACCGACCGTCGGGGCTCACGGCGATTTCCGCGCAGGTATTGGTTCCGGTGAAGCCCTCCGGCAGTGCCGGCAATGTCTGGATCACGGTGAGTGACGCGTTTTCTGGATTGTAATCCAAAACGGAAACGGTGCTATTCAACTCGTTGATGACATAGCCAATTTTGCCATTGGGGTGAAAAATCATGTGGCGTGGGCCGGCCCCTTCTGGCATTTGCGTAAATGGTGTTACGGCAAGGGACAGGCCCTCGCCTTTCTTCGGCAACCTATAGGCCATGATCCGGTCGAGCCCGAGATCGCAGACAAAGACGGTCCGATTATCGGGGCTTGCAACCGCACAATGGCCGTGCTGGCGCCTGTCGGTCGGCAGAATAGCGTTCTGGCCTTCATGGATCGCAGCGGCAAAGGCAGGCTCCAACCCGCCGTCTGCTCGTAGCGCAAAGGCAGTAATCGCATTACCCGGCCGCGCACCCAATTCAGCGACTGTGTAGTTCGACGCGAAGATCATTTCGCGGGTCTGGTCGAAACCGAGATGACAGGTAGTGTTACCCAAGGTCGATTGCATATTGATGTAGGACAGCGCACCGGTCGAAGGTTCGATGTCGAAGGCGGCGGCGAGATTCTCGTTCCACGCCGGAACTTCCGCAGCAGCGTAGAGGCGCTTGCGCTTTTCATCAATCGCCAGATATCCTGGATTGTCGATCGCCAGATATTCGCTTGCGAGCGTCATATCTCCCGTCTCATCATCGAATTGAAAAACACTGATGCCCTTTCCCTTACCGGGTAAGGCATTGCGATTCAGGTTACCGACAAAAGCAAAGGTTTTTGGCATTGTTGATCTCATGCGTTCGGGGCGGAGAGGTGGAGAATCTCGCCGTCGCTGGGAATAAGCAGCTTATGCTTAGCGATGTCATGGGCGTTCGCATAGGCCTGCAGATCATCGCGGGAAACGGTCGCGTGATCCAATGCTTCCATATGCGTCGCAATGATTCTCGTATCTTCGGGAGCAATACGGCAGATCTCGATAGTCTGCTCGGCATCCATGACAATCAGCAGATCGTCCCATTTGGCTCCGCAGGAATGGGTGATGATAATGTCCGGAGCAAATGTAGCAATTGTTTCGCGCACGGGCGGATAGAGGATCGTATCGCCAGCCCAATAGATCGATGGTTCGCCGTCTGCCTCGATCGTGAGGCCGATGACGTTTCCCATCTTTTCGAGCACAGGACCAGAGCCGTGATTGCCGTCGCGGCGCGTTAAACGAATACCCTCATATGTCAATCTATCTGTCAGTGGCGTAACATCGGTGAAGCCGAATGACCGGATTTTTTCCTCGTCGCCTGGTTGGCAAATGAGAGGCAGATGTTTGGGAACGAGCTCCTGCGCGACCTTGTCGAAATGATCCGCATGCAGATGCGAAACAATAACAAGTTCCACTCCGGCAAGGATTTCATCCGTCGATACCGGAAGTTCGACCATTGGATTGGGTGAGCGGCCGGTGAAGGATGGACGGCTGTGCTTCGACCCGAAATCCGGATCGATCAGGATGGTCGTTCCAGCATAATCAAGTTTCAGCGTTGCGTTGCGGAGGAGTTGCAATTTCATAGGGTTGCTTCTCTTTCTGGTGATATTCCACGACATTGCATTAAACGTTCATGCAAATCGGGAGCAAGGGTGTGCTGGACGTCGAAGGGCTGCCAAAACTAGATGCCTTGATCAGACTCCGAGGGACTTGAGCTTGCGGTGCAGTGCTGACCGTTCCATACCAACGAATTCGGCCGTGCGTGAAATGTTTCCACCAAAGCGATTGATCTGGGCGATCAGATATTCCTTCTCAAACCGCTCGCGTGCTTCGCGCAATGGCAGCGCCATGATGTGCTGGTCCGATTCCGTAGGTGGTTTTGGCAGTGTATCGCCAATCTCGGCGGGCAGCAGATCAGCGGTAATCACCGATTCAGGATCGTCGCCCCGGGCAAGAATGATCAGGCGCTCGATATTGTTGCGCAACTGGCGAATGTTGCCCGGCCATGAATGCGACTGCAGCACTGCCATCGCATCGGGGCCAATCTTCCGCGGCTTGATACCCGCCTGATCGGCGATCTGCCCCATAAAGAACTCGACAAGCGCAGGGATATCATCCCGCCGGTCAGCCAATGGCGGGACGATGACCGGAACGACGGCGAGCCGATGAAACAGATCTTCGCGGAAACGTCCCTCGGCAATCATTGCCTCGAGGTTCTGTGCGGTCGAGGAAATAATACGAACATCGACCTTGATCCGCTTGGTGCCCCCGACCCGCTCGAACTGCTGATCCACCAAAACGCGAAGGATCTTGTTTTGGGTCTCTCGCGGCATGTCGGCTATCTCGTTCAGATAGAGAATACCGCCATGCGCTTCTTCCAGGGCGCCGACCTTGCGCTCACCACCATCGGATTCGGTGCCAAATAGTTCGACTTCCATTCGTTCCGGTGTGATCGTTGCCGCGTTCAGATTGACGAACGGTCCTTTGGAACGCGTCGACAGGGCATGAATGGCACGCGCGGTCAGTTCCTTGCCTGCACCGGAAGGGCCTGTGATCATGATGCGGCTGTTGGTTGGCGCAACCCGTTCAATGGTCTGGCGAAGATGATTCATGGAGAGCGAACTGCCAAGAAGTTCAAAGCTTTCGCTCGAGCGCTTGCGCAGGTCGGAAACCTCGCGGCGCAGCTTCGATGTCTCCAATGCCCGCTCGGCAATCAGGATCAAACGGTCAGCCTTGAAAGGCTTCTCGATAAAATCATAAGCACCGCGGCGAATGGCCGAAACGGCCGTTTCGATATTGCCGTGGCCAGAAATCATAACTACCGGAATCTCCGGATGCCGCAGCTTGATCTCGTCCAGCAGCGCCAAGCCATCCAGGCGGCTGCCCTGCATCCAGATGTCAAGGAAAATCAACCGGGGTATGCGGTCGTCTATCGAAGCGAGCGCGCTATCCGCGTCGGAAGCGACGCGGGCCTCATAGCCTTCGTCGCTGAGAATGCCAGCCACAAGTTCACGGATGTCGACCTCATCGTCGACCACAAGAATGTCAGATGCCATATTAATTCACCTGTTTTGCCGATTTATCGGTCTCTGCTTCGACCGGCGTAACGGTCTGTGTGGTTGGAAAAGTAATGCGGATCATGGCGCCCCGGCCCCCGTAAAAATCTTCCGGCGCGTCATGCAATTCGAGATGTCCGGCGTGGTCCTCGACAATCTTTTTGACGATGGCAAGACCAAGTCCGGTACCCTTTTCGCGAGTCGTCATGTAGGGCTCGAGTAGCCGCTGGCGATGTTCGCGCGGCAGGCCTTTGCCATTATCAAGTATCTCCACGACGATCGCCGCTTCATCCTGTCTGGATCTGACAAGAATGTGTCCGTTCGTATGAGTCTCTTTCACAATGGATTCAACGGATTCAGCGGCGTTCTTGATAACATTTCCGAAAGCCTGTCCCATCAAACGACTATCAAACTGACCGATGAGCGGGGTACTGCCAAAGTTGCGCTCGAAACGGATATCGCTGCGGCTGACCTCCACGAGGAACGATGCCTCGCGCAGAGCCTCGCGCAAATCCATAGTTTTGATCTCCGGCTTCGGCATACGTGCGAAGGAAGAAAATTCATCGACCATGCGGCCTATATCACCGACCTGCCGAATGATCGTTTCAGTACATTGGTCGAAAACTTCCCGATCTTCGGTAATCACCTTGCTATAGCGGCGGCGCAGGCGTTCAGCCGAAAGTTGGATCGGCGTCAGGGGATTCTTGATCTCGTGAGCGATGCGCCTTGCAACGTCAGCCCATGCAGACGAACGCTGCGCCTCGACCAGATCGGTGATATCATCCACGGTCACAACGTAGGAATGATCAATCGATTCAGCGTCTTCTACGGTAATCTGGACGTTGAAGGTCCGCGCGCTGCCGCGCCGCGACATGGTCACCTGCTCGCGATAAACGGAGCGGCCCGTTGCATGCGCGACTTCGAAAACAAGTCCGATCTCCGGAACGAGCGCAGTCAGGTTCTTGCCAATCGCGGTTGCCGGGTCGAGCGAGAGCATCGTTTCAGCAGAACGGTTGACAATGCCTATGACGCCATCGCCATTCACACTGATGACGCCAGCGGTCACACCTGAAAGCACGGCTTCGGAGAACCGTCGCCGCTCATCGATCTGATCTTTGGCGGCAACGAGATCACTGCGCTGAGTCCCCAACTGCCGAACCATTGTGTTGAACGTCTGCGAAAGCGAACCAATATCCCCGTCATTGCGATGTACGGGAACCGAGACATCGAGATTACCGGTTGCCACATCATCAGCTGCACCAATCAACAGCCGAATGGGGCGGACGAGCCGGTCTGCAACAGCTATGCCAGTCCAGATAGCCGATAGGAGCAGCGTCAGGGTCAGGCCGAAATAGAGCAGCGCAAAAAGGATCTGTGTGGTGACCCCGTCGCCGGCGGATGCTTGCTCGTCAGCGGTTCGTTTCTCCATCAGTCGGCTCGAACTGAGAATGTCTGCATCGACGGGCCTTACGGTATAGAGAAACAGACCCGGTATTTCACGCATCATGATGACTGCACTGAGAAGATTGGTTTGTTCTGGCGGAATAAGCACGGGCTTGCCGTCCGATGCAGTCTCCAATACCGACCTTGCTACTGCAGGTATGGCGATATCGGTCTTGATGTCGGCGCGCACAGCGGTTTCACCATTTGACCTGACAAGTGATGCGCCAAGAAGCCCCCTCCCCAGCGCCTGTTGCGTGAGTAAACGGGTAAATCCGCTGCGATCGAGATTATAAAGCGTGCGCTGGCTATCGAGGTCATTGACCATTTCCAGCGTCGTGCCTTGCAAATTGCGTGCACTTTCCTGGATGTAGGAATTGGCGAGGCTGATCGACGAATTCACGATGGTCGTACTTCGCATCTCGAACCAGCGGTCAAGTCCGAGATCGAGTGTAATGGACGCGACAATAGCGACGATCATTGCCGGCACGGCGGCGACGAGCGAAAACAGCACGATTAAACGCACGTGCAGGCGAGACGCGGCTTTCCCGCGTGTTCTTGCGCGCGCGATACGGTAGGCTTCACGTCCAATAAGCATCATGAGGGCCGCGATGAGAGCGGCATTGATACTTGTGAGCAGCAACGTAGTCTGGCTGTCCGGGTGGATCGGCGTCATTCCGGTCAGGATCAGAAAAGTGACACCCGTCGTGAGAAGTGCGAGAACAACCGTGGCAATTCCGGCCCTTGAATAAAACTTCTGTATGCCGCCGCTTGTTGCGCCAGCTGCCGAATTTCCAGATAGGTTGACCGAATTCGATAAAAGCATTGCTGTCGTGATTCCCAACACGTGGCACTCATGCAACACATTGTGGCGGAAATGCAACGTTTTGCCGCGAAACAATGCCATTGTTCAACACTTACCCACAATTGCAAGATCTGTGTCGGACCAACCTCGCGTCAATTTGTTGTTACAGGTTCGTATCGGCATTTCAAAATTAACAAAACGGCTTACGACTGTGGAGACATCGTCCATTTGCCGCGTTGGCAAGAGCCGCCTGCAACAGGCTCCAACGTTCGTGCTTAGACTAAATATGGAGAACTGTGATGGAATATGTACGTTTCGGAAACACCGGCCTGGAAGTGTCGCGTATATGTCTCGGCTGCATGAGTTACGGTGAGCCTGATCGCGGCAACCATGCTTGGACGCTTTCAGAAGAAAAAAGCCGGCCATTCATCAAACAAGCGCTGGAACTTGGTATAAATTTTTTCGACACGGCAAACGTTTATTCAGACGGCTCCAGTGAGGAGATTGTGGGCCGTGCGCTCAATGATTTCAGTACGCGCGAAGAAGTTGTCATCGCCACAAAAGTGAACAGTCGTATGCGCCAAGGGCCGAATGGCGCAGGCCTTTCCCGCAAGGCCATCTTCGCGGAAATTGATGCAAGCTTGCGCCGGCTGGGCACTGATTATGTCGACCTCTACCAGATCCATCGCTTTGACTACGAAACGCCTATCGAAGAAACATTGGAAGCTCTTCATGAAGTCGTGAAATCCGGCAAGGCGAGGTATATCGGGGCATCTTCCATGTATGCCTGGCAGTTCGCTCAAATGCTTGCGACCTCTAGTCAGAAAGGATGGACACGCTTCGTTTCCATGCAAGACTACGTGAACCTCCTCTACCGCGAGGAAGAGCGGGAAATGTTACCGCTGTGCAAGGCCGAGGGTATTGCCGTCATTCCATGGAGCCCCCTCGCCCGCGGCCGGCTCACGCGTGACTGGGACGAGACGAGCGCCCGTTCTGAAACCGATGAATTCGGCAAAACGCTTTATGCCGGCACTGAAGATGATGACAAGAAGGTTGTAAGTGCAGTCGCAAAGATAGCAGAGCAACGGAAGCTGCCACGCGCACAAATAGCACTTTCCTGGGTTCTGACCAAGGTTACTTCGCCTATAGTTGGCGCTACGAAAGCATCACATCTAGATGATGCTGTTGCGTCTCTTCAAATAAAATTATCTGACGACGAAATTTCTGCGCTAGAAGCGCCCTATATTCCCCATCACGTCATGGGTTTTGTTTGATAGGAAATAGTTTGCATCCTTTTGCGATAGTTCCAGCCGCGAGCGCGTTTATAAAACATGTGGCTGAAATAATTTGCCTCAGATGAACATTCGATAAAAAATAACAACAGTTAAAATTACACTCTTCGTAAAGAGCTTTCCTTATGGTCCTGTCGATATATGGAGTAAGAACACACTCGGCGGACGGCAATGACGACCTACGATTTATGGATGACGAAATTCGGTGACTTGCCACCTATAAAACAGGTCGCGATCATGGTCGGCATGGCGATTGCTGCCTCGGATTTGCTCACGGTTCTTTTCTTCCTGGTCGTAAGACTGGATCGTCTCGATGTGGCGCTCATCGTCACAACAATCATTGTTGTTATCGTGAGCGTCCCGCTCGGCGCTTTTCTCGTCGGGCTTAACTATCGTCTCAAGCAAACCGCACTGAGACTCGACCTCGCTCTGCGCAAAGATGATCTCACCGGCCTCTCGAACCGTAACGAATTCTACATGCAAGCGCAGAAACAGATTGCCTTGTGCGACCGGGAAAAAAGTGCCGGTGCAGTCCTCTATATCGATGCTGATCATTTCAAGTCGATCAATGACCGGTACGGCCACGCCGTTGGAGACGGGGTGCTGCAGGAGATTGGAATCCTCATCCGTTCCACCATCGGTGAGTGGGATTTCGCCGCGCGGTTCGGCGGTGAGGAGTTCGCCATTTTCCTGACGGGTGCGGATCTTGGAAAGGCCGATTGGATATCGCATCGGGTGCTCACAGGTGTTCGGGATATCTCAAAATATCTCCGGATAAGCGATCTCGACATCACGGTAAGCGTCGGGATATCAATCCACCGACCTGGACAGGATCTGGAGGAGGCGTTGGTTGCTGCTGACAAGTGCCTCTATGCGGCGAAGAACCAGGGGCGGAACCGCATAGTTCATGCCGACGAGAGTCCCGCCACAATTTTCGAACCCAAGCTTCGCAAGATTTAGCGACCGGGTGGCCTTGAAAAAGAAAGGCCACGACGTATTTGCGCTTGGCACGCTACAATGTCACCAAAGCCATTCTTATCTCATCTCTATCCGCAAATCCGGCGATGCTTCAAGGGGTACACATATGTCATTATCCATGCACAAGATTTCCGTTCCGGCGTTTGTCCGTGGTTTCTCCGTTCTTTCGTCGTTGATCGACAAGGCCGAGGCATTCGCAGAGGAGAAGAAAATTGCTCCGGCAGTTCTCGTCAATGCACGTCTGGCGCCGGACATGCTGCCGTTCTCCGGCCAAATCCAGCGGGCTAGTGACACATCGAAGGGCGTAATCGCCCGCCTGACGTCGGTAGAAGTTCCAAAATTCCCCGATGAGGAAGCGGATTTTACCGAGCTGCGCGAACGCATCGCCAAGACAGTTGCATTTTTAGAAAGCGTCGATCCGTCAGCGCTTGATGGCACTGCGGATAAGGAAGTCACGCTGAAATTCGGCAAGATGGGGGTAACGTTGAGCGGCGAAGACTACATTCAGAAATTTGTTCTGCCGAACTTCTATTTTCATGTCACGACAGCTCAAAACATTCTGCGCCACAACGGCGTGCCTGTCGGGAAACTCGACTACCTTGGCTCATTGGGTTGAACGTCAAGCCTGAATGATTGTGGCCGGCATTGCCGGCCACAACATTTATATTTGCGTGGATCAAGCGACCAGATGTTCGATCTGGTCAGGGGAAAGCTCACGCTTTCTGCCGATTTCGTCCCAGCGCTTCAGCATGGTGCGATATTTTTCAAGCTGCAGTTCCGGCCGATTGTCAGGGCTGTTGGAGACTTCCAGCGGGAACTTCAGGATGTTGCTGAGGAAGTCGGCATAAGCGAAACGCTCGTCAGGCTGGCCGGAGCCAAAGCCAACAAACTCCGTTTTGCCCGGCATGTTACTGGCCGCACCCCCACTTGAAGCCTTTATTGCGCGGAACAGCGCAAGGATGTCGTCCATTTCCTGGGCCTCTTCCTTGCTCAGTGTCGTCGTTGAAATTCCGAGATCCTCATAAAGACTCTCGAAACCCTTCTCCACGACTTCTTGATGCCGCGCGTAGAGGCTCGATTTTTGAGGATCAAGCTTCTTCAAGATTTCGTACTGATTGAACAACATCAATCGTTCTGCAAAACTGAACACCATGCACCTCCGTATGATCCAATAGCAATTCGGCGCTAACCGATTGCGTTTAATTCACGAGATTTCTGGTGATTACTCTGCACATACTCACCTTAAAAAGGCTCTGTTGCAGTAGTTACAATTTTATCTTCTGTTGATATTGTTAGAACTGGTGAATCATTTGCTAATACTTAATGATTTCTTAAAAAGCGAATGCCGCCTGTTCAGCGTTCGCTCTTGGTGCTCTTGTAGATGTTGACGCCCAGTTCGCGGATTTTCTTGCGCAGTGTGTTGCGATTGAGTCCCAGCAATTCGGCAGCCTTGATCTGGTTCCCATGCGTCGCCGTCAGGCAAGAAAGGATAAGTGGATACTCCATCTCCTCCAGCACGCGCTGATAAAGACCGACGGGTGGCAGGTCATCCCCATAGGAAAGGAAGTAGCGCTGCATGTTCAGTTCGACCGCCTGGCCGATAGTTACATCCTGGTCCGCCATTGAATTCGACGATGGCTCGGTTGGCCGCAGGTCGGCCTTGAGTTCAGCCTCGATGACGTCCGCATTGATCTCTTCCTGGGGGTAGAGAGCGGCAAGACGGCGGACGAGGTTTTCCAATTCGCGCACGTTACCTGCCCAAGGGTAGCGCCGCATAAGATCTAGGCCATCAGCCATGATACGTTTTTCAGGCAGACCGTCTTTCGCTGCCATCTTGAAAAAATGCCGTACGAGATCCGGAATATCTTCGCCGCGTTCGCGCAAGGGCGGCAGGCGCAGCGGCACGACATTGAGACGGTAGTACAGATCTTCGCGGAAAAGGCCCTGATTGATCAGGGTACGCAGATCCTTATTGGTGGCAGCAACGATGCGCACATCGGTCTTGATCGGTGTGCGCCCGCCGACGGTCATGTATTCGCCCTGCTGCAAAACACGCAAAAGCCGCGTTTGCGCTTCCATCGGCATATCGCCGATTTCGTCGAGGAACAGCGTGCCGCCGTCCGCCTGTTCGAAGCGTCCGCTCGACCGGTTCTGCGCGCCAGTGAAAGCCCCGCGCTCATGGCCGAACAATTCCGACTCGATAAGGTCACGCGGAATCGCTGCCATATTGATGGCGACGAACGGACCTTTGCGCCGGCGGCCATATTCATGCAGAGCCTTCGCCACAAGCTCCTTGCCAGTGCCCGACTCCCCGGAAATCATGACCGTCAGATCGGTTTGCATCATGCGCGCCAATACCCGATAAATGTCCTGCATCGCTGGCGAGCGGCCGACCAGCGGCATTGTATCGGGTTGCTCGTCGGAAGCCCACTTCTCCGGTTTTTTCTTCGGTTCAGAAAGTGCCCGTCCAACAATGCTGACCAGTTCCGTCAGATCGAACGGTTTGGGCAAATATTCGTAGGCTCCCGCCTCAGAGGCGCGAATGGCAGTCATGAAGGTGTTTTGCGCACTCATGACGATGACGGGCAGATCGGGTCGCGATTTTTTGATGCGTGGTAGAAGATCGAAAGCGTTTTCATCGGGCATCACCACGTCGGTGATCACGAGATCGCCATCGCCCGCCGATATCCAGCGCCACAAGGTAGCTGCATTCGACGTTATGCGGACGTCATAACCTGCACGGGAGAGCGCCTGATTGAGGACCGTTCTGATTGCTGCGTCGTCATCTGCGACGAGAATACTGCCCAAACTCATAATCAGGACCCTGCTTTCTTCGTATATGGACTGTCGTCTGCATGGTCGTCATCGAGCGGACCGCTCTGCCATGCGGGCATGAGAATTCTGAACGTCGTCTTGCGCGGCACGGAATCGCATTCGATAACACCGCCATGGTCCCCGACAATCTTGGCGACCAAAGCGAGGCCAAGCCCGGAACCATTCGGCTTTGTGGTTATGAACGGATCGAAGAGATGTGGCATGATATCGGGCGTCACACCCGCACCCGTGTCCGAAACGCAAAATTCGAGCGGCAGCGACACCCGAGTACGCATACCTGGAACCGACAGGCGGATACCTGGACGGAACGCGGTTGAGAGCGTGATTTCGCCTGGCTCGTTGGCGCCGATGGATTCGGCTGCATTTTTTACGAGATTGAGGAACACCTGAACGAGCTGATCGCGATTTGCGAACACGTAAGGCAACGACGGATCATAGTCCTCGTGAAACTTGATATGGCTGGCAAAACCATTCTTGGCGATGGCTTTGACGTGATCCAGCACCACGTGAATGTTCACCGCTTCCCGTTCTATCGGGCGTTCGTCGGAAAAAACTTCCATACGATCGACGAGTGACACGATCCGGTCGGTCTCATCGGTGATCAATCGTGTCAGCGCCCGGTCATCGTCGGAAAGGCCGGTCTCAAGCAATTGCGCGGCTCCCCGGATGCCAGAAAGCGGGTTCTTGATCTCGTGCGCCAGCATGGACGCGAGGCCGGTAACGGAACGCGCGGCGCCACGGTGCGTCATCTGCCGATCAAGTTTTTCCGCCATCGAGCGTTCCTTGAAAAGGATGACGATCGAACCCGGCGATTCACTGACGGGAGTGACATAGAGATCGACAATCCGGTCCTGGCCGAGCCGTGGTGACGAGACATCGACGCGGTATTCGTTGACCGGTGATGGGCTTTCGCGCACTTGCTTGACCAGCGCCAGCAGTGGGCTGCCGAACGGCAGCAGCATATCGAGCGTGTTGCGGCTCAAAATGTTGGCGCTTGAGCGGAAGAACGCTTCAGCATCGGCGTTGGCATAGGAAATATAACCTGCATCATCGAGCATGATCACCGGGTGCCGGATCGAATTCAGGACGATGCCCGCCAACCGGTCTCCCAGCATAGATTTATCCGATGCTGTCATCAGGCCACCTTCCTCATTTCTTCTGTATTTGAGAGCGCAGCGTGGAGACGTCGTGCAACCTGTTGCGGATTGGTTTCGGTCATGATCGATGCTCGAACGAGTGGTCCTGCGTCGAACCCATGTTTGTCGAGATACCAGCCAAGATGCTTGCGCGCGTGGCGAATACCCGTGGCCTCGCCATAATGCGAGAGCATCGCTTCGTAATGCGCGACTGCATAATCGGCGATCATGTGTCTGGCATCTGGTCCGTTTCCTTGAACAATCATCCCCGGCAGCCAAGGTTGGCCGTAAGATCCGCGCCCTACCATGACCGCATCCGCTCCGGAGGCCTCAAGAATTGCCATTGCATCGGCGCGGTTCTGAACGTCGCCATTTGCCACAAGCGGGATCGAGATTGCGTCTTTTACAGCTCGAATGGCGTGCCAATCAGCTTTGCCTTCGTAGAACTGGCAGCGCGTGCGGCCGTGCACAGTGATCATCTTGACACCGGCCTGCTCTGCACGCACAGCTAGCTCCGGTGCGTTGATGCTGGCGTCATCCCAGCCAAGCCGCATTTTCAACGTAACTGGAACCCGCACAGCGCCGATCGTTGCTTCGATCAGTGTCAAAGCGTGATCGAGATCGCGCATGAGTGCCGAGCCTGACAAGCCGCCTGTTACCTTTTTGGCGGGGCAACCCATATTGATATCGACGATATGAGCGCCCTCGCCTTCGGCGATCCGCGCTGCTTCAGCCATCCATCGGGTTTCACGGCCTGCGATCTGCACAACGTGCGTGCCCAATCCATCGCCCCTGAGGCGCAACAGGTTGCCGCGGTCGCGCGTGCAAAGCTCTGCGCTTGCAACCATTTCCGATACCACCATACCGGCCCCCGCCTGCCACGCCAGCTGGCGGAACGGCAGGTCGGAGACGCCAGACATCGGCGCCAGAAACACGCGGTTTCGCAAATGTACCCCGCCGACATCCAGTGGTTGATCCAATTCGATCACGCGATTCTGCCTGTTTCGTATGCAATTTCGTAATAGCCTATCCTTTAGACAGATCGTTGCCTCTTCGCAAGGCATTGCGCACCGTGAATGGCCGGATTTCGACCCGGGCGTTGCTAAAGTTCTGGTCTTTCCGTTTGGCAAAGGGTAACGCAGTCTGCATCGAACGGA
Organism: Phyllobacterium trifolii; assembly: GCF_014192095.1. Taxonomy (GTDB): domain Bacteria; phylum Pseudomonadota; class Alphaproteobacteria; order Rhizobiales; family Rhizobiaceae; genus Phyllobacterium; species Phyllobacterium trifolii. The sequence continues at coordinate 19,367 of NZ_JACHXN010000016.1, forward strand.
GAGAAGCGTGCCGGGGAAGTCTGACAATAAGGAAATGCGGGTAGCTGCGGTCATTGTAGCGGCCGGACGCGGTGAACGCGCAGGCCAAAGCGTTGAAGGACCAAAGCAATACCGCAAGATTGGCGGAGAGGCCGTTCTGGCGCACACGATGCGCGCATTTCTTGATTGCCCGTTGATCGACCATGTCGTGGTGGTAATCCACAAGGAAGACAGTGCACTGTTCGCCCTGGCTCTTGGAGATCATGCCGAACGAGTTACTGCTGTGATAGGTGGACCAACCCGCCAGGAATCGACACGTCTCGGGCTTCTGGCTCTAAAGGAGAAAACACCTGATCACGTGTTGATTCACGACGGTGTTCGCCCCTTTATTTCGGCAGATCTACTGGAGCGGGTCATTTTCAATCTGACCCCGCATATCGGGGTCCTGCCAGTCCTTGCCGTGTCGGATACGTTGAAAGCTGCCGGACCGGACGCGATGGTCAGCGCAACGGTACCGCGCGTGGGCCTCTATGCGGCGCAGACGCCGCAAGCGTTTCCCTATTTGCCGATCCTCGATGCGCATAACGCAGCATTTACAGCCGGCCGATCCGACTTCACCGACGATTCGGCCATCGCCGAATGGCATGGCCTGCCGGTGCGGATCGTTCAAGGATCAGTCGACAACACGAAATTGACCTGGGCAAAGGATATCGAAATGGCCGATGATCGCCTGTCGCAAAAGTATTCCGCATTTCCGGACGTGCGCACCGGGAACGGCTATGATGTACATGCTTTCGAACCAGGCAACGGTGTGATGCTTGCCGGCGTATTCATCGAACATGATCAAAAGCTGTCCGGGCACTCGGACGCCGACGTTGCCCTCCATGCTTTGACCGACGCCCTGCTCGCGACACGCGGCGCAGGCGACATCGGCACACATTTTCCGCCGTCCGATCCACAATGGAAGGGCGCTCCTTCGCATATCTTCGTGGAACATGCGGTAAAAATTGTCAGGGAGGCCGGCGGCCGGATTGCCAATGCGGATGTCACACTCATCTGCGAGGCCCCGAAAGTAGGGCCACACCGTGAGGCGATGACCGCAGCGTTGTCAAAAATGCTGGGAATTTCCGTGGATCGCATTTCTATCAAGGCCACGACCAACGAGAAACTCGGTTTCATCGGCCGCAAGGAAGGCATTGCAGCTATTGCGACGGCATCTGTCATATACCCGGGAGGGTTGCCGGAATGAGCGGGCTAATCGCGGAAGCCAAGGCAGTTGCAGTCCTTGAAGCCTGCCGTCGTCACGGCATTCTGCTGGCCACGGCTGAATCCTGCACCGGTGGTTTGATCGCAGCGTCGCTGACAGATATTGGTGGGTCCTCCGATGTCGTGGATCGAGGGTTCGTCACCTATTCCAACGAAGCCAAGCACGAGATGATTGGCGTCCCGGCCGAATTGATCGCCAAACACGGCGCAGTGTCTGAGGAAGTCGCTTTGGCCATGGCCTCGGGAGCCCTTGGCCATTCAAATGCCGGGATCGCCATCTCGGTTACGGGGATTGCAGGTCCCGGTGGCGGCTCCGACGCCAAGCCCATAGGACTTGTCTGGTTTGGGTTGGCCCTGAAAGACAAACCACCGGTCGCAGCGCGCCACCTGTTTGTTGATCACGGTCGCGCATCAATCCGCAATGCCGCCGTCAATGCTGCGCTTGATATGGTTTTGGGGGCGTTATTGTAAGACTTCTAGGCCGATGGCAATAACAGCATTACGGCGCCCACTGCAGCAACCACGAGGCCCGGCCAATTCGCTTTCAAGCCAAGAAAACGCAGACCGCGATGGCGCGGTTCAAGACCGGCGGACTCACCATTGGAAGAATGGGGTTCGCTCATCTGGCCTCGATAAACTGCAATTCCCGCCATATACAAAAGCCCACAAACAACGAATAGCGCACCGACCAGTTTGGTTGTTAACATCACAACCTCCTTGCGAATAACGTAACGGATAGCGTGCGGTTTCGTTCCTGCGATGCGGGCCGGGCAGCGTGGCGGTTCACTTGCCGTAGATTGAGTCCGCTCGTTTTTCAAAAGCTTCGGTGAATTTCCTGAAGGCTATGTCGAACATCGACCCCATGAGAAAGCCAAGCGTGCGGCTCTTGAATTCATAATCGATATAGAATTTCACTGCTGAATGTTCCGGATTTTCATCCGGGACGAATTGCCAGCGGTTATCGAGATAGCGGAATGGCCCATCTATATATTTGGTGATGATGACTTTTTCTTCCGGCTTCAAAAGAACCTGACTGGTGAACGTCTCGCGGATCAGCTTATAGCCAACAGTCATGTCGGCAATCAGCAACGTCTTGCCATGACTTTCCTTGCGTGAACGCACTTTCAGACTCTCGCACATCGGCAGAAACTGCGGATAAGTCTCAATATCGGCAACCAGATCAAACATCTGTTCGGCGCGATGCTTCACATGGCGGGTCGTTTCAAATTTCGGCATCGGTCACGCGCGGTTTGCGTGCAGCGCCTCGCGTGCAGCCTTCAGCCTGGCGAAATCTTCACCGGCATGATGCGATGAACGTGTTAGTGGGCTGGACGCAACCACCAGGAAGCCCTTGGTTTTGGCAATCGTTGCATAGGATTTGAATTCGTCCGGTGTTACATAGTTCAGCACGGCATGATGCTTGCGCGTTGGCTGCAGATACTGGCCGATCGTCATAAAATCCACATCCGCCGAGCGCAGATCATCCATCAGTTGCAGCACTTCGTTACGCTCTTCGCCAAGACCCACCATGATGCCGGATTTTGTAAAGATCGTCGGATCGAGCTCCTTCACCCGCTGCAACAGGCGGATCGAGTGGAAGTACCGCGCGCCCGGACGAACTTTGAGATAATTGGACGGAACGGTCTCAAGGTTGTGGTTGAAGACATCAGGACGGGCCGCCACGACAATTTCCAAAGCGCCTTCCTTGCGCAGGAAATCCGGCGTCAGAATCTCGATGGTCGTGCCGGGCGAAATACGGCGGATGGCATGGATCACATCGGCAAAATGCTGCGCACCGCCATCGGCTAGATCGTCACGATCGACCGAAGTGATGACCACATGCTGCAAGCCCATCTTCAAAACGGCCTTGCCGACATTCTCGGGCTCGTTTGGATCAAGCGCAGTTGGCAGACCGGTTGCGACGTTGCAGAACGCACAGGCACGGGTGCAGATCTCGCCCATGATCATGAAAGTTGCGTGCTTCTTGTCCCAGCACTCACCGATATTGGGGCAGCCGGCTTCTTCGCACACCGTGACGAGATTGTGCGAGCGCACGATATCACGTGTTTCCGAATAGCCTTTCGACACGGGAGCCTTGACTCTGATCCAGTCGGGTTTCTTCAGAATCTCCGAATCCGGGCGATGCGCCTTTTCGGGATGCCGAAGACGCCGCTTTTGATCGATCGTGTCGAGTACCGTTACCATTATAAAAGTCCTAGCTTGCGGGCCTGGCTTTGCCGAAAACCCACAGGATGAGAATTGCGCCAACTGTCGCAACGATCAGATTTCCAAAGAAACCGTAGAAATTGAAATCCAGCAGACCAGCCAGCGTACCACCAACGAAAGAACCGGCGATGCCGACAAGGATATTGGTTAAAAGGCCATGATTACGGTTCGTTGCCTTTTCTGCGATATACCCGGCTAGGAAGCCGATAAGCAGCATTCCAAAGAAACCGACACCGGGCATGCCCATAATACCAACTGGCTGATCCATATGCTTCTCTCCCCTCGCTAGCGCCCTGATGCAATGGCAATTGCGCGCAACACCAAGGCCCATATAGCACCGAAAAGAAAACCACCCAACCCGCATGCAAACGTAACAATCCAGACACCAAGCCAACCGCCGATTGCCGTTCCGTTAATGGATATGGTGTTGCCTGAAACCAGACTCAAGGCGGACGGCACAAACCCGAGCCCAAGGCCGATCAAGGTCGACCATTTGAGAATCGCCCATGAAAGGTTGATCCAGGGTCTGCTATCCTTGATGGTGACCAAGGGCCAAGTTTCCTTCGTTGTTTACGCGTTTAACACACGACCATAGGCATCCAGCACGCTTTCCTTCATCATTTCCGACAAAGTCGGGTGCGGGAAGACAGTGTGCATCAATTCTTCTTCGGTCGTTTCGAGGTTCATGGCGACGACGAAGCCCTGGATAAGCTCCGTGACTTCCGCACCGACCATGTGGGCGCCTATCAGCTGGCCGGTCTTCTTGTCGAAAATGGTCTTGACCAGACCTTGATCTTCGCCAAGCGCAATCGCCTTGCCGTTTGCGGCAAAAGGGAAACGCCCGACGCGAACCTCGCGGCCATTTTCCTTGGCCTTCGCTTCAGTAAGACCAACGGACGCAACCTGTGGCTGGCAATAGGTGCAGCCTGGAATCTTGTCCTTCTCGATGGGATGAACGCCCGGGAAGTTTGCAATCTTCTCGATACAGATCACACCTTCATGCTCGGCCTTATGCGCCAGCATCGGTGGTCCGGCAACATCACCAATGGCGTAAACGCCGGGCACGTTGGTCTTCCCGTAACCATCGATGACGACGCAACCACGATCGGTCTTTACGCCCAAAGTCTCGAGCCCGAGATTTTCAATATTACCCTGAACACCAACTGCGGAAATCAGTCGGTCCGCAGTGATCTTCTCTACCTTGCCGTCTTTGGTCTCGACATGCGCGGTGATTGAATTCGCGGCTTTCTCAACCTTCGTCACCTTGGCGTCGGTAATAATTTTCATACCCTGCTTTTCGAACTGCTTGCGAGCGATCCCGGAGATTTCGGCATCCTCCACAGGCATCACGGTCGACAGGAGTTCGACGACAGTCACCTCTGCGCCCATGGAACGGTAGAACGACGCGAATTCGATCCCGATCGCACCAGATCCCATGACCACGAGTGATTTCGGCATTTCCGGCGGCACCATGGCTTCGAAATAGGTCCAGATCAGCTTGCCGTCCGGCTCGATACCCGGCAGTGCGCGCGGGCGGGCGCCAGTGGCGAGAATGATATGCTTAGCCGAATAAGTACCTTCTCCCAAGGTGTTCTTCGGGAGTGGCGGTTGCGGCTCCATCGGCTTCTTCAAGGTCTTCGAGACAATGATCTCGCCCGGCTTCGACAGCTTGGCCTCTCCCCAGATCACGTCGACCCTGTTCTTCTTCATCAGGAATCCGACGCCGGCGTTGAGCCGGCCCGAAACACCGCGTGAACGCTGAACGACTGCTTTGACGTCGGCAGAAATTTTTCCCTCGATGGTCAAGCCGTAATCCTTGGCGTGCTGGCCATAATGAAAAATCTCTGCCGAGCGCAACAAGGCCTTGGTCGGGATACAACCCCAGTTCAGGCAGATGCCGCCAAGATGTTCACGCTCGACGATTGCGGTCTTGAAACCAAGCTGTGCGGAGCGGATGGCGGTAACGTAGCCGCCCGGGCCCGAACCAATGATGATCACGTCGTAATTATTGGCCAAGACCTTGGTCCTCCTGCTTAAAGCTCGAGTATATCTCGAACGATGGGTGCAATGGCTTTACCGATTGCCCGTGTATTCTCTGCATCAAGATGTACGCCATCTAATGGCGATGTTTTGGCGACCGAGCTCGCATCGAAAAACGCACAATCGGCAAGTTCAGCGGCATTCTTGTAAAAGGCAGCGAGCAGGCGTGACTGTTCGATGCCCTGTTCGAAAGTTCGTTGAAAATCCAGCTCGTCAATCGGCGTAAGCGCCGGCGGTGACATGATCAGAATCTGCGGTACCTTTGCGTTCATCTGATACGGCGCCGTGCGGACAATCTCGATCAAGCGCTGCATACCGCGTTTGGTCCCTTGTGCGTTGCCGCAAATGAAACTCTTCATGTCATTGCTACCGAGCATGATGATAACGAGATCGAGCGGAAAATGCGCGCCAAGTACTGTGGTCAGCGTCTTGGCGCCGTTGCGCTCGAAACCGGACAAATGGTCGTCAAAAGCCGTCGTGCGGCCATTCAAACCATCGGTAACGACATGAACACCGTTCCCGAGCTCAGTTTGAAGGACCTCCGGCCAGCGATCCCTTAGCGCATGGCGACCCGATCCATCGGGAATGTATCCCCAGGTCAGCGAGTCGCCATAGCAAAGGACCGTTTTCATGGTACCCCTCAGACCAGCATGCCCATCGGATTTTCGATATGGCGTTTGAACGCCTGGGCAAGCTCTGCACCCAAGGCGCCGTCAACGGCCCGGTGATCAGTCGACAGCGTCACGGACATAACGGTTGCAACCTTGATCTCGCCCTTCTTGACCACAGCTCGTTCTTCGCCCGCACCGATCGCAAGAATGGTTGCGTGGGGCGGGTTGATGATGGCCGCGAAATCCCTGACGCCAAACATGCCGAGATTGGAAACCGCCGTCGTTCCACCCTGATATTCCTCGGGCTTCAACTTGCGGTCGCGCGCGCGCTTGGCAAGATCCTTCATCTCATTTGAAATGGCGGAAAGCGTCTTTTCTTCGGCCTTGCGGATGATTGGCGTGATCAGGCCTCCGGGAATGGAGACAGCGACGCCAACATCCGAATGCTTGTGCTTGACCATATTGGCTTCCGTCCAGGAGACATTCGCCTCAGGAACATCGCGCAGCGCTAACGCCATAGCCTTGATGATCATGTCATTGACGGAGAGCTTGTAGGCTGGAACATCGCCCTTTTCTGTTTTGCGCATTGGCGAAGCGGCATTGATCTGCGCGCGAAGAGCCAAAAGCGCATCGAGCTCGCAATCCACCGTCAGGTAGAAATGTGGAACCGTCGACTTGGCTTCGAGCAGACGCTTGGCAATGGTCTTGCGCATGCCGTCATGCGGTACGAGTTCGTAAGAGCCTTGCTCGAACAGTTTGAGCACCGCATCGTCAGACATCGGCTTCGGTGCCGCCGGCGCTGCGGCGGTTGGCGCGGCTCCCGCAACGGAAGCAGCTTTGGCTCCACCACCGGAAATCGCCGCCTCAACGTCCTTCTTGATCACCCGGCCATGCGGGCCTGAACCTGTCACGGCGCCGAGATCAATACCTGCATCCTTGGCGATTCGCCGTGCAAGCGGCGACGAAAATGGACGATCACCGGTTTTGGCAGGTGCAGACGTTGCTGCCGGTGCCGGAGCAGCGGCCACCTGCGGTGCTTCAGCCTTCGGGGCTTCAGGCGCACCATCAGCCTTCTTCTTTTCTTTCGGTGCTTCCGCTTGGGCTGGTGCCGCTGCGTCACCGCCACCTTTGGCAGCTGCCGCGACGTCCTCGCCCTCGCCCGCCAGAATGGCGATCAGTGCGTTGACCTTGACGCCTTCTGTACCGGCAGGGACAACGATCTTGGCTACAGTGCCTTCGTCAACCGCTTCGACTTCCATTGTCGCCTTGTCGGTCTCGATTTCGGCGATGACATCACCGGACGTGACCTTATCCCCTTCCTTGACCAGCCATTTGGCAAGATTGCCTTCTTCCATCGTAGGAGAAAGCGCCGGCATGGTGATATTTATCGGCATATCGGGTTCCTCCCCTTAGGCGGTGTAGGTCACGGCTTTGACGGCGTCGATGATTTCCTGAACATTAGGCAAAGCCAGCTTTTCAAGGTTTGCCGCATAAGGCATCGGCACATCTTTGCCGGCGATTGTCAGGATCGGTGCATCGAGATAATCGAAGGCCTGCTGCATGACGCGGGTTGCGATTTCCGTTCCAACCGAAGACTGCGGGTAACCCTCTTCAATCGTGACGCAACGTCCCGTCTTCTTTACCGATTCAATGACTGTTGGAATGTCCATCGGCCGGATCGTCCGCAGATCGATGATTTCCGCATCGATTCCCATCTTCGCAAGCTCGGCTTCCGCCTTGACCGTGTAATTCATGCCGATGCCGAAGGAGACGAGCGTTACGTCCTTGCCCTTCTTGTGAATACGGGCCTTGCCGATCGGGAGAACGAAATCGTCAAGCTTCGGGACATCGAACGAGTGACCGTAAAGTATTTCATTTTCGAGGAAGATTACCGGATTTGGATCGCGGATGGCAGCCTTGAGCAGACCCTTCGCATCGGCAGCCGAATATGGCATCACGACCTTCAGACCAGGAATATGGCTGTACCAGGCGGCGTAGCATTGCGAGTGCTGGGCAGCGACGCGGGCGGCAGCGCCGCTTGGACCACGGAACACCATCGGTGCGCCCATCTGGCCGCCAGACATATAAAGTGTCTTGGCCGCGGAATTGATGATCTGGTCGATCGCCTGCATGGCGAAGTTGAAGGTCATAAATTCAACGATGGGACGCAAACCCGTCATCGCGGCACCAACACCAACGCCGGCGAAACCGTGTTCTGTGATTGGCGTATCAACAACGCGGCGCGGACCGAACTCGTCAAGCAGGCCCTGCGTGATCTTGTAGGCGCCCTGATATTCAGCGACTTCCTCGCCCATGATGAAGACGTTGGGGTCGCGGCGCATTTCTTCCGCCATCGCGTCGCGCAGCGCTTCGCGAACAGTGGTGGACACCATCTCGGTTCCCTCGGGGATATCCGGGTCAGCAGCCACTTCGGTCTTCGGCGCGGCAGGAACGGACGCAGCAGGCTTTTCCGCCACAGCTTCCTGTTTCGGCGCTTCTTCCGCAGGCGCTTCAGCATTGGCGGCCTTCGGCGCGCTTGCAGCATCGGCGCTTTCACCTTCACCAAGCAAAACAGCAATCACCGCATTGACTTTTACGTTGTCGGTGCCTTCCGGAACGAGGATCTTGCCAAGCGTTCCTTCATCGACAGCCTCGACTTCCATCGTCGCCTTGTCGGTCTCGATCTCCGCGAGCACATCACCGGAAGTAACCTTGTCGCCTTCTTTTTTTAGCCATTTTGACAGTTTGCCCTCTTCCATAGTTGGCGAGAGCGCGGGCATCAGAATTTCTACAGGCATGATAGCGCCTCCCTTAGAGCAGAATGTCGGTGTAAAGCTCGGATGGATCCGGCTCAGGATCGGACTGGGCGAAATCTGCGGCATCGGCCACGATATCGCGAACGTCCTTGTCGATCTTCTTCAGGTCGTCCTCAGTGGACCATCCGTTTTCGATCAACCGGTGTTTCACCTGCTCTATGGGATCATGGTCGGAGCGCATTTTCTGCACTTCGTCCTTGGAACGGTATTTGGCCGGATCCGACATGGAATGGCCACGATACCGGTAAGTCTGCATTTCAAGAATCATCGGCCCCTTGCCGGAGCGTGCCCAGGCTGCGGCCTCTTCACCTGCAGCATTGACCGCACGCACGTCCATACCGTCGACCTGAATTCCCGGAATATTGAATGAGATACCGCGCTTGGAAAAATCCGTCTCGGCCGAAGCGCGCAAAACCGATGTGCCCATTGCGTAACGATTGTTCTCGATGATGTAGATGACCGGCAGCTTCCACAGCGAAGCCATGTTGAAGCTTTCGTAAACCTGGCCCTGATTGGCAGCACCATCGCCAAAGTAAGCCAGCGAAACATTGCCGTTATCACGATAGCGATTGGCGAAGGCGAGACCGGTACCGAGCGAAACCTGAGCACCCACGATGCCGTGTCCGCCGTAAAAGTGTTTCTCCTTGGAGAACATGTGCATCGAGCCGCCCTTCCCCTTGGAAAGGCCGCCGCGCCGTCCTGTCAACTCCGCCATGACACCGCGCGGACTCATGCCGCAAGCCAGCATGTGGCCATGGTCGCGATAGCCGGTGATAACCTGATCACCTTCCTTCAGCGACATTTGCATGCCGGTGACGACAGCTTCCTGACCGATGTAGAGATGGCAGAAACCACCGATGAAACCCATACCGTAGAGCTGACCGGCCTTTTCTTCAAAGCGGCGGATGAGCAACATGTGCCGGTATGCTTCTAATTCTTGTTCCTTGGTAAACTGGATTGGTTTTGGTGCTTTAATAGCGGAGGTCTGCGCAGAACGCGCAGGGCTTTTTTTCGCCCTCGTGGCCATATCTCACTCCCTGTGAATTGGTCGCACGAGAATAGCAGCAGGGGCGGAACTTACAATATGCAGAATTGAATAAGTGCTATGCAAATAAGATGTTCAAAATACAGAGAAAAAGCGCTATTAACCAGAATTCAGTTAATAGCTAAATCGCCGGAGCCACGCATTATAGTGACTTCGTCCGGCCGAGATACATTCAACCCCTTGCGGGCCTGTTCGTCTAGCATATCCTTCTCGATCGTACCATCATGCATAAGTTGAACCTGGCGTTCAAGCTCGGAACGCGTTGCCTTGACGGCGTCGAGTTGCGCTTGCAGCAACTGGGTCTGCTCTTGAAGCTTGATAGTCGAATAGAGTCCGTACTCGCCATGGTATGCGTGAAAACCGAAATAGGCGAAAAACAGAGTGGAGAGCAACGGAACGATCAAGCGCCCCCGCTTGGTTTTTCTTCGCTGTTTTGTCCACATTTCCATAGACTCCCAAACCCAAGAATCAGGTCAGGATGGCCCGATTTATTACCGGTCCATAAGACAATGTTTTGCTTAACAGGCGATTACCAAGAGCGCAGGACAAAACGAAAATGGCGGGCATCGCGCCCGCCATTATGCTGCAGATCGACAGTTAATCAGGCGTTGCGGAAGATACCGCGCCCTGCATAACTTGCCTGCGGTCCCAACTCTTCCTCGATGCGGATGAGTTGGTTGTACTTCGCGACCCGGTCTGACCGGGCGAGCGAGCCGGTCTTGATCTGTCCGCAATTGGTTGCAACGGCGAGATCGGCGATCGTCGTATCTTCGGTTTCTCCCGAGCGATGCGACATAACCGCGGTGTAGGCAGCACGATGTGCTGTATCGACGGCGTCGAATGTTTCAGAAAGCGTGCCGATCTGGTTGACCTTGACGAGGATCGAGTTCGCGACGCCCATCTTGATGCCATCGCGCAGGCGGGCCGAATTGGTGACGAACAAATCATCGCCAACCAGCTGGCACTTGTTACCAACGAGCTCTGTCAGATATTTCCAGCCATCCCAATCGTCTTCAGCCATCCCGTCTTCGATGGTGATGATCGGATAATCGCCGACAAGCTTGGCAAGGTATTTCGCTTGGGTCTTCGGATCGCGCGATTTCTTCTCGCCCTCATAGACGTAGTTATCGTCCTTGAAGAATTCGGTCGAAGCACAATCGAGACCAAGCGCGATTTCTTCGCCTGGCTTGAAACCCGCCTTCTCGATCGACTCCATAATGAAATCGAGGGCGTGCTGCGCCGTCTTCAAATTCGGTGCGAAACCACCCTCGTCACCGACATTGGTGTTGTGGCCCGCATCCTTCAGGCGCTTCTTCAACGTGTGGAACACTTCCGAACCGTAACGAACTGCCTCGGCAAAGGTAGACGCGCCGACCGGCAAGATCATGAATTCCTGAAAGTCGATCGGATTGTCGGCATGTGCACCGCCGTTGATGATGTTCATCATCGGCACAGGCAATACATGGGCGCTCGGACCGCCGAGATAGCGATAGAGCGGCAGGCCCGACGCTTCAGCTGCGGCTTTGGCAACGGCAAGGGATACGCCAAGAATCGCGTTGGCCCCGAGACGGCTCTTGTTCGGCGTACCATCGAGGTCGATCATAGTCTGATCGATGTGGATCTGGTTTTCCGCTTCCATGCCGCCAATAGCATCGAACAACTCACCATTGACCGCGTCGACAGCCTTTTCAACACCCTTGCCGAGATAGCGGGTACCACCGTCGCGCAATTCGACTGCTTCGTGCGCGCCGGTCGAGGCACCTGAGGGGACGGCGGCGCGGCCCATGGAACCGTCTTCGAGAACGACATCGACCTCAACAGTCGGGTTCCCGCGGCTGTCCAGAATCTCGCGGCCAATAATATCGACAATAGCAGTCATGGAGTATTCCCTTTCAATGAGCATTGAGCCTTGGGCTGGCCACTGAATAGCGAATGAACATGACAAGGAAAATCCCCACGAAGACGAATTGTGGATCAAAACAGAAAAAAGGCCGTCGATGACGGCCTCAATCCATGATGTAGCGCCTGTTAAGCCGCTACGTCATCGTAATACGAGAATGATCTGTCGCGAACCTGCAGACCGTCATTCTCTGTCAGTTCGGTTATGCCATGAGCTGGCGCTTGTTCCAACTGTTCCTTGGTGAATGGCACAACGTACCCGCCCGTTGCTTCATCGAAGTCTAGAAGCTTCCACGGCACGGCATGATATTTCTCGCCAATTCCAAGGAAGCCGCCAAAACCGACGACCGCGAACATGATGCCGTCCGTGGTCTTGTCGAGCATAACATCTTCGATTTCACCGATCTTGTCGCCGCCGCTATTGTACACGTTCGTACCAATAACGCGCGACGCACGAATAGCTTTCGTATGTCCTGAACTAGTCGGCATTTGCTCTTCTCCTCTTTTGCTTCACCTTTGAGGATAATGAGCAAGCCCGCATCACGGTTGCATCAAAACTTAATTTTCTGCGAAGGAACTTTTTGGCCGCAGGCTCAAGCCTTCTTGGCAATCCGGTCGAATTCCAGAAGCTTTTCGAGAAGCCGCGGCATCTGGTCGAGTGGCACCATATTCGGGCCATCCGACGGCGCATTGTCCGGATCCTGATGCGTTTCGATGAATACACCTGCAACACCGACAGCCACAGCTGCGCGCGCCAACGTTTCGACAAACTCGCGCTGACCGCCTGTTGAGCCACCCTGCCCGCCCGGCTGCTGCACCGAATGGGTTGCATCGAAAATTACCGGGGCCCCGAAACCTGCCATGATGGGCAGGGAGCGCATGTCGGAGACAAGCGTGTTATAGCCAAACGAAGCGCCGCGCTCAGTGACCATCACGTTCGGATTGCCGCTTTCTGTGACCTTGGCAATGACATTCTTCATATCCCAAGGCGCGAGGAACTGGCCTTTCTTTATATTGACGATCTTGCCGGTGTTGGCAGCCGCGACCAAAAGATCGGTCTGCCGGCAAAGGAAAGCCGGTATTTGCAGGACATCGACCACTTGGCCAAGGATAATACATTGCTCTTCCGTGTGGACGTCAGTCAATGTTGGCAGACCGAGCTCACTCCGGATATCGGCGAATACCGGCAACGAGTTCTCCAGTCCGAATCCACGCTTCCCCGTCAACGAGGTGCGGTTCGCTTTGTCAAAGCTCGACTTGTAGACAAGACCGATCCCGAGTTTTCCTGTCAGTTCCTTCAGCGCACCGGCCATGTCGAATGCGTGTTGACGGCTTTCCATCTGGCAAGGCCCAGCGATGAGTGACAACTGGCCAGTGTTGGAAAATGCAACATTGCCGGCGGAAACCGTAGAATTCAGGGACATCAGGAAGCCTCAAATGCGATGGCAGCACCCTGTCCTGGTGCCTTGTGCACAATCAGGCGGGAGCCGCGCTTTTCGAAAGGAATATTGTTGCTGGTCAGCAAAGTTTCAACCGCAGCGAGGTCACGCACTGCCAGCACGAAGGCCTGAAGCCGCAAACCACGCTCGGTTTCAGAAACCTCGATACCGAGGAACGATCGCAAGCCCTGGGGTGTCAACACTGTCACGTTGGCGTTCGCGGCACGCAGATCCATACCGAATGAGTGCGCATTGACGTCGCGCTGGCTGATGATCTCCTGCAGTGGATACTGGAAATCCGTCGGATTGACTTCGGACAGGATGACATCGCGTAGTGCAACCGCGCCGTTCTGGTGCATCTGCAGCGATGTGCGATCAACCTTGGGCGTGTTCACCCGCTCGCAAGTGAAGAAGAAAGCGTCTGGCGCGCGCAAATCAGCCGCAAAAGCCAAGCGGAATCCCGCCACATCCGATTTCCCGTCCGGCGTTACGAACGGACGCGAGAAATTGAGGATATCGCCGGCGGAAATGCCCGCTTTGACGAAAGCCTTATGATCACCAATTGTGTCATGCGTACCCATGACAAGAGCAGAAAAGCCTTCATTGCCATTGCGGAACCGCCAAGCCTGATCGCGGGCGACAAAGACATTGCCGTTCCGCGCCTCTTCCTCGCACGTCTCACGCTGGCCGACTGCCAGAAATTCGAGAAAGCAGTCATCGCCGAAGAAAACGCAGACATTTTCGGTGCCAAATGGGTGCTTCCCGACGGGCGCTACGATGAAGCCCAGCTGTTCTAGACGGGCGCGCGCGACTTCAAGATCAGCGGTCGGCAGAACCAGATGATCGATAGGACGCGGGGTGCGGGGAGATGAAATGGTCATGTCAAATCGCCCCAACTATTTTTGTCACACTAGCCGGTTCTGCGCCATTGCCGCATTGATGAACGAAGCAAACAGCGGATGCGGTTCGAACGGGCGAGACTTCAATTCCGGGTGGTATTGAACGCCGATAAACCAAGGATGGTCGGGATATTCGATCGTTTCGGGCAATACGCCATCCGGCGACATGCCAGAGAACACGAGGCCGCACTCTTCCAGGCGATCCTTATAATCGATGTTTACTTCGTAGCGATGACGGTGACGTTCCGAAATATCGGTCGACCCGTAAATATCAGCGATGCGCGTACCGGATTTAAGCAAGGCTTCGTAGGCACCAAGCCGCATCGTTCCGCCGAGATCACCGGTCTGCGCACGCTTCTCCAGCATGTTCCCTTTGAGCCACTCCGTCATCAGACCGACAACAGGTTCGCTGGTCGGACCGAATTCACTTGAAGACGCTTTCTCGACGCCTGCCAGAGATCTGGCCGCTTCGATCACCGCCATCTGCATGCCAAAGCAAATACCGAAATACGGCACCTTCTTCTCCCGTGCAAATTTCGCTGCCAGAATCTTTCCTTCTGAGCCGCGTTCGCCGAAGCCGCCGGGCACCAGAATGCCATGCACCTTTTGCAGATAAGGAGCCGGGTCTTCCTGCTCGAAAATTTCCGATTCAATCCAGTCGAGATTGACCTTTACCTTATTGGCCATGCCGCCATGGTGAAGCGCTTCGATCAGCGACTTATAGGCATCCTTGAGACCCGTATATTTGCCGACGATGGCAATCGTCACTTCGCCTTCCGGATTGTGAATACGCTGGCTGACCTCGTCCCAACGCTCCATGCGCGGCTTTGGGGCTGGATCGATGCCGAACGCGGCAAGGACTTCAGAATCAAGGCCTTCCTTGTGGTAAGCCATCGGCACGTCGTAGATCGTATCTACATCAAGCGCCTGGATGACGGCAGATGCGCGCACATTGCAGAACAGCGACAGTTTGCGACGTTCTGATTCCGGAATCTCGCGATCAGCACGAATCAAAAGGATATCCGGCGCTATGCCGATTGACCGTAGTTCCTTGACTGAGTGCTGCGTCGGCTTGGTCTTGAGTTCCCCTGCTGCCGGAATATACGGCATCAAGGTCAGGTGAATATAAACAGCGGTGCCTCGCGGCAAATCATTGCCAAGCTGGCGAATAGCCTCAAGAAACGGCATCGCTTCGATATCGCCGACCGTACCGCCAATCTCGCACAAGACGAAATCATAGTCCTCATTGCCTTCGACAATGAAATTCTTGATCTCGTCGGTAACGTGCGGGATCACCTGAACAGTCGCGCCGAGGTAGTCTCCGCGGCGTTCCTTCTCGATGATGTTCCGGTAGATCCGTCCAGTGGTGATATTGTCCTGTTTGTTGGCAGGACGCCCGGTGAAGCGCTCATAGTGACCAAGGTCGAGGTCAGTTTCAGCGCCGTCATCGGTCACGAAGACCTCGCCATGCTGGTATGGCGACATCGTGCCGGGGTCGACGTTGAGATAGGGATCGAGCTTGCGAATCCGTACACGGTATCCACGAGCCTGGAGGAGTGCCGCCAAAGCGGCAGCAGCGATGCCTTTTCCGAGGGAAGAAACCACGCCGCCAGTGATGAAAACATATCGGGCCATGGGCTTATCTCGTTAGTCCTTTGCAAGTGATTTGGCCACAAAAAAATTCGGCCCGAAAGCCGTTTTCCCCGTCCCAATCATTTTCCATTCCAAACGAAACGGCCAGACGCGAGGTCTGGCCGTTCCAATAAATTCAACAATAGTTCTTACAGAACAATAACTTCCGTGCCAATGCTGACGCGGTTGTAAAGATCGATCACATGGTCATTGACCATACGGAAGCAACCGTTCGATGCGGAACTTCCAATGCTCGACGGCACGATCGTTCCATGAATGCGGATATGCGTGTCCTTGTTGCCCTGCGACAGGTATAGTGCGCGCGCGCCGAGCGGATTGCCTGGGCCGCCATCCATGCCGTTTTCATATTTGGCGTAGTGGGCAGGTTCACGTTCGATCATCTCTTTGGTCGGAATCCATCGTGGCCATTCACGTTTCGTCTGGACCACGGCTGTGCCTTTGAATTCAAGGCCCTCCTTGCCGACTGCAATACCGTAGCGGCGAGCCGTGTACGAGCTTTCGACGAGGTAGAGGAACTTTGCCTTCGGATCGATCACGATCGTGCCCGGCTTGTAGCCCGTGAACTCGACGTCCTGCGGCATGAATTTCGGGTCGATCCCGTATTTGTTCTTGGCTTTGGCAGGTTGCACCGGCTTGCGAACTTCGGCGACCTCGATCGGCTGGGCTGCCGCTTGGGCATCAGCGTCGGCCTTGTCATTGCCGCCAAGCCCGAATGGATTCAGAATTTTTTTGATAATTGGTTCTGCGGATGCCGGGCCCGACAAGGCCAGGAGCGACATTCCTATAAGCAGAGAGCGACGTGACAGCATAGTTTAAAGTTCCCGCGTAGATTGCAAAACGCCATCAGCAGCGTTTGCGAGGCCCCAAGGCCAATCTGATATCGCGATATCCGAAGACCAGTTTCTTCTCAATGCAAATCGCTGTGAAGAATACCACAGATTCATTGTTCGCATCAAAAGGTTGCGGAAGCGCAACACATTTCCCGCGCTTCCGTCAATCAAACGATTTAGCGGTCCGAATTACTGCGAATTCGGGACCGGATTTGCCGGTTGTGCGGGCGTAACCGGAGCTTTCGGCGCAGGTAGCGTCGATTCGGGCGCAGCCGGTGCAGTGGTGCTTGGCGCTGCCGAACCTGGGGCTGGCTCATTGGAGGCAGGCGGCGTCGCATTATTGGACGAAGGGCCACCCAGCTGGTTGAGAATGCCACCACTCGTCGGAGGCTGCTGGCCTGCGGGCTGAGTACCAGTGGTCGTGGGGATACGGTTGAGAATGTCAGTCGGATTTTCACCGTAGCGGGCCATAATGCCGAGCGCCAAAGACGTAATAAAGAAACCCGTTGCAAGGATCGCCGTCGCCCGTGTCAGCACGTTTGCAGCACCTCGAGCCGTCATGAAGCCGGAGCCACCACCAATTCCAAGACCGCCACCCTCGGAGCGCTGCATGAGCACGACCCCAACAAGGGCAAGTACAATCAGAAGATGAATGACGATGACGACGGTTTGCATGGGGTATTTTCTGCTTTCTAGGTGTCGGACGCGGCTCTTTACACCGTATCGGCCATTAGAGCAACGGATGTTTGAATAGGGTCAGTTCTGTTTCTCGGATGGCGAGGCAACCCACGCGGAAGGTGGCGAGGCCGATGTTTATCCATCGTCCGACGCCGCCTGACAAAGTGGTTGGCCGCAAGCCGGAAACCCGAAGAACCGGGTGAATTCGGGCCAAATCCTTCGAGCTTCGGCATCGTCCGATGGAAAGGCATCGGCCTCGCCAAACCCCTTGACCTTGTCCACGAATTCCCTCCGGCAGAACGGCCCCATTCAAGCATCCGTTGCTCTCAACCAAGCCCGTCAGGTGACAGTTTTCTTGCGCTTTTCGCGGTTTTTCCGTCACTCAAAGGGAATGATAAGCCTCACAGATGGCGAGGAAGTCCGCTGCTTTCAAGCTTGCGCCACCAACAAGTGCGCCGTCGACATTTTCGACCCCCAGAAGCTCCACGGCGTTGCCTGGCTTCACTGATCCACCATAGAGGATACGCATCCTATCACCTTCACCACCGAAACGCGTACTCAACGCCGAACGGATAAAGGTATGCACTTCCTGTACATCCGTGGCGGTCGGTGTCAGACCCGTTCCGATGGCCCATACGGGTTCATAGGCTATAATGCTGTTGCCGGCGTTGGCACCATCAGGAACCGAACCCGAAAGTTGTTTAGCAACCACGTCGAGTGTAGCGCCTGCCTGGCGCTGCGCTCCTGTCTCGCCAATGCAGATGATCGCCACAAGACCCGCTTCCCAGGCTCCCCTCGCCTTTGCGTTGACCATATCGTCAGTTTCGCCATGGTCCGCCCGGCGTTCGGAATGTCCAACAATGACATGGGATGCGCCGGCGTCTTTCAGCATGTCCGCCGAGATATCGCCTGTATGCGGGCCTGACTTCTGCGTATGGCAGTCTTGCCCCCCTATGCTCAAGGCTTCACCCTCGACGGACTGGGCAGCACGGAAGACAAGCGTTGCGGGCACACAGATCAACGCGTCGATCTTCTCGCCAATCGCGGAATTCGGCCTGTTGACGATGATACGCAGTTCCTCGAGCGACTCTCCGGTACCATTCATTTTCCAGTTACCAGCAACGAGCGGACGGACATCTGGGGTCATTGAGCGTTCCTTATGCGATTGTTTTGGCAATTTCTCAGTCTGACTAGCAAATTCACTCGATAAAGCAATCGACACAAGCCTTCCATGACGCTATTCCCCTATGGATTCAAATAAGCCTCTTGACTGATACGGTGACTTTTAATGCTCGACTCTCTCCGCAATGTTGCACAAACCTGGGTGGCAAAAGTGCTCATGGGCCTTCTCGTGGTTAGCTTTGCCGGATGGGGTGTTTCCAGCACGATCCTCGGCGCAATAAGCGGCAGTGCAGCCATTCGCGCCGGGCATTCCGAAGTGTCGCCGGTCGATTACCGCTTGGCCTACGACCGCCAACTGGCTGCACTATCGCAGCGCTTCGGTCAGCGCCTCACGCGCGAGCAGGCGGATGCCATCGGAATTGGTCATCAGGTGCAGGGGCAATTGGTTGCCGGCGTGGTTCTCGACGAACAGGCGCGTACCATGTCGCTCGGCCTGTCAAAGGATCGCCTGGCACAGCTCGCCGCTGAAGATCCGGCATTCCAGGGCGCCGATGGCCGCTTCAATCCAGCGCAGTTCGATATGGTCCTTCGCAATGCTGGTATGAGCCCGCAGAGCTATCTCGACAACCGTGCACAGGTCGCACGCCGTCAGCAGATCGTCGAAGCCGTTGCCGATGGCGTCAAGGCGCCTGACACCCTTCTTAAAGCGGTTGCTCTTTACAAGGGCGAGTCACGCACGATCGATTACGTCGCCATGCCGAAGAGCTTCGTGAGCGATATTGCCGATCCCAGCGATGCGGATTTGAAGACATATTTCGATGCAAACAAGGAAGTTTACGGCGCGCCGCAATACCGCAAGGTAAGCTATGTCAAGCTTGAGCCGAAGGATATCGCCAATCCGGCTTTGGTAACACCCGAAGAGATCAAGACTGAATATGACAAGAACATTGCGCGCTATTCGACGCCGGAAACGCGCACTATCGAACAGTTGACGTTTGCAAATGAAGATGCAGCAAAAGCCGCACATGACAAGATCGTGGCCGGGACCAGCTTCGACGATATCGTCAAGTCGGAAGGCAAAACGATGGATGACGTTCGTCTCGGTACATTCCCGAAAACCGGCCTGCCCGACCAATCGATTGCCGATCCGATCTTTGCGCTTCAGGCAAACGGTGTTAGCGACGTCTTGAAGGGGGCATTTGGGCCGGTTCTCGTTCGCGTATCGGCTATCAACCCGGAAGTCACCAAGCCCCTCACCGAAGTCGAGAAGGATATTCGTGAGACCATAGCTTTGACACAGGCAGCGTCCGCGATCGCGGATGTGCATGATGGCTATGAGAATGCGCGGGCTGACGGCGCGAGCATGGCAGAGGCCGCAGCAAAGCAGAACCTGAAGGTCGTAACGATTGACGCAGTTGACGCCAGTGGCCATGGTGCGGATGAGAAGGAAATTGCTAATCTGCCGTTCGATGAGAACCAGTTGGCAGCAGTCTTCCAGGCAGACGTCGGTTTCGACAACGAACCCTTCAATCTCGGCACGAATAGCTATCTCTGGTATGACGTCGACAGTGTAACGCCTGCCCGCGAGCGCCCGCTCGATGAAGTAAAGCCGCGCGTTGTCGCTGCATGGAAGGCGGCTGAAGCCGAAAAGCGCCTCAACGAGAAAGCCGAGGAGGTGCGCAAGCGCGTCGCCGGCGGCACATCGCTCGACGATATCGCGGCCGAATTCAAATTCACCAAGGATACGAAACGCCGCATCACGCGTCAGAGCAAGGATACCGATCTCGGTGAAGGCGGCGTTGCATCGGTCTTTGATGGTCCGGAAGGGCTTGTTGGTGTAACGGAATCGGCGTCCGACGGCTCGAAACTCATCTTCAAGGTCGCAGAGTCGATCGAACCGGCGAATGTCGGACCGGAAACCCTGACGACCGTGGAGCGAGATGCGTTCGGTTCGCGCATTGCCGACGATCTGCTCGACCAGCTCGTTGCACAATTGCAGACTGTATATCCAGTTTCCATCAACCAAACCGTCATCAATCAGGCACTTGCACGTTAGGTCAGACAGAAAATGGCTGAATTAAAGCGTTTCATCGGCATAGCGGCTACAGGCAAGGCGCTCTCGCAGGAGGAAGCCGTCGAGGCCTTCGACATCATGATGTCGGGACAGGCAACGCCGGCGCAAATCGGTGCCCTGTTGATGGCGCTACGGGTGCGTGGCGAGAACATCGACGAGATAAGTGGCGCTGTCTCTGCCATGCGCTCCAAGATGCTGAAGGTGAATACCTCTTCGAATGCCATCGATATTGTCGGAACAGGCGGCGATCAGTCGGGCTCCTACAACGTGTCCACCTGCGCCGCATTCGTTGCCGCCGGTGCTGGTGTCCCCGTCGCCAAGCACGGCAATCGTGCCTTGTCATCACGTTCCGGCGCGGCCGATACACTTGCTGCTCTTGGCATCAACATCGAAATTGGCCCTGAACTGATTGCCACCTGCATTGAACAGGCCGGGATCGGCTTCATGTTCGCGCCCATGCATCATCCCGCCATGAAACATGTTGGCCCGGCGCGCGTCGAACTCGGCACACGCACCATCTTCAATCTGCTTGGCCCTTTGACCAATCCGGCAGGCGTCAAACGTCAACTTGTCGGCGTGTTCGCGCCTGAATGGGTCGAGCCCATAGCGCATGTTCTGAAAAACCTCGGATCCGAAGCCGTATGGGTCGTGCATGGCGATGGTCTGGACGAGATCACCACAGCCGGCGTGACCAAGGTGGCGGCGCTGGAAAACGGAAAAGTTCGCACTTTCGAGATCGATCCGGAATCCTTTGGTCTGCGGCTGGTGGATCCGCAGGATTTGAAGGGTGGTACGGCCGATGAAAATGCAGTGTCACTCCTTTCGGTACTGGATGGGGCGCACGGCGCTTACCGCGATATTACCCTGTTCAATGCCGGTGCAGGGCTTGTAATTGCCGGTGTGGCGGCCGATCTCAAGATTGGCATAGAAATGGCTGCACATTCGATTGACAGCGGTGCTGCGCGAAATGTGCTTAAAAAGCTGGTTCACGTTTCCAATAGCGAGGCGCTTTGACCATGGTTGATATTCTTCGCAAGATCGAAGCCTATAAGCGCGAGGAGATCGCTGCTGCCAAGACGCGCGTCACACTCGATGAGCTTAAGATACAGATAAAGGATCAGGACTCGCCGCGTGGTTTTCTCGCTGCCCTGCAAAAGAAACGCGCCGCCGGACAGTTCGCACTTATCGCCGAGATCAAGAAGGCCAGCCCTTCGAAAGGCCTGATCCGTCCGGATTTCGATCCGCCGGCCTTGGCGAAAGCCTATGAGGCCGGAGGAGCCGCGTGCCTCTCCGTGTTGACCGACGCGCCGTCCTTTCAGGGCGCTCCGGAGTTCCTGCAAGCCGCCCGTGCGGCGACCAAACTACCTGCCCTGCGCAAGGATTTCCTGTTCGATACCTATCAGGTCTATGAAGCGCGCAGCTGGGGTGCCGATTGCATACTTATCATTATGGCAAGCGTTACCGACGACGTAGCCCGTGCGTTGGAAGAAGCGGCTGTTGCGCTCGATATGGACGTGCTTGTAGAAGTGCACGATGAGGCAGAGCTCGAGCGTGCGCTGAAATTGAATTCGCCATTGCTCGGCATCAATAATCGTGACCTGCGCACGTTCAACGTGGACCTGGCCGTATCGGAACGCTTGGCGAGAATGGTACCGTCGAGCAAGTTTCTGGTCAGCGAGAGCGGTGTGTTCAAGCATGCCGACTGCCAGAGGCTGGCCAAATCCAACATCGGCACATTTCTGGTCGGCGAAAGCCTCATGCGCCAGGATGACGTGGCGGCGGCCACGAGAGCACTATTGCAGGGCACCGCAGACGAGCAGACAGACGCGGCATGACAACACCCAAGCTTACGCATCTCGACGAGACGGGCGCCGCCCACATGGTCGATGTCGGCGCCAAGGTTGATACGGAACGGGTGGCGGTTGCCGAAGGCTCGGTGAAAATGCGGGTGGAAACGCTGGCGCTTATCA
Organism: Phyllobacterium trifolii; assembly: GCF_014192095.1. GTDB lineage: Bacteria > Pseudomonadota > Alphaproteobacteria > Rhizobiales > Rhizobiaceae > Phyllobacterium > Phyllobacterium trifolii. Next base: position 41,914 of record NZ_JACHXN010000016.1, read on the forward strand.
AATCCGGCAATGCTGCCAAAGGCGACGTGATTGGAACGGCGCGTGTTGCCGGGATCATGGCGGCGAAAAAGACCCATGAGCTGATCCCGCTTTGTCATCCGCTGCTCTTGAGCAAGATATCCATCGATATCGAGGCCGATGACGCCTTGCCGGGCCTACACGTCGTCGCAACAGTCAAATTGACTGGCAAGACCGGCGTGGAGATGGAAGCGCTGACCGCCGTTTCTGTTGCATGCCTGACGATTTACGACATGGCGAAGGCAGCAGACAAGGCAATGGTCATCCAGGATATCCGCCTTCTGCAAAAGACCGGCGGCAAGTCCGGTGAATGGTCAGCAGCGCACGAGGGATAAATGTCAGGACTTCTTCCAGTCGACGAGGCACTAAGGCGTATTCTCGCCAGCGCAGAGAAACTCGAAGCAGAGCTTGTCCCGCTTGCCGCAGCCGGTGGTCGTGTTCTCGCTACTGATGTTCACGCCAAACGGCAGCAGCCCCCTTTTGCAGCCTCCGCAATGGACGGATACGCTGTTCAGGCCGCCGACGTGGCGGCTGTTCCAGTCACGTTGAAACTGATTGGGCAATCGGCAGCAGGGCATGCGTTTTCCGGCACTATGAAAGCAGGCGAAGCTGTTCGCATCTTCACCGGAGCGCCGGTTCCCGATGGTGCGGACAGTGTCGTGATTCAGGAAAATACGGTTGCGGGAGATCGCCAGGTCGAGATCACAGAAACCGTCACATTCGGCAGGAATATCCGTAGAGCCGGTCTGGACTTCGATGAAGGCGATCTGCTGCTTCAGGCTGGACGCGTTCTAGATTCAGCCGCGCTTGCCCTAGCCGCCGCAGCCAATCACCCGACGCTCGGAGTGTTTCGGCTGCCTCGCGTGGCTATTCTCGCGACTGGCGACGAATTGGTTACTCCAGGTGAGAGTTACCGGCCGGATCAGATCATTGCCTCCAACAGTTATGGACTGGCCGAGATCGTGCGCCAGGCTGGCGGGGTGCCGATCGATCTAGGTATAGCCGAGGACCGGCTCGAAGCCTTGAGCGATGCGCTTGATCAGGCTGTGGCGGCCAAGGCAGATATCCTGGTCACGCTTGGCGGTGCTTCGGTCGGAGACCATGATCTCGTTCAGCCTGCGCTCGCTGCCAAGGGCATGGAACTCGATTTCTGGAAAATTGCGCTGCGCCCAGGCAAGCCATTGATGTTTGGCCGCCTGCAGGACATGAAAATACTCGGCCTGCCCGGCAACCCGGTCTCGAGCCTGATTTGCGCGCATGTATTTCTGATCCCGCTGATCCACGCCATGCTCGACTTGCCCCATGCGCCTGATCTCCGTTCTGCAGTTCTTGGCACCGACATGGGCACCAACGACCAGCGTCAGGATTATGTCCGCGCGCGCATCACCAAAGACGATAGCGGACAACTGATCGCGACGCCCTTCGTTATGCAGGATTCATCCATGCTGAAGTTTCTGGCGGACGCCAACGGCCTGATTGTCCGTGAACCGCATGCGCCCGCGATCAAGGCGGGATCGGCATGCAGCGTGATGATGCTACGCTGATCCTTCGAGACGGTGTTCCTTGCGGTCGACTTCGGTGACGGTAGCAAGGTCGATTGCCTTCTGCAATTTGGCCGCGTGACGGAACGACGGCTCGAGCGTTCGACCCTGCCCCACGGCTTCGACAAAGCGTTGGTAATTGGTCGGTACCGGCTCGACATCGATTTCCTTCCAGGTCGCCGTCTCGATATCGTCGCCAAGGCAAACGAAGAGTTTGGATCCGTCATGCCGGTGCTGGATTTCAAATGAACCCTTGTCGCCATAGACACGCAAACGCAATTCATTGACGTGTCCAGTGGCCCAGCGACTTGAATGTACCACGCCAAGCGCTCCATTGGTGAAGCTCACCGTCATGGTGAAACTGTCATTCGCATCGAGTTGATACTCACCGATCCTGTTGCCGTCGGCTTTGTCAAAGGCTTTTAGACGGCAGAAAACCTCGTCGATTTCCGTATCGGTCGCGTAGACGACAAAATCGAGAATGTGGACGCCTACATCGCCGAGAGTGCCGTTGGACCCATGCTGTTTCGACAAGCGCCACAGCCACTGGCTTTCCGTGCGCCAATCGCCCCAGACTTTTGATACGAGCCAGCTTTGGAGATAGGACGCCTCGACATGCCTGATTTTACCAATCTGACCGCTTGTCACCAATCTGCGGGCTGTTTGTAACTGTGCTACGTTGCGGTAAGTCAGGTTGACCATGCCGACGAGATTGGCCCTTTCTGCGGTCTCGGCCATTTCCATGGCATCGTGATAGTTGGTTGCCAGAGGCTTTTCGCAAAAGACGTGCTTGCCGGCGGCAAGACATTTCATTGTCGTGGAATGATGCGCGCTGTCAGGGGTTACGTTGGCGACGGCATCGAACTCTCCCCAGGCAAGCGCATCCTCAAGTGACGTGAACGCCCGTTCGAACGAGTATTTGTCACGGAACGCTTCCGCCCTGCCCTTGTCGACGTCAACCGCACCGGCAAACGAGACACCTTCAATGTCGATAAAGTTTCTGGCGTGGGCGCTCGCCATGTGGCCAGTCCCCAGGATTAATAGACGCATTAACGAAAGCCTTCCTCGCCGGACTCGTGCAAACTGCCGCCGCGTGCCGTGATCGGTTCCAAAGCTTTCTCAATCGGCACATTCGGCGCCTCTGTAATATCCGGAAAACGCGGTGGATTATACGCCCAGTTCACCGCGTTGCGCAGCACTAGCCCCACAGTTTCGTCATGATACGTCGGATAGGTTTCATGTCCCGGACGGAAGTAGAAAACATTGCCTGCGCCCCTGCGATAGGTAAGCCCCGAGCGAAAGACTTCGCCGCCCTGGAACCACGATACGAATATTGTTTCCAATGGTTCCGGCACAGAGAATGGTTCGCCGTACATTTCCTCGTTTTCCAGCTCGAAAAATGCCGGCAATCCTCTGGCGATAGGATGTCCGGGGTTAACGACCCAGAGACGTTCCCGTTCGCCCGCCTCGCGCCAGTTCAAAGCGCAGGGTGAACCCATCAATCTTTTGAAAATCTTCGAAAAATGCCCCGAATGCAGAACGATCAGTCCCATCCCTTCCCAGACCCGCTGGGCCACACGCTCGACTATTTCGTCGGCAACGTCGCCATGAGCGCGGTGCCCCCACCAGACAAGGACGTCGGTCTCTTCCAGCACCTTGTCCGTCAGGCCATGCTCCGGCTCCTGCAGGGTCGTGGTCTTGACGCTGAGGTTGGTATCGCTCTTCAAAAGCTTGGCGATCTGGTTGTGCATGCCTTCCGGATAGATCTCGGCAACTGTTTTATTGATCTGTTCATGGACGTTCTCGCCCCAGATAAGCGTGCGAATTGCCATTGGTCTTTCCTTATCTTTGGTGTGGAGGTTTTATCAATTTGCCGCCGGGCGGCCTGATTGGTCGAAACGGTGGATGTTGTTGTTAACGGGCGCAACGCAAAGCAGTTCCCCCGGCTGTTGGTGTGCCGAGCCGTCCTGCCGTACCACCAAGGGCTCCTTGGCGCCGATATCGATATAAAGGAAGCTCTCGGATCCAAGGTTTTCCGCCAAAAGAAGCTTGCCTTTCCAGAGACCGTCCTTGTCCTTGATTTCCAGATGTTCCGGTCGCACCCCCAAAATGTCGGTCTTGTAGGCATCCGCGAATTGCTCAGTGAGGAAATTCATCTTGGGTGAGCCTATGAAGCCGGCAACAAAGATCGATTGCGGCTTTTCATAAAGCTCCAATGGCGTGCCAACTTGCTCGACATTGCCATCCCGCAGAACACAAATCCGGTCTGCCAGCGTCATCGCTTCCACCTGATCGTGGGTTACATAGATCATCGTCGTCTCATGCATTTTGGCGTGGAGCTTGGCTATTTCAAGACGGGTTGCGACACGTAGCGCGGCATCGAGGTTGGACAGCGGCTCATCGAAGAGAAAGACCTTGGGGTCGCGAACAATTGCCCGGCCGATGGCAACCCTCTGCCGTTGGCCGCCGGAAAGCTGCTTGGGAAGCCGGTCGAGATAATCCGTAATCTGCAGCATTTCCGCGGCCTTATGCACTCGCCGCTTGACGTCGTCCGCGCTGCCCTTGGCCAACTTCAGGCCGAATGCCATGTTGTCATAGACGGTCATATGCGGATACAGCGCATAGGATTGAAACACCATGGCGATACCGCGCTGGGACGGCGTCAGACTGTTGACGATCTTCTCATCGAACGCGAGCGTCCCGGACGTGATATCTTCAAGCCCCGCGATAAGTCGCAGCAGCGTCGATTTTCCGCAACCCGACGGGCCAACGAAAACCATGAACTCGCCGGCCTCGATTTCGAGGTCCACACCCTTGATGACATCATATTTGCCAAAGGATTTTCGGAGATCTTGCATACGAATAGTAGTCATTTGAAGCCCCTTAGCCTTTGACACCGCCGGCTGTAAGGCCGGAAATAATCTTGCGTTGAAAGATGAGGACGAGGACGACCAACGGCACCGTGACGATCACGGAGGCTGCCATGACGATCCCCCACGGTACCTCGTGCGCGCTTGAGCCGGTAAAGAGGGCGATGGTGACCGGCACGGTACGGGTTTCCGTCGAGGACGTGAAAGTCAACGCGAAAAGGAACTCGTTCCAGGCCGCGATGAAAGCAAGCAATCCGGTCGTTACCAGCGCAGGCCACATGAGGGGCAGGAACACCCTTGTTATGATCACCCAGGGCGTGGCGCCATCGACGATCGCGGCCTCTTCAATCTCGACGGGCAGATCACGCATGAACGTCGTGAGTACCCATACCGTAAATGGCAACGTGAAGATCATGTAGGAAAAAACCAAGCCGCCGAGTGTGTTATAGAGACCCAGAAGCCGGATAACTTCGAAGAGCCCGGCCAGGACGGCTATCTGCGGGAACATGGAAACTGACAGAATCGTCAAAAGCAACAACGACCGCCCGCGAAACCGAACCCTGGACAAGGCAAAGGCGGCCGTAACCGCCATCAGCAGGGACAGGGTCACGACGCACGCCGATACAATGATGGAATTCAACAGGTTGCGGGCAAAACTTCCCGAAGCGATAACGTTCACATAATTCGCTACGGAGAACGAAGTCGGCCAATATTCGATCGTGAAAATCGCACTGCCGGTCCTAAAACTCGTAATGATCGCGTAGTAAAACGGGAAAACCGCGCAAACAACGATCACAGCGACAAGCGCATAGAACGCTGTGTTTTTGATGATGGACATCGGCATCAGCGCTCTCCTCCGTCCAGCTTTACACGGCCGATCCAGATCGCCAGCATGGTCATGAGCGCTATAACCAGAAACAACAGCGTCGACTGCGCCGAGCCGTAGGCGAACTTATCGAAGTCGATCAGATTCTCGCGCGCCAGAACCGACATGGTCTTGGTCTGGGCGCTGTTGGGCGTCAGCACATAGATCAGATCGAAGATTCGCATTGCATCGAGCAGCCGGAAAATGATCGCCACCATCAGCGCTGGTTTCACCAGCGGCAACGTGATCCGAAAGAACTGCTTGACCGGATGAACGCCATCGATACGCGCCGCTTCATAAATGTCACCCGGGATCGTCTGCAGACCCGCAAGGATCAAAAGCGCCATGAATGGCGTAGTTTTCCACACATCGACGATCAGCACAGCGATCATTGCGGTATCGGAACTTGCGGTCCAGGCAATCGGATGGTCGATCAGCCCCACGCGCATGAAGAGGTCGTTGAGGATGCCGAACTGATCATTCAGCATCCATCCCCACATGCGGGCCGATACGATGGTCGGGATCGCCCAAGGGATAAGGATAGCCGCTCGAACGATGCCTCTGCCCTTGAATTCGGCATTGAGGACGAGAGCTATGATCATTCCAAAAACGGCCTCCAGCGCCACCGAGACAACGCTGAAGCGAACCGTGTTCCAGACAGCATTCCACCATGCCGGATCGACCAGCAGACCGGAATAAATCGTCCGCCCGCTTTTGAGCTGTATCCACGAAAGATAGTTCTTGAAGCCTACCCACTTGGCCGCATCGATGTTGGTCAGCGAGGCATCAGTAAAGGAAAAATAGATCGTTCGGAGCAGCGGCCAGCCCGCAACAACCGCCAAAGCCAAAATCATGGGAAGAAGAAACAATCGTGCGGAGCGCGAGCGCTGACGCAAGAGTTCCGAACGTACAGTGGGAGACGCTGTCATCAAATTCCTGCCCGCGAAGGTTACATTCAGGTTTGATCAGGCAATCGATGCGGATGGTCCATGGTAGGTCCAATCGCGCCGCGCCGTCGACTGGCAGGGATTACCAGCTACCACCCTGAAGTTCCGTCAGCTTGGCTTCCAGAAGTTCAAGATTATCTGCAGCAGTTCCGTTGCCGGACAAGGTGTCGTGGACCGCGCTCCAGAACATCGACGACACTTCGTTGTATTTGACCTTCGTGGGTGCGGATGGACGAGGCACGGCTGTCTCGAATACCGGCTTCCAGTTCGTGATTACCGGTTGAGCCGCGGCAATATCCTTGTCGTCATAGAGAGCCTTCAGCGTAGGCAAATTGGCGATTTCGATCGCCCGTTCCTTCTGTTGTTCAGGCGCGGCCAGGAATTTGACCAGTTTGATCGCTTCCTCCGGTGATTTTGTATATTTCGAGATCGCAAGATTCCAGCCGCCCAACGTCGCGGCAGAACTCTGCCCCTCTTTCGAGCTTGGGAGGGTCGTCACATCGAACTTGCCCTTGATCGCGCTGTCCAGGCCATTGCCCAGCGCATAGGCATAAGGCCAGTTGCGCATGAAGACGGCGTTCCCCGTCTGCCAGACGCCGCGGCTCTCCTCTTCCGTATAGGCTAGGACACCCTTTGGCGTAATCGTATCGATCCAGCCCTTTGCCCGGTCGACTGCGGCGACTGCTTCCGGATTGTTGATGGAGATCGTCCCGTCAGGCTCGATAATCTGGCCGCCACCTGAAGACTTGATCCATTCGAGCGCGTTGCAAGTCAGGCCCTCATAGGCGTTGCCCTGGAAAACAAAGCCATACATCGACTTGTTACCAGCTTGGCGCTCGCCCTCCTGGATTTCCTTGGCGGTCGCAGCCATCTCGTCCCAGGTTTTGGGAACCGGCTTCTTGTATTTCTCCAGAAGATCCTTGCGGTAGTAGAAGGCCGGCGCGTCCGTGTACATCGGCATGGCAACGAGTTTGCCATCAACCGTCTGGCTTTGGATCATCGATGGAAAGTGTTGATCGACGACATCCTTCATGGCCTCAGTCAGATCAAGAAACTGGTCGGCCAATTGCGGCGCCCAGATCACATCCGTGCGGTAGACATCGATGTCCGTATTCCCCGCGGCAAGCCAAAGCCGGTACTGTCCAAACTGGTCGGAGCTGTTTGCAGGCATGGCGACAATTTTGACCTTGTTGCCCGTTTCCTTTTCGAAACGATCGAGCTGCTTGCGCAGGAACTCGCGCCCGTTACCCGTATCACCGGAGACGATTGAAAGGTCGGCGGCGAACGCGCCCGAACAGATCAAGGTTGTAGCCAAAAGGCCCGCAAGGATTGATTTCGCTCTCATGATTTCCTCCCGTAAATCCAAGATGGAACAACGCGCGTTGGCGGTGCGCTGTTCCAATTTATGAAAACTCCTCCTCAAACACTTTGAAGCATTAACGTAAAATACAAATCCAAAGCGCTTTGGGTAAAAGGTGACAAAGGCCAGTCCTGCTGTCAAGTTGGAATATCCGATGTCTGTTAGAATCCAGCGGATAACAGCGATCTTATTTCTACCCGCTTCCATCTTGAGTTGAAATTACTTCCAAAGCGCTTCGAAATTGCGCTATAGTTAGGCTCTAAACGTCGTCTGATAAACTGAAATTAGCACTCTTGGATCGTCTGATATGAAACTCAAGGAACTGGCCGAACAACTTGGGCTCTCGCAAACGACGGTCAGCCGCGCACTCAATGGCTACCCGGAGGTCAACGAGGCAACAAGGGAGCGGGTTAACAAGGCCGCCCTCAAGTTTGGCTATAGCGCCAACGCCAATGCGCGCCGCCTGGCAATGGGGCGTGTCGGCGCGATTGGAATTGTCGTGCCTATTCACAGCAGCGAGCGTTTCGGCCCGCATACCAGCGAGTTTTTGTCCGGCCTTGCAGAGCGTCTCTCTCGTGACGAAATCGATTTTCTGATCACCCCCCTGATCAACAATGACGAGATTTCCGCCTACAAGCGCCTGATTTCCAGCAAGCGCGTCGACGCGATGATTGTCTCGCACCCTTCCCTTGTCGATGAACGTGTTGCCATGCTTGCAGAAGCGCAATTTCCGTTTGTGCTTCACGGGCGGACAAACATAGATACACCGCACGCCTGGCTAGATATCGACAACAAGGGTGCCTTCTATCAAGCAACGTCGCATCTGCTCGATCTTGGCCACAAGCACATTGCCATGATCGATGGTCTCAAAGGTTTCACCTTCTCCGAGCACCGCGAGGAAGGCTATCGTGATGCGCTGACGGAACGCGGCATTTCGATTGACCCCAATTTTATCGTGCATGATTGTTTTTCCGACGAGATCGGTTTCCGCGAAACACAACGCTTCCTGTCCCTAAAGCCTCATCCAACCGCCATTCTCGCAGGATCGATGATGACAGCGTTGGGCGTTTCCCGGGCGATCCGCGCCAAGGGCTACCAGCTTGGCAAGGAAGTTTCAATCATCGCCCATGATGACGTCTTTCCCTACCTCAATGCCAGCAACATGGTTCCGGCGATGACGACGACACGTTCTTCGATAAGATCGGCAGGTACCCGGATTGCAGAAATGCTTGTCCGCTTGCTCGATGGCGAACCACCGGAAACCATCCACGAAGTTTGGCCGGTTGAACTGATTCTGCGCCAATCCAGCGGCCCCCCGGTTATTCCGGCTAAGTAACAGCTAACCCGTGTTTCTCGGCTTCCGTACACCTCATATTAATCCTTGTGGAACACAACTGGAACAGATAGTGTTTGTTCTGGTTTTGTTTTTTCCGATTCCACGCAAAGGATCGCCGATGCTCACGCGTAAACAACATGAACTCCTGCTCTTCATCCACGAGCGTTTGAAGGAGACAGGCATCCCACCTTCGTTCGACGAGATGAAGGATGCATTGGATCTTGCGTCGAAATCCGGCATACACCGGTTGATCACTGCCCTCGAAGAGCGCGGTTTCATTCGCCGGCTTGCAAACCGTGCAAGAGCGCTGGAGGTTTTGCGCCTGCCGGACTCCATCGCTCCCGGCCTCAACGCCCAACGGAAATTCTCGCCAAGTGTCATCGAGGGAAGCCTTGGCCGAAATGTCGCCCCCGCCCGGCCACAGGCGCGATCCTCCGACGATATAAGCGCGTCGACGGTCGTCAGCATCCCGGTCATGGGCCGCATCGCCGCTGGTGTGCCGATTTCCGCAATCCAGAACCAGACCCATATGATCGGCCTGCCCCCGGACATGATAGGGAGCGGCGAACACTACGCGCTCGAAGTCAAAGGCGATTCCATGATCGAGGCCGGGATTTTCGATGGCGATACGGTCGTGATCAAGCGTGGTGATACTGCCAATCCGGGCGAGATCGTTGTCGCACTGGTCGACGACGAAGAGGCGACGCTGAAGCGGTTCCGCCGTAAAGGAGCGTCAATTGCGCTCGAAGCGGCAAATCCGGCCTATGAGACGCGGATTTTCGGCCCGGATCGCGTTCAGGTTCAAGGAAAGCTTGTCGGTCTGATACGGCGATACTAGCAGTCGCCCGGCTTTTCGCAGCCTGATGCCTCACCGCTATCAGCATTCACACGCTTGCGGGATTTGTAGTCTGCGATATTGCGCGCGGCACGCGAATACACTCGATAGGCGTTCCAAGGCCGGACCGGTGGTCCTACGGCGTAATTGATGGCAGCGGACTGAAGGCGCCGAGCGCGAGAAGCGTTGGCCTCGGCAAGGATGATGTCCGGCGGATTATTCTCGTTGTTTGTGTTGGATGGGCGAATAGGATCGCGCGACTTTAAACTAATCTCTGCGGTACCGTGCAGTGCAAGATCGCGCTTGGTAAGTACGAGTATGTTCTTGTCCTCGCACGTCGTGGGTCCGGCCGAGTATGCCAGAACAACGATATCTCCCTCCTGGCAGGCGGATGACCTCTGTGCAGCTTGGTCCGTATAGGCGATTATCAATCCGCCCGGCTCGCGTGCGGTACAAACGTTTTCAATACATTCAAACTGCATTTCTTTAGAAATTGCGCCAGCCTTCAACGGCTTTACCACCTCGTCTATACCATAGCCCTGCTGCCAATTGTTTAGAGTGAACGCACTGCCGGATGCTCGATTGACCGCCAGATTGCCGTCATCATTGCGCAATGCGACCAGTTTTCCGTCCTCTGAAACAATGATCTGCGGCTCCTGCACTCGCATCATCAGCAAGGCCGCACCTAACAATAAGGGTATGCCGCACAGCCGAAGACGCGTCGACAGGAACAGCAACATCACAAGACCAATGCTCATGAGGATCAAGGTGCCTTGCGGCATAAGGCCGAGATTGCCGCTGGGGGAGCGCGAAGCGACCATTTTTGCAAGAGCGATGACGACCTCGATGCCCTGTCCCATGACCGTAAACGGTAGCCAATCCAGATCGAATGGCATGGCTAGCAAACCGAGCACGGCAAATGGCATGACAGCAACTGAAATGACCGGCAGCGCGAGAGCGTTACCGATAAGGCCGAATGGTGCCGTATTGTTGAAATGATAAGCCGCAAAGATTGAGCTCGCAGTCCCGGCTACCACCGATGTCATGGCAATAGCGCATCTCGTGACATCGCTTTGACACGGCCCGTCATCCGAGTTGTGACTTCCGAGCCAAGCATCCGGGTTCCGGCCCGGATCGTTTCGACTTTGCCAAAGAGCATGCCGGCGACAAGTGCGATCGCGAATAAAAGAACAAGCCGCATCACGGGTCGCGCCTGCGCCAAGGCATGACAACCGACGAGAAAAGTCATCCCTGAAAGAATGGCACTCAGCCTCGGTTCGACAGCTGCGTTAAAATAGAAAATCGCACCGATACCCGCAAAGACAGGTAAGAACAGAAACAACGTGCCGCGATCCACCTCGCAGTTGAATGCCTTGGGAATCGCGAGAGGCACGGAGTGAAGTTGCGTTCGTGCAGAATTGCGAAGTCCACGTAACTTGGTAGGCCAGCTCTCCTTTTCAACGACTAAATCACTGGTCCGCGTTTGAGTCGCGATTTCATAACCGCCGCTGTCGGGACGGAGAAAAAACTGCTGTTCTCTGGTCTTTGTTCTGGTAGCAGGACCTTCCATTTGCTTTCCGGTTCTGCCAGTGCCCTTGCACAGCAGCGGTGCTATGCTACATGAACGCCAGATCAATTCGATTGGACGTTCGGCTAATACGCCGGGCACCTGCTGGAGAACTTATGTCATCTTCCGTTGTCACCCGTTTCGCACCCTCTCCGACCGGTTATTTGCATATCGGCGGCGCCCGCACTGCCCTGTTCAATTGGCTTTATGCCAAACATACGGGCGGCAAGATGCTGCTGCGTATCGAGGACACGGATCGGGAACGCTCTTCGGAAGCAGCCGTAACTGCCATTCTCGACGGTCTAAAATGGCTGGGTCTTGATTGGGATGGCGATGCCGTGTCGCAATATGAGCGCGCGCCCCGTCACCGCGAAGTTGCAGAGGAGCTTGTCACCAGGGGTAAGGCCTATTATTGCTATGCTTCACAGGCCGAGCTTGAGGAAATGCGCGAGAAAGCACGTTCTGAAGGCCGCCCACCGCGGTATGACGGCCGCTGGAGGGATCGCGATCCCAAGGAAGCACCCGAAGGTATCAAGCCGGTCATCCGCATCAAGGCGCCTCAGACGGGTGAAACACTCGTTCGCGACCAGGTTCAGGGCGATGTCCGGTTCCCCAACAAGGATCTCGACGATTTCATCATCCTGCGCTCCGATGGCAATCCGACCTATATGCACGCTGTCGTGGTAGATGATCATGACATGGGGGTCACCCACATCATTCGTGGCGACGATCATTTGACCAATGCGGCGCGACAGACGGTTATCTACGATGCTATGGGCTGGGATGTACCGGTGATGGGCCACATACCGCTCATTCATGGCGCGGATGGCGCAAAATTGTCGAAGCGGCATGGTGCGCTTGGGGTGGAGGCTTATCGCGCCATGGGCTATCTGCCCGCAGCGTTGCGCAATTATCTCGTTCGTCTCGGCTGGAGCCATGGTGACGACGAGATTATGTCCGATGAACAGATGATCCAGTGGTTTGAAATCTCGGATATCAACCGAGGCGCATCGCGCTTCGATTTCCAGAAGCTCGAGGCAATCAACGGCCACTACATGCGCATCTCGGATGATGCGGACCTGGTCAATGCCATGATCGACATCCTGCCGGAGATCGAGGGTGGCGCGGAGATGCTGTCGCGCTTGGATGACAACATGCAAAAGCAATTGCTCGCCGCGATGCCCGGCCTGAAGGAGCGCGCGAAGACATTGGTCGAGCTCGCGGACAGCGCAAAGTATCTTTTCGCAAAGCGGCCGCTTGCACTGGATGAAAAAGCGTACGCCTTGCTTAACGAGGAGGGTCGGAGCATTCTTTCCGGCGTACTTCCGGACCTTGCCGCAGTTGATGGATGGAGCGCTGAGCCGCTCGATGCTGCAGTGCGGGCGTACGCGGAAAAAACGGGGCTGAAACTCGGTAAAATCGCGCAACCCTTGCGCGCAGCTTTGACGGGAAGAGCAACGTCTCCGGGTGTTTTCGATGTATTGGCAGTCTTGGGAAGAGAAGAATCCCTTGGCCGCATAGAGGATCAGGCAAAAGGGCAATAGCACGCAAATTTGAGCGCATTTTTGCATTGCAACATCGTACCTTTCGAGTACGGTGTCGTGCCTGACAAGATAAGATTGTGGCCTCATTCGAGGTAGATGCTTTTGCGCTGGATCAGCGCAAGTCGAAGCAAGAAAGGAACGGCAATGTCTGAAAACAGCGTCAACATCGACCTGAATGGTCACGAATTCTCCTTGCCAATCAAAAAGGGGACCATTGGACCGGATGTCGTGGACATTGGGACATTATACAAGAACACCGGCGCCTTCACGTATGATCCGGGGTTCACGTCCACTGCTGCTTGCGAGTCGCAGATCACCTATATCGATGGCGATGAAGGCATCTTGCTGCATCGGGGTTACCCGATCGAACAACTGGCTGAACACGGCGATTTTCTAGAAGCCTGCTATCTCTTGCTCTACGGCGAATTGCCGACGAAGAGCCAAAAGGCAGACTTCGACTTCCGCGTAACCCGGCACACTATGGTGCACGAGCAGATGTCTCGCTTTTTCAGTGGTTTCCGCCGCGATGCGCATCCAATGGCCGTCATGGTCGGCTGCGTCGGCGCCCTGTCCGCGTTTTATCACGACTCGACGGACATTTCCGATCCGCATCAGCGCATGGTTGCTTCGATCCGTATGATCGCGAAAATCCCGACCCTCGCCGCGATGGCTTATAAGTATCATATCGGTCAGCCTTTCGTTTACCCGAAGAACAATCTCGATTTCGCGACGAACTTCCTTCACATGTGCTTCGCTGTTCCCTGTGAGGACTACGTACCAAATCCGGTTCTTGCACGCGCAATGGATCGCATTTTCATCCTGCACGCCGATCACGAGCAGAATGCATCGACGTCCACAGTTCGCCTGGCCGGTTCGTCGGGCGCTAACCCCTTCGCTTGTATCGCTGCGGGTATCGCCTGCCTCTGGGGTCCGGCTCATGGCGGCGCCAATGAAGCAGCGCTGCAAATGCTCGGTGAGATCGGCACCATGGATCGCATTCCCGAGTTCATCAATCGCGCCAAGGACAAGAACGATCCGTTCCGCCTGATGGGCTTTGGTCATCGCGTCTACAAGAATTACGATCCGCGCGCGAAGATCATGCAGCAGACGACGCGCGAAGTGCTCGCCGAACTCGGCATCAAGGATGACCCGCTGCTTGACGTTGCCATGGAACTTGAGCGTATTGCGCTAACCGATGAATACTTCATCGAAAAGAAGCTTTATCCAAACGTCGACTTTTATTCCGGTATCACATTGAAGGCGCTTGGCTTCCCCACCACCATGTTTACCGTGCTGTTCGCTGTTGCGCGCACCGTCGGCTGGATTGCCCAGTGGAAAGAGATGATCGAAGACCCGCATCAAAAGATTGGCCGCCCGCGCCAGCTTTACACAGGTGCGACGCCGCGCGATTATGTGAGCGTCGAAGATCGCAAATAGTCACCATCATATGGTCAAAAAAAAGGCGCCCACCCGGCGCTTTTTTATTGGTCATTTGTGTGAAGCAAATTCCAGCACTTTTTCTGCGGCAATCTCCCCTGCGGGACGCTCGGTCTGCATCAGCCTCGCAACCTTGTCGAAACTTTCAAGCTGTGCGGCGCGCCGGTGACCCGGAACCAGCAATTGCTCGATTTGACGGGCAATGGGGCCGGATCGGACAAAAATATTGAAATATTCTGGAACAACCGGCTCGTCTGCGATGATATTTGGAAGCGCCGCACTCCATACCTTGATCCTTGGCGCAATAAATGTCCGCGCCAGCCAGTCCGGCTTGTAGGAAAGGACTGTGGGAATACGCGCCAGCGCCAGTTCCAGCGAAACAGTTCCGGATGCTGCAAGCGCAGCGTCGGCCTCGGCGAAGGCTTTCAATCTCTCCGCTTCACCCACAACGATGCGAGGCTTCACTGTCCAGCTTGCAGTCAATTGCCGGACAAGTGGCTCGACCTTCGGCAGCGTCGGCAGAACGACGTTGATGCGATTGCCACGGTTTGCCAAAAGATCGATGGTCTCGCCGAATGGTTCCGCAAGACTGATGATTTCGGAGCGCCGAGAACCCGGCAGCACAACAAGGTTCTTCTCAGCCCGGTCCCCCAGGCTAGCGTCGCGCGCGCGATTTTGTTTTGCGGCTTCCAGCAACGGCGCATGCGATACCAGCCTGTGCCCGACATAGGTCGCAGGCGGGCCATCCAGATCCTTCAGAGCCTGTACCTCAAACGGCAGGATCGCCAGCACATGATCGATATAGGCGCGCATTGCCTTGGCGCGTTCCGGCCTCCAGGCCCACACGGAAGGACTGATGTAATTGATGATCGGGATCAAAGGATCAGCCGCCCTCACCTTGCGTGCAACGCGATGGGTAAAATCAGGGCTATCGATGATCACCAGACAATCTGGCTTCGCTACGACGATCGCCGTCGAAAGCTGCGAGATCCGGCGCAGAAGCTGCGGCAGCTTTTGAACAATCGCACTAAGGCCGACGAGCGCGATTTCATGCTGATCGAACAAGCTGTCGAGCCCGAGTGCGGCAAGATGCTCCCCGCCGACGCCGGTGAGCGTCACCTCGCCTGCATATTGCCGGCGCAGCGCTTGAACCAGATCGGCGCCCAGCAAATCCCCGGACTCTTCCCCCGTGACAATGGCAAGGCGCAAGGGCTTTGTCGCGGCAGTCATCAGGAGGATTCCTGTTCAAAGGTCTCGATGAATAGTCCAGCTTTGTCGGCAGCCGCAATAGTTTCGCCGTAGCCGAGGATCAGTGTGCGACGCGCCTCAATGGCAATGCCTTTGAGACCCGCCTTGACGGCATTCTCCACGGTACTGACCCCGATGGCCGGCAGGTCAGCGCGCACTTCCTGTTGCGGCTTGGCGCATTTGACCAGAACTCCACCCTTGCGATTGATGCGCTTGGCATGCCGCAACTCCGCCACGCGTTGCAGCATGGCATCGGTACCTTCGACGCCTTCCAGCGCCACGACGCGCCGGCCGATGGCGATTGCCGCCTGGCCGATATCAAGCGAGCCGATCATGATTGCAGCCTGCCGGGCGGCATGCATATTGGCGACGCTTTCCTGGTCAGCGCGCTTGCGCGTCAGCGTGCCTGGTGCTGGCGCAAGGATGTCGGGAACGATCTCGTGAGCGCCGAGAACGCGAAAACCATAGGATTCGATTGTCGCAATGACGGCGCGCAACAGGCCGTCATCGCCCAGCCGAAATGCCCGCAGGAAACGATAAAGCGCAACCAGATTGCCGTTTCCCGGTCGAAGTGCAGCGCGGAACTCCGGCCTGTGACGAATGCCGCCCGCGAGGACAACATTGGAAATGCCTTCGGCCTTGAGTATCTTGACCAGGCCGCCGAGTTCAACAATCGAAATCTCTGCGTGCTCACCGGCGTAGAACTCAGGTTCCGCCTCGCCTTTGATCGCAACAATCAAGGGATTGTCGCCAAGCTTCCGCAGACTTTGGGCGACGGCGACTGGAAGCTGGCCATTGCCGGCGACAATGGCGGTCCGTCCCGCTATCGGCGGGTGCAAAGCTTTCGATGGCGGTGTTTTAGCTGTTGTCGTCACTGTCACTGATCTCGATTGCGGAATCGAGTGGCGGCGTGCAATAGGCGCGCTTGGTATCAGTGGTAATGAAATCGACCAGATCGGCTACGGCGGGCGAATCCGGGAATGCCACGCGCACATCGTCTGCGCGGCTCTTGATCGATTTCGTACGGTCGAACAGCATGCGGACAGCATGACGCAGATTGTGGATTTCCGGACGCGCCATCCCCGATCGTTTCATCCCGATGATATTCAACCCGCCGAGATAGGCGTGGTTGCCGATAGCCATGCCATAGGGAACGAGATCGCTTGCCAAGGCAGCAAGACCGCCAATGAAGGCATGATGCCCGACACGTACGAACTGATGAATGCCCGCACCTCCGCCGATAATGACATTATTGCCGATGGTGACGTGCCCGCCGATCATCACATTATTGGAGAAGGTGACATTGTCGCCAATCACGCAGTCATGCGCGACATGCGCATAAGCCAGGAACATGCAATTGTCGCCGATCGTGGTAATGCCGCGGCTGCCATCCGTACCGCGATGCATGGTCACGCCTTCGCGGATCACGCAGTTCTTGCCGATGACGAGTGTCGTATAGCCGCCTTTGTGCTTGGTATTTTGCGGGTCACCCCCAAGAACAGCATTGGGATAGACCTTGGAACCGCTTCCAAGCGTCGTCGGTCCCAAGATCGTGACGTGGCCGATGAGTTCGACGTCATCGCCAATAACGGCTTCAGATCCGATGTGGCAAAATGGTCCGACAGATACCCTGTCTCCGATTTTTGCGCCCTGCTCGATAATAGACGACTGATGAATGCGAGACATAAAAGGGTTCAGACTCCAGACTCGTCTTCATCGGGAAAGCCGACCATGGCAGCAACTTCCGCTTCGGCAACCTTCACGCCGTCAACTTCGGCTATACAAGCATATTTGTGGATGCTGCCGCGCTGCTTCAGCTTCGTCACCCGCAGCTTCAGTTGGTCGCCGGGAACGACCGGCTTGCGGAACTTGGCGTTATCGATGGTCATGAAGAAGACCTTGCCCGGCTTGCCGCTGCCATTGTGAAAGAGAACGATCGCGCCGGCAGTCTGAGCCATGGCCTCGATGATCAAAACACCCGGCATGATCGGCAGCTCGGGAAAATGACCGGCAAAATGCGGCTCGTTGATGCTGACATTCTTGATGCCGGTAGCCGATACGTCACGGTCGATATCGACGATGCGATCGATCAGTAGAAATGGATAACGATGTGGCAGATTCGCCAGAAGTTTCTGGATGTCCGCAACTCCGAGGCTCTCCACTTTCACATTATCACTCATCTGAACCGCTCTCCTTCTTGGTTCGCGTCATCGCACGCACGCTCGCGATTTCACGGAACCACTGCTTGAACGGCTGAGCAGGCGCGCCAGCCCACCTCTCGCCGTCCGGTATATCGTTCATCACGCCGCTCGCCGCGGCGATCTCGACGCGTGAACCGATGTTGACATGATCCTTGATCCCGACGCTTCCACCGAGCATCGTCATGTCACCAAGGACCACACTGCCCGAAATGCCACATTGCGCAGCAATAACGCAATGCCGCCCTATACGCACATTATGGGCGATTTGCACGAGATTATCGATTTTCGTGCCTTCACCGATAGTCGTGTCAGCCAGAGCACCACGATCGACCGTTGTATTGGCGCCGATCTCGACATTGTCCTGAATAATGACGCGGCCGAGTTGCGGCATCTTGTCGAGCCCGGCTCTGCCAGGCACATACCCAAAGCCATCCTGGCCAATTCTTACACCCGGATGCAACAAGACGCGATTACCCAAAAATGCGTACTGAATCGAGCAACTCGGAGCGATATAGCAATCGCGACCAATCTTGCAGCCATTGCCGATGACGACATTGGCGGCAATAACAGTGCCGGAACCGATGGAAACATTGCTGCCGATGATGGCGCCCGGTTCAATCGTAACGTCAGTTTCGATCTCTGCGGACGGATGGACAATCGCGTGGGTCGATATACCGGTCTGTCCGCTCCACAAATGCGCATTGACGGCATTGGGATAGAGCGCGCGGCCAATGGCAGCAAAATCCTGCTGCGGATGACGAGTTACGATGATGGCGACGTTCTTGGGAACGCTTGCCTTGATTTCATCGGTACACAGTACGCCGGCAGCCTTCAGGCTACCGAGATCCAGGGCGTGTTTCTTGCTTTCGATAAAAACGACCGCATCAGGACCAGAATCCGAAAGCGAAGCCAGCCGCTTGACCGGCCGATTTGCCAATGAACTGTCCACGAGAACGCCATTGGTCAGACCTGCGATCTGACCAATTGTCACGTTCAACAGTGGCTCATAAAAGATAGGATCGGCCATCGGCTACTTTCTCCCCCGGGGAAACTTGCTCCCCCCGGGAGGTCAGCAATCTATCAGAACTTGCTCGACATGCCGAAGTTGAAATTCTGAACCTGATCGCCTTCAACCTTTTTGACCGGCACAGCATAATCGAAGCGCAGCGGACCGAATGGAGACGCCCACATGATACTGGCGCCGACCGATGCACGCCATTCCATTTCAGTTGTGCCCGCAGCTTCTGAAAGGTCGTTTCCATACAGGGTGGCCGCATCGGCGAACAAAGCACCGCGGATGCCTATGCTTTCTGGAACAACAGGCATCGGGAACTGCGTTTCCAGCGATCCGCTGAAGTAGGTCGTACCGCCGAGGAAGCTGCCGTCATCATCATCCACCGTCAAATCGCGTGGACCGATACCGGCATATTTGAAACCGCGGATCATTTCACTGTTGTTCTTGAAAAGATCGAACACCCGCAGGTCTTCGTCGCCGAAGCCAGCGATATAACCCGCGCCAACGCCGACCAAGCCGACAACGTCCAGCTCATCGGACAGCGTCTTGTAATACTGACCTTTGAATGTTGTCTTCAAGAAGTTGGCGTCGCCGCCGATACCCGCATACTCTTGATTGAACTTCGCGTAGATACCGTCATGCGGGTTCTTTGTATCGTCGATCGTATTGTACGTCAGCGACCAGCTAACCGATGACTTGATCCAAGGGCTTTCCTCTGCCGCATCGATGAAAGCCTGAGAAATCTCGGTTGGATCGGGTATGTCGGTGCCCGGTATCATCGCATCGTTATCAATCTCATACTTTTCTTCGGTGAGATTGTAAGCAACACCGGCCGTCAAATCATCGGTGATCGGCAGGCCGAAGCGGATGGTACCACCGGTCAGGTCCGTCTCGTACTTGTTATTCACGCCAGACTGACGCTTGAAGATATCGAAGCCGGCTGCAATGCGCTGACCAAGGAAGTATGGCTCGGTAAATGACAGCGAATAGGAACGGTTGTTGTCTAGACCGCCACCAGCAGCAATACGGACGTACTGGCCACGGCCGAGGAAATTGCGCTCGGTGATCGAAGCTTCAACCGTTGGCCCTGGATTTTCACCACCGGTCGTATAACCGCCGCCGATGGAGAATTCACCGGTCGACTTTTCAATAACGTCAACGACGAGCACAACCTGATCGGGCTGCGAACCGGGCGCCGTCGAGATGTTGACTGTCTGGAAGAATTGCAAAGCCTCTAGACGGCGCTTGGCACGCTGGATCAAAACCTGGTTGAAGGCATCGCCTTCACTGACATCGAATTCACGGCGGATGACGAAGTCGCGGGTCTTTTCATTGCCGCGAATTTCAATGCGCTCGACATAGGCGCGTGGGCCCTGATCGATGGCATAGGTCACGGAGATCGTATGATTCTCGAAGTTACGATCGCCGCGCGGCTCAACCTTGGCGAAGGCATAGCCCTGACCGGCAACCTTCTCGGAAACCTTGATGATCGAGTCTTCGACTTCCTTGGCGTTGTAGGTATCGCCTTCCCGGGTCTTGACAAGACCGTTCAACTGCGAGGTATCGACACCCTCGACCGAGCTTTCGATCTGAACGCCGCCGAACTTGTACTTCTCACCTTCTTCGACTGTGATGTTGATCGTATAGTCGTTGGTTGCCGGATCGAGGTCAGCCGTGGAGGAGATCACACGGAAATCCGCGTAACCGCGATTGTAATAGAACCGGCGAAGCGCTTCCTCGTCTGCGCGAAGGCGATCTTCGCTGTAGACGTCGTTCCGTGTCAGCCAGGAAAGCGGAGTGGACTTTTTGGTCGAGATAACGTCGCTCAGGCGGCGATTGCCAAAGGCCTGATTGCCGACGAAATTGATCTTGGCAATCTTGGTGCGATCGCCTTCATTGATCTCGAACACAACATTGACGCGCCCTTCGCCCAGATCCATCGTCCGGCCGGAGACCGTGGCATCGCTGCGGCCGACATTGCGGTAGGCGGCGCGTACAGCCTCGACATCGGCATCAAGCGTCGCCTGGTCGAAAGCGGCGCGCGGCTTCAACTGCACAGCATTTTGCAGCGCAGGATCCTTGATCTTCTTGTTGCCCTGGAAAATGACCTGGTTGACGACCTGATGTTCATTGACCTGAACGATCAATGTTCCACCCGACTGGCTGATACGCACATCGCTGAACAGGCCGGTGCCGAACAGACGCTTGGTTGCCGCATCGATGTCTGCATTGGAAAAAGGCTTGCCGGGCGTAATCCCCAGATTGTCGCGAACCGTCTGGGCATCCACACGTGTGTTACCGCGCACTTCAATGCGGCTTACTGTTGCCGCCTGTGCTACTGTTACGCCTGCCACCGTGGTTACGATTGCACCCGAACTCACAAGAGCCGCTGATATGGCGAGCGCTGACGCTGCACCAACAAATTTTGAACTTGCCGCCATAGGCCTTATGAACCTTCGTTTCTCGTTGTCCCCGGGCGAGACCCCGGAATAAGCACTTACTCGCACACCGTCATAGCCGGTTTTTACATACACGCAAGGCTTACGGTTAAAATCTGTTTACTTCACAAGAAAGCGTGGCATCCATGCCACGCCAATCGAAGCTTATAGTAAACAGATCATATCGCTTGACCAGCCAGCGCCTCAAATTTTCATCAATGTTTAACGTTTGCTACCGGCAAGCAAAAAGATCGTTAAACACGACAAACCCCATGAATCCTAAGACTAAAAAGAATCCGGCGCGAAAGAAAATCTCTTGCACCGCCGGCCTGACGGGTCTGCCAATGACGGCTTCAGCTGCATAGAAGACCAGATGCCCGCCATCAAGAGGCGGCAAGGGAAACAGATTGAGCAGGCCGATACCGATGGACAGCATCGCCGTTAGCTGGATAAGCCAATCAACGCCCTGGCTCGCCGCTTGCCCTGCCATTGTGGCGATCTTGACAGGCCCTCCCAGCTGGCACTTGTCTTCACGACCCGCGAAAAACCGGCCGAAAAACTGACCGGTGCGAGCGATGATAAACCCGCTTTCACGCACAGCCTGAACAACTGATTCGACAGGGCCGTATTCGATCCGCCGGAAGTTCCCCAACTCCTGATTGTTGACCACGCCGATCACTGCAATCTTGACGGTGTTCCCTAGCGGGTCCTTTTGCTCCAGCAGCTCGGGTGTCGCGGTCAGTTGAACTTCCTGGCCCTTGCGCTCCACCACGAAATTCAAGGCGTCGCCGGCTCGCGAAGACACATGACGCTGAACGTCCGAAAAGGTCTCGACTTTGTCACCGTCCACGCTGATGAAACGGTCGCCGGGCTGGAATCCGGCAATTGCTGCGGGGCCACCGGGGCGGACTTCCGCTACCATAGGGTCCGCGACCATCTTGCCATAAAGAGAGAAGAACACCGAAAAAATGGCAACGGTAAGCAATATGTTGAACGCTGGTCCGGCAAAGACGGTAGCGGCACGCTTCCAGACCGGTTGGGTATGGAAGGCAACAGCCCGCTCTTCCGGTGTCATCGCTGCAGCCGGCGTTCCTACGGAGCTGGATACGCCCTCGTCGCCGGCAAATTTGACGTATCCGCCAAGCGGAATTGCCGAAAGCTTCCAGCGCGTGCCCTTGCGATCGGTGAACCCGATCAACTCTGGGCCGAAGCCGACAGAGAACGCCTGGACCCCAATTCCGCACCACCGGCCGACAAGGTAGTGACCCATTTCGTGGACGAAGACCACGACGGTCAGAACAATCAGGAATGGCAGAATCGTTCCGATCAAAACGCTCTGGGTACCGAAGAGAGTATGCAGTGTTTCTGTCAATATATCCTCCGGGCCAATCAGATGACCCTGTGGGTTCGCTCGTCTAGAAAAGAATGTCGTACGGCGTTTCCGGTGTCACCAGAATTGCCCCGATGACGTATAGCAATGCTGCAGCAGCTACAAGCCCATCGACCCGGTCCATCACACCACCGTGACCGGGGATGAGCTGGCCGGAGTCCTTGATGCCAAATCGACGTTTCACCCATGATTCGCCAAGATCGCCGATCTGGGCGATGATCGACAATAAAAGCGCGATCAGCGGAACGGAAACGCTGCCCGCCGGCGTGATAAAGGCAGCAAAACCGACGCCGGCCGCTACCCCTGCGGCTGCGCCGCCAATTGCACCTGACCAAGTCTTGTTGGGCGAGAAGCGCGGCGCTAGTTTTGGCCCGCCAAGCGCCCGTCCGTTGAAAAACGCAAAGATATCGGTCGCCCAGACGACGGCAAACAGGAACAGGATTGCCGCAAACCCATCGCCTGTGTCACCGCGCAACAACGTCAGCGCGATGGCTGGAAAACCGGCGTAGAAGAGGCCGAATGCCGGCCAATAGCCATTGGCACGCCCGCCGATTGCTGCAACAAGCGCTGCGCCTCCGACCAGCACGCTGATCATCGTCAAGACATCTTGGGTGAAGAGAAGGACCACCATCACACAGATAAGGCACACCCAGGCAAGACCGCGGGTGACGGATGTTGACCGCTGGAATGAGATGAGCTGCCATTCGTAAAACACGCTCAAACCTATGGCGCAGGCCAGAATACCGAAGGCAAATCCGCCGAGCGAGGTAAGAACAACCGCAATGATGATAAGGACAATCGCGCTCAGAATGCGTTTTTGCAGATTGGAAAGACCACTAAAGCCAATTCCGATCATATCGCACCGGTCTGCCGCAGGGGATTGGCCTTAAAGGTCACAGGGCGATTTCCTGCGCCGCCACACCGCCGAAGCGCCGTTCGCGCATCTGGAACGTTTCTATGGCCTCGGCCAGGTGGGAAGGCCGGAAGTCGGGCCAATAGCAGGGCAGGAACATGAATTCGGAATAGGCCGCCTGCCAGAGAAGGAAATTCGACAGGCGCATTTCGCCGCTGGTCCGGATAATCAGATCGGGATCAGGGATATCGGCCGTATCCAGCCGCACCGATATGGCTTCGGGTGTAATATTTTCATGGGCGATAACACCCGATGCAACGTCCGCAACCAGGCGTTGAACAGCGCGGGTTATTTCATTGCGTGAACCATAGTTGAAGGCAATAACCAGCGTGAGCCCGGTATTTCTGACCGTCAGCGTTTCCGCTTCCTCGAGGAGGCTGCGAATGTCCTTGGCCAGATCCTGCCGTTCTCCAATGATCCGCACCCGGACATTCTCTCGGTGCAGATCAGCGAGATCGCGTCTGATGAAGAGTTTCAGAAGTCCCATGAGATCGGTAACTTCCGAGCGCGGCCGCGACCAGTTTTCGGACGAGAACGCAAACAGCGTCAGGAAAGGTATATCCATCTTGCCCGCGGCGCGGATAACCTCACGCAGCGAATCGACGCCAGCCTTGTGGCCAGCCGTCCGCGGCAGTCCCCTCGCCTTTGCCCAACGGCCATTTCCATCCATGATGATGGCAATGTGGCGCGGATTGGACATTGGCTTTGACCTCCAGTGGACTGATTACGCTATTGTCGGTTCAAACACTTTTGAGAATTTACCCTCATGAGGCGTGTGGGTTGGTATTCGAGAACCGGAGCACTGGAAACGCAACACATATCCATCAAGTGGTAATCAAAAGTTTCTCAAACCTGCATGATTTCCGCTTCTTTGACAGCAACGACTTTATCCATTTCTGTAATGGTGTCATCTGTCAGTTTCTGGACTTTTTCGGACAGGACACGATTGTCGTCCTGACTGATATCGCCGTCCTTTTCCAACCTCTTCAATTCGTCCATGCCGTCGCGGCGAACGTGACGCGCTGCGACCTTGGCATGCTCGACATATTGATGGGCGATCTTGACCAGTTCCTTACGGCGCTGTTCGTTGAGTTCGGGCAAGGGAATACGCAAATTGTTGCCGTCGGTAATCGGATTGAGGCCAAGGCCGGATTCGCGGATCGCGCGCTCAACCTTGCCAACCATCGACTTGTCCCAGACGGACACTGCAAGCATTCGCGACTCTGGCACGGTGATATTGGCAACCTGATTGAGAGGCATCTGCGAACCATAGGCCTCGACTGTGATGGGCTCCAGCAGGCTTGCCGAAGCGCGACCGGTGCGCAGCCCGCCGAGATCGTGTTTCAGCGCCTGTATGGCACCGTCCATGCGGCGCTTCAGGTCGTTAAGATCGAGTGCATCACTCATGCTCAATGCTCCTTATTCTTGGCGGAACTGCCCGGCAGAACAATCAATGGTCCGATACAACCGTTGCTCGTCCTCTACCCTGTAGCACTTCTGCAAAACCACCCTTTTCGTGGATCGAATAGACGATTATTGGGATATTATTTTCACGTGCAAGAGCAACAGCCGTTGTATCCATCACCGCGAGCCCGCGATCCAGCACGTCCTTGTGGGTCAGATGATCAAACCGCACAGCATTTGGGTCTTTTTTAGGATCGGCTGAATAAATTCCGTCAACTTGGGTGCCCTTGAACAGGGCATCGGCCCCAATCTCTGCTGCACGCAGCGCAGCTGCAGAGTCCGTCGTAAAGAAGGGATTGCCCGTGCCTCCGGCAAAGATCACAACCTTGCCCATGTCCATATATTCGGTCGCCAGCCGCTGCGAAAATGTCTCGCAGAATTCAGGCATGGTGACCGCTGAAAGGACAACCGTGTCGATGCCGATCTTCACCAGTGAAGTGCGCAACGCCAGGGAGTTGATCACCGTTGCGAGCATGCCCATGTGGTCGCCGGTCACCCGGTCTCCGCCTTTGGAGGCAACTGCTACGCCGCGAAAAATATTGCCACCGCCGATGACGACGCCAACCTGCACACCCAGCGCACGAGCTTCCGCAATATCGCTGGCAATTCGATCGGCGACGGCGACATCAATACCGAAGCCCTGATCGCCCATGAGAGCTTCCCCTGAGGCCTTGAGCACAACGCGTTTGTAAACTGCCGTACCAGCCATGGAACCTTCCTCAATGTCGTTTCGAATTCCGGATACACGAAGGGCATCGCGTTGTCACGCGATGCCCTTTGATTTCAGTTGTCTAAGATTACTTCTTCACAGCTGCGGCAACTTCCGCTGCAAAATCGGTCTCTTCCTTCTCGATGCCTTCGCCAAGGGCAAAACGGACGAATGCCGTGATCTTGGCCGGTGCACCGATCGTCTTTTCCGCTTCTTTAAGAGCAGCCTCGACGGTCAGATCGGGATTGATGACGAAAGCCTGCGAGAGAAGCACAACTTCCTCGTAGAATTTGCGCAAACGGCCTTCGACCATCTTCTCGATGATGTTTTCAGGCTTGCCCGACTGGCGGGCAGACTCTGTGAAGACTGCCTTTTCACGCTCGACAGCAGCTGGATCGACCTCGGCGGCAGTCAAGGCAAGCGGGTTGGTGGCCGCGACATGCATTGCGACCTGACGACCGAAAGCCTGTGCGACGTCTGCGTTGCCGGTAGTCTCGATCGCTACCAGAACGCCGAGCTTGCCAAGACCGTCGGAAACAGCGTTGTGAATATAGGTTGCGACAACACCTTCATTGACCGTCAGTGCTGCCGACCGGCGGAACGACAGGTTCTCACCGATTGTACCAACGGCGTCCTTGATCGTATCGACAACCGACTTGCCCGACGAGGGATAGGCCGCAGCGGCAACCGCAGCGGTCGAACCATCGGTCGTCAATGCCACATTGGCTACATTGCGGACAATGTCCTGGAATGCGTCGTTGCGGGCTACGAAATCGGTCTCGGAGTTGACCTCGACAACAACAGCTTTCTTGCCGTTCGATGCAACGCCGACGAGACCTTCGGCAGCCGTGCGCCCGGCCTTCTTGTCCGCCTTTGAAATACCTTTGGCGCGCAGCCAATCGACAGCGGCCTCCATGTCGCCATTCGTTTCAGTCAGGGCTGTTTTGCAGTCCATCATGCCGGCGCCGCTGATCTCGCGAAGTTCTTTTACTTGTGCAGCAGTAATGCTCATTCTAGTCGCCTCTTCTCAAAGCGAAGGCATACTGGAGAAACCAGCATGCCAACTTTGCGGCGCGCTATGCGCCAATCGAATCATTGTTAATCACCCGATACGACGGGTGTATGAAACCTCAAGCGGAGGCTTCACCTTCCTGAGCAGGAGCTTCTGCTGAAGCTTCAGCCGGGGCTTCGAGCGCAGGCTCGACAGGAGCTTCTTCCTGTGCACCGATATCCATGCCCAGCGAACCCTGCTGACGCAGAATGCCATCGAGAGCAGCCTTGGCGACCAGATCGCAATAAAGCGAAATCGCGCGCGACGCATCGTCATTGCCGGGGATCGGGAAATCGATCTGATCTGGATCGCAATTGCTATCGATCACGGCGACAACCGGGATACCAAGACGCTTGGCTTCCTGGATAGCGATGGCTTCCTTGTTGGTATCGATGATGAAGATGAGATCCGGAACGGAACCCATGTTCTTGATACCGCCAAGTGCACGGTTGAGCTTCTCGCGCTCACGGTCGAGGTTCAGGCGCTCCTTCTTGGTGAAGCCCTGTGCTTCGCCGGAAAGAAGTTCGTCGAGCTTGCGCAGACGCTGAATGGAATTCGAAATCGTCTTCCAGTTGGTCATCATGCCGCCGAGCCAGCGGGCATTGACGTAATACTGGGCCGAACGGGTTGCGGCATCGGCAATGATGTCCGAAGCCTGACGCTTGGTGCCAACGAACAGAACGCGGCCACCACGGGCTACGGTGTCCGAAACCTTCTTCAGCGCCGTGTTAAGCAACGGATAGGTCTGGGCCAGGTCGAGAATGTGAATGTTGTTGCGGGAACCATAAATGTATGGTGCCATTTTCGGGTTCCAGCGATGTGTCTGGTGGCCGAAGTGAACGCCAGCTTCTAGGAGCTGACGCATGCTGAAATCAGGCAATGCCATCTCTTGTATTTCCTTTTCCGGTTGAACCTCCACGGGAAGAGGCGGGAAACCCGCCACCGGAGGCCATATCGGATTTCTCCCGATATCAACCCAAATCCCGTGTGTGGAATGAAGCGGCTGTTAATGGATAATCGTCACAAACGCAAGTGCGGGGGCGATAAAAGGCATCAACAGGTCTACTTGGTGCACTTCGGGGCGTCGAACAGCTGTAGATTGACGAGCTTCCCTGTCATCGAGAAATCGCCATAGTCCATCTTGAGATCGCGCGTCACGCCATTGCGATACATCTTGAAATTGATGCGGTAGCTCGGCAGCCCTTCCGTCTTCTCATTGTCGTCGAAATAAGCGATCGAAACCGGCCACGTCGTTTCTTTTGCCAGTGGGCCCATATTCTTTGTCTCGTCGTCATCGGAAACCGCAGACTTGCCGATAACCACCGTCGTCGCCATTACCTTGTCGGCATCTTCCGATCCGTCGAACAGCTTTGTCTGATAGAAAACTTCCCCGGCCAACGCCTTGGAGATCAAATCCTGCATGTGGCGTGTTGGAAATTGCGACAGCTCGAGATCTTCTTTGCTTGCCTCCGGCTTTGTAAGCGAAATTTCCGTCTTGTCCTTGAGCAGCGCAGCGTCGCCGCGCACCTCCTTGGTCAAGCTCTGGTCAACAAACGTCTTGTTGACGAACCGGAATTTGTCGCCGTTGCCCGACTCGAATGTTGTCGTCTGCTGGTCGGTCACCCGTTGAGGCTGTTCTTCCATGTCGACGCGGGTGACAAAGCGGAAATTCGTCGTATAGCCCTCGCAATCCGAGCCGTTGAATTCATAGACCATGCGGCCCGTCAGACCTGTAATGCCGCTACTGTCCTGCGCACTGTCCAGTTTGAGATCGTAAATGGCGCGATGCGGAACAAGAGTCGCGGTTCCAGCCGCAAAAGCCATGGAGGAGCCGGTCAGGCCCAAGGCACCGAGACTGAAAACAACAACGGGTAGAACGCGCATCGACAAGATTCTCCAATATTTGAACGTGCATATTAAAATAACTCTTGGCGGAAGCGAGGCAAAAATCGCAACTTCTTTCACAATCCCTCGCGATTCCGAAAACATAAGGAAATTATCCCATGACCAGCACCATCGAAAAACGCCTGCAGGAGCTTGGCATCACGCTACCTGTTGCTGCGGCACCGGCAGCCAACTATGTTCCGTTCGCCCAAACTGGTTCCCTGCTTCTGACGTCGGGGCAATTGCCGCTGGCAGGCGGAAAGCTCATTCACACCGGACTTTTGGGTGCCGAGTTGAACGTCGCACAGGGCCAGGAAGCAGCCAAAGCCTGCGCGATCAATATTCTGGCGCAGGCAAAAGCAGCGCTGGGCGATTTCGAACGGATCATGCGGATCGTGAAAATTACGGTGTTCGTCGCATCGAAACCGGATTTCGTCGAACAGCATCTCGTCGCCAACGGCGCCTCGGATCTGCTCGTCGCTGTGTTGGGTGATGCAGGCCGCCACGCACGTTCGGCTGTGGGCACGGCCGCCCTGCCCCTGAACGCACCGGTCGAAATCGAAGCCATTATCGAGGTTCGTTGAGCATGCCTTCTATTGATTGGTTGAAAAACGTGCCCATCGCGCATCGCGGTCTGCACGATCTGAACAAAAAGCGCTGGGAGAATACTCTTTCAGCGTTCGATGCGGCGGCAGGCGCCGGCTTTGCCATCGAATGCGATGTCCATCTCTCTGCCGATGGCAAAGCCATTGTCTTCCACGACGGCACGCTGGACCGGGTGACGGGGAGCAAAGGCAATATCGACGAACTGACGGCCGAGCAAGCCGGCAAACTTCGTGTTGGCGGCACACAGGATCACGTGCCGACGTTGGCCCAAGCCCTGAAGCTGATTGACGGCCGCGTGGCCATTGTCATCGAACTCAAGGGAATTCCCGGGCGCGACGATGGTTTGGTAAAGGCGGTTGCCGACGATCTCGTCGCATATAGCGGGCAGGCAGCAATCATGTCCTTCGATCATCATCTGATCCGCCGTTTCGGCAAGGACGCGCCGAGCATTCCCGCCGGACTGACCGCTGAGGGTATCCGCGATGAGGATCTCGAAGCACATTTTTCCATGCTGGCCTACAATATCGATTTCGTCTCCTACAATGTCCACCATCTGGAAAACCGTTTTGTCGAATTCGTCCGGGGAACGATGGACATGCCCGTCATCTCCTGGACGGTAAGGAGCATCGCCGAAAAAGCCATCAGCGACGCCGTTGTCGACCAAATCACTTTTGAGGGATTTGATCCGCGGGCTGCTTGAACCCAAACCGGGCTTGCTCTTGTATCGTTTGGCAAAATACCTAGCTTAAAAGGGGCAGCAAGGCCGTTTTTCAACATTGTCGCCCAATCAGGAAGCCAAACTCAAAAATGCCAAATCTTGATCGAGGCGATTTCACCTTGCGCGTCTGCGATGGCGTTGGCGCGTTCACACAAACGGAGTGGTCCGAGCTTTCCGGGACATCTCGCGATGCGCCCGATTACAATCCTTTCCTGTCGCATGCCTTCCTGTCTGCGCTTGAAGATTCCGGTTGCGTCGCACGCAAAGCAGGCTGGCTGCCGCAGTTTCTACGTCTGGAAGACGATTGTGGCGCTCTGATCGGTGCCGTCCCCTGCTATTTGAAGAGCCACAGCCAAGGCGAATATGTTTTCGATCACGGCTGGGCCGATGCGTTCGAACGAGCCGGTGGCCGCTATTATCCGAAATTGCAGGCAAGCATTCCCTTCACCCCGGCGACGGGACCGCGGCTGCTGGTTCGGCGCGATGGGGATGGCGCCGCGGCTCGGGCTGCTCTCGCCAATGGCCTGCGCCAGCTCACCCTTCAACTCGGCGTTTCGTCAGCCCACTCCACCTTCGTCACTGAAACGGATCTGCCTGCCTTCACCGATGCGGATTTCCTGCACCGCATAGACCAGCAGTTTCATTTCTTCAATGAAGGCTATTCCAGCTATGACGATTTCCTGGAAACGCTCGCCTCGCGTAAACGCAAGGCACTGAAGAAGGAACGACGCGAGGCTCTCGCCGACGACATCAGCATCGACCGGCTGACCGGCGGTCAACTCACCCAGGAAATCTGGGATACTTTTTTTGCGTTCTATATGGATACCGGCAGCCGCAAATGGGGTCGCCCCTATCTCAATCGCAAGTTTTACACGCTGATCGGCGAGCGCATGCCCGATGATATCGTGCTGGTCATGGCGCGGCGTGACGGGCGCTACATTGCAGGCGCGATCAATTTCATCGGATCGGATCGGCTCTTCGGCAGGCATTGGGGCTGTATCGAAGATCACCGTTTTCTGCATTTCGAGGTCTGTTATCATCAGGCGATCGACTTCGCCATCGAACGAAAACTTCATGTGGTCGAGGCGGGCGCCCAGGGTGAGCATAAGCTTGCACGCGGATATCTACCGGTGACGACGCACTCGGTGCACTATCTCGCCCATGCAGGATTGCGGCGCGCCATCGATGATTATTTGCAGCGCGAACGCGAGGACGTTGTCTTAATGAATCATGTTCTCAACGAGCATACGCCCTTCAAGAAATCTGACCCATAACGAGGTACACCATGACCGCACCCTATGATGCAAACAATATATTCGCGAAGATCCTGCGTGGGGAAATCCCGTCGCACGAGGTCTACGAAGACGAGGAAACCTATGCCTTCATGGATGTCATGCCGCAAGGCAAAGGTCATTGCCTTGCGATAACCAAGGCGCCATTCCGCAATATTCTGGATGTTGACCAAGCCAATCTGTCCGCCGTCATTGCGACCACGCAGAAGCTCGCACGCGCGGTCAAAGTGGCCTTCAGCGCCGATGGCGTCACTGTCATCCAGTTCAACGAACCGGCCGCCGGGCAGACGGTTTTCCACCTGCATTTCCATATCATTCCGCGTTTTGACGGCGTCGCTCTGCGGCCACATACCGGGCAGATGGAGGATCAGAACGTCCTCGCCGAAAACGCAGAGAAAATCAGGAAGGCTTTAGGTTAATAGCAGCCCGCAGAGCAGGACGGCTTCGCCGGCGATCACGCTGATGATCACACGTCTGCCGAGAGCGAGATATGCAACGAAGCCTGCTGCGGCTGCACCTATCCGAAGAAACACTGAGGTCTCCGCCAGCGCTCCACTCGGGTAGAGGATCAATTGGGCGATAACCCCTGCGACAAGCGCCGTGGCGACGGCTCGCACTGCGATCAAAGCTTCGGACTCTTCACTGACCCGGCCACCGATAAACACGCCGATGAAGCGCCAGACATCGGTGGGCAACCATCCTGCAAGCAGGATGAACAGATAGGGCCACCACCAATCAGTCAGGCTCTGCCAGGTCATCCTGTGGCGCTCCTTTTGGCCAGATGCACGTAAGCCATGGTCACAATCCCTCCGGCAACGCCGGTCAACAGCAGATCATAAGCCGGCGCGATCGAATGGATCACTGGAAAGAGCAGTAGGCCTGAAACCATGGCAACATGGACCGATCGATCGCGCGCCGAACCCCACAGCGAGGTCAAAAAATACATTGGCGTCAAAAAGAACAACGCAGCGAAAACCAATGGCGGAAAGTCGGTCGAGAGAACATAGACCACAGCCACCACGAGTGTGTTGGTCAGTGTCAACGTAATGCCGAGACCGGCGAAATAACTCGTTCGCATATCGCGTGGAACATGCTTGAGCCGGTCCATGCCCATTACCCAGGCGGTGACGGCAATGAAATGCGACAGGAACAGCAAGGTAATCTTCCGCGTCTTGGGCCCACGCATTTCCGGCACGAAGGCTGCCACCATCGGCATCAGGCGGATCGACGACAGGCCGACCGCAATTGCCGCGCCAAATAGTGAATAACCGCCCGCAATTGCACCGATCAGGACGATATTGGCGGGAAGAGCCCAGATAATGGCGACCATGAACGTCGCCTGTAGCAACGTCACGCCATTTTCGCTGGCAAACCCGGCAAAGCCCACATGCGCTGTCATCAGGATCAACGCAGGAATGCTGGTGATCAGAGATGCACCTGACAGAAACCACGAAAAACGGGTTCTCAGGTTCTCATCCGCATGGTGGGAGGGCAATCCGGAATCAGCCATGCCTCAGCGATAAACGGAAGAACGGATGCCATCAAGAAAAAGGCCACCCGAAGGTGGCCTTTTTGATTATTTCTTCCGAGGCACTTTTGGCACGGACGCCTTGGGTGGCAGCGAAGCGACGTTCCTGGTGGCCGACACATCGGCCCCAGCTTTTTCAAGCGGCTTCTTCGGTGCCGGCTTCTTCTTCGCCAATGGCTTCTTTTCGACCGGTATTTCCTTCTTCGGCTTCACCACGACTTCGTCTGCGATGTAGTCGAGAACCAGACCTTTCGAACCATCAGGCTTCTCGGCAACCGAAACGCGGACTGTACCGCCCTTCTTCAGCCTGCCAAACAGCACCTCATCCGCCAACGGCTTCTTGATGTGCTCCTGAATGACGCGGCCAAGCGGCCGGGCACCCATGCGATCGTCGTAACCCTTCTCGGCAAGCCAGGCGATGGCCTCCTGCTGAAGATCGAACGTCACGCCGCGATCGGCAAGCTGTGCCTCGAGCTGGATGACGAACTTCTGCACCACCTGATGGATAACCGGAACCGGCAACGCACCGAACGGAATGATCGCATCGAGACGGTTGCGGAACTCCGGCGTGAACAGCCGGTTGATCGCTTCCATGTCATCGCCTTCACGACGCGACGAACCGAAGCCGATTGCCGCTCTCGCCGCATCGGACGCGCCCGCATTGGTCGTCATGATCAGAATCACATTGCGGAAATCGATCTGCTTGCCGTTGTGATCAGTCAGCTTGCCGTGATCCATGACCTGCAACAGGATATTAAACAGGTCCGGATGCGCCTTTTCGATTTCATCGAGCAGCAGGACGCAATGCGGATGCTGATCGACGCCGTCGGTCAGAAGGCCGCCCTGATCGAAGCCGACATAACCGGGAGGTGCACCGAGCAAGCGCGATACCGTGTGACGCTCCATATACTCCGACATGTCGAAACGCAGCAGTTCCACGCCGAGCGAGGCTGCCAATTGCTTGGCGACCTCGGTCTTGCCCACACCGGTTGGACCGGAGAACAGGTAGGACCCGATCGGCTTTTCCGGCTCGCGCAGGCCGGCACGTGCCAGCTTGATCGAGGACGACAGTGCTTCGATGGCAAGATCCTGACCGTAGACGACGCGCTTCAGTTCCGCCTCGAGATTGGAGAGCACGGCTTCGTCGTCTTTCGAAACAGTCTTCGGCGGGATGCGGGCCATCGTGGCGATGGTTGCTTCGATTTCCTTCACGCCAATCGACTTCTTGCGTTTCGCTTCCGGCAACAGCATCTGGCTGGCACCAGTCTCGTCGATGACATCAATCGCCTTGTCCGGCAATTTGCGGTCATTGATGTAGCGGGCAGAAAGCTCAACAGCCGACTTGATCGCTTCTACAGTATATTTGACCTTGTGGAAGTCTTCGAAATATGGCCGCAGACCCTTCATGATCTCGATAGCATCGGGGATCGAGGGTTCATTGACATCGATCTTCTGGAAACGCCGTACAAGAGCCCTGTCCTTCTCGAAGAACTGGCGAAACTCCTTGTAAGTCGTTGAACCGATGCAACGAATGGCACCCGTCGAAAGCGCTGGCTTCAAGAGATTGGAAGCGTCCATCGCACCACCTGACGTGGCTCCGGCACCGATAATCGTGTGGATTTCGTCGATGAACAGGATCGCACCCGGAAACTCTTCGAGCTCCTTGATGACTTGCTTCAGACGTTCCTCGAAATCACCGCGATAGCGTGTTCCTGCAAGCAATGTGCCCATATCCAGCGAGAATACGGTCGCATCGCTAAGGACGCTTGGAACCTTGCCTTCGACGATGCGCTTGGCGAGACCCTCCGCAATGGCGGTCTTGCCAACGCCGGGATCGCCGACGTAAAGCGGATTGTTCTTCGAACGGCGGCAAAGGATCTGGATCGTCCGGTTGATCTCCTGATCACGGCCGATAAGCGGGTCGATCTTGCCGGCTTTGGCGCGATCATTCAGGTTGATGCAGTAGGCCGACAAGGCATCCTGCTTCTTCTTGGTCGCACCCTCTTCCGACTCGGCGGCATGGCTGTCTTCGTTGGGGCTCTCGGCTCCCAGCGGGGTGCGCGGCTCCGAGGCGCCAGGGCGCTTGGAGATTCCATGGGAAATGTAGTTGACCGCATCGTAGCGGGTCATCTGCTGTTCCTGCAGGAAGAAAGCCGCATGGCTTTCGCGTTCGGCAAAAATAGCAACAAGAACGTTGGCTCCGGTCACTTCTTCGCGGTTGGAGGATTGGACGTGGATGACCGCACGCTGGATAACGCGCTGGAAAGCCGCAGTCGGCTTCGAATCTTCATCGTAACCGGTGACAAGGTTATCCAGTTCGTTGTCGACGTAGTCGGTCACAGTTCGCGTCAGTTGAGCCAAGTCGACATTGCACGCACGCATGACACTGCTTGCATCCTGATCATCGATCAGCGCGAGAAGCAGATGCTCCAGTGTCGCATATTCGTGATGATGCTCGTTGGCAATTGTCAGCGCCTGATGCAGGGCGCGCTCCAGACTAGGTGAGAAAGATGGCATGAAACCTCACTTTTTCTCCATCACGCATTGCAGCGGATGTTGGTTTTGCCGCGCATAGTCCATGACTTGGGTCATCTTGGACTCCGCGACCTCATAGGTAAAGACACCACATTCTCCGACCCCATGATTATGCACATGGAGCATGATGCGTGTAGCATCTTCTCTGTTCTTCTGGAAAAACCGCTCCAGGACGTGAATGACGAATTCCATGGGCGTGTAATCGTCATTCAGAAGCAACACGCGATAAAGACTGGGCTTTTTCAGTTTGGGTTTGGTCCGGGTTATGACAGCCGTTCCCCGACCGGGGCCGTTGCCGCTTCCCTTGTCCTCATCCTGCATCATGGGTGAAAACCGCTTCATCTTTTCCGATACCCGCATTCTTATAGTGTGTCGCTCTATGCATTCTATGTAGGTCGCTCCGGCTTGATTTTAAGCCCTCTCCTGAAGCTTGCAATATCAAGTTGCGGTTGCAAAGGCCGAATTGCCCCGCAGAAATAAAAAAAGCCCGATTGCGCGTGGCAGCCGGGCTTTTTGGAGCGACGAAATAGATGATATTTACTTCGTCACCTTCGCTACGGCTGCCTCATAGGGCTTGTAGGCTTCCTTGGCGAGATCGGCATAGAGCTCACCGAATTTCGTCGCGTGGGCAACAAAGGCCTCATACGCCTTTTTCGAAAATGCGCTCTGGGTTTCAAATATCTGTTCAGGCGACTTGATGGTAGCCAGCCTTTCGATGAGTGCACTGCTCTCTTCGAATGATTTTTTGGAATAGTCGGCCGCCTCGTTGGCGATCGTGTGCAACCCATGGGTGAGAGCCGAAACGCTCTTCATCGCGGTATTGGCAAATTCCTTGCTCGATTCATTCAGAGTTTCGAACGGAGTGGCCATTTGTAGATCCTTTCAAAGTTGAAATTTCCTACCCACCCAGAGGTAGGGTGCAGTGCACAAAAAGTCAAATTTATACCGCTGTGCAATATTAATCTAAAATTTAACCCAAATATTGCGGAAAAGGTGAACGGCCCGGTTACCATAAACAGTTTGGTAACGCTGGTGCGACTAAAGTCCACAAATTCGTTCTGATGCATCAGGGTCATCAGGAAAGTTTCTACGCGCATATTCGAGCAGGTGTTGATTGTGCATCATAAGGCCCACCAAGGTTCCAACTACGTACAAAAATTGGGTTATGCATTTCTGGCTCTGCTGTTAGGCGCCGGGATAAACATCGCTGAATCGCCTTTGGCAGCCGCAGCTTCGAAAGAAGCGGCTATCGTCGTCGATGCCAATACGGGCAAGACGCTGTATTCATCCAACGCGGATGCCCAGCGCTACCCGGCATCCCTGACGAAAATGATGACGATTTATATGCTGTTCGACGCGATGGCATCCGGCAAGGTTTCCAAATCGACGCCAATTCCTGTCTCCGCCTACGCGGCAGCGCAGCCGCCCACAAAAGTTGGCTTCCAGCCCGGACAGACGATCAGCGCGGAAGCTGCGATTCTCTCGCTCATCACCAAATCGGCAAACGACTCGGCCACAGCCATCGCAGAGTTCCTCGGCGGATCGGAGCCACGCTTTGCCGTGATGATGACCAACAAGGCCCGTCAACTCGGCATGCGCAATACGCAGTTCCGCAATGCAAACGGCCTGCCTGACCCCAATCAGCATTCGTCCGCGCGCGACCTCGCATTGCTAGGCGTCGCTCTTCGTGAGCATTTCCCACAGTATTACAGCTACTTCTCCACCCGGAGCTTCAGCTATCGTGGCCGCCGTATCGTTGGCCACAACCGCCTTCTCGGCAAGATCCAGGGTGTTGATGGTATAAAGACCGGCTATACCCGCGCTTCTGGTTTCAACCTGGTTTCGTCGGTTAGCACCGACGGAAAGAAGCTCGTTGCGGTCGTCATGGGCGGATCCAGCACGCCGGCACGCGATGCCCAAATGGCGGGTCTCATTGCCAAATATCTCCCGGCGGCATCGCGCCGTGACGGCGGCAATCTGATTGCTTCGCGCAAGAACAGCAAGGTCGAGGTCGCGGCTGTTGAACTCCCCGCGAGCGCCGAGGCGCCAATCCCCGTTCAACGTGAGCAGGCAATGGCTGAACAGCCTGCAGAGGTCGTGACGGCCTATGCAGAACCGGCACCGACCCCCTCGCCAGCCGAGCGTATTTTGCATGTCCCTGCTCCATCGCCGAAGATTGAAATCGGCGAAGGCGATGTCGACGAGGTCGATCCGGTGACAACCGCATCGGCTCCTTCGGGCGGCTGGATGGTGCAGATCGCTTCGGTCGGCAGCTCCGAGGAAGCCAAGGCAATGCTATCCAAGGCCGCCGCGCAGGTTGGCGGTCCGATCGCAGCACTCTCGCCCTACACGGAAAAGTTCCAGAAGGGGTCGACAACCTATCACCGCGCTCGCTTTGCCGGCATCCCCTCTGCCAAGGAAGCCAACACTGCTTGTGCCGCACTGAAACGCCAGAAATTCAACTGCTTTGCCATTGCTCCGCAATCGTAAGGCACGCGATCTGAAAGACCCCGATTTGTATAGCGTAAAGGGTTTTGCGAATGTCCAGTACCAAAGAAATACATAGCCCGGCTGATCTGACAGCCAGAGAAACCAAGCCATTTTTCGGCGGCATGCAGGCTCTGCAACAGGCTGCAATGAAGATTGCTGACCTGCGCCGGGGCAATTCTGCCTTCAAGACCATAGATCTGGTAAATGTCCTGCTTTGTCAGGCTGCGCGCACGCGACGCGCCGCAATGCCGCCTGTGCGGCTGCGTTTGCACTCTGACAGCCGCAACGGAATATCAGCGGTAAGACTTCGAGTTTCCTAGAGCAAGCCTAGAGCCGCAAGCTCGTTGCGAAGTTCTGGCGGCAGTTTCGCCCGCCCGATCTTGCCGCGTCCCTCATCGAAGGGCGCGTCCTCGCTGGTCAGATAACGCCAGCCCTGAAATGCCCGGCGCGGCTGCCATTCCGTTGGAATGATGCGCGGGTCGAGCACGAGGTGGCAGCGTGAGGTACCTTCATCGTCCGTAAAGGTCCGGATATCCGTCAGTCGCTGGCGGCATTGGACATTGCCTTTGATCACCCAATAAAGCGATCCGCCGTCGAGCAGTTCCTCGACGCGCTTTGGCACCATGCGGGTTGTGTGGAATTGTTCGGCTGGTAACCCTGCCCGTCTGCGCTCGTCGAGCTTG
Organism: Phyllobacterium trifolii; assembly: GCF_014192095.1. Lineage (GTDB taxonomy): Bacteria > Pseudomonadota > Alphaproteobacteria > Rhizobiales > Rhizobiaceae > Phyllobacterium > Phyllobacterium trifolii. Next base: position 80,399 of record NZ_JACHXN010000016.1, read on the forward strand.
AAGTCGATCCACGCCGCGAGTTCTTCGATTGCACTGCATCCGACGCAGAGTTTTACGAGATTGAGGGCCATGCTCTAGCATTTACGCTTTCAGGTTGTGGCGTCAACCATAATGGCAGCTTCTCCACAAGCGCCGTGAAGACGTATTGAGAATTCAGCCTGATGAGTTAGCCGGTGCGGATTTCGAGAACCGGAGCGCCGCGGACTTGTTGGTCCGTGAGCACCGGAAGCGCAGAAAATCGCGTCAGACGACCATCAGGGTGGATTGGCAAAGGTCTTTTAACATTCGACGACATTAACGGCCAACCCGCCAAGACTGGTTTCCTTGTAACGTTCGTTCATGTCGACGCCGGTCTGCCGCATCGTTTCGATACACGCATCCAGCGGCACGAAATGCGTGCCATCGCCTTTGACCGCCAGCGAAGCTGCCGTAACCGCCTTCACCGCACCAAGCGCATTGCGCTCGATGCAGGGCACCTGCACCAGACCGGCAACCGGATCGCAGGTCATGCCGAGATGATGCTCCAGCGCAATTTCGGCGGCATTTTCGATCTGTTCCGGCGAACCGCCAAGCACCGCAGCAAGTCCGGCGGCAGCCATGGCGGATGCGGAACCTACTTCGCCCTGACAACCGACTTCTGCACCGGAAATCGACGCATTGGTCTTGATCACCCCGCCGATAGCCGCCGAGGTCAGCAGGAAATCACGAATGCCGTTGTCGTCGGCATCGTCGTGGAAATGCAGATAGTAGCGCAGCACCGCAGGGACGACGCCGGCAGCACCATTGGTTGGCGCCGTCACCACCCGTCCGCCCGCTGCATTCTCCTCATTGACCGCCATCGCATAGACAGAGAGCCAATCATTGGCGAGGAGCGGATTGATACGGTTTTGCCGCCACTCCTCCTGCAAACGATCATGCAGATAGCGTGCTCGGCGCTTGACTTTCAGACCGCCCGGCATGATGCCCTCCTGCTCAAGGCCGCGATCGATACAGGAGCGCATCGCAGCCCAGATCCGGTCGAGACCCGCGTTCAGCTCATCGCGGCTCATGAAGACTTCTTCGTTACTGCGTTTCATTTCAGCAATGGAAAGGCCGCTTTCCTTCGCCATGCTCATCATCTGAGCGGCATTCTTGAACGGGAAAGGTACCGGATGTTCGGGCTTCGGCGCTGTGCGGGTTTTCGCGGCCTCCAGCTCTTCCTCGGTCACAACGAAACCGCCGCCGACCGAATAGAAAATCCGGCGCAAGAGCAACCGGTCATCGACGTCATAGGCTTCAAATGCCATGCCGTTGGCGTGACCGGGAAGCGGCGTACGACGATCCATGATGAGATCGGTCGCCGGATCGAAGCGATAGGACGGATGGCCTTCGGGCGAAATGCGTTTGGTCTGCTTCACGGTCTCGAGTAGTGCGTCCATTTCGTTTGGATCGACGGTGGCCGGCAACAGGCCGCACAACCCGAGAATGACAGCGCGATCGGTCGCGTGGCCGATGCCGGTAAAAGCCAGCGAACCATGCAGGTGCACGCGCAGTCGATCAACCTTGACGCCGGTCGGCCGTGGCCATTGCCCGCTCTTGAGTTCCTCAAGAAACAGGCTGCCAGCGGTCATCGGGCCCATCGTATGGGAACTCGACGGACCGATGCCGATTTTATACAGATCGAAAACCGACAGAAACATTTAGCGCCTTTGAATTGGTGAGAGCACCTGTGACGCATAATGGCTTGCTGGCAACATTTGCCGCAGCCCGGCACCGACTTCACCTTGCGTTTCTACGACATAGGTCACCCGGCGCAAAAGTCAAAGAAAAAGCCTGTAAACGCCTATCCGCGAGATTTGCGAACCGGTCAGATTCACGTACATTCGCATTTCATCAGTTGTTGCGCCACAGAGAGATCCAATGGAAGCCGCCCCGAACACATCCTATTGGCTCGACATATTTGCCCTGGTTTATTTCTTCATCGTCTGGGCGCTCTATTCCCATACCACCGCAAATGGGTTTTTAGGCAAAAAATCCCTGACCTACGAGATGAACCAGGCGCGGCGGCAATGGATGGCGACCATGGCGACACGCGAATTGCGCATGATCGACACAAGCATCATGATCGGCCTGCAGCAGGGCACCGGCTTTTTTGCCTCAACCTCCATTCTGGCGATTGGCGGATGTTTCGGCTTGTTGAATTCGTCCGGCCGCGTTCTGACGCTGTTTCACGACCTACCGTTCCTGGGCAATACCACCCAACAATTGTTTGAAACAAAAATCCTCGGGCTTCTCGTTCTCTTCGCCTATGCATTCTTCAAATTCGCCTGGTCATATCGGCTTTTCAACTATTGTTCGATCCTGATCGGTAGCGTTCCAATGGCGCGCGATAAGGGCCCTGACGATCCGGTTGTGCTTGCGGGAATTAATCGCGCGGCGGGGATAAATATCCAGGCCGGCCAGCATTTCAACAGCGGCTTGCGCGGCATCTTCTTTTCCATCGGATATCTCGGATGGTTTCTGCATCCCGTGCTGTTCATGATCACGACGACGCTGGTTGCCATAGTGCTGCTCAGACGCCAGTTCTTTTCCAGGGCACGCGACGTGCTGATGCAAAACAGCGTCAGCGCTGACTCATAAACCGCGCGGCAGGTAACGCCAGACGAACACGGCCGTGAATATCATCAGCATGGCGAGCGCGATGAAAATCGAGCCGAGATGGAAAAACGTCAGGATGATCGAATAGAAAAACGCAGGCAATATCTCGGAAAAATCGAGATAAGTCCGGTAAACCGCCGTCATCTGTGCCCGCTCATGCGGATGGACTGCGCGAATGAAGGTCGTTGAGCCAAGCGTGTCGATAGCCACGCAGAAAAAGGCTCCAAAAAGCAGCATGATGGCAGCCACCATGGGAAATCTTTCGCCGGCAATGCCCGCTCCTATGAGTGCCACGGCGAGCAATACGAATACACCGGAAATCGTCCGCATCAGTCCCTTCGCCATGCCAACCTTGCCCCACAGGATGGAGCCGAGGAGAAACAGGTTGCCGAGCGAAACCAGAAGGCCGCCGGCAAGATTGCCCTGCCCCGTCGCCACCATGAGGATCGGTCCATAGACGAAAAACGTGCTCCAGTAGCACGAGCGCGAAAAGGCGATCAGCCAGGCCAGCCGCAATCTCGGCTGCACGACGAAGCGGCGCACATTGGCGATAGGATTGGCCGGGCGGCTCGGGCCCTTCTGCAGCGCCGGATTGTCGCTGAGACGGAAATACCAGAACAGTGTCAGCAGCAGCAGCGAGAAGCCGATCGACAACAGGAACGGCGCGACCATCCCGACTTGTGTGTAGAGGAAAACGCCGAGGAACGGACCGGCGGTCCAGGCAAACGTCGCCGTTGCCATTCGCACGGACTCGGCGCGGACCAGTTCACCCTTCTTGATGTGATCCATGATGTAGAGGCTGAGCGTGATCGACAAGGTTCCCGAGCCGAACGTGCGCAGGAATAGCCCTGCCGCCTGCCCCGGCAGCGTATCAAGCGCAAAGGCAAAGCACCCGAGGATCAGGGATACGGTTCCCGCCGTGTAAACCCAACGCCTGGGAATACGAACGATGAGCAGCGGGATCGACAGCGTCGAGATCAGCCCGAGCAATGACATGCAGGTGTAAAGGATACTGACGCCGCGCTCGCTCTGCATGAGGTCGTAGGTCTGGATCGGCACGACACTGGTGATGATCGCCCGTGCCATCGATTCGATGCCAAAGAGGATCGCGAAGACCCGCGCCGTCGGGCGCTTGGCCGTGGTAATCCAGATAGGATGGCGAACCTGATTGATCACTGGGATGACTATGGGGGCATTTGATTCGAGCGTAGGCTGAAGTTTCGACCGCGGGACCAGCGATAGCAGTCAATCAAGCGACATAATATGTCCGTTTCACAAGAAACCTTTGAATATGTACGAAAAAACTTACCTCGCCAGCGCGTCAAAGACGATGGATTTTGCGGCCCAACTCACTTAGCTTGCGCCAATTGCTGCAATGATCGAGTTCCCTGCACATGAATAAAGCCGAGACTGTGAATGCCCCCCCCAAGACGCGTCTTGGCAAGCTGGACGTGTTGCGCGGTATCGCCCTTGTCGCCATGGCGACCTACCACACGGGCTGGGATTTCGAGTTTTTCGGCTATCTCGAACCCGGAACGACGGGTCATGGCGCCTGGAAACTATACGCGCGGGTCATCGCCTCGACTTTCCTCGCGCTTGTCGGGTTCAGCCTTGTGCTGGCGCATGGGCGTGGCATTCGCTGGCGCTCGTTCGGCATCCGCCTCGCCCAGATCATCGCTGCCGCGTTGGCGATCACCCTCGTCACGATGTACGTCACGCCGGAGACCTTCGTGTTTTTCGGGATCCTGCACGAAATAGCGGCGGCGAGTGTTCTGGGACTGCTGTTCTTGCGGTTGCCTGCGCTGGTTATTGCTGCGGCAGCAGCGGCGGTCATTGCCCTTCCGCATTATTTCGTCTCGCCGGCATTCGATTCGCCGGTATTCTGGCCGCTCGGCCTCTCGGAAATCATCATAAGATCAAACGATTACGTCCCGATCTTTCCATGGTTCGGCGCTGTTCTTGCAGGCATGGCGCTCGCCAAGACGATGCAACATTTCGGTGCGCTCAAATTGTTTGCCGGAAACATCGCGCCATCCTGGCTCGATCGCGGCCTGCGCTTCATCGGCAGGCACAGTCTTGCCTTCTATCTGATCCACCAACCAGTGATCATCGCCTGTGTTTTTCTTGTTTCACAACTGTTCCCACCGGCGGTTCCAGCGCCACGCGAGGTCTTCGGCAAGGCCTGCGTGCAGAGTTGCCAGAACGACAACGACAAGGCTTTTTGCGAGAAGTTCTGCAATTGCGTCATCGGGCAAACCGAAGCGCAGGGCATCTTCGATGAAATGTTTGCGGGAAAGCGCGATCAAAACGATCCGCAGATGCAGCAGATCGCCGGCATCTGCACGCAGGAAAACATGCCGCAGTGATGTTTACGTATTAACGCCCAACTCAGCCAGCCGCTCGATACAACCTTCCTCGACCTGATCGAGTTCAGCCAGTGTTTCCTCGATGTCGCGGCGCTTCTGGCGCAGCTCTGCGCGCTTTTCCTCGACACGCTTCATCATCAGATGCAGCTGGCCCATTTCTCCGGGCGGCTCCTTGTACATCTGAATGATTTCCTGAATCTCGGCAATGGAGAACCCGAGCCGTTTGCCGCGGAGAATCTGTTTGAGCAAATGCCTGTCGGACGGCCGGAATAGCCTGGTTCGTCCGCGTCTGACCGGATGAATCAGATCCTCATCCTCGTAGAACCGTAACGTGCGCGTCGACACGCCAAACTCCCGTGTCAGTTCAGTAATGGTGTAATATTCGCGCATTGCAGACACAGCCCCAGTCGTATCGGTTGAATCTTTTGCTCACGCAATTACGTAAAAGTCAATTGCACGATTGTATTCGGTTGTAAACTTTAGTCCACAATTTGCTAAACGGATGCTATTTGAAGCCAAACCACCAGGTTGCCAGGCCGAGAAACGATGAAAAACCAACGACATCGGTCACCGTGGTGACGAACACCGCCGACGCTATGGCCGGGTCAGCACCAAAACGATGCAGCAACAACGGAATCAGAATACCACCAAGCGCGGCTGCAAGCATGTTGATGACCATCGCTGCAGCAATGATACCGCCAATATTGACATTTGCGAACCAGAGACCGGCGATAATACCGATCATGATCGCGAAAATAACACCGTTGATAAGCCCCACCGAAGCCTCGCGACGGATGATGCGGCCAGCATTGTAAATATCCATGTCGCGTGTCGCCAGCGCGCGGACCGTCACGGTCATCGTCTGCGTGCCGGCATTGCCGCCCATGGATGCCACGATGGGCATGAGCACTGCCAGAGCCACCATCTGCTGGATGGTACCATCGAACAAGCCGATCACGGATGCCGAGAGGAAAGCAGTGAACAGGTTGATCACCAGCCAGGGCGTGCGTGAGCGCGACGTGGACAGCACCGAGTCGGACAGTTCTTCGTCGCCGACGCCGCCGAGACGCAAGATATCTTCCTCGGCCTCTTCCTGAATAACGTCTACGATGTTCTCGATGGTCAGAACACCGACAAGCCGGTCATTTTCGTCCACTACCGCAGCCGATAACAGATCGTATTGCTCGAAGATTTGCGCGGCTTCTTCCTGGTCCATGGTCGCCGGAATCGCATGCCGCGTCTCGTGTGTGATCTCGTCGATTTTGACGTCGCGCCGGGTACGCAGGATGCGATCGAGGTCGATAGCGCCCAAAAGCCGGAACATAGGATCGATAACGAATATCTGCGAGAACGACTCTGGCAAGTCATCATTGTCGCGCATGTAATCGATGGTCTGGCCGACAGTCCAGAATGGCGGCACCGCGACAAATTCGGTCTGCATACGGCGTCCGGCGGTTTCCTCCGGGTAACCAAGGGACCGGCGCAGTCGAACCCGTTCGGTAAACGGCAGTTGCGCCAGGATCTCGTCGCGGTCTTCCTGCTCGAGATCTTCGAGAATGTAGACCGCATCGTCGGAATCGAGTTCCTGCACACCTTCGGCGATCTGCCGGTTGGGCATCGCATCGACGATTTCAAGGCGAACTGCTTCGTCAACCTCGGTCAGTGCGGCAAAATCGAATTCGTCGCCCAGAAGTTCAACGAGCGCCCTGCGCTGATCCGGCTGCAGAGCCTCGAGGACGTGACCAAGCTCGGACTGGTGCAGCTTGCCGACATGCGACCTTAGAAACAGAACATCCCGGTCCGCGATGGCGGCGCCGACACGCGCTAGATAGGAGGTGCGGACAGCACCGTCCTCACCATAGATGTTGACATCGTCGTCTTCAGGTGCGGATTCCGGGAGAGTTTCTGTTTCCATCTATCCGCACCTGCCTTCCTGACAAATATGGCGTCTCGTCAGTTAAGATTCAGGCAGCGTTATCTTCCCAACCGCTGATCGCCTTCACCTCAAGAAAATCCTCGATCCCGAAGTGACCGCCTTCACGCCCGATGCCCGACTGCTTGTAGCCGCCGAACGGCGCGTCTGCCGCATGGTCGGCACCATTAATACGCACCATGCCAGCGCGCAACTGCTTCGAGACGCGCTTGATGCGCTCGCGATCGCCCGACTGGATGTAGGCAGCAAGACCGTAGGGCGTATCATTGGCGATCTCGACCGCTTCTTCCTCCGTGTCGAAGGGGATCATCGCCAGCACCGGTCCGAAGATCTCTTCGCGGGCGATCACCATGTCATTGTTGACGTCGGCGAAAACCGTCGGACGGACGTAGTAACCGCGATTGAAGCCTTCGGGACGTCCGGTACCGCCGGCAATCAGCCGCGCGCCTTCCTTGATGCCCTGCTCGATCAGTCCCTGTACCTTGTTGAACTGCATCTCAGATACAAGCGGGCCCATGTGATCGCCATCCTGCGATGGATCACCTACCTTGGTTGCCTTGGCGGTCTCGGCAGCGATTTCGGTCGCCTTGCCATAGACCGAGCGCTCCACCAGCATGCGCGTCGGTGCATTGCAGGACTGGCCGGTATTATTGAACACATGCTCGACACCGCGCTTGACTGCAGCTTCTACATCCGAATCTGCAAACACGATATTCGGGGACTTGCCGCCGAGCTCCAGCGATACACGCTTGACCGTATCGGCTGCAGCCTTGGTCACGGCAACGCCAGCGCGGGTGGAACCCGTGAACGACATCATGTCGATGCCGGGATGAGCTGACATGGCGGCACCAACCGATGGGCCATCACCATTGACCAAATTGAACACACCGGCGGGAAGACCCGAGGCATCGACCATCTCAGCGAAGATCACCGACGAGATCGGGGCAATTTCGGAGGGCTTGAGGATGACCGTGCAACCGGCGGCAATCGCTGGAACGACTTTCAGAACCACCTGGTTCATCGGCCAGTTCCACGGCGTGATCAGACCGCAGACACCGATCGGCTCATAGGCTAGCCGGACCGTGTCGTGACCGTTCAGCGGCCGCTCGAACTCGAATTCTTTGAGTGACCGGATGAAAGCCTTGATATGGCCGGTCCCGGATGCAGCCTGCTCATCGAGCGCCATCGTGATCGGCGCGCCCATTTCGGACGAGATCGCCTTGGCCATATCGGCGATGCGGGATTTGTAGACGGCGAGCAGTCTCTCAAGCCAAGCCAGGCGCTCTTCGCGGCTGGTCACGCTCCATGTGGTGAAAGCCTTGCGCGCGGCGGATACGGCTTTGTCAACATCTGCTGCAGAACCCAGCGAGATCACGGCAAATGCCTGCTCGTCGGCCGGATTGATGACCTCAAGCTCTTTCGCCACTACCGGCGCTATCCACTTTCCATCGATATAGAAATCGGTCTTGCGAAGCATGGTCTTTCTCCTGCCTGTGGCTCTATGGATTATTTTGACACTGCGCCAGATAAGTGACGGCGTGGTTCAGTTGAGTGTGTAGCGGATGATTGACGTTACGACCAACAGGAATATCGAACAAAGAGGCAAAAATAGCGGCGCTTTGCAGTTTATTGAGATTTGCGTCAGGACGAGTCGAAAATGGTGATTTTCGAGAACCGGAGCGCAGTGAACTTGTGAGTTCATGAGCACCGGATCGCAGTAAAGCGCCATTTGCAGGCCGTCACGGCGCAAATCTCTTGAACTGGCGCGAAAGCCGCAGGAAATTCCCCAGCATGGCGTGGCCATATTCCGTCAATACTGATTCAGGGTGGAACTGCACGCCATAGGTCGGGTGGCTGATATGGGTGAGGCCCATGATCTCGCCGGCGTCCGATCGCGCAGTAACCGACAGATCGCTGCCATCCTTGACGGACTCCACGATCAACGAGTGATAGCGGCCGGCGCGGAACGGGCTCGGCAGCCCCTTGAAGATGTCTGTCCCGCCATGATTGATGGCCGAGGCTCGCCCATGCATCGGTTCTTGCGCCCGCACGACCTTGCCGCCAAAGACTTCGCCGATGCACTGATGGCCGAGACAGATGCCGAGAATTGGCACCTGTCCGCTCAACGTCTGGATAATCTCCATCGACTGCCCGGCCTCGCGCGGCCCGCACGGCCCCGGTGAAACGACAATTGCTTCGGGTGCGAGCTGCTCGACTTCCGCCGCCGTAATTGCGTCATTGCGGACCACCTGCGTTTCGACGCCAAGTTCGGCAAAATAGCGTGCCACGGTGAAGACGAAGGAGTCGTAATTGTCGATGATCAGGATCATGGCGCATCACCCTGGTCGAAAACTGCAAAGATGCGCGCCGCCTTGTCCAGCGTTTCCTGATATTCGGCCGCAGGATCGGATAGCGCTGTAATACCGCCGCCCACTTGAAACACAGCCTTCCCGCCCTGAAACAGCACGGTGCGAATGCCGATATTGCCGTCGAAATTGCCATTGAAGCCGATGAAACCGATCGAGCCGCAATAGACGCCCCGCGCCTCGCGCTCGATCTCGGTGATGATCTCCATCGCCCGCAGTTTTGGCGCGCCTGTGATTGACCCACCCGGGAAAGCTGCCCTGATCAGATCCATCAGGGATTTGCCTTCCATCAGCCGCCCTGTGACGGCGGAAACCAGATGATGCACACTCGCATAGGTTTCAAGCCCGCAAAGGACGGGTGTCAGCACGGAATGCGGTCGGCAAACGCGGGAAAGATCGTTGCGCATCAAATCGACGATCATCAGGTTTTCCGCGCGGTCCTTCTCCGATTTGAGAAGTATATCGGCCAACTTCCTGTCTTCGTTGGGATCTGGCGACCGCGGCATCGTACCCTTGATCGGACGCGTCTCGACCTGATCGCCTTTCACCGCGACAAACCGCTCCGGGGAGCTCGACGCAATCACGATATCGCCGTGATCCAGATAGGCGGCAAAGGTCGCAGCGTTACGCCGGCGCAGTGCCTTATAGAACTGCCACTGTGCAAAGCCTTCCGGCAGATCGGCGATAAATCGCTGCGCGATGTTGGCCTGAAAGATATCGCCGTCGAGGATGTATTCCACCACCCTGGCAACGGACTGCATATAGGCGTCGCGCTCGAAATTCGATCGCCAGGACGCCCGCGCAATCCGCTGCTGCGAGACTTTCGAAGTCTCCTGTTTTGGTTGCTCTCGCAGAAGCCGCAGGAACGATTCCGAACGCTCGATACTTTTCCTTTGCTGGGCAGCCTCGTCCGCTTCCGGCAATCCCGATGACAAAAGCCAGACTTTTCCGGCCTGGTGATCGAACGCCAGCACCACATCGTAAAAATACCAGGCCGCATCCGGTATCGAGCCTTGCGCCGGCGCATCCGGCTGCGGCAAGCGCTCCAGCAATCGCCCGAATTCATAGGAAAAATAGCCGATTGCGCCGCCCTGAAATGGTGGAAGACCGGGCTGACCATCGAGCCGGTAAAGGTCGAGATAGTGCGAAATCGCCTCGAGCGGATGGCAGTCTACGGCGGCGCCATTCCAGCGCGCCACCCCCTTTTCGACGACGAGTTTGCCGAATGGATCAGCCGCCACATAGGAGTAGCGTCCAAGGGTGTCGTGACGCATGGCACTGTCGAGAAAGCTCAGTCCCCCGAGAGCCCGCAATCGCTCGGCGGCTTCGACAGGTTCCAACCATGGAATCTCACGAATATGCAAACCACTCCTCCTCAATTAACAGGCAATACATAATGTACGAACCTCTCCGATCAATCATGAGCAACAGCGTTGTGCGTGGTTCGACAGGCTCACCATGAGGAAGGTGGTTGCTTGCAGCGAGCCAAGTTGGGCAAGGCGAGTGACTAGTCTGCAGTCTACTCACCTCCCTCATGGTGAGCCTGTCGAACCACGCACAGTGCCACTGCGACCCTTGTTGCGCCAAGACCAATACTTGATGCCCTTCAAGTATTTTATCACCCCACATATGGCGATTAACTTTTGCGAGTGGACAACAGGATACTTGTCTCCGTCGAGGTGATTCCGTCAATATGGCGAATGTCGCGCAACGTTCGGTCGAAAGCCTCCAGGGTCTCGACTTCGATTTCGGCAACGATATCCCAACGCCCGTTCGTGGTATGCAGCGCACGGATTTCCGGAAAGCCTTGCAACCGCCGCACAACCTTTTCGGCGGCTTGCCCCGCCACCTCGATCATGGCTACGGCCCGGACGCCATAAATGCCCGCACCTGCCTTCAAATTGACAGTGAAACTCTGGATCGTGCCGTTTGTGGTCAGCCTGTCGATACGCGTCCGCACCGTAGCACGCGAAATACCCAGAATAGTTGCCATGGATGAAACCGGCATGCGGCAATCATCCCGCAGCAAAGACAGCAGTTTGCGGTCTACATCATCCATCGTCGTCCAATCTGATCAAATTCATTGAGCAAAGTGCTCATTAATATGTGCATTTCTATCAGGATGCTGTCTTTTTGTCACCGCGTCGAACTGCCAATATTGCCGCTGAAACGTGATATTCTAGTTCGATCCCGGAACCTTCAAACGCGAGAGTGGCGGTTGCTTATTAACATGCAGAACAATTTCGAGGACACGCACAAGCAGAAGCTGACTGTCATCGGCGCGCCGATCGAAGAAGGCGCGGGAAGGCTTGGGGCATTGATGGGCCCCGCTGCGCTGCGCACTGCCGGGCTGATACATATGCTCGAAGACCTCGGCCACCCGGTGGAAGATCGCGGTGATTTGCGTCTCCCGAAGACATTGCCTGTTGTTCCGCCTGTCCAGGGTCTTGCGCACTACATCGAGAAAATCGCTGCCTGGTCCCGCATGCTGGCCGTCGAGACCTATGACGCGATGGCAAACGGCACGTTCCCAGTCATTCTTGGCGGCGATCACAGCCTGTCCATGGGATCGATTGGCGGCATCGCGCGCTATTGCGAAGAGCACAACCGCGAATTGTTCGTGCTTTGGCTCGACGCGCATTCCGATTTCAATACGCCCGCCACCTCGCCATCCGGCAACATGCACGGCATGTCGGCAGCGCTCCTGTGCCGCGAACCCGGCCTTGAAGGCGTCTTCGGCGATGAGCCGCATGGTTTCGTCAAGCCGGAAAACCTCCATCTCTTCGGCATTCGCTCCATCGACAAGACCGAACGCGTGCTTCTGCGTGAGCGCGGCATCGATGTCATCGACATGCGGCAGATCGATGAATTCGGCGTTGTCAAACTGCTGCGCCGCATTATCGAGCGCGTACAGAAGGCCAACGGCATCCTGCATGTCAGTTTTGATGTGGATTTCGTCGATCCGTCTTTTGCACCGGGCGTCGGAACCACGGTTCCCGGCGGCGCGACCTACCGCGAAGCGCATCTCGTCATGGAGATGCTGCACGATTCCGGCGTCGTCGGTTCGCTCGACGTGGTGGAGCTCAACCCGTTCCTGGATGAGCGCGGCAAGAGTGCCCTGCTCCTCGTCGATCTCGTTGCCAGCCTGTTTGGCCGGCAGATTTTCGACAAACCGACATTATCCGAACAGAGCGCTGCCGCTCTGAACGTATGACACAATAGGAGGATACTTTGCTGCACACAGCCGCTGATCTGATCTCGACGGAATCCCGCCTTGGGGCGCACAACTACAAGCCGCTCGATGTGGTGCTGGAGCGCGGCGAAGGCGTGTACGTATGGGATATCGACGGCAATCGCTATCTTGACTGCCTCTCAGCCTATTCGGCCGTCAACCAGGGCCATTGCCATCCCAAAATCCTGGAGGCCATGACCGAGCAAGCAGGCAAGCTCACGCTCACCTCCCGCGCCTTCCGCAATGACCAGCTGGCCCTGTTCTACGAAGAACTCGCCGCCCTCACCGGCTCGCATAAGATCCTGCCGATGAACAGCGGCGCAGAAGCTGTCGAAACCGCCATCAAGGCCGTGCGCAAATGGGGTTACGAGGTCAAGGGCGTTCCGGAAAATGCCGCGGAGATCATCGTCTGTTCCGATAATTTCCATGGTCGCACCATGGGCATCGTCGGCTTCAGCACTGACCCTTCGGCCCGCGATAATTTCGGCCCGTTCGCGCCGGGCTTCAAAGTCGTCCCCTTCGGCGATATCGACGCGTTTGCGGCGGCATTGACCCCCAACACCGTCGGGTTTCTAGTCGAGCCGATCCAGGGCGAAGCCGGTGTAATCATTCCGCCAAACGGTTATTTCACCAGGGTGCGCGAACTCTGCACTGAAAATAACGTCACGCTCATCCTCGATGAAATCCAGACTGGCCTTGGCCGCACCGGCGCCTTGCTTGCCGAAGCGCACGAAGGCATCGAAGCGGACGTAACGTTGATCGGCAAGGCCCTCTCCGGCGGTTTTTACCCGGTCTCGGCGGTCCTTTCCAACAGCGATGTTCTTGGCGTGCTCAAGCCCGGGCAGCACGGCAGCACCTTTGGTGGAAACCCGCTTGCCTGCGCCATTGCCCGCGCTGCGCTGCGGGTGCTCACCGAAGAAGACATGATCGAGAATTCCCGCATCGAAGGCGACTATTTCCTGCAGGAGCTCAAAGGCATTCGCAGCAATATCGTTCGCGAAGTACGCGGGCGCGGGCTGATGCTGGCGGTCGAACTCCATCCGGAAGCCGGCGGCGCCAACCGTTTCTGCTACGAGCTTAAGGCGCGCGGCATTCTCGCCAAGGATACCCATGGCGATACGATCCGCATTGCTCCGCCACTCGTTATCAAGCGCGATCAGGTCGATTGGGCGCTTGAGCAGTTCAATACGGTTCTCACCAGCATGAATTAAGTTGGAAAGCTGGCCGGTAACCCGGCCAGTTCTACATCCTCACCCGCTCGGCCTTTGGATCGTACATCGGCCGCAGTGAAGCCTCGGCCTTCACGCGTACACCGGCAATCTCGATCTCATAGCCGGAAGCCAGCACCTGTTCGGCGCTCTCACCCTTGCTCGGCACGTATCCAAGCCCGATCGCACCACCGAGATAATGTCCGTAATTGCCGGATGTGATTGTCCCGACGATCTTGCCGTCGCGGACAATCGCCTCGTTGTGAAACAGCAGTGGTTCGGTATCGCTCAGGCGGAATTGGACAAGACGGCGATCATGCCCGGTGTCCTTCTTCCTCAGCACAGCATCGCGGCCGATGAAATCACCCTTGTCGGCTTTTACCGCAAAGCCCAGCCCTGCCTCCAGCACATGATCCTCGTCGGTGATATCGTGGCCAAAGTGTCGGAACGCTTTTTCGATACGGCAGGAGTCGAGCGTGTGCAGGCCGCACAGTTTCAAGCCAAGATCCTTGCCGGCTTCTTCGATTGTCTCGAAAACATGTGCTGTCTGATCCGTCGAGACATAAAGCTCCCAGCCGAGTTCGCCGACATAGGTCACGCGGTGTGCCCGCGCCAATCCCATGCCGATTTCGATCTCGCGTGCTGTACCAAACGGATTGCCTTCATTCGAGAAGTCATTCGGGCTGATCTTCTGGATCAGTTCGCGTGATTTCGGCCCCATCAAGCAAAGCACGGACTCCCCAGCAGTCACGTCTGTGATGACCACGAACTCGTCCTTGAGGTGATTGCGCATCCAGGCAAGGTCGCGCTGCAGCGTCGCGCCGGGTACCACGGCAAAAAACGCCGTATCCGACAGCCGCGTGATCGTCAGATCGCTCTCTATCCCGCCGCGATTGTTGAGCATCTGCGTGTAAACAATACGGCCCGGCTCGACATCGAGCTGATTGGCACAAAGCCGCTGCAGGAATGCCAGAGCATCACGACCCTCAATGCGGATTTTGCCAAAGGACGTCATGTCGAACAGGCCGACATTGTTGCGCACGGCGAGGTGTTCGTCACGCTGGTTCTCGAACCAGTTCTGCCGCTTCCACGAATAGCGGTATTCACGCTCCTGGCCCTCTTTGGCAAACCAGTTGGCGCGCTCCCATCCCGCAACTTCGCCAAAGACAGCGCCACGGGCCTTCATATGCTCGTGGATGGGCGAGCGCCTGACATTGCGTGACGTCGCCATCTGCCGGTAGGGAAAGTGGTCGGCATAGAGCAGCCCGAGCGTCTCCGAGACGCGCTCCTTCAGGTAGCGCCGGTTCTTCTGGAACGGCTGCGCCCGGCGAATATCCACTTCCCACAGGTCGAATGGCGCTTCGCCATCGTTTATCCATTGCGCTAGCGCCATCCCGGCGCCGCCGGAGGAAACGATACCGATGGAATTGTAGCCCGCCGCAACCCAGTAGCCGCCAAGTTCCGGCGCTTCGCCGAGGTAGTAGCGGTCGTCGGGGGTAAAGCTCTCGGGACCGTTGAAGAACGTGTGGATACCTGCGGTTCCGAGCATCGGCATACGGTTGACGCCCATTTCAAGGATCGGCTCGAAATGCTCGAAGTCTTCCTGTAGCTGATCGAAACAGAAGTCCTCGGAAATACCGTTCATGCCCCAGGGCTTGGCCACCGGTTCGAAAGCGCCAAGCATCATCTTGCCTGCATCTTCCTTGTAATAAGCGCATTCGTCCGGAACGCGCAGCACCGGCAGACGTCCAAGCCCCTCGATGGCTTCGGTGACGAGATAGAAATGCTCGCAAGCATGCAGCGGCACGGTCACGCCCGATGTTCCCGCCAGATCGCGCGCCCACATGCCGGCGCAATTGATCACGACATCGGTCTCTATCATGCCGTGCTCTTCACCTTGCGCCCAGGTGACTCCCGTCACCCGGCCATTCTTCTTGAGAACTTCGGTGACCTTGACGTTCTCGACGATCTTCGCGCCGCGCTGGCGCGCACCCTTGGCAAGAGCCATGGCGATATTGGCCGGATCGCACTGCCCGTCTAGGGGCAAATGCACCGCGCCGACCACATCCTCGATGTTAAGATGCGGATACATCTCCTTGACTTCGCGCGGAGAAATCTCCCGCACATCGACATCGAACGCCCTTGCCAACGACGCCTGCCGGTAGATCTCGTGCTTGCGTTCCTCGGTCAGGGCGACAGTGATTGAGCCCACCTGACGCATGCCTGTGGCGACCTCGGTTTCTGCCTCGAGCTTGACGTAAAGGTCGGCGGAGTACTTGGCGAGCCGCGTCATGTTCTGCGAGGCGCGCAACTGGCCGATCAGTCCCGCCGCATGCCATGTCGTGCCGGAGGTCAGTTGTTTGCGCTCAAGCAAAACGATATCAGTCCAGCCGAGCTTGGCCAGATGATAGGCGACGGAACAGCCGGAGATGCCGCCACCAATGATGACGGCCCGGGCCTTGGCCGGTAGAGAGCTCATGCGCGAATTCTTTCGTTCTTGGGATCCCAAAGCGGTTGATCGGGATGGACCGTCGCCTTGAAGCGCTCGCCAAAGATTTCCACCTCGACTTCGGTGCCGGGTTCAGTGAGTTCCGTCTTCAACATGCCAAGCGCGATGGATTTGTCTATGCGGTGGCCCCAACCGCCCGACGTCGTCTCGCCGACGATATTGCCGTCGTGCCAAAGCGTCGACATGTAAGGCGCGTCGCAATCCCCTGCATCAACAGTCAGCGTCACGAAGCGTTTCTTCACGCCCTGCTGCTTTTCACTCTCAAGCGCTGCCTTGCCGAGAAATTCCGGCTTTTCCCATTTGATAAAGCGTTCGAGCCCGCTTTGCAGCGGTGTGTAATCGGTTGACAGGTCTCCCTTCCACGCGCGGTAACCCTTTTCCAGACGCAGCGAATCGAGGGCGAACATACCGAACGGCTTGATCCCGTATTTCTGCCCCGCCTCCCACACCGCATCGAAAATGGCGGCCGTATCGGCTATCTTGGTGTGGACTTCCCAGCCGAGTTCGCCGGCAAACGATACCCGCACCAATTGGCAATAACGCCCGGCAATCTGTGTCGTCTGATGCGACAGCCAGGATTTTTCGAGATCTGCATCGCAGATATCGCGGAAAAGATCGCGCGCCTTCGGCCCCGTCACGATCTGGCACGAGAAGTCTTCGGTCACATTGCTGATGCTGATTGAACTGCCTTTCGGCAAATGATTGAGCAGCCAGTCGCGATCATGCCATTCTGCAACACCGGCGGTGATCAGAAAGAACACGTCCTCGTCAATGGCCATAATCGACATTTCCGTGACGACGCGGCCCTTGTCGTCCGAGAAGTAGCCAAGTCCGATACGTCCAGGTTTGGGAACGATGCCTGTTATCAACGTCGACAGCCATGCGCGCGCGCCCTCACCGCTCACCTTGAAGCGCGAGAAACCCGGAAGATCGAGAATGCCGACTGCATCGCGCACCGCGTGGCATTCTTCGCGAATACGCTGCTGCCAGGGTCCGTCGCGCAGGAATGTCTGTGTGGATTCTTCGGACGTGTCATCGCCCGGTTGCGCATACCAGTTGGCCCGCTCCCAGCCATTATAGGCACCGAACTGCGCACCGAGCTTGGCGATACGGTCATGGATAGGCGAAAGCTTCTTGTTGCGGCCCGCTGGCCATGTGTGGCGCGGGAAATGGATGGCGTATTCATGCCCATAGACTTCAACACCCTTGGCGACACAATAGTCAGGATCGGTGAAAGCGGTAAACCGGCGCGGATCGCACGACCACATATCCCACTCCGTCGCGCCCTCCGTAACCCATTCGGCGAGGACCTTGCCCGCACCGCCTGCCTGCGCAATACCGAATGTGAAGACACAGGCTTCGAACGCGTTGGGAACGCCCGGCATCGGGCCAATCAGCGGATTGCCATCCGGCGCGTAAGGGATCGGACCGTTGATGATCTTCGACAGACCCGCCGTGCCAAGTATCGGAACGCGTGCGGTGGCATCGTTCAGATACCATTCGAGCCGCTCCAGATCGTCAGGGAAAAGCTGGAAGGAGAAGTCGTCCGGCATCGGATCGTCGGAAGTCGCCCAATGCGCCCGGCAATTGCGCTCATAGGGCCCCAAATTCATGCCGTTCTTTTCCTGCCGCAGATAATAGGACGAATCCACGTCGCGCAGCAGTGGCAATTTCTGGCCATGCTCACGCGACCAGGCGGCGATCTCCGGGATTTCGTCGAACAGCAGATATTGATGGCTCATCACCATCATCGGCACGTCCCGGCCAAACATCCTGCCGATTTCCTGCGCGCGATATCCTGCAGCATTGACCACGTATTCGCAGCGAATGTCGCCCTGCGGTGTCGAAATGATCCACTCGTCATTCTCACGTCTCGCGCCCGTGACAGGGCAAAAACGGATGATCTTGGCGCCGAGATCGCGAGCGCCCTTGGCCAACGCCTGCGTCAACTGCGCCGGATCGATGTCGCCATCATTGGGATCGTAGAGCGCGCCTTCCAATTCATGCGTCGCAATAAACGGATAGCGACCGTTGATCTCATCGACCCCCAGCACATCGATGTCCATGCCCTGATAGCGGCCCATGCTCTTCACGCGCTGGAATTCGCGCATCCGCTCCTTGGTATGCGCGAGTCGCAGCGATCCGGTGACATGATAGTTCATGGGATAATCGACTTCGGCAGCCAGCCCGCGATAAAGTTCGGCCGAATAGCGCTGCATGTTCATCACTGACCACGAGGCTGAAAATGTCGGCACATTGCCCGCTGCATGCCATGTCGATCCCGATGTCAGCTCGTTCTTTTCAAGCAGCACGCAATCGGTCCACCCCGCTTTGGCGAGATGATAAAGCGACGAAACGCCAACCGCCCCGCCACCGATGATGACGACGCGCGCCGACGTTGGAAAATCAGACATATGCAGTCCCCTGTAGTCTCATGCGATTCGAATTATGGCAGTGCGATTTCGTCGAGGTACCACTGGATGTACCGCAGTTCATTGTATTCCATCGGCGCAATCGGACCCGGCACGAAGTAGTGCGAACGGACGCCGCGCGCCGTATGCTCGATGATCGTCTTGTCTTCGGCGGTCGTGACCTTCCAGAGCCAGGTCAGCTTTTCGAGGTCGTAATCCTTTCCCTCTTCGGCATCGCCGCGTACCAGCCAGATCAGTTCCATCTCACACGTGTCAACGCTTTTCGGAATGAACCGATAGATCATGCCGTGGTCCGGATAGCACACAAGGAAGCTCGTGCCGCCAAGATGGATCGAGGTAACGCCGCCGTCGAACTCCGAGAAGCGTCCCATCAGTGGCCCGACGGGCGAACCATCTTCGCTGCCGCTGGAAACGCCGTCGTAGAGCGCATAGCGGAAGGTATGAATTGTTTCCTGGCCTTGCGCCGAGCTCTGCCAGTGATCGCCGGTGGCAATGTCGATGCCAAGCGCACAGGTGCGCTGTTCCATGCGTGCGTTCAGCTCGACGATCTTTTCGGCAGGCTGTTCCAGTGCATGCGTCTGCGAATATTCCGGGTGGGCCGGGCCGCAATGGTAGCATTCCACGTAATTCTCGACGGCAAGCTTCCAGTTGGCATCGACAGGATAGCTTTCCCGGTGCGCGACCTTGGCGTCCGCCCAGCCATACTGCCCGCACGTCGTCCGCAGCGACTGTTCGATAATGGAAAAATCCAGTGGTTTGTCGGCAAAGCAGATGAAGATAAGCCCCTCGGCCACCCTCACATGCAGCTTCTTCAAGCCATGGGCGCTCCGATCGAAATCCTTCGGCATCAGCCGCGCCGCTCGCAGACTGCCATCATTGGTGTATGTCCAGGCATGATAGGGACAGACGAAGAAGCGTGCATTCCCTTTCTGCTTGGTGCACACCTCGGCGCCGCGATGGCGGCAAACATTCAAAAAGGCATGGATCGCGCCGTCTTCGGTGCGTGAAACGATCACCGCCTCGCTGTCGATCTTGAAAAGCTCGAAATCTCCGGCATTGGGAATGATGCTGGCGTGACCAATGCAATGCCAATGACGCCGGAATACCCGCTCCATGTCCAGCGCATAGACATCCGGATCCATGTAGAACGCACGAACCAGGCCGTGACCGGCTTTGTGCGCGGCGATCAGTTGATCGATCTTGTCCAGAGACGGCGCAACTTCCACCAAGGCCTGTTCTGCACCCATTTCATTCTCCGAAAGGATTGTTCCCGGACGCCCTGTTATTTATGACCGCGCCGCAGTTTAGAATGATTCCGCATTGCGCCGCATTCAAGCGATCGTTACTCATAAAGACATGAATTATTCTCAAGCATCCAGTTACAGGGTATCCGGGCCATGATGTCTAAGCCCCGCATACCGCCGCTCGGCTCGTTGCGGGCGTTCGAGGCGTCCGCCCGATTGTTGAGTTTCCGGCTTGCTGGAGAAGAACTCGGCGTAACGCAATCTGCCATCAGCCACCGGATCGCGGAACTTGAAACCATTCTCGGCGTCAAGCTGTTCGAACGTCTGCCACGTGGCGTGTCGCTGACTGACGCCGGCACGCTCTACTATCCCTATATGCGCGACGCCTTCGAAAGGATTGCGCGTGGTACGGCTCTTATAAACCGCATTGGCACCACCGATGATTTGGCGCTCGAGACCTATGCGACCTTCGCCATCCGCTGGCTGATCCCGCGCCTGACGGACTTCCGCAAGGTCAATCCCAATCTCGCGATCCGTATCGGCACCAGCCAGCTGGATTGGGAGCTCAACATCGATAGCTCAGATATCGGCATCATCCACACCACCCGGCCGGAGCGGATGAACCTGCACTACCGCCTGCTGGTCAAGGCTGAAATGCGTCCCGTGTGCAGTCCGCAAGTGGCTGCGCGGATAGAAGGCGACGTTGGAGCCAAAGCACTGGCCAAGGTGCCACGCCTCGCGCTTTATACCTCCCCTGAGGATTGGGGCACGTGGCTGGAGGCGGCGGGCATCGCCGATACCGCGCAAGCCGTAACGTTGAAGTTCGACACCTATCTTGCCGCCCTGCAGTCCGCTCTGGATGGTCAGGGCCTCGCCGTCGCACCGGACTTTCTGGTGGCTGACGACATCAAGGCCGGGCGGCTTGTTGCCCCGTTCCCGCTGAAAGTTCCGCAGCCCGGCGCCTGGTACATGATCTGCCGCAAGGAGCGCGTCGGCGAAACCCGCATTCGCCAATTCGAGCGCTGGCTGGTTGAACAGTTTGGCGGGACTACTTCCGCTTGATCCCAATCGAACGGCCAACCCGTGCAGGCAGCGGCAGCTTGGAGTGGGCTTGCTTGTAGAAGTCGAGCGTCGGCAAAATGTCATCGGGAAACGGCACGACCTTTGGGCCGTTCATATCCACGTGCAGCGACATCACCTCCGCAGTCGCCGCCACCCAGCCATCCTGGTGCACGATCTCATTATAAGTGTGCAGACGCTTAGCATCGAAATCGATCAACTGGCTGGTAACCGTCACGATATGGTCGAGATGAATTTCCTGCACGTAGCAGATATGCACTTCAGCCGTGTAAATGGTCAACTTGCGTTCGGCGGCATATTTTGGACCGAAACCCAATTCGGCGAGAAACTCATCGCCCCCTCGATCAAAAACCACGTTGTAATACGCCATGTTCAAGTGGCCATTATAGTCAATCCACTCCTTCTCCATGGCAATCGGCGCGGACCGGTACAGTTGACCTTGCAAATTTTCGGCTGACATTCTGGGCTCCTGACTGGATGGCGCAACTATTCGATCGCGGGTTGAAACATGAAGTTCATACGGCTGCTTTGTCAAAAGCGACGCTCAATGAACAGGCCGGAAAGCACTTGGCGGCTTGCCTTCGAAATTGCGGAAAGTTCTGGTGAAAGCCGATGCCGATGAAAAACCCGTGCGCGCGGCGATATCTGCCAGCGGTGACCTGGTATCGGTAATCAACCGCCGCGCAACCTTCAGCCGCAGCCGCAGGTAGTACCGGCCCGGCCCCTCGCCGACAGCCTTGGCAAAGATCTTCTCGAGACTTCGGGCACTCAGGCCAGTGCGCTTGGCAATGGCGCCGATGGTCAACGGCTGTTCGATATGGCGCTCCATCAAGCGAATGGCGCCCGCGAGCTTCGGATGCACATCGTCTAGCCGTCCCAGCGATACCAGCGGCTGCGCATTGTTCGAGGCATGTGTCCCGTCATAGATGAACACACTCGCCACATCGAGGGCGACAGACATGCCGTAGCGCGACCGGATCAGATGCAGCATGAGATCGAAGGTTGGCGAGGCGCCGCCGCTCGTGAAAACCGGCCCATCGATGACGTAGCGGTCTGGCCGAATGTCCGCATCGGGAAACTCTGCCGTAAACTCCTCCATGTCCTCCCAATGCGTGGTCGCCTTGCGTCCTGAAAGCAGGCCCGCCCGTCCGAGCAGCCAGGAACCGGCCTCGATGCCGCCGATCATCCGATAGTTGTGAACTGCACGGCGCAAATGGGCTGTGAAAGTCGTGCGTGCAATGTCAGATGTGCCAAAACCACCAACAACCAATAAGATATCGCCTTTTTCTGATGCATCGAATGAGCCAGATACGGCAATCGGCAGACCACATGTAGTCATTGTCGGTTCGCCGTCCAGTGATACAATTCGCCAGTTGAACAGGTTTGCGCCTGACACCCGATTCGCAGCACGCATTGGATCGATTGTCGAAGCCACGCACATGAGCGAGGCGCCGCTGAAAACCATAACGGTTACGTGCAGCGGTTTGGAACTCGGCAAAAAGAGTGGCGATGTTTCGCTATTCATCAATTCCTATTCGTATATTGCAAAGCATCGCTTGGCAATCGGGGCATGATCAGGTCAACAAGAACATGGGAGCTTTACAATGGGACTTACCCCCAATCGCGAAGTATTCATCACCTGCGCCGTGACCGGTGCGGGCGATACCACAGGCCGTTCCGACAAGGTTCCGGTCACCCCGCGCCAGATCGCCGATGAGTGTATCGCAGCAGCCAATGCTGGCGCAGCCATCGCACATATTCACGTGCGTGATCCCAAGACCGGCAAGGGTTCGCGCGAAGTCGCGCTCTATGCGGAGGTCGTCGAGTACATCAAGGCGTCGGGCGTCGATATGGTCCTGAACCTCACCGCAGGCATGGGCGGTGATCTTACGCTCGGCAGCGTCGAGCAGCCAATGCCGCCTTCGGCCAACGGCACCGATATGGCTGGTGCCACGGAACGCCTTGAACACGTGGCCAAGCTGCGCCCCGAAATCTGTACGCTCGATTGCGGCACGATGAATTTCGGCGAAGGCGATTATGTCATGACCAACACGCCTGCCATGCTCAAAGCCATGGCGGCCCAGATCAAGGCGCTTGGCGTGCGGCCGGAGGTGGAAATCTTCGATACGGGCCACCTGCTTCTGGCCAAGTGGCTTTACGATCAGAAATTGCTTGAAGATCCGGTCATGGTGCAGCTTTGCATGGGCATTCCGTGGGGTGCCCCGGATGACATCAACACATTGCTGGCGCTGACGAACAACCTCCCGTCGAACTGGACCTTCTCGGCCTTCTCCATCGGCCGCAACCAGATGCCCTATGCGGCAATGGCAATGCTGGCTGGCGGCAATATCCGCGTCGGCCTCGAAGACAATATCTGGCTCGACAAGGGCGTTCTAGCCACCAATGGCCCGTTGGTCGAACGCGCCGTAAAGGTTGCTGAAGGCATGGGCGCTCGCATTCTCGGACCGAACGAAGTCCGCGAGCGCATGAAATTGACGAAGGGCTGGTAAGAAATCATGGCAGGTATTCGCAAGGCCGCAGCAATCGGCGGCGGTGTTATCGGTGCGGGCTGGGTAGCGCGTCTCCTTCTCAATGGCATTGATGTTTCGATCTTCGATCCGGATCCGGAGGCCGAACGCAAGGTCAGCGAAGTGATGAAGAATTCACGCCGCGCCTATAAGACCATGGTGCCGGGCGGTTTGCCGAAGGAAGGCAAGCTGACATTCGCCAAGTCCATCGAAGCCGCCGTCGCCGGTGCTGACTTCATCCAGGAAAGCGTGCCGGAACGGCTCGACCTGAAGCACAAGGTGCTGGCAGAGATCGACAAACACGCGGCTGTCGATGCCATCGTCGGTTCTTCCACCTCGGGCATCCTGCCGTCGGACATGCAGACGGCGATGAAGCATCCTGAACGGCTGGTCGTCGGCCATCCTTACAACCCCGTCTACCTGCTCCCGCTGGTTGAGATCGTCGGCGGCAAGCAGACCTCGCCTGAAGCCGTCGAAAAGGCACGAGAACTCTACACCTCGATCGGCATGAAGCCGGTGGTGATCCGCAAGGAAATCGAAGCCTTCGTCGGCGACCGCCTGCTCGAAGCTGTCTGGCGCGAATCCCTATGGCTGATCAAGGACGACATCACGACGGTCGAAGAGCTCGACGACATCATCCGCTATTCGTTCGGCATTCGCTGGGCGCAGATGGGCATGTTCCAGGTCTACCGCGTTGCTGGCGGTGAAGCTGGCATGCGCCACTTCATCGCGCAATTCGGTCCATGCCTGTCATGGCCGTGGACCAAACTGATGGACGTGCCCGAACTTGACGAGGAACTGGTCGACAAGATCGCCAATCAGTCGGACGAGCAGGCACATGGCCTTTCGATCCGCGAGCTTGAGCGCATCCGCGACGATAATCTCGTCGCAATCATGGAAGCCCTTTCCAAGCAGAACAAGGGCAAGGGCTGGGGTGCGGGCGCACTTCACAACGATTACACCAAGCGCCTGTCAAAGCTGGCACAAAAGCCCGCCACCTCTAAAGCGGCTGAAAAAGCAAAAGCCGGCAAGCCCAAGAAAAAGAAAGGCTAAGGCCATGGATTTCGGTCTTTCGGAGGAGCAGAGGCTGATCGTCGATACGACGCGCGCCTTTGTCGAAAACGAACTCTATCCACACGAGGCGGAGGTCGAGCGCACCGGCGTCCTGCGCAAGGAGCTTGCAGACGAACTGAAGCAAAAAGCAATCGAAGCCGGGCTTTATGCCGCCAACATGCCGGAGGAAGTCGGTGGTGCCGGTCTCGATACCGTGACGTGGCTGCTCTACGAAAAGGAACTTGGCCGCGCCAATTATGCGCTGCACTGGACCTGCGTCGGACGCCCTTCCAATATCCTGCTCGCCGGCACCGACGCGCAGAAGGAAAAGTACCTGTTTCCCTGCATCCGTGGTGAAAAGTCGGATTGCCTTGCCATGACAGAACCCGGCGCCGGGTCGGACCTGCGCGGCATGAAGGCGACCGCCGTTGAAAAAGGCGGCGATTGGGTCGTCAACGGGACCAAGCATTTCATCAGCCACGCGGTTGAAGCGGATTTTGTCATTCTCTTCGTTGCATCCGGCGAAGAAGACACGCCACGCGGCAAGAAAAAGAAAATCACAGCCTTCTTCGTCGACAAGGGTCATCCCGGCATGACCATCCGCGAAGGCTATCGCAACGTTTCGCATCGCGGCTATACCAATGCGATCATCGAGTTCGACGACTGCCGTCTGCCCCAGGATGCGATCCTCGGCGAAGTTCACAAGGGCTTCGAAGTTGCCAATACCTGGCTCGGGGCAACCCGCCTCCAGGTCGCGGCAACCTGCCTCGGCCGCGCCGAACGGGCGCTCGGACATGCCATTGAGTATGCGGCACAACGCCAGCAGTTCGGCCAGCAGATCGGCAAGTTCCAAGGTGTTTCGTTCAAGCTGGCGGATATGGCCACGGAGCTGAAAGCCGCCGACTTGCTCACCTTCGAGGCTGGCTGGAAATTCGACCAGGGAACCGTCACGGATCAGGACATGGCGATGGCCAAGCTGAAAGCCACCGAAATGCTGGCCTTTGTCGCCGACGAGGCCATCCAGATCCATGGCGGCATGGGCCTGATGGACGACCTGCCGCTTGAGCGCATCTGGCGCGACGCGCGTGTCGAGCGCATCTGGGAAGGCACATCTGAAATCCAGCGGCACATCATTTCGCGTGCCCTGCTCCGCCCGCATGGCGCGTGACGGAGCATTTGATGGCATCGCATAAGCTCGATCGTCTGCTACGACCGAAAACCATTGCAGTCTTCGGCGGTCTGCAAGCCGCCGAAGTCATCAAGCAATCACAGAAAATGGGCTTCTCCGGCGAGATCTGGCCGGTCCACCCCAAACATGACGAAATATGCGGGCTGCAGGTATACCGGTCCGTTGCCGATCTGCCGGGAAGCCCCGACGCTGCCTTTATTGGCGTCAATCGCTTTCTCACACTGGATATCGTGCGTGACCTGCGTGAAGCCGGTGCCGGCGTCGCTGTCTGCTACGCCTCCGGCTTTCTTGAAGCCGGTGCAGACGATGCCGATGGCGCAAGGTTGCAGGAAGAACTCGTCGAAGCGGCTGGCGATATGCCGATCATCGGGCCAAATTGCTACGGGCTGATCAACTACTGCGATGGCGCCCTGCTCTGGCCCGACCAGCATGGCGGGCGGCGGCTCGGCCCGGATGAGCGCGGCGTCGCCATTATCACCCAATCGTCCAACATCGCCATCAACATGACGATGCAGACGCGCGGCCTTCCCATCGCCCACGTCATGACGGCGGGCAACCAGGCGCAAACTGGCCTGCCCGACATGGCGATAGCCCTGCTCGAAGATGAACGCGTTACCGCGCTCGGCCTCCATATCGAGGCGTTCCAGTCGGCGCCAAAATTCGAACTCCTTGCCAAACGTGCCCGCGAGCTCGGCAAGCCCATCGTTGCAATGAAAGTCGGGCGTTCGGCGCAGGCACGGGCCGCGACCGTCTCGCACACGGCCTCACTGGCGGGATCCGATGCGGCATCGGACGCTTTCCTCAAGCGGCTCGGCATAGCCCGCGTCAACTCGATCGCGTCTTTCCTTGAAACCTTGAAGCTTCTGCATGTGCACGGCCCGCTCGATGGCAACACGCTCTGTTCCATGAGCTGTTCCGGCGGCGAGGCATCGGTCATGGCCGATAGTGCCGAGGGTCGATCTGTCAACTTTCCAGAATTGACGTCCGAGCACCGGGCGCGGGTCAAAGCCACGCTCGGAGCATTCGTCGCCGTCGCCAACCCCCTCGATTACCATACGTTCATCTGGAACAACGAGCCGGCATTGACAGAGACATTCACCGCCATGGTATCCGGCGGCTTTTCGCTAAGCTGCCTCGTCCTCGATTTTCCGCGCAAGGATCGCTGTTCGGATGTCGACTGGTGGTCGACCGTTCGAGGTTTTGAAAACGCGCTGGCGACTAATCAAGCCAAGGGCGCCATTGTCGCTTCGCTGTCGGAGAATATTCCGGAAGAATACATGTCCGGCCTGATGGCGAAAGGCATCGCACCGCTCTGCGGCATAACAGAAGCTTTTGATGCGGCGGAAGCTGCAGCCTTCATCGGCAAGGCATGGAAGACGCCGCTTGCGGAAGCCGTGGCGGTTCTCGAGGAGCCAGCTGAAGGCCGCACACGCACCCCGGACGAAGCCGAAGCCAAGGCGATCCTCAAGAGTGCCGGCCTGGCCGTGCCGGACGGACAGCGCTGCGCCACGAGCCTTGAGGCCGTCGCCATCGCCAACGCGCTCGGCTATCCGGTCGCACTAAAAGCACTCGGCATTGCCCACAAGTCCGAGCAGAACGCCGTACGGCTCAATCTGAAGGATGCCGATGCAGTCAGGTTCGCCGCCGATGATCTTGCTGGTATCGGCTCCGGCCTGTACGTCGAGCGGATGGTGACGGGAGCGGTTGCCGAGCTTATCGTCGGTATCGTCGATGACCCGCAATTCGGTCCGGTCATGACTCTCGGCACCGGAGGCGTTCTGGTGGAATTGCTGCAGGATACGGCTACGCTGCTCTTGCCCTCGAGCCGCGAGGACATCGAGAATGCGTTGCGCTCGCTGCGCATGTTCCCGTTGCTCGATGGCTATCGCGGCAAGCCAAAGGCCGACCTTGAGGCGGCAATCGACGCAATCATGGGCATTGCCGCATTCGCTGTGAACAATTCTGGCCGAATTGCCGAACTTGATATCAATCCGCTGCTGGTCTGCAGGCAGGGCGATGGCGCATGGATTGCCGATGCGCTGCTGGTGACAAAGGGAGAGCTGAAATGAGCGATGTAATCAGGACGCGCCGCGAAGGTGGTATTCTCGAAGTCACGCTGGACCGGCCAAAAGCCAATGCGATTGACCTAACGACGAGCCGCCTGATGGGCGAAACATTCAAGAAGTTCCGTGACGATCCCGAACTGCGTGTCGCCATCGTGCAGACCGAAGGCGACAAGTTTTTCTGCGCCGGTTGGGACCTGAAGGCCGCAGCCAGCGGCGATGCGGTCGATGGTGATTATGGCGTCGGCGGCTTCGGCGGTTTGCAGGAACTGATCGACCTCAACAAGCCCGTCATCGCCGCTGTCAATGGCATGGCAGTCGGCGGCGGTTTCGAGCTCGCCCTCTCCTGCGATCTGATTTATGCCTCAGATCATTCCAGCTTTGCCTTGCCGGAAATCCGCGCGGGCACCCTCGCCGATGCCGCAACCGCCAAGCTGCCGAAGCGCATCCCCTATCATGTCGCCATGGATCTGCTGCTAACAGGCCGCTGGATGGACGTTAGCGAGGCGCACCGCTGGGGTCTGGTCAACGAGATCCTGCCGAAAGACAAGCTGATGGAGCGCGTCTGGGAGATTGCGCGTATGCTCGAAAGCGGCCCACCACTGGTTTTCGCCGCCATCAAGGAAGTGGCGCGCGAAGCCGAGAGCATGGGTTTCCAGGAAGCCATGAACTGGATTACCAAGCGCAAATTCCGTACAGTCGACACGCTCTACGCATCCGAAGACGGCCAGGAGGGCTTCAAGGCCTTCGCCGAAAAGCGTGAGCCCGTCTGGAAGGGGAAATGACCACCGACTACTCCACATTGATCGACGAGGAGACATGGGCGTTCATAGAACGTACCAACAGTTTCTACCCACCCGATGCCATCGAACTTTCGATTGCACAGCAGCGGGAGGTTTACGACACTATGTGCCGCGGGTTCTTTGCCGGCTATCCCGAGGCCGTGTCTGCGACTGATCACTTCATCGATGCTCGCGATCGCAAAATCCCCATCCGCATCTACAACAAACGTGATGTCGAACCGGAAGCCATCTGCCTCTATTTTCACGGAGGCGGCTTCGTCGTTGGCGGACTTGAGAGTCACGACGATGTCTGCGCCGAACTGTGTGATGGCACAGGCTTCCGCGTGATCTCGGTCGACTACCGGCTTGCACCCGAACACCTGCATCCATCCGCCTTCAGGGATTGCCTTGCTGCCTTCGAGCACGTGGCTGCCACTTCAGATTTACCGATCGTCCTGTGCGGCGATAGTGCCGGCGGCAATCTGGCGGCGGCAGTCGCGCATCATGTGCGCCGCCATGAACGCGCACCCATTGGCCAGGTGCTCATTTATCCCGGTCTGGGCGGCGCGACCGATCAAGGTTCATATGTCACCCATGCCGAAGCGCCGATGCTGACGACGCGTGACACGCTGTACTATTTCAAAGTCCGCGGCGGCGGGTTCAACTGGTCGACCGACCCGCGTTTTGCACCATTGAACGATCCAGATTTTACCGATCTGCCTGCCACTGTCGTGATTTCAGCCGAGTGCGATCCGCTATCGGACGATGGCCGTCACTACCGCGACAAAATCCTGGCAGCGGGCGGCAGGGCGATCTGGAACAACGAACCCGGTCTGGTGCACGCCTATCTGCGCGCACGGCACAGCGTCGAGCGGGCCCGCTCCAGCTTCCGCCGCATTGTGACGGCGGTACATCTGCTTGGGCAGGGCCGCTGGCCCGGCCAGCTCTAGTTTCCGGCGCTGGCCATACGCCGGTGTTTCATCGCATCCTCAAGCCAACCGAGTTCCATCTCCGGAACTGACGACAGCAACAGATCGGTATAATCGTCGAAAGGCGGTGCCAAGACTTCCGACTTCGGCCCGTAGCGAACCACCTCGCCCCGATACATCACGGCGATTGAATCGGCGATGGACTTCACCGTTGCGAGATCGTGGGTGATGAAGAGATAGGCGACGTTCTCGTCCTTCTGCAGATCGAGCAGCAGTTTCAATATGCCGTCCGCCACTAGCGGGTCGAGAGCGCTGGTGACCTCGTCGCAGATGATGAGCTTCGGCTTTGCGGCGAGCGCGCGCGCGATGCACACGCGCTGCTTCTGGCCGCCGGAGAGCTCAGCCGGATACCGGTCGGCAAAGCCCTTACCCATCTCGATCTTTTCAAGGAGCTCCGTGACATGCCTGTCGCGCTCCTTGCCCCGCATCTTGAAATAGAACTCGAGCGGACGGCCGATGATAGTGCCGATGGTCTGGCGCGGGTTCATGGCGGTATCCGCCATCTGATAGATCATCTGCAACTCGCGCAGATCATTGCGGGTACGGTTCGCCAGCCGGGGAGACAACGTCCGCCCGTCAAAGGTGATGCTTCCTTCCATCGGCGGCAACAGCCCGGTTATCGCGCGGGCCAGCGTGGATTTGCCCGAACCGGATTCACCAACGACGGCCAGTGTCTGGCCAAGATGGATATCCACCGAGACATTTTTCAGCACCTTTACCAGTCCGCCGCCATAGGCCGCCGTGACATTGTTCACGACCAGGATCGGCGCGTCGGTCGGGTTCTTTTGCTCATGGGGGATATGATGCACGGAGACCAGCTGGTTGGTGTATTGCTGGCGTGGTTCCTTGATGATCTGGTGCGTATCGCCGTATTCGACTTTCTTGCCGTGCCGCAAGACGATGATGTCATCCGCCACCTGCGCCACGACCGCCAGATCATGGGTGATGTAAAGGGCTGCAACATTCGTGTCGCGGATCGCATCCTTGATCGAAGCCAGCACATCGATCTGCGTGGTCACGTCGAGCGCCGTCGTCGGCTCGTCAAACACGATCAGATCCGGCTCCGAGCACAGCGCCATCGCGGTCATGGCCCGCTGCAGCTGTCCACCTGACACTTGGTGCGGAAAGCGCTGACCAAAGGTTTCCGGATTGGGCAGGCCAAGCTTCTTGAATAGGCCAACCGCGCGTTTCTCGGCTACGGCCTTCGAGCAGATGCCGTGCAAGAGCGCCGCCTCGACCACCTGATCCATCAGCTTGCGCGCAGGATTGAAGGCCGCGGCAGCAGATTGTGCGACGTAGCAGACTTCACGTCCGCGCACCTGCCGTAGCAATCTTGCCCCACCTTTCAATATATCACGGCCATTAAGCAGGACTTCGCCGCCGGTAATCCGAACGCCGCCGCGCCCATAGCACATGCTGGAAAGGCCGATGGTCGACTTGCCTGCACCGGACTCGCCAATGAGCCCCAGCACCTTGCCGCGCTCGACCTTTACCGAAACATCGTCGACAATGACGACATTTCGCGGCGGTTCTCCGGGAGGGTAGCTCGTCGCTTCGATGCGCAGGTTGCGGATATCGAGCAGGGTTCCACTTCTGTCTACGGGACGTTTGGCCATTAGCCGCGCCCTCCCTTCAAGCTGGTGGTGCGATTGAGGATCCAGTCGGCAACCAGATTAACCGAAATGGCAAGAACGGCGATGGCCGCAGCGGGGATAAGCGCCGCCGGAATGCCGAAGACGATGCCTTCCTTGTTTTCCTTGACCATGCCGCCCCAATCCGCGTCCGGCGGTTGCACACCAAGCCCAAGAAAGGACAACGCGGAAAGAAACAGCACCGCAAAAATGAAACGCAGTCCAAGCTCGGCGATCAGCGGCGTCAGTGCATTCGGCAGGATTTCCCGGAAGATGATCCACATGCGTCCCTCGCCGCGCAGTTTTGCCGCCTCGACGAAATCCATCACATTGATATCGACGGCGACGGCGCGCGCCAGCCGGTACACCCGCGTCGCATCGAGGAGGCCCATCACCAGGATGAGCGTCAAGACGTTGGCAGGCAGCACCGAAAGCACGACAAGTGCGAAGATCAACGTTGGAATTGCCATGATCAGGTCTACGAAGCGCGACATGAGCTGGTCAAACCAGCCGCCGATGACCGCTGCCGCAAAGCCCAGCACCGAGCCCAGGATAAATGACAATGCCGTCGCCATTGCGGCGATGAAGATGGTGATACGCGCGCCGTAGATCATACGCGACAGCAGATCGCGCCCCAGATTATCGGTGCCGAGCCAGTACTTTGCGGAACTGGGCTCCCACACATCGCCGACTGTTTCGCCAACTGAATATGGCGCAACCCATGGTGCGAAGATTGCTGCAAAGAGAAACAGCGCTGTGATGATGAGGCCAATCCATGCGCTGATCGGTATGGTCTTTATATTCAGCATCTGCGCGGCCTCACTTGGGATGTCTGAGGCGGGGATTGGAAACAATCGCCACGATATCAGCAACAATATTGAGGCTGATATAGACAGCCGCGAAAACCAGCCCGCATGCCTGAACGACCGGAACGTCGCGTTTGGCAACGTGATCGACCAGATACTGGCCCATGCCGGGATAGACAAAAATCACTTCGACGACGACCACGCCGACAATCAGGAACGCGAGATTGAGCATGACGACGTTGACGATCGGCGCGATGGCGTTGGGAAAAGCGTGCCGCGTGATGATCTGGAGTGGCGTCAGCCCCTTCAGCTCAGCCGTCTCGATATAGGCGGATTGCATCACGTTGAGGATTGCCGCTCGGGTCATGCGCATCATGTGTGCGAGAACAACAAGCGTCAGCACCGTAACCGGCAGGGCAATGGCGCTCAGTCGTTCACCAAATGGCATCCCCTCGTAAACTGTCGAGACGCTTGGAAACCATTGCAGCTGCACGGCAACGAAGTAGATCAGCAGATAACCGGTGAAGAATTCCGGCAATGATGTCGAGGCGAGACCAAGACCGGATATGATCTTGTCTACGGGGCCGTTACGGTAGCGCACTGCGAGCAGCCCGAGGCCGATTGCCAGCGGAACCGAAACCACCGCCGCCGCCGAAGCGAGGAACAGCGTGTTCCACAGCCGATCCTTCAGCGACGTGGCGATGTCCTGCCCGCTGGAGAGAGCTGTGCCGAGATTGCCGGTCAGGATACCGCCAAGCCAGCGGAAATAGCGGATATAGGCCGGATCGTTGAGGCCCATGTCACGCCGCAAATTTTCAAGTGCTTGCGGCGTAGCGGATTGTCCGAGAATGGACTGCGCGACGTCTCCAGGCAGAATCTGCGTGCCGACGAATATCAGCACGGAAACGGCAAGGAGAAGGAGTACGCCCATCGCAATACGCTGGGCGACCAGTTTTAGGACAGGCGTACTCATCCGCCGACCTCTACGCGATCAGCCAGCAGCGCGACAATGCGTAACCGCCGCTCATCTCCTGATTGCCGTCCGGCACCCAGCCGCCAACCTTCTTGCTCGTCGCGTCGATGAAGTCGTTGAACATCGGTACGATGACACCGCCTTCGTCGCGTACGATGACATTCATGTCGCGATACATCGCCTTGCGCTTGGCCTCGTCCAGTTCGCCGCGCGCCTGCAACAGCAGTTTGTCGAACTTCTCGTTGAAGAAGCGCGTGTCGTTCCAGTCTGCCTTGGAATAATAGGCCGTCGAGAACATCTGGTCCTGCGTCGGACGGCCACCCCAATAGGATTCCGAGAATGGCTGCTTGTTCCAGACCTGCGACCAGTAACCATCGCCAGGCTCGCGCTTGACTTCGATGGTGATGCCGGCCTTGGCAGCGCTCTGCTGATAGAGCTGCGCCGCATCGATTGCGCCGGGAAATGCAACATCGGAAGTGCGAAGAAGCACCGCCCCATCGTGACCGGACTTCTTGTAGTGGAATGCCGCCTTGTCCGGATCGTATTTACGCTGTTCGATATCGTCCGAAAATAGCGGGTATGCCTTGTTGATCGGCGTATCGTTACCCACAGAACCGTAGCCGCGCAGAATGGTCTTCACCATCTCTTCGCGGTTCATCGCATATTTCAGTGCCAGCCGCAGATCCATGTTGTCGAACGGCGCGGTGTTGCAGTGGGCGATGAAAACGTAGTGCCCCTTGCCCGCAACGTTCTGGATTGTCACGCCCGGCACACGCTTGACGAGATCGACGATCTTCGGCTCGACGCGGTTGATCATGTGTACCTGACCGGACTGCAGAGCCGCCGTGCGGGCCGTCGCATCGTTGATGACGATGATTTCGATCTGCTCGGCGTGACCGCGCTTGTCGCCGTCCCAGTAGTTCGGGAATTTCGTCCCGATATGACGTACGCCCGGCTCATCCGTCACCACCTTGTATGGTCCGGTACCGATACCGGCAGTCGGCTTGTCCTTGCCGCCGCCCGGCTGGATCATCAGGTGGTAGTCATCCATCAGGAACGGCAGATCGGCATTGGCTTCTTTCAGTGTGAAAATAACAGTATCGCCGTCTTTCTTCACGCTTTCGATGCCACCCATGACGCCGAGCGCACCGGATTTCGAATTGGCATCCGAATGACGCTCCATCGTGGCGACGACGTCGTCTGGCGTCATCTCCTTGCCATCATGGAACTGCACGCCCTTGCGGATCTTGAAGGTCCAGACCTTGGCGTCGTCCGATGAGCCCCATTCCGTCGCGAGTTTAGGATTGAGCTTGCCGTCGGGCTGGATCTCGACAAGCTGCTCGCCCCACTGGCGACCGAATTTGTACGGAACCTGGCTCTGCCACGTCGCGGGATCAAGACTGTCAGTGGAAGCGCCGCCCTGCATGCCGGCTTTCAACGTTCCGCCCTTGACCGGACCTTCGGCAAGCGCAGCGCTCGAAAGCAGGGAATTGGCGAAGACCGTGGTGACGCCGAGAGCCGCGGCGCGGCCGAGAAAGTCGCGGCGCGAAAGCTTGCCAAGTGCAACCCTGCGGCTGAGATAATCGAGTTCGTTTGACATATCTATTCCCCTTCTTCTGCTTGCGACGCCCGGCGTCCCAATTCTGGTTTTTGTGAATTATGCGACCTGATATCCGTAAATTTCAACCCTTTAAGTTTGGTATTTAAGACAACGCTGCAGATGCAGCGTTCAAAGTCAGATGTGATTGCGTGCAATCGTCTCGGTAAAATCGCGCTCGAACACTGCATTGTCGTTTTCGTATGCTTCGATGCGCCCGGTCAGATAGAAATTGTGCTTGTCAGAGCGCATCGTCGTGAATGTCTCGGTGCGGATGCGCCAGTTGTCGCGCCCCGAAACTTCGGTCCAATGG
Source organism: Phyllobacterium trifolii (assembly GCF_014192095.1). Lineage (GTDB taxonomy): Bacteria > Pseudomonadota > Alphaproteobacteria > Rhizobiales > Rhizobiaceae > Phyllobacterium > Phyllobacterium trifolii. The sequence goes on from NZ_JACHXN010000016.1 coordinate 115,330, forward strand.
GTCTCGCCATAGGCGGAAAGCGGATCGTCTGCGTTGATTTCCCAGCGCTCGCGCGCAACGCCGCCATGGATCAATCCGTGATCCTTGTCACGCGCCTCGCCGAAATCGTCTTCGATCACGAGACTGATCTTGCCTGTGACCTGATCATGTTCGATCGACCGGCTGTTGCCGCCGGGGCGCAAGGTTTCAAGCTGCCACGGCGACGCGGCTTCCGGCTCCGGAAAGCTCCATTCGTCACCTGTCGCCGGTTCCCGCGAAGGAACGCTGATCTGCCCGCCCTCTATCGTCAGGCTGACATTTTCCGGCGAGGGCCAGACCATCGGCCAATAGGACGACGAGACGGCCACCCGCAATATGTGACCGGCCGGCATGCGATAGGCGATATCGTCCAGCTTGAAGCGGATGCCGATCGCTTCTCCCGGCACAAGCGGCTCCGGCCTGTCGTGCCCGTTGCGATGGCAGAGATTGAATACGCCATAGGTGATGCGTGTCGACGCGCCATCCGGATGCACATCGCAAAGCCGCACCGCAACCATGGCAACCGGCATGTCGCTCGACAGTGTCAATTTGATCTCCGGCGCGCCGACAATATCGATCGGATTGTCCAGAACCGTGTCGTAGCAAACCGACAGCGCATCGTCGCGGCGCTGGTCGCCGGGCATTTCCGGTCCAAGCCAGATCGCGCAGTATTCGCCGCCCATCATGCCGCAATCCTGAGGCGATGCCACGAGATGAGAAAAGCCGTCAGATGCCACCGGCGCGAGAGACTTGTCCGCTTGCAGATGCAGCACTTCGGAAGCAATCGTCCTGGATGGCCATTCCTGTTCTACGATCCAGCGACCCGGACGTTCCGTGTACCAACTCTTTGGGCGAACCGAATCCATCAGATAACCGCGATAGGCCGGATCGTTCTCGACACCGGTATCGATATCCTTGAGCCAGCGATCCCACCAGCGCAGCGCCTCCTGCAGGAAGCCGATACGCGGTTCCGGCACTGCGAAATGCGGATATTTGTGCACCCAGGGCCCGATGATGCCCTTGACCGGCGCTGTGATGCCCGCCATCAGCCGCGGCACGGCGTTCTTGTAGGCATCGCCCCAGCCACCGACGGCGAGTGTCGCCGCCTTGATCGCCGAAAAGTCCTCGCAGACCGAACCGCGCTGCCAATAGGCGTCGCGCGTCTGATGGTTCAACCAGACGGCTGGCAGGAAGGGCTCGTTGTCGAGCCGATCGAGCCACATATCGCGCCATTTCTCGCCGGCGAGCGCCGGGTCTGGCGCACGCGACGAATAGGCGAGCATCGTCGCGCCCCAGCCGAGATTTTCGTTCAACAGCAGGCCGCCCTTGTAATGAATATCGTCGGCATAACGGTCATCGGTCGAACAGAGCGTGATGATCGCCTTCAGCGCTTCCGGCTGCAGCGCCGCCACCTGCAGCGAATTGAAGCCGCCCCAGGATATGCCCATCATGCCCACCTTGCCGGTCGACCAGGGTTGCGCTGCTATCCATTTGATCACCTCGCAGGCATCGGCGAGTTCCTGCTCGGAATACTCGTCTTCCATCAGCCCTTCGGAGTCGCCATTGCCGCGCATGTCGACGCGCAGGCAGGCGTAGCCGTGACCAGCAAAATATGGGTGGGTCAGGTTGTCCCGGGCGGTGGTGCCATCGCGTTTGCGATAGGGAAGAAATTCGAGAATGGCAGGAACCGGCGTCTGGTCGGCACCATCTGGCATCCAGACTCTCGCCGAAAGCCGGCAGCCGTCGGGCAGGATGATGCCCATATCGGCGTGCTCGTGGATATTATGCTGAAAAGTCTCGACTGTCCGCATTATCACCCTTCGCCTCGTCAAAGAGTCGGAAAATGGCAAATGCTCACCGGCTTTGCACCGCCGGTGATACGCGTCCCATCTTTCTCGTCTTTTGCGAGGTGTTCCTTTTGCCCACACTATGCGCATCTGCTCAGCGACACGCCTCTAACACTTGCGACATAAGTCCCGTCATTTGCGCCACGAGCAGAAAACGCTCAACCAAGCTTCGACGGTATCAATCTTTCCACGCGCCGGAACAGCATGACGATGATACCCGTGATCACGAGATAGCCCGCCGCCAGCAAAAGCAGCGGTTCGTAGGTAAGAAACGTATCCTGCCTGACGCGCGATGCAACCGAGTATAGATCGACGACAGTGATGGTCGCGACCAAAGGTGTCGATTTCAGCTGCAGCACGGCTTCGCCCGCCAGCGTCGGCAGCGCCCTGTGAATGGCTTGCGGCAGCCAGATACGGCGGAAGATCGTGAAGCGCGGCATGCCGAAAGCGCGCGCCGACTCCAGCTGCCCCTTGGGAACACCCGCAAAGGCCCCCCGCATCACTTCGCCCTCATAACCGGCATAGGACAGCGTCAAGGCAAGGACAGCATAGGGCCACGCCTGCCGCAAGTAGGGCCACAGCTCGGATCCTCTGATCCAGGGATATTGCGGAAACAACGACCCGAGGCCGTAATAAAGCAGCCAAAGCTGCACGAGCAGCGGGGTACCGCGAATGACCGTGCAGAACGCACGCGCCGGAATGGCCAGGAACGCCGGGCCGGATGCCTGCGCCAATCCCAGGGGAACCGCCAGCAGAAAACCAAGGACGACCGTCACGACCAGTATCCAGATCGTCCGCCACAGACCCTGCAAGATCAGACCGCCATATTGCGGCAGCCAGTCCCAGCGCATGAACAATGCCGCCGAAGCCACAAGCGCCAGCCCGATGAGGATAAGCACGATGCGATGCGGCGGCAGCTTGCTTGCCAGACTGCTTGCGTCCTTTTCCTTGTGAATAGGAAAGGTCTCTATCGGAACTTCAATTTCGGTTTCGCCAAGTACGTTAGACATCAGCGCGCCTCCTTCACCGAAGGCATGCCGCGCCGCGCCCGTTTCTCAACCGATTCCAGAATGACACTGGAGAACAATGTAACGAACAGATAGAGCGCACCGGCTGCGAGGTAGAACGTCATATAGGCTTTCGTCGTCCCGGCGGCCTGGCGTGTTTCCAGCGTCAGTTCGCTAAAGCCTACGACTGCCAGCAGCGCTGTGTCCTTCGTCGAAATGAGCCAGAGATTGGCAAGCCCGGGCAATGCGTGCGGCAGCATCGCCGGCAGTGTAATCCGGCGCATCATCAGCACCGGCGACATGCCGTAGGCCCTCGCCGCCTCGATCTCGCCTTGCGGGATGGCTTTGATTGCGCCGCGCAGCACTTCCGTCGCATAGGCGCCCTGGACAAAGCCGAGCACCACGATACCGGCGACGAGACCGCTGATATCGACACGCTGATAGCCCATCCCCTCAAGGATACGATTGATCAGGTCCGTCCCTGCATAATAGAGCAGGATAATCATTACCAGTTCGGGAATTGCCCTTACCAGCGTCGTATAGATTGCCGCCAGATCGCGTGCGATCGGGCCTCCATAGAGTTTCGCGTATGAGCCGAATGTTCCGATAATCAGGCCCATGCCGAACGCGCCGAAGGCAATCTGCAGCGACCGCACCAACCCGCGCAAGAGATTGGCACCCCATCCTGGCGCTACAGGAGATAGAAGATCGAACATGCCGGTAATTCCGGCGGGGATAATCGATGCGTCGGCCAAGCCGTCCTCGATTCAGCGTCAAATGCAGGTTTCGAACAACGAAAAGGCCGGTGTTGGAAACCCAACGCCGGCCCAAACTCAATCAGCCGCCATACATGTCGATGGTGAAGTACTTCTTCGAGATTTCGTCATACTTCCCGTTGGCCCTGATTTCTTTGATCGCCGCGTTGAACTTTTCCTTCATCGCAGTGTCGCCCTTGCGTATGCCAACGCCAACGCCAGGTCCAAGGATCTCGAGATCATCGGCGACCTTGCCCTTGATGTCGCAGCAAGCCTTGCCTTCAGGGGTGGCAGCAAAGGTTTCCAGCGCCAGTCCATCGGCCTGGGTAGCGTCGATACGTCCGGCTGCCAGATCCTGGTTGGCTTCGTCCTGCGTCTGATATTCCTTGATCTCGGCAGCAGTGTCAGCGAAATGCTTCTTCGCATAGGCCTGGTGCACGGTCGAAACCTGCACGCCAAGGATCTTGCCCTTCAGACCTTCGGGTGTCGCGTCCATCTTCTCTTCCTTGGAGCCGAGAATCAACGTCGGGGTATTGTAGTACTTGTCCGAAAAATCGATCGTCTTCTCGCGTTCCGCGGTGATCGACATCGAAGCTGCAATGATGTCGATCTTCTTCGTCGTCAGCGCCGGAATGATGCCATCCCACGAAACCGGCGTGATGACGCAATCAAGCTTGGCCGCTTCACACATTGCCATGGCAATGTCGATTTCCCAGCCCTGCCATTTGCCGGATGCATCGGGCGCCGCGAAAGGCGGATAGGGTTCGGCGGCAATGCCAACCTTGACCTGTTCGGCATTGGCTGCGCCAAGGCCGGCAACCACAAGCACAACGACTGCTGCCGTTGTTTTCAGAAAAGACTTCATTCTCATCTCCATTGGTTCAACTGTTCCCCAGGGTTGCTCCCTGTATTGCTTTTAGTCACTTATGAAACAGTTCGTATAAACTGTTTCAAACGTTCAGATTTTGGCGATCCGAATAGTTGTTCCGGAGGCCCTTCCTCTTCGACGATTCCATTGTGCAGGTACATCACATGGCTCGCCACTTCGCGGGCGAACTTCATCTCGTGGGTGACCAGCAGCATCGTCCGGCCCTCTTTCGCGAGGTCGGCTATAACCTTCAGGACCTCGCCGACAAGCTCGGGGTCGAGCGCCGAGGTCGGCTCGTCGAACAGCATCACACGCGGCTGAATGGCCAGCGCCCGCGCGATTGCGCCCCGCTGCTGTTGTCCGCCGGACATATAGGCGGGATAGACATCGCGCTTGGCTGAAAGACCGACGCGCTCAAGAAGCTGCTCGCCAATGGCCATTGCCTCGTCGCGCTTCATGCCGAGCACATGCACCGGCACCTCGATGACATTTTGGATGAGCGTCATGTGCTGCCAGAGATTGAAGTTCTGGAACACCATGCCGAGCCGGCTGCGAATGCGCTCGATCTGGCGGCGATTGGCTGGCACCTGGCCGCCATGGCCGTCACTGACCATTTTGACATCTTCGCCATTGATGCGAATGACGCCGCTAGTGGGATTTTCAAGGAAATTGATGCAGCGCAGGAACGTCGACTTGCCCGAGCCACTACCGCCGATCATAGCGACGACATCGCCGTCCTTGGCGGACATCGAAACGCCTTTGAGCACTTCAAGCGCGCCGAACCTTTTGTGCAGGTTCTCGATGTGGATAGCTTCAGCCTGTTCAGCCGCGCCCGGTTGGAGAGGGTCCGCCGCAACGGCTACATTCGCCGTCATTCCGGGATTCCCGCGCATAGCTGTCGTGCTTGCTCAATCATCAGTTATTCGATCCGCCTCTTTTGTCAGCATGGGTCTTGATTGCCCGAATTTAGCCCATCACACCACTTGCGCTCTAATTATGCAAGCGTATAAATACACGGACCAGCAATTTTTCGAGAGCACCCCCAAAACATGTCATTCGGTTCGCAGTCCATGGCCCTTCCCTTGAAACGCGTCATAATGCGCATGCCGGACAGGGTCATGGCCGACGCCGAGCGTGACGTCTGGCACTATGGTCCGCAGTTCGATCCGCGCCGGGCGTCCGAACAGCACAAGGTCTTCGCCGATCTTGTTGCCCGGTCCGGTGCCGACATTACCTGGATACGCGATGGCAATGATGCGCTCTCGGATTCGATATTCACCCATGATCCCTCGCTCGTCACCGATAAAGGTGCCGTCCTTCTGCGCATGGGCAAGAACCTGCGCCTCGATGAGCCCGATCTGCATCATGAAACCTACCGCGAGATGGATGTCCCTGTTCTCGGCCGCATCGAAGCGCCAGGCACCGTCGAAGGCGGCGATTGCGTCTGGGTCGATAGCAATACCTTGGCGGTCGGGCGCGGTGTCCGCACCAACCAGTCCGGCATCGAACAGCTCTCAGCAATCCTGAAGCCCCTCGGCATCACTGTTCTTGGCTTCGATCTGCCCCTCTGGCATGGCGAAGAGGCTTGCCTGCATCTGATGTCGATCATTTCCCCATTGGCCGAGGATTTGGCGCTGGTGCACCTGCCACTGCTGCCTGCCGCCTTCTACCAGCTCCTGAAGGAGCGCGGCATCCGCCTCGTCGTGGCACCGGAAGAAGAGTTCGCCGCGAGCAATGGGCTCAATCTGAACGTCTTGCCGACTGCACCCTACGAGGTGATCGCCGTCGCCGGTTTTGACAAGACCAAGGCCGCCATGGAAGCTGCGGGCTGTACAGTCACCACATTCGAAGCCGATGCCCTGTGCATCGCCTGCGAAGGTGGCCCCACCTGCCTGACCCGGCCCGTCTGGCGCCAATGACAGCGTCCCGCTCTACCACACGCAAGAGCTTCCGCCGCGAAGGCGAAGACAAGCGCCGTGAGGATCTGATCGCGGCGACGCTCGAATGTGTGGCAGAGCGCGGTCTCGCTGGAGCAACAGTGCGCGAGATCGCTCTGCGCGCCGATGTCACCGCTGGTCTCATCCGCTATTATTTTCCGGCCAAGGACGATCTTATCGGTGCTGCCTATCGCGCGGTCATGAACCGCATGACGGTTCAGGCAAGCGATGCACTGAAGAGTGCCGCCGATGATCCGCGTGACCGTCTCAATGCTTTCGTGAAGGCCAACCTCGGCCAGCCGATCATGGACCCCAACAATCTTTCCCTGTGGGCGGGGTTTATCGGCATGGTTCATGCCGATCCAGCCATGGCTTTGGCGCACCGCGACGGCTATCTTGGCTTCCGCGACGAGCTGGAAGCGCTTATCCGCGAAGCATTGCTGGCCGCCGGGAAGCCGGCTGACCCAATTCATACCCGCCGCCACGCCATCGCCGTCAACGCGATTATCGACGGGCTGTGGCTTGAAGGTTGTCTCGCGGGTGATATTTTTGCCGAAGGAGAGTTGGCCGAGACCGGTATAGCCGCTATCGAAGCCGTTCTAGCAATTTCTCTCAATCCTGAAAAAGGAGGCGCGATATGATGCGCTATGCGTCTGTCACCGACCGTCTGGCCGGACTTGGATCCGACAAATGGGCTGTCCATTTCCGCGCTCGCCAAATGAAGCAGGCAGGACACGAGATCATCGAATTGACGATTGGCGAGCCTGACATTCCGACACCAACCGACATGATAGACGTCGCCGAACGGGCGATGCGCGCTGGCCGCACCGGCTATTCCAGCGGGCGCGGCGAACCGGCACTGCTTGCCGCGCTCTCGGCGAAATACACTGCGCGCACGGGACGCCAGATTGGGCCGGAAAACATCATGTGTTTCTCCGGCACGCAAACTGCCTTGTCGATGGTCATGATGGGACTTGCCGAAGAAGGCGACGAGATCATCACCGGCGATCCGCTCTATGCGACCTATGACGGCGTTGTCCGGGCAACCGGCGCGACGCGCGTCTCAGTCCCGCTGCGACCCGAAAAAGGCTTCCGCATGCAGGCCGCAGACCTTGAAAGGGTCATCACGCCCAGATCCAGGGTCTTGCTGCTCAACAGTCCTCACAATCCCACCGGCGCTGTCCTCAGCGCCGCGGAGATAGCCGAAATCGGCGAAGTCTGCATCAGGCACAATCTCTGGATCGTGTCCGATGAAGTTTATGAACTGATGATCTACAACGGCACGTTCGCGTCGCCACTGGACCGGGCGGAACTTGCCGATCGCACGATTGCCGTTGCCTCTATCTCGAAATCCCATGCCGCTCCGGGCTTCCGCAGCGGCTGGTGCATCGCCCCGAAGGAATTTACGGAGCGCCTGCTGCCGCTGTCCGAATCCATGCTTTTCGGTGGACAGCCCTTCATCGCCGACATGACGGCCTATGCCTTGAGCCACCCATCCACCGCGGCGGCCACGATGCGCGATAGCTTTCTGCGGCGCGCCCAGCGCATTTCGGAACGACTGGATGGCAAGGCAGGCATCGTTGCCAAAATCCCGCAAGCCGGCATGTTCATTCTTGCCGATATTCGCGCCACCGGGCTGTCTGGCCAGGATTTCGCCATGCGCCTTCTCGAAGAGGAGCTCGTCGCGGTCATGCCGGGCGAGTCCTTTGGCGACAACCTTGCAGGCTATCTTCGCTTGAGCCTCAGCATTGCCGATGACAAGATCGACGCGGCCTGCGCCAGCATCGTTCGCCTCGCATCGCGCCTGCAACAACGGAAATCCGCATGACGACTGTCGGTGAAGCCCTCGTCCACTTGCTCGAATCCTATGATGTCGATACGGTTTTCGGCATTCCCGGCGTCCACACGATCGAACTCTACCGCGGCCTCGCCGGATCGAAGATCCGTCACATCACGCCGCGCCATGAACAGGGCGCGGGCTTCATGGCCGATGGTTACGCGAGAGCCACCGGCAAGCCTGGCGTTGCTTTCGTCATCACCGGCCCGGGCATCACCAATACGATAACCGCCATGGGGCAGGCCCGGGCCGACTCGATCCCGATGCTGGTGATCTCCGGCGTCAACCAGCGCGATTCGCTCGGCAAGGGCATGGGTTTTCTGCACGAACTGCCTAATCAACGCGCCATGTTGCAGACTGTCGCGATGTTCTCGCATCGCATCGAGAAGTCCGACGAGCTACCCATAGTGCTCGCCAGAGCCTTTGCCCTGTTTGCCTCGCGCCGTCCCGGTCCGGTCCATATCGAGATTCCGCTGGATGTGATGGCGCTGCCACTGGATGGTGCGGAACGCTTGTCCTCCGATGCACCGATCCCGCACGCTTCGGCCGAGACCATGGCGGAACTGACGCGTCTATGCCTCGGCGCCGAACGGCCGGTGATCCTGATCGGCGGCGGCGCCAAGGCTGCCGCCAGCGCCCTGCAGGCCCTGGCGGAAAAGCTCGACGCGCCGGTCATCGCGACAACCAATGCGCGCGGCATCATGCATGCTCACCCCCTGCTCATACCAGCCGGCCCCAGTCTGAAGCCCTGCCGCGAACTGCTAGGCAATAGCGATCTCGTCATCGCGATTGGTACGGAGATGGGCCCGACCGACTACGACATGTACGGCGATGGTGATTTTCCTGAGCTCAAACGGCTCGTGCGCATCGATATCGACGCGGGACAACTCGACCGCCATCCGGCCCTCATGCCGATCGAAGCCTCGGCCAAGGAAACGGTCGAGGTACTTGCGGCCGCCCTGCCCGAACGCCGCAATTCCCATTCCGGCGTCGAGCAAGCACGGCAGACGCGCGATGCAGCCTGGGCTCATATCGGCCCGCGCTACCAGGGCATGGTCCGCTTCCTCGATACCTTGCGTGATACTTTGCCGGATTCGCTCATCGTCGGCGATTCCACGCAGGCCATCTATGCGGGCAATCTGTACTATGACCATGACCGCGTCGGCGGATATTTCAATGCCGCCACAGGGTTCGGTGCGCTTGGCTTTGGCCCGCCGGCCGCCATCGGCGCATCGCTGGGAAAGCCGGAAACATCGACGATCTGCATCGTCGGCGATGGCGGCTTCCAGTTCGTCCTCGGCGAACTCGGCGCGGCGGTCGATGAGCGTGTGCCTGTCATTTTCATTGTCTGGAACAATCAGGGCTATCAGGAAATCGAACGTGCCATGATCGAGGTCGATATCGACCCCGTTGGCGTGCGTCCATCAGCACCCGACTATCTGAAAATCGCCGAGGCATACGGCGTCCCGTCAAAGCGTCTGGACAATCTCGAAAAACTGCCTGCCGCCTTGCTTGAAGCCAAGGCGAGCGGAACGCCATATCTCATTGAAATCGATGAGAAACTGTTTGATTAGTCCAGTGCCCGGGAACTTACCCAAGAATTGATGGCGGCGTCGCAAAAAATCAAGCCTTTGCCGCATCCGGGCTTCTTGCCTGTCTGCTGTAAGCCTATCGTTGAAAAGCCTTTTCACACCAAAAAACAAGGGAACACTGATGAAAGCATTATTGATGAGCGGCGTCATGGCGTTCGCGCTGCTCGGCGCCGCAGGCGGCGCATCGGCTGCCGAGTGCGGCAATGTCACCATCGCCAGCATGAACTGGCAGTCGGCTGAAGTACTCGCCAATCTCGACAAGATCATTCTCGAATCCGGCTATGGCTGCCAGGCCGAAATCATTCAGGGTGACACGATCCCGACCCTGACCTCCATGACGGAAAAGGGCCAGCCCGACATTGCCCCTGAAGGCTGGGTCGATTTCATGCGCGATATCATGGACAAGGCAGTTGCCGACGGCAAGCTCGTCTACGCCTCCAAGTCGCTCTCCGACGGCGGTGTACAGGGCTGGTGGATCCCGAAATATCTCGCCGACGCCCATCCCGACATCAAGACCATCGATGATGCGCTGAAGCATCCGGAACTTTTCCCCGCACCCGAGGATCCCTCCAAGGGCGCCGTGTTCAACGGACCTGCCGGCTGGGGCGGCACTGTCGCAACCACACAGTTCTTTAAGGCCTATGATGCCGAAAAGAAGGGCTTCACGCTCGTCGATACGGGTTCCGCCGCCGGCCTCGACGGCGCGCTGGCAAAAGCCTACGAGCGTAAGGAAGGCTGGATCGGCTATTATTGGGAACCGACTGCGCTCCTTGGCAAATATCCGATGGTGAAACTCGACCACGGCGCGAAGTTCGATTCTGCCGAATGGAAACGCTGCAACACCGTTGCCGATTGCCCGGACCCGAAGAAAAACGATTGGGAAATCGCCGAAGTCGATACGGTCGTTACCAAGAAATTCAGCGAAACGTCCGGTCCTGCGATGGATTATCTCAAGGCCCGCTCGTGGGACAACAAGACTGTCAACACGCTTCTGGCCTGGATGACCGACAATCAGGCGACAGGGGAAGACGGCGCGAAGTACTTCCTGAAGAACAATGAGCCTGTCTGGACGAAATGGGTCAGCGAAGATGCTGCCGAAAAAATCAAGGCCGCAATCAAGTAAGCAGCCAAGACTCTAACGTCAAAGGGCAGCGATCTTCGCTGCCCTTTTTGTTTTTGTGGGAGATGGAACGCGCTAAAACCGTGTCGCGTATCTCAGCCCGTCAAAGATCGCGGCGTGGATGTTGCGTGCGTGGACAGCATCGCCGATCCGCAGCAGATTGAACTTGCCCTCTCCCCGCAGCGGAAAGATCGCGCCGCCATTGACCAGCCGGTCGTAATCCACGGCGCCGCCATTGCGCGACAATGGCTTCAACTCGCGGTAGAGATCATCGATCGGCAAAGTGCCGTGCTCGACAACCACCTGATCGACCACGCGCTCCTCGTGATAGTCCGGCGCGAAATCCGAGCCGAGCGTCGCGACAAGCTGGTTGCCGTTGCGCGTAACGCTGACAAGCCGTGTGTTGATCGTCACGCGCACGCCCTTTTCCTGAAAGGCGCGCATATAGGGCACATGGTTCATGCCGCCCATCTCCGGCGCGAAAAATCGCTCGGGACTGACAAGCTCCAGCCTTGAACCGGCACGCGCGATCATTTCCGCCGCACTCATGCCCTGGTGCCCGCCATTGTCATCATAGAGCAGCACGTTCTCGCCCGGCTTGATGGCACCCGCCAGGATATCCCAGCTCGAGACCACCAGATCGTCGCCCGCCGTCAATGGCGGGTTTTGCGGCAGGCCGCCCGTGGCGATAACCACGACATCAGGCTCGAGCCCCAGCACGTCGCCGGCTTCCGCCCAGACATTGTAGCGCAGTGAAACGCCGAGGCGCTCGAGTTCATCAAGGCGCCAGTCGACAATGCCGATCATCTCCTTGCGCCGCGGATTTTGCGATGCAAGCCGTACCTGACCGCCCGCCTGATCCGATGCCTCCAGCACCGAGACCCTGTGACCGCCCTCGGCAGCAACGCGCGCCGCCTCAAGTCCTGCCGGTCCGGCACCAACGACCACCACATTGCGTGCGGTCGGTGCTTTTGCAATAATATGCGGCATGGTCTGCTCGCGCCCGGTCGCCGCATTGTGCACGCACAGCGCCTCGCCGCCCTCGTAGATCCGGTCGAGGCAATAGGTGGCGCCGACGCAGGGCCGGATGCGATGTTCATCGCCCGCCATGATCTTGCGCACGATATGCGGATCGGCGAGATGCGCCCGCGTCATCCCGACCATATCGAGCTTGCCCTCGGCCACCGCGTGGCGGGCTGTCGCCACATCGGCGATACGCGCCGCGTGAAAGGTCGGGAATTTCGTTAGCTGGCGAATTTCACCGGCAAAATCGAGATGCGGCGCGGACCGCATGCCCTGGATCGGGATAACCTCGTTCAGCGCCGCGTCCGTATCGATATGACCGCGAATGATGTTCAAGAAGTCGAACTTGCCGGAAGCAGCGATGCGCCGGGCGATCTCGACGCCCTCTTCCTTTGAAAGTCCCTGCTCCCAATCCTCATCCGCCACCATGCGAATGCCGACGATGAAATCCGGTCCGACCGATTTGCGCACCGCATCGATGACCGCCCAGGTGAAACGCAGACGGTTATCGAGCGATCCGCCATAATCATCGTCGCGATGATTGGTGGCGGGCGACCAGAAACCATCCATCAGATGCCCATAGGCCTCGAATTCGATGCCATCGAGCCCCGCCGCCTGCATACGCTGCGCTGCAGAGGCATAATCGCCGATGATCCGCTCGATATCCCATTCCTCCGCTTCCTTCGGAAAGGCGCGGTGCGCAGGCTCGCGTATAGGGGAAGCCGAAACCACAGGCAGCCAGTCCGCCTTGTTCCAGCTGGTGCGGCGGCCAAGATGCGTCAGCTGGATCATCACGGCAGCGCCGTGCTCGTGGCAATCATCGGTGAGTTCGCGCAGCCAGGGCACGATCTCATCCTTGTAGGCATGGAGATTGCCGAAGGCAGGCGGCGATTCGCGCGAGACGACCGCAGACCCCGCCGTCATCGTCAGCGCGATACCGCCCTTGGCCTTCTCGGTGTGATAGAGCCGGTAGCGCTCCTTCGGCATGCCGTCTTCGGAGTAGGCAGGCTCGTGGCTGGTCGACATGATGCGGTTTTTGAGCCGCAAATGTTTGAGCTGATAGGGTTGCAGCAGCGGATCGTCATGTGATGCCAATGGACCAGATTCCCTTTGTCCAGATTTCCCTCTGTCTGGAACGATCCTAACCTTGTCGCGACCTATTCAGTTTCTCCCTCGCGACGTGTTCTGGTACGCAGCCGTCACCCATGATTTGCTGTTGGGATTCCGCCTCACGATCGCATTCTAAGATGGCGTTAAGATTGGTCCGGCATACGGAGGTTGCGCACCGGCACAGTCTGGATGCTGCATTTATCGTCGCTCTCAACTAGACTTTCTCTCGTTATCAGGCCTGCAATTTCCTCATCGTCCAACGGCTCTATGTCCACAGGAAGTTCGACGCCGGTCCAGTCACAATCATCACAATGCGGTCTCTCCCAAACAACATCGAGATCGCCCGTGTGCCTACCTTCTTCCGGATATAAGTTGCGTGAACCACAAGATGGACAGACATCTGGGACACTGCGGTTGTGTCTTATCACCAGTGAAATGCTCAAACTAAGGGCATGCCCAACAGTTGATAAGGCAGCCTCAGCATCATGCCACGTCGCGGACTTGCTGTGGGTCAGCCAATTTGTAAAGGTCCAAGATTCGTTCAACAGGGATTTTATTAATCGACGCCGATCCTTCTGACCACTCCCAGAGCGGATTGTATCGCAAATTATCTCCGTCCATGCCCTGAAGTCGGCACGCTTCAGATCTGTTGCGCCCCCCCATTCTTGGGATTCTTGAGCAGCATAAATAAATTCAAGTAACAGTTCGCGACAACGCATTCCTATCGCTTGGTAATCGGAAATATGCTGTGCCTGACCAAGGGCAGTTTGCACCCGCTCACAATTGACCAATACTTCGCCAAACGGCCTCACCCTTCTACTGGATCGCCGCTGCTTCTGGGTCTGGGGAATACGGAGACATAGCCCCATATGGAAAGTGACCGCGATATCCATATTGGGGAACTGTTCTTGAGAATATAAGTTTGTAGGGTTGGTAATCACCCACCACCGATCAACGTTTGTATGAATGTCCCACACATCGTGCCGATGACCAATGACAGACTCCGAGTACACCTTTTGCAAGAAGGTTATCTCCAAATCAGGAGCTTGGCTGATAAAATACTCAGTGACGGTTTCTTTTTCTTCTGGTGTCGATTCTAACAATCCATCACCTACATCCCCTTAATATCGCACCTGTTTTAACATGGCGAAAGGCTAGTGAAAACTGCTCTGTAGGGTGCGTTTCGGTGTGACATGCCGATAGATTGCCAAGTTAAATCCAGTTGTTTCAAAGCGACAAAGTCGAAACCGCGTTCCCGATAGTCAGCCAACATCATTGAATGAAAAAGGCTGCTCAACCGATTAGGGAGCAGCCTCCTTAATCAGGGAGGGATTCGAACCCCCGTTATCCGTAAAGGTAAACTCCGGTAACAACGGAGCGCATTCGACCGCTCTGCCACCTGTCCACATACGTGGAGGAACCTCAACTATCTGTTTTTTGGGGTGTTGATGTCAATTAATAACATCGGACTAGAAGAGGCCTCTCGGAGAATGGCCTTTCTAAACGAAAACAATTGCTTGTGGATCCCTCTATCCTATGAGTTGCTTTGCCACTGAATTTCAAATGCCTGCCGAAAATATCCGCAAATCTCCCTCAGTCAGTTGCAGCCCCTGTTGAGAAAGAATTTTTCCACCGATCTGAGAGCGCTGCCTGAATATTCCTGCGGATCCAGATCGGATATCAAATCGGAAAAC
>NZ_JACHXN010000017.1 GCF_014192095.1 Phyllobacterium trifolii
CTGCTCGTCGCTGAAACGGGATCGCTTCATTTTCTGTCTCCTGGTGTGGAGAACAGACTAACCTCAAATCGAGGACATTCCAGGGGAGCAGGTCACGAACTCCGTTCATTCCCTGTTTTTGCGCCGGGGCACGGAACTTGTGCCACGGGGTCTGACTTGATTGGCGCTGTTATCGCAGTTTTCGTTCTGCAGCTTGCGCCAGCGGGTCAAACGCTCGGGATCAATCTTGCCTGTAGCCATTGCTGCTTGCACTGCGCAGCCGGGTTCATGATCGTGACTGCAGTCACGAAACCGGCAATGCGGGGCAAGTTCTGTGATTTCCGCGAACACCGTGTCAATGCCGTAACCCACGTGGCTGACATCCAACGTTCGAATTCCCGGCGTATCGATCACCCAACCGCCGGCGGCAATCGCGTGCAGAGACCGGGATGTGGTGGTGTGACGACCCTTGGCATCATGCTCGCGGATAGCGCCCGTCTGCTGGGGCAGTTCTAGGGCCGGGCCCGCCAGCGTGTTCACCAGAGTAGATTTGCCTACACCGGAGGACCCTACCAAAGTCACTGTCTGCCCGACTCCGCACCAGGGAAAGAGCGCAGTCTTGGCCTCAGGAGAGCGCGCATTCAGGGTCACGACAGTCAAACCGCGTTGCAGTGCAGCCGCCTGCTGTTCGAATTCCCAAGCGTTTGACACCGTATCAGCCTTGGTCAACACGATGACCGGATTTGTTCCGGCTTGGTTGGCCAATGCAAGGTAACGTTCCAGCCGAGCGCCATTGAAATCGGCATTGCACGAGGTAACGATAAACAGTGTATCGATGTTCGCGGCAACCAGCTGTTGGGGTCGATGGCCCGCTTTGCGACGTTCCAGCAGTGTTTTTCGCTTCAAAAGGCGTTGCACCAGGTGCGTGCTCGGGTCAACGAGAACCCAGTCACCGACGGCAAAACCTGCGGTCGTCACGTCGGCAGGATAGGTTAGTTTGGCTGTTCCGGATTGAAAAATCGCAGTGAGGCGCGCGCGGTGAACCGTATCAATGCGCATTGGGAGGAGGTTTGTCTCGTTTGACAAAAGCTGATCGCTAAAAAATTCCGACCATCCTAAACTCGAGAGCGAAGCGCTAGAATCAGTCATGGTTTCGTTCATTGGTTGGGGCATCGCGACACAGGCCTTTTTTAAACTGATATATATATTTTGCACCTCGGAACTAACAATATTAGCAATGTCTGGCGCCGATTCTGTAGTCGTTGAATCAGCGCCAGACCTCTACTGGACGGGGAAGGCCAGGAAAACTTTGATGCGTGTGAGCTCGCTCAACTATTCTTCGTCATCTCGTCCAACGCGCGCTTCTCAATCGGATCGATTCTTATATCTGTTTTCATGGCGAAGTCGTGGACTAACGCGCAATTAATGGCTGCGACGCGGGTAGCGAGTTCTTCAATCTCACCTCCGTGGGATGAATGTCCTGGCCTGCAATGTCAGAGATATAGCGCTGAAATCGGTATTGCGCGCGATGGAGAATAATGCAGGATTTATTACGGTGCTTAACTCCACCATATTTTTTGCGCCGAGAAACACCCCCAGTTCCAAAGGCATGTTGAACCGGAGCAGTGGGGGAGTGCCATCGACTTCGGTGCGCGAGATATCGTGTATGCCGTAACGGCAGTCCGCAATTATACGGCAGAACTTGTCAAATCGATTGTCGGCCGCATTGTCGGTCTCGAGCGCGCAGCGCGCGACAAAAGGGGAGGCGCTTTCGTGGGACCTGCGATCCTGCCAATACCACGATCGATTGTTCGGGTCCTTTCAAGGCGGGCATTTGAAGCCAGATCTACGATGAGTGGCGGTCCCGTACACTGATTATCTGGAATTGGTGGGTGAGCGAGATAACGGATATGCACCACTACTCGTCATTGCGGCCATAGCGGCCACTGAACCGATGCCATCAAATGACCGAGATGGGGCCGCTTCCGGTCAGGCAGCTTTCAAGAACCGCCCAGCGAAAGCAGACGTTTAGGTCGGCTGCCGTGATGTCTGGCTCTGACCCAAAAGCGGATCTTTGTCAGTCGTTGGAGCGGCGGTGAAAACTGCTGACTGGGTGGCAGAAGCGCGGTTGTAATACGCTCCGGACAAGGTACAAGCCAGTACCAACTGGCGCTAAATATTTACGGCGGGAACGTACGTCGTGTACAAGGCCGGTTCCTTGCATCAATGGAATGGGAAGGTGGACTCACCTTCCCAGAACACAGAAGCAGCCTTTATTTATACACTGGCGCTGCAGTCGGTTCTGCCATTGGCGGAGGCGCTTTTCCTTTGCCGATCGATCCGCAGGCACTTAAACTCATTACTGTTAGTACGGCAACGACGGTGATCAGAGCTCTATTCATTCGAAGATCCTTTTCATCAAGTTGAAGTAGGCCAACCACTCTAGGCTACTATGGAAAGTGTTAAGAACTGGTCGTCGGATCGGGAACGTATGGATATTTTTAGAGTGCGGGATCAACTCAAAGGACGAAAGGCAAAGCAATTGCTCCTAGAGACTGTCCTGAATTTCACCAAGGTTGCAGTCGGGGCTCTTGGGCACCAAAACACTGAGCAGAGCTTTCATAAGGGAAGGTGAGGCTTTGCCCAGGCAGCAGCGCGCTGCTCGGCGTTAGCTCGATCCGCGTCGGACCAATGATAATGCCTGACTTTGATTATTCCGACACCGACGGGGATTCCATTTCACGTCTCAAGAAATGGTATTCTGGCGATGTGCATGACAGCATGAAGCACCTTGGCCTTTGGGGGCATCTGGAGGGTATTTCACTGCTCGGCTCCCTCGGGGCAGGCGAGGTGGTCTGCGGACCAGCCGTGACCGTGCTCTTTGAAGAGCCAGACGGGAAGGGCGAACCGCAGGACGTCTATCACCACGCCATCGACGACACCCCCTAAGGAGGAATCCTCGTGTGCGAAGCATCCTGTGTGGCAGGTTCGTGTTCCGATAAGTTCATGAGTTCCGGCGCCAAAACGCGCGGAGCAGCCGCCACCATCGTCAACTGCACAGTGCGCGACCTGGCACAGGTTCGCGCGCTCGGATATTCGACGAGCGGGCCGCCATTCGAAATCGGAGAGCGCCACTGGGCAGGGGAACGGTATTGATCCAGGATTTTCGAGATTAAAATGAGATATTAACGGAGCACTCCTGTATGGTTGAACCCGCACGCTTCATCGTTGTTATGGCCTATGACAAGGCTAAGGAGGGCAGTTTTGTCCCAGCAGGCGCTTGCCTGCGCGGCAACGCGGCGATGTTCAAGGATGGGTACAGGCTTGTTCACTGCATCGACATCCGCTGTAAGCTCGGCGATCATCCAGTCCCTGACCTAGCATGACCAGAGGCCAGTGCGTTGTTGGGGGCAACAAGATATCAAACCGTGGGATCAGTACGAACCCGGCGAATTGAATGTTATCGGACGCAGTGGAACCGATTTGCGATTTAAGCCTTTACCAAGCAATCACCGAAACCGAGCTATGTGAGGGATGAGCTATGACACAACCACCGGCGACCCGCAGTCGGGCAGGAGAAGCGACGGCAAAACGTCAGCGCGCTATTCAAACAAAAACCAACCAACGCGAGAAAAGCGCGAGCAAACCCACGACTAAAGCGCCTCAAACCGGAGCTCGGATATATCCTGTTCCACCATTCCGCAAGCAGCATCTGAAAAAACCGGGGCTTGAGGCCTCGCTTGATCCGGCTCCGATGTTCGACGCACCGTTCTATCTCGGCTCAAAAAAACTCGATGGCAAGATCGCTTTGATAACCGGAGGCGATTCCGGTATAGGCCGGGCGGTCGCTGTATTGTTTGCGCGCGAAGGTGCGGACGTGGCGATTGTGCACCTCGATGAGGAAAAGGACGCCAACACGACGAGGGACCTGGTCGAGAACGAAGGCAGAAAGTGTCTGGTGATTGCCGGAGATGTGCGCAAGAAAGCCTTTTGTGAGACTGCCGTCAGCAGAACCATCAAGGCCTTGGGCACGCTGGACGTGCTCGTCAACAACGCCGCGTTCCAATTGCACACCCGTGCTCTCGAAGATCTCAGTGAAGAACACTTTGATGAGACGCTCAGAACGAATCTTTACGGGTATTTCTTTCTTTCGCAGGCGGCGGCAAGGCACATGCAACCTGGCTCAGCCATCGTCAATACTGGCTCGGTGACTGGTTTGATGGGAAGCAAGAATCTGCTCGACTATTCCATGACGAAAGGTGGAATTCATGCTTATACCCGCGCCTTGGCGGCAAACCTGCTGGAAAGGGGCATCAGGGTAAATGCCGTCGCGCCCGGCCCTGTGTGGACGCCACTCAACCCTGCGGACAAGGAAGCAGACGACGTGTCGAAATTTGGTTCGGATACGCCAATGAAACGGCCTGCGCAGCCCGAAGAAATAGCGCCGGCCTATGTGTTTCTCGCTTCACCCCACTGTTCGAGCTACATAACCGGCGAAATACTGCCGATCGTTGGGGGATACTGAGGCCAGTCGCCGCCTCGGCTGGCATTCTGAGGGCTTGGTACCGCGACCCGTGGCTGAAGCTGTTGCATTTCTCGCGCGCAACTGGACCCGCGCCCACGCGGTTGGTGAAATGCCCTAAGCATAGCCGCCCCGAATTTCGATCGGCGTTTCCACCAGATGATCGAAATTCTGAAAAGAATACTCCAGCCATTCGACTTCTGGCAGGGCCGTTGCCATGTGAACGCCGATTTCCAGGAAGGTGTTACCCAGACTGATCGGCACGCCCAGTTCGGCTGCCAGCCAGCCGATGCGCATGACATCGGTCACCTGCCGTGGACGTTAAGGATATCGGCGCCATGATTGTCCAGCAGGATCAGCTTTCCTGCAAGGTCGAGATATTCCCCGCTATTGATCCGGGTCCAGTTGACCGCATGACGCAGTTTACGCAGCCCCTCAAAGTCATGCCGCAATATCGGATCCTCGACGACACGCGTGCGTTTTTCACGCGCTTCGTCGGCAATAGCGCTCAGTCCCAGCTTTGCGAAAAGCATTGGCCGATGATGATCAAGGCGGCGATAAAGGCGGTCAGCTCGACGACTTGCAGGTCCATTATGTCGGCCTCCTGTCATTCACAACTGGTGCTGGAATGATCCTTCCTGTCAAATCAGCTCGGCCCGGGACGTGTTCGCAGTCAGGCGCCAAGGCATCGTGCTTGCGAGCAAAAGCAACGAACAAGCTTCGGGCGGTCTCCGCTTCTAAATCACCCCATAGCGCTGCCTTGCACGCCTTGAGCGCCATAGCATGGGTCGGCTGCTTTTTCGACAGAGGCCATTCGCTGAGCAATGCATAGGCTTCGGATACCGTCCTGACCTCGGTGGGAAAACCTAGTCCGACGAAGATCGTGACGGGGGTGTTGAACATATTGCATTCCATAGGCTCCTCCTTCCTTCGTTTATGGTCGAACAGTTGGTGCTGAGGGTGAGGCCGGTCGCTTTAGACCCGGCGCTGATTTTCTGCTCTGTTTCCGGTAGGTCGAAATAGCGCCCGAAGAACGGATCATTGTAGAGAGGATTGGTTTCGGTGGGCGAGGCGGATTCACCGCGATGTTGACGACAGCGGGCGTCACCTCCTCCAGCACATCGGCGAGCGGACGCTGCATATGTGCCGAAATGGCGGGTTGCGCCTGTACCGGCGATGGCGCCGGAGCCAG
The DNA here is from genome assembly GCF_014192095.1 of Phyllobacterium trifolii. Lineage (GTDB taxonomy): Bacteria > Pseudomonadota > Alphaproteobacteria > Rhizobiales > Rhizobiaceae > Phyllobacterium > Phyllobacterium trifolii. The sequence continues at coordinate 5,694 of NZ_JACHXN010000017.1, forward strand.
AACGAAAGCGAGTGCAACCGAATAGGCCGACAAAAGGCGCAGCATATCCGGACGAACGTTCGCGGCTCGGAGTGATCGACGGCCGTTTATTGTTTGTGATGTTGATCCAATTCAGGTTCATGGCATCACCCGTCGATAAATGGCTGTGACCACCCGGGCGGGCACAGCCTTCCTCATCAGAAGTCCATACCGCCTGCCGGCATGGCAGGTGCAGCGGCTTCCTTCTTCGGCTTCTCGGCAACCATCGCCTCGGTGGTCACCAGCAGGCCGGCGACTGAAGCTGCGTCCTGCAGGGCGGTGCGCACCACCTTGGCCGGGTCGATCACACCCTGGCTGTAGAGATCACCGAACTCGTTGGTCTGGGCGTTCCAGCCGAAGCCGAATTCGCTGTTTTCACGCAGCTTGCCGACGATGATGGATCCCTCGGCACCCGCGTTCTCGGCGATCTGGCGAACGGGTGCCTCGATGGCGCGGCGCACAATCTCGATGCCGGTCCTCTGGTCGGTGTTGTCGGTCACCAGCGTGTCGAGCACCTTGGCTGCGCGCAGCAAGGCCACGCCGCCGCCCGGCAACACACCTTCCTCGACGGCGGCCCGGGTTGCGTGCATGGCGTCGTCGACCCGGTCCTTGCGTTCCTTGACCTCGACCTCGGTCGAGCCGCCGACGCGAATGACCGCAACGCCGCCGGCAAGCTTGGCAAGGCGCTCCTGCAGCTTCTCACGGTCATAGTCGGAGGTCGTCTCTTCGATCTGTGCCTTGATCTGGACGATGCGGCCATCGATCTCGTTCTTCGAGCCGGCGCCATCGACTATGGTGGTGTTCTCCTTCTCGATTACCACCTTCTTGGCACGGCCGAGCATCTCAAGCGTGACGTTCTCGAGCTTGATGCCGAGATCTTCCGAAATTGCGGTGCCGCCGGTGAGGATGGCGATGTCTTCCAGCATCGCCTTGCGCCGGTCACCGAAACCCGGCGCCTTCACGGCTGCGACCTTCAGACCGCCACGCAGCTTGTTGACCACCAGGGTAGCAAGCGCTTCACCTTCAACATCCTCCGCGATGATCAGCAAGGGCTTGCCGGACTGCACCACGGCCTCAAGCACGGGAAGTAGCGCCTGCAAGTTAGAGAGCTTTTTCTCGTGGATGAGAACATAGGGCTCTTCAAACTCGACGCGCATCTTTTCCTGGTTGGTCACAAAATAGGGGGACAGATAACCGCGGTCGAACTGCATGCCTTCCACCACTTCGAGCTCGGTCTCGGCAGTTTTGGCCTCCTCAACGGTAATGACGCCTTCGTTGCCGACCTTCTCCATCGCCTCGGCGAGGAAGCGTCCAATCTCGGCATCGCCGTTGGCAGAGATGGTACCGACCTGGGCGATCTCGCCGTTCTGCGTCACCTTGCGGGCATTGTTCTTCAGTTCCTGGACGACCGCATCGACGGCCTTGTCAATGCCACGCTTCAGGTCCATCGGATTCATGCCGGATGCCACGGCCTTGGCACCCTCCTTGACAATCGCCTGGGCCAGCACCGTCGCCGTCGTGGTGCCGTCACCAGCGATGTCGCTGGTCTTCGAGGCCACTTCGCGCACCATCTGCGCGCCCATGTTCTCGAACTTGTCCTCCAGCTCAATCTCCTTGGCGACAGTGACACCGTCCTTGGTAACGCGCGGTGCGCCGAACGATTTATCGATAACGACATTGCGGCCCTTGGGGCCGAGTGTGACTTTCACCGCGTTTGCGAGAATATCGACGCCGCGCAGCATCTTTTCGCGGGCCTCGGAATGGAATTTCACTTCTTTCGCAGCCATTGTTCTACTCCTTTAAATCGGCAGCGTTGCATTGTTCGTGTTTTAAGTCGGCATTGTCAGGCCGCCCTTTTCGCCGTGTTTTCGGCCTCAATTACCCCCATGACATCGGATTCCTTCATGATCAGGAGCTCCTCGCTCTTGAGCCTGATCTCGGTGCCGGACCATTTGCCGAACAAAATGCGGTCGCCAACCTTGACGTCGAGCGGCTGCAATTGGCCGCTTTCGTCGCGCGCGCCCGGCCCAGCGGCGATAACCTCGCCTTCCTGTGGTTTTTCCTTGGCGGTGTCGGGAATGATAATGCCGCCGGCGGTCTTTTCTTCGGACTCGATGCGGCGGACCAGAATACGGTCATGCAATGGACGGAACGTCATCTCGCTCTCCTCTTTCGACAAACAGTTTTGAGGTTCCTCGGCGCCGTATCCGAAGCGGCTTCGGCGCACGGCGCGCAACCCTTTGAAGGCATCGCGCGCATATCGAGCTAGTTGGGGTGGAATGGCATTTCAAGAGACTCCGCAAAAAATTTTAGCACTCGATCCATCCGAGTGCTAATGCTCGGTATTCGTGCAGCAATTTTGGTCAAACGATATCCAAAGGCTCTTGATCGGAACAAAATCCTTTCAAAATAATGGACAACGGAACGCCTTTCGGCTTGCCGGAATATTCGACAAGAACCATGGAGATTGTGTGTGGGGGAACCTTCGAATGAAACGCAAAGTCGCAATGATCATCCCATCAATCGCCCCGCAAACCTCTGACGCGACGCTTGATCGACTGTTCGATCCATCTCGGTTGTTCAGGCATCCGGAGACGATCGACTCGAAGTTCAGGAAAAGCGTGCCATCTTCTCGTCGTGGGCATCGGACGCGTGCGCGGTCGAATCCATGCCGGCGCTGCGCCAGCCGCCAGGCGCGGAACAGCCCGTCGCATTCGACGACATCATGGTCGCGCTTGGTGAACTTGACAGCGATCGCGGCTATATTCGGCCGACGACGACGTCCGACCGCAAGTACCGCAGCGGCCAGAGCCTCGATGCCTGAGGATTTGTGACGATAGGGGAAGACAAAGAATAAGCTAGGGATTCTTGCTGTAAGCCTACCAGGGCCTGAGCACGGCTAATTTTTGACCAAAGGGCTGGTAAGTCTGCGGCATCGCGACTTGGCGCTGCATCCGGCTTACAATCCGAAATCATCCTCATCTTCCTGAGGTTCAATCAGATCGATGAGGGCAGCGACGCGGGTTCCTGGAAGTGGTCGGCCTTCGTTCATCAGCGCTTCATCGGAGTTTATCCAAGCGAAAGCCTCCCTGAGTTCGCTCGGCGACGCCCCGGTTGCTATTATCTCTGCCACCAACGCTTCGTCGACGGGTCCGAGAACGGCGACGACGTCGCCATGTGTTATGATCACGGATCGATCCTCCCTGACAGTGACGATCAACTGGAAGCCGCTGGTCCATTGCGATCATCTTCCAAAGGACGGGAAAATAACGCGCGCAAGCCCGGAGCGTTCCATCATGGAAACCTCCCGTGGAGGCAAAAGACGCTGTTTCTCCCCTTGACGCCGGTCGGCCGCCACTGTTGGGCCGGCAATGTCAGGGAGCGCCAGCTTCTTGGCGCGCCATCGTACCGATGTTGCTCTAAACGAGGATATAGCTATGAGAAGCAATGTGGATTTTTCCCCCTTCTACTGGTCGAGCATCGGCTTCGACCGCATTTTCAACCTTCTCGAAAATTCCGGTCATCTGCAAGGCAGCAGCGAGAAATGGCCGCCTTATGGCTGCGCCATCAGCCGAAATCAGCGCTCAGTCTCTGGTTTACAGCACGGGTCCAATCGAACGGCGGCCGCAGCTGGCGCGACCATTGCTGGTTGAAATATATGACCGCCCGTGTAGTCATCGAAGGTGCTGTGATGAAGACCACCTGACAATACGTTGTCAGGTTGCAGGTTTGGATGTCGGCGCCGTGGACCTACAGAGTGCCACATTGGATGTTTCTGGGCGTGGCTATCGGACTTGGTCTGCGCATCTATCAACGAACAAAGAGTAATTTGAATGAACCACTGAATTAGGATCGCCCTGTTTCACACGTTCCGGCGAAATTTAGTGTTTCCAGCTTCGACCTTCCTTGCGAATGATCCGGTGTTCCAGAAAGACAAACCCGTCAATAGGCAACCGCAGGGTTCCATTGCCGGTTCTCTCCAACCGCAATGGGGCGTTTCATGCCCAGCGATCCTTGCGGATTTTGCGGTTCAGGTATTTCGCCTCCATCCACGCGTCGAACTCATGGATCATGATATTGGACAGGAGTGGTGACAGAAAACCACCTTGCGGAAGAATACCTTCACTGGAAACCGCAAACAGGCCACGGTCGATGTGACCAGCCTTAAGCGTGCGGCCAGCGAAGATCGACAAACCGTCCGTCCCGCACCTCGTCGTGCATTTCACCGACATGTAGGGCCTACGCCGGCAAAGTATCGTCGCCACCTTTCATCGGTGTCGCTGCAGCAATAATCGATGGTCGCCTTAACGTTGTAGGCTGACCGTTGTTCCTGCCGCCAACTTCGGTGCACTCCCCATTTGCGCGATAATCGGCTGTGCACCACTGGCAGCTAAAGCAATGACCCGCTCGTCCGTTGGCCCGGCATTGGTAACGAGCGTCCAGGACCGCGGTAGCGCTGTCCAGGCAGATTGTTCTGCCCGACCCAGCTTCGTGGCATCCGCCAGAACAACCACGTCACGCGATTGCTCGATCATCGCGCTTTTAACAAAGGCCTGATCCAGACTTGCTTCGCAAAGTCCGCGTCCGGCTACGACACCGTCGGCGCTCATGAAGGCCCGGTCTGCGGTCATGCGCCTCATACATTCGATAGCAAGCGGCCCAACGGTGCCCATGCTTAGCGCACGCACTGAGCCGCCGACGACGATAAGTTCGATGTCCGGTTCGTTCGCCAGAACCGGTAAGAGGGCCAGGTTCGTGGTAATGACGCGCAGGCGTCTCCCACGCAGCAATCGGGCAAATGCAAGCACAGTTGTGCCGGCATCAAGGATGAGGGTCTCCCCATCTTTAACAAGCTCCACTGCGGCGCTGGCAATAGCTTGCTTCTCCAGATCCTGCGCCTCCAGACGCTGATCAAGCGTCTTTTCGGGACCATGTGTCGCCAGAACAGCGCCGCCATATGTTCTCAGAACCGCATTTTCATCGGACAGCCGCTGCAGGTCGCGCCTGACCGTCGAAGCTGATACAGCGAGGCGATCGGCAAGAACGCCAACGTCGACTTCGCCGGCGTGCAGAGCGTGGAGAAGAAGCGAGCGGCGTTCTTTGCTGCGCATCGACAATACCCCAGATGATGACGATAGGCCGTCTTACGCTGCCGCTGGCTTGGGTGCAAGGTCGACCGCCTGGCGCAGCGCTTCTACGAGGCTGCGCTCGTCGGCAATCCCCTTGCCTGCGATATCAAAAGCTGTCCCGTGATCGACAGAGGTCCGGATGACCGGCAAGCCCACAGACACATTAACTCCCGCTTCGAGGCCAAGGACCTTGATTGGACCGTGTCCCTGATCATGGTACATGGCGACAACCATGTCGTAGTCGCCCCGTCCTGCAAGGAAAAAAAGTGTGTCGGCGGGCAATGGACCACGCACATCCCATCCTTTGGCTTTGCAGGCTTCGACCGCCGGTGTGATCTTCTCAGCCTCTTCTCCACGCCCAAAAAGGCCGTTCTCGCCCGCATGGGGATTTATGGCGCATACTCCGATTTTCGGGTTCGCTATCCCGGCCTTTGTCAGCGTGTCGTATCCGCGGGTGATCACCCTCTCGACGAGGCCCGGCTCGATTTTGGCGATCGCATCCAGGAGGCCGATATGGGTAGTGACATGAATGACGCGCAGCTTTGGCGAGACGAGCATCATGGACACTTCGGGTGTGCCAGTTAGATATGCGAGCAGCTCCGTGTGGCCCGGAAACTTATGACCAGCGGCGTGGAGCGCTTCCTTGCTGAGCGGCGCTGTGCAGATAGCATGAGCCTGTCCGGAACTGACGACTTCGACTGCTTTCTTGATGTATTGAAATGCAGCTTCGCCCGATATCGCGGAGACCTCACCGAACGGCAAGTCGCGGGGTACCAGCTTCAGATCGACACATTGAACGCTGTCTGATGAAAACTGCGCCTTCGCCGGGTCGTCAAGTGCCACGACCCGCAGCTGGGTGCCAATGATCATGCCTGCCTGGCGCAGCCTTTGGGCATCGCCAATTACCAACGGATTGCACATGCTATGCACGCTCGGGTGAGCCAAGGCTTTCATAATGATCTCCGGGCCAATCCCCGCAGGGTCACCCATGGTGATCGCAATAGTTGGTCTGCTCATGCAAACGATCCCTTCTGCCGAATGCTGCCAAGTTTATCGGCAATGCGTAAAAAACTAGATTCGTCGCCAAATGCACCTGCCTTTGTGACGACGGGAATGGACAAGTCCCCAAGTGTGAGGCCGAGCGCTACTCCCGGCTCGATTTCGTCGACCAAGCGAATGCCATTGACGCCGAAATGGGACAGCAACGCCGAGGCCGTCTCGCCGCCGGTCGCGGCAAAGGCGCTCATTCTGGACGCGGCCGGCGTGAGGGCCTCGGCAAGGCCAGATGCCAGGCGACGGCCCAGCGCCATGTTTGGCTCACCGTTCATCCCGATCTCCACGAGGACATCCTGACCCGCATCAAGGTGACCAGCGACACGCTCTCCCAGTGCCTTGCGCCCCTCGCCGTCGCAAAGCAGGATATGCGGATCTACCAGGAAATGGACAACGCGACCACTGTCCGCCAGAGCTCTGGCGCCCATCCTTGAGGTTGCGGCAAGCGAACCGACGATAATTAGCGCACCGTTTTTGGATGCGGTGAATGAAGGCGGTGCGCAAGGGATTTTCGGCTCAAGCACCGCAATGGCCTGGGCGAGGCCGGCGCTGCCAATGAATAATGTTTCCTTTGCCGACGGCAGGCTTGCCTCGGCGATCCGAAGAAGATCGTCGTTTGTCTCGGCGTCGCAAATCGCGACGGAGCTGCCCATGGCCGCTACTGTGCTTAGCGCCTCTCGCAGCACTGCCTCGCCGCCGCGGATCGTGGAAAGGGGTATCGTTTGCGCCCCAACGCCGGCGGTTGCCAGTACCTCCATGAGGTCAGCGGTCGGATAGGTATGATCGCGCTGCCATAGCTCGGTTTCTTCAAGCGGGCGTCCGGCGACATGTATGCGACCATTGACGGTAATGCGTGCCGTGTCGGGAAATGCAGGCGCAAAGATGCCAAAGGCAACGCCCGATCGCAATTTCATATGCTCTAACGCCATCGCCGTCTCGGCTGCGGGTTGGCCGCGCAAGGTAGAGTCGATCTTCTTGAACAGCGCCCGCTCATCATCGTGCAGCCTTTCAAGGGCAACCTTGTGCGCTTGCACTGCCGTAAGCGCATCCATTGCGCGGCTGTCGGCATCATAGGAAAAGACTGCAGGCCGTGCCGCGAGATCGACCACGCCTCCACCCCAGCTGACGGCGGACGCCTGACCCCGACGAGCAAAAGCGATGGCGCAATCGGCAGCACCTGTCAGATCATCTGCGAGTATGAACCACCCCATCAATGTGCCTCTGGCGCTCCGGCGTAAACCGGTGCTGCTGGCTCCGATGCCGGCTCGTCCTCATGGTCGTCCGGACGACCGAAGTTTTTTGCCGCCCACGCAGTTACGAGCGGTACAAGAATCGCGGTGACGACAACGCAGGCAGCAACAAGCATTGTCGCTGGCGCAGCCGCTTGCGCGTATGCCGGGTTCGCGGCCGCGACGATCGCCGGAACAGCAGCGGCATTGCCTGCTGTTGAAGCCGCAGCGACGCCGGCGACGCCAGTTCCACCTGTCGCCCGGTCGGCAAAAAACAGGGCAACACCTGTCACCGCGACCACCGCCACGCCTAGCCCAAGGCCGAGCAGCCCCGCATGCCAGACCTTCATCAGATCGAGACCGGTGCCGAGGGAGAAAGCGAAAAACGGAATCAGAACAGGGATGGCGCGGCTGAGAAATTCGCGCATGCTCCGATCAAGGTTGCCCAGAATCATGCCGACGACCAAGGGCAGGATCGCGCCGACAAGTGTCTGCCAGGGGAATGCGGACAAGCCGGCCACACCAAGTGTGACCATCGTCAGGAATGGACCGGACTCCAGTGACATAATCGAGTAGGCACCGATGTCACGCGGCCGACCGTATTGACCCATCAATGCCATATAGAGGCCGCCATTTGTATCGTTCATCGCCGCAACGACGGCAAGGGCAGAAATGCCCGTGAACAGGCCGCCGGTTACCGGCCCCTCTCCCAGGAAATGACCGAAGATTATACCAAGCACCACGGCCATGCCGACCTTTACCGACAACAGTGTGCCACCTTTCTTGAGGAGATATGGCGTAGTCTTGAAATCGATGCTTGCGCCCATGCAAACGTAAAACACCGCGAGAATTGAAAGTGCCCCGGTAAAAAGGGCGCCGGTAAACGAACCGAAGGTCTTCGGCGTGTCCGGGAAAAATGTTGCGATCAGGGCACCCAACAGCAATGGCACAACCATCATGCCGCCGGGGACACGGTCAATAGCTGATTTGACTGGAATTTGCATAATTTCCTCCTTGCGTGCGCAAATCGCGCAAATGATTAGGCCAGTTTGGCGCAAAAGTCCATTAAGTTTTGCGTAGTATACGCAAGTGTGATCATTGACTTGCGTGTTTTAGTCAACATGGTTGACCGCTGGATCATGGGTGATGGCGGGTGTGCGGTTTTTCACGATGTAGGGGCTGGATCATCTTTAGAACGGTGGGGGAGACGATCTCGGTAGGGGAGCTCAGCGCCAGAGGACCGCACCGATCAAATCATTCCGCTCGCCATAGTGACGTGAAGGGTCCGCCCACGCCGGCAGCTGGGTCGGACGATGGAAACAGCAGGCTGCGCATTGCGTTGCTGCATTGCTGCGGTCGGCGCGTCGCGGCAAATGTCCCAACTCTGCCCCGGCGGATAGGGCCCACCACGAGGAAATTCAGCTGGCTTCCAGGCGGCAATGCCCGGTCCCCGCCGGCAGGATGGATTACCACATCCCCCCGCCTGAACGTTGACCTCCTTGCCGCCATGGCCCCCCAACATGGGTTTTGCGGATCCTGCGGCGAACCCGAGCACCTCATGCGCCGTCGAATGGTAGTGATGATAGCTATAGACACCATTTCGCCGCTGCGGTGGCCAACCGTTACGGTCAAACATCACCTGGCGCGGCTATCGCTTCCGCACCAATGGACGTCGCTCCGAGGAAGCCCATAGCCCCAACGATGCTGTTGAACTTTCATCGATCAATGTCCGACATTTCAAGGCCTTCCAATTTGGGGGAGGCGCTTCTCGTGCAGCTTTCCTTGCCTTAGGCGCAGTGTTTCAGAAAATACGCTGCGGGCATCAGGCCGCACCGGTCGATTAACCGATCTATGGCGCCGAGGACGAAGTTCGCGCTCGGCTCGTCCACGAACAATCCATTTTCAATCTTGCTGGCTATACTGCCGATAACAACTGCGGCGCCGGGACTGGAACCGCCTGTATGGCCAGCAAGGTCTCGTTCAGCTGCGCTTGTGCACGCACGCACAAGTCAATGCCGGCGAAATTGATATGGCGAGTACCGGCTTGCCGGTCAGCGAAGATTTTCCGTTTCATAACGAGGATCATCGATGGACTGGCTGCACCGGAGCAAGTGACGGTATTCGACAATCCATCACGGAAAGCGACGGGATCGTCATCGTTAATGCCGCAATACAATCACGCAATTCCAGGTCTGCTCCCTGTGTGGCGGCAGGCACGATAGGCAGCGCCGCGAGTTAACGAATGCTACCGACCAATTTCAGCAGGGCTTGCAGGGGTCAACAATATACATTATATTAAATTATATATTGATGATACGAAAGGGATCAATTCATGACGATCACCCGGGTCAATGACCGCCTCTCCGTTATGCCGCAGCCTGATCCAGGGGAATTCAACTTCCTGCTGGCAAGCGGATTCAAGGCCATAATCAACGTCCGCCCGGTCGGCGAGGAAGCGGGACAGCCTGGCACAAAAGCCGAGGAGAAAGCTGCGGAACATACAGGTCTTTCCTACAGCTTCATACCGGTCACCGTTGCCACCATCACCGAAGCCGACGTGCAGGCGTTTCACGATGCTCTTGAGGCATCTGAGGGTCCGGTGGTCGCACACTGTAAATCCGGTACACGGGCCTTGCTCCTCTATGTCATCGGGGAGGTCCTCGACGGCCGCATGAAATTGGAGGACATACGATCTGTCGGTGCCGGCTACGCCGTCAACCTGTCGGCGGCGACTACCTGGCTCCAGAAGCATTTCGCGCGCCGTCCGGTCGTCAAAGGGTTTTTCGACAAGCGCACCTGGAGTATCCAGTACGTGGTTTCCGATCCTGCGACCGATAAGTGTGCTATCGTCGATCCCGTGCTTGATTTCGATGAGAAGGCGGGAGCGACTTCGACCATCAACGCAGACGCTATCCTTGAATATATCCGGGCGAATAACCTGACGGTCGAGTGGATATTGGACACGCATCCCCACGCCGATCACTTGTCCGCCGCCCATTATCTGAAGGAAAAGACGGGCGCCGCGACGGCAATCGGCGAGCGTGTGGTCGATGTCCAGAAGCTCTGGAAAGGCATCTACAATTGGCCTGAGCTTGCGACCGATGGGTCGCAGTGGGATCGGCTGTTCGCTCATGGCGAAACCTTCAAGGTGGGGTCGATTGATGCGAAGATCATGTTCTCTCCTGGCCATACGCTTGCTTCCATCACTTATGTGATCGGTGACGCCTCCTTCGTGCACGATACGCTGTTCATGCCCGACAGCGGCACGGCGCGTGCGGATTTCCCGGGCGGCGACGCGCGCCTGCTCTGGAGGTCGATACAGGAAATCCTGGCGCTGCCGGACGAAACGAGGATCTTCACCGGTCACGACTACCAGCCGCAGGCGCGCGCTCCCCGCTGGGAGTCTACGGTCGCCGAGCAGAAAAAAACGAACCCTCATCTGGCCGGAGTGTCCGAGGAGGAATTCGTCAAGTTGCGCACCGAAAGAGATAAGACGCTTCCGATGCCGAAGCTTATCCTGCACGCGCTGCAGGTCAATGTCCGGGGCGGACGGCTTCCGGAACCGGAATCGAATGGCAAGCGCTATCTGAAGTTCCCTTTGGATGCACTTGAAGGAGCCGCTTGGTCATGACGATGGACAGCATGGAGACGAAGAAGACACGAATGAGTCCACAGGACATGGGCGCCCGAGCCGCGCAGGTGTCGGGCCTGCTCAAGACACTTGCACACCCCGGCAGACTGATGCTGGTCTGCACGCTTGTGGAGGGCGAATTCTCGGTGGGCGAGCTTGAGGTGAAGACGAACATTCACCAGCCGCATCTGTCGCAGCACCTGACATGGTTTCGCGAGGTGGGGATTGTCGCGACTCGCCGCGAGGGCAAGCAAATATTCTACAGCCTGACGGAGGAGAAGGCGGCGCAGCTCGTGAACGCGCTCTATACGATTTTCTGCCAGGAGGACGGACAATGATGGCCTATCTTCCATCGCTTCTGGGGGGCATGCTCATCGGCATATCGGCTGTCATGCTGCTCCTCCTTAACGGCAGAATTGCAGGGATCAGCGGCATCGTCGGCCGTCTTGCTCAAGGTACGAATGTTACGACGAACCTCGCATTCGTTGCAGGTCTGATGCTTGGTCCGGTTGTTTTCCTATACGTTTTCGGCCAATGGCCTGACGTGCAGATAACCGTTGGCTGGCCCCTGGTTGTCGCCGGTCTGCTGGTCGGATTTGGTTCACGGATGGGCTCCGGCTGCACAAGCGGCCACGGCGTTCTCGGCCTCGCACGTCTTTCATCGAGATCGGCCGTTGCCGTTGCGACCTTTCTAACCACCGGCGCGGTGGCAGTGGCCGTCATGAGAGGTGCAGGCCTGTGACACGACAACTACTGCAGCCTATTGCTGCCCTTGTATCGGGAACGGTCTTCGGGTTCGGTCTGGTCTTGTCAGGTATGCTGAACCCGGCCCGAGTCCAGGGGTTCCTGGACATCTTCGGAGTATGGGATCCGAGCCTCGCTTTTGTCCTCGGCGGAGCGGTGATGGTCGCCTTCATCGGTGTCCGGACCATGTACCGGTTGGACAAACCTGCTTTCGACGAGACTTTTCAGGTCCCGACAAAAAAGAGGATCGACGCCCCCCTTGTATTTGGCTCAGCGCTCTTTGGTTTGGGCTGGGGCATCGGTGGCTTCTGTCCAGGACCGGCCGTCGCGTCACTGTCCGTAGGTCTTACCGAATCCTTCCTGTTCGTAGCCGCCATGCTCGTCGGGATGACAATCCATGATCGGATCTGGAGCAGGCGGGGATGAGCTATTCAATCATCTCGGTGGTTGGGTCCGGCGGCATCGTAGGTTTTATGCTTGGCCTCCTCGGCGGTGGCGGCTCCATACTCGCGACACCGCTGTTGCGCTACGTCGTCGGGGTCGTCCAGCCGCACGTCGCCATCGGAACCGGAGCGCTTGCTGTCTCGTTGAACGCCTTAGCGAATTTCGGCATCCACGCTTCCAAGGGCCACGTCTGGTGGAGGTGCGCCATCGTCTTTTCAGCTCTTGGGGTGGTCGGAGCCTTGGCAGGAGCGACACTTGGCAAGGCTATGGACGGGGAGCGTTTGCTGTTCCTGTTCGGGATCGTCATGCTCGTCATCGGCGGCCTAATGCTGATGCCAAGGAAGCCGGTTCCTGAAAAAGCTCAGCCGGTCGATCTTAGGATGTGCCTGATGACTGCTGCTGTGGCGTTAGCCGCCGGGGCCGCGTCAGGCTTCTTCGGCATCGGGGGAGGCTTTCTGATCGTGCCCGGGCTCATCCTGGCGACCGGAATGCCCATGATCAGCGCAGTTGGATCGTCGCTTCTGTCGGTAGGTGCCTTCGGACTTGCGACAGCAATCAAACTATGCGGCTTCGGGGCTGATCGACTGGATACTGGCCGCAGAGTTCATCGGGGGTGGGATCGGCGGCGGCGTTATTGGCATGTTGCTGTCGACTCGTCTGAACCACTATAAGGGTCTCCTAAACCGCTTGTTTGCGGGGCTGATTTTGGTCGTGGCCGCCTATGTGCTTTACCAAAGTGTTTAAGCGCCAACACCGGCCAAGTTTCCAAGATTTCCGCTTAAATGCACGCTTCAGTGCTGTGCTTCGGTTTAAGGGCGTCTGACACGAACACGGGACCGGGTCGCAGCAATAACTATAGATTCCCGTTGCATGGCAATTTGATCGCCAGTGTGTCGCGAACTCGTAAAAACAAATATCCAGTGGTATCTCGGGGTGGTTTACTTTCGACGTTATATCGGCGACCACTGGACGGCGAGCGTTGATAAAATCGTCGACGGTACCATATCCATGCCTGGACGGGCCAAAGGGACGCTCTATTCGGCGTGTTGAAGTCAAGCGTCGTCGCGCTTCCGGCTTTTTCTATTGCGGCTGACGTCGTTCACGGGGCTTCGCTTCTCTTAGGGATCGGCTCTTGGCCCTCCCAGTATGGATCAGAAGAACGAAGCGGCTCAATCTTCCTCGCGTCCTGGTCGCAATGCCCGCGGGTCAAACATCAAACGATGTCCTCGCGGTGTAGGAGGGGCGGCTTTCGGCTAAGCTTTCTGAGACGCTCAGGTAGTGAGCGCATGCTGCTCAGTGTCGAGCGCGGCAAAGGCGGCCGGTATCGCAACGCCATGCTGTCGCAAGACCTGCTCTTGTTGCTGTGGAAGGTCGGGCGGCAGCAAGGCGTAACCGCATCGTCGTCGAGGCGGCCCAGGCCGCCGATATCGCCAAGCGGGCCGGGCCGCACACCCTGCGCCACAGCTTCGCCACCACCTCAGTTACGGCAAGAAAGTTGCGGCGGTTGCTATTGCCGCTATCCGGTTTCACGGGTGAGACTCCAAAGCAACTATTCCTCCGTAATGGTGTGTTTGGCGCATCACGATGAGATCCTTCCGCCGGACCACATTCGTTGGGTAAACTGGATCGGCGTTTCGGGTGTCAATTTCCGCAACGGCTATTCTGGCATTATCCGAGATGATCGCCTCATTGCGTGGAAACGCAAATGTATCGGGTCCGAAGACGCCGCTGAAGCCTGCTTTGCCGTTTGTTTGACATATGTTTGCAAACAGAAAATAGACATTGTTCTCGCCAGCGCGAACGCGATACTGATGCCAGTGCAAGGGATCGGCGCATGTCGGTATCGGGTCTGCCTGACGCACGGAGGTGCCATCATGCCCCGAATGGAACCGCTGGGTGATGGCTGAAGGGCAAGCGATAATGTCACATCCTCTCAGTGCAAGAATTCGTCCCGATTCCGGAAACGAAGCATCGTGACCGATAAGTAGGCCCACACGCCCGAAAGGCAGATCGAAAACCTTCCATTCGGATCCAACGCTTGCCCACTCTCGCTCGGCCATTGTCCGATGGACTTGACGATAACAGCCGATCAAAGCACCACTATCGAGGAAAGCCGCTGAATTGTAACAGCACTCACCATTACGCTCAGCGAAGCCTACGATTATCGCAATCCCGGCGGTTGCCGAAAGTGCCTTCAATTCGGCTATTTCAATTCCATCAATTGCACACGCATTCATCGCGGATCGTGCCAATCCGGTCAAAGCCCGTTCAGGAAAAACAACGAGTCGGGCTCCCTCCTGCTTCGCCTGATCCGTCAACAAACGGATAGCCCGCAGATTTGCCGCGATATTGTCTTCTGGCACAAATTCTGCAACCGCGACCTTGACCGCATCTCCAGCCGGTCGTGTTCGATAACCATAAAGGCCGAAGAAATCGTTGGGGTTCCACAAGAACGTGTTGGTCATCAGTTCCGTATAGAGTTCCGGCCGGCGCTGCTCCATGATTGGCTCACCCCAGACTTTTCGCTCCCTGGCCAAAGCGGGATCAATGACCGCTTCAGCAATACCATTGCCATTGTCGACAACCGCGAGAATTGAAGCGTCCGGAGCGATGACACAGGAGCCGCCTGAAAACTGCACGCCGCGTTCCAGTCCCCAACGATTGCTCTCCATCAGGTAGCAACTGTTTTCGAAGGCCCGATTGATCCAGTAGGGGGCCGGGGTTCGTTCCGCTAGCCAATTCGAGATATGGCATATGACATCGGCGCCACCGAGACCGGCGAGACGGGCGGTCTCGACAAAATGGATATCCATGCAAATGAGCATAGCAATCCGCCCGACAGCCGTTTCGAAGACACGGTGCCCAAGATCCCCTGCAGCCGCCCATTTCGGCTCGGAGATGTATGAATGCGTCTTGCGATGTGTCCCGATTATTCCGTCCGGTCCTACCAGAACCGCAGAATTATAGTAAAGCCTTGTAGCCGTCTCGATCTCAGGCATGCCGACGACAATGTAACAATCATAACGGCGTGCAAGCGCTGCAAAACGTTCCGTGGTCACTCCGGGAACGGGCTCGACATACGGCGTTATCTCATCGCGATCGTACCAGCAGTAACCGGTTGTTGCCATTTCGGGTGTGGTTATCAATTTCGCACCCGCTATGGCCGCGCTTTCCACAAGTTGCAGCAGCGCATCAATATTGGCATCCTTTTCAAACAAAGTCGGCTCGAACTGTATGGCGGCAGCTTTAAATGGGGGAAGCATTGGAGACCTCAACGAACAGTGGGCGGGAAGGCGGCCGCAGGAGCGCGGCCGCCTCTATCGGATCAGCGCGAATCGCCGGAAATCGATTTCAGGATTGATGCACCCAACGTATATTTCGGATCGACCATATTGCCGAGCCGAACACGGCCGCACTGGGTAAGCAACATGTAGGCATCGATCTCATCGAAGCCAAAATCCGCCGACAGCCAACGAATAAGTTCGCGATAAGCACCTCGAACAGCATCCTCCATCGGTCGGGCCGACCCTATTGTCATAAAGAACTTCTCATTTTCGAGCCGAGGAGACTTAATTGTCCAGTTCTTGATGAGATCGACCTTAACCGTCGTAACAGTTGGATGTTCGATGGCAACGCCACAAAGTTCACCGTCCCCTTGCGCGGCATGACAATCACCAAGGAAGAGATAAGCGCCCTTTGTGTTCACAGGCAGATAAATAACCGCCCCCGGTCCAATATCGGGCAGGTCCATGTTGCCGCCATAATAATCCGGAACGAGGGAAGAAATCGCCTCGATTTCCGGCGCAGTGCCGATGGTCCCTATAAACGGCTCATAGGGCAGAGTGATCCGATCACTCCATTTCACGCCGGTATCGATGTCGACGTGAAGTTTGCGGACACGTTCTGGTAGCGGAGCGGTCAAGAGTGCCGTATCGGCCGTTGGTACAAGCCCACCGAATTCCGGCATAATGACCGTCGTGCCGCGCGGCTGTGGCCCGCGCGGAACAATGCTTTCTATATAAACCGCCAGGCAATCGCCTTTCTCGGCGCCGTTGACATAGATGGGGCCATTCTGCGGGTTAAGATAGGGGAAATTGAGAATTTCGCTTGGCTTATCGGTCTCGTGTTGGATTTTTCCTTCGAAGGCATCGTGCGTTTCAGCTGAAATCACAGCTCCCGGATCGACAGTCAAAACCGGTTTTTCAAAAGCGCCATATACGTAAGGATAGCTGCCCTGTGTATCTTCGGTTATGGAATGCGTGCTCAGCGCCTTTCCCCCGGCCACACCTTTGCGGGCCATGATGGATTGTTCAAACCAGGACATTTTTTCTCCTTTGCAATGTAATTGGGATGTTTTCGTGAACCATCAAACTGAGAGATAGCGGCGGACCGTTTCCCGATCCTGCAGCATGTCTTTCGTGAGTTCTGCGACGACGCGGCCCTTATCCATGACGTAGCAACGCTGTGCCATTGCCCGGATCATGTCGATATTCTGTTCGACAAAGACAATGGTAACTCCGGTCCTCCTGTTCAGTTCGACCATGATCCGGGCAATGTCCTGAACAATACTAGGCTGGATACCTTCGGAGGGTTCATCGAGCAAAACAAGCGATGGGGCTCCCATCAAGACACGGCCAATGGCCAGCTGCTGTTGCTGTCCGCCGGACAAGGTACCGGCGAGCTGATTTTTCCGCTCCAGAAGGATCGGAAAAAAGCGAAAGATGGTACTCAACATATCGTTTGACACGGACCCGCCTATCGACTCGCCAACCGCAATGTTTTCAAGAACGCTCATGCGTGGAAACACGTCGCGTCCCTGGGGTACATATCCTATGCCGAGCCGTGCGCGGAGATAGGCCGCCAACGCGTCGATTGGCTTGGTCCTGAACAAAACGGATCCCTTGTCTGAAGGAAGAAGGCCAATCAGGCTTTTGATCAGGGTCGACTTTCCGACCCCATTTCGTCCGATAATTGCAACGATCTCGCCTTCGCGGATGGTCAAATCCACGCCCTGCAATACCGGTTTCCCGCCGTAGCCCGACCAGAGTCCTATCGTTTCAAGAATGACTTCACTGCGCATGAGCTTCTCCCAGGTAGATAGCCGCGACCTGTTCGTTGGCAACGATTTCATCGATCGTGCCTTGAGCAAAAATCTTACCCAAGTGCAGAACCGTAACGCGATGGGCAATCTGACGAACAAAAGCCATGTCATGTTCGACAGCCAAAACCGTGACGCCTTCACGATTAAGCGCCTGCAACATTTCTCCTGTCGCAAACGTCTCATCGGGCGTCATTCCCGCGGTTGGCTCGTCCAGCAGGAGAAGTTTCGGCTTCAAGCCAACGGCCATACCGATTTCCAGCCATTGCTTTTGTCCATGGCTGAGATTGCCGGCCAATTGTCTCGCGACCGGCTTCAAATTGAGAAAGTTCAGGAGAAGATCGATCTCATGGTCGAGTTCGGCGGGCGCTACATGGTGCTGAAGCGCTATCTGAATATTTTGTGCGACGTTCAGCGCCTTGAATATACCGGGCACCTGAAACTTGACGCTGATGCCGTGACGGATCCGTTCATAGGATTTGGTCAGGGTTATATCGTGACTGTTGTATAGAATCTGACCGCTTGTTGGCAGATGCTCGCCAAGGATCAGCCGGAAAAAAGTGCTTTTTCCAGCACCATTAGGACCAATAAGACAATGCATTTCCCCCGTTTCAAGCGCGAAGTCGACTCCGCCAGTCACATGAAGACCGCCAAACCATTTATTAAGTGCACGTGTTTCGAGAATAGGCATCACGACACCTCTCCCGATTGCGCTTTTTTCCTCGTCCAGCGTTTGGACGCCAGCGACACCGCACTTGCGACAATTCCTCTAGGTGCAACCAAGACCGTGAGGACCAGAAGCGCGCCCATGACGACAAGCGCATACTGACTGCCATAAATCGTCAGCGCCTGGAAACCGATGAGAACCAGAAGAGTGCCAAACAGCGTGGTGGTCAAATCGCTCCGCCCACCCACAGCTACCCAAACGATCGGCAACGATGCGGCCGTCATTCCCATGGATGCCGGTGTAATGTAATTGCCCCAAGAGGTATAAAGCACACCGGACAACCCTGCGAGGGAGGAACCGATTATGAAGGTTCCAAGCTGATATTTACGGACGTCATAGCCCAGCATCTCGGCCCGTTGCGGATTCTCGCGGATGGCAACGATGACATTGCCAAAGCGAGAATTTACCAGCACGCGCAAACCAAGATAAACGAGGATGAGCAAGACCAGCGTTGCGTAATAGAGCGCCACATCCGGGAATAGCACTATGGGACCGCCGGGCCATGGAATAGTCAGTGAAGGCATCGCACCCATTCCATTAAAGCCGTTAAGACGCGCCGTGCCGATATGCCATTCAGGACCGGCAGTTTGAGAGATAAAGCGTTCCATGACCAGCGTCACCGACAGCGTGACAATGCCGAGAAACACGCCGCTGATCCGGCCGAAAAACAGGAAGTAGCCAAGGATTGCTGCACAGACGGCGCTGATCAATACGGCTGCAACGAGCGCCAACAGCGTCAGGCCATAGGCATCGCCCAGGTTGATGGTCAGTACGCCGTAGGCATAGCCGGCAATGCCAAAAAAAGCTGTCTGTCCGAAGCTCAGAGAACCGCCGTAGCCCCAGATCAGGCAAAGACCGAGCGCCATGAATATCCAGTTGAAGAAATACACATTATTTCCAACGTCATAGCCATCGGCAAAAAGTGGATAGGCCGACGCTGCTGCAACGACGAGGGCGAATCCTGCCCAAAAGCGTCGGCCTCGGCCGAGCGTTTGCGGTCCTTCGAGCAGAGTGAGGATAGAAGTGATACGGGAAAGCAGTGCCACATCAGGCCCTTTCTTTCAGGATCCAGCCGGAGATGCCACGCGGCAGGATGCGAATAACGATAATGACAGCAAGGAGCATTCCTATCTGCCCGGCAAGTTGGCCTTGCCACGAGGTAAGGGCTGCCTTGACCACACCAAGGATTGCGGCGGCGGGAGCAGTGCCGAGGAAAATATCGGCGCCGCCGATAACGACGGTCACAAACGCTTCGACGATAAAGGCGCTGCCCATAGTTGGGACAAGCGTCATCGTGGGTGCGTAAAGGCCACCAGCCAAACCCGCAAGCGCTGCGCCTAGCCCAAAGGTCAAGCTATAGATCAGACCTGTATTGACGCCGAGCGCCTGCGCGATATGAGGCACTTGAATGGTGGCGCGAGCGAGAACGCCAAAGCGGGTGCGGGTGAATACCAGCCACAACGCTGCAAGCGTTGCCAAGGCCATTCCCATGAGCACGATCCGGTAGACAGAATAGGAATAGTTGCCAACCATGAAACTGCCAAAGGGCGTTCCGGTCCCCTGCATCGTCGAGCCAAGCACAATCAATGTGCCTTGGGTTGCGATCATCGATATTCCCCACGTCGCGACAATCGTATCGAGCGGTCTCAAATAGAGGTGGCGAACGATAAGACGTTCGAGCAGCATACCGATCAAACCGGCCACACCCGCACCAAGCGCGATGGCAAGTGGAAGCGGCAATCCCATATGCGTTGCACTTGTCGAGACATAAGCTCCACACAGGATAAACTCTCCGTGCGCCAGATTGATAACGCCCATCATGCCAAAAATGACAGCAAGACCGCATGCGGACAAAACGAGGAAAGCGAATGCATCGCCACTCTGGTAGAGAAAACTGAAAGTGGAATAGAGCACGTCCATTATAAGCCCCAAACTGGAGAAAACGGGTCACCAGGAACATTGAACGGACGCGGCAGAAAAGCAGTCCGCCACGGCCGTTCGACGTTGTTACTTGGTAGCAACAGGGGGATTCGAAGGCGTATATTGCGCGCTCGGGTCGCTCTTCATCAGATCGCAGCCTGAATCTCCGAGCCAATAGGGCTTCACGTCCTGCCAGACCTTCGGAAAGTCGATCGTATGATCTTCACCCACATGCGCCAGATAGATCGTATGTGACATGTGCTGGCTCTTGGGATCTATGCACACCTTTCCCTCTGGTGCATCAAAACACACATCGCCCTGTGCGATAACCTTGCGGATATCATCCCGCTTGGTGGATTTCGCCCGTTCAACCATCTGCTTATAGAGATAGACTGCAGAATAGGAGTTCTCTGCTTCCTGATTGATATAGGGTTCGTTGGGGAATTTTTTATGCCACTTCTCGACGAAGGCCTTGCTGGCAGGCGTATCGACTTCCTCGATATAGTTGACGGTCGCATACATATTGGCAAGGCTGGGAGCTTTGAACCGCTTGTGTTCATAGCCCTGACCAACATTGACAGAAGAGGCCATGGGAACCTTCAAGCTCGCCGCGCCAGCCTGTTCATAATAGGATGCCTGGGCTGTCCCCACGAGCAACGTTACTAGAACGTCAGGCTTGGCGGTCTGAATATTCTGGATAGTTTGCGAGAATTGTGAAACGCCAAGCGGGATGAATTCCTCGCCAACCATTTCGCCGCCATGCTCCTTAACGATATTCCGAACCCATTCAGCCGATATCTGCCCGAAATTATAGTCGGCGGCGATCGTATAGACCTTCTTTCCGTACTTTTCGATCATGTAGGGGATGAGCGTGGAAAACTGCTGTTCAGGCACCGCACCCGTTACGACCATGTTTGCATCGCACACGCCGCCTTCATATTGGTTATTGTAGAATGCGAAACCGTCAAACTGATTGACGATCGGGCGATAAGCCTCGCGGGAGGCTGACGAAAACCCGGCAAATACAGCATCGACCTTGTCTCGTTGCAGGACACGTCGCATGAACTCCTGGTAACGCGTATTATCCGACTGAGTGTCGTAGATAACCAATTCCAGCGGCCGACCGTCGATACCGCCCGCGGCGTTGATCTCCTCAGTTGCCAGTTGAATACCGTGAACCTTGCCGATCGTCGCGACCGCGAAATCTCCGGACTGGTCTTCCAGCACACCAAGTTTGATAGATGTCTTTTCCTGTGCAACCGCTAGCCCTGAAAAAGGCAATAGGATGCCGAGCACCGCGAGGGTGCTGATTACGTGTCTCGCCATTTTTTAACTCCGTTTATATTTGGATAGCTTTGGTTTTCAGCCCTTCAGAGCTTGCCGTTCCCCGTGTGCGTTTTCATTCTTGTCTTGTTCTTGTTTTAAACCGAGCATGTATTCACAATAGTCTTCTGTACTCAAACGCGCACGCATGCTCTCTTTGCGCAGAAGTTCATAAGCGACATCTTCGTCAATATTACGGATATTCATGAGAGAAATAACTGCCTTGATTATAACAGCCCGCCTTCTACGCTTCTCGTATAGAACATCTACCGTGTCGACCAATATTTCCTTGCGGTTATACTCGTTTACGCCAAGAAAAAGTGCCGAATAGACTGCGCTCCCATAGACCGGTTTCGCCAGGAAAGCAGTTGCCCCAAGCAACAATAGGGCTTTGAGCCTGCTGGGTGCCTCAATACCAACAAGCCCTATCACCGGAGCGGGTGGAAGAGCACTCTTCCCCGCCCTGCGCAAGCAACGCCAATCGGTCGCAAGCGTCATATCGCCATCGATAAACAGGATATCGCGGTCGGCATTGATATTTTCAAACGGCAAGACCATTGGTTCAGCCGGACTGTGGCCGATGAGCTCTGATTGAAGACCAAGCTTTTTCAATGTAGGCGCAAGCGCCTCCGTTGAGCGCCCGGGCAGGGCACAGATCAGCGCTCTGTGCCCACTGAAATTCTGGACCAGACGATGTGCTTTCATGACACAATCCTCATCAAAGGCTGGCGTTGCAGTGGCTCCAGTGCAGCCGAAGAACAGACCATGTACGGATCCGGACGAACTGATTTCCGGGCCTCCACCAGAACCTCAAACGTATAGTCGGAGCGTGACCGACCAATACGTGGCGTGAGGTGGGCATGGAGCGTTTCCGGATCGATCATTACACGTCCCTGAGGGGCGTCAAAACTCTGAAGAACGACCGAACGCTTGACCGAATTTACTTCTGCGCTTCCGGCAGCAGCGATGGCATTTGCGAGAAGGGAGACCGCAATATAGGCCGCTTCTGCCTCGGCGGAAACGACGGGTCCATCAGGAAATGCATCGTTGTAGGCAGCCACGAATTGATTGTTGCGTTTGCCTGGGAGAGAGGAAAAATACACGCTGGAACTGATGTGGCCATCTGCGGCATCAGGACCGATTTCAACCAGTTCCGGCTCTGAAAGATTACAGCTTGCCACCGGAAAACGCGCAACTTGATCAATCCCTCTTTCGGCACAGGCCAAACGAAACTTCCTAAAAAATGCATAGGAGGATTCGCCAATCAGAGCGTTGAATACGAAGTCGGGTTCGGCTCGAAAAATCGCGTCGATGACATTATCCATATCGGTATCACCGACAGGAACATACCGTTCGGCCAAAATTGCCCCACCACGTGTTTGGAGTCCTTCGCGGAGCACACGGCTGCTTTCCCAGCCCCATATATAATTTGATCCGACAGAGAAAGCTCTCGGACCAAAATTCGTAAAAAGGTAGTCAATTAGGGGCGACATATGATGGTTCGGCGAAGCACCAGTATAGATGACGCCTGTTGAACTTTCGAAACCCTCATAGTGAGTTGGGTACCATAGTAGGCCATCCCACTTTTCAACTAGCGGAATAACCTCCTTGCGGCTCGAAGATGTATAGCAACCAACAATGTGCTTAATACCTTGATCCAACATTGTTTGCATCGCCGGTGCATAAGCGGCCAGATTACCTTCTGGGTTGATGGCATAGGGCTCTAGATGGACGGCGATATCGGCGCGATGATTGATCTGCTCACACGCCAGATTTGCGCCGTTCAACAAGGTCCGTGCTACAGTTCCATAGGAGCCGGTACTCGAGAACAGAAGACCAATTGGTACGTTAATCCGGTTCATGTTAAGCCCAAAACAGAAAACCCCTCAGCAAATTTATGCTGCGGGGGCCAAGTTGCCAGCTATGAGTATGGTATTGGCGCGTATATGAGCATCGTTGCTCAGCGCTTATTTTTTAGGCTAGCAGCGTTGTTTTCCTCTGTCAATCAAGAAATACAGGTGCCGTATCGAGGGTTAGTCGCCCGAAGCGGACCATCCTGTGGACGGACCGCTTGCCGTGCAAAAAGGACTTAGCTCCGCGGCCGGGGAGCCGAGCCAAAAGGCGACTCATGATACGGCTCCTCCACTGTCGTCGCTAACGTGTGTCACGTCCAAGGGGATCTGGCGAGGGGGGCTCGTGTGGTTCGATGCGCAAAGCTCGCAGTGCGTTCAGGATGACAGCCACGTCAATCAGTTCCTGCAAGAGCGCGCCCTGCACGGGTGTCAGGTATCCGAATGCCGCGGCGATCATGCCCAGTATCGACAAACTAATCCCGGCCACTACGCTTTCAAGCGCGATCCGGCGCGCCCGTTGCGCAATTTCGATCCCGGGCAACAAGCGATCCAGATGATCGACCAGCAGCACGACATCCGCCGCCTCGGCCGAGGCGGCAGCCCCACGCGCGCCCATGGCGACTCCGACGTCAGCGGCGGCGAGGGCAGGCGCATCGTTCACCCCGTCGCCCACCATCATAACCGGACCGTTCTTGTGCTCGGTCACGACCAGCAGGAGCTTTTGTTCGGGGCTCAGATCGGCCCGGACGTCGTCAAGCATTAGCCCATCAGTCACGGCCTCGGCGACGGCGCGGCGATCGCCCGTTGCCAGAAGGATTCGGCCGATTCCCAGCCGCCGTAGTCCCGCGAGAAGTTCGGAAGTGCCCGACCGGAGTGCATCGGCCATGACGAGGTGACCCATGAGCTTCCCGTCGATCGCCAGAACAACGAGGACCGACCCGAAGTCTAGAACTTGCTTCTTGAACTTAGCCACGCCGATCTGCGCCGTCACGAAATCGGCGCCGCCCACGACAACGCTACGGCCCTCTATCGTCCCTGCAATACCCTCTCCGGGCGTCTCCACCACGTCGTCGGGAATGGGCAGAGCGATGCCTTGCGCACGCGCCCCCGCAACGATCGCCTGGGCCATCGGGTGTTTGGAGGCCTGCTCCAGAGCAGCGGCGAAAAACAGGGCGTCTTTTCCGGACATGCCCTCGCGGGTGTCGATCGAAATTATCTGAGGGCGCCCTTCGGTCAGAGTGCCGGTCTTGTCGAGGATCAGAGTCTTGATGCGCGCCAAGGCCTCCAGAGGCTTCGCCCCCTTGATCAGCACTCCGAAATGCGCAGCGCGCGACAAGCCGGCCACAAGGGCCACCGGAACGGCGAGGATCAGCGGACAGGGTGTCGCCACGACCAGAACCGCTACTGCGCGGATCGGATCGCCTGTGAACCACCATGCGGCCGTTGCTAGTGCGACCGTGACCGCTAGGAACAGTAACGAATAGCGGTCGGCCAGCCGGGCCATTGGCGCCTTGGACTTCTGCGCCGCCTCGACCAGCCGGACGATCCCGGCATAGGTGCTGTCCGCAGCCCGCCGCGTGACCCGAAGATCGAAGGCCTCGCCCGCATTGGTCGAGCCGCTCATGACATCCTGCCCGCGGGCCAACCGGGCGGGCATGGACTCGCCCGTCAATGCCGCTTGGTCCAACATGGCGCGGTCGCTATCGAGTGTTCCATCCACGGGCGCCACGTCGCCCTGCCGGATCAGCAGCAAGTCGCCCATTGCGATGTCGTCCAGCGGAACTTCATCTAGCGCGCCGTTGCGATGGCGGGTGGCTGTCCGGGGCACCCTGGACAGAAGGTCGCTCATCTCGCGTCGGGCGCGACCTTCGGCAAAACTCTCGAGGAAGGTACCACCGGAATACATCAGCGCGACCACCGCCGCGGCGAGGGTTTCGCCGAAGAACAGAGCAGTCGACATTGAAAGGGCAGCGACGATGTCGAGACCAACTTCGCCTTTCGCGAGGCTCCGGACGATCTCAACCTGAAGAGCGACCAGAACCGGGATGACACCTGCAGTCCACGCGAACCTTGCGAGGTCAGACATGTCCGCCAGCGTCAGGCCGAGACCGGACATCAGCCCGATCAGGGCAATCGTCAGCAAGCCTACGTTCAGTTGGTTGTGCTGCAACTGATTCATAAGGTCTTCGTGCCGGTATAACAGCGCGCTAGTCTCAACAAGTTCGCACAGTCGTCGCCCTCTCGTCTCACGAAGTTGGCACCGTCCTCGTCAACGTTGCCTAGATATTGCGCTTGTTAAAGGGCGACGTTCGAACTTGGCGCTTCAACCACTTGTCGAAGGACGGTCCTCCACTCATTGCCAATCGCGGATCTCCGGCATGTCTTTGCCGTGCGCGCGAATGTATGCACGGTGCTCAAGCCTTGCTGTCCATCACCTGCTTCCGTCCGATGCGGATGATCTTCAGTTCCGGCACCCAGTCAAGAACGTTATGCACGAGATGGTAGCGGTCAAGTCCGTTTAGCACGGTCATGTCGAATGGTGTCGTGGTCGTGCCTTCCTCGTTGTAGCCGCGCACATGAACTCGTGCTTATTGGCCAATGTAACTCCTTTAGCTGTCCTTCATGTGCATCTGACGAAGAGAGCACCAGTCGGCCGTCCCGACCTTCATCAAGTGGTGCTGCGGACCAGCCGAAAGCAGAGGATGCTCGACGCGCACGGTTCGAGTTGCCCGCGCCGCGCTAGCCGGACGCTTTGATTGCATGCACTCAAGGGCATGCCTTCCAATCTTCTATCGAATGTCAGAACATTTGATTAGTTTGCGAAGACTGCATGTAGTCATAAGCTGCACTCATGAATAGCTGAGGTCACTAACTGCCCGTCGAGCCATCGAGACGGGACATCGGCTCGACCCAAAAAGACCGCAAAAGCGCGACGACATGAAAGTTAGAAAGGCGGCCAGCAGCTGCAGGGTGCGCAGATCAGCTGGTCTCCTCGTTGTAACGGCGGCTAGACTTCGGCGGCTTATACGGCTTCTTCTGACACCCTTCAAAGTTAACGGTCATGGCCAAGTCCGATTTTTCCAAAGAAAGCAAATGTTATAAAACCATATATATTGCAAATTAAGACCTAGGGTTTATAACAAGCACTATGGCTATCCAAACCCACCGAGATCGCGCCCTGGAGGTTGCACGTCGACAAGGAATCGCGCGCGGTCGCGATTTCGACGCTGCCGGGGTGCCGCGTGTTTATCTTCAAAGGCTGCGCGACGAGGGAGTTCTCCAGCAGGTCGGCCGTGGCCTCTATAAACTGGCGAATGCTAAGGTCGCCAGCGCCACCAGCCTGGCTGAAGCCGCACGTATACAGCCAAAAGGGGTCATCGGCCTGCTGTCGGCGCTGCAATTCCACAACCTCACGACCCAGACGCCGCATGCCGTGTGGATGCTGCTCGGGCCAAAGGACTGGGCGCCGACCAATCCATCGGTCTCGCTGAAGATCGTCCGCGCCAGCGGTGAGGCGCTGAGGGCCGGTATAGAGACTCATCAGGTCGACGGCGTGCATGTCCCGATCACGTCGCCAGCGAAGACCGTCGCTGACTGTTTCAAGCACCGCAACAAGATCGGCCTCGATGTTGCGATCGAGGCACTGCGGGACCTCATCAAATCGCGAAAGGGGCGGGCAGGGCTAAACGAGCTTTGGCGCTACGCTGAGATCGATCGCGTCCAGACAGTAATGCGCCCCTACATCGAGGCCATGGTTTCATGAAGGCGCCGAAGAATATTGGCGTTTCTGTACGCGATCGGCTGACGCAGCGTGCTCGCGAACGTCGTGAGAACGCCCAGTTGTTGATGACGCGTTATGCCATCGAGCGTGTGCTCTATCGTTTGAGTGTTTCGCCGTACCGGGATCGCTTCGTCCTAAAGGGCGCGATGCTGTTCAGCCTGTGGGCGCCTGTGCCCTACCGTGCTACCGGCGACCTTGATCTCCTCGGTTTTGGAGAGAACGCTCCTGCTGCAATCGCCGCCATATTTGTTGAAATCCTTGCCACACAAGTTGAAGATGACGGGGTAATCTTCCGGCCGGAGACGCTGAGTGCCGCCCCGGCACGCGAGCAAGACGAATACGCTGGCGTGCGGTTGGACTTCGTGGCCGAACTCGCTGGCGCGCGCCTTCCCATGCATGTTGACGTTGGATACGGCGATGTGATCACGCCGGAGCCGGTCGACATCGAATATCCTGCACTTCTGGGACAGCCCGCGCCGCACCTTAGAGCCTATCCACCCGAAACTGTTGTGGCGGAGAAGTTCCAAACCATGGTGGCGCTCGACATGCTCAATTCGCGAATGAAGGACTTCTTCGATCTGTGGGCCATCGCGGGCGCCTTCGCCTTTGAAGGGGAGGTTCTGGCGCGAGCGATTCAGACGACCTTCGAGCGTCGTGAAACACCGCTTCCCATCGAGACGCCGTTGGCGCTGACGGCGGACTTTGCCGACGCAAAGCAAGTCCAATGGGCGGCGTTTCTGAGGCGGACCGAGATCGCCCTTGCACCGAACCGCTTCCGGAAATCCAGGCGCGTATCGCCGAACTCGTTATGCCGCCGATGATCGCAACGACTGAGGCTGCGCCTTTCAATGCGCACTGGGCGCCAGGCGGTCCCTGGATCGACGGATAGCATTTCAAGGTTGCAGATAGAATTAGGCGCAGCTATCGATGCCGTCGCGCCGATGCTTGATGGGATGGCACCGGTTTTCCGAGCGTGATATGACTCAATGACGGTACTTTAGAGGCAGGTTCGGGTGCGTTGTCGGAGGCTGCGAGGAGTAAAAATTGTCCGACTGACCTCGATAGTTGCTGAAATCACAGAAAAATTTTTGTGCCGATTTTCCCTTTGAAATCAAAAGCGTAGCATTTTGACAGGCTCGGCGTCGGAGTTTTCTCGCCACCGGAATAAATTTGCATGCAATTTCAATTGGTTATATACTTTTAAATAGTAGAGTGGGAATGAAGGGGTAGTAGAAGCGGCGGTAGACGGTGGCAAACGGGCAAGTTTTTCGAAACATCGCCCCCGATAGACAACGAAAGATAGCGATCGATCGAAAATGTCACCGAATGTACCGGTCATCTCCTCATCTGCATACAATTCGTCGACGACCTGCACCAGTATCATCACAATTGCGCAGTCTTGGCTATAATCATAGCTGAGTGATCCGGCAGCGAAATCCGGAGTTTTGCAAGCAGTTCGGCGGCCGGTCTCGGAGGCAGCGAGCCACCACGGCGAGCCTCAAGACTTACTCGAAACACCGCGACGAGAGGATACCCCTTTTCGCTCTTCGGGATTGAAGTTGCCAGATAAATGCATTTGCGTCCGCACATGGCATTCGCTGTCAATCGGCGTTTTCTGCAGACAGCGATGCCCTCCCACAGGACGATATGTTCTCAGAAAAGCAACGCTATGACTGTTGCCAGCGTGACAATGCTGAAAAGAGTGCTCGCTATGACCATCGAGCCGGTTGACGCAGAGTTCAGGCGATAGTTCACAGCAAAGAGAATGCCGAAAAAGCCCGACGGTATAGCGGAGAGCAGGATGGCAATCTTCGCCGTCTCGGTCGAGATCGGCAAGGTAAACACGACCACGGCAGTCAAGATAGGTCGGCCGATATCGGCAAGCCCTGTCGCAGCAACTACGCTCCAGTTCAAGCGAAAAGGTTGCGACGAGAGAATGAGACCTGTCAGGAACAGCGCCACGCCGGGGGCGGCGACCCCGACGAGCATAAGGCTCGCCTTGGCAAGTGAAAGCAGCTCCCATCCGGCAAGGGAATATAGGATGCCGACCGTAGGAGCCAGAACGACCGGTTTCGTCACTGAGCGGAGGAATGCCGTCCAAACCTTTCCCGGGGAGCCCGTCGCTAATTCTTCCTTTGGGTTCCCGGTATCCAGTTCGACGAGAACCAACGACAGCGGGCTGATGATGATCGAACCTGCAGCAAGTGCGACAGCGACAGGGACAACGCCGTCTGGCCCGACCACGGCAGCAGCTATGGGGAGGCCAACGCCGGCCAAATTCGGGAAAGATATAGTCAGGGCCTGAAGGGCCGCGTCTGCCTTCGAAACGTCCGAAGAAGCACGGACGAAAAAATACCACGCAAGTTGAACGAGCAACATCACGAGGGCGAGGATCAGGAAGAGAGGCGCCTGATCGAGCATCTCTTTTCGCGGCGCGGATGCGGTTGCCACGAACAGGGAGGCAGGCAAAGCGAAAATCATCACGAGGGCGTTGAGGCCGTCCACATGATGGTTTTCGACTATGCGGAGCCTTCCGGCGCCGTAGCCAGCAAGAATCACGAAAAAGATCGGGGCGAGTGCCAGAAGGATCGGGTTGGCCGTCATGTCGGCAGCTTCCTGCAGATGCAAGTCGCCCCGTGGGTATCGCCCAGGATGCGCCACACGCGCTTTGCGCTTTTGATGATGTGTCGGGCCGACAGATCCAACGCGGCCTTGGCCGAGCTTGCAGCCGCATTTCCCAACCGGATTGCTTCGGCTTGGAAACGGATGGCGGTGAGCGCATCCGCTATCTGCGATCGCGCGCCGCCTGGGGCAGCCTGCGCGCTACAGGGCCGGTCGTGGATTCCGCCGTTTGGCCCGGATCCACGACTGGCACTGTCGATGTTAAGCAAAGCGCAGTTCGGCGACCGCATTCGGGTGGGTCCTCAACGTCACGACGACATCGGTTCGTCATTAGGAGCACAGGCTTGCACAGGCTCGCGCTAACCGCGCGTAAATTGTTGGAAAGTTTTGTAGGGGGCCGACGACGGCAGAGTGCTCGGCCAAGTCTGGATTTCGCGGTGTCCGGGGCCAAGACGGTGACTGACGCGTCAGCCAGTCTCGACGATTCCGTAAAAAACGGACAGGACAAGGGCGCAGTTTCTGCTTTGGAGCGCTGAGCCAGCCTTATTATTTTCAGCTTGCGATTTTTTACCCATCTTAACGCGCGCTCCGTTCCTTCGCATGCCAGCATCTGGTCGTTCACGGCTTCCTGAACGTCAACCCAACCGTCGAGGTGCTGCCATGTTATTGCGCCATATCTGTTCCGCCGCCATGCTTGCGTCTTCTCTTGCCCTGATCGCTCCCGCTGGGGCGGTGGCCGAGCCCATCAAGAACATCGTCCTGGTGCATGGTGCCTGGGTTGATGGGTCCGGCTGGAAACCGATCTATGACATTCTGATGAAGAGGGGTTTCCGCGTATCGATGGTCCAAGAACCCGAAACGTCGTTCCAGGATGACGTCGCCGCCGCAAAGCGCGTCCTCGACATGCAGGACGGTCGGGCCATCCTGGTCGGTCATTCATACGGCGGCTCGATCGTTACCGAGGCGGGCGTGCATCCGAAGGCGGCCGGCCTCGTCTATGTCGCCGCTCACGCACCGGACGTCGGTGAGGACGAGGGCGAACTGGGCAAGAAGATGCCGAGCGCGCTGGCCAAGACAGAAGGTGCGATCAAAACCACGCCGGACGGCTATACCTATCTGAACCCGGAACTGTTCCCGAAACTGTTCGCCCCTGATCTCCCGCGCGAACAGGCAGAGTTCGCCGCCCGCTCGCAGGTGCTGGCCAAGGCCGAGGTGTTCAGCACGCCGCTGACCGCCGCCGCGTGGAAGACCAAACCGACTTGGGGCATCGTCGCCGGCAACGACCAGATCATCAATCCCGACCTGGAGCGCTTCTATTATGAGCGCGCCAAGGCGCCCTTCATCGTCGTCGAAGGCGCCAGCCATTCGGTCTACGAATCTCATCCGGAGCGTGTTGCCGATGTGATCGAGGAGGCCGCGCGGAAAGTCGGCGAGAAGACCAACTGAACGCAGTCCAAAGCCGTCGCACAGCGTTGGCCATGCCACGGCTTCTTTCAGGAACGAGGTCCGGTCATGACTGTCCTTTCGAACATCTCGTCGACCAGAATCTGGGACGCATCGCGTCAGTCACGCGAGCAGCGCATCGCCGCCGGCAGCGCTTATGCCAGCGGCAAGCAGGTCGCGCCTCAGGATACGACGAAGCTGCTGGAGGCGGTTATACGTCCAGGCGACCGCGTGTGTCTCGAGGGCGACAACCAGAAGCAGGCGGACTTCCTCGCCGCTCGGCTCGCAGAAGTCGACCCCTCGGTGGTGAAGGACCTGCACATCGTACAGTCCGGCGTGGTGCTGGCCGAGCATCTCGATTTGTTCGAGGCCGGCATCGCGAAGCGGCTCGATTTCTCCTATTCCGGACCGCAGGGCACCGCGATCGCAAGGACGCTGAAGTCCGGCAAGATCGAGCTCGGCGCCGTCCATACCTATCTCGAACTGTTCTCACGCTATTTCGTCGATCTGACCCCCCATGTCGCGCTCACCGTGGCGCGCTGCGCGGACCGCGATGGCAACCTCTACATGGGTCCGAACACCGAGGACTCGCCCGTTGTCGTTGAGGCGACCGCCTTCAAGCAGGGAATCGTCATCGCGCAGGTGAACGAACTGGTCGACAACGTGCCGCGCGTCGACGTGCCCGGCGACCGGGTCGACTTCGTGGTGGTGACACCCGAGACCTTCTATGTGGAGCCGCTGTTCACTCGCGATCCGGCACAGATCACCGATACGCAGATCCTCGGCGCCATGCTGGCGATCAAGGGTATCTACGCGCCCTACGGCGTCAAGCGTCTGAATCACGGCATCGGCTTCAACACCGCTGCCATCGAGCTGATCCTGCCGACCTATGCCGAGCGGTTGGGTCTGAAGGGCAGGATCGCAACGCATTTTGCGCTCAACCCACACCCAACCCTGATCCCCGCGATCGAGGCGGGCTGGATTGAACAGGTGCACAGTTTCGGCTCGGAAGTCGGCATGGACGACTACATGCAGGCCCGGCCGGACATATTCTTCACCGGCCGCGACGGCTCCATGGCCTCGAACCGCATGTACTGTCAGTCGGCCGGGCTCTATGCGACCGATCTGTTCATCGGCTCGACACTGCAGATTGACCTTCAGGGTAACTCTTCGACGTTCACCCGCGACCGCATCGCCGGCTTTGGTGGTGCGCCCAACATGGGCTCGGACCCGCACGGACGGCGCCATGCCAGCGAGCCCTGGTTGAAGGCCGGCCGCGAGGCTGCTGGTGAGAGGACTGGCTTGCCGCGCGGGCGCAAGCTCGTCGTGCAGATCGTCGAGACCTTCAGCGATAAGCTCGTCCCCACCTTCGTCGAAAGCCTCGACAGTATCGAACTGGCGAAGTCGCTCGACCTCGCTTTGCCGCCGGTGATGATCTATGGCGACGACGTCTCTCACATTGTCACCGAGGAAGGCATCGCCAATCTGCTGCTGTGCCGCAGCGCTTACGAGCGCGAACAGGCGATCCGGGGCGTGGCGGGCTATACCGACGTCGGGCGGGCTCGCGACCGCACAACGGTGGAGGATCTGCACGCCCGCAAGATAATCCAGCGGCCGGAAGATCTTGGCATCGATCCGCTTGATGCCAACAAGAGCCTGCTTGCCGCGCGCTCGATCAAGGACTTGATGCACTGGTCGGGCAACCTCTACGACCCACCGGCCAAGTTCCGCAACTGGTAGGGAGACGGCACATGGACACCCTCAAGTTCCACCATACAACCCGCGGTCCAGCCGCTGGCGCCGCCAGCACCGCCCTTGTCGGCGTCATCGCCTCGGGCAATCTCGAAGTGCTGGTGGAACGCACGCTTGCCGATACTGAATGCACCGTCGAAATCACCACTCCGGTGCGCGGCTATTCCGAAGTCTGGGAGGCCGTTGTCGCCGATTTCGTCGAGCGCACATCGCCAGGGGGACTGCGTATCTCCATCAACGACGGCGGCGCACGTCCCGACACGGTGATGTTGCGGCTGCTGCAAGGCGTGCGGACCATGGGGGCCGGCCATGAGTAACACGAAGCATTCCGCCGCCGATGCTACGAGCTGGTTCCTGTCGACCGCCCGCGAGCGTCTCGCGAGGCTGCTCGATCCGGGCAGCTTCACGGAGTTCCTGACACCAACCGAGCGAGTGCAGAGCCCGCATCTTGCGCTGTTCGACCTGCCCGCGGCATTCGACGACGGCATGATCGTCGGACGCGGGCGGCTAGAAACACGTAACGTGCTTGTCGCCGCGCAGGAAGGCCAATTCATGGGCGGCACCTTCGCCGAGGTGAGCGGCGCCAAGCTCGTCGGCCTGCTGCGAGCCGCGCGTGACGATGCGAGGCTGCCACGCATCGTCCTCTTGCTGCTCGACAGCGGCGGGGTGCGATTACAGGAAGCCAATGCCGGCGAGCTCGCAGTGGCCGAGGTGATGCGCGCCATCGTCGAGGCGCGCAGCTCCGGCGTGACCGTCATCGCCCTCATCGGCGGAAGAGCAGGCGCCTTCGGTGGTGCGGGCCTCACCGCCGCAACCTGCTCGCGAATCGTCATTTCCGAGCAGGGGCGCACTGGCGTGTCAGGCCCGGAGGTAATCGAGACCAACAAAGGCGTCGAGGAATTCGACTCGCGGGACAAGGCGCTGGTGTGGAGCGTCACCGGCGGTCGCACCCGCCGCCTGATCGGAGGCGCCGACGCCTATGCCGAGGACACGGTTGCGGGATTCCGCGACGCCGTGCTCGCGTTGATTAGCCATGCGCCGTCCGTCGACCTCGCGATGCTGCGCGCCGAGCATACACGGCTCGCCGGTC
Organism: Phyllobacterium trifolii; assembly: GCF_014192095.1. GTDB lineage: Bacteria > Pseudomonadota > Alphaproteobacteria > Rhizobiales > Rhizobiaceae > Phyllobacterium > Phyllobacterium trifolii. The sequence continues at coordinate 39,551 of NZ_JACHXN010000017.1, forward strand.
GGGCCGAGCGGCTTGGTGCGTGCAACTCCGCTCTCGAGATGTGGGCACAGCTCGGCATTGCCGAACCGCGAGCGGTTCGGGACATGGATGACGCTGCCTTCGCGGCGATCGTCACAGGTCTGACAGGAGCTGACCATGACGCTCGATGAAATCCTCTCAAGTCTCTTCCCCACGGGCCACGGCATTAAACCCCGGCCCAATCATCTGATCCTTGGTACGGGAAAGCGCGTCGATGGTGGCACGGTCGAGGTGGTCGGCATAGCAGACGGCGAGGCACTGGGGATCGAGGGTGTGCTACCGCTGGCCGGACGCGTGCTCGACATCGTGGCGACCGGCAGCAAGGCACCGATCCTCGTCATCGTCGACACACAGGGCCAACTTATGTCCCGCCGCGACGAGATGCTCGGCCTCAACGAGTATCTCGCCCATCTGGCGAAATGTCTGCTACTGGCGAGCCGCAGCGGCCATCCCACCGTCGGGCTGAACTATGGCAAGGCCGTCGCTGGCGCTTTCCTAGCCACTGCACTTGCCACCGACATCCTGGTCGCGCTGCCAGATGCTGAACCATCTGTCATGGATCTGCCCTCGATGGCGCGCGTGACCAAGCTGCCGGAGGACAAGCTGAAAGAGCTGTCGCAAACCAGCCCGGTTTTTGCGCCGGGCCTTGTCTTCATGAAAGCCGTCGGCGCTGTAGCGCAAGTTTGGGATCCCGCCAAGCCGCTCGCCGATCAGTTTGAGGCGACGCTGGCCGTTGTCCCCGCGCGCGATACCCGGGACGCGCTAGGCGCCGAGCGCGGCGGACGCCCGATCGCGGCGCAGATCGCGCGGCGCGTAGCACACCAAGCGTCCGGTGGCGATGATGTCTAGCCATGCCTATCGCCGCCATGATCTGCTGCGCGTAGAGCCCGAGGCATGGAGGAAGATGCTCCTCGCCAGCGGTAGCCTCGATTGTCTGGCCGAGGAGCCCCAGCGGCTGGTCGAAGACTGGGCCGAGCGCGGCTTGCCGGTGATCGTGCGGCGGGGAGCCGCTGGCGACGATGAGAGCGCGCTCGCCGTCGGCCTCCCCCTGCCGCCCGAGCTCGGCAAGCTGAGGCTGGGCTTTTTCATCCCTCAAGGGCACGTGGCGGCAAGTGTTGCGGCGCTCTCCGTGGCAGAGGCAGCTCGGTCGGCCCCTGCGAACCTGCGCGTCCAGCTGGAAGCCGCTGCCGCTCTTGGGAGGCGGTTGGGGTTGTGGCCGGCCGTCTTCGGCGCGCTGCTCTGGCAGCATCTGACAGGGCTTACCTATCTGCGGCCCGGCTCGGACATCGACCTCATCTGGCCGGTGTCTCGTCGGGAGGCGCTGGACGAGCTGCTCGACGGCCTCGCCACGCTCGACGCCACCGGCCCGGCCCGGCTCGACGGCGAGATCGTCCTCAGCACAGGCGAAGGCGCGAACTGGCGCGAACTGAGCAGCGCACTCACCCGCCCTGACGGCACAGTCCTCGTCAAATCAATGCACGCAGCGGAGCTCAAATGCGCACGACATCTCTTCATGTGACCGCCCGCTTACCGAAGCGCGCGCCAGCGCAAGGACGGAGACTGGTCGCACCAGTCGACGTCGATCGGTTCGGCGGCTTGGCGGCGGATGCGCTGCTCGCCGAACTCGACACCTGGCCAAAGCCCGGCCTCGTCAGTCCGCTCGACAACGGTAGCCATGACGATATGGACTATGACACATTCCTTTGCAGCATAAACGTCATTCGCCCCTTCTTTGCCGAGCTTGCCGAAGTCGGGGCGGCAGGCGCCGACATGACCGAGTTGCGCGGGATAGGTCGGCTTGCAGAAAACGCCATGCTCGCCGCCACCGGCGGGGTGAACACCCATCGCGGCGCGATCTTTGCGCTGGGCCTGCTCTGCGCGGCAGCCGGTGCAGCATGCGCCGAGCGGTTGCCTCTCTCGGCTGTGGGGCTGGCGCGGATAGTCGGAGAGCGCTGGGGTCGAGAAATCATGCGCGGCCCGATCCCGCTGAACAGCCATGGCAGCAGTGCACTGCGGCGCTTTGGGGCCGGCGGGGCGCGCATGGAGGCTGCCCGCAGCTATCCACATGCGCGGACCATCGGCCTTCCGGCGCTGCGGGCCGGACGGGTGCTGACTGGCGACGAAGGGGCGGCACGGGTGCACGCATTCTTCGAATTGCTGGCGGCGGTGGAGGACACCAACCTGCTCCATCGCGGCGGTATAGAAGGGCTGCGGGAGGCACGCAGCGTGGCACACGATTTCCTTCTCAGCGGAGGCGTCGGCCGGGCGGACTGGCTGGCCCATGCGATGGCCGTGCATCGTGCATTTGTGGCCCGGAGCCTCAGCCCGGGCGGATCGGCCGATTTGCTGGCGGTAACGGTCTTCCTCGATTGCGTCGAGAATGCGCCATGAGCGGCATCGCGATATTGTGCTCGGGACAAGGCAATCAGAGTGCGGCCATGTTCGATCTCGTCGCATCTGAGCCGGCGGCGGCGCCTGTCTTCGCGCTTGCCGCGGGGGCTCTCGGCGGCCACGATCCGCGCGACCTCGCCCTGCGCGGCGGCGACATCATTCATCGCAACGATGTTGCGCAGGTGCTGTGCTGCACTGCGGCGCTCGCTGTATGGGCGGTGGTTGGCTCGTCAGCTCTGCGCCCGCTTACCGTCGCCGGCTACAGCGCAGGTGAAGTGCCAGCCTGGGCGATCGCCGGTGTTATGGACGCGTCGAGTGCTTTCGACCTCGTGGCGCGCCGCGCCGCCCTCATGGACAAGGCCACCCGAGAGCCTTCCGGGCTCGCCGCCATTGTTGGTTTGCCGCGCACTGTAGTCGACGGACTTTGTAGCGCCTATGGGCTCGACATTGCCATCGTCAACGGTCCGCTGCATCTCATTGTCGGCGGACGCATGGCGGTGCTCCGGATGGCGCTCACGCAAGCCGCCGCGCGCGGAGCGACCCGGACCACGATGCTGTCGATCGAGGTCGCATCACACACGCCGGGTCTCAAGGTCGTAAGCGGCCGGTTCGGCAGGCTGCTGAGGGAGGCCGTCGCAGACGACAGTCGCTTGCCGAGCGATATGCGGCTGCTCAGCGGCGTTGACGGGATGCCTGTTCGCAGCGTTACCGAAGGTCTCGCCAAGCTCGCCGCGCAGATCTCGACGACCATCGACTGGGCGGCCTGCATGGATGCGTGTCGGGCCTCCCGTCCCGCCCGCGTGCTCGAACTCGGGCCGGGCAACGCGCTATCGCGGATGATGGCTGAATTCGAGCCGGGCACACCGGCGCGCAGCGCCGCCGATTTCCGCTCCGTTGCCGGCCTGCGCAGCTGGGTGGAAGCGGCGCCTTGAACACCCCAACGGATGTTGGCCAGAACCCTTCATGAAGGAAACAAGGAATGACCAATCTCTACTCGACCAAAGTCACCGCAACGGGCGGCCGCAAGGGCACTATCCGCAGCGAAGACGGCATTCTCGATCTCACGCTTGCCATCCCCAAGGAACTGGGGGGAATAGGCGGGGCCACCAATCCCGAACAGCTCTTTGCTGGCGGCTATGCTGCCTGTTTCGAGAATGCGCTGTTACGCGTTGCTCGGCAGTCGGGGCACCGCTTCGCCGATGGAGACGTGACGGTCGTGAGTGAAATCGGCGTCAGCCGCAACAAAGCCGATGCCTTCGTGCTGCACGCCTCTCTCGCCGTCACCGTCTCCGGCGTCGATCAGGCCACAGCCGAGGAACTGGTGAGAAATGCCGACGCCATTTGCCCCTACTCAAACGCCATTCGAGGAAACGTCGATGTCGCAAAGACAGTGGTTGCCGTCTGACGATCGGGCCAGAAATAGCGTCGGCGGCCGTCGGCATGTCGCAAGCGAGGTCGCACTTGCCTATCTGGGGCAATCGTGACGCCGATGACCGGTCGAATTCTCAAACCTCACAAGACTGACTGCTGAATTGACGGCGGATGGTATGTTATGCTCATTGGCCGCTGAACTCTGGGTGGCAGCGGTTCTGCGCGCCGCCATTGCCGGACTTGAAACGCGCGCTTCGCGATGGCATTGTTTTCGCAATCTGGGGTTGTAATTCGTGGGTGTCCCAATGGGCAAGACACTGCTCACCGGAAATAAAAAAACTCGAGGCCGCGCCTACGGTTCGCAATTAGGCGAACGCTTGGGTTTGCCGAAGCCTCCCAGTCACGTCTATCGCACGTTGAATCGAGGTACGCTCGCTATCACGGAATTGCAATCCCGAGCGCCGCCGCGGGACCCAACTCCGTCTTTCGGCCATGATGACGCCTATCAGGTGATTGTTAGCCTAAGGCATATCCGGCTGCAGCTTTGGTTGAACGATAGTTACCACTTGAGTGATATGCATGGGGGAAAGACCTACATTGCCGATCTAAGACAGGAACCACGGGTCCTTATACAGAATCCTTTCCACACCGTGAACTTCTACATGCCCATCTCGACCCTGAAGGCGTATTCCGAGCAGAACGACATGCCAATCTTCACAGATTTTCCTCAACCTCCCACTGTTGGCCAAGATGATCCGGTGATGCGTCAACTTGCCGGGGCGGCGTCGGCAGCATTTGCCTATCGCCACCAGGCGAGCGGACTGTTGCTCGACGCGGTCCTCGATGCTGTCTGTGCCAATATGCTGGGGCGGTATGGCGCCTCGACAAGCACGGCGTCAGCCCGGTCCCGTGGTTTGGCGCCTTGGCAGGAGCGTCGCGCGAAGGAGCTGATGGACGAGCACCTGGATGTGTCCATGTCGAAACTCGCCGAGGAGTGCGGTCTTTCGGTCGCCCACTTCGGCCGGGCCTTCAAGAACTCCACGGGCACTGCGCCGCATCAGTGGCAACTCGGTCGTCGCATGAAGCGGGCGCAGGCGCTGCTGACGGGCTCGTCTCTTTCGATATCGGAGGTCGCTCTCGAATGCGGGTTTTCGAGCCAAAGCCATTTCACCACCGCCTTCAGGGAGACTATCGGCGTCAGTCCCGGGCAGTGGCGTCGGTCGGGATCCACGGGCATCAGCGGCTTGGATACTGACTGAACGGCCAACCTGCCGTCGTCTCTCCACGAGGCACCGAACGACAACAGGTCATATTTTCGCAATTTGCAGCAGGTTTTCGGAAGACACGCCCGCTGTTCCTCAGCACGTTCATCGATCTGCAATATAGTGGCGCAGGAGCGGAAAGCCGTGACAGGTCATGCGATGGCCCGGATGGAAGTCTTGTCTGTCCCGCCACACCGCGAAGCTGGTACGCCCGCGGTGGGTGCGACCGTGTCGTTTGGAAGCTTTCGATTGGATTACGCGCAGCGGCTGCTCTTGAAGGATGGCGAGCCTGTGCGGGTCGGCTCACGTGCTCTGGATCTGCTGATTGCCCTTATCGATCAAGCCGGAAAAATCGTCAGCAGACATGAGTTGCTGGACCTGGTATGGCGCGACGTTGTCGTCGACGAGGCGGGGGTGAGGGTCCATATGGCTTCACTTCGCCGGACCCTGGGAGACGGTCGAGATGGCGCCCGATACATCGTCAATGTCGCCGGCAGGGGTTACAGTTTTGTCGCTCCAATAACACGTAGCAACCGAGATCCGCAGCCGCTTCCCCCGCCCGCGTCCCGCGCACGCCTAGCCACAGGTCGTGTGCCACCGCCGCCACCCCGTACGCTGATCGGCCGGGAGGCCGTCGTCAGCAGCCTGAGCGAACTTCTCCTGACGCGCCGGTTCATCAGCATTGTCGGATCGGGAGGCATCGGCAAGACGACGGTGGCTGCAGCCATTGTCCAGAGGCTGCGGTCCCAGTTCGGCGATGAGAACGTCGTTTTTGTGGACTTCGGCGCCATTTCCGAAGGTAAACTTGTTGCCGGTGCCGTCGTTTCGGCGGTCGGCTGTACGATTTCAGGTACTGATCCAGCCGTCGAGCTGCTGACCTTCCTCGCCGACAAACGCATGCTGATCGTTTTCGATAGTTGCGAGCACTTGATAGACCAAATCTCGTATTTGGCCGACCAACTCTTTCAGCGCGCGCCAGGCGTTCATTTGCTGATCACCTCGCGTGAATCGCTGCGTGTCGAAGGGGAGACAGTTCATCTGCTGAGTCCCTTGGCGTATCCGGTCTGCGAATTTCCCACCGCGTCCAAGGCACTGGAGACGCCGGCGGTGCAGCTCTTCATGGATAGGGCGTCGTCGGGTGGCTTTCGCGAGGAACTCAGCGACATCGATGCCCCGGTTGTCTCGGAGATATGTCACCGGACCGACGGTATCCCCTTGGCGATCGAACTGGTTGCCAGCCGCGTCGGAACCTACGGCATCCATGGCGTCGCGAATTTGCTCGCCAGCAATATGGAGCTCCGTCTGACGGGTCGGCGCAACGTCGCTCCACGACATCGAACGCTGGAAGCGATGCTAGACTGGAGCTTCATGCTGCTTGCCGAAAAGGAACAGAAAGTTCTTTGTCGCCTGTCCGCGTTCGTCGGTCTCTTCACGATGGAGGCCACGTGTGCCGTCGCCAGCGATGAAGGGCCCGCTCATGACGCGGTCACAACCGTATTGGCTAATCTCGTCGACAAGTCTCTCGTGCGGGTCCATCCTTTGGGGGACGCAGTCTACTATCGACTCCTAGACACGACGCGGGCCTATGCGGCAGCCAAGCTGGTGCAGGCCGGAGAATCGGAGCTGATTGTCAAGCGCCACGCCCACTATTTTGCGATGCTATTCAATGCCATTGCACTCGAACAAGGTGGTGGCTATGCCAATATGGAACGCCTTGCTCCGCATATAGGCAATGTTCGCAAAGCGCTCGAGTGGAGCTTCTCTCACGAGGACTCCCGTGTAATCGGCGTCGAACTTGCGGCCGATGCAGTGCCGCTGTTCCTCGGTCTCTGGCTGCTTGCCGAATGCCGGCATTGGTCAAGTCTTGCATTGCGGGATATGAAGGGCAGGAGCGAAACGACGGAGCGGGAAGTACGTTTGCTAGAAGCGTTCGCGCTCTCCTCGATGCATACAGGAGGCAACTCGCAGGAGGTTCGTGCGGCCTTGGAGCGGGGGCTGGATCTCACGGAGACGGACGGGCGCAGATTGCCGCAGATTCACCTTATCGCCGGGCTGAACATCTTTCTCACAAGAATCGGTGACTTTGAGGGCGCATTGGCGGTTGCGAAAAGATGCGTTGCGATCGCACGGGGTCGCGACTCAAGCCCCGACCAGGCGATTGCCGAGTGGATGCTCGGTTCCGGTCACCATCTTGCCGGAGATCAGCTGGCGGCGTGGGAGCATTACGAACGGGGCTTCCGGATCGAAGCAGATATTGGCGGTCTCGATGCCCACGTATTTGGGTTCAATCACCGTCTGCGCGCTTTGCTCGGACGCGCACGCGTTCTTTGGCTTCTCGGTTCACCTAAGGCCGGGTGCCAGCTTGCTCGCGCAGTCATCGACGAAAGCGCAAACGCGAGTCCCCCGACGAATTATTGCATATGTGTGCTTTATTGCGTTCCTGTTCTGCTCTGGAGTGGCGATACCGAATCGTCGTACGCGCCTATCGAACGCGCGCTTGCGCACGCCGAAAGACATTCCCTCTTCCCTTACGCAGGCGCGGCCCTGGCCTTGAAGGGAGAATGGCTTGTGATGACGGGACAGGAATCGCGCGGATTGGACGATCTGCGCCAGGCGCTGAAACTGTTGCATCGCGAGAACTATGGGATCGTCGTTCCGGCGACCTTGCGGGCGCTGGCGAGAGGTCTTGTTCAATGTGGCCGGCATGACGAGGCCCGGGCCACGATAGATGCCGCTATTTTTACGGCGATTGAAGTGGGGCAGAAGTTCTATCTGCCGGAACTCCTGCGCACGCAGGGCGAAATCGTCCTGATGAGTCCTCATCGGGATGTGAATGCGACGGAATTGTCGTTCCTGGCAGCGCTCGATCATGCCAGAGCTCAAGGAGCTTTAGGCTGGGAGTTGAAGGTTGCGGTCCCGTTGGCACGATTGTTGAGGGAACAGGGTCGGGACGCTGAGGCTTTCCAATTACTCGAACAGATTTATGAGGCCCATTCGGAAAGAACCGGTACTACTGATCTCGCGGACGCAAAGAGTATCCTGGAGTCTTTGAAATGATAGCCGGCGCTGATTTCCGGGAGCGCCGAGCCGAACTTCTGGCCGTTGCACCGGTCACCAGCGCCGTACTGCCCTCCAGTTGAAAATACATGTCGTCCTCATTCCGCCAATGCGGTTGCAGCTAGATCGCCATGCCGCCAGAGACCTCGATGCGCTGCGCGTTGACCCAGCGATTGTCGTCGGAAAGCAGCGAAGCGATCATTGGCCCGATATCGTCTGGAACTCCCGCTCGACCGAATGCGGTCATTGCCGCGACCTGCTTGTTGAGCTCTGGATTGTCACGAACCATGCCTCCGCTGAAATCCGTCTGGATCGATCCTGGCGCCACTGCATTCACGGCGATACGTCGCGGACCGAGTTCCTTGGCCTGATAGCGCGTAAGGACCTCGATCGCTGCCTTGAGTGCACCGTAGGGTGCGCTGCCGGGGACGATAATGCGGGCGAGGCCGCTCGAAAGGTTCACGATCCGCCCGCCATCATTGATCAGCGGCAACAGCTTTTGGGTAAGAAAGAACACACCTTTGAAGTTGACTCGATAGAGCGTGTCGAGTTCGTCTTCCGTGGTCTTCTCGATTGAATTGTGATGCGATATGCCCGCATTGTTGACGAGATAGTCAAAGCGCTGGGCGCCGAGCCCCGCCAGTGTGTCGCGAACTTTCTCTGCAAACGCAACGAAGGTCGACGCCTGTCCGACGTCAAGTTGCAGGGGGATGGCTTTGCGTCCGATCGCGGCAACCTCTGCCGCGACAGCTTCGGCTTCGGCGCTGGCCGAGTTGTAGGTGAAGATACTGTCGACACCGCGATGAGCGAGACTGATGACGGTGTTGCGGCCGAGACCGCGGCTTCCTCCCGTCACGAGCGCAATTCTGTTCTTGGACTGCATCGTTCGCCTCCACAATTCGCGCGCCGCATCGGTCTCAGGATCCTCTCTACGAAATATAACTTCGGAGTCTTATAGTGATGCCAGTAAAGATTCGAAAAGAATAGCAAAGGAAGCGCTAATCCAATAACGCACAGCGAGATTCCAAAGAATTATTTCACAATTTTTCATAATATACGCTCACTCACACAGACAAAAACTATATGTGTGTTTGAGATCGACAATTGTGGGAGAAACTCCATGAGCTTTCGGGAAAAAGTCGCGCTGGTAACCGGCTCGGGCCGTGGCATCGGTCGCGCAATCGCCAAACGCTATGCTGCGCGCGGTGCAGGAGTTGTATTCAATTATGCGAGCAACAGCGCTCCGGCTCAGGAAGCTTCGAAAATGTGCGCCAGGGAGGTAACGCAGTTGCGATCCAAGCGGATGTCGCCCGGTGCTGGCCAAGGAGGTCGGCCACCGTGCAGTCGCGGTAAATTCCATCCTGCCAACCGCCATTGAGGGAGCCGGCGTTTTCACAGACGGCGTGCGTTCGGAGGTCCCTGAGTTGGGGAAGTCATTCCGGCCGATGCAACGGATGGGTACCGAGGAGGATGTCGCAGAGGCAGCTGAATATCTGGCCGGTTTCGTCAGCTGTCAACATCCAATGGTTAGCGGGGGGACTGGCGTGATCAAGAGCCTGCGGCCGAAGTACGAGCCGGCATTGCGGCTGAACCGCCGCGAAGTGGTCGCGGGGGGCCGCATGGGTGTCGGCCGCAGCACTGCTTCCGACCGTTGCGTCGGCGCAAACAGCATCCCGATTATCGAAAGGAGAATTTAACATGGGCAGCGGTTACATCACCACTAGGGACGGCACTCAGATTTTCTACAAGGACTGGGGTGACAAGGGGGCTCAGCCCATCGTGTTCCATCACGGCTGGCCGCTCAGTTCCGACGACTGGGATACGCACATGCTGTTCTTCCTTGCGAACGGTTATCGCGTCGTCGCGCACGATCGTCGCGGCCACGGCCGGTCCACTCAGGTCGACACCGGAAACGATATGGATCACTATGCTGCCGATGCCTCGGCCGTCGTCCAGCATCTCGACCTCAGGAACGCGGTTCATATCGGCCATTCAACCGGCGGCGGCGAGGTGGCACGCTATGTCGCCAAATTCGGCGAGCCGGAGGGACGCGTCGCCAAGGCAGTGCTCGTCAGCTCCGTTCCCCCGCTCATGCTAAAGACCGAGGAGAACCCGGGCGGCACGCCGATCGAGGTCTTCGATGGCTTTCGCAAGGCGCTCGCAGCCAACCGGGCGCAGTTCTACATCGACGTTGCGTCGGGTCCATTCTACGGCTTTAACCGGCCTGGCGTTAGGGTCTCCCAGGGTATAATCGACAACTGGTGGCATCAGGGCATGATCGGTGGTGCGCTAGCGCACTATGAAGGCATCAAGGCCTTCTCCCAAACCGACCAGACAGACGACCTGAGAGCGATCACCGTGCCGACCCTCATCCTGCAGGGCGATGACGACCAGGTCGTGCCGTACAAGGACGCCGCGCTGCTCCAAGCCAAGCTGATCAAGAACAACACGCTCAAGATCTATCCCGGCTTCCCGCATGGGATGATGACCACCCGTGCTGACGTGATCAATGCGGATATTCTCGCCTTCATCAGAAGCTGAGTCGAGCGCGGGAGGGGTGCAATCGTGCAAGCGCCGTCCCGCGACAACAGTCGTTGCGCCGCTTCCGTTACGTAGTAACAACGCGATCGGGGAACCAACCATGACTATTGCCAAGCGGAAATCACAACACGTAGCATCCCTCGCGCAGCAAACGCCGCGTTTCGAAAGCTCCGAGGGCTCCGTCAGCCACGTGGACTCCAGCGATCTGCCGATCCTGCGCCGACTTTCGATCCGGCGTCTGCTCCTTGGCGTGCACGGCGTACGTGAGCCGCATTGGCACGCCAATGCCCATGAACTCGGATACTGCCTGCACGGCGAGGCGCTGGTTACAATGGCCGGCAATCATGCGCAGCGCGAAAGCTTCATCGTCGCCGCAGGCGAGATGTTCTTCATCCCCTCCGGCGCCATACACAGCATCGAAAACATCGGCCAACACCCTGTAGAATTCATCCTGGCTTTTTCACATGAAAAACCCGAGGACTTCGGGATGAAAGCCGCCTTCGCTGTGATGTCGGATGCGGTCCTTGGCAATACATACGATCTGCCTTCTGCCGCCTTTTCCGGTTTCGACCGATCTGCGAGGCCGAGCGAAATCCTTAGCATTCCCCGTCAGGCAAGTGTCGAGGATCAGGCCCGCTACATAAACGCCTGCAAATACAGCATCGAGGCGACGCCGCCGCAGATCGATTTTCCCTCTGGCACTGCACGCGCCGCCAAGGCTGCCCTCTGGCCGGTCCTGCGCGACATCGCCATGTATTCGGTGACTATCAGCCAAGAGGGAATGCGCGAACCCCACTGGCATCCGGAAACGGCCGAGATGGGCTATATCACGTCGGGCACGGCTCGCATGACCGTCCTCGATCCCGATGGCAGTAGCGACACCTATACAATTAGGCCTGGCGATACCTATTTCATCCCGCGTGCCTTTCCCCATCACATCGAGAATGTCGGCGAGGGGATGGTTCATCTCCTCATCTTCTTCGACCAGGCTTCGCCTGGCGACGTCGGCTACAGGTCGCTGATCAACGTGTTTCCGCGCGGCGTGATCGCCGCAGATTTCGGAATGAAGGAATGCGATCTGCCGGTCTTTCCCTTCACTGAGATCGACCCGTTGCTGGTGCCTCGCCGCAATCTAACTGATCCGGTGCCTTGAAATTTCAGCACGCCCGCAGGTGAGCTTGAAGATTACCCAGGAGAACAGGAACTGTCGGACAACAAACCCAGGGAGAAATCCATGAACGTCGTCATTCATTCCGCCGGCTTGAAAGCGGATGCTTCGCGCTCAGCCACCTTGCCATCGGAAAAGCCGAAGATATCGCCCGTGCGTCGCGTGTTGTTGGGCGTCGCCGTGGTCGCCGCACTTGGCGTTGGGGCAGCGCTCGGCTGGAAATACTGGACGGACTGGCGCTTCGAGGAAACGACAGACGACGCCTATGTTCAGGCCGACATCGTCGCTATCGCGCCACAGGTGGCAGGATATCTTGCGAACGTCGCTGTTTCCGACAACCAGCATGTCAAGGCTGGCGATATCCTGGCGACGATTGATCCTCGAGGCTATCAGGTGGCCGTGGATCAGGCTAAGGCCGACGTTGCCGGAGCCGAAGCCGCCATCGAGAGCATAGAGGCGCAACTTGGGGAGCAGCAGGCCCTGATCGAAGAGGCGAGTGCCACGCTCGATGCCGGCCGGGCGGCCGAGACCTATGCGGAGCAGAACAACAAGCGCTTCGGTACGCTCGCTGGCACCGGCTATGGCTCGGTGCAGAATGCCGAACAGGCGGCCTCCCAGATCGCGGCGGCCTCGGCCATGGTCGCCAAGAACAAGGCAGCGCTCGATGCCGCGCATGCGCAGGTCGGCACGCTCAATGCGCAGCTTGCAGGCGCCAGAGCCACGCTGCAACGCAACAAGGCCGTGCAGGCTCAGGCAGAATTGAACCTTGGCTATACGGTGTTGCGGGCGCCGGTCGACGGCGTGGTTGGCATGCGCCAGCTGAGAGTCGGCCTCTACGTGCAACCTGGTACGCAGTTGCTCGCTGTCGTGCCGCTCGCAAACGCCTATATCGTCGCCAACTATGAGGAAACGCAGCTCGCCGATGTCGAACCGGGCCAGCCCGTAAGCATTGACGTGGATACATTTGCGGGCGCTTCTGTGCGCGGTACAGTCGACAGCCTTGCGCCAGCGAGCGGACAGGAATTCGCGTTGCTGCCACCCGACAACGCTACGGGCAACTTCACCAAGATAGTGCAACGCATCCCGGTACGGATCGCGATCGACCGGAGTGATCCGCTGGCGGGACGCCTCCTGCCTGGCATGTCCGTTACCACCACGATCCATGTTGGCCAGACCCGGCGGACGAAATAGCCGGAGGATGCAATGGCTGAGTCGGACCAGGCAGACGCTGCGTTGCAGGCGGTAACGCCAAAAGAGCGTAATGCAAGCTTTCGTGAATGGGTATCTGTTTTTGGATGCATGGTCGGCGCGCTGATAGCCGTCCTCGACATCCAGATTACCAACTCGTCGCTACCCGAGATCGAGGGCGGCATCGGCACCGGTTCCGACAACGGAACCTGGATATCGACCTCCTATCTGATCGGGGAGATCATTATGATTCCACTGACCGACTATTTCAGCCGCGTCTTCACCGTTCGCCGCTTCCTGCTGACGAGCGTCGGGCTGTTCCTCGCCTTTTCCGTCGCCTGCGCCTTCGCGACGAATCTGTCGCAGATGATCGTGCTGCGTGGCCTGCAGGGCTTCTGGGGCGGCGTGATGATCCCTATCGCGTTCGCGCGCGTTCTGACGACGTTGCCGAAGCACCAGCAGCCGGTCGGGCTTGCAGTCTTTGCGATGACGGCGACATTCGGTCCCTCGATCGGCCCGACGATCGGTGGCTATCTGACTGAGAACTACGGCTGGCAATATATCTTTTTCATCAACCTTGTTCCCGGCGCCTTGATGCTGGCGCTGCTCTATCCGACGCTCGAGCAACAGAAGATGAATCTCGGCCTGCTGAAGCAGGGCGACTGGTGGGGTATTGCCTTTATGAGCGTCGGCCTCGCCTGCCTGCAGACCGTCCTCGACGAGGGCAACCAGAACGACTGGTTCGGTTCTCCATTTATCGTCAGACTGTCGATCATCGCGGCGATGGCGCTTGCGATCTTCGTCGCAATCGAGCTGAAAGGCCGCAATCCCGCAGTCCAGCTAAGGCTTCTCGTGCACCGCAATTTCGCACTTGGTACGCTTGCCAATATCGGGGTCGGTATTGCGCTGTTTGGTTCGGTCTATGTGCTCCCAGCCTATTTGCAACAGGTGCAGGGCTACAACGCTGAGCAGGTCGGCTTCGTGCTCGCCTGGGCAGGCCTGCCGCAGCTACTGATCATTCCCTTCGTGCCCATGCTGCAGAAGCATTTCGACGCGCGCGCCATTGTCTGCACCGGGCTCGTGATCTTCGCCGTCAGTTGCATCATGAACGTTCATCTCAGCGCAGACAGCGGTGCGAACCAGTTCATGCCGTCCAACATAGTTCGTGCGCTTGGGCAGGCGATCGTGCTTGCGCCACTGGCAGGTATCGCGATGATCGGCATCCCGAAGGAGATGTCGGGCGCAGCGTCCGGCGTCTTCAACATGATGCGCAATCTGGGTGGTGCGATCGGCACCGCAGCGCTCGCCACAGTCATCACCAAACGCGAGCAATATCATTCAAACATCATTGGTCAGTCGGTCACGGCCTATGACTCCACCGTGGAGCAATTCCTCGCGGAAGCGCAACATAGGCTTCAGCAGCAAGGAGCCGGCGATCCCGCCCTTGCCCGTCATCAGGCGGAGGCGCTGCTGGGCCGACTGGTCGAGCAGCAATCCTCTGTCATGGCCTTTTCGGACGCATTTCTCGTGCTCGGATGCATTTTACTTGCAGCGGCGGTAGCGGTGGTCTTCACGCGCACTCGCGATCCAGTCAACACAACCTGACAATCATGCAAGTTGCCGATGCGTGAAGCAGGTGGGGGGTATAGGAGTTCGTCGCAGCTTCGGCAATTGGGCTTCATGCAACTCACGTACAGCATTTACCGCAGGCCTTTGGCGCCCCCGGGACGACTGCCAGCTGAACTCATGCCCCGCAGCCGACGATGGGTCGTCGATGGGCTCGCAGACTCGATTCGTGCTGATCTCGTTTGATGACGTCCTGTTTGGATGATTTCAGGCCGTCGAGGTCTCTCTCTACGCTTACAGTTCACCCCACGTCGGGGTCACCTTCTTCTTCCAGCTTCCGTTTGTAGGTGGAATCGAACGCGAAGGTGCTGACGTCCTTGATCCGCACATAGCCGATCGTCGCTCCATATCGGCGCGGGCTCACCGACTTCAAGAATTCCGACCGATACCAGCCTCGAGGGCTTTTGCCCTGCCTGGCTTGCAGTTTCTGCGAAATAGCCAATAGTTGAGCGGTGTCGAATGCTCTGCGCATCGCGCGTGGCCGCTTTGGGAGGGTGGCACTGCTGGATATGGATCGCCCCTGGTGAGGCACGCGCAACCGCATTGCCATGTCCTGTTGAAGATCGAGGGTGCCGACACGCCCGATGACAGCGATATGTTCGTCCGAACAGGCCGGCTGGAACAAGGAGGGGCGCTATGCCGCGACGGTCGTCAACTGCGTGCTCTTTGCAGCGCCTTCGGCCTCCTCGCCGGCGCCGCCGTTCCGATCGCGCTCAGCCTGCCGTCGGTCCTCATCGGCACTGTCGCAGGCCTTGCCATGATCGGCGTGCTCCTGTCCGCCTTCCAGAACGCCTTCGGCAAGTCGCTCGGCAACCAGACCGGCGCCTTCGTCGCGCTGGCCGTGGCGATGTCGAACGTCTCGCTGGTCGGCATCAGCGCACCCTTCTGGGCCCTGGGCGCCGGCGTCATCGTCTCGACCCTGGTCGAGGCTGGCACACTCAGCGAGAAACAGGTTGCATGAGCACGGCAGGAATGCGCGGGTTTCGCATCTGAACGTAAACTCTTCCCGCGGCATTTGTTTTGCCTCGGGGACGAGGGTTCAAAGTCCTGACTGGAATCGAGTTGGCAATGCCCGTCGAAGCTGATGAAAATCGGATCAGCGGGACTTCAGTTACTGTGAGATCGCCGTGTGTTGTACGCGCAACGCCGAAATGTGCCGCACCTTTGGTCATAGGTTTGGACCAAACCTGTTCGTAAAGCTCCTCCCGAGAAACCGTCGTCACCCTCTGTCTTCCACGCACTTGCACAAGACCCCCCAACTCCTGTCATCCTGCAATCTAGGATCGAGGTGCGTCTAGTGATTTTATCGGTTTTGACGGTACTTTTTGAAAGGTGAGATTCGACTTTCGTCGTCCAAGACGCGCGCGAAACGGCCAATAGATGTCGATAGTCCACAGAATTTTTACAGCTGCAGATGCGCCGAAAAACCCCATAAAATCAACAGGCAAACTTTTTAGCGGTCCCGTTAGCGCATATGGAGTTGGAAAATAAATTTTTGATAGTGAAAACAAATGCTTAGGGTAAAAAGAATGATAGAGTGGGCGTAAGGGGTAGCAGAAACGGCGGTAGACGGTGGCAAACGGGCATGGTTTTTTCGGAACACTGCCCCGATAGACGATGAAAGATGGCGATCGATCGAAAGCGTAACCGAATGTCCGATCGTTCTGCAATCCTCATCTGGATACAGTTCGCCGAAGGCCTACGCCGGTATCATCACAATGGAGTGGTCCTTCCATTGCTCCGCGGAAAAGCAGCTAATTGGACTTTCGTTCTCTAACCTGTGGTTTAAGCAAGTTATTGGCGATTTTCCATCGCGTACCCAATGATTGGTCCGCAACGAATCGGACCTATGCCCACCCCACATGATTCGCCTTGCCACGCCTTAGGCAGCCTACTGTGCATCCAAAGGTGCGGTGCTGGCACTCACGCGCCAGGCAGGTGTGCAACATGCACCGCTGAATATTCAGATCAATTCCGTTTCACCCGGCACGACCATGACCGGGCTACAGCGGGATGTAACGGAAGAGCAGCGTGCGGCATTCCTGCCACTCACCCCGATTGGCCGCTTTGCAGCATCGGAAGAAGTGTCCGCGGTCATCGTCTTCCTGTGCTCGACCGGCTCCTCTTTCATGACCGGCGCCGATGTCAGCATCGACGGCGGAATGGTTGCGCTATGAGGGTTCTGATGACCGGAAGTGCGGGGTTGATCGGAATGGCCGCCCGCGAAGCTATTACGGCAGCCGGGCACATTGTGACCGCAATGACGTCACGGACTTCGGCCGTGAAGACAGCAAAGTCTGGATCATCGGTTTGGACAATAGGGATGCACTCGACAAGCTCATCAGGGAACATGCGATCGAGGCCATTGTTTACTGTGCAGCCATTTCAGGTCCTATGATGGCTCGGACGATCCGCTGAAGATCGTTGCGGTTAACATTGACGCGACCGCTTTGCTGCCTGATCTGGCTCGTATCCATAGGCTGAAGCGTTTTGTGTTCTGCTCTTCGATCAGTGTTTACGGCGATGCAGGCATGGTTGTCATTGATGAAGGGACCGCGCTTCATCCGACCTCGGTCTGCGGCGCCAGCAAGGCCGCATGCGAACAATTGGTTGAAGGTTTGCCGCGGAATATGGCCTGGAGGGTGTTAGTCTCGGGATTGGACGCGTCTATGGTCACGTGCGCGATGTTACCGCAACGGCCAGGCCAACGCCAAAAACGACTATCTTGAGCCACCAGGGAGTGGAATATTTATGTCGTTCAAGTTTTTTGTTATTCATCACCGCAACCTCATATGGGAATGAAATACCGCGGGGATTTGACAAGGGCTATCATTCACTCCGCATAGTCGCGACAAACCAATGTATAATTTCCTCACAAGGGCTTCGAATATAGTCTGGCTGAGTAGCGAAACCTCCCTTCACTTTGCTACTGCTTCGGTGTATTTCCGTCCACCGCAGTGTCGCGGATTTCGATCCGCTGGACCGTCCAGTCCCTCTCACTGGGCGGTTCCTTTTTGAGGATAGGGCGGCGGCCTCCAAAGAACGCCCTCGTTCACCCGGGTGGCCGTGATCCCCCGTTCAGGCCAATCCGGGCTGTCCCGCTACTTCGTAGCGAGCCCGGCTCAGGCTGACAAGGCTTGCGATTGCCGCGCAACCGCTGGCAATGACGACCGCAGATTCGAGCGCGGTCGGCAACGGCAGGATTGCGAAGATGATCGACATGCTGATCCCGCCCAAGGTTTGGCCCAGAAGCCGCGCGGTACCTTGCATGGCGCCAGCCGCACCGCTTCTGGCTTTCGGTGCCGACAGAAGGAGAATTCGGTTGTTCGGAGTCTGGAACAGTCCGAAACCGAAGCCGGCGATCATCGTTCCGGCGATAAATGCGATGCCTCTCGGGTCAGGCGGGGCGAAACCGACTATGAGAAGTCCCAGGGCCAGCAGCGCCCCGCCGATGGCGCAAAGCCATGCCGTTTTGAAGCGGTTTGCCAGGCGTCCCGAAACCGGTGCAATGATCGCGGTCGCGGCAGGCCAGGGCATCATGTATAGACCTGCCAGTACCGGCGTCATGTGGTAGGTGTGCTGAAGGTAGAAGGGCAGTGCGATATAGCTCAACATCTGGCCGCAGAAGCAGGATATCGAGGCGATGACCGCTACCCGGAATGCCGGCGCCGCCAGCAGGTCCGTCGGGACGATCGGGGCGCCGCTGTTCTGTTCGAGGCGCAGCAGAACGAAGAGGCAGACCAGGGCAGTGGCGATAAGGGCGGTACCACTCACTGGCGCGGTCACGATATGGTCGGCGCCGCAGAAGAAGAGAATGAACATCAGTGTATTGGCAAGCAAGGCCTTCGCGTTCAACTTTCGCTGTGCGCCCTCGATCTGCCCAAGCACACTGCCGCCGATGAGAACGATGACGCCGAGCGGCAGATTGACCGCAAACAGCCAGGGCCAGTTCGTTACAGAAAGGATCGCGGCGGCGATACCGGGACCGGCAGCGGCCGAGATTGCGATGACCATGGCATTGATGCCAATGATCGGACCCAGCATGTGCTGCGGCACGGCCGCGCGCAGGTTCATCATGCCAAGCGCCATGATCGCGCCGCCTCCCAAGCCCTGCGCGAAACGGGCGAGAATCAGCAACGGAAGGTTGCCCGCGAAGGCGCACGCCGCGGAGGCTACGGTGAACAGCGCCACGCCGACCAAGAAGATACGCCGCGCGCCGTAGATTTCACCCAGCGCGCCGCAGGGAAGAATGGCGACAAGTACGGCCAGCTGATAGGCCGAGACGACCCATACGGTACTACCCGCTTCCGCGTGCAGCGAGAGGGCAATCGAGGGCAAGGCCAAATTGGCAATGGCTCCGTCCAAAACGACCAGGACGATCGTCAGAAGTATCATCGCAACAGCCAGGTGCCGTCGAGGCGACTCCAGGCCATCTTGCAAAACGGGTGCGGTGGAGGTGAAGGTCATCGAGAAACTCCCAATCTTTGTCAGATGGCTGGCTACTTAATCCTCGCAAATCACTTGCGCCAGACGCAACGAAATCAATTGGCCGTTGCGTTTGACGCCATGCATGAGTAGAATGCGGGCCATGGCTGATCTCGATCTCAACCTTTTGGTGGCTCTGGATGCTTTGCTGCGCGAGCAAAGCGTATCGGCCGCTGCTCGCCGGCTTGGGCTGAGCACATCCGCCATGAGCCGGACGCTGTCACGGTTGAGGATCGCGCTGGGTGATCCGATCCTCGTGCCGGCCGGGCGTGGCATGGTCGCGACCCCGCATGCCCTGGCGATTGCCGAGGACGTGCATTTGTTGAAAGAAGCTGTGAAAACGGTGCTTAGTCCGCCGTCGACAGTGGAAATCCGGGAGGTGCGGCGTCACTTCACGATCCGCGCCAATGAGGCATTCGTGCTTCTCTATGCCGCCGGTTTGAGTGCTGCCGTGACGAACACTGCGCCCGGGATACGGCTTCGCTTTGCGCCGAGATCGGATAAGGACGTTCAGCCTTTGAGGGACGCGGAGGTCGATTTGGACATTGGTGTCCTGCCGGCCGACAGCGGCGAGCTGCGTTGCCAAACCCTTTTCGAGGACCGGTATGTCGGTCTCGCAAGGGCAGGGCACCCGATCTTCGATGCAGATATGATCACAGTCGAGCGATATGCCGCCTGGGGCCACGTCCTCTTTTCAATGCAAGCGGACTTTGCCGGTCCGGTCGACAGGGCACTCGCCGAATTGGGCCTTTACCGTGATGTCAGACTGATCGTGCCAAGTTTTCCGGCGGTGATTGCAGTTGCGGTAGCATCCGATCTGATCGGCTCGGCTCCGAAGTCTTACTGCAAGTCCGCCGCGATAGGCCAGATCAAGACCTTTGACCTGCCGGTCGCCATGTCGGGCTTTAGCATCGTACAGGCTTGGCACCCGCGGATGGATGCAGATCCCGTTCATCGCTGGCTGAGGGCTCTGATTTTTGAGACGTTCCGCTCGGTGAACTGAGTGTGCGTGCCAGCCGGCAAGCGCTTGGCTGTATTCCGCAGGTGCGAATCGGCAATCTTGTTCAAGGCAGGAGAGAGGTTTTCGGCAACCGGCACCTACGGCTGTTGAGCGGAGAACCACCACTACGGGAGCTACTGTTCGATTCCCTTCAGGGCGGTCAAGTTTCGGCATGGCAGCGTCCGCGGCTATGTCTTCGCGAGCAACAGCGCTGCTTGCACGCCCCCTTCCAAAATTTGTGCTGCCACAATCTCGTTAGAAACCGCTCGAGCAATTTGCAGGGTACCCACCATCAGAGCGAAAATTGCCATGGCGCGTTCACGCGATGACGATGACGAAGGTGGAAGATAAGAAGCGAGTGTTTCGACGTACTTCCCCAGTCCAACCTCGTATGCGTTACGCGTCGAATCCGGTTGCCGTCCGATTTCAGGTAAAAGGGCCGCTGAAGGACACCCATCCTCGGTTCCATGCAAGTGAGCGACGTTCAGGTAATGGCGAATAACATCTTCAATCCCCAACTCCGCCGCACCGGCTTGCTCCAGACTTGCACGCTGATCCGTCAGCGCACTTACAATGGCCTCCCTTACGAGAGCTTCCTTCGATTCAAAGTGCGGATAGAAGGCTCCGTTTGTGAGTCCGGCTTCGGACATGATCCCCGCCAGGCCCGAGGCTGCCGCACCGTCTTTTCGAAAGCGCTTGGAAGCGACGTCGATTATTCGACGCCGCGTGTTCTCCTTGTGACCCTTTTCAAAGCGCATCTATGTCTTCCGTGAATGTTCAGCTTCTGCATCAGATCGTTGCTGCGATTGGCATGTGGGCTCGCGACAGCCTACGCGGCTGCCGATTCAAGCACGGCTTGCAGATCGTTATCAAGCTTTCGCGCAACTTCGTTGACTTTCTGGTCAGCGAACTGGCCAAAAGTCGAGATCGGACGATCGTACTCGAATGCCACGCCGTCATTGTCCTCGCGTAGCAGCACCCGAACTGGTGCGTAAAGGCCGGCAGACATGCGATGTCGCGTCATCTTCGATGCCGTCAGCGGATTGCCGATGTCGTACTGTATCGACTGACGCTGAAGTCCGGCCACCTGAAGGAGCGCGCCGTGATCTCTAAAACCGAAAATTGAAAGCGCCGGTAAAGCCTCCAATTCGCGAAGCGCTCGGGTCGTTTCCCGATAACGGAGCAGCGTAAAGATGCCGTCATCAATACGTGGGATCATGCTTTCCAGCTTTGACTTGACGACGCCAAAGTCCTTGCTGGAGTGGATCGTAACATGTTCAACGTCAATTTTTTGGATGTCGATCATATTTGCCATTTTAGGGGCCCTTTTTAATTAGAGTTGGTTGAGACTCTTGTCCGGTTTGTTTTTCAAAGAGACGAGATACCGAGCGTCTCCACCCGAGGGGCGATTTCCAACAGTCTGCGATCACCACCCAAGGGAGCATCGATCTCAAGGCCGATGGGAAGATGGTTGCTCGCATTGCCCATGGGGAGGCTGATCCCTGGAAGGCCCGCACCACTTGCTCGAACAGTGTTCTTCGCTAAAGCAGCGTAGGTAACCTCCCGCCCTGCGATTGAAAACAGGTTCTCTTTTCCGATCTCCGGTGCCGTGCAGGGGGTCGTCGGGAAAAGAAGCGCCTCAGCCCCACTTGTCGCGAAGGCGTCTTTGAATCGCCGCTGGATTTCGGGCCGATCATTTGCCAATGCCACGTTATAAACATCCTGAGAAAGCCATTGGGATCCACTCGGCAGTACATGATGCTGCCACGCCTCTTTCAGACCCGGCTTAAGGTCTCGGTAAATCTCCTCGAATGACGTGGGAATAGCATTATCTTCAAGGAAATCGGCAATCGCATGCATCGTGTCATGGAAGAAGATGTTCCATGTTGTTGTGTCGGCAAGCGCTGAAAAGCCTTCTCCCAAGTCGATCTCAACGATCTCGGCTCCGGCGTCGTGCAGTCTGCGTATAATGTCTCTGAAACGCGCTTCAACTTCTGCGTCGACCAGGTCCAGATATTGCTTCGGTGCATATGCGAACCTGACGCCCTTGAGGCTGCCCGGTTCGGGTCCCATCAATGCAGGAGGAGCGTTAGTGACAATCTGATCGATGAGCTCGCAATCTTCGACAGTGCGGGCGAAGACGCCAGTCGTGTCGAGAACGTGGGAGATCGGCGCGACACCGTTTCGCGGCCAGCGTCCTGTCGTTGGCTTAAAACCAACCACTCCGCACAGCGATGCTGGCACGCGGATCGAACCGACGGTGTCTCCTCCGAAAGCTGCAGGTACGATCCCGGCAGCGACGGCTGCGGCAGACCCACTTGACGATCCGCCACTGACCCGATTATGAGCGCGAGGGTTTTGCACCTGGCCATAGGGATTGTTGTCGCCAGTCAACCCGTAGGACATCTCAACGAGGTTATTCTTTCCGAATACAATTGCCCCGGCTTCCTTGATTGCACTGACGACCTCGGCGTCTTGCGCGGGTACAAAATCTTTCAGATTGCTGACGCCGAGAGTCGTGCGCAGGCCGCTTGTCAAATAGCTATCCTTGACGCCCAGAGGAACGCCAAGCAAGGGACCGGACGCGCCAACGGATCGGGATTTGTCGACCTTGCGCGCCGCGGCAATAACAGCCTCTTCGTCAATCGTGATGAAAGCCTTGATATCCGACTGTTCCCGGGCACGCTCGAGAAGTGCTTCAGCGTATGACTCTGCCGTGAAGTCGCCGCTGTTAATGGCGCGAGCAGCTTGTGCAACACCGATCGCTTCGAAACCAGCGGCATTGCCGGTCTGACCTGACTGTACTTCCTTTTGCATCGGAATCCTCACTTTCATTTGCGTGTTGATAGAGCGCCGCGTGGAACACCGGCTATGAAGCTCAACTATTGGAGTACGAACATAATATCAAATTATGATCATAATGCAACGGGCTTTTTTAAAGGCGTTTTGCTGGCGGTTCACTAAAGTAGAGGACGCGAGAGAACCGCGACGAAGTCATTTCTGGATGGATGGACCCTGCGGTGGCAAAAGGCGACGAGACAATCCGCAGCCAGGCCGAACGGGCCGTATAGGGCTGGGACAATTCGCGAGATTGCCCAGCAGAGGTGTGCTTGGAATTTGCGAAAAGTTCGCCCAGGACCCGAGCACCAACTTATTTCGCCGTCGAGCCGGCACTTGGCATCTCGCGTGGTATAAGCTGCGGAAGGGAGCATAAAATGCGCACTGGTGAACAGCCATTCTTGCAGCGTTCTCACCAACGATAAAGAGTGGCTACGGCCGTCAAAGAGAGCAGGGAAACTGCGCATCGCTTGCTCACTGCTTTTAATTCACTATCGGCAGGTCGAGCCCTCGACGTATTTAGCTTTGTCCTCGAATCTCGAAGCAAATGTCTCGTGCCAACGCGGCGACTGCCCTTGGCCGCCGCCGCTCGTAGCCATCGCTAAGTAAGTAGGACACTGAAAACTATCGACTTGAATTCGAGTAGAGGTTCATCGCTCCTATCGGCCCGCATGCGCAACAATGCACCCTCCCAGCTGTTCAGTACGAAGCGAGCTAGCAATTCTGCCGGCATACGACTATCGATCGCGCCGTCATCCTGCGCTTGGGCGATACAGGTTTCGAAATATCCGCTCCACGCTGCGAAATGTTTCACGAGACGCTCACGCATGAGGGCGCTGTGATCAGCAACCTCCGCACTGATGTTTCCGAGCAGGCAACCTCTCACAAAGCCGGCCGCCCTGAACGCTTCGATCAGCTCATCAAAATAAGCTTCCAGGCGGGCAAGCGGTGCAATTTCGGCATCGCAAAGCATGCTGCGAAGCTTGTCCTCATTTCGGTTGAAGTAAGCATCAAGGACGTCAGCACCGAAAACTTCCTTGCTTGCAAAATGATTATAGAATGACCCCTTGGGAACTCCGACCCTCTCAGCGATGCCCTGAACGCCCGTCGCGGCATATCCCTCAGCATAAAACATCTGCAACCCCGCCTTGACGAGATTGTCGCGAGTGCCGGGCTTTGGTTTCGGGCCCCGTCGGGCAGCAGGCGAAGATTTCACGCAATGCATCCTTGACTAATTAATTCCGACCGGTCACTTTATAATTATCGCTTCTGCACGAGCGGTGTCAAGAACGGTATCTGCGGCAGGGAGAAAAAGCTGTGGTTTTAAGGCTGGACATAGAAATTCTCGTCGATGACGGAATTGAGCTGCCTGCTTGGTTGTTTCTGACCGAGGTGTCGGGCCCGCGTCCTGTGGCGCATGGGCTCCACCGGACCGGAGAAAACGGCCTCGAGCGTCTTTCCAAAGCATTTGCAGCCTATCCCGCTGGACCATTGGCATAATGAGGTACGCTTCGCTCGACAGGAGCCGCCCGGATGTACCAGCCCTGCAACCGGATTTTGCGCGTCTCGGCGACACTGCTTCTTGTGGTAACGCGCCAAGACAAGATTACCGCACCGACGTTGCACTTGCAGCTTACGAAAGCGCGCCTGAAGCTAGGCGGCATGCTTTGATCCCGGGCGGCCATTTGCCCCTATCTCGATTAATTTCCAATGGCGGAGGCTGTCGCCACCGACAGGCCCGCCTGAATCTCGCAGCGCCTGATGCTTAACTGTTCCACCGCGCTCCCTCTTTGCCCGAACCGACAATCCACCTTTTCTCAAGTCATGGAGACAATCATGAGCGCAAACACAGCCTTAAATAGCGGACTTGGCTGGAGCACACTCAATATCAAGCGTCCGGGGCTCAGTCGCGATGTACCGCCCGGCCAAGAGGAGCTGATGTGGGTGGCGAATTCATCGACGCTCATCTACGGCGAGCGCGACGCGGTCCTGGTCGACACCTTCCTCACCATCGAACAAACACAGGCTTTGTCGGACTGGGTTGCCGCCAGCGGCAAGAATCTCAGGGCAATCTATATAACCCACGGGCACGGTGATCACTTCTTCGGCCTGGCGCCGCTCCTCGAACGCTTTCCGAGCGCCAGGGCCTATGCGACGCCGGCCGTGGTGGGGGCCATGCATGACCACCTGTCGCCGGCCTCGGTTGAGAACTTCTGGCGCAGGCTTTTTCCAGGGCAGATACCCGAGCAGCTACTTGTCGCCGAAGCGCTGGAAAACAATGAGCTGGAATTGGAAGGGCACACCCTAGTGGCGGTGAACGCAGGGCGGACCGATACAGCAGTGTCGACATGCCTGCATGTCCCATCGGCCGGCCTGATCGTCGGGGGCGACGTCGTCTACAACGGCATCCACCCCTATCTCGGTGAAACCACGATCGAGAGCCGGCTCGAATGGGTTTCGACGCTGGATAGGCTCGAAGCCCTTGCTCCCCGCACGGTAATCGCCGGGCACAAGATACCGGAAAATCCTGATGATCCGCGCATTATCGGCGAGACACGGCAATATATCCGCGACTTCAATCGTCTGAACGAGACGACAGTGACCGCGCGCGAACTCTATGACGCAATGCTGCAGCTTTATCCCAATCGCGTCAATGTCGGCTCGCTCTGGGGAGCTGCAAACACTGCCAAGAAACAGGTTTGAGTACAGAGAAGAGCGACCGTCGTGATCGGCCCCTTCTCCTGCAGCCATATTTCAAAAAACGCATTGGAACAGAGGATATACAATGCAAAAAATGCTCTTTGCCGCTACCGTCACCCTGGCAAGTGTTCTCGCGAGCTTCGCGACACCAGCCTCGGCAGCCAACAATGACCTGCTGGACACCCGCACCATCCGCACGATCGAAACGCGCTTCAGCAAGCTCATGGAGCTGGCGAACAAGCATGACATCAAGGGTCTGCACGCGCTTTTCTGGCAGTCACCCGCCGCTCTTCTGGTCGCGAAGAGTGCGATCCCATCCGAAGGCAACTGGGCAGGCTTCTGGGGCAACGACGCGATCGATCAGAAACTGCACGATATAGCGGCCTCAGGCCCTGTCGTGTTAACGCCCGATCTATCCAAACTCAAGATCGTCGGGCTGACCCCCGATATCGCCGAATCTTATGCGCCTATGGAGATTACCGTCTCCTATGCTGGACAGGACGGAACTCCCAAGCCGTTCCTGATGATCATCAACTGGAAGAAGATCGGGAAGGACTGGAAGGTCGCCTCGGAAATCATCCTGCCCGTGCCGTCCACGACGTCGGCCACTCCGGCTCAATAGGCCCATGACAATGAAATCCTCCTTGTGGCATCTGGTGATGTGTAATTGGATATTGAGCTCGATATGGAACGAAGTTCCCGGCTCAAGTTCCCTAAAGGATTGATCCACTCGCCCCCGCGGCTTGGTTGCCGGTTGCACCAGAGCCAGGCCTGCCCGTGCCAGTCCCGCGGCATGAACAGCAACTGATCAAGGCCAACAAACGGCGTCAGTCGATGACCATCAGGAGCCCGATCGACGGAACGGTCCAGACATCGGCCATTACCACCATCGGCCAGGTGGCAACGGCGGGAGGCGAATTGATGCGCATTGTCCCGAGCAATGGCACGCTCCAGATCGAAGCATATCTTCCCAACCGCGAGATTGGTTTTATCGCCGCCGGTCAGCCCGCCGTCATCGAGATCAAGGCCTTTCCTTTTACCCGCTACGGTACCATCGAAGACGCGTCACGCGGGTTGCCACCGATGCCATCCCCGAACCAGATGCACAGCAGCTGGAGGGCGCGGCAGCGAAAGAACTACAGAGCATCATTCCCACCGGCAATGTTCAACGCATGCAGAACCTTGTGTTCCCGGTGACGATCAAACCCGACACCACCACCATCGAGATCGACGGCAGGAAAATGCTGCTGTTGCGGGGAATGTCTGTGACGGTATAAGTCAAAAAGCGGCGGATCTCGGAGTATTTGTTTTCGCCGCTCGCCGATTTCATCGCAAGCCATGCAGGAGCGGTAAACAAAACATGCAGCGGTAGCAACCGGACATAGGCGATGATGAGAAAGCCGAGACGTCGAGTGGTGGCCAAATTTTCCGCTCCAGATCGATCATTGGTCGAACGGCGCTGGAGGCTCGACGGTACGGTCGTAGGTGGAGATCTCAACGGCCGTTGCTCCAACCTGCGGGCCGTATCCAAGTGCGACAGCGGTGAAAATCCTCTCTGTTCGCAGGAACTTGCCTGTGTCCGCTGATATCCAGACCTTGCTTTTGGCCCGATTGGAACCCCGGTGCCAGTCGGCGGCAATCACGATCGCAATGACCTCGTCGGCTAGCCTGGAACAGTTCTTGAAGACCGGCTCACCATTTTGCTGGCCTTCAATCATCGGTCGGGGATATTTCTTCCCGGAAAAAAACCAACGCCGAATAGTGCATCCGAAGGCGCACAATTGCAGGATCGAGATATTTTAAAACAGCGGCGGTAGGCCGATTGTTACGCCCTGTAAGACAAAAGTTTGCTTGTTCACGCTTTATAGTCCCCGTTACATTTTGTTATACAAAAGTATGGTTTTCGTAAGAACAAACAGACATGCCTTGGTATGATGACGAGACTGCTCCGACCCCTGACACCGCCACATACAAGGGCGAGCCGGCAGCACCGACGACAGCCGCGCCGCGCGGGGTGGGATTCCCGAGTGCTGTTGCCACCAAGTTTTCCAGTGAAAGCGCAGGCAAGGCGCGCATGCACACGTGCCTGGAACAATACTATGCCAACAAACAGAACAACTCGCTTGGAGGACTGAAGTGGATTCAGAAAGGCGGCGGCTATTACAGCTTGTGCAATTCCCGCCTCAAGAGCTAGTGACAAAGGCAGCAAGCGGGCCACTGCGGACCCGCTTGCTGCTGCGGAAATCCGACGATGATCTGGCTGGCTTGGTTAAAAGACAGCGGACATTTAGGCACGAGTCAGAAACCCGCCCTGGACAACAAACCGCCTTGATGTTTTCGTTCCGTGCGTCAAGGATCGCATAGTGCCTCGTATGGGACACCCAAAAAGTAAAGCGCCGCATTAGGGCCAAAAGGTGCCAGACACGACGTCTATGAATTAAGTTCGGTGTGCTTCCGCAGACCGTGTAGGGCTCAATCGATTCGAAGCCAGCGTCGACTCAAAGTATGCGGACGTTTTCGGCTTTCGATTTTCCAGTCTTGCGATCTTGCCCCAAATCGTAACTCACACGTTGCCCTTCGCTCAACGAGTCACCCTGAAGAGCGGACACGTGCACGAACACGTCCGTGCCTCCGCTTTCGGGCGTGATGAACCCGAACCCCTTTTGTGCATTGAAAAACTTAACAGTGCCGGTCGCCATAGATTTGTCCTCAAAGGTTCAACAGCTGGTTGCCGTTGGAAAAAACCTATAGCCGTTGAACTTCATTCGCAATGCGTTCGGGCCGCAAGGACAATATATCAGTTATTCCACACAGCGCGAAGCTGACTTGCATGATCGGCAACCCTCGTTGTTCAGTACCGCTGCTGCCGGTGGCAGATTCAACACCCTGCTTGATCGGGACAATAGGGTCGATGATTGCGCTTTTTTAAGGAGGCCAAGTCTCTTGGTATCTCAAATTGTCGATTTGATTGGAAACATGTCTTCCCCATAGTGATGAAGGCGAGTGTGATGTCGCCGGCATAGCCAACGGACGTGCAGTGGCTCATCGTATTGATCGTGATGAGCGTCGACAGCTTCAATACCGCAGACTTCACAGGCGAGTCTTTCCAACGGTCCAGCTTTCAGCGCTCTTTGCACCGCCAAACGGGCATCATATTGTTTCGGGTTCGCGCGACGCCAATCTGCCTGCCTTGTGTCACTCTCGATCATTAATTGGGTCCTGTCAGGTTCTTCGAGTTTGGCAACGAAGGCAAAATATAACATCAAACCCGTTCGCAAGGTAAGCTACCCAAGTTCATGACAAATGCCCTATTATCGGCATTTTCAAAGGAAGGTTTCTGGCAGGTTCTGCAATTGAACAGGCCGAATCTTGCGTTGGGATCGAAAAGATTTCAGCGGGGTCGTGGGTTAGATACGCCTCAATGCGCGGCAAATGCGGTGTCCATAGCGGCCATATCGGTGTAGTTTTTTGTGAAACGATTCTCCGATTTGATCTGTATACATGGAAACTTCGCTCTATCTGCCGGTAAAAAGCTTTCTCGAAAAGGCAGGTTACGTCGTCAAGGGCGAGGTTGGCGGCTGCGATCTTGTCGGCCTCAGTAGTGACGATCCGCCTGTTGTCGTGGTCGCCGAGCTAAAATTGAGTTTCAATCTGGAGCTCATATTGCAGGCGGTCGACCGGTCGACCGTTTCAAACGAGGTGTGGATCGCTGCCCGGATATCGTCCAGCGGCAAAGGTCGTGAAGCCGACAAACGCTACCGCAACCTCTGCCGCAGGCTTGGCGTTGGCATGCTGGGCATTTCCGATGCCGGCGAGGTCAGTGTCATCGTCGGCTCCGTATCACCAATGCCGCGGACCGATCCAAAGCGGCGTTCGAGGCTTATGCGCGAACACCAGAAACGACGCGGAGATCCGGTGCTTGGTGGTAGTACCCGCACGCCAATTATGACGGCATATCGGCAGCAGGCGCTTGCCTGTGCGGCAACGCTGACGGCAGGACCGCTGCGCGTGCGTGATATCAGAACCACCGTACCGGACGCGGGCAAGATATTGCTTTCGAATGTTTATGGCTGGTTTGAGCGCCTCGATAGGGGCGTCTATGCGTTGACGGAAGCTGGCCGCATCGCGCTGCAGCGATGGCCGCAGCCGGATGTGCAGGGAGCCAGTAGCCACGGCACTTGAGTGTTTGTCTCATGCCAATGTGCGTTAGAGAGGATCGCGCCTTCGATGGCTTGCGCTCTGCGCCCGGCAATCGGCCTGAAGGGCTGAAAGATGACAGAGCGGGCCAGCATTCCATCCGCATCATAGCATCTTGCCGTCATCAAAAATGCGAAACCATTCGATTTGCCACTTAATGGTTTGCCTTATGCTCCGCCTTCATCAACTCCATTTTTAACCTGGAAGTCTCCAAACCAAGATCGATAAAACGGTGTGCATGTTTCGCCAATGCGACGTTATCTGACCAAAGGTTCCGCCAGATACCTGTCTTCAGAGACAAGTCCTCGTCTACAACTTCCGAAGAGAAGGACTCGAATGTTAGATAATCGTCATACCCGATCGCCCTCAATGCATCGAATATCGCGGCAAAATTGATGTTGCCTGTTCCCAGATAACCGCGATGACTTTCGCCCAAATGCACATATCCGATCTTATCCCCGGCGTGGCGCAAAGCGAGACCAATATCGGCCTCTTCGATGTTCATGTGAAAGGTATCGAGATGAAGAAAGATATTATCGGAACCCGTATCTTCGATGAAAGCGAGCCCTTGTGAAACCGTATTGAGAAGATTGCTCTCGAAACGATTAACGATTTCAAGATTGAGCGTGACGCCGGCGCTCTTTGCAGTATGTGCCGCGTTCGCCAAAGTAAAGGCACTGGTCTTCCAGGCGCGTGCAGTGGGTGCCTGCTCCTGCTTGCCATGGGACGATGATAAGATGCCCGCCAGTTTCTGCCCACCGAGATCACGTGTTAATGCAATTGCCCTTTCAAGTATTGTCACACCGTTAGCAACGACCGATGGATCGTCACTCGACACGTCGCCATCACGCGGAAGGCCCATGCTGACCGCGACGCCCAGCCCACAGGCGTCGATCCTTTTGGCGAGCCATGCCACATCGGCCTGGCGGGGATCGAGGTAGGAAAATTCGATCAAATCAAATCCCAGTTCTAAGGTCATCTTAAGAGCATCTTCAAGTTCTGCCTGCGACGAGCCTGCGCTCCAGACGAAAGAATGAATTCCAAGCTTGGACATGATCGAGCCTTCTTCGATTGAAGTGAGTGGCAGCCGGAATTTCACCGGCTGCGTGTTTTGTCTGACCTTATCGCGCCGCGGTCCAGCCTTTATATTCTCCCAAATTGTCTTTGGTGATGAGGACGGGGTCCAGCAGGATCGTAGTCTCCGCAGGTTTTTCACCCGCAAGGAGCTTCGCCGCCAGATCGAGCGACTGTCCTGCCATCGTGTAAGGATCCTGGGAGGCTGACGCCTTTATCAGTGAGGTGCCCGTCTTGAGAACAGCCTCGATGTCAGGCGCTCCATCGACTGCTGTGATGATGAATTCCGACCGTCCAAGCTGCTTTGCCGCAAGCTCGGCACCGATTGCTGTCGGATCATTAATCGCAAAAACAGCATCGATCTTGTCAAAGCGCGTCAAAATGCTCTGGAACACTTTCAAGCCGCCATCGCGCGAACCTTCGCCATTCTGATCATCGGAGAGAATCTTGATATCGGGATGTTTTTCCAGCACGCCCTTGCATCCCTTGACGCGGTCAAGGATGGAGGAGGAGGCCGGGCCGTTTATGATGACGTAGTTTCCCTTGCCACCTGTCTGATCGACAAGATACTGGCAGGCGAGTTCACCAGCTTTGATATTGTTGGTCATCACGGTGATGTCGGCACCGGGCGCCGAAACATCAAAGGCTGCGACGAGCACGCCCGCGTCGTGCGCTTTCTTAACGGCAGGCGCGATCGCACTGGCGTCGACCGCGTTGAGCATGATGACATCCACGCCTGCGGCGATGAAGCTGTCAACTTGCGATGACTGCTTGTTGAGATCGTAGTCGGCGGAGACCGATGTTACCTGGACATTCGGATTGATTTTTTTTGCCGCGTCTTCAATGCCTTTGATGGTGGCGACGAAAAAAGGGTTGCCGAGAAGTCCAACGGATATACCAACCTTGTTGAGCTCTGCCGCAGATGCTGGCGCCACAAACATCGCTGTAACCGCGACCCCACAAAGCAGTCTTTTAAAATGAATCATGCATTCCTCCATTTGTGCCGTTTCTGCGGGCACCTTTGTGAACCGGTATAGAGCCGGCGTCTCCTGATCGTTCACTACGTCCTGACACCTCCCTGGAGCCGGTATCGGTCCAGAGTGACAGCCGCGATGATGACCAAACCTTTGATGATGTACTGCCATATGTCCGATACACCGGCGAGAATTAGACCATTGGAGAGAACGGCTATGATCAGCGCGCCGATAAATGTTCCCCAGATAGAACCAACGCCGCCGACGAAACTTGTACCGCCGAGAATGACCGCCGCGATGGCATCGAGTTCGTAGGACTGCCCCAGTTGCAGGCCATTTGCCGCGTAAAGCCGGGCGGCCGACATGGCCCCGCCAAGGCCGGCAAGCATGCCCGAAACCGAATAGACGAAAACAAGTACGAGAGGCACCTTGATGCCGGTCAGGCGCGCTGCTTCCGCATTTCCGCCAACTGCATAAATCCAGGTCCCGAGCACGGTTCGTCGCAAGAGCAGCCAGGACAGAAGGACCACAACGACCGCGATGATGACGAGCCAGGGTACGCCCAGAAATTTTCCGTTACCGATAAATTCGAAGGGGAGCGCAGGGTTGAAAACGGTGGTGTCTCCACCAAGGAGCCGTGCAACCCCGCGCACTGCCGTCAGCGAGCCGAGCGTAACTATAAAGGGCGGTAGCCGAATAAAGGCGATCAGAAGTCCATTTGCCAATCCGAACAACAGACCAACGAGCACAGCGGCCGGCACGCCCAGCATGCCGAAGTCTGGAATGAGCGATATGATCACCGCAACCATGGCGGAAACGGCGAGTATCGATCCCACCGACAGGTCTATGCCGCCTGTCAGGATAACGAAGGTCATGCCCGCCGCGAGCACGGTGTTGATCGAGGACTGCTGCATGACAATGGAAAGATTTGCTCCCGTCATGAAGCGCGCATTGATGAGCTGGAAGGCGATGGCGAGGATTACCAAAACAGGCAACATTCCAAGGGCTGCTACCGACGTGCGGATGCGCGATGGACCCGATTGCGTGGAGGTGGTTGTGGATTCAGTCATGTTCCTGCCTGCAAAATATTGAGTGAAGACGTGGTCTCATGCGTTAACCTCCTCGGGAGAATTAGCCTGGGTGGAGAGATGCATGATTGCTTCCTGGTGGATTGGATTGTCCGGCGTGGCGGCAATCTCGCCTGCAATCCGCCCTTCGCGCATGACAAGTACGCGATCGGCAATTCCGATAATTTCCGGCAATTCACTGGAGATGACGAGGATGGCGATCCCTCGTTGCGCAAGATCGTCGATAAGGCGGTAGATTTCTGATTTTGCCCCAACGTCCACCCCGCGGGTCGGTTCGTCCAGAATGACAACGCGGGGGTTAGTCTCGATCAGCCTTGCAAGCAGCACTTTTTGCTGGTTGCCTCCAGAAAGGCTTCCCGTGTTGATGTCGGCACTATGTGTGCGAATGGCAAAATTGGAAATTGCGGCGGTCGCCCGTCGCTTTGCTCTATCGAAATCGAGAATTGCGCCATATCTTGCATCGTCACCGAGTACCCCCATGTTGATATTGTCCGAAATGCTCATGTCAAGAAACAGGCCAAGAGCCTTGCGGTCTTCGGTCAGGTAAGCAACGCCGGCATTGAGCGCTTCGCGTGGCGAGCTGATCGCGATAGCCTCGCCATCGAGTTCCACCGTGCCGGAGATGCGTTTGTCGGCGCCAAAGATGAGTCTCGCAAGCTCTGTCCGTCCCGACCCGACAAGCCCTGCAATACCAACCACTTCCCCCTTGTAGAGATCAAATGAGCAAGCGTGAACTCGCCTGCCATCGGACATGTCCCGCACACGCATGGCGATCGGTCGTCCCGCTGCAGGTGGTCGATGGGCTTTTTTATAGAACGACGAGATATCGCGTCCGACCATCATCGAAACCAATGCCTTGGCGGAGAGGTTTTCCCTTGCGAGCGTGCCAACATAAGCGCTGTCGCGCAGAACACTGACCCGGTCGGCAAGTTGATAAACCTCTTCCATACGGTGACTGATGTAGATTATGGCAATACCTTGGGCCTTGAGCGCGGCAATTACGCCAAAGAGTTTTTCAGTCTCCCGCGTGGTCAGCGATGTGGTCGGCTCATCCATAACGATGATGCGGGCATCCGTTGACAGGGCACGCGCTATTTCAACCAGTTGTCGCTCGCCCAAGGACAGCTGTTCCACCTTTGTCAGTGACTTGAAGCTCACGCCGAGACTGTCCAACAGAGGCTGTACCCGGTCTGCCATTGCAGCCCGATCGATAAATCCAAACCTGGCAATCTCGTTGCCGAGAAAGATGTTTTGCGCAACGGTGAGGTTGGCTGCCAGGGAAAGCTCTTGATAGATGACGGCTATGCCGCTCGACTTCGCTTTTAGCGGATCACCCGTGATGACCGGCACACCGTCGATCAATATCTCCCCGCCAGGATCAGCTCTGTATGCGCCTGACAATACCTTCATCAGTGTGGACTTGCCCGCACCGTTCTCACCCATCAAGGCATGCACTTCGCCAGGATGAACGATGAGAGAGACATTGCTCAGGGCTTTTATCGTGCCAAATGTTTTGGAGATGTCGCGCATTTCCAGGACAGGTTTGTTAGCGACAGATGATCCAGGTGTCGATGTCATGGCGTGCTTTCCAGGGGTGCTGAAGCCAAGGCTACTGGCCGTCGCTCCACCGCTTGTTGACGCCAACTATCCCTGTATGAGGCCAGTCCGGTTATTGACGCGGCCGCGACCGGAATAGGTGGCTGGCCGGGTGGTGTCAGCCCCTTTGATTCGAACGCCAACGCGGCGGCGCCGGTAGCGCTGCCTTCGATGCTGCTGCTTTGAACTATTGTCTGTGCGGGACGGAGTTGTGCGAGAAGCGACGCGAACAGGCCCGAGCGGTTGAGCCCACCATCGACGACAACAGTACTGGATGACCGGATTTCGTCCAGCGACAGATCGGTCATCAGAATGACGTAGAGGAAGGCCGCTGCGGCTCGATCTTCTGGGTTCGGTTTGGGTCCCACCACCACACCTTTTTGCCCCGGCATCGGCCCGCCAGGGGCGAATGAGGGAAGTGCGAATATCGAGCGTTCGATAATGCGTTCTATATCATGGGGTTCGATGGATTTGACCCAGCCCTGACTAATGACATCAAATTCGCGCCCACCCATGAAGCGTATAGTTGCAACCGGTTCTCCATCGACGCTGACGTTGGCAAGCATGTCCTTACCCGCGTCGAGCGAGCCGAGGGGGCAATTCGGATTGAAAATAATTACCCAGGTTCCCGTGGATACAAGGGTGAAATCGGAGAGCCCAAGTGAACGATAAAAATAAAGTGCAGCATTGCTGTCGTGAACTCCGTTGTGCACGGCAAGTGTCCGCATGGAGCCGTCCGGAAGTTTCAAATCATAGGAACCGAGCACTGCACCCGCCCGTGCGAATGCAGGCATTTTGCTTTTCCAGCCCATTGCATCGACGAGGCTGCTGAAATCTTTTCGTAGCGGCGCCCATAGATGCGAATGGCACCCAAGATAAGAAACTTCGTTTACGGGGATCCCGGAAAATTTCCAGCTCCAGAACTGTGGATAGCCAAGGATCGATTTTGTCTTGGCGAAGCTTTCAGGAGACCGTTCTGCAAGCCAAAGCATGTGTCGACCGTAATTAAAGCCGAGGGGAAGCCGTGGCGAAAACGTCTCTGGAAAGCCTGGTATGCGATCGTCAATCCTTTCAGCGATTTCGGTCGGTGGTTCCTGTTCGTAATCCAAAATCGGATGTGTCAGTTCCGTGTCATCGACAAGAGCGAATGTGCAGCCATGACCAGATATCATGATCCCCGTAATATTGTGAACCGGTGTGGTGTCCTTTAACGCTTGTTGCATCCATTCAAACATGGCGTGCTCGTCAAGCACGGTCAGGTCGTCAACCGTTCGCCATTTTGGCTGTATCCGGCTTTCATGGATGATCCCGCCTGCTTCGTTGAAGACGAAGAGCTTGGTGTTGGTCTTGCCAAGGTCAAATACTGCCAAGCTCATGCATCGCCTCCGTTGAGCTGTGCAATCAGGATTGAAATGCCTTCATCGACGAGCATTTTTGCATCGGCGTCCTTTAGTCCATCATCCGTAATGATCGTGCCAATGCGCGAAAGGGGCAGCGCAATATTTCTGGCGCGGGTGGCGAACTTTCGGCTGTCGGCCAGCACCACGATCTGGTCGGCGCATGTGCTTAGATCCTGGATAGCCTTCACGAGAAGCGGATGCGACTCCTGCAGACCGGACACGCTCACTCCTTGCGTACCAACAAAGAACTTGGTGGCAAAAAAGGCGGGCGCGGCCGCGCCGGCAGATTGAATGATGCCTGGTTCGCGGTGCAGATCCCCGCCTGCCACCACCAATTGGCATGTGCCTCGCTCGCCTAGGTAAGCGGCAAGCGGCATGGAATTTGTGAAGATGCGGATATTGCGTTTGGCAAGACGCACTCCAAGTTGAAAGCAGGTGGAGCCTCCATGAATGATAACGGAATCGCCGTCGCGGATGAGCGTCTCTGCCGTTGCCGCTATGGCACGCTTGGCCTCAACGGCCAGATCGCGGTTTTCGTCATAATAGCGGGCCGATAACCGACCGGAAGCCACTCCTTCAGGTGCGGAGATACCTCCGTAGACCTTACGAACCTGTCCGCCATCGTGGAGTTTGTCGATGTCCCGGCGAATAGTAGCAGCGGAAACACCAAGCATTTCCTGAAGGTCGCGCACCGAAGCAAACGGCCGTTCTTTCACGATTTCTATAATCTGATGATGACGATCAAAATCGTTCACATATCACTCCCTTGCGGCCGCCTCCCAACGCTACGTGACGAAGATTACTCATGATGTGGCCCATTTTGTCAAGAAGCTGATTTAATTTAATCACTATTGACGTAAGTACATCTTTCTAGATATTTAAGTCACGACACCGGCGCAATGCTTGCGAGCCGGCGGACGCAACGTTGTCGAAGGTTTTAAATCAAGGAATGGTCACGTCAGTCGAACTTGAAGTACTCAAGCAACTTTCCTTCCGGCTGGGTACCGACATCACACGTACGCAGGGCGCTGGCGGCAATGTGTCGCTAAAGCGCGATGGGATGATGTGGGTCAAGGCGTCGGGAACATGGCTTGCTCATGCACTGGAGCGAGACATCATGGTTCCTGTCGAGACGAAGCCCTTGCTTGAAGCGATTGCTGCACGCGACGAGCGTGCGGAAAAGGCGACCGATTTCATTGTGGATGCGC
This sequence comes from Phyllobacterium trifolii, assembly GCF_014192095.1. Taxonomy (GTDB): domain Bacteria; phylum Pseudomonadota; class Alphaproteobacteria; order Rhizobiales; family Rhizobiaceae; genus Phyllobacterium; species Phyllobacterium trifolii. The sequence goes on from NZ_JACHXN010000017.1 coordinate 76,733, forward strand.
TGAATCATTCCAATCTGCGTCCTTCGATTGAAACCAGTTTCCATGCTCTTATCCGCCAGCCCGTCGTGGCGCATTTCCATTGCGTCAACACCATTGCGCGCTGCGTGATTGAAAACAGCGAAGCGGAAATAGCGGCTTTGCTGGCTGCTTATGTGCCAGAATTGAGCTGGACCTTGATACCCTATTGCAGACCCGGGATTCCATTGGCGCAGGAAATCGCCAAGGTGGTGGATCGCAAGCCGGACATTCTGGTTCTGCAGAACCATGGCATTATCATTGCAGGCCAATCGGTCGATGAAGTGGATGACCGCATCGAGAAGGTTACAGCTGCCCTTGCCACTTCGCGTCGCCAACCTTCGAAAGCCGATCAGCCGTGGCTGAAACGGGCTGCTGAAGGGAGCGGGTATCGCTTGCCTGACGATCCTCAAATTCATGATTTGGCTATGGATGCTGCTGGAGTCGCATTCGCTCTTGGCGGGACACTTTATCCCGATCACATCATTTTCTTGGGACGAACCATCGGCATCATCAATGACACAATCCCAATCGAAGCCTTGTTGAAGGACAGCGGATCGTCGGGACAACCAGAACCAAAGCTCGTTGTGGCGCCTGGCAAGGGGGTTCTGCTTTTGCGTGATCTGACTGCCGGCGGCGAGACTATGGCGCGCTGCCTGGCGGAAGTCGTCACCCGCATTCCGGAAGGGGCGCAAATTTCCTATTTGAGTGGCGAACAGGAAGCGGAACTGTCAAATTGGGAGGCCGAACAGTATCGCCAGGCCCTCGACCGGGAAACGGCGCGACTATGAATCAGAACCGAGCGATTGCCGTTGGCGTTGATCTTGGCACATCTGGTGTGCGGGTGGCGGCACTTGGCGAGCTCGGCAATATTGTCGGCATGGCGCTGTCATCTTACGGTTCTGCCGAGGAACGTCGAAAACCCGAGGCTTGGTGGCGTCACGTTCGACAATCGTTGAAGCAACTTGCAACAGAAGTTCGCCTGGATGGCGTTCGTGGCATTGCGGTCGATGGGACGTCGGGCTCACTTCTTGCTCTTGATGCGGCTGGTAAGGCTCTGGGTGAGGCGTCGCTTTACAACGATACCTGCAATGACACCGCCATTTTGGCCGCCATCGATGCACATGCACCTCCCGACAGCGCTGCACGCGGCCATACGTCCCCCCTCGCGCGCGCGTTTAGTCTTCAGAAGCTCGGCGGTATCGCGCAAGTGGTGCATCAGGCCGACTGGATAGCAGCTCAAATAGCCGGCGACGGTTTGGTCATCAGTGATGAAAACAACGCCTTGAAGACAGGCTTTGATCTGAATACGCGCTGTTGGCCCGATTGGATGGAGCGCATAGGATTCGATCGCTCTCTGTTGCCGACTGTCTGCCCGGCCGGATCTCCTCTCCGGACTGTTTCTCCCCGTGCAAGAACTGTGGATTTCCCGAAAGATGCCATGCTCTTTGCGGGAACGACGGACGGGTGCGCTTCCTTTCTCGCCACGGGCGCCAAACACCATGGCGAGGCGGTTACGGCACTTGGCTCGACGCTTGTGATCAAAATCGCGTCGCACAGGCCAATCAATGCTCCGGAATATGGCATCTATAGTCACCGCGTACGTGATATGTGGCTGGCTGGCGGTGCTTCCAATACGGGCGGGGCGGTGATCCGAAACTTTTTCGCGGATGACCGCCTTCGCGAACTGAGTGCGGGCATGTCTCCGGATCAGCCAACCGGTCTTGACTACTATCCGCTGATCGAGCCCGGCGAGCGTTTTCCAGTTAACGATCCTGTTATGGCGCCTCGCCTTACGCCGCGTCCGAACGATGATGTCAAATTTTTTCAGGCTATTTTGGAGGGAATAGCCACGGTCGAAAAACAAGGATACGACCGGCTGCACGAGCTCGGCGGCCCGGCCGCGATCTCCGTGCGGACGGTCGGCGGGGGTGCGAAGAACAAAGCCTGGACCCAGATCCGGCACAACAAAATGGACGTGCCCTTTGTTGATAGCTTGTCTGCCGAGGCGGCTGTTGGAACGGCGCGGCTGGTTTTAATGGGACTGCAAACCGCATGAACAACCACGTCACGCTCGAAGACCTGGCGAAGCGCTACGATACCTTCTTTATCGACCAGTTCGGTGTACTGCTTGACGGGGTCAAGGCCTATCCCGGCAGTATAGAGGCGCTGCATTGGCTCAAGTCACGTTCGAAGGAAATCGTCATTCTGTCCAATTCGGGCCGTTCGGGCGCGTACAATACACAGAGGCTGGTTGCACAAGGATTTGACGCGTTGTCGTTCGACCATTTCGTAACATCTGGTGATGTTGCCCGTCATCTCATCACCAGTGGCGCCCTTGTCATTCCCGAACGGGCAGGAACGCGTTGCCTGACAATCTCGATTGCCAATGACAGCACACTTTCCGACAGTCTTGGTTTCATACGCACCGATAGCGGGCATGACGCTGATCTCGTGGTAATCGCAGGCAGTGAGGCCGATCGAGTGCCGATGGAACGATATCGGGACCTTCTCGCACCCGCAGCTGCCCGCAAAACCATGTGCATTTGCACCAATCCCGATATCAGCATGCTGACCGGGAAAGGGCTGGCGCCTGCTGCTGGCGCGATTGCGATGCTGTATGAAGAAATGGGCGGACCGGTCAGGCGTGTCGGTAAGCCGTACCGCGATATCTATGATTATGCTTTGCATATAATCGGACACAAGGACAAAGCGCGGATTGTCGCGATCGGCGACAGCATTGAGCATGATATCGTCGGTGCCAGCCGGTTTGGAATAGCTGCTGCGCTGGTCAGAACTGGCGTTTTGGCCGACACTCCCGTACCGCAGCTCCAGCGTCTGTCGCAGCATCTCAACGTCGATCTGCCTCAGATATTGCCAAACTTCGTTCGTGAAATTGAATCGGGCTGCGTCGATAACAGCTAGCTGTTTCAAATTCAACGTGCGGTCACGAAATGAGGCAGACCGCTTTTCGATCCGATTGAACTTAGTCTGGAACTCCAAACGTCAGCTCCTAAGGCATTGATCAGGACATTTAGGCACAAGCTGAAACTGGCCACTATCGGCATTTTCAAACGAACATTTTCTCGCAGGCTTTGCGATTGAACAAACGTCCGACCGCAGGTGATTGATCCGCTATGAACTTCAGAAACTGGGATCGTGAGAGCTTTTTGCGAAACTTCCAATCATCGTATCCTTCATTTTGCCGCCTTCTCCGCTTCGCGGGTTAACGCACCACAACATTGGCACATTGCGATGCCGTCAGGGGCGGGCGGCAACCATCCCATCTCGTGTGGAATTCGATCGGAACATGGCGGCCGATACCTTTAGTTGACAAACCGGACAACGACGCCAGGCTTCACCATTCCAGCTAGCTCCTCGGCGTCCCAGTTCGTCAGACGAACGCAGCCATGCGACCCGACTTTGTTGATAAGCTCGGGATCAGGCGTTCCATGAATGCCGTAGGTTGGTTCGGTTAGATCGATCCAGACACTTCCGACCGGCCCATTGGGGCCCTTGGAGATGGTGAGGATCTTGTTGTTGTTCCCTTGCTTAAAGTTGACCTTTGGATTGTACCTAAAGACGGGCATCCGCGCGACGCCCTTCACCTTGTGCGTTCCCCCTGGAGAAGGATTGTCCGCGCTGCCAACTGTCGCGGGATATGCCGCTACTATGCCATCGCGATTATCGTAAGCCGTGACCTGCCCGGCCGTCTTGTCGGCTTCGATTCGGGCCACCTTTCCTTGGCGCGGGGGACCCGGCATCGCTACCTGGACTTCCTCCCCAGGGACGAAATCCGAACCTGGATTAAGCGCAGTCAGCAGGTCGATATGCATGTGGAAACGCTCTGAAAGCCTTTCGGCGACGCTGGTGTAACCCAAGCTGGGCATCTTCGCCTTTTCGCCGTAGTCAATGGGAATATGATCGACGAGGCCTTTCGCGTCGTCGGCCGTGACCGTGTAGGTGTCTATGATCGGACCACCCGTTTCCAGCCTGCTGATTACATCGGGGTCGATTGTGCCGTCCGGCGGCACTCCCGTCATCTTTTCGAAACTGGCCACCGCCTTGGTAACGTTCTTTCCATAAATGCCGTCGATCACGCCCGGCGATGTACCCGCGCGGTCGAGGAGAACCTGAAGGCGCACGACCGCAGGATCGGGATCCGCAGACGGTCTGGAAGCGCGCTCCGCCGGGATTGTAGACAGCGATGCAGAATTGATCGCGTCGGGTTTGACCTCTGCGGCTTCAGCGCCGATGATAGAAACCATCAGGAAGATCGTGGACATTCCAACAAAAGTCTTCATGTCAGCTCAAATGGAATTGCGATGAAGATGTTCCGAAAGTAATTGTTCTTCTGTGGTTGCCGCCACATTCCATGACGCCTCTTCATTACCGGCAGTAACGGTAGACGGTTACTGAAGCTGCGCGACAGGAGTGGTGGACATAGTCAGCCCGCTGGATGCGCGATATCCAGGATTCAGGCGATTATGAATCTGTTGGATTTGCAATACTGACTGCACGGAACGTCCGCTGTCGTTAAATCATCTCTTCCGCCTTACGACGGAAAAGCAAAAGTCGACCTAACTGATCTTTCGGCATGTCGACTTTTTGGTACCAATCAAATCGGCCATTATCAGCCTTTTCAAAGGAAGGTTTATTGTCGCATTTTGGATTGAACAGCTTTCCGAATCCGAGGGAGTTGAAAGAATGTCGTTCCTTAGACTTCAAGTCATGACTGTAGCGCCAAGAACGCGGCGTTTCGAACAATTCGTTTGGCATTTTCTGCGCATTGTCACCGTCAGCACCTTATAATCGAACCTTGGAGGAGCCACATGTAGTCCGAACTTTTGATGTGGTTAAACACACAAGTTTTTCCTTTCAGACTCAGATCAATGGAGCGTGTGTCATGCAGCCTTTGGTAAATTTGTCATCGCCGGATGACAGCGGCGCCTGGCCGGCGAAAAGAAGAAAAGTTCTCGACTGGCTGATGATGGATACCCAGAACGAACGTTTCATTGACAACATATTTGTAAAGATGTGCGAGCGGCTACTAGATGCCGGCGTCCCCCTTGGCCGGGCAACGCTCCACTTTGCTATCCAGCATCCCCAATGGTTCGGTGCCCGAATCTTGTGGCATAAGGGGATCACGGAGGCGAAAATCGACACATTTGAACACGGTGTTGAAGAGACTGCAGAATATCTTGAAAGTCCGGTATATGAGATCAGAAGGGGGGCAAGCGAGTTGCGGCAACGTATCGATGACGGTTCCCAGGCCGCCTCGCGCTATCCACTCTGGCGGCAGCTGGGTAACGAGGGCCTTACGGATTATGTTGCGTGGCCGCTGATCCATACTCAGGACAAGCGGCACGTAGTCAGCTTCGTCAGCGACAAGCCGCAAGGATTCAGCCAGGATCACTTGGCCTTGTTTGCTGACGTCCTGCCTGCGCTGGCTCTCGTCAGTGAGATCAGACTCAAGAACCGTTTGGCGCGCACGTTGTTAGAAACCTATGTTGGACCACACGCGAGCGAACAGATACTCGCCGGCGCTACCAGCCGTGGCAGCGGATCGACCGTGGGAGCAGCGATTTTGATCTGCGATCTACGCAATTTCACTGCCATATCGGACGCCTGGCCACGCGACGACGTGATCGAGCTTCTAAATGGCTATTTTGACGCGATGTCCGAGCCCATTGAGAAGCATGGCGGGGAAATTCTCAAATTCATGGGCGACGGACTTCTGGCGATTTTCCCGCTTAGCAATTCCACAGCATGCGCCGATCTTCTCAAGGCGATCAGCGAGGCGCAAACAGCGGTCACCGCATTGAATAAAGAGCATTCTGCAGCGGGGCGCGAACCGCTAGCATACGGCATCGGTGTTCACGTGGGAGATGTAATGTACGGCAATATCGGCTCGCGATCGCGGCTTGACTTCACTGTCATTGGGCCAGCCGTTAACATTGCATCACGCCTCGAGAGTCTTACCAAGGAGATAGGACATTCCGTTCTGCTCTCAGAGGCGTTCGTGAAGTTGGCCGGGATCAAAACCCAGGTAAAGAGCTTGGGGTCCTATACGCTTAAAGGCCTTGAAAAACCAATCGGTGTATTTGGAATTCCCGCTGACCAAAAAGAAAATATTGAAGCTTAGGAGGCGACGAAGTCGAATCCACAGCAGCTTGCCGGTTGTGGCGCGGCCTTCCATGTCGATATGCGCCCGAGCAGCTTCAGCAAGCGCATAGACGCCACCGATCGTCAACTTCAGCGAACCGTTGCTGATCCAGTCGAAAAGCTGTTGCGTATGAGCGCGCAACAGCTCCGCGTGTGGATGTGGTCGAAAAAGGTCGCGTAGCCGATCGCGATACTTCCAGGCAGGCTCATGATGTCCAGCGGACCGGGCCCACCGAGCACCGGCCTGTACCAGCAGAACGTACCGGCGCGACGGAGCGAGGGAGCAAATCGAATGAGGAGCCTGAACCGCCATAGACAACATGAACGCCTTCACCTCCGGTCAGGTAAAGGGCTTCCTCTGCGAAATGTCCCTCGGTATCGACGATGACGTGATCGGCACCCGTCGAGCCGACGGGGCCGGATACAATGCTGACGACAGGCATCGCAGGTCAGAGCATCATCGCCTGGGTCGGACCGCGTTTGCCAGAAAAAGTGGAGAACCTGTCGCCTTTGCTGTCGATCGAGCGAGCGTCGATTTCTTCGATCCTGAAGTACAGTCAAGCATACAGAGTTGATTGCAAAGGTTTTTCATGGCGTTGGGTGGCGCGGTCGTGAAGCCGATCCTCGGATCGAGATCAGACATCGATGGGATAACTTGCGTTCATGCCGCCGCGTCCCATCCATTGCGAATATGGCGGTGGCCTTCACGGTAGACCGCTTCCGGCGTCTCGGAAAGGTCGCGCCAGATCTTCGTCGCGGCGGCAAGGTCCTTTAACGCGCGGCCGAAGGCCTCGATCGTCAACCAGCCGTCGTAGCCACTCGCGCGCAGTGCCCTGAACGTCTGCGCCCAGGAAATGTTGCCGCGACCCGGTACGCCGCGGTCGTTCTCCGAAACGTGGACATGGACGATGCGGTCACTGTTTCGCGTGAATGCGCCGATGGGATCGGCTTCCTCGATATTGCTGTGGAACGTGTCGTACATAGCGCGGATGTTCGGATGCCCGACTGCGTCGACATGGGCCGCAAGGGCGTCCATCGTGTTGAACAAATAGCATTCAAAGCGGTTCAGCGCCTCGAGCCCGATCGTGACGCCGCGCTTTGCTGCGTGATCGCCGATCGCGCGTTGCGAGGAGATCGAGCGCTTGAGTTCCACCGCGCTCGGCCCGCTTCCGGAAAAATGGCCGAGCGTTGAATGCAACGGCCCGCTCAGTATTGGGGCACCGAGCGCATCGCTGCAGTCGATTGCCCATTTCATGTAGTCGATGCCGCGTCTACGGGTGGCGGAGTCGGGGGCAATCAGGTTCATCGAGGGGTCGCCCATGGCGGAAACGGCAGTCCGTTCCAAGCCGATCCGCTCCAGCAGATCCCCCAGCCGGCGGTAGTCGTCTGGCGCGCCCGAAAAGACCGGGATTTCGACGCCGTCAAACCCCGTGTCCTTGATGTCCCGCAACAGTCCTTCATGCTTCCGGCCGACGCTGGTCGTCCAGAGGAACATGCACATGCCGATCTTCACGTGTCCTCCTTTTTGGCGCTATGGGCCCTGCGCGTCGTTTCCAGCGACGCGCAGTTTTTGCTTTATCTGGTAATACCAAATATGAAAATATGGTCAAGCCAATTCGCTGGTTCCGATCGCCCGCAAATCCGCGCAAGAGCAAGAGATTAGCATTAAACGATGGCATAGTAACAGAAATCGCCGTTTTCGACTCCATCTTGCATAGGATGAAAAATTACGCTAGAGCTTTCAAATAACAAGAATTGGCCAAACCAGTTGCTCAAGACAGCCGGTGGGCTGACGAGAGGGTGACCGTCACTGCCGCCGACGGTGCTCGAGCAAGCTGTAAACAGCCTGGGAGGACTTCATGCATCTTTCGACACACAACTGGATGCGGGCGGAACCGCTCGCACTCACGCTGGGGCGGATCAAGAAATATGGTTACGAAAGCATCGAGATATCCGGCGAGCCGGCACAGTACGACGTCAAGGAGACGCGCGCACTGCTGAAAGAATACGGCATCCGCTGCTGGGGCGCCGTCACGCTGACACTCGGGGAACGCAACCTTGCCGCCCGGGACGAAGGCCAACGCGCCAGGTCGGTGGACTATGTCAAGAGCGTCATCACGATGGTCGGCGAACTCGAGGGCGAGATCGTCACCCTCGTACCGGCGACCGTGGGCAAGGTGGTGCCGGATGGGACCGAGGAGGAAGAGTGGACCTGGGTCGTGGAGGCCACCAAGGAATGTTTTGCCCATGCCCGGAAGAAGGGCGTACGCATTGCCGTCGAGCCGCTCAACCGTTTCGAGACCTATTTCTTTAACCGTGCCGCCCAGGCGTTGGCGCTCGCCGATGCCGTCAGCCCCGAATGCGGGGTCTGTCTCGATGCTTTTCATCTGAACATCGAGGAGGAAGACATGTATGAGGCGATCCGGCTCGCCGGAAAGCGCCTGTTCGATTTCCACGTCGCCGACAACAACCGTTTCGCCGCCGGCCTTGGCCAGCTCGACTGGCCAAAGATCATCGGCACGCTTAAAGAGATCGGATATGATGGAGCGGTAACGAACGAGTTCGTCGCTCCGGTCGATCGCACGCCAGCGGCGAAGTACCCGGATATGGTGGAGCGCAACCCCGTCGATATCCCGCCGGAGCAACTGAAGTTCATCCAGGACCACGGCTCAAGCCTGCTCACCGAGAAGTTCTACGATGATCAGATGCGGATAACCGCCGAGACGATCCTGCCGCTGATCAAGTAACCAACGGAAAGGCATTTGCCCTGCGGCCCGCGGGTCGTGAGGGCGAGGGATCCGACACATGCGTATCAAGACCGTAGAGGCCTGGTGGGTGAATATCCCCATAGCGGCGAGCCGCCAACATCGCAGCGATTTTGGCAGGCTGACGACCTTCGATGCTGCGATCCTGCGTATCGAAACGACTGACGGTATCGTCGGCTGGGGAGAGGGGAAGAATGCCGCCGGCAGTGCAGGCACCTATGGCACGCTGGTCCACATGCTGAACCACGAGGTCGCGCCGAAGCTCGTCGGCCGTGACCCTGCCGATATCTCCAGCATATGGGAGATGCTCTACAATGGCGTGCGCCACGAGATGGCGGCGATTTCGGGTCACGCCATGCCCGAGATAGCGCGGCGCGGCCTGTCCATCGCGGCTATCAGCGCGGTCGACATAGCGCTGTGGGACATTCTCGGCAAATCGCTCGGCGTCCCTGTCTGGAAACTGCTGGGTGGTCGCAAGGCGGACAGGTTGCCCACATATGCCTCAGGTGGTTGGGAGAGCGCGGACCGGATCGGCGGACAGCTCCAGTCCTATATCGCGGCCGGCGGTTTCAAATCGGTCAAGATGCGGGTCGGCGCGATGGACCGTGCACCGCATGTCTCGGCGTCGCGGGTGCGGGCGGCCCGCGAGGCGATTGGCCCCGACGTCGACCTTATGGTCGACGCGCACGGCACCTATACGGTTGCCGAAGCGAAGCGCTTCATCCAGATGGTGGCGGATTGCGACCTCGCCTGGTTCGAGGAACCGGTGATCGCCGACGACAAGCCGGGCATGGCGGAGGTGCGCGCGGCGGGGAACGTGCCGATCGCTGCGGGCGAGAGCGAGGCGACACGGTTTGCCTTTCGCGATCTTGCCATCCTGCGGGCGGCCGATATATTTCAGCCCGATCCGGCCTTCTGCGGTGGCATTACGGAGGCGATGCGCATCAGTTCGCTCGCCAGCGCCTTCAACCTCCGTTTCGCACCGCATCTTTGGGCCGGTGCGCCCTGTTTCTTCTCCGGCCTGCACTTATGCGCGGCTTCCCCGGCAAGCTTCGTCATCGAATATTCGCTCGGCGCCAATCCGATGATCCATGATCTTGTCGAGGACACTGTGTCGGTAAAGGATGGTATGATAGAGATTCCTGATAGACCCGGCCTGGGATTCACCATCAATCAGAGGGTCCTGGAGGCCCACGCACAAAGACTGTGACGATGCAAAAAAATTCCCTCCTCTCCGATCTCGCGGCATATCTTTTCTCGACTTCGAGCGGCAACGGCCGCACGCCTTCGGAGCGGGAGCTTGCGGAGCATTTCGGCGTCAGCCGCGGCCAGATCCGCGAGGCGCTGGCGATCCTGGAGGCGATGCGCATCGTCGAGCGCCGCGCCAAGTCGGGAATCTACCTGACGACCACGGAGGCGAGCGTAGAGGCCATGGCACTTTTTGCCCGCGCCGGCGTGCCGCTTGATCCGATCCTGATCTATGAGACCGTGGAACTGCGCAAGATACATGAGATAAAGGCCGCGGAACTCGCCTGCCTGCGGGCGACAGAAGAGAATTACCAGCGCCTGAGCGTCATACTCGCCGCGTCCGAGGCGAAGCTTGCGGCAGGCGAGGGGCTGGCGCGCGAGGACCGGGATTTCCATTTGGAGATCGTCCGAGCCACCAAGAATAGCGTCTTCTATCGCGTGTGCAGCGTCTACTACATGATGGGCGAGCAGCGGCTGCCGATCTATTTTGGCGACGCCGCACGCAGCCGGCTCTCGCATGATGAACATATCCGTATCTACGAGGCGCTGCGTGCCCGCGACGGCAATCTCGCCCAGGCGTTGATGAACGCGCATCTCCAGGGTGCTGAAAGCTATTGGAAGGGTCTCATCGGCGGGCCTGCGGCTGCCGCCGGATAGGCGTAACCGGCGGGGAGGGCCGATGAGCTTTATCTTTTCTACACATCCCCTGCATCCTGCGGCCGAGGCCATGCTTAAGGCTGCGGGTGATCTGCGCGTCGCCTCAGCGCCCGATCCCGAAACGTTGCTGCGAGAAGGGCGGGGTGCCGGCATCGTCGTCGTGCGCGCTCCGATCCCGCCGGCCTTCTTCGAGGACGCGCCGGCGCTTCGTGCTGCGATCCGCCATGGCGCCGGGCTCGACATGGTGCCGATGGATGCGGCGAACCGCGCCGGCGTGCTTGTCGCCAACGTGCCGGCCGTCAATGCGTCGACGGTCGCCGAGCACGTCTTCCTCGTGACGCTGGCCCTGCTTCGGCGCTTCCGCCTGATGGACCGGGAACTGCGACAGAAGGGCTGGGCTGCCGGGCGTGGCCAGTCGGACGGGGCGAGGGACCTTTGCGGCCGCGCCATGGGGATTGTCGGCATGGGCAATGTCGGCAAGGCGATTTTCCGGATCGCGAAGTTCGGTTTCGGCCTGGAGGTGGTCGCCACGAGCCGGTCGCCGGAAAGCGTGCCGGACGGTGCGCGCTTCCTGCCGGTCGACGACCTCGTCGCGATAGCCGACATCGTCGTGCTCTGCTGCCCGCTGACGTCGGAGACGACGGGCCTGCTCAATGCCGGGCGCATCAGCCGCATGAAGCCCGATGCCATTCTGGTCAACGTCGCGCGCGGCCCGGTGATCGATGACGCGGCGCTGATCGAGGCGCTGGGCGAGGGCCGCATCGGCGGAGCCGCGCTCGACGTCTTCGCAACTCAGCCCCTTCCGCTCGACCATCCATACTTCGGCTTCGACAATGTCATCGTCACTCCGCATCTCGCCGGTCTTACCGACGAGAGCATGATGCGCATGGGAACGGGCGCGGCAAGCGAAGTCCTGCGCGTCATGAGGGGCGAACTGCCCGTCAATCTGCGCAATCCCGAAGTGGTCGTGCACTACCGCCGGCGCTTTCCGGCATAGCTGCGGGCCCTTCGCGACATCTTGGACTATGAGCTCAGCCCGCGTGCCGCAGGCTGACGCCGCTTCCGCTGTCGAACAGCACGACCTTCTCCGGATTCCACGAAAAACGCACCGTATCCTCGATCTGCAGCACCGTCTGCGCCGGCACGGTCGCGTGGATGAACTTCTCACCGGTGCGCAGCGTCACGATCTTTTCGACGCCATGGTTCTCAACGTCGTGCACCCGTGCTTCCCCCGGCGCACCGCTGTCGAGGAAGAGGTCCTCGGGGCGGATGCCGAAGGTGAGTGGGCGACCGTCCATGGCGATGCCGTGACCGTAGCCGAACGGCAGCCGGTAGCCCTCGCTGGCCACTGCCTCGCCGCCGGCAAGCGTCCCGGCGATCAGGTTCATCGGCGGTGACCCGACCGCGCGCGCGACGAAGGTGTTGACCGGGTTTCTATAGATTTCCTGCGGCGTACCCATCTGCACGAGTTGGCCGTTGTTCAGCACGCCGATCTTGTCGCCCATCGACATGGCCTCGATCTGGTCGTGTGTGACAAACAGGAAAGTCGCGCCGAGGTTCATCTGCAGGTTTTTCAGCTCGGTCCGCAGCGCCTCGCGCAGCTTCGCGTCGAGCGCCGAAAGCGGTTCGTCCATCAGAAAGACGCGCGGCTTGCGCACGATGGCCCGGCCGATCGAAACGCGCTGCATCTCGCCGCCCGACAGCCGGTCAGTCTTGCGGTCGAGCAGGTGCTCGATGCGCAGGGTTTTCGCAACCCGGTCGACGCGTTCCTTGATCTCCGCTTGTTCGACGCGGCGGATGCGGGATTTCAATGGAAATTCCAGGTTCTCCCGCACCGTATAGCGCGGATAGAGCGAATATTGCTGGAGCACCAGGGCTACATCGCGCTCGGCGGCACCCCAGTCCGCAACGTCCTGCCCGTCGATGAATATCTGCCCTGCCGTCGGCTTTTCGAGACCGGCTATCAGGCGCAGCGTCGTCGTCTTGCCGGCGCCGGTCTGGCCGAGCAGCACGAAGAACTCGCCGTCGGCGATGTCGATGTTCAGGTTTTTCAGCGCCGTGTGGTTGCCGAAGGTCTTGGTGATACCCTTGAGTTCGATGTGTGCCATCAGAGTCTGATCCCGAGCGACGAGCCGGTAGCCGTGTTAAAAAAATGCGCCTGGACGGGGTCGATGCGCGCCCATACAGCTTCACCCGCACCGGGCACGAAACCGCTCTTGGTGCGTGCCCTGATCATCTGGTCGCCGACCTTCAGGTCGACAATGTCGTGCGAGCCGAGCGGCTCGATGATATGCGCCTCGACCGGCATGAAGCCTTCGCGGGCCTGGCGCGAGATCAGAACGCCCTCGGGCCGGACGCCGAGCGTCAGCTTGCCGTTCTCGGCCCTCGCGTCCGAAAGGCGATTGGCAAGGGCAGCCGGAAACTCGAAGCCCTTTGCCTGACCGCCGACCTGCACGCTGGCATGGCCGCCCGTTTCGCTGACGATCGCCTGGGCCATGTTCATCACCGGGCTTCCGACGAACTGGGCGACGAACATGTTGGCGGGGTGCGAGTAGACCTCGTCCGGCGAGCCGACCTGCTGGAGAATGCCCTCATGCATGATGACGATGCGGTCTGCGAGCGACATGGCCTCCACCTGGTCGTGGGTCACGTAGATGGTGGTCGAGCCCTGCTTGATATGCAAACGCTTGATTTCCGCCCGCATCTCTTCGCGTAACTTCGCGTCCAGCGCACCTATCGGCTCGTCCATCAGCATGGCCTTTGGCCGTCGCACGAGCGCACGGCCGATCGCAACACGCTGCATATCGCCGCCCGATAGAGCCGAAGGCTTGCGTGCCAGCAGCCCGGTGATGCGCAGCACGCCGGCGATCTCGCGCACCGACGTATCGACATCGTTCCGGCCCATCCGGGTGGCGCGGAGCGGAAAGGCGATATTCTCGTAGACTGTCATGTGCGGATAGAGCGAGAAAGATTGGAACACCATGGCTATGTCCCGGTCGGATGCCTTGATATGCTGCACCGGCTGACCGTCGATCAGGATGTCGCCTTCATCGATGGTCTCGAGGCCTGCGACGGCACGCAATGTCGTCGTCTTGCCGCAGCCGGATTGACCAAGCAGCACGATGAATTCGTTGTCGGCGATGGCGAGATTAAGGTCCTTGATGACCTGGACGGCACCGAAATATTTCTGGATGCCGCGAAGTTCGATCTGCGTCATGAATGGCTGCCTTCGTCTGGTTGATCGTCCCGCGGGATCTTGGTCGTCACCATGAAGGCGATCAGTCCGACGAGCGTCATCGTCATGCCGTAGCGGTGGAGAAACAGGTTCCAGGGTTGGCAGAGCGCGATGATGCCGAAGATCATCAGGTACTGCGAACCGGGTTCGAGATATTTCTGATTGAGGGCGCGGAAGTTCATTTGCGGATCGCTCCGAAGCTCATACCACGCAGGAGGTGGTTCCTGAGCAGGAAGGTGAAGATGGCGACCGGTAAAAGGAACAGGAACGTGCCGGCGGCTATCACCGTCCAGTCCGGCAGGCCGGAGCCGACCTGGCTCGGGATGAAGGGCGGCGCGGTCTGCGCGCGCCGGTTGGTCATGATCAGCGCAAATGCATATTCGTTCCAGGCCGTGATGAAGCAGAAGACGGCGGTGGCGGCGATGCCGGTGGCGGCTTCCGGGATGACGATCTTGAAGAAGGCCTGCATCCGAGTGTAGCCATCGACGAGTGCCGCCTCTTCATATTCCTTGGGGATTTCGTCGATGAAGCCCTTCATCAGCCAAACTGAAAAGGAGAGATTGAAGGCGGTATAGAGGATGATGAGGCCCCAATGTGTGTCGTTGAGGCCGACGACGCGATACATGAGGAACATCGGGATCGCCACGACGACGGGCGGCAGCATGCGCGTCGAGAGGATGAAGAAGAGAAGGTCCGCCTCTCCCTTCACCCTGAAACGCGAGAAGCCGTAGGCCGTGAAGGTTCCCATGCCAACGGCCAGCACCGTCGACGTGATGGCGACGATCAGCGAGTTCATGAAGCGATTTGGATAGCCGGAGGGCTGCACCTCGCCCCGGCCGGAGCGGACGATCTTCTCGCCGCCGTCGAACACCATGCGCTCCCACCAGGGGGCGGCGGCATATTCTTCCGGGGCCGGCGCTTCGCGCAGTTGCGAGCGCTTGGTGAAGAGCTTCACGAAGGGCGAGATTTCCGGCTCGAAGAGCACGGTCGGCGGAATGGTGGTGGCGAGGTTGCGCGGCTTGAAAGCCGTCGCGGTGATCCAGTAGATTGGCGCCAAGAAGATCAGCGTGATGACCAGTACGGCGGCGATCGCTATCCGGTTTAGCGCGCGTTCAGAGCGGGTTTGGACGGCAGCCATCTCAGCGCTCCTTCACCTTGTTGAGGTACTTGACGTAGATGTTGGTGATGGCGAGCACCATGATGAGCACGATGTAGGCAAGCGCGCAGGAGCGTCCCGTCTGCCATTCCTGGAAGGCCATCTTGTAGAGCCGGATCGAGATCACCTCGGTCGTCGGTTGGCTGGTCAGGATGTAGGCGAGGTCGAAGGTCTTGAAGGCTTCCATGGTACGGAAGATGATCGCGATCATCAGGATCGGCGCCACCAGCGGCAGCGTAATGCGGAAGAAGGTGTAGAACGGCCCCGCCCGGTCGATCGCCGCTGCCTCGTAGAGATGCTTTGGCACGGCCGAGAGGCCGGCAAGCGATAGCAGCATCACGAAGGGCGACCACATCCAGATGTCAGTGATTGCGACCGCATAGAGCGCCATGTCCGGATTTGACAGCCACTCGAAGGAGCCGAGACCGAATGTGTAGTTGATGATGCCGAAGGACGGATCGTAGAGCAGCTTCCAGAAGAGGCCGACCACGGCCATCGAGAGCATCATCGGCAGCAGCAGCAGGGTCGTAAGCAGACCCTTCAGCGGAATGTCGCGGTTGAGCAGCATCGCGGTGCCGAAACCAACGATCACCTGCCCCGTCACAGAGATGATCACATATTTCGCGGTGATAGCGAAGTTCAACCAGATGAAGGGGTCGTTCAGCAGCGCGCGATAGTTCTGCAGGCCGACGAAATTGGCCGGCGCGTTCGACGAGGCACGGAAGTCGGTAAAGGAATAGCCGAGCGAATAGATCAGCGGAAAGATGTTGAAGACGATCAGGAACAGGATCGTCGGAATGATGAACAGATTGCGGATCCGGATGTCGCTCATGCCGCGGGATGCGGACCGCGATTTCGTATCCAGCGATGTCATGACTGCGGTGGCCAATACTTCTCCTCCTCCGAGAGTTCGGCGCCGGATGCCGGAAGAGCATCACGATGCGCGAAGTTAATGTCGGCGCGCCACGCCCGCTCGAACCGCGCACTTCGGCGCAGAGGTGCAGGATGAAAAGGAAGGGGGCAGGGGCCCCCCTCCGCAGGGCGCTACTTGTTGCGTCCGTATTTATCGAAGGTGGCTTTCCAGTCCGCGGCCAGGGAGTCGAGCGCTTCCTTCGCCGTGCCTTGGCCGGCGGTGACGAAGGGATAAATGCGCTGATTCATTTGGATCAGCAGTTCGGCATATTCCGGGGTCGCCCAGAAGTCCTTCACCTTAAACATGGTCTCGTAGAAGGCCTTGTTATAGGGCGTCGCATTCTGGAATTCCGGCGATTCAAGCACCTTGGCGCTTGCCGTGTAGCCCCCGAGTTCGGCCCAGCGCTTCTGGGTCTCGTCCTTGATAAACCATTCGAGGAATTTCATCGCCTCTTCCTGGTTGTCAGAGTAGGAGATGACCGATATGCCCTGGCCGCCAAGCGCTGCGAACTGCTCGCCGCCGGGACCTGCCGGATTGGCAAAGAAGCCGGTAACCTTGGCGTTTGGGTTAGACGCCTCGTTTACCAGTGCCGGGAAGAAGGCGAAGTAGTTCATGCTCATCGCTGCCAGGTTCTCGGTGATCGCCTGGTTGTTCTCGACGAAAAAAGTCTTGGCCCAACCCGGAGGCGTGAAGCCATAGAGCTCGCGATACATCTCGAGCGCCTTGACGTTCTTCTCGGAATTGATGATGCCGTCGACCTTGTAGCTCTGATAGTCGCCGAGTTCGCCGCCATAGGAGAACATCGCGTTCTCAACGCCCATGACGAGGCCGTCATAAGAGTTGTCGGTGTATATCGCTATGCCGTAGCGCTTCTCGCCCGGGCGGTGGAAAAACTCCGCGATGTCACGCATCTCGGCCCATGTCTTCGGCGGGGCGAGGTCGTAACCGTATTTGGCCTTGAACGCTTCCATCTCCTTGGGGTCTTCGAACCAGTCCTTGCGGTAGGACCAGCCGACGGCGTCACCTTCGGCCGGGATCGACCAGTATTTTTTCGAGTTCGACGGATACTCGGCGTAGTATTTCACCGTTGCCGGCGCCATGACTTCGTTCAGTTTGTGCTTGTTGAAGAAGTCGGTGAGATCGACGTAATGTCCGGCTTCTGACGCTGCACCGATCCACTGGCTGTCGCCCACGACCATGTCATAGGCCGAGCCTTTGGCATTGAACTCAGTGAAAGCCTTGGTCTGGAAGTCGGCCCACGGCGTGGTCTCGACAGTGACCTTCACGCCGGTTTGAGCCTCATATTCATTCGCGAGCTCCTGAAGGTAATTTGCCGGGTCCCACTCGGCCCAGAAGATCGTTAGTTCCTGGGCCTGTGCGGATGATCCGCAGGCCCACATCAAGCCGATCCCGGCCAAGAGACCGGTCATAGTTTTGCGCATAACGTTTCCTCCCATTTATGCACGTTTCCCGCTTCATCGCGGGCCTTCCGATCCGGCTTTCCGATCCTCCTGGGTGGTGTTCGTGTGGGGGTTCGCCCCGACCCTTAGCTCCGTTTCAGATCTGAAGCCTGAACTATTTTTCCCTAATCTGGTAGTACCAAATTTCACTATCGTCAAGAGTAACTTTGGCCGGCCTTGCGCCAAAACCCGTCTCAAAATTTTCTATATCGCCCAATATAAAGCGTTCCTTGACGCGTTCTTGCCGGATAAGTCTGATCCGCCATCACCGGTCTTGGTCGACGAACCAAAAAGGATATCGATTAAACTGGTAAAACCAGATATCGCTTCAATGCGAGGGGTCGCCGATGTCATGCCTCGCTCTCCGCCTGCCGTATCGCGGCGTCAACAAGCGCCTTGGCCGCCCATTCGGCAACGGCCTGCGCGCGTGCGGAGGTCAGTCCCCAGATATCTTTCAACACGATCAGCACCTCGACGCCGAAGACAAGCGAGAGCGCCTGTGCGAGGCGTTCGCGGGATTCGGGCGTCACGGTCCCCTGCAGAGGCGCAGTCGCGCACTTCAGCAGATCGACGCGGTGGCCGCGTGTGAACAGCGGCTCATTGCCGAGCGTGCCGGCCTGGCGCTGCACCCACTGGTCCAGCGAAAGCTTCAGCGCCGCCTTGAAGGTAGCCTCGAACTCGTCGATGCGCGGCATCGCGGTCGCCAGCAGATCGGCAACCCGGGTGCGTGCATCGGGACTGTCGGACGACCAGTCGAGTATAGGCCCCAGGGCCTCGCCCACCACGGCATGCACGAGCGCGGCCTGGCTTGGAAAGTAACGGTAGGCCGTTGCGCGCGAAACTTCGGCAGCCTCGGCAACTTCGCTTACCGAGGGAGTAATGCCGGATTGCATGAGCCGTGTTGCGGTATCGAGCATCAGTTTCCGCGTGCGGGCACGCGGGCCCCGCTCGGCGCGACTGGCGGTTTCGTTCTGTTGACGTGAGACAGACATATCTTTATGATACGCTCGTCTCATAAATTTGCAAGGGTCGATGGCCTGGCCCAAACCTTGATATCACTGCGAGGGAATTCACCCGGTCGCGGAGGAGAAATGAAGCGGATTTACGTCGTCGGCACGGCCGATACGAAGGGCGAGGAGCTTGCCTATCTGGCCGCTTGCATCAAGACGGCGGGCGGGAGCGTTGTGCGCGTCGATGTCGGCACACGCGAGCCTGCGACCGAGGTCGATATAAATGCCGAGACGGTTGCGGCCTGCCATCCCGAGGGCGTTGGAGCCGTACTTGCCTGCGACGACCGCGGCAAAGCGGTCGAGGCGATGGGCATTGCCTTCTCCAGCTTCCTCGTTGCGCGCGAGGATATTGCCGGCATCATCGGGATCGGTGGCGGCGGGGGCACTTCGATCATCACCGCGGGCATGCGCCAATTGCGGCTCGGCCTGCCAAAGATCATGGTCTCGACGCTCGCGTCCGGCGACGTCGCTCCCTATGTGGACGTTTCCGACATCGTGATGATGCCATCGGTGACTGACATGGCGGGTCTGAACCGGCTCAGCCGGGTCATTCTGCACAACGCGGCCCAGGCGATCACGGCCATGACCAGCCGGCCCGCTGAGCTGACGGCATCAAAACCGGCCCTCGGGCTTACCATGTTCGGGGTAACGACGTCTGCCGTAACCGCCATGGTCGAGCGCCTCAGGGCGGACTACGACTGCCTGGTTTTCCACGCCACCGGCACGGGCGGGCGTACAATGGAGAAGCTTGCCGACAGCGGGCTTGTCTCGGGCGTGCTCGACATCACGACGACCGAGGTCTGCGACCTGCTTTTCGGCGGCGTCCTGCCTGCCACCCCGGACCGTCTTGGCGCGATTGCTCGCTCGGGCTTGCCCTATGTCGGCTCCGTCGGCGCGCTCGACATGGTGAACTTCTGGGCGCCGGAGACGATCCCGGAGCGCTATGCTGGCCGGCTATTCTACCGCCACAACCCGAACATCACCCTGATGCGCACGACGTCGGCGGAATGTGCGCAGATTGGGCGCTGGATTGGCGAGAAGCTCAATCTTTGCCACGGCCCTGTACGCTTCCTCATTCCCGAGAAAGGTGTCTCGGCCCTCGACGTCGAAGGCGGTGCATTCTTCGATCCGCAAGCCGACGTCGCGCTCTTTGCCGCGCTCGAGGCGACGGTGAAGCCGACGGCGGCTCGACGTATCGTCCGCCTGCCGCTCCATATCAACGACCCGCAATTCGCAGAGGCCGCCGTTGCAGCCTACCGTGACATCGCCAAGCCCTGAAAGACAGAATCGATGCCAGCCATACCTCGCAAAGCCATTCTCGAAAAATTCCACGGCATGATCGCAGCCGGCGTGCCAATTGTCGGCGGCGGCGCCGGTACGGGCATCTCCGCCAAGGCGGAGGAGGCTGGCGGCATCGACCTCATCATTATCTACAACTCGGGGCGCTACCGCATGGCGGGGCGCGGTTCAGCGGCCGGCCTGCTTGCCTATGGCAATGCCAACGAGATCGTGAAGGACATGGCGCTCGAAGTGCTGCCCGTTGTGAAAAAGACGCCGGTGCTTGCCGGCGTCAACGGCACGGATCCCTTCGTGCTGATGCCGCGCTTCCTCGCAGAACTGAAGGCAATGGGCTTTTCCGGCGTCCAGAACTTCCCCACAATCGGCCTGTTCGACGGCCGGATACGGCAGAGTTTCGAGGAGACTGGCATGGGCTACGCTCTGGAGGTCGAGATGATCGCCATGGCCCACGGGCTGGATCTGCTGACGACGCCCTATGTATTCAATGAGAGCGAGGCGACCGCCATGACGGGTGCCGGCGCCGACATCGTCGTGGCGCATATGGGGGTGACGACCGGCGGCACGATAGGCGCAACCTCCGGCAAATCGCTTGATGACTGCGTCTATGAGATCACGGCAATCGCCAAGGCGGCGCGCTCTTTGCGCGACGACGTCATCGTGCTCTGCCACGGCGGCCCGATATCAATGCCGGAGGACGCGCGCTACATCCTGGAGCGTTGCCCTGGCTGCCACGGCTTTTACGGCGCAAGCTCGATGGAGCGCCTGCCGGCCGAGGCGGCGATCCGCAAGCAGACGGAAGATTTCAAGGCGCTCGCCATCGGCCCGGCCGGCTGACGAGAGGCACGGGAGGAGACCATCTCATGGCAAAGACCAACTACTTCAACTATCCGCAGGATGTGACCGCCTTCGGTTTCGACTGGGGCAAACTATCGCTGACGGTGGCGCCGGAGGTCAACGGCGCCGGGCGTTTTTCTGGTGGTGTCGTCGACCTGCCGGGTGGCGAGAGCCATGCCCGCCACAATCACCCGGGTGCGGAGGAAATCATCTTCGTCATCTCCGGCGAGGGCGAACAGATGGTTGAGGACGAGAACGGCAATCCGATCACGGCGAAAGTGGGCCCCGGCTGCACCATTTATGTTCCGGAAAGCCGCTTTCATTCGACGAAGAATACTGGCCATGATCCGATGCAGCTCTTCGTCGTCTATTCGCCGGCGGGGCCGGAGCTTGCGCTTCGCGAGCTGCCGGACTTCCGCCTGTTGCCGCCGGGCTCCTGAAGCCGGGGCCACACATTTTCTGGGAGGAAAACCGTTGAACATCAATCCAGGGGAAACAAGGTCCACCGTGCCGCCGTTCGATACGGCCAAGCTCGACGGGCTCATGGAGGAGGCAGGCATTGATGTCATCGTCGCCACCTCTAAGCACAATACGCAATATCTGATGGGCGGCTACAAGTTCATCTTCTTCGCCGTCATGGATGCGATCGGCCATAGCCGATATCTGCCAATGGTAATCTACGAGAAGGGCGCGCCGGACCACTCGGCCTATGTGGGCAACCGCATGGAGGGCGCAGAGCACCAGAACAATCCGTTCTGGACGCCCGCCGTGCATACGGCAACCTGGGGCACGCTGGATGCCGCCGGGCTCGCCGTCGAGCACCTGAAGAAGATCGGCAAGGCCGGCGGGCGCATCGGCATCGAGCCGGCCTTCCTGCCTTCCGACGCCCGCGATCTTCTTGCCTCGCGGCTGGAGGGCGCGCGGTTCGCCGATGCCACGCATGCTTTGGAGCGGCTGAGGGCCGTCAAGACGCCGGATGAACTGGCAAAGCTGAGGAGCGCCTCCGAACTGATCACCGGCGCGATGCTGGCTACGATCTCGGCGGTCCGCGCGGGCTCGACGAAGAAGCAGATCATCGAGCAACTGCGGCGCGAGGAAACGAACCGCGGCCTGCATTTCGAGTACTGCCTGCTTACGCTGGGATCCAGCCACAACCGCGCAGCCTCGCCGCAGGCCTGGGCCGAGGGCGAGGTGCTGTCGATCGATTCCGGCGGTAACTATCACGGCTATATCGGTGACCTCTGCCGCATGGCTGTGCTCGGTGAGCCGGATGCGGAGCTTGAGGACCTTCTGGCCGAGGTGGCGTCCATCCAGCAGGCGGCTTTCGCCAAGGTGAGGGCAGGGCCTGCGGGCGGTGAAATGATCGAGGCAGCCGAAGCCGTGCTCAAGGCCTCGCCGTCGGCGGCTTTCACCGACTTCTTCTGCCACGGCATGGGCCTCATCAGCCACGAAGCGCCGTTTCTCATGACGAACCACCCCGTCGCCTATGAGGGCATCGATGCCCACCGGCCGCTGGAAGCCGGCATGGTGATCTCGGTCGAGACGACGATGCTTCACCCCAAGCGCGGCTTCATCAAGCTGGAGGATACGCTCGCCATCACCGATACCGGCTATGAGATGTTCGGCGACCGCGGCCGCGGCTGGAATCGCGGCGGCCTTTAGTCGATCGACTTTCGGCATATCGGGGACTCGGCGACCTTCGGAGATCGGGTCGCTTGCGCTCATGGCTCGGCTCAGGTGTGGCGGATCTGCGTTCCCAGCACCTTCAAACATTCGCGGATGAAGGCGGCGAGCGCCGTCCAGCCCTTTGCGGAAACCATCGTGCCATCGACATGGGCCTCGGTCGGAGTGAACACCAGAGAAGTTACCGGCCTTGACACGTCCGTTGCGAGGCTGACCCCAGCCCCGCGATTATTCCGGACAGAGCGGGCGCAACACGTCCTGGGTTGTCGTGATATCAGCTATGAGTTCATCGCGTGCGCGGGCAAAATCCCTGTTTTGAAGCGCCTCGACAATGGCCATGTGTCGCCCGGATGGTTCGGATTCGCCGGTTCTTATCTGCGGCGCCACATGCGTTGATAGCATACGCATGTAAGGACCGAAACGCAGCCACAGCGTTTCGATGAGCTGGATGAGAACGTCCGATCCGGAAGCCCGATAGATGGTAAAGTGGAACTGCTGGTTCTTGGTGATGAGCGCGTAAATATTTTTCTGGCGACCGATTTCCCTTTGTTCGGAAACAATGCCCTTCAGCACATCGAGATCCGCGGACGTCAGGCGGGGAGCTCCAAGTTCGGTCGCCAGAGCTTCGACGGCAATGCGGGCGCGGCAAAGGTCGTCGAGTCTCGCAGCCGTTACTACTGGCACGCGGGCTGAACCATTGGACGCGATTTCGAGGGCATTTTCCGCCGCCAGGCGGCGCAAAGCCTCGCGCACCGGCATGTTGCTTGTGCCGAAGGTTTCAGCCA
This sequence comes from Phyllobacterium trifolii, assembly GCF_014192095.1. Classification (GTDB taxonomy): domain Bacteria; phylum Pseudomonadota; class Alphaproteobacteria; order Rhizobiales; family Rhizobiaceae; genus Phyllobacterium; species Phyllobacterium trifolii. The sequence goes on from NZ_JACHXN010000017.1 coordinate 99,958, forward strand.
GACCTGCAATCGTCAGACTTTGAGCCGGATTGAACTGACCATTCATCAAAGCCTGTCGCAATTGCTGGTAGACGCCATCCTGAATCGTGGTGCGCGAAGACACTGGTCCAAAATTCATATCCAACAAGGTGTTTCCTTTTTTCGTTTCGCTCAATCCAGCCCTGGCAGCTTGTGTGACAGGCGTTCATCTGAACACTTATTTAAGAAGTCCAGATAGCGCAAAACATTCGAACATTACAATCTTGCCACAGCGAGCATCCGTGGAGATGCAGATTCCGAAGGGCGCTCCGATTGACGCATTATAGCATTTATGATCAAATGATCACAAATGTAATTTGGGGCGTTGATGTCAGGCTATTTCCTTTATCACTCGATCGGCACGTTTCCAGGCAAGGCGGCGGCTATGAGCAAGGGACTGGCGGCCTTTTCGGAAATATGGTCGGCCGAAAATGACGGACAATGGCCTGCTGCCCTGAATGGGCGCAAACGTTTCATTGATTTATGGAGTGCGCTGATCGATGCACCGGCAGGATCGCTGACCACTACGGAAAATGTCACCACCGCGCTTTACAGTCTGGTCGGCAGCCTGCCAGAAGCGAGCCTTGCCGGGCGCCGCGTTCTCGTCGCGGCGGACTGCTTTCCAAGTCTGCATTTCATGCTCGCCAAGATCGCGCCCCGCTTCAGCTTCGTGCTTGACACAGTCCCCATGAGGCCCGGTGAGAGATGGGTGCGCGAGGAAGACATGATAGCGAGCTGGCAGGACGATGTCGGCGTCGCGCTGCTGACGTTTGTCACCTCGACTGCCTCACATCGTTCCGATATGGCCAGGCTTGTCGAGCATGGCCATCGTATGGGAACCATCGTTGGTGCCGACATTACTCAGGGCGTAGGCGTCGCGCCGTTCTCGGTTGAACACTCCAACGTGGATTTCGTTGTTTCGACATCGCTGAAATGGCTTTGCGGCACGTCCGGCGCCGGCATTCTTCAGCTGAGGCCGGATCTTCTTTCCAGATGTGAACCGGAACTGCGCGGCTGGTTCAGCCAGGAGAATCCTTTCTCGTGGGATCTCGATCGCTTTGCCTACGCACCCGACGCACGTCGTTTCGATCACGGAACGCCCGCTATTCTTGCTTCCGTCGCCTCGCTGCCAGGCCTCGAATGGGTGATCAGCACCGGCGTAGATGCCATTCGTGCACAAAATTTTGCCTTGACCAGCCGTATCATTGAACGATCGCTGGAAAATGGCTGGGTGCTCGGTTCGCCCTTGGATGAACTCGAACGCGGCGGCAGCGTCATGCTTTCGCTACCGGAAAATCTCGATGCCGCGACCGTCGTTTCGGCACTGCGCGAGCAGAAACTCTATTGCGACGCTCGCGGATCGACATTGCGTCTTTCGCCGGGCAGCGTGACGAGCCTTGACGACGTCGATGCACTTTGCGACGCGCTCAAGCAAATGATGGAGTAACTGGCAGGTGCATCTCCTGAGAGGAAGCATGAGATGCGAATATCAAAAATGCCACCGCGAGTGGCTAAAATAGAGGGAAACAGAATGCTGAAACGTTTGAGTTTAATGGGAATTCTGGTCGCGTCGGGCCTATTTTTCGCCGCACCGGTCTTTGCCGCCGATACTATCGTCATCGGGACGTATCCGGCCAATCCCCCTTGGGAATATAAGACTGCCTCGGGCGCTTTCGAAGGCTTCGAAGTCGATGTCGTGCGCGAAGTTGCCAAGCGCCTCCAACTGACGCCGGATTTCCAGGACATGGGCTTCCAAGCCTTGTTTGCGGCAACAAGTTCCGGGCGTATCGACTTCGCCATTTCGTCGATCTCGATCACCAATGACCGTCTGAAGAACCAGTCCTTCACCCAGCCCTATTATGACAGCGATGGCACGGTTGTCGGCAAGACTGACTCGTCCATCAAATCGCTGGAAGAGCTCAAGGGCAAGACCATCGGCGTCATCGCTGGTTCGACAGGCGATGCATGGGCCAAGGCAAATTCCGAAAAGCTCGGTGTTGCCGAAGTGAAGAGCTATGCCGCCCAGCAAGATCTGCTGATGGAAGTGCAGAACGGCCGTATCGATGGCGGTGCGGGCGAGTTGGCGGGCTTCCAATATGCCATGACCAAGATGCCTGGTCTCAAGCTTCTGGTTCGCATCCCGACCGGCGAGCGCTTTGCTCTGATGGCCAAGAAGGACAGTCCGCTGGTTGAAAAAGTCAGCGAAACCATTTCTGCGATGAAGACCGATGGCACGATGGCGGCGATCCACAAGAAGTGGTTCAACGTCGATCCGGAGCCGGGCACCAGCACGGTCAAGGTTCTGCCGCTGCCGAAGGCAGAATAATCTCGAACATCGGGGCCGGTGCTTTTCACCGGCCAACCGGCCCGTCTGAGGGCTGTTGAGCAGTTTACCCGCAGGTAAGTCTATGGAATTGATCCACACTTTCTTCAACTGGGAAATTCTGGTCGAATCCTTTCCGATCCTGCTGCGCGGGCTTGGCAACACGATCATGCTCGGCTGCGCAGCCATATTCTTCGGCTGCATAGGCGGGTTGATCCTGTGCTTGATGAGGCTTTATGCGCCAAGCTGGCTGAGATACCTGGCGATCTTCTACATCGACATTTTTCGCGCTTTGCCGATTCTTGTCGTTTTGATCCTGATCTATTACGCGCTGCCCTTGGCAGGTATCCGCTTTACCTCGTTCACCTCCGCCACGATCGCGCTGTCGATGGTGCTTGCGGCATTCACCGCCGAAGTGTGCCGCGCCGGTATCGAAAATATTTCCAAGGGTCAGTTCGAAGCGGCATCGGCTCTGGGCCTTTCCTTCTGGATAACCATGCGCAAGGTCATTCTTCCCCAGGCCTTGAAGGTGGTCATTCCGCCGCTCACCAGCAATTGCGTGTCAATCTACAAGGACACGTCGCTCGCCTCGGTTGTTGCAATGCCGGACCTGCTGAAACAGGCAACCGACGCGCAGGCATTGATGGCCAATCCGACGCCGTTGATCGGTGCAGCCATCATTTATCTGGCGTTCCTCTGGCCGCTCGTTCGACTTGTCAGTTATCTCGAGGAGCGTGGCAAGCAGCAGCATTCGAGATGAACAAATTTCCACGATCCATACAAGCATGGCGCCCAGCGCGCGCCACTCATTCCAGGGAGCAGTCATGAACCAGCACCAGACGACCCAAGCCAGTTCGACCGAAGCCGCGTTTCCGGTCGAGACCATTCGCCCGATGTTTCCGGCGTTGCAGAAGGCTGGCGATTTCGTCTTTTTCGACAATGCCGCCGGGGCGCAGATTCCGCAGAGCGTGCTCGACGCGGTGACGAACCATTTGGTCGAGTTCAACGTTCAGCGCGGCGCGCGCTACGGTCGCGGCGTCCAGATGGACAAGGCCATTGCCGATGCCCGCGAGAGCGTGGCACTGCTCATCAACGCCCGCGATCCGCAGGAAATCTGCTTCGGCATGAATGCGACCTCGTTCATCCGTCTCGTCAGCCTCGGCATCGGCCAGATGCTGCAGGAGCGCGACGAGATCATCATCACTGACATGGATCACGACGCCAATATCGCGACATGGCTGGCGCTCGAATCGGCCGGTGCAAAATTCGTCTGGTGGCGCATGCGCGACGACGGCAATCTGCATGTCGACGATCTGCGGCCGCTGGTAAACGACAAGACACGTCTTGTTGCCTGCACGGTCACCGCACATTCCATCGGCTCGATTGTGGATGTCACCTCCGTCGCCAAAATCGCCCATGATGCCGGTGCCGAGGTGTTCCTCGACTGCGTGCATTACGGTCCGCACGGTCTGATCGACGTTCAGGCCTGGGATTGCGATTATCTTGTCTGCTCCGGCTACAAGAACTTTTCGCCGCATATGGGCTTCCTGTGGGGCCGCTTCGAGACATTGGAACGCCTGCCGACCTTCCGCGAAGATTTCATTCCCAACATACCGCCACACAAGGTCGAGGCTGGCACGTTCATCTACGAAAACGTCTCGGGCATGGACGCTGCGGTCAAGTATCTTGAATCGATCGGCCGCAATTTCGCTGCGGCCAACAACCGGTCCCGCCGCGAGAATATCATTGCGGGCATGGGCAAGATCCGCGCCTATGAGCTGCAGCTCGCCACCGAAATGCTGCGTGTTCTCAAGGATTGTGGCGCGACGGTCTATGGTATCGACGATGCCGAGCGGATCAATCAGCGCGTTCCGACCTTCTGCTTCAATGTCGGCAAATTGTCGCCGCAGCTTGTCACGGAAGAGATGGCCGAGATGCAGATTGGTATCCGCGACGGCCACATGTATGCGCCGCGCCTGATGAAACGGCTCAACCTCAGCATGGATAGCGGCGCGGTTCGCCTTTCGCTGGTGCATTATAACACGATGGCGGAAATTCACCGTTTCGAAGAGGCGCTGAAGACGATCATCGCCCGACACGCGTAACGACAGCCAAATGCAATCCGTGCTGTTTTCGAATGTGCGGATTGCATGCAAATGCCTGCATTGTGCAGTAGATTGGAATCAAGGGAACGCCGCTCTCAAGGGCGCGAAGGAAGAGGAAGGTTACCGATGCAAACCAATGAAGTTCTTGGCCAGCTGGCTGAATTGCTCCTGTCCGGTGGTGTCGAGGTGGTGGATCTTGCCGCTGTGCTCGGTCCCGATACCCCCTTGCTGAAGTTACCGCCGGAGCTTGCGGTCGACACGCCGAAAATCGAAATCCATGAGATTTCCGCTTATGACAAGAACGGTCCGTGGTGGGCATGGAACTGGCTGAAGCTCGGCGAGCATTCCGGGACGCATTTCGATGCGCCCAAACATTGGATCACCGGCAAGGATTATCCGGATGGCGCGACTGATACCATCCCCGCGAAGAATTTCGTTGCACCGGTCAATGTCATTGATTGCTCGAAGGAAGCCGCCAAGGATCATGACTTCCTCCTGACGGTCGAGCACATCAAGGCATGGGAAGCCGAGCACGGCGCTATTCGCCCCGGCGAATGGGTCGTGATGCGCACCGATTGGTACAAGCGCAACGGCTCCGAGGCGGAATTCCTCAATGCCGATAATACCGGACCACACACGCCCGGGCCTACAGCCGAGGCGATTGAATACATCATTTCCACCGGCGCTATCGGCTGGGGCAGCGAGACCATCGGCACCGATGCCGGTCAGGCTGGTGGAATGACACCGCCTTTCCCGGCGCACAGCCTGATGCACAAGTCCAATCGTTATGGTCTTGCCAGCCTGTGCAATCTGGATCGGCTACCGCCCAAGGGGGCCATCCTGATCGCCGCTCCGTTGAAGATCCACAATGGTACGGGCAGCCCGACGCGGGTTCTGGCGCTTATTCCAAAAGCCTGAGGGCGGGCATATGCGATACAAAAAATGAGGAGGACTTTCACATGGCTGAACGGTCATTCGCAAAGGAAGTCGAAAAGCTGAGACTGGGTGCCGGGGAAGAATTCTCCGGCGAAGGTATCCTGGCCATCACCAAGGCGCTGCTGCAATGCGGCGTCGGTTATGTTGGTGGTTATCAGGGTGCTCCCATCAGCCACCTCATGGATGTGCTTGCCGATGCTCAGGATATTCTCGGCGAACTCGGCGTGCATTACGAGGCAAGCGCCTCCGAAGCGACGGCGACGGCAATGCTCGCCGCCTCAGTGCATTATCCCATTCGCGGCGCGGCAACATTCAAATCCACGGTTGGCACCAACGTCGCCTCCGATGCGCTTGCCAACCTGGCATCGGGCGGCGTTACCGGCGGCGCGCTGATCATCGTCGGTGAGGATTACGGTGAAGGCTCGTCCATTATGCAGGAGCGCAGCCACGCCTTTGCGATGAAGAGCCAGGTCTGGCTGCTCGATCCGCGTCCGAACCTGCCCTCCATCGTCAAATCGGTCGAAGACAGCTTCGAGCTTTCCGAAGCTTCGAACACGCCGGTCATGCTGCTTGTGCGTATCCGCTGCTGCCATGTCCATGGCCAGTTTATCGCCAAGGATAACAAGCGCCCGGGAATGACCGTCGCCGAGGCACTGGATTCGCCCCGGCGCGATACGAAACGCATCGTCCTGCCGCCGGCCTCTTTTCTGCACGAGAAGGAAAAGATCGAAAAGCGCTGGCCCGCCGCGGTCGATTTCATCCGCTCGCACAAGATCAACGAGTTCTTCGGCCCTGATATCGCCAAGGTTGGTATTGTCCTGCAGGGCGGCATGTACAATGGCGTCATCCGCGCGTTGCAGCGCATCGGCCTTGCCGATCTTTACGGCGAGACGCAGGTGCCGCTTTATGTGCTCAATGCGGTTTATCCGTTGGTCGAAGACGAATTTCTTGGCTTTTGCCAAGGCAAAGACGCGGTGCTCGTCGTCGAGGAAGGCCAGCCGAACTATATCGAGCAGGCCATGGCGTCGATGCTGCATAAGGCGGATCACACAACGCGCATCATCGGCAAGGAAGTCATGCCGATGGCTGGTGAATATACCGGCCAGGTCATGTTCGACGGGGTCGGCGCCTTCCTGCGTGAGCGCGCACCGCATCTGCTTCCAGCTCAGATACGTGCGCCTAACACCACCGATATGAGCCAAGATCTTTCCGATCTTACGGCACTCGTTCCCGGGCGACCGCCCGGCTTCTGCACCGGCTGCCCGGAGCGGCCGATCTTCGCCGCCACCAAACTGATCGAGCAGGAACTGGGGCACCATCACATCGCGTCCGACATCGGCTGCCATCTGTTTTCGATCATGCCGCCCTTTGAGCTCGGCGCAACGACCATGGGTTACGGCCTCGGTCCGGCATCGGCTTCCGCGTTCAATTCTCCCGACGCCAAGCGCCGGTCGATTTCCTTCGTCGGCGATGGCGGCTTCTGGCACAATGGCCTGACCTCTTCCATCGGCAACGCGGTATTCAACCGCAATGACGGGGTGATCGTCATCGTCGACAATTTCTATTCGGCCGCCACCGGCGGGCAGGACATTCTGTCGTCACGCGCCAATAACCGCTCGAAATCGACCAAGCACCCGATTACCGAAGCGGTCAAAGGCATGGGCGTCAAATGGGTTCGCCATATCGAGCGCACCTATGACGTCAATAAAATGCGCGACACGCTGCGCGAGGCGCTGACCACGCCGACGACAGGTCCGAAGGTCATTGTCGCTTCGTCGGAATGCATGCTGAACCGGCAGCGCCGCGAGAAGCCGCTGATCGACAAGGCGATCAAGGGCGGTGAACGCATGGTCAAGCCGAAGTTCGGCGTTGATGAGGATATCTGCACTGGCGATCATGCCTGTATACGCTTGTCGGGCTGTCCGTCACTTTCGGTCAGGACGCTCGACGATCCGCTGCGGGACGATCCCGTTGCCCATATCGACCAGAGCTGCGTCGGTTGTGGCAATTGTGGCGAAGTTGCCGATGCTGCCGTGCTTTGCCCGTCCTTCTACCGTGCCGATGTCGTGCACAATCCCGGGACATGGGACCGTTTTGCCGACAACATACGTCGCAAGCTCATCGGCATGATGCAGAACTGGCGCGAGCGCCGCCGCCTGGAATTCGTGGACGCATAACTTGGCAGATCAGTCACCTTCCACACCCGAAGCGGACAGGATCATCAAGCTTGCGGTGCTGGCCGTTGGCGGGCAAGGCGGCGGTGTTCTCGCCGACTGGATCACTGCCGTTGCCGAGGTCAATGGTTACCGCGCGCAATCGACATCGGTTGCAGGCGTGGCACAGCGCACCGGCGCGACGATCTATTACGTCGAGCTATGCCGCGATACCGGCCGCCAGCCGGTGTTCGCCTTGTCCCCGGCGCAGGGCGATGTCGATATCCTGATCGCGTCCGAACTCATGGAAGCCGGCCGCGCCATCATTCGTGGCTTCGTCACGCCCAACCGCACCACACTGATCGCGTCCTCGCACCGTATCGCCGCCATCTCGGAGAAGATCGAGCCCGGCGATGGGCGTGCCCCTTCCGATCAGGTTATGGCCGCGGCCAAGGGTTCGGCGAAGCGCTTTATAAGTTTCGACATGGAGCAGATGGCGCTTGATGCCGGGTCGATGATTTCAGCCAGCCTGCTCGGCGCGCTGGCGGGTTGCGGCGCGCTGCCTTTTCCCCGCGAGACCTATGAAGAAATCATCAGGGGTTCAGGTCGGGGGGCGATTGCCAGTCTGAAGGCCTTCGCGGCGGCTCATGATCGTGCCAGAGATGTGGAGGCAGCCCCCGAAGCGTTCCCACCTCAACCCATCCCTTCAACGCCGAAAGTAAAGGGCCCGCAGCAGCTCCTGTCGCAGTGGCAGTCGCTCAACGCCCGCGTCGATGCCTATCCCGAGCTCGTGCGCGATATGGCCCTGCGCGGCCTGCGCAAGGTCACCGATTATCAGGACGTCGCCTACGGCACCGAATATCTCGACCGACTCGATCAGGCGGTCAAGCTGGACAGAGCCGGCTACGCGCTGTCGCTTAGCGCGGCGAAACATCTCGCCAATGCCATGTGTTATGACGACATGATCCGGGTTTCCGATCTCAAGACCCGTTCGAAGCGCGACGCGCGCGTACGGTCCGAAGTTGGCGTCAGGGATGGAACAGTCCTGCAACTGACCGAGTATTTCCATCCCCGCATCGAGGAATTCTGCGGCACGCTCCCGGCTGGATTTGGCCGCTACATCGAAAGCCGCCCGAAAGTTTCGGCTTGGCTTGACAGGCGCATCAATCGTGGACGCCGCATCCGCACCGACAGCATGTCGGGCTTTGCCATGCTGTGGTTCATCGGCGGTCTGCGCCGCTGGCGCCGCTCGCTGCTGCGGCATCAGGTGGAAACCGCGCATCTGCAGCACTGGTACAAACTGGCGCTCGATCACGTTTCGCAGGATTATGCGCTTGCAGTTGAAATCCTCAACTGCCGCCGCCTGATCAAGGGCTACAGCGACACGCATGTCCGCGCCTTCTCCAAGTTTGACCGTGTGCTTTCCGGCCTTGATCTCGTCAAGGGCCGGCCCGATGCGGCCGATTGGATTCGGCGCCTGCGCGAAGCTGCATTGAAAGACGAAAAAGGTACCATGCTCGATGGTGCCCTGAAGACCATCGCCTCACTGGACTAACCCGGGATCACTGCCGTGGCTTCGATCTCCACCAGAGCGCGATCTTCCAGCAACGCCACAACCTGCACTAGCGTCATTGCCGGATAGTGACGGCCGAACACCCGGCGGTAGGCTTCGCCCAACCTTCGCTGTTGGGTGACATAGGCCTCCTTGTCGGTAATGTACCAGGTCAGCCGCACGATATTGGCGGGCGAGGCGCCTGCGCTTGCCAGCACATCGGCGATATTGCGCATGGTCTGTTCCGCCTGTTCGACGAAGTCATCCGTTTCGAACTGCTGATCCTTGGTCCAGCCGATCTGCCCGCCGACAAACAGCGTTTTGCCTTCGCCGATGACGCCGTTCGAATAACCTTTTGCCGGCGGCCATCCCTGCGGATGAACAATCTCTACCATACTGATTTCCTGCCTTCGTGTTTCTAATGCTGGTTGGCCTTGCGCAACTGGAAGCGTTGGATCTTGCCCGTCGCCGTCTTCGGTAGGGCCTCGACGAATTTGATGGAACGCGGATATTTGTACGGTGCGATCACCTGCTTGACATGATCCTGCAGCCGCTTGACCGTCAGCTCGTCGGCGGCAACGCCCGCGCACAACATGATGTGTGCCTGCACGATCTGGCCGCGGGCTTCATCGGGCGCGCCGATGACCGCACATTCGCTGACATCCGGATGCAACAGCAGCGCCGCTTCGACTTCGGGACCGGCAATATTGTATCCGGCAGAGATAATCATGTCGTCGGAACGCGCTGCGAAATGAAAATAGCCGTGCTCGTCCTGGCTAAAGGTATCGCCGGTGAGGTTCCAGGCGTCACGCACATATGTTTTCTGGCGCTCATCCGCCATATAGCGGCAGCCCGTCGGCCCACGCACGGCAAGCTTGCCGGTTTCGCCGCGCGGCAGTTCGCGCATGTCGTCATCGACAATGATGGCTTCATAGCCGCGAACCGGCTTACCGGTGCGGCCGGGACCTGAATCGTCCAGCCGGTTGCTGATGAAGATATGCAGCATTTCGGTCGAGCCGATACCATCGAGTAGCGGCTTGCCAGTCCTGGCCATCCAGGCCTCGTATATGGGGGCGGGAAGCGTCTCGCCAGCGGAAACGGCAACGCGCAGTGAAGAAAGGTCGGCGCCATCGTTCATAGCCTGCAGCATGGTGCGGTAGGCGGTGGGCGCGGTAAAGCTGATTGTCGCCTTATAGGTCTCGATGATTTCGACCATCTTTGTCGGCGTTGCCTGCTCCAGTAGGGCTGCTGCCGCCCCGAAGCGCAAGGGGAAGATCGCCAGACCGCCCAGCCCGAAGGTGAAGGCGAGCGGCGGCGACCCGACGAAAATATCGTCGGGCTGCACGTCCAGCACTTCCTTGGCATAGGCATCCGCGATCATCAGCAGATCGCGGTGAAAATGCATGGTCGCCTTGGGCTCGCCCGTCGTGCCAGAGGTGAAGCCGAGGAGGGCAACATCATCGCGGCCGGTCTTCACCGGCTCGAAGCGCACGGATTTGTTGAGCGCAATACGGTCGAGTTCAGCATCGTGGTTGGCAGTGCCGTCAAAGCCAACGACGTGCTTGAGGAAACGGCTCTCTTTGGCGCAGGCCACCATGTCTTCCATCAGCCGCGTATCGCAGAGAGCGAAACTGATTTCCGCCTTGTCGATGATCTGGGCGAGTTCCCCGGCGCGCAGCATGGGCATGGTATTGATCACCACGGCCCCGACCTTGGTTGCCGCCAACCAGCACGCGACCATGGCCGGATTATTGGCCGAGCGGATGAGAATGCGGTTGCCGGGCTCGACGCCGTAATTTTCGATCAGCGCATGGGCGATGCGATTGGTCCAATCCGTCAGCTCCTTGTAGGTGCGGCGGCGGCCATTGCCGATTAACGCGGTATTGTCGCCAAACCCCCGATTGACCATGACATCGGTCAGTTCGACCGCCGCGTTGAGCCATTCGGGGTACTGGAACTTTTCCATCGGCATTTCCGGCCAGTCTTCGGCCGGGGGCAGATTATTCCGGGTGAAGTGATCCGTATGTGAAGTCGGTCCCAGCATGGTTTATCCCCTCGCAATTAATTCCGGGCAAGCTCGTGCCTTGCGATGATTATTTTCTGCACGTCCGATGCGCCCTCATAGATGCGTAATGCCCGGATTTCCCGGTAGAGCCGCTCGACCACGCTTCCCTTGCGCACGCCGTCACCCCCGTGAATCTGCACCGCCTTGTCGATGACGCTCTGGGCATGATCGGTTGCATAAAGCTTGGCCATGGCCGCCTCGCGGCTGACGCGTTCGGCGCCGTTGTCCTTCAGCCATGCCGCGCGGTAGACGAGAAGGGCGGCGGCGTCGATATCGAGCGCCATGTCGGCGATATGCCCCTGTACCATCTGCAGGTCGGACATGGGCGCGCCAAAGAGATGGCGTCCATTGGCGCGGGATACGGCCTCGTCCAGCGCGCGCCGGGCAAAGCCGAGCGCAGCTGCTGCAACCGTGGAACGAAATACATCCAGCACAGACATGGCGATGCGGAAACCTTGGCCCGGTGCGCCGACAAGCGCCGACGCTGCAACGCGGCAATTGTCGAAAACCAACCGCGCCAGCGGATGCGGGGCGATGACGTCAAGCCGCTCGGCGATCACCAGCCCCGGTGTGTCGGCGGGCACGATGAAAGCCGAAATGCCCTTGGCTCCGGCTGCTTCGCCGGTGCGGGCGAACAGTGTATAGACATCGGCAATGCCACCATTGGATATCCAGGTCTTCTCGCCGCTCAATATGTAATCATCTCCGTCACGCGTGGCCGATAGTTCCATATGGGCGACGTCGGAACCTGATTGCGCTTCGCTGAGGGCAAAGGCTGATATCGCATTGCCGCTGCGGGTCCTGTTCAGCCATGCCTGCTTTTGCACATCTGTTCCGAACAGCGACAAAGCACCGGTGCCGAGGCCCTGCATGGCAAAGGCGAAATCGGCAAGGCCATCATGCCGCGCCAATGTCTCGCGGATCAGGCAGAGGCTGCGCACATCAAGCTTGCTGGAAGCATCGGCGGGATCGGTGGCCGTGTGAAGCAGGTGACCCGCTTCACCGAGTTTGCGCACGAGGTCGCGGCAGGCTGCATCGGTGTCGTTATGATCGATATGGCCGAGACTTGTGCCCGCCCATGTTTCGACGTCATCGGCCAGTTGCCGGTGCCGGTCTTCGAAAAATGGCCAGGCGAGAAACGATCGGTCGGCCATATCAGTCGCCCCCGAAGACGGGCTTTTCATGCGCAACGAAAGCATCGAAGGCGCGCTGGAAATCCTTCGTCTGCATGCAGATCGCCTGCGCCTGCGCTTCCGCCTCGATAGCCTGATCGATGGACATTGACCATTCCTGATTGAGCATTGTCTTGGTCATCATGTGACCGAAGGTGGGTCCGCCCGCCAGCCGCTTTGCCAGTTTGATCGCTTCCGCGTCGAGCTCTGCGGCCGGGACGATGCGGTTATAGAAACCCCAACGTTCGCCTTCCTCCGCCGCCATGGACCGGCCGGTGTAGAGCAGTTCGGCGGCGCGGCCCTGACCGATGATTCTCGGCAGTATGGCGCAGGCGCCCATGTCGCAGCCAGCAAGGCCGACGCGCGTAAACAGGAACGCCGTCCTGGCTTCCGGAGCGGCGAGCCGCAGGTCCGACGCCATGGCGATGATCGCGCCCGCGCCGACACAGACGCCATCGACGGCGGCGATGACGGGCTTGCCACAGTGCATGATCGCCTTGACCAGATCGCCGGTCATGCGGGTGAAGTCGAGCAGACGCTTCATGTCCATCTTCAACAGTGGACCGATAATGTCGTGCACATCGCCGCCTGAGCAGAAATTGCCCCCATTGGAGCCAAAGATTACGGCTTTGATGTCATCGGCATAGGTGAGGTCGCGAAAGCAGTCCCGGAGTTCCGCATAGCTCTCGAAGGTCAGCGGATTCTTGCGCTCGGGCCGGTCGAGCGAAATGATGGCGATACCGCCCTCGACGTGCCATTTGAAATAGGTGGCCTTGTAGTTTGCCATCTCACGCATGGTCATCTCCCGCAATCAGTCCCCGCGAATGCTCGATTGTGTCGAAAATGGAACTCAGCCGTGCCGTCGTATCCGGCGGAAGGCTGCTGAAGATATCATTGATCCACAATTCGTGCGCAGCGGCCATGCGCGCGAACTCGTCCCGACCCTTGTGTGTCAGGCGTACCAGCATGGCGCGCTTGTCACCCACGACAGGCACACGCAGTACGGCACCGTCCGAAACCAGCCGCTCGATGATCCCGGTGACATTGCCATTGGAAACGCGCAGCGCCGAGGACAGTTCGCTCATCTTGAGCCCTTCTTCGAAGCGGTAGAGCGCCGCCATCACGTCGAAACGCGGTAGCGTGGTATCGAATTCCATCCGCAGCTTTTCGCGCATTGTCGCCTCGATATGCTTGGTCGCCTTCAGCATCTTCAGCCAGACCCGCAGGTTCTGCTTGACGAAAGCAGGGGATGCGCCCACATCGAGGGATGGTTTTTGTGTCGGGTCGCTCATATTTCCCCTCCTGAAATGGAAATCGCCTGGCCGTTGATGGAATCAGAATTCGGGCCGCACAACCACAAAACCGTCTGTGCAACCTCGTCCGGCTGGATCAGCCGTTTTTGCGGATTGGATGCGGCGAGCGCGGTGACTGCTTCAGCGCGGCTCTTGCCGGTCTTGCGGATGATAGTCTCTATGGAATGGTCCAGCATGGGTGTATCGACAAAGCCGGGACAGATCGCATTGACGGTAATACCCGTCTTGGCGAGCTCCAGTGCCAGCGCTCGGGTCAGCCCGACAACCCCGTGCTTGGCGGCGGTATAAGCCGAAACATAGGCATAACCCTTCAAGCCCGCAGTCGAGGCAATGGCGATGAGCCTGCCGCTGTTGACCTGCATCATGGCCGGAAGCGCGTGGTGAAATGTGGTGAACACGCCGGTAAGATTAAGATCAATCTGGTTCTTCCACGTCTTGAGATCGAGGCGGTGGAATGGCGCACTTTCGGCGGCACCCGCGTTGGCGATGACGATATCGAGCTGGCTGCCGATCTGTTCGAACAGGTGCTTGGAGGCGGCAGCGTCAGTTACATCGGCGGCAATCGGAACAATCAATGCCGATTTTGCCGCCGTCTTCGCCAACACATCGGCACGCCGCCCGGAGATGATCACCCGGGCCCCCTGTCCTGCGAGTTGCAGCGCGATTGCAGCGCCAACCCCGGTGCCGCCGCCGGTGACCAGCGCGACCTTACCTTCGAACGAGCCCGCCATCTATGCGCCCTCGACCGGCGTGATGATCTCGGCCCGCTCTGCCAGTCGTACCATCTGGTCGCGGCCGGGATAATAGGGCTTTGGCCAAGATTCGGTCTTGTCGCCCAAGGCGACGGCCGCGTGCAATGTCCAGTAAGGATCGCTGAGATGCGGACGCGCAAGGCAGACGAGATCGGCACGTCCGGCAAGCAGGATCGAGTTCACATGGTCCGGCTCGTAGATATTGCCGACAGCCATCGTCGCCATGCCTGTCTCGTTGCGGATGCGGTCCGAAAACGGCGTCTGGAACATGCGGCCGTAAACCGGACGCGCATCGACCGAAGTCTGTCCGGCAGAAACATCGCAGATATCGACGCCCGCCGCCTGCAGCATCCGCGCAATCTGCACCGCGTCCTGCGGCGTAATGCCTTGCTTGCCGACCCAGTCATTGGCCGAAATGCGCATGGAGATCGGCTTTTCAGCGGGCCAGGCCAGCCGCACGGCGCGAAAAATCTTTAGCGGATAGCGCATGCGGTTTTGCAAGGAGCCGCCATATTCGTCGGCGCGGTTGTTCATCACCGGGGTGATGAAGGACGACAGCAGATAGCCATGCGCAGCGTGCAGTTCCAGCATGTCGAATCCAGCGCGATTTGCCATCCGCGCCGCCGTGACGAATTGATCGCGTATGCGGTCCATGTCAGTGCGCGTCATGGCGTGCGGGGTTTGGTTCTGTTTCGACCATGCGAGTTCCGATGCGGAAAGCACCGGCCAGTTGCCGTCGGCGAGCGGCTCGTCCATGCCTTCCCAGCCGACCCGCGTCGAGCCCTTGGCGCCGGAATGGCCGAGTTGACAGCATATCTTCGCGTCGGTCTCTGCATGGACAAAATCGACGATCCGCTTCCACGCGGCTTCATGCCCGGGCGCATACATGCCGGTGCATCCGGGCGTAATCCTCCCTTCGGCACTGACGCAGGTCATCTCGATGGTTACCATGCCCGCACCGCCCTTGGCACGCTCGCCATAATGCACCAGATGCCAGTCGTTGGGTGCCCCATCGACGGCCTTGTATTGCGCCATGGGCGAAACGACGATTCGGTTCTTCAGCGCCATACCGCGTAGTTGGAACGGCGCGAACATCGGAGCGCGGTGCGTGCCTTGCCCGGCGCCGGCTTTTTCCTGAAACCACGCTTCCGCATTGGCCAGCCAGTTGCGGTCGCGCAGGCGCAAATTTTCATGGCTGATACGCTGCGAGCGGGTCAGCAGTGAATAATTGAATTGGACGGGATCAAGATCGAAATAACGCTCCACATCCTCGAACCATTCGAGCGAATTGCGCGCGGCAGATTGCAGCCGCATCACCTGCAAACGGCGCTCGTCCTCATATTTGTCGAAGGCGGCACCGATCGACTTTTCCATATCCAGATACTCTGCCAGCGCGATAGCACTTTCGAGCGCCAGCTTGGTGCCGGAACCGATGGAAAAATGCGCCGTTGCTGCCGAATCGCCGAGGAGCACGACGTTCCGATACGACCATTTCTCGCACAGCACGCGGGGAAAGCTGATCCATGCCGAGCCGCGAATATGATTGGCATTGGTCATAAGCGCATGACCGCCGAGATATCTCGCGAAAATCCGCTCGCACACAGCGATGGACTCCTGCTGGCTCATTGCGCCGAAGCCGAACTTGTCCCAGGTCGCCTGCGTGCATTCGACGATGAACGTCGCCGTGTCGTCATCGAACTGGTAGGCGTGCGCCCAGATCCAGCCATATTCGGTCTCTTCGAAGATGAAGGAGAAGGCATTGTCGAATTTCTGGTGTGTGCCGAGCCAAACGAACTTGCATTTGCGTATGTCGATCTCAGGCTTGAAATGTTCGGCGAATGCGGTGCGGGTGCGCGAGTTCAACCCATCGGCTCCGATGACCAGATCATAAGTCTTGCTCAAGGCCACCACGTCGTCGACCGGCGTTTCGAAGCGCAGGTGAACGCCGAGCTCTCTCGCGCGGTTTTGCAACACAAGCAATAGCTTTTTGCGGCCAATGCCGCAAAAGCCGTGTCCGGTCGATACCGTTTCGGTGTTTTTGAAGTGAACGGCGATATCGTCCCAATAGGCGAATTGCGTGCGGATGGCCTCGGCGCTGATCGCATCATTGGCGGCGAGATTGCCGAGCGTTTCGTTGGAAAGCACTACGCCCCAGCCGAATGTATCGTCGGCTTTGTTCCGCTCGATGACGGTGATGTCGTGAGCAGGATCGCGCAGCTTCATGCTGATGGCAAAATAGAGACCGGCAGGTCCTCCTCCCAGACAGGCGATCTTCATCAGACATGCACTCCGGTTTGACCTTCGTCGTGCCATCATCGTGTCACCGCATGAAAATAATTTCAAGTATGAAATTTCAAGCTTGAATAATTACCTGATTGTGCGGATATTGAGCGTGGAAAATGGGAGGCGCGCGTTGGAAAACACTATCCGAACCGAAATACAGGATGGTTATGCGATCCTGACCCTTGACCGCCCAGATGCACGCAATGCGCTCAACACTGGTATGCTGAAGCAACTGGCGGAAGCATTGGCTCATTTCGACCGCGATCCCGAAATACGCATCGTCATCCTGACGGGCGCCGATGGCAATTTCGCCTCTGGCGCGGATATCGGCGAGGTTGCCGACAAGACTGCCGTGGACGGCGTGCATGATCTGCGCCTGCATTCCTGGGAGGCGATTGCCAAGGTCCGCAAGCCGCTCATCGCCGCGGTGGAAGGTTACTGCCTCGGCGGCGGTTTCGAACTGGCGCAGCGCTGCGATCTGATCGTCGCTGCCGGCAATGCCACGTTCGGCCAGCCGGAGGTGCGGCTTGGTCTCATCCCCGGCGCAGGTGGTGTCCAGCGCCTTGCAACCAGCATCGGCAAATGGCGAGCGATGCGGATGGTCCTGAGCGGCGAAACTATCACTGGGCATGAAGCGTTCGAATGGGGCCTTGTTTCCCATATAAGCGCTGCCGGCGAAGCACTGCAAACCGCCAGGGAGGTTGCGGCCAAGCTTGTCAAGGGCGCTCCTTTGGCCCAGCAATTTGCCAAGCAGGCTGTGCTGGCCGCCCTGGACAAGCCGGAGGGCTTCGATCTGGAGCGGCGCTCCTTCGAACTGCTGCTTTCCACCGAGGACAAGGCGGAGGGCATCGCGGCCTTTCGCGTCAAGCGCAAGCCGGATTTCAAAGGGCGCTGACATGAGTGAAACAATGAATGTAATCGGCGTCGTTGGCGCGGGCGTGATGGGTCGCGGCATTGCCCAGCTCATGGCGCGTGGCGGCAAACGGACGATCTTGTATGATGCCGTTCCCGGCATGGCGGCGACAGCCAAGGCGACCATTCTTGCCGGCATCGAGGAGCGCATCGCTCGTGGCAGGGCCGGTGAGGACGAATTGGCTGTGGCGGCGCGGAACATCGTAATCGCAGATGATCTGGCTGGTCTTGCGCCCTGCAAGCTTGTCATCGAAGCCATCATTGAAACCATTGAAGCCAAGGCTGGATTGTTTCGCGCGCTGGAAGCCGTGTGCGATGATAGCTGCATCCTTGCAACCAACACGTCATCGCTGTCGGTCACCGCGATAGCGGAAGGCCTGCAGAACCCGCGTCGATGCGCGGGGTTGCATTTCTTCAACCCTGCAACCGTGATGAAATTGGTCGAAGTGGTTGCAGTGCCCGCGACAGATCCGGCCGTTATGAAGCAGCTTGCCGCGCTCGTTGAACGGCTTGGCAAGACAGCTGTCGAGCTGCGCGACAGTCCGGGCTTTCTGGTCAATCGTTGTGCTCGGCCGTTCTATGGCGAAGCGCTGAAACTTTTGGAGCAGGAAGTGGCCGATGCCGCGACGATTGATGCCTGTCTAAAATCGTCGGGAGGCTTTCCGCTTGGACCGTTCGAACTCATCGATCTCGTCGGCGTCGATATAAACCTTCATGCGACACGGGCGGTCTGGAACGCTTTTGGACAAGCGCCGCGCTTCACGCCTTCGTCGATCCTTGAAAATATGGTGCGTAAGGGGAAATTGGGCCGGAAAACCGGCTCGGGCTTTTTCACCTATCCGCGTGAGACAACCGGCGCATTAGCGGAAATCCCCGGTGATCCGGATATTTTCGTCCGCGTCGCTTCAATGCTTGCCAATGAAGCA
The DNA here is from genome assembly GCF_014192095.1 of Phyllobacterium trifolii. Taxonomy (GTDB): domain Bacteria; phylum Pseudomonadota; class Alphaproteobacteria; order Rhizobiales; family Rhizobiaceae; genus Phyllobacterium; species Phyllobacterium trifolii. The sequence goes on from NZ_JACHXN010000017.1 coordinate 118,468, forward strand.
GCCTTCGCCTTTCAGGAAGAACTCGCCTCGGCGGAAGCTATCAACACGGCAGTCAAGCTTGGCCTCAATTTCAGGCATGGGCCGCGCGACCTGGCGCAGATGATAGGCGTTCCAAAGATCATCAAAACGCTGCAGCGCTGCGCGCAAACCGATACCTCCGGACGCTATGAAATCTGTGCATCACTCGCGCAATTTGCAGATCAATAGCTCCCAGCGGGCGAAGCAAATACGAGTGGCCGTTCAACAGGCGTGCCTATGATTCTGAATGCCATTGCGGAAAACCTGAAGCGCCACTCGAAAGATAATTTTAAGGGCCGGCATTTCTCACCCATAAGATGGCAATCGCCGCGGATGGCATTTGTTCCACGATGTCAAGCCTGTCAGTGAACTGAGAGAGCAGCGCTTCTATGCCATGAAGCGTCTTTGTAACAGTAACGTACTTCCTTCGTCCTTTCACAAATCTCTAGTCTTCCATTCGCTAGTTCCTGGCAATTTTTCATGAGGATTGCGGCTTTCGAGCAAGCTGATTGCAACAAGCTGATTGCAAATTGGGGGGCGGGCACAGTCAGAGAACAGCAACGGGAGAACGATATGAACAGAACGGCGACTGCACTCTTCGTGGGTCTTCTTTTAGGCTCAACGTTAACGCAAGGGGCGATAGCTCAGAGCTCGCCGCCTGCGATCACCGAGGAGGAGGCGCATGCGATAGGCGTGGACGCCTACGTGTATTTCTATCCCTTGCTGTCGATGGACGTCACCAGAAGGCAGCTGACAAATGTCGATGCCAGGCCGGGGGCGATCGGTGGTCCGGCCAATCAGTTCAACAACATCCTCGAGTTCCCGCCGGCGGACCTGAAGGTGGTGGTACGTCCGAATTTCGACACGCTGTACTCGAGCGGTTGGCTCGATCTGACGAAGGAGCCGGTGGTAGTTTCGGCTCCCGACACTGGCGCGCGCTATTACCTGCTGCCCATGCTCGACATGTGGACGGACGTGTTTGCCTCCCCGGGCTGGCGGACCACCGGAACCGCAGCGGGTCACTTCCTGATCGCACCGCCCAACTGGCGGCCCGACCTCCGTGTGAAGTTCGATGAGTTCAAGCTGCCGGAAGGCACACAGAGGATCGACGCACCGACGCCCTATGTCTGGATCATCGGTCGAACAAAGACGGACGGACCGCCGGACTATGAAGCCGTTCACAAGGTCCAGGACGGCTACAAGATCACGCTGCTCTCCGAATGGGGCAAAGATTCCAAACCTGCCGAAGTGAAGATCGACCCGTCGATTGATATGAAAACGTCACCGAAGGTCCAGGTCGATACCATGCCCGCAGACCGCTACTTCACCTACGCCGCTGAGCTCTTGAAGGTGATCCCGCCGCATAGCACCGACGAGCCGATCCTGGCACGGATGAAGCGGATCGGCATCGAGCCGGGCAAGAGCTTCGACCTGTCCAAGGCGGATCCGGTGGTCCAGAAGGCACTCGCGACCGTTCCGCAGGATGCACAGGCACTCATGCTGTGGAAGCTCAAGACGCTCGCCCGAGTCGCCAACGGTTGGTCGATGAACACCGACACGATGGGGGTGTATGGAAACTACTACCTGAAACGCGCCATCGTTGCGCAGCAGGGTCTCGGTGCCAACCTACCCGAAGACGCCATCTATCCGCTCAATCTTGCCGACGAAAACGGCCAGCCGCTCGATGGCAGGAACAATTACACAATTCACTTCGACAAGGCCGAAATTCCGCCCGTCCACGCCTTCTGGTCGGTGACGCTGTATGACGACAAGGGATTCCAGGTCGCCAACTCAATCAACCGATTTGCGGTCAGCAGCTGGATGCCGTTCGTGTATAACGCTGACGGTTCGCTCGATCTCTATTTCCAGCACGAGAGCCCGGGCAAGGATAAGGAATGGAACTGGCTGCCGGCTCCCGAAGGGCCGTACAACTTGACAATGCGGCTCTACGCACCCGAGCCCGATGCTCTGACAGGGAAGTGGAATCCGCCGCCGGTTACGAAGGCGATGCAGTTGCCAGGTTTGGTGGCTCAGTGAGTTTTCAAGGAAAACGCCTAGCCTGTGGCCCGGACGGCTAATTTACAGAATGCCGATAATTCTAACGATCTGATACGGCAGTATCAGCAGGGTCCGGCCAGCTATCGTTTCAAGTATGCCGGTTGGCCCGGGCCTACGCATTGCAACGTATCGCTGCGTCCAGTTCTGCACATTGAGGAGAGAAGATATGCCTACGATCACCACAATAGACGGCGTCGAGATTTTCTACAAAGACTGGGGCTCGGGACAGCCAATCGTCTTCAGCCACGGTTGGCCGCTCTCGGCCGATGACTGGGATGCGCAGATGATGTTCTTCGTTAACCAGGGCTTTCGCGTCATCGCACATGATCGGCGCGGCCATGGGCGCTCCAGCCAGGTCAGTGACGGTCACGATATGGACCACTACGCTGACGACCTTGCGGCACTGACGGAAAAGCTCGATCTCAAGAACGTCATTCACGTAGGCCACTCGACCGGGGGCGGTGAGGTGGTGCATTACATCGCGCGCCACGGCGAAACTCGGGTAGAGAAGGCAGCCATTTTGAGCGCCGTCCCCCCGTTGATGGTAAAAACCGACGCCAATCCCGGCGGCTTGCCAAAGGACGTATTCGATGGCTTCCAGGCCCAGCTCGCGGCAGGCCGTAGTGAATTCTACCATGCCGTGGCCGCAGGACCCTTCTATGGCTATAACCGGCCAGGCGCGAAGCCCTCCGACCCAGTGATCAGGAACTGGTGGCGGCAGGGGATGATGGGCGGCGCCAAAGCCCACTATGACGGGATCGTCGCCTTCTCTCAGACCGATTTCACCGAGGATCTGAAGAAGATCACCGTTCCCGTGCTCGTGATGCACGGGGACGATGACCAGATTGTGCCGTACGCCGACTCGGCGCCACTCTCGGCAAAGCTTTTGAAGAACGGGACGCTCAAGACCTATAAGGGCTTTCCGCACGGCATGCCAACTACCCATGCAGAGACCATCAACGCCGACCTTCTCGCGTTCTTCCGGACGTGACGCGCAATAGGGGGCAACTGATTGGCCCCCGCCATCCCGTGCCGCTTCGGCGGGGCCAAGACGCTACGCCAACCTTGATCATACCCAATCCATCGAACAGCGCCCCTGACACGTGTGGGCCGAAGGGAGGATGCCATGACGTACTTGCGCCCTCTATCCCGAAGCCGGCCTTGTCTGTGTTGCCTCGCGTCCACCACTTTCGCCGCAACCGGAGGTTGGCCTCGCTATGCCGCTTGTGTTGTTGGCGCGGCGCATGGACACTGGCATCCCCCAGGTTCGAGCTGCACTATTGCCATGCCGCCTCGTTTTTCTTTTCGCAGTCGCCAAACGCCTTCTTCAGACCGCCTAGCACCTCGGCTGCTGTTTCGAACATGGCCTTCAGTTGCGGCTCACCGACCTTGTCGATGTCTTCCCGCAAGTGGTCCATTGTCTCTTGAAGCTGTGTCTGCATCTTCTGCGTATGATGGCGTGGATTGCGATCGGCTTCACGGACCATTGGTCTTCTCCTTTGGTTCGCGGTTCGATAAACCGCCTATCCGTTTGGCGTTGCAGGCAAAACTCTTTGCCTCTAGTCTCGGTTCCCGATATCGTTTTTCGAGAGTAAAGTTTTATTTTGATGGTGATGCATGGAACACCAGGACCTTCTTTCCGGCTTCATCCGGCTTCACGTCCTGCATCATGCGGTCGAGGGCGAGCTCCACGGTCTCTGGATGATCGAGGAACTGGCGCATCACGGCTACAAGGTTTCGGCCGGGACGCTTTATCCGATGCTGCATTCCATGGAGAAGAAGGGATATCTCACCTCGCGAACCGAACGGGTAGGCCGCACCCATCGCAGGATCTACAATGCGACACCCTCCGGCGTCGCAGCTCTCGCACTCGCCAGGGAAAAGGCCAAGGAGCTGTTTCGTGAAGTCGTCGGCGGAAGTAATTCATGAAGAAGCTATCACGCGTCCACATGGTACGCCGGGAGAAGTCTTTACAGCCTTTTTAAAGCTCGGCCTCACTTCCTTCGGCGGCCCGATCGCTCATCTTGGCTACTTCCGAGACGAACTGGTGGTACGCCGCAAATGGATTGACGAGGCCGGCTACGCCGATCTGGTGGCGCTGTGCCAGTTTCTTCCCGGCCCTGCCTCAAGCCAGGTCGGCTTTGCTCTCGGTCTCCTGCGCGGTGGCCCAATGGGGGCGCTTGCTGCCTGGGCTGCCTTCACACTGCCGTCTGCAATCCTGCTTGTCATCTTCGCGATGGCTGCAACGGCATTCGATGGCCCCGTAGGAGCCGGTCTGTTACATGGGCTGAAGATTGTGGCGGTCGCGGTTGTCGCCCAGGCAGTCTGGGGCATGGCAAAGACACTTACTCCTGATCGAGAGCGGGCGAGCATTGCGCTCGCCGCTGTCCTCATCGTCGTATTCGCGGCTGGCGCGATTGGACAGGTCGCGGCGATCACGGTCGGCGCACTCGCCGGGCTTGCAATCTGCCGCAACGGTCCAATCATGAGGACAACGCATCTGTCTTTCCGGGTTTCTCCAATTGTTGGAGTCGGATGCCTCGTTGCGTTCTTTCTCCTGCTCGGTGGCCTTCCGGTCGTGGCAGCCGCCGTTCATTCGCAAGGCATAAACCTGTTCGATTCCTTCTATCGCTCCGGTTCGCTTGTCTTCGGCGGTGGCCATGTCGTGCTGCCCTTGCTGCAGTCCGAGGTGGTCAATCCCGGCTGGATGACGAATGACACCTTCCTGGCCGGCTATGGGGCCGCCCAGGCAGTCCCAGGACCCCTGTTCACGTTTGCAGCCTACCTCGGCGCTGTTGTGGAGCCTGATCCGAACGGCCTCCTCGGGGCGACCATATGCCTGATCGCGATCTTTTTGCCGGGATTCCTGCTGCTGCTCGGTACCCTGCCATTCTGGGACAGCTTTCGCACGCGCCCGACGGCTCAGGCTGCGATGCGCGGTGCCAACGCCGCGGTCGTCGGGATTCTCGGAGCGGCTCTCTATAGCCCGGTATGGACCAGCGCCGTTCTCTCGCCGCGCGACTTCGCGCTCGCACTTGCCGGATTTCTGTTGCTCACCGTTTGGAAAGCCTCTCCATGGATCGTGGTTGTGCTGCTGGCTGCTGCTGCCACCGTCCTAACCCTCGTCTGAAGGAGGATTTGATATGGCTGTCAGCGTTCGTTATTTCGTCGATGATGTCGATTCCGCGATTGCATTCTACACGCAATCGCTCGGCTTCGCGGTCGCCATGCATCCCGCTCCCAGCTTCGCCATGCTGACCAGAGGGCATCTTCGCCTGTTGCTGAATGGGACGACGGGACCCGGTGGCGCGTCCCAGCCCATGCCGGATGGACGCCGGCCGGAACCCGGCGGATGGAACCGCATCCAGTTAGAGGTCGAAAACATCGAAGACGAGGTCGAACGCCTCCGGACATCTGGCGCCAGATTTCGCAACGAGATCGTGACCGGGATGGGTGGCAAGCAGGTTCTCGTCGACGACCCGGCTGGCAACCCCATCGAATTGCTCGAGCCGCCCCACAAGTAGCTTTCAGCAGTCTCTAGATTTCATCCGAGAGCCAGTTTTTAGGCCGAACTGTCAGGATATGTCGCAGAACTCGGCGCGCCGTTTTCCTGTGCGCCGATATCGTGCCGGAGTTGGAACCACGACCGGATCACGCGAGCTATACTGCTTCCAGACTCTCGGTCCTGAAGAATGAGAAACGGTTCCTCTTTTCTGCGGCCGCGCATGCGCAAAGGGCAGTGGCCTATCTCTACGATCTTCAGCCTATGGCGTAACAACGTGCGGCTTGGCCGCGCGCTATTGATGCCGGTAATCGCCGCATCTGTCTCAAAGCCACGCTTTCGGCGACGATGCCGGAACTATGCTGTGAAAGTTGGGCAGCAGGACCTGAGCCGTTGGTTCGGATCGATGCTCTCCACAATGCGCATTCAGATTATGAACGCCTTCGCAGAGTTGGAATTTCATTATGAATGTTGTTGTAAGAACTTATTCAGGTAAGGGCGCGAGATAGCTATTTGCACTGTTGGAGGAGCGCAAGGCGGAAATTGAACAGCTTTTGCGTACAACCCGGGGATTTGTGAGCTATCCATGGGCACGATAATCATTCACGCTACAACTCGTAGTTCGACATTTCGGTCGCGAAACCAGTCGGGACCGCTTTGTCATCATGGCCGGTTGCTTCTCAGTCGACGTTCCAGTGCAGCCCCCTATCTTTCCAGACATGTTTCATTTTCAGCATTATCTGTTCCGAGCTTCGATGTGGAAATTCTCGGGCGAGCGCAGGAACGAGCTTTAACACGTCTGCCCTTTTCGGCAGCGCATCACTCGCAAATTTGGCCTGCGCATTGATTTCCAGATTCAGCCTGTCGTGATCGGTCATGGATGGTTGTGAGGCTTTACACCAGGAGGCGCACTCGCCCGGTCTAATCCTGAGCTTTCCGGCGCTTCCGGTCTCTCGGACTCGATCAGTGCCACCCGCAACTGTTCTTGGCCACCGCTCGCCAACTCATGCGCATGAACTGTGTCTTGGTCGATCCGGACAAATTGGCCCTTGTCGAGCCGGAACGCGCCGTTCATTCCGCCTTGCTTGAAGAAGTCGGCTTCCAACTCTCCCCAATATCCAAGGTACTCTCCGCAGCTAGCGCAGTTAATAGGCGTGTGGCCCGATACATCCTCGGGAATTCTAAGGTAGATTGTCTTGCAGTTCGGGCAGTCCAGCTTGTGGTCCAGTTCCTGAGACATCTTCGAGATCCCATGAAAGAGGCACTGACCTGCATACGAATATTATAGAATTTTAAGTTTGCAACCTTGTGTCTGCCAGCAGACGAATCCCCTCAGGTCAAGCGGAAGTCAGACACACCTCTTGGCTTGCCCTTATGCCGCCGAAAAGACTTGCCAGCCGGTGATCCACGTTCCGGCTCATCCACATGGTTGCCTGCTTCCTTGGCGGCTTGGATAAACGCAAAATGTGCGGTACCCGGTGAGAGGTTTCTTTCAAGACAGGATAGTAGTGCATGCTTCTGGCAGACAAGCCGCTTGTGGAAGTGAGGTCTGACGCTGACGCTCATCGGCGCCGGAACCTCTGCTTGCAATAGGGGATAGCCAGCAAAAGTTTGATGCGAGCGGTGGCTGCTTGATCGTTCCTTTTGTGAACCAATCGATAGTTAAGGTTGCGTCTCTTCGATTGGGTCGATCTTTATCTCTGTCGACAAAGCGAAGTCGTCGAGATCCTCTGCCACGACACTTTGACTTCGGGCAGGTCGGGCCTCTGCTCATCCCAAGGGGAGTGGGACCAGAAATGCATTCAAACTTAATCGCGAGTCAGTGGAGGTACTTGGGCCGGCTTGCTATTATCATGGACATGTCGCGGACGTTGGTTCCCATCGGCTCTGTCACAAACTCAAACAAATTGATTTCACGTTTTGCGGTCATACTAGCTATTCTCTCGTAGTCTCTTTCGCCTCGCGCAAAAAACATGATCACCGTACGTGCCACCTGTTCTGCGAGAGGATGGTATTTCGGATCGCGGCCAAGAATCTGGCAGGCTCGTTGATGGGCCTTTTCCAGGATACGCCAGTCATTTTCAGAGGAAATATGATCGATGCTTGAATACAGCATGGAAGCCCCTCCATACGTTTAGGCGGGAGCACGTTCCATCTCTCAATCGCAAGCGCCCTGCTAGCGACCTGAAGAGTGTCCGCCAGTGGACAGAGAGAGTCAATAAAATCCTGATAATCGAACAGGAACTTGAGCTTACGCTGATGTATCCGGAACCATTCGACCGTGGGACGGTTCAGGACCAAGGGGAGACGCATTTGAGTAACGATGAAAAGCCCAAAGGTGCGCGAATTATTGACTGGCAACTCAAGCGGCCCGAGTACGGTGAAGCATTGCGCTCATATTACAAGCCATTCCCTCATGATGAGAAGTTTGAGGACTTGCTGCGCCGGTTGGATGAAGCCGAAGTCAAGAGCCTTAAGCCGGGGAACAAGTAAACGCTACGGGCGTTCTCGATCATGGTGGAATACAAGAGCTTCTCGCCCGCTATAGTGACAAAACTGGTCGTGAACCGGTTCCAATTGGATGGGCATTTATAGTCCATGATTGCTCAAGGGCACGAGAAGACGCGGGATAAGGCACTAAAGATGGGCTGGATTACGCGGCACGGCCGGTTGGCAAGTCGCGCCTGAGACTTTCATTCTCGCAGCGAAAGAGGCCGGGATTACAGCGCGCGAGCGGCTCGGTAGACCGCCATTCATAGGAGTACGTCAATCAACACCTATGTTGTCCTTCTCGCGCTGTTTGGCGTGGTCGTTCTGTTCACCGCTTGGCTGCCGATGCTGCTCAAGGACGTTCCCCTGTCATTGCCCATGATATGCATTGCCTTCGGAACATTGTTTGTCTGGAC
>NZ_JACHXN010000018.1 GCF_014192095.1 Phyllobacterium trifolii
ACCCGCACAAGGCATTAGGGTATCAGTCGCCGCGTGAGTTCTTGAACCGTCAAACAGAAATCTGATCCTGTCCGGTTTTTATGGGGCAACTCCATGGCGGGCGTTGTAGAGATTGGTAAGTGTGCGCTGTTTCAATATTGCTTCGGAATTGGAATCCTTTGGCAAGATACGGTCGGGATAACCCGGAACAACCACTGGCATGCGAACCACCGGATCGGTCGGGTTGAGCCAATTTTCACGTAATTCATTCAACCGAACCGCAGCGTTCGCGACTTTGATTGCGCGTGGATCGCTAGCGTAGTCGGAGGCGGAAATAATTGGCGTCAGCCCGTTAGGAAATGGGAATGTACCGAAAACGCTACCAGCGTTATAAACCGGACGTTATCCTCCACCAGCTGCATATTCTGACCTCTTGAGAATGCCGATGCACGGTTTACCACTTTGGTTCCGGCTGATACGCCATTTGCGCGATTACTTTCGTAACCTCACCGCGTCGCTGGTATTTGCCAACTAAAGCGCCCTTTTCATTGTCTAAAGGCGAATTGATGCGATAGAGATTCCACATTTTGTCGTTAGTGGGCGTTAGGCGGTAAGTGCGGCCATTGACGCGAGAATACCAATGCGGCGATTTCGCCAGTTGGGTCCATTTGCAGTCAGCGCCGGATAGGAGACGCTGCTCCCGCGCCAATCTATCTTCTTCACGTAAGCGCCCGTACCTTTCATGCTGTTCGACACGCAAGCGTTCTTCCTCGCGCTCTACGTAATCTCGAAGAAGACCTATGATAGCTGGTAGCTCTGTACCTTCAGCCTTTTCCTTTTCATATATGGCCAAGCAGCCTTCCTGAAGCTCATCCTTTGGGTATGAATAATAGTCCTCGTCCTCGAATGCTCTAAGGCGCTGGGAAACGTCCGTCGTCGTAAGCGCTGGTCCAGGCATGCCATTGAGAAAGTCACGCAATTCCTCAACGGGTATCCAGCAATTCATAGCAGACTTGAGCAAAATCTCACGTTGACCATCCCATTTCCTCCAGATGGAATTACCGCGGTCTATTTTCTTGACAATTTCCCGCGCCAACTTGATTACCGAATGAGGGTCACGGATATGGCGCAGAGAAGGGCTTTTCACATAGTCGAATAGGACCTCCTTGACGGCCCAAATGCGTTCATCTTCCCTCATGGTGAATTTCCTAGTTAACAGGGCAAAAGCGGGACCATTTTCGCCTGTCCACCACACGAAGCAAGTATTCGGCCGCAGTTTTTTAAGTCATTCGGCATGTTCCATAGGCAAGAAAAAACCCACCATGGAAGAGCGGCGGGTAAGACAGTGTCACCAGCCCACTGGCAGTACCGCTCGTCGCGTCCGCTCGGGTCCGCCAGCGGGCGACGCCAAAGGCAAGTAGCTTCAGCCATCACTGAAAGAAGCGGCTTCGATTGGTGCGGCTTTCGCGTTGTGGAACGGAAGCTTCGCTTCTGTAAATCAGGGCTTCCACGAACTACCGATTGAGGCGGCTTCGTCGATGCCGTGCGGCAAGTTCGTGAAACGATCCATCCAGAACGAATGTCTCAGGACCGTAGAGGCGGCTTGGTTAAATGAAGTCTCAATCTTTGGCCGGCTGCCAGTTGGGGGTATCGGCAGGCCAATCATGCTGCATCTCGACGCTCAGTGTAAAGCTCAGTCTGGCCGTGCGGCGTATAGTGCCGATCAAACAGCGGATCGCATTCGAGGCCGAAAATCCAGAAATCTGCAGTTTCGTCAAAGTCACGGCCTGCCACCAAATCTTTCGAAGATTTGGCGATCATACATGTTTTGCGGCAATCAATGATACGTGGCCCATTGTCGATCCAAAACAGCTTCACGATGAGCCGCAATCGACGCAATGATCTGAAAGTCGCGCGCGCCTCCATCGAAGAGGTTCATTATGATGCGTGCCAGGCGATCCGCATTTTCGTAGGACACGGGGTCTTCGCCGAGAAGCTCACACGCCTTAAGGTGGGCGTCCTGCATAATGTACCAGTCGTCTTCGCTGTAGGTGAGTTTTTCAAAAAGATGCAGAGACATGACAGACTCCTCCAACATCAATGGCTGGAGCGCGTACGGCTCTCAATCGCTAGTGCGCCGTTGACAGACCAAGCGACCTAGATATTAAGAAACTCAAATGGGCTGACGTCAATAGTTTGCGGAATTGGGACGTAACCCATGGCCAATGATGCGTATTCGAGTTCCTTCATCAGGAAACTGCGTTCCGACAGAAGAACCGTGATCGCGGCCTGGACATCGCCATTGTGCTCGGCAATCAGTCGTTCGACATCATCATCATGTTTCCGCGCCGTTTCATTCATTGGCTCTCTCCTCTCCGGACAAATCTATCCGTCCCCATGTCAGACAGAGGGTGTCCAGTTCAAATTGTCGCTTAAACGGCCGCCGCTACCGTGTTTGTTCTATATTTGCTCTGATAGCGAAAAGAGTCGCTCTGGAATCGTAATGGTGTGGCAGAGCGGCCGGAAGTCGAACAGATTAATCGCGCGATTAATTCGACTCTTGGCTTTGCTCAGCTTGGAGGTGCAAAGTGCTTCTTTGCAATGTTAAAGAGTATCTCATCACCGTGTATGATATCGAGCATCGCTCGTCGACAATCCTCTATCTCGGCCTCTAATCCCGCGGGTGGCACTCTTTCGGGATCGTCGTATTGCTCATGTTCATAGGCAAATAGTTCGCTTTGTAGGAACTGTAATTGCGTATCAAGGTCCAATACCTTCTGAAACCAAGTCTCTACAGCCCTATCACCAAGGTTAAAAGCCAAGCTTGCCGCTTCTTCAAATAGCCTTCTTAAATCTTCAGTCAGCCCTTCTTGAACAAAAGGGTCATAGGTCACCTCGCGCTGAGCCCTTCTTATGATTGCTGATAGTTTCAGCCACCGATCCATGACGCTGAGCCGATATGAAGTCTGTATACTCTTAAGGGTCGCTTCATTTGCCGCTGCCATGTGCAGGGTTTGATCTTCGAATTCTTCGGCCTGACGGATCGCCACACCACGGCTGACTGCCAACTCATCCCGCGTGATCTGCAGTTCATTGCGTTGCAGGAATACAGTAGCCAAAAACCATATGAAGGCTAGCGGCGCGAATGCACCAGCGGCAGTGTCCCCAACCTCATTCATCCTGAGACACGAGATATGAGTATCCCACCAGGTACGCGGCGCAAACAAGCTCCAGAGTGTACTGTCGTCACACCTGTTGCTATGAAATGAAACGACGATAAATAGTCCGAGCCATATGATGCTTAGCACTACGGCACCAGCTACGGCAAAGGACCGAGCCTCAATTTTGGTCTTTTCCGGCATGGTAGTTCTCTAGGTTGGATACAGAGCACACCAATAGCGAGCAAGAATTGACAACTAGTCAAACGTGCGCGTGAAATTTCGACGCCTCGAGTTTTTCTTGGTCCATTGGTTTGGACGCTTGGCGCGAAGTTATGTTCCGGAGGGATTCCGACTTCTAAACTAAGTGTGAAGACAGCTGAAGGATCGCTTGCCTCCCATCTCCCACAACATGCGGCTACATGCTACATGCCACTTAAACACATCACTTGTGTGGGCGTGGACATGAATGGTTGTTCCAGTCCACCAAGCCAAGCGCACCCCGCTGCAATCGCAATTTCAATTATCGTTTTGGACGGCCTATTAGGTCTGGATCACGTTCCGATGTAACTGCCAAACCTACAGGACCTAAAGTGTTGGAGGTTGCAAGCCCAGTCCAGATTCTTCAGATTGTTCTTTGAGTCGCGATGATCACGCATTGTGTTTCAATGAAATAAAAGTTTCATTAAGCACTTCACAAAGGATTCAATATTCAAATATTGAGTGCGAATCCTACAAACGAATTTTGCAAATCTATCCTAACTAATTGAAATTGTAATATAATATTTTACGCGAATTTTTCTAACGATTTTTGGAGGGCTCGTGAACGGGTGTACTTGATCGTTAGCAAAAAGTGTCGTGTGTGGGAGAGGGACGTCGACTGGGGACGCAGGTCAGGAGTGAGTAGCAAGTGCAAAATTCTACGGAAACGGACCTACCGCTGTATTTGTGGGAGAGCGTTGGGCAAGGCGGTATAGGAACAAACCATCACACTAACGGGTTGGCCACGTCGGATCACATGTTCTCAAGTCGCCGACTTCAAAAAGCCCTGCCTCGTCTTGGATTTGCTATTCCGACGCATCACACCATTGTAAATATGCGGCACCCCACGGTGCCAGGATTAACAATCCCGGTCCCGTTTTTAGGCAAGCCAGGCGAGCCACCCAGACCACTCGCAACGTTTGTTGACTACTGTGTTTCGAATTCTGCTGTTTCTTGCACAAACCACCGACGCGTTGCGAAAGCTTTGGGTCTCTTATACGATCACCAGGTACAAACGGCCCACCTATTAGACAAACCAGACTCCGCGTCGATAATTCCCCCGGCCAGATTACGGTTGAATTTGTTTTGCAACCATTTGAAAATGGGAACGATTATTCCGACACCTTCGGGTCTCTACGATGAAACAGGCCTATACTGGAGCCCGTGCCCTTCACTAGATTTATTAAAAAGTCTTGGGTTTTCCTTAGAGAAATTTCTGGATTACTTGAGGATAAACGACCGCATCGGCGATCCCGCCAATCTCTACGATATTATGCCTTCCGATGGGCCCGATTATCTGGAATCGACTTTTGCTGCGATTAAAGTCAGCGGCTTTAGCTTCCTGAAGCATTTGAACAATGACGATCCCGCACAAAAACAAACTAGGATGTTTTCGAGGATCATTGGAAAGGAAGATAGGACCTATACACCCTCTCCCACAAAAAGATTTCCAGTCCAACTGTTGATACCATTTTTGAGTGAAGGTTTTGATACTGGGAATTTAGACTCGATCACTCAAACCACCTTTGATGAGACAGGTCGCATGCTCGCAATATTATTGCTAGGTGGCTCGCGGCGATCGGAACCGCTCCATCTGTGGACCAATGATCTGCATGTGGTAGATGACAGATTAGTTGTCTTTTTAAGACATCCCCAACAGTTTTGTGATGGTGGAGGCACTGAAAACAGGCAGTCAACTCTAATTCGGAAATACAATATGCTTCCGCGTAATATTCGCGCCGACAAGTGTAAGGCGGGCTGGAAGAACTTATTGCTTGACAATGACTTTAGCTGTCAGATGCATTTTCTTCCTTGGCCAGGTGCTAGGGAATTTCTCGTTCGATCTTACTACCATTATATCAAAAATGTACGCAACCCAGTTATGCGGATACGAAAACATCGGGGCTTGCCCGACCATCCTTTCTTTTTGATTAACACCCGAGCGATTCCTAGCCAAGGAACCGAGATCGGCGATCCCTATACCGTAGCAGCCTCGATAGGAAGTTGGCGTAGAGCTTTCGCGCGTACTATCGCGAAAAATCCCAGCGTGACGCTCCATGTCAGCAAATATCACGGCACAACACCGCATGGCCTGAGGCATTTGTACGGCCATACATTGGCCAGCTTAGGCCATAATGAGATAGCCATCCAAAAAATGATGCACCACAAAAGCCCTCTGAGCTCAAGAGTTTACACGCTATCGACTGATTCAGAAATAAATAGAATCTTTCAGGAAGTCGAAGCGCGACTAGCGGATTCTGAATTCGCTCCGAAGTTCCCGGCGTTCCGGTCGGTCAGTTCGTTGTTGGATGATTTCGTAAGAATAGCGATTGGGTGATCCAAGTGACAGTGGAGCTAAACCTCACGCAGTGGGATTACATTCGGAAATCCGATCGGGCGGATTTCATCGCGTCTGCGATAACCGAAGTAACTTCAATACCCCCTAGCGTCCGGCAAAAACTAACGGAATCTACTATTAAATATAATACCCTCATCCGGGAGATAGTGGGTTGGACTAACCAGTTGCTTCAGTCTCGCGAGATGGGGGAGGTTCGGATGAGCCTTATGCATTTCACAGGACGAGAGGATACGATTACGGGTCCTTCTGCAGCCTTGATAGTGCAAAACTCAAAGCTCGGTCGGGACCTAGAAGCGAAATTGAGCGAGTGGGGAGTTCCCGAGAAAATATATGGCCGCATGGTTCCTGACAATCAGCAAGGCTACCAAAGGTATTTAACACTGATTATTTCCGGATTGTGTATGGCTTCGACAGGAGCCGACTCGCTTGACGATCTCGGCAGTGAAACGGTTAGAGCTTTTTTTGGGTTTTACTATGATAGCGCGCGCCAAAAGTTTCGCACAGAGGAAATCTGGGGCAAGAGAGGTAACATCGCTGGAAAGTGTCTTCGGAAATTAGCGACGGCATTTGGAACTTACTTTGGCGATCCGCAGATCATCGCCATGGGTCGAGCGTCGCGCTCAGCAGTGCCCGGGTCGGTTAATTCGGCTGATTTAATCAATAATATTCCCCGTCATCTCACCGCTTGGATGGAGGGTTGGAACGATTGGCGCGGTACTGTTCGGGCAACAACAACGGGTGCGGTAGCGGCTCTTCAGAAGCTCGCGGCCTATCTCAATCACTTGAATGAAACAGGGACAGATGTTTCAAGTCCGGAATTTTTTTTACAACGTCAGCATAAGCCCTCTTTGATAGAGTTTCTCAACGAACGTCGCTCATCGCGAGGGCTTGACGCCATTTCGTTGTCCGTTGTCGCCGATCTTTCAAAAATTCGCCAGTTTTCCAACCATATGGCAGAATTGCTGCAATTGAAGGTACTGGGCAAGCCATACTACGATTTGATTCCGGAACGCCAACGTCTCAAATTGGTCAACGACCTGCGGCGAAGTGGCAAAGGCCAACCTTTGGGAAGCGCTGCGTCAAAAGCCTTACCGATGCGATATTATAGGTTGCTCCAGGAGATTCTCGAGGAGGGTGCTGACGGCTGGCCGGGAAAACACCCATATTGCCAAGCACTTATAGCGGGACAAAGAAGATATGTTCCGGTCCTTCCTACGTTATTTTTACTTCCATACGAAATACCTGAGCGTATAGCGCAGTTCGTCCGATTGGACAGCGGAGAAGGCGATCCAGAACTCTTCAACCCTACGACTGAGAAGTGGGAAGAAAATACAGGTCCCTTAGCAGGGTACTGGTCGACATCCGATCCAGCGGATCCTTACCGTGGCTGCATAAGGCGAACCAATGATCCAAGAGTTGCAGGACTTTGGATCAATACAAACAAAACAGGGAAGCCCTTCCTTGTGCCTTGGCACAACAGGCGAATTCATAAGTTGGTAACAGATCTGCGGATCTGGCAACAGACATGGAATCCCACTAATCGCGCGATTACCGGAAAGGAATACGTCGACGGCGCGAACAAGGCAGATGAAGGAGGACTGGATAGTTATCCTGACATTATCCCTCTAATGCGCATCCCTGACATTGGCATCCCCAAAGCCACCATGCGTAATAGGTTCTGGCTCGATGCATTATTTGAAGTACAAAACCGCTGGAATGAGACTTGCGAACCGGAGGACGTCGACCATTTTGTAGGATTAGACCAGTATGGGCGACCCAAAAAATCCAAATACGGCGCACATGGAATGCGTGTAGCCGGAATAACGCTTCTGATCCAAGCTGGAGTGCCGCTTGAGGTTGTTAGCGAGTTTATCGCAGGTCATAAGTCGTTGTTGATGACTATTTACTACCATCAATTGAGCCCGGCACAAATAACCAGATCGCTTGATGAAGGCGCAATGAAATTAGTCGCTACAATGACAAGCGCGGCCCTTACGGAGTTCAAAACTCTTTCCTTCGAACAGGTTAAGCGCCGGACAGTGTCCACTCATCCAGATGCCCTTAAGAATGCGATGCCCGAAAACGGCGGCGACAGAATACTTTGGACGAATCGAGCGCTTGGGATTTGTCCTTGGGAAGGAACGCGATGCCATGACGGTGGGGTATGTATTCGGCGCGAAGTAAAAAATGGACGTGACAACTCGACATACGGCCCGGTTGAAGGCGGTCCTGACAGTTGTGTGCTGTGTCGGCATTTCCTTACAGGACCGGAATGGGAGGATCCTCTCGTGGGATACGGCTCTCTCCTTTCCCGAAGACTAACCATAACTAGTAGGGAGATAAACGACGCAGTGGACGAGTCACACGAGATACGTGTGAGGCTACTAACGACCCAAAAGGGATCAAGCGACTTTGAAAAACTTAAGTGGGAGCTTAAGGAGTGCACCCAACTGATTAACGATTTTAATGCCAAGCAATCGCTTTTGGCCAAGTGCATGATCGAAACGAAAAATCTACTTACGCAAATTTCCACCATGGTCCGAGAAGGAATGGCCGAGGATGAAGATGGCAGAAAGTCATTGATCTCTCAAGCCGATAACACCGTGGTTGAATGGCTTCATGTTTCAGAGTTTGAACAAGTGGCCTTCGTGCAAAAGTATGGACGGGTCTACAGAGGGTACAGAGACAAAGAATCACTTGATACATGCCGCCGCATGATCGATGAGGTGGCTATCAAGAGCAGATTTCAGCCCATATCAGCGGGGCGTCGAACAGCGGCGGAGACGGTACGTGCATATGAAGCGGCTGCCCAATACCTTCTCGAGAATGTTTCGAGAGAGGATTTGCACGCAATGAGCCATAATGCACTCAGCCTGGATGATCTCGGACTCCAGTCCGACGAGGCAAAGAAATTCTTTATGGCACCATTTGACCCGCAGTTTCTCAAACTTCCCACGTCAATTTCTTCTCTTAGGGAAATCGCATGACAAGGCGCAGAGGTGGTCGCTCGTTATTTCCTTTGTCTGAAGCGGCGCGCTTAGTTGAAGCAGCGCGCGTACGTTCAAAAGATTTAGTTGCCAAAACTGATCCCTCACAAACGTTGAGGAGGGACAACCTAGATAAGATCGCTCATATTTGCGCTACACTAGTTGGCGCGCAGCCCCCGATCGATCCAGTGGCAGAACTAGTGTCGGAGAAGGGCATTCTGCTGCATGGAACGAAATTTCCCAAACGCTCGACGTTGTTGAATGATAAGGAGGGTTACGCAACATTACTTCGGATTTGGCGTGGATCTTTCGACGAAATAATGACGTTATTATCTCGAAATCTGTCGCAGCAATCTTCTGTACAGAAAAAGACTCTGGACCAATCTGACCCATCAGAGGTCTCGGAGATCGAGTTCTACCGCACTGTGATTAGACGCCAGAAAAGCGAGATGGATAAGTTACGTCACATTATAAGCCAAAACATTCCAGCGCCTACATTGAATCTCGATATAACGCATCATCCAGCTGAGTCTGAAAAACGAGATGTCGTTGATCTTCAGCTTCTACGGGATTGGGTCCTTCAAGTGGAGCGAGGAGAGTTCGGTGTAGAGTTTGTTGAGACTGGGCTTCAGATCGGTGATCAGGGTCGTCCGCGAATGATCGTCATGGAATATGATGTGATGGAACTGCTTCGGTCACTCTGATTCCACAGCGAGTCGAGGAGACGATTCCGGCCTTGCCAAGTCTACTACAGTTTCACTCGGGAATACTCGCGTGAGCCCAAAACCTTTGGTGGTTGGCGGGCGAACCAAGAATGGTGTCCACGAGAGGATTCGAACCTCCGACCCCAGGATTCATACCACTTCGACTTTCGCCGCCGCCCATCGGACGTTCGTGGTCTGGACTGTCCCTTCACCGTTGGCCAAAAACCTTTAGGTGCTGCCCATCCAGTCTCTACACCTTCCCCGCAAGGGGCTTGGCTCGGGATTGGCATGCTGAAAGACAGCGAAGCGTTCCCCGACTTTGAGCAGATCCGTTATGAAGTTTCCAAACATAACGCCCAATTTAAAAGGAATCCTGTGCTCTATCCTACTGAGCTACGTGGACACTAACGTTCGTTACTTAACCCAGCGCCGTATTCCAATCAACTGACTTTGTGGCTTAACAAGCTGTTTAAATTTGCGAATATTAAGACAAGGCACCCGGTCGGCCATCTTCGATGGAGCGACTGCAGCGTATCTTCCATTCGGGCGACGACTAGCCCTTTGTAGGCGACAGGAAAGTAAGTAGATTGCTCCCCCCAAATTCCCTTATGGGTTCGCGGCACAATTTTATTTTAAGAAAGGGGTCCGGATGCAGCGATGGCCGCTTGGCCGTGAGGCGGGGAAACCGGGTTCCACCTTGATAGGGATAAAGCACTTTTGACGCCAGTCAACATCCGCGCATGCAAAAACTTGTCGTGGAAGACCAGAGACGCCCTCAACAATTCTGTAAAGAAAGAGGATAGCGTTTCCACAGGATAAATACTCCAGCAGAACAATGCGTAAGCACTAAGTGGGAACTTTGTTGGTACTAAAAATCCTCTATCCTACTGGGCTGCGTGGACGCGACTGGTGACTATCCGCAAGCCCTGCGCTTGTAACAATCCAGCGGTTTTATTGACGTTAAGCCAGACATCAAAAAACTTTCAATATGGTAACGTTACCAGTCCAAAAGCCCTTATATATCATAGCGTTCGTTCGATCGGTAACACCAGTATGCTTTTAAAGACACTCTATCCTACTGAGCTACGGGACCAACTGACCTGACATACTGTTTTTCGCGGCGGTCGCCAAGTCTCAAGATGAGTGGAAATTTCCAGTAGTCCGGTGCCAATCAGGATGACGGGGGGAGAGCACTTTCAGCCAATTGCACCCAGTAACTGATGCCGTGCGGGATTGCGTCGTCGTTGAAATCATAGGACGGATTGTGCAGCGAGGCGCTTTCACCGTTGCCTATGAAAATAAACGCTCCTGGACGTGCTTCCAGCATGTAGGAGAAATCCTCCCCGGCCATCATGGGCGCGACTTCCTCGTTGACCGCATCAATTCCAGCGACGCTACGAGCCGTTTTGGCCGCGAAGTCGGTTTCTCGAGCATGGTTGAACGTTACTGGATAGTTGCGGGCATAATTGACAGTTGCGGTTGCGCCCAAAGCTCCGGCAACGCCTTTAGCGACCTCGATCAGGCGCTTTTCGGCAAAGTCGCGCATTTCTGGGCGCAAGGTGCGAACGGTGCCAGCGAGTTCGGCCCGTTGAGGAATAATGTTATGGGCATCGCCGGCATGAAACTTGGTGACGGACAGAACGACAGAATCAAGTGGGTCTGTACCGCGCGAGACGATGGTTTGCAGGGCATTGACCAATTGAGCGCCGATGACGACGGGGTCAATCGTCCGGTGCGGCTGCGCTGCATGGCCGCCGTGACCTTCGACAATGATGGTGAACTCATCCGTTGCTGCCATTATCGGACCCTTGCGAATGGCAAACTGACCAATGGGAAGTCCGGGAATATTGTGCATGCCATAGACTTCCGATATGGCGAAGCGCTCCATCAAGCCGTCCTTGACCATTTCACGGCCACCGCCACCGCCTTCTTCCGCGGGCTGGAAGATAACCGCGATTGAACCACCAAAGTTACGGGTCTCGGCCAGATATTGCGCGGCACCCAAGAGCATTGCGGTGTGGCCATCATGTCCGCAGGCGTGCATTTTGCCGTCCGCACGGGATGCCCAGGGCTTTCCGGTAATTTCAGTGAGTGGCAGCGCATCCATGTCGGAGCGCAAGCCCACAGTCGGACCTTCGCCATGACGCCCGCGAATGATTCCGACGACACCGGTACGCCCAATGCCGGTTTCCACCTCGTCGCAACCGAATTGGCGCAGCTTTTCTGCAACGAACCGCGCTGTCTCGTGCACGTCGAACATTATTTCTGGGTTCTCATGCAGATGGTGCCTCCACGCGGAAACCTCGTCCTGCATTTCGATCGCGCGATTGAGCAAAGGCATTCGAGGGCAACTCCAAAATCCAGGTCTGACATTTCAGTGAACAGAACAAAGGTGTTTTGCCTTTTGCCTGCCACATAAGATAGATAAGGGCATTGCTGCCCGGTGTGAAGCGCGGCTTAATGCCTTTCCAGGTTGTTTACATAGACAGGTCGGATTTTCAGGAATGCGGAAAACTGTAGCACTCTTTCTTTCGGGTTGCGTGATATCGATGACCGCTGCATCGGCGGCCCTTGCTGGTGCGAACATTACAGTCGATGCCGGCAGTGGCGAAATCCTCTCGCAAGAGGATGCTTTCCAACGCTGGTATCCAGCGTCTTTGACCAAATTGATGACCGTTTACGTGGTATTCCGGATGATTGAGTCAGGCCAGGTTACCCTGGATACGCCAATCAAGATCACGGCGCTTGCCGCCAAACAGCCTCCGAGCAAGATGGGCTACAAAGTTGGTTCCGAACTGACATTGGACAATGCGCTCAAGATCATGATGGTCAAGTCCGCCAATGATATCGCCATGGCGGTGGGTGAGACGTTGGGCGGTTCTTCCGACAAGTTTGCTGTGCTCATGAACGCCGAAGCCAAACGTCTCGGCATGACAGGTTCGCATTTCGTTAATCCAAACGGTCTTCACTCGGATGACCATTATACGACTGCGCGGGATCTCGCGATCCTGACACTGCAGCTCCGCCGAGAGTTTCCGCAGTACGCGCATTATTTCGATATTGAAGCCATCGACTATGGTGGCAAGAAACTTCAGCCCAATCTGAACGCGCTTATCGGCCGGTTTCAGGGTGCGGATGGCATGAAGACCGGATTTGTTTGCCCCTCAGGCTACAATCTGATCGGCTCTGCAACTCGCAACGGCAGGACGATCATCACGGTGGTGCTGGGCGAATTAAAACTGACAACGCGGGCGACGAAAGCAGCCGAACTCCTTGCTAAGGGTTTCGAGACTAAGGGCAGTGGCACGACAATCGATACATTACAGCCCTATGGTGCACCCACACGCGACGTGGCGGTCAATATGCGGCCGAGTGTTTGTTCGAAGGAGGCGTCGGGTTCCGATACCTGGGACGGCAAGGACCTCGAAGCGCATATCATTCAGGGATCACCTTACATGAATAGGATGGAACATGAACCGGCAGTGGAAAAAGTTGCACTGCTGCCGGCGAAAATCAATTCATTGGGGATGGAATTGAGTCGGGTTCCGGTTCCGATGCCGCGGCCAGATCGTTCGTCGCTGACGGATGCAAGCGAGGCCTTGAAGGCAGTGAACTAATGGCAGACGCTCCCATACCGGTCTCGGTACTAACTGGCTTTCTAGGGTCAGGAAAGACGACGTTGCTCAACCGGCTGCTGAAGGATCCGGCTCTCTCCGATACGGCAGTGATTATCAATGAATTCGGTGATGTGGGCATTGATCATCTACTTGTCGAGAAAGCCAGCGACGGCATTATCGAGCTTTCCGATGGTTGCCTCTGCTGCACCGTGCGCGGAGAGCTGATTGATACGCTTTCGGATCTCATCGACCGATTGCAGACGGGCAAATTGCAGCGATTGAAACGGGTCATCATCGAGACGACAGGGCTTGCCGATCCCGCACCGGTTCTGCATGCCGTCATGGGACATCCGGTGTTGTTGCAGGCCTTTCGTGTTGATGGCGTGATCGCCACCGTCGACGCGATCAATGGCATGGCAACGCTCGACGCGCACGAGGAAGCGACAAAGCAGGCTGCTGTTGCTGATCGCATCGTTATAACCAAGACAGATTTGCCGGAAGCCCAAAAAGGACTTCCGGCGCTGCGCGCAAGGCTTGTTGCGTTAAATCCAGGGGCCGACCTGATCGACGTAGCCGACTCGCGCACGGGATACGCGGCGTTGTTCGAATGCGGCGTCTATAATCCAGAAACCAAGACCGTCGATGTTCAGCGTTGGCTAAAGGCGGAAGCCTACCGTGATCGCGAGCATGAACACGCCAAGATCGATCATGGGCACCACCATCATCACGGCGAGGATCATCATCACGACGTCAACAGGCACGACGCGAAGATCCGGTCATTCTCGCTGAAACACGATGCCCCGATACCGCTGGCCAGCTTCGACATGTTCCTTGACCTGTTGCGTTCTGCCCACGGTGAAAAATTGCTGCGCGTAAAGGGTATCGTACAGTTGGAGGACGATCCGGAGCGGCCTCTCGTCATACATGGGGTGCAGCAGATTTTTCACCCGCCGGCACGGCTGGCAACGTGGCCGGATGGCGTTCGCGAAACGCGCCTGGTGATGATCGTCAAGGATTTGCCGGAGAGCTATGTCAGCCAGCTGTTCAACGCATTTCTTGATCGGCCACAGATTGATATGCCGGATCGTGCTGCGCTCTTTGACAACCCGCTGGCAATTTCCGGTGTGAAGCTAGGCTAATCAACCGCATTCGATGTGGAATCGGTGGCCACCGTCGATGCTGAGCGTTTCGATCAGCCTATGACCCTCGGTCAGGCAAAAGTTAGGCATGTCGATGACAGCTAGCGGGTCGCTTGTTTCGACCCATATACGGCTGCCAGCGACCATATCCGCAAGCTTCCTGCGGGTTTTGAGCACCGGCAAAGGGCAATTCAAGCCGCGAAGATCGTATATCTCGGCATTCATGATTTGCCTTTCCGGCATGCTTACTTTCCGGGATGCTAATTTCCGATAATCTTCCACCAGGCCTTCTTCGCCGGCGCCGGCTGCTCAACGGCGGCAGCAGGAGCTTCCCGTGCGATAGCGGCGGTGGTTTGCGGGGCAGGTGCGGATTGTTGCGGGGCTGCCGGAGCTGACGAAGCTGTTGGCGGTGCGAGGGTTATGGGTGCTGGCGCAGCCGAGGCCATGCTCTTTCCCATACGCGTTCTTTTAGAGGCGTCGCGCTCCTCCCGTGCCTTGTCCGCTGCGACGGCGGAAGCCAGGCGAACCATGACTTGTGGCTTCGTTGCGGCGTCCTTGTCCTGCGGTGAAAGAGACGGCGGTTCCTGCGTTACGCGCTCACCGCGAGCACGGCGAGCACTCCAGTCAGCAATAATCTTGGCTTCTGCGATGCCCTGGATGGAGCGGCTGGGCGGGGTAATCTTGCCTTTGCCGACCATTGTAGAGAAAGCTGTCTCGTAGCTGGTTTGATACGACTGATACGCCATTTTTAGCGATTCTGGCTGATCGGAAGGCGGACAGGTTGCGGTCGCTGCAATCGGCGCATTAGGATCGGACGTGTGGTTGAAGACATATTTCTTCTCGCAGACATCCACCTTCGGGGGCACCTTGGTAATTTCGAAGTGGTCGTAACCTTCTTTCAGGTTTTTCCAGAAGGCGTAATTCGGATCATCCTTGTAGCGCGCCATATTGGCTGCGGTCATG
The DNA here is from genome assembly GCF_014192095.1 of Phyllobacterium trifolii. Classification (GTDB taxonomy): domain Bacteria; phylum Pseudomonadota; class Alphaproteobacteria; order Rhizobiales; family Rhizobiaceae; genus Phyllobacterium; species Phyllobacterium trifolii. Next base: position 15,168 of record NZ_JACHXN010000018.1, read on the forward strand.
CGGAAAGGGTAGGCCTGAAGCTGAATGGATTCCTGACCGCCCTTAAACGCATCCCTGGCAAAAGCATAAATCTGTGCGACCTGTGCATCGGTCATTGAATAGCAACCAGACGACGAGCACGCGCCATGGACCATCAAGTTGGCACCGGTACGGCCAAGGGCGCGGTCCAATGCATTGGGAAAGCCAGTGTTGAATGAGAGGTAATAGCTCGATTTCGGGTTCATCTGCGCCGGGCGAACTGCGTAGAATCCCTCGGGTGCCTGACGATCACCCTCGATGAACTTGGGGCCAAGCTTTCCGGACCATTTGCAAATCTGGTAGTTCGTGACCATGTCGTAACGGCCATTGTCCTTGCGTTTCCACACTTCAAGGACGTTCTCTTCCTTGAATATGCGGAACATGACGGGCGATGTAAGGCTCATGCCCTTCGCCTTCATGCTCTGGACGAGCTTCTCCGGCAGCTGCGTCCCGGCACCATTAGGAGACAGGTCATCGATCGACGAGTTTTGGCAACCCGCTACAAGCAGAGTTAGCATGAATGCCGCAAGGATATGTGCCAATGTCTTCATTATTGCAGCTGTTACCAGTTCACTAATTGTCTCGCGAGGGCCCCTGAAACGTGCGGACCTCTGGTCCGCCACATCATAAATGCATCTGGTATAGTTGATAAAGCCTTACTTCACTTGCGCAAAATTGCTCTGTTGCACAAACCTCACCTGCAACGAAGACAGGGCGGATTTATGGCGAAGCGCTGTGCTCCCAAATGCCGTCATGGTGCCCTGGCCCGAGTCGAACAAAAAAGGCGGCGCACCCGCACCGCCTTTTTTTGAATTTACGACGAACGAATTAGCCGTTCAACGCATCCTTCAGGGCCTTTGCAGGCTGGAAAGCAACTTTCTTGGACGCTGCGATTTTGATCGTTGCGCCCGTAGCAGGGTTACGGCCTTCGCGAGCGGCGCGCGACTGGACCTTGAACTTGCCAAAGCCAGGCAGCGAAACTTCATCGCCGGCTACGACGGAATCAGTGATACCCTTAAGAACGCTATCAACAATCGCCTTGGACTGAACTTTTGTAAGACCCTGATCAGCGACGAGCTTTTCAATGAGATCGGACGTATTCATTTTGGCGGTTTCCTCAGTATATTCGTTGATCGGAGGCGTCTGTATGGCACGCGATTCCCGCTCTGTCATCAGTAAGAACGCCCAAAAAGCGGGTTTATACCCAGTGTTTACAGGGTTTTTTTCAAAACCGGCTATGAAATTCAAGATTACGCTCTGAAGAGGCTTGCAAACCGCACCAAGTGATTCGCAGGGTGCGGGCTTCAATTAGGGCCGTTCAGCATGGAAAGGATCCATCATTTGCCAGATTGGCGGGTCGCCGATATGGCGCACAAGGTGGTCTACAAACGCTCGAACCTTGGCCGAGACATGCCGTGTAGGCGGATACACCGCGTATATTTTGTAGGGAACTGGCGTCACATCGGGCAGCGCCGGAATGAGAGTACCCGCTCGCAGGGCGTCGGCGGCAATGAACATTGGAAGTAGGACCAGCCCCAGACCGGCAATTGCCATGTCGCGCATGGCCTCGCCATTATTGGCGACGATGCGGCCATGCATGGCCACCGAGATTGGGTCGTTCAACGAAGCCGGGTTTTCGAATTGCCACAGCTGGCTGGTATTGACGTTTGAGTAGTCGATGCAGGCGAAAGAGCTCAGGTCTTTGAGTCGCGTTGGCAACCCATTGGCTGCGGCGAAAGCCGGGCTGCAGCAAATAATCCTGGCGTCGGTGCAAAGCTTGCGTACAATAAGGCTTGAATCCTTGAGGATGCCGATACGGATGCCGACATCATAACCGCCACGCACCAGATCAACCATGCGGTCCTCAAGTTCCACCGCGACCTCCAGATCAGGGTATTGCCTGGCGAAGTCGGCAATCATTCGTCCAAGATAAAGAGTGCCGAATGACATCGGAGCGGCAATCCTCAAATTGCCCCTAATGGCGCTATGCCGCTCACCAACGGTATCGGCGGCTTCAACGATCTCCCGAACCAAGGGCCTGATACGCTCGACAAAGTCGCGGGCGTGGTCGGATGCGAGCAACTTACGGGGCGAACGTTGAAACAGTTCTATACCTAGTGCACCTTCAAGATCGGAAATGCGCTTGCTTACTACCGATTTTGAAAGGTTGAGACGTGCAGCGGTCGCCGTGATGCTCCCGGTTTCCATTACGTCGAGAAAAGTGAGAAGATCATCGAAGCGCCATTTCATTGTTTGGTTGTAGTGGACTTTAAGCCGATTTAAAACGCCTGTGTCCCTCATTAGTTCGTTTCTGCCGAACACAGGTTGCAGAGATCCGCTCTTTATCGGCCGCTACACAACGCAGATATTCACGCCAACGGCGATTATGCCCGAACGAACCAATTCAGGAGGCTTCGATGACCTTACAACTGACAGGTATTCATCATTTGACTGCCGTAACGGCGAATGCGCCGGAAAATCTGCGGTTCTATACGCAAACGCTTGGCCTGCGACTGGTCAAGAAAACCGTCAATCAAGACGACACCAGCGCCTATCACCTCTTCTATGCAGATGGAGAGGCAACGCCCGGCACCGATCTCACCTTCTTCGACTGGCCGGTTGGACCCGAAAGCCGCGGTACGCACAGCATTTCGCGTACGGGTTTGCGTGTGGCCAGTAAAGCAAGTCTGGTATGGTGGAAAGCTCGCTTTACCGAACTCGGCGTAAAGTCCGGTGATATTGCTGAAATCGGTGGCTACGACTCGCTCGATTTTGAAGATGGCGAAGGACAACGGTTCCGGCTCATCAATGATGGCGGTGCTGGAGCATCGCACCCGTGGGACAGAAGCCCTGTTCCGGCTGAGCATCAGATCCGCGGGCTCGGTCCAATCACCCTCAGCGTGCCCGATATTACCAACACGGAAGCGATCCTTCTTCATGTGATGAATATGCGCAAGGTCAACACTTACCCCTCTCCAGACGGTGCCGGGCATGTTCATGTGTTTGCAATGGGCGAGGGCGGTCCTGCTGCTGAATTGCATGTGGCCGTGCAACCGGACCTCCCGGCTGCAAGGCAGGGTGCCGGTGCTGTGCATCATGTCGCATTTCGCGCGCCGGACGTGCAGCAATTGCATGAATGGACCGAACGTCTGAGCGAATTCCGGATGCCGTCGAGCGGCGAGGTAGAGCGCTATTACTTCCGTTCGCTGTATTTCCGCGAACCCAACGGCATTTTGTTCGAAATCGCTACAGATGGTCCGGGCTTCACGGTCGATGAGCCTTTGGAGACTCTCGGTGAGGGCCTATCGTTGCCGCCGTTCCTTGAAGGCAAGCGCGCTTCAATCGAAGCCGGCCTCAAGCCTCTGTCGTAACGAAATTGAACAGGCCGAAGAAACTTCGGCCTGTTCTTCTATGCGGCCAGCCATTGCTGAACCGCGTCAATGTCGTGCGGTCCGATTTCATGATCAGCGGACACTGCTCTCACGGTGATATCAGCTCCGGCGCCCCGCAGTTCCGCTTCAAGCGCGGGCGCATGCGCTCCAAACAGATTGTGGTCGCCGGTGATTGCAAGAACTTTCGCCTCATGAAGATCAGCCTTGGGCGTCTCTTCCAGCACTTTTGTTGCGCGCAACAAAACTGCATTGCGGACAATGCCCGGATGCAGTTGCATCATTGCCGCGATAATGTTCGCGCCATTGGAATACCCGAGAAAAGTAGTCCGTTGGAGATCCAGATCGTAGACTTCAACCGCGCCCTCTATAAACGCGGCAAGTGCTTCGGCCTCCGAACGAATGTCCTTTTGATCAAAGCTCAGTGGTCCAAAGCGCCGGAACCAGCGGGCCGAACCCTCTTCCGTGCTGCGTCCGCGCAAACCAATCAAGGTGGCGTGCGGGGCAACCTTCGAGGCAAACGGCATAAGACTGGCCTCGTTGCCGCCCGTCCCGTGCAGGAGAATCAGTGTTTGCCCAGTGGTGGTCTCCGGGATATAGACCCGGTGAATGAACGGAAGCTCGCGATAGATGAAGCGCGCCTCTTTCGGCAAGCCAAATTGCGGCAGCATTACTTTCAGGTTTTCAGCCTCCTCAGCGAAATGCGGCGGGATGAACAGTCGGGTGCCAAGCTTCTCAGGCGTTTCGTCAATCAGCATGCCGGGGCCGTCGGTAGCCACTTCGAGCAGGGTGCCGCCAGGTTCGCGCACGTAGATCGAATGGAAATATTTCCGGTCATGCATTGCCGTTGCGGTCATTCCGCGTGCTATTAAGCGATCGTACGTTGCCGTTACAGTGGGAATGTCCGCAGCGCGAAAAGCAATATGGTCTATGGTGCCGGTTCCGGGTGCCGAGCCCCAGAACCCAGTTGCGTCGCGAACGTCGATACAATCGCCGGACGTTGAAGCCATTCTTGTAATCGTTTCGGTTTGCTCGCCTGAAATGTAAGAAAAATAATCTGCAAGGAATGTGCACGTTTCCTGCGGCTTTTCGGTCAGTATTGTCGCGCCGCGGATGCGTTTGATCGTATCAGATGCAGGAATGTCGCCACCGACCCAAAGATCGCCGGCCTTTACGGCATGAGTTCCCACGAGCTTCACGATCACGCCATCGGGATCATGCAAACGCAGCACCGGTTCGCCGAATTCCTGTGCCGGTCCTGAGGTCGCAATGTTGAATTGCAGGGCACGTGTCAGCCAGAAGCCGATACTGTCAGGAGCAATAGCGAGCGAGATTTCGCTTGGCTGCCCGTAACCAACGCGGCCTGGCGAACCATCTTCCCACACGAGAAAGGTAATCAGAGAGCCAGGATTGCCTGATGCGTCCCCATAAAGGAGATGGAGCTGGGTCGCATCTTCGTAACCGCCCGTGCGCTTGACGAGGCGCAGACCGAGGAAGCCGGCATAAAAATCGACGTTTGCCTGAACCTTCCGCGTGATCAGGGTGATGTGGTGAATGCCGCCTGTCATGAGTATCTCCCGGCCTGTCAATATTCGACTGTTACGGGGTAGCGAGCAGGGACGCAACGCTCGGAGGAGTATTTCCAAAAAACAACACCCACCGCGGGAGGAGCGGTGGGTGTTACTTGTAAAGACCGGCTGGGAGGAGACCGATCTCTAGACCATCCGTGACTTGGGAGGAACGTCCCGGAGGTTAATCGAATTCTGTTACTGAGCCGAAGCGGCCTTCCTGGCGACGAAGGAGATATCGCCGCGGGAGATACCAAGGTCATTCAGTTCACGTGCGGACAGGCGGTTCAGTTCCGTGACAGTGTCACGATAGCGGCGCCAGTTATTGTAAGAGCGGATCAGGTTCATTTCACTCACCTTGTAAGTTCTTGTTTGTTTGATCATTTTTCGATCATGCTGCTCATATAGTAGACAGCCTGCCAAACTTGCAGTGACAAGTTTGCATAGCTGCTTTGCAACGGAATGATGGATCAACTCAGTGCGAACGTCAGGCTGCTGAGGATAAAATTGACGTTCTTCTGCTGATCAGGCTCGGACTTTTGCCTTGGACGTTCTCGCAGGCGAGCGACGCTGAGCGGAATGGTTTGCAGTTTTTTCCGCCAACACCTTGTCAGCTTTTTTGGCGGCGGCTTCACATTGCCTGCGGAATTTCTCGACTTCTTCTTCAGTCAGATGCTCAATGCCGATAAAAGCGTTCTTGGCCTCGCTGACCCGTACCAATTCGTCGAGTTTTGCCTGAATCGCAACGCCATCGCGGTTTTGCGTATTCTGGATAAGGAAGACCATGAGAAATGTAATGATGGTCGTGCCCGTATTGATGATCAATTGCCAGGTGTCGGAAAAGCCAAAAATCGGGCCGCTCACTCCCCAAACCACAATGACCAAACAACAGAGTATGAAGGTGAAGGGTTTGCCAGCTGCCAGAGCAACGTCGTTGGCGATCCGCGTAAACAATTTGCCAAACATGGTGTCGTCCTCCTGACAAGCAGCGAGGAGATAACTTGGTGCGGCGCGAAATGTTCCACGAGGCGGCTATTGGATCGAGAAGGCTTGGGGTCTTAGACGGGGTCTCGCTTGACGATGAATCATTAGTATCCAGGGCGACCAACTAAGGGTAGCCCGCCACTGGCGCGAACAAGAAGGCCATGGGTACGCCGTTGCACTGATCATTTTTCAGGCGCTAACCGGTGCGTTCACCGAAGTTTCCCGGGTACGATCAGAGCTGACATCACCACCATCGAGGTCGACGGGAAAAGGCTGCTGTCGTGCAAAGCAGCCATCATTTGTTTGGCTCCCTTCGACCATGGATTGTAGACGACTAAGCTCCAATCGAAACCAGGAGGGGCATAGTGTGCATGAATTATAATTCATGCACTGAATTATATTGACAAAGTTTTTCTTTTAAGCTTGATTGCTCCGACAGCATTTCGAGGAGGATTGCTGGACTTCACAACGAATAGTGGCGGCTTGCGAGGCACCACGAAACCAATGGGAGGGGCTTCGGCCTCGAGGAGGACACTTGCGCACTTTTTTAAGCACAACTGCCATGGCAGTCCTGGTCATGGCGTATTCCGCAGCCCCTGCCAAAGCTGCCGAAGAATCGCCGTTTCGCTGCGAGCCAGGCGAAAAATACGTCATGAACGTCATGGTTTCTGGCGTTGAATACTGGTTCCCTGTCTATGAAATGTTCAAGCAGGCGGGAAAGCAGCTCGGTTGCGAAACTGCCTATACCGGAACACCGGAATATGACGTCAACAAGCAGATCGCCAGCTTCGACCAGGCACTTGCGCAGAATCCTGCCGGCATTCTCGTTCACCCGATGAACTCGGATCCATTCATAGAGCCGATCAACCGGGCGATCGGTCAAGGCACGGCAGTTGTTACATTCGCGGCCGATTCGCCGCTTTCCAAGCGAATTTCCTTCATCACGTCCGACAATATACGCGAGGGCACCTATGCTGCCGACGCCATCGCCACGAAGCTCGGAGGCAAGGGCGAATATGCCGTCCTCGAGAATCCCGGGCAGGATAACCACGATAAGCGCGTCACGGCTTTTATCGACCGTATGAAGGCTAAGTGGCCCGACATGAAGCTCGTCGGCAGAACAGCCTCAAACCAGGATCCGACGAAGGCCTATCAGGGCTTGATGAGTATCGTTCAGGCCAATCCTAATCTCGCGGCCGTCTTCATGCCGGAGGCGAACTCGGCCATCGGCGCCGCCCAGGCCAACAAGGAAAGCGGTGGCAAGATTCTCGTCATGTGTGCGGACGTCAACGCCAACATCCTTGACATGATCAAGGCCGGTGAAGTCTTCGGCTCGATCAACCCCAATCAGGGCATGCAGGGCTACATGGGGTTCATGCTGCTCTGGCTGGCCAAGCATCCGGAACTGATCGATCCCATGAACGATGCCAAGCGAGCGGGATTCAACCCGATGAGCATTCCCTTCGTGGACAACGGGCTTTCCATTGTCACCGCCGAGAATGCGGACGATTTCTTCTGGGACAAATACCTCAAGCGTCGTGGCACCAAAGGCATTGAGGAATAAGCCATTGCAGCCGGCTATCCGGACGGAAAGTCCGGGTAGCCACCTTGCGAAGCCAGTTGGAAGAGTGCGTCATGCGAAATCCGGTTCTGAATATCCGCAACGTCACAAAACATTTCGGTGCAGTGAAGGCGCTGACGAACGTGAGCTTCTCCCTTAGCCGTGGTGAGATTCATGCGCTTTGCGGTGAGAACGGCGCCGGCAAGTCAACGCTGATGAACATCATTGCAGGTGTTCTGCAACCGGATGAGGGAGAGATTGTGTTGGAAGGCAAGACGGTGAAGATCGGATCGCCTGCCGCTGCACAATCTTTAGGCCTGGGATTAGTCCACCAGGAAATCGCGCTTTGCCCGGACGCCAGCGTTGCGGAAAACATCTTCATGGCAACCACCAGCCGGCAGCGCTCGCTGCTGATGAACTACCGCAAGCTGGAACGCGAGGCACAAGACGTAATGAACCGGCTCGCGCCAATCGACGTTCGCCGCAAGGTGGGTGATCTGCCAATCTCCAGCCAACAGCTCGTGGAGATCGCCAAGGCCCTGACGCTCGACTGCCGTGTCCTCATTTTCGATGAGCCGACCGCCGCACTGACTGAAGCGGAAACGCGCATACTTTTTGAGATCATCCGCGGTTTGAAGGCCAACGGGATATCGATCATTTATATCAGCCACCGCATGGCCGAGATATTCGACCTTTGCGACCGCGTGACTGTTCTGCGTGACGGCCACCATGTGTCGACAGAGCCCGTTGCCGATCTTAAACCTGACGACGTTGTCCGCCTTATGGTCGGGCGCGAGATTACGCAACTCTATCCACCCAAGCAACCGGCCGGGGAGCGATCGCATGAGGTGGTTCTTTCGGTTCGCGCCCTTGGCGACGATCACCGTTTTGATTGTGTAAACATCGAGCTTATGAAGGGCGAAATCCTTGGCATCGGTGGTCTCATTGGCTCCGGCCGCACGGAAATCGCGGAAGGGATCTGCGGCTTGCGAGCCATTACGAGCGGCGAAATCCTGCTCCATGGCAAGCCGCAGGCGATAAGAAACTATGCGGACGCGGTGAACGCAGGTCTCGTTTATCTGTCGGAAGATCGCAAGGGCTCCGGCGTATTCCTGGACCTTTCGATCGCCCAGAATATCTCGGTTCTCAACCTCGACGCGCTTACCGGGCGCCTTGGGTTGATCGACGCCGGGGCAGAAGCAAAGCTGGCCAGCGACTTCGCCAGGAAACTGAATATTCGCATGGGCAGTGTCGATGCACCCGTGTCCTCGCTCAGCGGCGGTAACCAGCAGAAGGTTGCGATTGCCAAACAGCTCGCGGTCCAGCCCAAGGTGATAGTGATGGACGAACCGACGCGTGGCATAGACGTTGGGGCGAAGTCCGAAATCCACTCGCTGCTGCGCGAACTCGCCAGCTCCGGAATTGGCATCATCGTCATTTCTTCCGAACTCCCCGAACTGCTAGGGCTGTGTGATCGGGTGATCGTCATCCGCGAAGGCACGGTGGCTGGTGAACTGGATGCGGAAGCGATGAGCGAAGAAGCGGTTATCCGGCTCGCGTCCGGCGTCAATGCGCAAAATTCACAAAACCGGCTGGCATCAGAACATGCCGCCTGAGAAAAGTATGGGAGGCGAGAAAATGCTGGCTGAGACGATGGGGACAAAGGCCGTGCGGGCCCCGTCCTGGAAAAGACTGGGCTCGATGCGGGAGGCAGGGCTGGTCGCAATCATTCTAGCACTTTGCATAGCCATGAGCTTTGCATCGCCGCATTTTCTGACACTCGGAAACTTCCGCGCGATGCTGATGAGCTTTTCCGTGGAAGGCATCGTTGTCGTCGGGATGACGATCCTGCTTATTGTAGGCGGCATCGATCTTGCCGTGGGCTCCGTCGTTTGTTTCGCAATGGTCCTGTCGGGCTCGCTGTTCCTCGCGGGGCTCGATCCATGGAGCGCTTCGCTCATCGGCATTCTCGCAAGCGCGCTGATTGGCGCCGTCATGGGCTTTTTCGTCACCGTAGTCGGGCTCAATCACTTTATCACGTCGCTCGCAGGCATGGTCATCGTGCGCGGCCTGTGCCTTATCATCACCAAGGGAACGCCGCTCTCCCTCTTTACCCTGCCTCCCGCGTTCAAGGCAGTCGGGCAGGGCAGTTTCCACGGTCTCCCCTATGTCATCATCATCTTCGTCGCGGTTGTCGTGCTGTTCGACTTCCTGCTCAGGCGTGCAACGGCGCTGCGCAAGGTTTTCTATACGGGCAGTAACGAGAAAGCCGCGCTCTATTCCGGCATTAGGACAAACTATGTGAAATTCTGGGTGACCGTGCTCTGCTCGACGCTCGCGGGTTTTGCCGGCGTCATCTACATGTCGCGTTTTGGCGCTGCTACGCCGACGTTCGGTGTCGGGATGGAGCTCAACATTATCGCCGCTGCGGTCATTGGTGGCGCATCGCTCAATGGCGGGTCGGGGACGATACTTGGTGCCATTCTCGGGATAGCATTGCTGTCGGTGGTGACCAGTTCTCTGGTCCTGCTCAATGTATCGGTCTACTGGCAGGACATGATAAAGGGGTGCATTCTGCTTGGTGCCGTCTCAATCGATCATTTTCTGCACAAGCGGAAGGCTTCCTGACATGACGATCGTCAGACTAAACACAAAACCGTCCTCGGCGCCCCGCGAAGAAATCGTTATTGCGCGGCAAATGCATCAGGCCTTGGTGCTGCATTTCCTGGAGGGTCTCACGCAGGCCCAGATCGCCGACCAGCTCGGAGTTTCGCAACCGACTGTGAACCGCCTGATCAAGCGTGGCCGGCAGCTTGGTCTTGTGGAGATCAAGATCAAATCCCCGGTCGAGCCCTTGATTGATCTGGAGGAACGGTTGCTGGCGCTCGGCGGGATCAACCGGGCTGTTGTCGTGCCAACGGTTTCCGACAATCCACAGACCGCGCTTCAGGCCGTGGGCGAGGCTGCGGCGCGCCTGCTTCTAGATGAGATCGCCGATGGTGACACGATCTGCATCACCGGCGGCAAGGGCGTCAGTGCCGTGGTTGCGGGACTGCACGCACAACGTTCATTCAACGTCGAAGTTGTTCCAGCGACGGGATGCGTTCAGGGCAAGCATTACACCGACGTGAACCATGTTTCGACATCCATGGCGGACAAACTCGGCGGACGCGCCTATCAAATTCACGCGCCGCTCTTTGCCGACAGCGCTGCAGAACGTGCGATGCTGATCAACATGCGCTCGGTAGCCGATGTATTCAAACGGGCACGGGAGGCGAAGGTGGCACTTGTCGGCATCGGGTCGATCCTGACCGACGATTCAAGCTATTATGATCTGCATCCATCCTCCAGTACCGACAGGCAATCTATAGAGCAGTCAGGCGCAAGTTGCGAACTCCTGGCGCATCTGCTCGACGACCGGGGCCAGGTTTGCGGCTACAGCCTGAATGATTCCCTTGTCTCCCTGACCTTGCGGGAGTTCGCCTCGATCCCAAGCAAGATCGGTGTTGCGAGCGGACCCAACAAGGCACGGCCGATCCTCAGCATCATGCGTGGCAACCACCTGGATACGCTGGTCACGGATGAAGCGACCGGACAGCGGATTCTGGATATTGCAGCGGCCGAAGGAGCCTTGGCATGAGTGGTGATCAATTGGTGCGTTCGATAGGCAGGTCAGGCGTGCAAGCCTCTGCGGTCGGGCTTGGGACGTGGGCCATCGGTGGCTGGATGTGGGGCGGGACGGACGAAAAGCAGTCAATCGCGGCAATTCACGCATCCCTCGACGCGGGGGTCACGCTGATCGATACGGCACCCGCTTACGGGCTGGGACGGTCCGAGGAGATCGTGGGTAAAGCCCTTCAAGGGCGGCGGGACAAAGCAGTCATTGCCACAAAATGCGGTCTCGTCTGGCACACGGGAAAAGGCAGGCACTTCTTTGACCAGGATGGAAAGCCCGTCCACCGCTACCTTGGACGCGATGCTATTTTCCACGAGGTCGAAGCAAGCCTGACCCGGCTGGGCACGGATTACATCGATCTCTACATCACCCATTGGCAGGACCCCACGACCCCGATCGAGGAAACCGTCCGGGCGCTGGAGGATCTACGCAGTTCAGGCAAGATTCGGGCAATTGGAGCAAGCAATCTCAGCCCGGCTGAACTCGACGCCTACATTGCAACCGGCTCGCTTGATGCTATCCAGGAAAGGTTCAGCATGATTGACCGGGAGATCGGGAAGGACCTCCTGCCTATGGCCCGGCAGAACGACGTTTCGACCTTGAGCTATTCGTCCCTGGCGCTGGGACTGCTCTCGGGAACGATCGATCCGGATCGCACATTTTCCGGCGATGATCAGCGCAAAGACAATCCGCGTTTTTCGGTCAACAACAGGCTGAAGGCGCAAGCGTTCGCTGAAGCAATTCAGCCGGTAGCCAGTAGGCATGATGCCAGCATTGCACAGACGGTCATCGCTTGGACGCTGGCGCAGGAAGGCGTGACGTTTGCGTTGTGCGGTGCGCGCAATCCGGAGCAGGCGCTGGAGAATGCAAAAGCCGGAGCGATCCGGCTCGGCAAAGAAGACCTTTCGGCCATCGCCGCGGCCATCGCAGTGAAACTTGCAGATATGGACAGGTAACGGGCTGCATCATGAATCGTGAAGAGATATTCGACGGGCTTCGCCGGAGTCCGAAGGTGGACGTGTGTGTCATGGGCGGCGGCATCAACGGTATCAGTGTATTCCGTGAGCTTGCCCTTCAGGGTCTCAACGTACTGCTGGTGGAGAAGAGTGATTATTGTTCCGGTGCCAGTTCAGCCTTGTCTCGGATGGTGCATGGCGGCCTGCGTTATCTTGAAAACGGCGAGTTCAATCTGGTGAGGGAATCGCTTGTCGAGCGCGATCGGCTATTGAGAAATGCGCCGCATCTTATCGCGCCTCTGCCAACCATGGTTCCTGTTTTCGATGTCTTCTCCGGTCTTGCAAATGGCGTAGTTCGCTTCCTTGGCCTCGGCCGCAAACCCAGCCGCCGTGGCGCCATCGCCATCAAGGCAGGGCTGAGCATCTATGATTTTCTGACGCGCAAGCGTGCCCTTATGCCTCGGCATCGATTTCGCGGACGGCGGGGAACACTTGCTAAATGGCCCAAACTCAATCCGGTGATAAAGAGTTCGGCAACCTACTACGATGCATGGGTCAGGCAGCCGGAACGTATCGGAATCGAATTGCTGCAGGACGGGCTGTCCGCGGGACCGGGCGCACGTGCCCTCAACTATGCTGAGCTCCGAAGCAACGGGACCGGGGGTTTTATTGTGCAGGACCTTGTTGGCGGCACGACGACGGCTATCGAACCGGCACTCATCATCAATGCGACGGGCGGCTGGATCGATATCGCCAATGCCCGCCTGTTCTCACCGGAAACTCGGCCGGCGCCGCTGATGGGCGGAACCAAGGGCTCGCACCTGATTATCGACAATGCCGAACTCTCCAAGGCTCTCGATGGCCATATGATCTACTACGAGAATGAGGATGGCCGTGTCTGCATTCTGTTTCCCTATCTCGGCAAGGTTCTGGTTGGTTCCACCGATATTCGGATCGATGACCCGGCAAATGTTGTCTGCACCCCGGATGAACGGGACTATATCCTGCAATCGCTCGCCTTCGTGTTGCCTGATATTCAAATCCGGCCGGAGGAAATCGTCTATCAGTTCTCCGGTGTCAGGCCGCTTCCCGCCAGCAAGGACAAGTTCACTGGGCGTATCCCGCGCGATCATTTTTGCACCTTCATCGAGTCTGATGGCATTCCTGCGGTGCTATGCATGATTGGCGGCAAATGGACGACGTTTCGCTCCTTTGGAGAACTCGCTGCGGACATGGCACTAGGTCGTCTGCAGAGAATCCGCCATCTGACGACGGCAGACCGTCCCATTGGCGGCGGGCACGCTTTCCCGGCGGATACCGGAGACTGGATAGCGCGTATGTCTTCCGCAACGGGCCTTGCGCCAGCACGCATAAGCGAGCTTTTCGAACGATATGGAACAGCCGCCGCCCCGATTGCCGGCTTCATAGCCAGTGGAGCGGACGAACCCGTGCCGGTCGCCGGTTACTCCACCCGCGAGATGCTGTTCCTCATACGCCATGAATGCGTCGAACATCTCGATGATCTCCTGCTGAGACGAACAACGCTCGCTATCAGCGGACAGTTGTCGCTCGATATGACGAATGTGGCCCTTGAGCTCATCTCAGATGAAAAGCACTGGTCATCGGCACTCAAGGCTGCCGAACGATCTCGGTTCCTCGATCTTCTCGCCGTCCGCCATGGCGTCGGCCTTGAAACACTTACAGCACGCAATGAACAAGGAGTACGATATGCGAAACAACCGCAAGGTCCGGATGAACCGACTGTTCGGCAACGGGCGCTGCCTCGACGTGGCGATCGATCACGGCGTGTGCAATGAACCATCTTTCCTGGGTGGTCTTGAGGATATGGAAGGTGTGGTCGGGACGCTGGTTGCCGCGGCTCCGGATGCGATCCAGATGAACTATGGCCAGGCCGATCTTCTCCAGAACGTGGCAGGCAAGGCAAAGCCGGCTCTCGTCATGCGCATCGACATGGGCAACCCCTATAACCCCGTCCGCCATCGCGACATGTGGGCTGTTCTGCAAAATCAGGCCGAGCCGCTGGTCGGTGCTATCGAACTCGACGCTGCCTGCGTGGTGGTGAACCTGTTTATGCTGCCGGATGAGTCTGACCTGTTCCGTCAGTGCATCGAGAACATCTCGCGTGTGCGTGCCGATTGCGAAAAATATGGCATGCCGTTGATGATTGAACCCCTCGTAATGCAGCCGGTTACCGAACGCGGAGGCTATATGGTAGATGGCGACGCGGCCAAGATCGTCACGCTGACCCGGCTTGCCCGCGAGATGGGCGCCGATATCGTCAAGGCAGATCCTACCACAAATGCGGAGGATTTTCACCGGGTTGTCGAGGCAGCGCGTTGCCCGGTACTGGTGCGGGGCGGCGGAAAGGAAGATTTGCGCGCCGTCTTCGATAAATCGGCAGCCTTGATGCGGCAGGGCGCGATGGGAATGGTTTACGGCCGCAACATCTACCAGCACTCCAACCCGGGTGCCGTGGTGCGTGGACTCATGGCAATCATCCATGACGATGCCAGTGGCGAGGACGCCTACGCGCGCTATCAGCAAGGCTGAGAATGAATAAGGACCTGAGGAGGGGTTCGGAATGGGAAAATATCTTCTGGGGCTGGATGCCGGCAATACAATCATCAAGGCGGTGATCTTCGACCGGCAGGGCAACGAGATTGCCTCCGTTGCCGAGGAGGGACATAGCAGCATGCCGTGTCCAGGACATGTCGAGCGTGGGCTTGGTGAACTCTGGACAAATGCAAAGCTGGTAATTCGGACATGTATCGAGCAGGCGGGCATCGAGCCGGGGGAAATCGCAGCCATCGGGTGCGCGGGCCATGGCAACGGGCTGTACGCGCTTGACCGGCAGGGGAAGCCGCTGCTCGCCATCCAGTCGCTCGATACAAGGGCAGCCGGTCTTGTCGAGGAATGGCAGGCCGAGGGCGTCGGCGATCGTACATATCCCATCGGCCTGCAACGCCCCTGGCCCTCCCAGACACCAACATTGCTCGCCTGGATCAAACGCCATCGGCCGGAAACATTCGGTAGGATCGGTACGGTCTTCCTCTGCAAGGACTTTATCGTAAATCAGCTCACCGGCCAGCGCGTCAGCGAAGTTTCCGACATGGCGGGTTGCGGGCTGCTGAATGTCACTGAGCGCCGCTATGATCGTGACCTGATGGCCGCCTTTGGGCTCGGTGACTGCATGGATATGCTGCCGCCACTGATCGAAAGTGCTGACATAGCCGGAAGGGTGACGGAAGCGGCGGCGGCGGAAACAGGTCTCTCCGTGGGCACACCGGTCATAGGCGGGTTCTTCGACGTGGTCGCTTCGGCTATCGGCTCGGGCGTCACACGCACGGGGGCGGCGTCGATCATTGCCGGGACCTGGAGCATCAATCAGGTGATCATCGACCAGCCCCGATTGGAGGGGCCGGTCTTCATGTCATCGACCTTTGATCGCGATCGTTACATGGCGATCGAGTCCAGCGCTACATCTGCCGCCAATCTCGAATGGTTCGTGCGCGAATTCTTTTCAGGTACGCAGCCGGATGGACGCTCGCCGTTCGACGTGTGCTGCGAACTTGCCTCCTCGGTGCAGCCAGCGATCAATGATCCTATCTATCATCCGTTTCTCTATGGTGCGCAGCAGGACGGCAATGCGCGAGCTGCATTCTATGGAATTGCCGGCTGGCACACCAAGGGCCATTTAATCCATGCTCTGCTGGAAGGTGTCGCGTTCGGCCATCGCCAGCATATCGAAACCCTGCGGACCGCAGGCGCCGGGTTCGACGAAGCGGTGATGTCAGGAGGTGGTGCGCGCAGCCTGCTCTGGCCGCAGATTTTCGCGGATGTGCTGGGAGTACCCGTCACGGTTGCCCGCTCGAGCCAAACGGGCGCCCTAGGCGCGGCGATCGCCGCAGGAACTGCCGTCGGCATGTTTGCCGATTTCGAGGCTGGCGCCGCGGCAATGGTTTCAACTGACCGCCACTACAGGCCGGACGCAGCGCGCTCGGCCCATTATGACTACCGCTACCGGCTCTACCTGGATATCGCCGATGCAATGGCGCCGATCTGGCGGCGCATGGCAGGAAGCGGAGCGTCCGCAACGGAGGTGGCAGCGTGAACGCGCATGCCCATGAAGCCGCGCTCGACGAGGGCGTCTATGACTTCATCATCATAGGGGCGGGATCGGCGGGCTGCGTCCTTGCCAACCGGCTGTCGGCGAACCCAAAAAATCGCGTACTCCTGCTCGAGGCTGGAGGCAGCGATCGCTACCACTGGATTCATGTGCCGATCGGTTATCTCTTCTGCATGGGTAACCCCCGCACCGACTGGATGATGAAGACGGCGGTGGAATCGGGCCTCAACGGCCGCTCCTTGCCCTATCCCCGCGGCAAGGTCCTTGGCGGATGTTCTTCGATCAACGGAATGATCTACATGCGTGGGCAAGCCGCCGATTACGACAATTGGCGGCAGGCAGGTAATACCGGCTGGGGCTGGGATGATGTCCTGCCGTATTTTCTGAAATCCGAAGACAATTATCGCGGGCGCACTTCCATGCATGGTGCGGGCGGGGAGTGGCGCGTGGAGCGGCAGCGACTTTCGTGGCCCATCCTCGATGCCTTTCGGGATGCCGCGGAAGAACTAGGCATTCCCAAGACCGATGATTTTAATGCGGGTGACAATGAGGGCTCGGGCTATTTCGAGGTGAATCAACGCGGCGGGTTCCGCTGGAATACGACCAAGGCGTTTCTGCGCCCGGCTCTCAAGCGTCGCAACCTTCGCGTTGTCACGGGAGCCGAGGTTGAACGCCTAGAGTTTGATGGCAAGCGCGCGGCACGTGTCCGCTATGGCCTTCGGGGCAAAGCCCGTGTTGCAGCTGCCGCGGGAGAAATCATCCTTTCGGCAGGAGCAATCAACTCGCCCAAAATCCTCGAACTTTCGGGGATTGGCGACCCCGCAATCCTCTCTCGCGCAGAAATCGAGCCCCTTCACCAACTTCGCGGCGTCGGTGGCAACCTTCAGGACCACCTGCAAATTCGCACGGTGTTCCGCGTCGAAGGTGCGAAGACGCTGAACCAGCTCTACCACAATCTTATTTCGCGCGCCAGGATGGGATTGGAGTATCTTTTCCGCCAATCCGGACCACTTTCGATGGCACCGAGCCAGCTCGGCATTTTTGCGAAGAGCGATCCGGCATTGATGACACCCGATCTTGAGTATCACGTCCAGCCGCTCAGCACCGATCGCCTTGGCGAGCCCTTGCACCACTACCCGGCCGTCACTGTTTCGGTCTGCAATCTCCGTCCGGAAAGCCGGGGGACCGTGCATATTTTCGGGCCGGAGGCGAGTGTTGCGCCGGAAATCCGGCCGAATTACCTCTCGACGGTCGGCGACAGACTGCTTGCCGCCAGGTCCATCCGTCACGCCCGCAATCTCATGGCGGCAAAGGCCGTTATGAAGTACCGGCCGGAAGAGATGCTTCCCGGCCGCAGATATCAGAGCGATGAGGAACTGATCCAGCGTGCAGGCGACATCGCAACAACGATCTTTCATCCGGTCGGAACCTGCAGAATGGGCAGCGACGATCTAGCTGTGGTTGATAATAGCCTTAAGGTCCGCGGGTTGGAAAAACTACGTGTAGTGGATGCTTCAATAATGCCGGCCATAGTCTCAGGGAATACAAATTCCCCCGTCATCATGATCGCGGAAAAAGCTGCCGATCTCATTCTTCAGGGCAACTGACAACATTACCTAGTCGCAATAAAAGACTTCGGCTGGTGGACGGACACGGTGGTTTCTCCAATATCGAGTGCGAGTTCGATCTTCCGCTCGGGAAATGGCCGATCCGCGCCGACAACGTGAAACTCAAGCGTGCCTATGAAGCGGCCGCCGTTGAAGACGGTACCCGGATTCCCGTCGATCGTCTCTGGCCAAGAGGCGTTTCGAAGAAAGATGCGGCGCTGTCTTGGGATGAAAGAGATCGCACCCAGCACCGAGCTCCGCAAATGGTACGGTCACGATCCTGACCGCTGGAACGAGATTCTTGCGTAAGATACTGAGAAACAGTCGGACAGCGCCTCTTCTCGGCTGAAGATTTTAGCACTTCATAGTTTGTCGCCCAAGCGGTTCATTGCGCCGGGCCATTTCACGCAACACGGCATCGGCCGTTTTTGCAACGACGCGAGTTCTTAAATCCCTGAACCGTCCAGCTGCTCGGCGTCTTCGCCTTCCCAGGGTGAGGGCATAGAAGTGCGATTGAGATCGGCCGAGGGCATCGGCATCCAGCACTTCAATTCTGGCTCGGCATATTCGACGACCCGACCGGGTGAGGAATCAGAGGCGCGCCAGCCTTCGGCGGCGAATTGGTCGCCATTCGACCAATAGGCGAGGTCAACTTCTGCCCGCCCTTGTTCGGACGAACGAATCGTTACGAGGATTCGACTACCGTCTTTCGGCGCGCTCGCCATGTGGCGCCAGCGGTCTGGCTCATCCATCGTTTTTTCCTCTTGACTTGCTGCGGGTTGCAAGTGTCGCCTCGCCATTGAAAACGGTCAACTCAAACTTTTTCACAGGGCGATGCCAGATCCTGAGCGAGCTGGCATCAATACTTGCTTGTCCGACATCGTTAAAAGACAATGAGTTTGGTTTCCACTGCGTGTACTTGAGCTCAACCGTCTTCGAGCCGCCTGATCACCACATATATCTCACGAATGTCTTTCGATGAGTTCGCTCAAAAGCCGGCCGGTTACGGTCTCGTGGCGGCCGAGGTCGCGGACGCTGCTCATATGATTAGCCTTTACGATTGTTTCCCTGGAAACGTTCAATCCTTGTCGCTGTAAAGAGGCCGTGAAGGCATCCGCCTGCTGATGAAACGGTGGTGTTTCATCGCTGCCCACGGCAACAACCAAGTTTGTGTGTACGTCATGAGAATGCGACAAAGGCGAGAAGGCGGCGACTTCCTGGTCGGTAAGGCCGATTTCCGCCTGAAGAAAAGATTGCTGCAGTGGTTGCAGATCATAGATACCGCCAAGCAGCAGGGCCGCCGCAATGCCAGAACTCTCGGCCTGCTTTTGGAACAGAAAGCTTGCGAGGTGTGCGCCAGCGGAATGGCCGCTTATAGTCAACCGCGATGCATCGCCCCCATATCGCGAGATATGGTCGCGCACCCACTGCCTGGCTCGCCGAACCTGATCGACCAGCACGTCTAACCTTACATGCGGCATCAATGCGTAGTCTAGGATGACGGCAACGGCACCCGCACGGGTGATGGTATCGGCGACGTAGGAATAGTCTCGCTTCGAAAACATCCGCCAGTAGCCACCGTGGATGAACATATGTACCGGCCGAGCTTTCCGAGGTCCTTCCGGAAAGAAGATGTCCAGGGTTTCGCTCGCGTCCCTTCCGTAGGGGACATCTGCCAGCATCGGCAATGTATGGCGGGTGGCATAGCTTGCGGCGACGATCTCAGCGACGATCGTGTCGAAGTCCTCCACATGAACGCGGATGCGAAACGGGTCGCTTTCCAATGATCATTCCACCGCTCTAAAAACTCGCTGCAATATATTTGGCTTCCATGAATTCAGCAATGCCGTGGTGCTGACCGCCCTCGCGGCCAAGCCCGCTCTGCTTGACGCCGCCGAACGGCGCGGCCGGGTCGGATACTAGCCCCCGGTTCAAGGCGATCATGCCGGCTTCAAGGCGGGAGGAGACACGTAACCCCCGGGCAATGTCGCGGGTGTAAACGTATGCGGCAAGTCCGTATTCGGTATCGTTAGCCTGGATTATTGCCTCTTCATCCGTTTCAAAACGGTAGAGAGGTGCAACAGGCCCAAAAATCTCCTCGTGTGCCATATCGGCATCGGCCGGAACGTCCGCGAGCACCGTTGGCGGGTAGAAGAAACCAGTCCGCGTGGCCATCTCCCCGCCGCAGAGAACGCGCGCCCCTCTGCCCTTTGCGTCATTGACCAGTCGGTCGATCTTCTCGACGGCCTTTTGCGTAATCATCGGGCCGCATTCGGTCAGCAAATCGATACCTGCGCCGACATTGAGCGCTTTCATCCGCTCTGTGAGCGCCTCTGCGAATGCGTCGTAGATGCCAGACTGGATATATAGACGGTTGGCTGCAGTACAAGCTTCGCCGGCATTACGCATCTTTGCGACCATCGCGCCGTCGATCGCAGCGTCCAGGTCGGCGTCGTCGAACACAATGAACGGCGCGTTGCCACCGAGTTCCATCGAGCAGGACACAACGTGCTTGGCTGCTTCTGCAAGGAGGAGACGTCCGACACCAGTCGACCCTGTAAATGAGAGCTTCCTTACACGCGGATCCGCAAGAACCGCAGCACCAAATGGGGACGGCTCGCTAGTCGTCAGGACGTTGATGACACCTGGCGGAACGCCGGCTTCCTCGTAAATGGAAGCGAGCGCGTAGGCCGTCAGGGGCGTCTCGCTGGCGGGCTTCAGGATCACAGTGCAACCCGCCGCCAATGCAGGCGCGATCTTGCGTGTTGCCATCGCTGCGGGAAAATTCCACGGCGTGATCAACAGGCATATGCCTATTGGTTGATAATCCACGATGATCCGATTCGCACCGGATGGCGCGATACCGAACTCGCCAGTAATGCGCACGGCCTCCTCGGCATTCCAGCGAAAGAATTCGGCCGCGTAGGAAACTTCACTGCGCGCATCACGTAGAGCCTTGCCATTCTCCATGGAAATCAGGGTCGCCAGTTCCTCGGCGCGCTCTGTCATCAGTTCAAAACAGCGACGCAGGATCTCGGATCGTTTTCGGGGCGAAGTCGCGCTCCACGCAGGGGCTGCAGCCGACGCCGCATCGACGCTTGCGCGAGCATCCTCGACGGTGGCGTCGGGAACCGTTGCAAGGACGGTTCCGGTGGAAGGATCGATAACGTCGATCTCACGTCCATTCTGCGCAGGTCGCCAAGCTCCATCGATATAAAGGCCGCGCGCGGCAGCATGAATGTTTGGCAGTTGGCGATCGGGCTGAGGCATCTGTTGTGCAAGGGTCATTTCAATCCTCAGGGTTTAGACTGCGGAAGCGGCTAAGTCGCCGTCGTAGGCTGCTTGAATGAGACGCTTCATCGCATCGAGATCAAACGATCTCGGGTTGTTTTTGATCAATCTGTCGATGCCAAGCGCCTGCTCTGCGGTCCAATCAAGCTTGTCGGCGGACAGCCCGAGTTCCGCGAGCGTTCCAGTAATGCCAATGGCGGCAAAGAGCCTGCGGATCTCTTCAATTGCGGCCTTGGCCATTCTTTCGGTAGCCTCCTCCCATGGCCCGAGGCCAAGGGCAGAACCGATCTGTGCCATTTCGGCCGCTGAGACGGATCGGTTGTAGTTCATCACATAGGGCATCATAGTCGCGACACCGAGCCCATGGGCGGTATGGGTCAAGGCGCCCGCCGGGTATTGAATGGCGTGGGCAGCTGCAGTCCCTGCGGTGCCAAATGCACAGCCTGCCGCTAATGCTCCCATCATCACATCGGCCCTGGCATTTTCGTCGGAGCCGTCCCTGTAAGCCGCTTCCAGACTGCGGCCGAGGAGGGTGATGGCGAGCAAAGCGAAATGATCCGTCAGTGCGCTCTTGCCGATGAAGACGTGGTTTTGCGCCAAGTTGGGATCGGCACCGCGTCGTTTAGCAGTGAAGGCCTCGATCGCATGTGTGAGGGCATCGGCTCCAGCGATGGCGGTTAGTCCTGGCGGACACGACATTGTAAGCTCCGGATCGCAGATAGCAGCTGCGGCAATCAGATAGGGACTGGATATGCCGACCTTGAGTGTCCTGTCGGGGTCAGATATCACCGCAACCGGTGTGACTTCGGACCCGGTTCCCGCCGTCGTCGGAACGGCGATGATAGGCAGCGTCGAGCCCGGAACCTTGAACTCCCCGTAATAGTCCTGAAGGCTGCCGCCGTGGCTTAAAAGAAGCGCGGCACATTTTGCCATGTCCAGGCAACTCCCGCCGCCGATGCCGATCACCATATCTGGCGCGAAAGATTGCGCTTCCTCCACGCAAACGGCAACAGAATCGCGTGGAACGTCCGGGAGGACCCGGTCGTGCACCATGATTTCAATTGACGCATTCCTTAGGGCTGCCAGGATCTCGCTGAATACCGGGGTTCCTGCGAACCGCTCATCCGTGCATATCAGCGCCCGCCTGCCAAGTCGCGTGGCGACGGCGGGCAAAGCGTGCCGCTGTCCCTTGCCGAACAGGATTTCTTTTGGAAGCCGGATGGCGGCAAACAGGGTCATTGTCAATGTCCTTTGGCAGAGAATTTATCGAAAGATTAGGAGCGCGAAGGTTGTCTCCCACGCGGTCGGAGTTTGAAGTCATCTCGCATTGCTTATGCGAGGGGATTGGACCCGCCGCAGCGGGGCAGGGGTGAGTGCGCGGTCTTTGAAGCTTGGGCGCCTGATCAGATCAGACCAAACCGATCCCTCGGGTCGGACGCGGGTCTGGATTGCGTCAAGCTTCTTCCGTTGTGCGACGGCTTGGCCTCCAGCATTGGACGATTTGAACCACCGGTGAATCTGCCAGCTCCGTAACACGCAGACACGTTGGATCCGATCTCGCTCAAAACAGAACGAGCCGTTGCTTACAAAGGCGTGCCCTCCTGAAACTTTTAGGGGCAATAGCCCCGTATTTTTCATCGCAAAACTCCCGATATAAAATCCTATAGGATATAGTATTGCATATCGCTCAGCATCGTGTTAGCGATTGGTGATGTCAAGAGGCAAAAAATGCAAAACCGAAATTCAATGAATCTCACCGACTCGCCAGATCCGAGCGGGTTTATTCAGCGTGCCAACAGCTTGTCAGGTAGCGTTTACGACGCGATCTTCGCCCAGTTGATGTCGTTGAAAATAGCGCCTGGATCGCGCATTACAGTCGACAATCTGGTTAGAGAGTTGAATGTTTCGCAAACACCGATTCGGGAAGCGCTTGGCCGCCTCGAAGGCGAAGGATTGGTCGTAAAGACTCATTTGATTGGATACAGCGCGGCGCCACAAATCGCCCGGCGGAGGTTTGACGAACTTTACCAACTCCGCCTGCTGCTGGAGCCGGACAGTGCTGCGCGAGCCGCCGCGGCGATGGATAAGGAAAAGCTTGCCGCTCTTCAGACGGCCGCGGGTGTGATGGGGCGTCGCGAAGGTACCGACGAGCGGCTTCGCTACTCCACGTTCGCGAGGCAAGATGCTTTATTCCATGACAAGATTATGGAAATTGCGGGAAACGAGCTAATCCGGGAGACGCTTAGTCACCAGCACACGCACTTCCATATCTTCCGCTTGATGTTTCATTCTCGCGTGACAGAGGAAGCGCTGGACGAACACGAAGCCTTGCTCACCGCATTCGCGGCAGGTGACGCCCCTGGTGCCGAGAGGGCGATGCGGATCCACCTCGAGCGTTCGCGCGACCGGCTGCTACCGGCATTCGAGTAAGGACCTGAAGATGTCCAGTGTCTTAAGCATCGAAAGAGAGGGGGAGAGGGTTGCGGCGCAAAAGGCCAATCCCCTTCGCCACTCTCTCCTGCGCGCCGAAGGTGTCTCCAAACAGTACGGACCGGTCACGGTGTTGTCCGACGTTACGCTCGATATATTGCCGGGTGAGATCCATGCGATCATCGGCGAGAACGGAGCGGGTAAATCGACGTTCATGCGGCTTTTGTCAGGCTATATCGAGCCGACCGCCGGAACACTGGCGCTTGATGGTGAGCATGTTCGGTTTGCAAAGCCTGAGCAGGCTCAAGATGCCGGCATTGCCCTTGTCCACCAAGAAATTTTGCTGGCCGAAGCACTGACTGTCGCGGAAAATCTGTTTCTTGGCCGCGAGTTGATGCGAAATGGCGTCGTCGATGACCGGACGATGCGGCGTCTTGCGACGGAAAAACTTGCCGAACTCGGTTGTCTGGTGTCACCGAACGCTCTTGTGCGAAACATCACGCTGGCGGATCGACAACTTGTCCAGATTGCACGCGCGCTTCTGGACGACTACAGGATCGTCATCTTCGACGAGCCGACCGCTGTCCTCACGGGGGAAGAGGTCGAAAGACTGCTTGCCATTATTCTGCAGCTGAAGGAGCAGGGCGCAGCAGTCCTATACATCAGCCATCGTCTCGATGAGGTGCAGCGGCTGGCCGACAAGGTGACGGTTCTGCGTGACGGCAAAAAGATCGGCACCTATCCCGGTCGCACTCTCGGCCAGATGGATATGGCGCGCCTCATGGTCGGCCGAGATCTCGCTGCCCTCTATCCAGAAAAGCGCGCCAAAGCCGCGGGCGAGGCGATGTTAACGGTGCGCGACCTGTCCGTTCCAGGGTTCGCCAAAAACGTCTCGTTCCAGGCTCACAAATCAGAGATTCTCGGTTTCGCCGGAATGATCGGCGCTGGCCGCACCGAGCTCTTCGAGGGCATCATGGGGCTGCGTCCGGCAACCGGCACCGTCGAACTCGAAGGCAAGCCGATCAATATCCGTTCGCCTCGCGCGGTGCTCGATGCCGGTATTGGTTACCTCACGGAGGACCGCAAGGGGAAAGGTCTTTTGCTTCACGAACGGCTGGCGCCCAATCTGACGCTTTCGGCACTAACCCGCTTTCACCCGGGCATTTTCCTGCGGCGATCGCGTGAGCAGGATGCCTTGAGGGCCGCGGTTGAACAGTATGACATCCGGCTTAAGAGCTTCGGGGTGAAGGCCGGACAGCTTTCCGGCGGCAACCAGCAGAAACTGCTGCTTGCCAAGGTCCTGCTCATCACTCCATCCGTCGTTGTCATCGACGAACCGACGCGGGGTATCGATATCGCCAACAAGGCCCAGATCTACGCCTTCATTCAAAGCCTAGTGACTGAAGGGAAGGCGTGCATCGTCATCTCTTCGGAAATGCAGGAGTTGATCGGTATCTGCGATCGGATCCTGGTGATGCGGGAAGGACGCCTAAGAGGAGAGGTCTCGGGCGACGCTATGACGGAACATAATGTAGCGCTTCTGGCGACAAGCGACGCCGCGGCCGACGGCAACGTGGGAGGAAGAAAATGACAATTATGGCGAGTTCGACGGCGATCCGGCCTGAACGGGAATGGAATATCGGCTGGACAGATGTAGGCCCCTTTGTCGCTCTCATCGTGCTGATGCTGATCGGGTTTCTGATAAATCCCGATTTTCTTTCGGCAACAAACCTCGGCAATGTCATCACCAGAAGCGCTTTCATTGCCATCATCGCCGTTGGGGCGACATTCGTGATCTCATCTGGAGGATTGGATCTTTCGGTCGGATCAATGGCCGCCTTCATTACCGGGATAACCATCCTGTTCATGAACAGGATGGCACCGGAATGGGGTATAATGGCAATCCCGGCCGGAATGATGGTGGCGATTGTCGTCGGCCTTTTTTGTGGACTGATGAACGGCCTCATAGTTACAATCGGCAGGATCGAGCCATTCATTGCCACGCTCGGCACGATGGGCATCTTCAGGGCGCTGATCACCTACATGTCCGACGGGGGCTCAATCCCTATCGATCGCAGCCTTCGCGATGCCTATCGCCCCGTTTACTTTGGCACGTTTGCAGGGATACCGCTGCCGATCATCATCTCGGTGGCAGTCGCTGCAGTTGCCTCCTTCATTCTTTACAAGATGAAATACGGAAGAAAATGCGCGGCTGTTGGGGCTAACGAGGATGTCGCGCGCTACTCAGGCATTTCGATAATCAAGACACGCACTATCGCATACGCCATTCAGGGCACATGCGTCGCTGTCGCCGCAATATGCTATGTGCCTCGCCTCGGCGCTGCAACGCCGACAACGGGGGTACTTTGGGAGCTGCAGGTTATTACCGCGGTTGTTATCGGCGGAACGGCTCTCCGTGGAGGCAAGGGCCATGTTTGGGGGACGGTGGCGGGTGCCGTCATTCTTGAGCTCATTGCCAACCTCATGGTGTTGTCTGACTTCGTCTCGGAATATCTCGTGGCAGGTGTCCAAGGGGTCATCATCATCATCGCCATGCTTATCCAACGGTTTTCGAAATAATCCGCGTCCGGACCGCGCGGGTTCCTAATTGTTGAGTCCGAATTCTGGGAGGAAAGAATGTCTACTACGAAATGGATTGCGGCTGCCGCCGTGGGTGCACTACTGATCGCCGGCCAGGCGCTGGCTGCCGACAAGAAGGTTGTTGCGGTATCGATACCGGCAGCCGACCACGGCTGGACGGCCGGCATCGTCTATCATGCACAGGCTGCCGCCAAGGAAATCAACGCCGCCTTTCCGAATGTTGAAGTCATCGTGAAGACTTCACCGTCAGCGTCGGCTCAGGTGAGCGCCTTGGAGGATCTCTCGGCAGGGCGTAAGCTCGACGCGCTGGTGATTTTGCCATATACCTCTGAGGAACTGACGACGCCCGTCAAGGCTGTCAAGGACGCGGGCACTTTCATCACCGTCGTCGACCGAGGTTTGAATGACTCGTCGATCCAGGACCTGTACCTTGCCGGTGACAACATCGCCGTGGGACGAAACACCGCAAAGTTCCTGATCGACAGACTTGAAGGTAAGGGCAATCTCGTCGTCCTGCGTGGTATCCCTACCGTCATCGATGACGAACGCATCAAGGGTTTCCAGGATGCGATCCAAGGCACCGATCTGAAGGTATTGGATATACAGTATGCAAACTGGAACAGCGATGAAGCCTTCAAATTAATGCAGGACTATCTCGCAAAGTATCCACAGATTGATGCGGTGTGGGCCAATGACGACGACATGCTTCTTGGCGTGCTCGAAGCCGTGAAACAATCGGGGCGCAAGGATATCAAACTGGCGCTCGGGGGTAACGGCATGAAGGACATCGTCAAGAAGGTCATCGACGGCGATGCCATGACACCCGTAGAAACACCTTATCCACCGGCCATGATCAAGACGGCAATCTACATGACTGTCGCCAACATCGTCGGCCAGGCGCCTGTGCGCGGAACTGTAAAACTCGATGCGCCGCTGATCACCCAGGAGAACGCGAAGGAGTATTACTTTCCGGATTCACCGTTCTGAACATTCACTAACGAGGCGGCGCACGCCGCCTCAACCTATCCAAGAGGAGCAAATCATGCCAGGCAAGAAGATACTGATGCTGACCGGTGAGTTCACCGAGGAATATGAAATTTTCGTCTATCAGCAGGCGATGGAAGCCGTCGGACACACGGTGCATGTAATCTGCCCCGACAAGAAAGCTGGCGACCTGATCAAGACATCACTGCACGATTTCGAAGGAGATCAGACCTATACCGAAAAGCTCGGTCACCTCTTCACTATCAACAAGACTTTCTCGGAGGCCGAGGCGCAGCTTGACCAATACCATGCCGTCTACGCTGCAGGCGGGCGCGGCCCTGAATATATCCGGACCGACAAGCGCGTGCAGGCGATCGTCCGGCACTTTCATGATAAGCAGAAACCAATCTTTACGATTTGCCACGGCGTGCAGATTCTTATTGCGGTGGATGGCGTCGTACGCGGCAAAAAAGTAGGCGCGCTGGGCGCTTGCGAGCCGGAGGTAACGCTTGCAGGCGGCACCTACGTCGATCTGTCGCCGACAGAAGCCTATGTTGATGGCACGATGGTGTCCGCCAAGGGTTGGACCGCACTGGCAGCCTTTATCAGGGAATGCCTCAAAGTGCTGGGAACGGAAATCCACCACAGCGAAGACGTTGCGAAAGCTGCGTGACAGCTTGCTGGAGTTCACAAGGAACAGCGGATGGCCATCCAAAATGGGACGCCATCCGGCCCCTTGTTTGACACTGTTTTGAACACTCAGGGTTTTCCATTAGTATTCGACAAGGCTTGTTGCCTCACTCGGTGGCAACGTTTTAAGCACTAATACGCGTTGAGGCCGCTCTCATGCCAGAGCGGAAAGATGTTCTTCCACTAGGTTCCGCAACGCGGGCAGCGGCTGCCTCAAGCTCACTCTTCAGTAGTGTGACTTCAGGCGCTTTAGATGGGCCGAAACTTTCTCCCATTGAGGTTCGAAGAAAGCTAACCTGAGATAGAAAGACCGTCGAAGTGGTCTTTTGTTACGTCACATATGGCTCGGCATAGACTTGTTCGAGCAAGTGGCTGTGCCATCGCTTGGGGATAGAAATGCTCGTTTCGCTTTTTATTGTCTGCTACTTAGCCACACAGAAATTTGGATTGGCCGGGGCGCTGAGTACAGCAGGGTAACCAGTCCGAAGATGTATTGGTTCGGCATGGCCTTCGGCGCGTTCAGCATCCTGCTTCCGACGTTTATCCTGTGGCTGACCGAGTGCGGAGCGCATTGACGCCGCGCCTTTGCGTTGAATCTCAGATTCACGCATTCGTGCTTCCCAGCCCTCAGGCAGTCAAATGTTACCTGAGGCGTACCTCGGAGGCAAAATGCTCCAGCGGTGATTTTCCGCTGATTCAAATCGCTTGATGATTTCAGTGAGTTGATGGCGCGCCCGAAAGGATTCGAACCTCTGACCCCCAGATTCGTAGTCTGGTGCTCTATCCAGCTGAGCTACGGGCGCGTGCCACAGATGCGCGTTAGTCTGCGCAGCGCGGTTGGTAATCGGTTGAGCTATGAATTGCAAGCAGCTTCGCTCAAAAAACCTCAACTATTTTCAGATGGATTGCAGGCTGCGGTTTCTTTGAAGGCTAAAGACTACGGCCGATGGCCAGATATTTATCGCGCCGATCCTGTCTAAGCATGTCACGATCCATATTGCCCATGGATTTGAGAGCGACGTTGATAATGTTGCCCGTTGCCTCGATCGCTGCATCCTTGCCGCGGTGCGCGCCGCCCATCGGTTCGGGAATGATGCCATCTATGATCTTCAATTCGTAAAGATCCTGTGCGGTGATACGCATCGAAGTCGCGGCATCTTTAGCCCGGGTAGAATCGTGCCAGAGAATGGACGCTGCGCCCTCCGGTGAAATCACCGAGTAGATGGAATGTTCGAGCATATAGACGCGGTTGGCGGTGGCAATCGCGATGGCTCCGCCGGACCCGCCTTCTCCGATGATAACAGAGACGATCGGCACTTTCAGATTGAGGCAAGCGGCAGTCGAACGGGCAATGGCCTCCGCTTGTCCGCGCTCTTCCGCCGCGATCCCCGGAAAGGCACCCGCTGTATCGACGAGCGTAATCACCGGCAAGTTGAAACGGTCAGCCAGATCCATGATGCGCACGGCCTTGCGATAGCCTTCGGGCATGGCCATGCCGAAATTGTGTTTGAGGCGTGTCTTGGTGTCGTTGCCCTTTTCCTGTCCGATAACGGCGACGGCTTGACCATTGAAGCGGGCGAGACCGGCCTGGACAGCATCATCGTCCGCATAGTTGCGGTCACCTGCAAGCGGCGTGAAATCGGTGAAGAGCTTGGAGATATAATCCACACAGTGAGGGCGGTCTGGATGACGTGCAATCTGCGCCTTCTGCCAGGGGGTTAGCTTGCGGTAAAGATCGCGCAACGCCTCGGCGGACCTTTTTTCCAACCGGATGATCTCTTCGTTGGTGTCGAGAGCATCGCCTTCCTCGGCAAGCTTTTTCAACTCGAGAATCTTGCCGTCGAGATCAGCAACCGGCTTTTCAAAGTCAAGGTAGTTATACATGGACGAGGGGTCTGCCTGCAAAACGGTGGATTTTTCACGACCTAACTGGCTGTTGCCGAGGCGCATGTCAAGGAAGCAAGACTGAGATCATGCATTGGCGGCGCACGTTATAGAGGGAATTGCGGCAAAGGGATGGTGGTTTATTTAGCCGGACTTTTGCGTTTCGCCGGCTTGGCGCCATTTGAGCGCCTAGCGCGCTTTGGGGTCTTGCTGCGCTTCCACCCAATCCATCTGCCTTCACCTGCATAGTTGTGAAAGCCGCCAGCTGCTGCGATCAGCCCCTGCCGCACTTCGTCGAGATCAAGCCCTGGCAAATTTTGCAGGAGAACTGGTGGCAGGTGATCGATGTTGAGCCAAGTCTGGTCAAAATAGATGTGTTCCGGTCCGCTTTCGCTGATTACAGCAAAGAACCAGCGGCCTTCCATGACATCGCCGAACCACGGATCAGGAAACATGGAGGGTGAGAAGTCAAATCCAAATGCGGTTACTTCATCCCAGCGCCAGCTTTGCCGCCAATTCATTGCGCGGGCCAAATGGCTGGAGCGGCTGAATCCCGCTTCGTCAAAGTGGATCACTTCGCTGTCGGGTTCGACAGACGATGACTCTGATCTGTAAAACAATCTCTTCAACAGCTGCCACATGGCCATTCCGCCAGTTTGCTGGGTCCACTCCATCGGTGAGCCAGCATTTAGTCTGCCAGAGGGTGATGCTCCGTGACAAGCTGATGCAGCCGCTCTTCCATCACATGTGTGTAAATTTGCGTGGTCGAAATATCCGAATGGCCGAGCAATTGTTGCACAGCGCGCAGGTCCGCCCCGTTTTGCAAGAGATGGCTGGCAAAGGCATGACGCAAAACATGGGGCGATATCGCTGATGTTTTGAGGCCCGCTCGCGCAGCAAGCCCTTTCAGTTCCCGTGCGAACACCTGTCGTGCCAGAAAGCCGCTTTCCGATATGGCGGGGAACAGCCAGACACTGGCGGAAAGATTAGGCAATGCGTCACGCATCGCCAGATATTTTGCCATTGCGTCGCGTGCCTTGCCTGATAAAGGAACCACACGGTCCTTCGAGCCCTTGCCGCGAACCATGAGGAAGCGATTGTCGGAGCGCGCGACCGTCACCGGGAGACCAACGAGTTCAGAAACACGCAGGCCCGTTGCATAAAGAATTTCGAGCAACGCATGCAGTCGCAGCGCCTGGAGATGAACGGCACCAGATGATTTTGCGTCAAGGGTTTCTTCCTCAGCACGGGAAAGCAGTTTTTCCACATCCGACTCGCTCAGAATTTTTGGCAGGGCGCGGTCCTTTTTTGGCGTGTCGAGCGTGCTGGTTGGATCGTCGGTGCGAATATTCTCCATATAAAGAAAGCGAAAGAACTGGCGCAGGGCCGAAAGCCGCCGCGCTTGAGACGTGGCTGCGTAGCCCCGTCCGGCGATTGCATCGAGATAAGATCGAATTGTTCCGGGCTCCGCAAAGGTCAACTGGATACCTGTTGCAACGCTGAACTCTGCTGCATCCTCCAGATCCCGGCGATACGAATCCAACGTGTTTTGGGCGGCGCCACGTTCGGCGCTCATCATTTCAAGGAAGGTCTCTATGGCTGCTGCTGCTCGCATCGGCTTATTTCGGGGTATCAGGTTTGGGATTAAGTTTTTCAGAGGGAATACGAATGGTCATTTCCGTCTGCGTCGGATGCACGAAAGTCACCAACCCAACCATGCCGACATAGACGAGCCCCGCGAGAATCGCGAGAATGATTATCAATCGTGTAAGCGTCGGCATTTTCGGTTTGAATCGCCTTTGTCGGATCGGGTGCTTGGTTCCATAATCCTGCAGCTCAAACCCTTATGATTTGATGAAGCTTGAGTCTTCTAACGCCATAGTTTGCTTGACGACAGCACGGTTTTCCTGTCGAAACGCAATTATGAATGTGACTGAAGACATAGTTGGGGCAGCCGAGATCGCGGAGCTCGCCAAATCCATCAGAGAGCGCCTCGGACATAGGTCCATCGTGCTTATCGGACTGATGGGCGCGGGCAAATCCACAGTCGGCAAAAAGCTGGCGGCACTGGTCGAGCTGCCATTCTTCGACGCTGACAACGAGATCGAAAAAGTCTCGACGATGACTATTCCGGAACTTTTCGAAGCTTATGGAGAAGGCGAATTTCGGGACCTCGAGCGGCGCGTTATTGCGCGCATGCTTGAGAATGGACCGATCGTGCTGGCGACTGGTGGCGGTGCTTATATGAATGAACTTACCCGCAAAGCTATCGCTTCGGAGGGTATTTCACTTTGGCTGAAAGCCGAACTTGACGTGCTGATGGCGCGTGTTGCGCGCAAACAGAACCGGCCGCTTTTGAAAAACGATAATCCCCGAGGTGTGATGGAACGGCTTATGACCGAGCGCCACCCGATTTATTCGGTCGCCGATCTGGTGGTGAACTCCCGCGAGGAAAAGAAGGAAATCATTGCCTTCGAAGCAATGCAGGCAATTGCTGGCCATCTTGACGGTATTGCATCCCGCAGCAAAGAGGAATCCGGTTCATGACCGACGCGGTTACCACTACCACTGTACCCGTCAAGCTCGGGGATCGTTCTTACGATATTCTCATTGGGGCCGGATTGATCGAGCGGGCCGGATATGAAATTGCAAAGCGTGCTAAATCGGTGCGTGTCGCTATTATCAGCGACGAGACTGTCGCAGGTCTGCATCTCGATCGGCTCACGCGAAGCCTGACGGCTGTCGGGATAGATTCTACACCCATCTTGGTTGCACCCGGGGAGAAATCCAAAGGTTTTGCAACACTCGAAACCGTAACCAATGCAATCCTTTCCGCGCGTCTTGAGCGCGGCGATATCGTGATTGCTTTTGGTGGCGGTGTCATTGGTGACCTCGCCGGTTTTGCGGCAGGCATTACCCGTCGTGGCATGGGATTCATCCAGATGCCGACATCGTTGCTGGCGCAAGTCGATTCGTCTGTTGGTGGCAAGACAGGTATCAACACGGCGCACGGCAAGAACCTCGTTGGCGTCTTTTATCAGCCACAACTCGTTCTGGCCGATACGGATGTGCTCGACACATTGACGCCGCGTGAGTTCCGTGCCGGCTACGCTGAGGTTGCAAAGTATGGACTGATCGACCGGCCGGATTTTTTTGCCTGGCTGGAAAAGAATTGGCGGGGAATTTTCGATGGCGGGCCTGAACGGACTGAGGCCATTGCCGTATCATGCCAATCCAAAGCCGATGTAGTCGCCAGAGATGAACGCGAAACGGGAGATCGCGCACTGCTCAATCTTGGCCATACGTTTGGCCATGCATTGGAAACCGCGACGAACTACGATTCCGGGCGGTTGGTGCATGGCGAGGGCGTCGCAATCGGGATGGTTCTCGCCCACCAGTTTTCCGCAAAGATGAATCTGGCGAGCCCGGACGATGCGGCTCGTGTCGAAGCGCATCTGCGCCAGGTCGGGCTCCCTGTTTCCATAGACGATATTCCCGGCAACCTCCCCTCCGCGGAAAAGCTGATGGACTATATTGCGCAAGATAAAAAAGTAGCGCGCGGGGCGCTCACATTCATTTTGACTCGCGGTATTGGCCAATCATTTATCGCAAAAGACGTGCCGCCATCTGCTGTGCTAAGCTTTTTGCAGGAGAAACACCCGACATGACGCTGGAAATCTGGATCTTTTGCGGAATCATATTCCTTTTGATCCTGATGTCTGCCTTGTTTTCAGGGTCTGAGACTGCTCTGACTGCCGTATCTCGTGCGCGTATGCATCGCTTGTCCAAGCGCGGCGACGACCGCGCGGCCGTAGTGGAAAATCTGATAGAGAAGCGGGACCGGCTTATTGGTGTCATGCTCATCGGCAACAACCTCATCAATATTCTAGCCTCATCGTTGACGACGAGTATGCTGCTAACATTGTTTGGCCAAGCTGGCGTTGCCTACGCCACGGCGATAATGACAGTGTTGCTAGTCATCTTCGCGGAGGTGTTGCCCAAGTCCTGGGCTATTTCGAGTCCCGACAGAAATTCGCTCGCCCTTGTCCGGTTCGCCCAGATAGTCGTCTTTCTGTTTGGCCCGCTTTCTGATCTCGTCAATTGGATTGTTCGCCAGATTCTTGCAGTGTTCGGCATCAATCTTGCGGCAGGCACGTCAATGTTGTCAGCCCAGGAAGAACTGCGCGGCACTGTCGATCTATTACACAAGGAAGGCTCTGTCGTTAAAGGTGATCGGGACCAGATCGGCGGTCTTCTCGACCTGCGTGAACTTGAAGTCTACGACGTTATGATCCACCGGACCGATATGGATTCGGTCAACGCAGACGATCCCATCGAAACCATCATTACAGAAATCCTGGCGAGCCATCATACCCGCATTCCTGTCTGGAAGGACGCGAATGACAATATCGTCGGCGTTGTTCATGCCAAGGATCTGGTGCGGGCGATCCGCGACGCAAATCGGGACTTTTCCAAGATCAACATCATGAAGGTGGCAACGAAGCCGTGGTTCGTTCCGGACACGACAAGTCTTCAGGATCAGCTTAATGCTTTTCTGAGACGCAAAGCGCATATCGCCATCGTGGTCGATGAATATGGTGACGTGCAAGGATTGATTACTCTCGAAGATATTCTCGAAGAGATCGTTGGCGATATCGCCGATGAGCACGACATCGATGTGCAGGGTTGCCGTCCTCAACCGGATGGTTCAGTGCTGGTTGACGGCTCAGTCCCCATTCGCGATCTTAACCGGGCCTTGGACTGGCACTTGCCCGACGCCGAAGCGACGACCATTGCCGGTCTCGTAATCCACGAAACACAGAGCATTCCAAAAGAAAAGCAGGCCTTCACCTTCCATGGCAAGCGTTTCACAATCCTGAAGCGGGAAAAAAATCGCATCACGCGGCTGCGCATTCGACCAATCGAGGATGACGACAAGCTGGGTTGAGTCGAGCTTTAGGCGCGTGTCGCCTCACCCGGTGCCGCGGGTTCAAGCGCCAGCGCGTGGACGCTGCCATTCAGTTCGTCCTGCAGCACTTCATTGATGGCGCGATGACGCGCAACGCGCGACATGCCGGCGAATGCCTCCGCGACAATCCGCACACGAAAATGCGTTTCGCCTGAACCGTCAAATGTGCCATGATGCTCGCTGTCAGAATGATGGTGGCCGGCGTGCAGATGGCTTTCATTGATGACTGCCAACGAAACAGGATGAAAAGCCTGCATCAGTTTGCTTTCGATCACTGACTGAGTGGACATTTCGTTCTCCTGCGCCCATATGGTAGTTTCACTTGGCAAATCCATTCATGATCACAAATTTACCGCCATTTCAGGCGTTAGGTCTATCCATGGGTAAATGTCAATTCTTGTTCCACTAACCGATCCGTTGATGATTCTGATTCGATGACCTCAAGTTCGAAATATTTTGACAGCATCCGCATCCGCCCGAAAAAGGTGGACGAGGAGAAATCGCGCACACCTGTCTGCCAATGGGATGGTTGCGACAAGCCTGGACCACATCGTGCTCCTGTGGGACGTGAGAAGGAAGGCGAGTTCTTCCATTTCTGCATCGACCATGTGCGCGAGTACAACAAGGGCTATAATTATTTCTCTGGCCTCTCGGATGCCGAGGTAGCCAGATACCAGAAGGAAGCTTTGACGGGCGACCGCCCGACCTGGACCGTTGCAGGACTACCTGGAAGCGGAGCGGGCGCAAGCGCCAGTACGCGCGCTCAAGCGAGCGCCAGCGCCAAGACGTCACCGGATTTTTCGAAGTTGCGTTCGGGTCGTGCGGCATATCAGAACCGATTCCGTGACCCCAACAGCGTTTTCAATGAGGCGCGGGTGCATATCCGCAAGCTCAAGCCATTGGAGTCAAAAGCACTGGATACGCTCGGGCTTGGCGCAAAAGCCACTGGCGAAGACATAAAGTCGCGCTATAAAGAACTTGTGAAGATCCATCATCCCGATGCTAATGGCGGTGACAGGGCTTCCGAGGATCGTTTCCGTGACGTAATCCAGGCCTATCAATTGCTCAAAGCGGCTGGTTTCTGCTAACCCACGATTGAGCCGAATTCGGAACTTCACAGCGAGGTTCCAAACTATCTTTATGCGTCTGCGCGTGCAGTCGCGCTGGAGGCATGATGAATAAGGTTGATCGCGATATTGCGAATTTGCCGGATACAACGGTTTCTGCTGCAAAATTGTTTGGTTTTGAGACCGATATGATGGTTCCTGCCTATAAGGCAGGTGACGCTTATGTGCCGGAAATTGACACGGACTATCTATTCGACAAACAGACCACGCTGGCCATTCTCGCGGGTTTTGCCTTCAACCGCCGTGTTATGGTTTCCGGGTACCATGGTACCGGTAAATCGACCCATATCGAGCAGGTCGCCGCGCGGCTGAACTGGCCATGCGTGCGTGTCAATCTGGACAGCCACGTCAGCCGTATCGACCTTGTTGGCAAGGATGCGATCGTCGTCAAGGAAGGCATGCAGATCACGGAATTCCGCGACGGCATCCTGCCTTGGGCTTATCAGCACAATGTCGCGCTTGTATTCGACGAGTACGATGCGGGACGTCCGGACGTCATGTTCGTCATCCAACGCGTGCTCGAATCGTCGGGTCGTCTGACGCTGCTCGATCAAAGTCGTGTTATCCGCCCGCATCCCGCCTTTCGTCTGTTTGCCACCGCCAATACGGTTGGCCTTGGTGATACGACGGGTCTTTATCATGGCACGCAGCAGATCAATCAGGCGCAGATGGACCGCTGGTCCATTGTGACGACCCTTAACTATCTGCCGCACGACAATGAGGCGGCTATCGTTGCCGCCAAGGCCAAGCATTATCAGAACAAGGAAGGCAAGGAGATCGTCTCCAAGATGGTGCGCGTTGCTGACATGACGCGCGCAGCATTCATCAATGGCGATCTCTCGACTGTCATGAGTCCCCGTACCGTGATCACATGGGCGGAAAATGCCGATATCTTCAAGGATGTGGGCTTTGCTTTCCGTCTGACGTTCCTCAACAAGTGCGACGAACTCGAACGTCCACTCGTTGCCGAATTCTACCAGCGGGCATTTGGCAAGGAACTGCCTGAATCGACCGCCAATGTGGTCATCGGCTGAGCGTCACGATAAAGATGGCAGGTCCCGGAGATAATTCACGTGCGAATCCGAAAGGTCCGGTTGATTCCGAGCCTTTCAAGCGCGCGCTTACGGGATGCATGCGTGCGATTGCCGGCGACCATGAAATGGAAGTTGGATTCGGTAATGACAAGCCGGCCCTGACTGGTCATCGGGCGCGGCTTCCCGATCTGCCCAAGCGTCCAACTGCCAATGATGTTGCCGTCACACGCGGCCTTGGCGATTCGATGGCGCTGCGCAAAGCCTGTCACAATGACCGTATTCACGCGACGCTGGCGCCCGAAGGCAAGCAGGCGAGGGCGATCTTTGACGCGGTCGAACAGGCGCGCGTCGAGGCCATCGGTGCGTTGCGTATGGACGGGGTCGCAGAGAACCTGACTTCGATGCTCTCGGACAAATATGCCCGGGCCAATTTCCCGGCAATAACGGATAAAGCCGAGGCTCCGCTGGAAGAAGCCGTGGCACTTTTGGTTCGTGAAAAGCTTACGGGTCGCAAAGCTCCGGAATCAGCTGGCAATGTGCTTGACCTGTGGCGTGACTGGATTGAGGAGAAGGCTGCGGCAGACCTCGACCATCTCGGCGCCAAGATCAACGATCAAAACGCTTTCGCTCGCGTCGTACGCGAGATGCTCGCTTCCATGGAGATGGCGGAAGAGTTGGCGCAGGAGAGCCAGGAAGACGACAGCCAGGACAATAATGAGGACTCGCCTGAACCCGAAGAAAACAACGAAGGCGGTTCGGATGAGAACGAGGGCAGCGATTCGTCCGAGAATGATGAGTCCGATACATCCAGCGACGACAGCCAGTCCGGCGAGACCGAAGCCGCCGACGCTTCGTCTGACGATATGGACGAGGATTCGGACGCGGATGCCGAGATACCGGGCGAGGCGCGGCGCCCCAACCAGCCGTTCTCCAACCTCGGCAGTGAGAGCGGCTACAAGATTTTCACGCAGGAATTCGACGAAACGACCGATGCGGAAGAGCTTTGCGACGAGGCCGAGCTGGAGCGACTGCGCGCTTTCCTCGACAAGCAACTCGCCAATCTCTCTGCCGTCGTTGGACGCTTGGCAAACAAGTTGCAACGCCGTCTGATGGCGCAACAAAACCGCTCATGGGACTTCGATCTGGAGGAGGGCTACCTCGACAGTGCGCGCCTTGTGCGTATCGTAATCGATCCAACGCAACCACTTTCCTATAAGCAGGAACGCGACACGGATTTCCGCGATACCGTCGTGACGCTGCTTATCGACAATTCCGGTTCCATGCGCGGGCGGCCGATTACAGTTGCCGCGACGTGCGCGGACATTCTGGCAAGGACGCTGGAGCGTTGCGGCGTGAAGGTGGAAATCCTCGGGTTCACCACCAAGGCCT
Organism: Phyllobacterium trifolii; assembly: GCF_014192095.1. Taxonomy (GTDB): domain Bacteria; phylum Pseudomonadota; class Alphaproteobacteria; order Rhizobiales; family Rhizobiaceae; genus Phyllobacterium; species Phyllobacterium trifolii. Next base: position 53,473 of record NZ_JACHXN010000018.1, read on the forward strand.
GGAAAGGCGGTCAGGCGCGTGAAGCCTGGCTGGAGCGTGGCAAGCCCGCCAATCCCGGCCGTCTCAACGATCTGCGCCACATCGTCTATAAGCGCGCTGACGCCCCGTGGCGGCGCGCACGGCGCAATCTTGGCCTGATGATGCGCGAAGGCCTTCTGAAGGAGAACATCGACGGTGAAGCCCTGATATGGGCACACCAACGGTTGCTGGGCCGTCCTGAGCAGCGCCGTATCCTGATGATGATCTCGGATGGGGCTCCGGTTGATGATTCTACCCTTTCGGTCAATCCGGGCAACTATCTCGAGCGGCACTTGCGCGCTGTGATCGAGGAGATCGAAACACGTTCGCCGGTTGAGTTGATCGCCATTGGTATCGGCCATGATGTAACCCGGTACTATCGCCGCGCTGTTACTATCGTCGATGCAGAGGAACTTGCCGGCGCCATGACGGAGCAGCTGGCTTCACTGTTTGAAGAGCCGGAACGACAGAGCGCAAAAAAGTCAGTGCGGCGATAACATGAACCGAACTGCGCTGGCTTTTCGGCGCGCATCGCTTTGCCTCGTGTTCCTTGTTGCAATGCCGGTTTCAGCGGAGGAAAACGCGGTCGTTTCCCCTGCTGTCATCGAGTCCCGTGTCATCTCCAATTTTCGCATCGGCTCGTCCGAGAGGCGATTCGGACAGCTTGAATTTGTTGGCGGCCTGGAAATGACCTCTGCAAGTTCCGACTTTGGCGGCCTTTCCGCGTTTCGCTATCTGGATTCAGGAAAGAAATTTCTCGGCATCACCGATACTGGCTTCTGGTATGCGGGTACGATGCAGCGCGATGAAGAGGGCAGACCCGCATCGATCGGCAATTTTCGCTTGGCACCGATTCAGAGCGAGGAAGGTCTTCCTGTTGAGGGCAAGTGGAACTCCGATGCCGAAGGCATGAGCGTTTACGGCGATACAGTCACGGTTTCGTTCGAGCGCATCCACCGGATTGCGGAATATGCGCTGGACCTTGAAAATTTTGCCTCGACGCCAAAGAATGTTCCTCTGCCGATACCGAGGGAAGAGCTGCGCAACAACCGCGGCATAGAGACGATAGCCTATTCGCCGGCCCCCGGCCCATTGCACGGGGCGCGTATTGCAGTAACTGAAAAAAGCATCAACGAGGCTGGCGATATGTTTGCTGCAGTGCTCGAAGGGCCGCAGAAAGGCATTTTCTTTGTCAAACGCCGCGATGATTTCGACGTCAGCGATGGCGATTTCCTGCCCGATGGTGACTTGTTGCTGCTCGAGCGCCGCTTCAGCATGGCCAGCGGCGTGGTACTGAGAATACGTAGGATACCCATGGCAAGCATCAAACTTGGTGCTACGGTCGACGGCGAATTCATCCTGCAGGCGGACATGCGAAACCAGATAGACAATATGGAAGGGCTGGATGTCTGGCAGACGGCAGACGGTTCTACCCGACTATCACTCGTGTCAGATGATAATCATTCCATCCTGCAACGGAATCTTTATCTGGAATTCCGGTTTGCCGAGTAGATAGCGGGGGCGAAGATTGCAAGGATCGCTCCGTAAGGCACCAGCATCACGACAGCCATGAGCATTTTGACCATCAGATCGCCAAAACCCAACGACATCCACAATGGGATTTCCCTGCCAAGGAAGGGCACCAGCATGGCAAGTGACGAATCGGCGTGGCCTGTCGCGGCGTCGATCCAGGCAAAGTTGGCAGCAAAGGCGATCGAGAAGAACAGCAATGTGTCTAACAGCGAACCGAAGATGGCAGAGGCAAAAGGCGCCTTCCACCACGTCAGCTGCCGCAACCTGTTGAATACGGTGATGTCCAGAAGCTGGGCTGTCAGGAATGCCGTGCCGGATGCGATAGCGATGCGCGGCGTTGCCAGCCAGACCGAAAGGACGACGGCAATCGCAAACCCCACATAGACGACCTTCCGGGCAAAGGCCGGGCCGAATGTGCGATTTGCAAGATCGTTGACCAGAAAGGCTATCGGATAGGTAAAGGCGCCATAAGTCAGGATTTCTCCCAATCCAAAATGATCAAAAGGATACTGAACAAGGATATTGGACGCGGCAACGACCGCGCACATAGCTAAAACGGGGAGAATAAAGTCCGAAAAGGTATAGGCGCGTTGCAGCGGCATTTTTTTATCCTGGGTAATGGAACCAGCAATAAGGCCAGCATTTGCTGGCCTCGACGACTAGAAAAATGGAAGCGATGCTAATTAAGCAGCGACCGGAGCTTCGAGAAGCTTCTTGGCAATCTGGCGCTTCAGGAGACGAGCGCGTTGCGACAGCTCCTTCTCGTCAGCCTTGACCAGGAACGCATCCAGACCACCGCGATGCTCGACGCTGCGCAGGGCGTGAGCTGAAACGCGCAGGCGATAGCTCTGGCCGAGGGCTTCGGAAATCAGCGTTACGTGGCAAAGATTCGGCAAGAAGCGGCGGCGCGTTCTGTTGTTCGCGTGGCTCACATTGTTACCATACTGTACCGACTTAGCGGTCAATTCACATGTGCGGGACATCTGGTCTCACCTTCAAATTTTTCATTCGCCTTTGTCCGAATATTTCCTGCTACCATCGCACGTTGCCGTGCAGCGGCTCGCTTATCGGATGGGCGGCCTATTGGGAAGTCGCGTTTCTATAGTGATATGGGCCGCGCGCGTCAAGTGCACTTATGCCATGTTTGGCGCGGCTTTTATATAATACTGGCCAGCTTCTTGATGTATATCACAACTTTGCCCGCTTTGTACGCTCGAACAATCACTGCAGGGATGCTTTGGACAAGAATGACAAGAATGAATGCCCATAGGCAGTATGCCAGCCGAACGCGAATGCTGGTGCCGCTCGCTGCACTAGCGCTGATGGGCGCGCATCCGGCGCACGGCGCCCAGTCGTATCAGACAGATTACCGCGTTTCACTCTTCGGATTGTCGATAGCCAAGGCAAGTTTTTCAACCAGCGTCACAGATGATCGCGCTTACAAAGTTGTCGGGTCTCTTGCCAGCTCGGGGCTGGGTAGCCTGTTCGATGACACCAATGGCAAGCTGGACGTTACCGGTCAGTTCGCCGAGACCGGGCCCGTACCGAATTCCTATGTTGTCAAATACCGGCATGGCAACCGAAACAAGAGCACATCGATCGCCTTTACCAACGGCAATGTAACGAATACCACCAATGATCCGCCGATCAACAAGAAGAAGAACTGGGTGGATCTGAAACCTGCCGACCTCCAGTCCGTTGCCGATCCGATTTCCGGCGTGATGGTGGCAGCAAGCAGCCTCGACCAGGTCTGTAAGCAGACCTTGCATCTCTTCGATGGCCAGACACGCGTGGATTTGAAACTTTCTCCATCGGGTAGGGCGCAGCCCTTTGCCACCGAGGGTTTCAAGGGCGATGCCATTACCTGTTTGGCCAAATTCGTCCCGATCGCCGGTTATCAGTCAGGGCGAAAAGCTATCGAATATCTGAAGAACTCTAGCAAGATCAGTCTCACCTTTGCATCGCTCGGCAAGTCCGCTATCTATTCACCGGTGCAGGCAAAGATCGGCACGCAGATCGGCACGGTGACTGTTTACGCAACCCGTTTCGAAAAGACGCAATAGACGCGGCAGGCCGTCGTCGAATCCGGGGTGCTTTTTGGCTACATTTGTTGGTTTTCTCGCGATCATCATGTGGGCGATGCTCGCGCTTTTTACCGATGTGTCGGGTAAGGTTCCGCCATTTCAGTTAACCGCGATGACGTTCGCTATCGGCGCGTGCCTTGGGTTGATCTCTTGGCTGTGGCGACCGGGCGCTGCGCGACATCTGCGCCAGCCCGCAAAGGTCTGGCTGCTCGGCGTTGTCGGGCTCTTTGGCTATCACTTTCTCTATTTTACGGCACTGCGTAACGCTCCAGCTGTCGACGCCAGCCTCATCGCCTATCTCTGGCCGCTTTTCATCGTTGTCGGGTCCGCCCTTATGCCAGGTGAGCGCCTTCGCTGGTTTCACATTCTAGGCACGCTGCTAGGTTTGGCTGGAACGGTGCTTATCATAACCAAAGGTGGCGGCCTCGGCTTCGACCCGCAATTTGGCTTCGGCTACGCCATGGCAGGCCTCTGCGCACTGACATGGGCCGCCTATTCGTTGTTGTCGCGACGCTTTTCCAACGTGCCAACGGATGCTGTGACAGGCTTCTGCATTGCAACGTCGATCCTGTCGTTGATTTCACACCTGCTCCTTGAGCAGACGGTCTGGCCCGATGGACTCGTCCAGTGGCTCGCCGTTCTTGGGCTTGGGCTATTCCCGGTTGGTGCGGCTTTCTATGTCTGGGACTATGGCGTCAAACATGGGAATATCCAGGTGCTCGGTGCGTCGAGCTATGCCGCACCGCTGCTTTCAACGCTTGTGCTGATCATCGCCGGGGTGACGGAGCCAACAGGACGCGTCATGCTCGCCTGCCTCTTGATCACGCTGGGCGCAGTTATCGCAGCAAAGGACATGCTCTTCAAGCGCCGTCAGGGCTCCCAGCCGGGCTCCGCCATTTCGAACTGAGCGAAATCAAATCCTGGGGCTACCGTGCACCCGACAAGTGTCCAAGCGCCGAGGCTCTTGGCCATTTGCCATTGTCCTGCCGGAACAACGGCTTGCGGGCGCTGCCCATTGGCAAGGTCAAGTCCAAGCGTATGGGTTTCGTGCGGTGAGCCCTCAGTCGCCACGGTCAAAAGCAGTGGTGCACCACCATACCAGTGCCAGACTTCGGCAGCATCCTTGACGCGGTGCCAAGCCGAGATTTGGCCTTCCTCAAGCAGAAAGTAGATGGCCGTCGAGTGCCCGCGCCCGCCTTCTGGCCATTCCCCCTGGTTGTCGCGGAAAGTCTGGACATAGAAGCCGCCTTCCGGATGCGGCTGAAGCCCGAGGTGTTCGCGAATCTCGTCTGCTGTCAGCACCATCAAAAGTTGTCCTTGCGCTTGCGGATTTCAGCGAAAACCGCCTCATCGGTTGCGCTCTCCATTTTGAGGTTTTTGCGGATCGCGGGATCGTGCCAGCGAAGAAACGGGTTGGTCGCCATCTCGCGCATGAGCGTTGTTGGCAGGGTCGGCAAATCCGCCTCCCGCAAAGTCTTGATTTCCTTGGCCCGCTCCTTGAGCGCCGAGTTTTCCGGGTCGATAGTCAGGGCAAAACGCGCATTGCTCTCGCTGTATTCGTGGCCGCAATAGATTTCCGTTTCGCCCGGCAGTCCGATCAACCGCTGCAACGACTTGAACATGGTCGCGGGCGTTCCTTCGAAAAGCCGCCCGCAGCCGAGCGAAAACAGGGTGTCGCCGGTAAACGCGACCTTGGCGATAGGGATATGAAAGGAGATTTCGCCCGCGGTGTGCCCCGGTGTGGAAATGACCTCGACCTCGAAATTGCCGAACTTGAACCGTTCGCCGTGACGGACGCCGCGGTCAATACCCGGTATTTTCGTCTTTTCGTCCTCCGGACCAATGATTTCCAGACCGAATCGTTTCTTGAGCGCCAGATTTGCCTCAACATGATCGGTATGGTGATGCGTGGTGAAAATATGGGTCAGTTTCCAGCCACGGCGCTTGAGCGCGTCAAGAATCGGCTGTTCCTCCGGGGCATCGATTGACGCGGTCAGGCCAGCTTCAGGATCATGGATCAGCACGCCGAAATTATCGCTGCGTGCCGTGAATTGTTCTATCTGCAATTGGGGCATGGTCGTTCTCTTCATTCTTTGCTGGGCAAGATAATCCCGGTTAAGCCAAGCCTGCAACCCATGTCATTTCTTGATGTTCTCATCTTCCATGTTACGTTGCGACCATGCATCTCGACATCATCGATCTTCGCTCATTTTACGCTTCAACGCTCGGCCATCTGACCGAGCGCTCTATTACGATGGCCTTGGTGCCGCTCTGGCCGAAGCTGCCAGGCGAGCGGCTGGTTGGTCTCGGATACGCCGTACCTTACCTCGACCGGTTCCGCGGCGACACAGAACGCACATTCGCCTTCATGCCGGCCGGGCAGGGCGCCGCCAGCTGGCCGCCTGTTGAGCCATCCGCTACAGCATTGATATTCGAAGAGGATTTGCCTCTGCCCGACTCCGCAGTGGACAGAGTACTAATGGTACATGCGCTGGAACATGCGGAAGATCCACGCGAAACATTGAAGGAAATGTGGCGTGTTCTCGCGCCCAACGGCCGGCTCGTCATCGTCGTTCCGAACCGGCGCGGGCTATGGGCAAGGTTCGAACATACGCCTTTCGGCAGCGGCCGCCCCTACAGCCGAGGTCAGCTGACGCGTCTCCTGAGGGAGGCAAACTTCACGCCCGGACCGTGGGGCGAAGCTCTGTTCTTCCCGCCGTCATCGCGAAAAGCGATGATGCGGCCTTCCTCATTGTTTGAGCGGGTAGGCCGTCGTTTTTGGCCGATGTTCTCTGGCGTATTGATCGTTGAGGCGCAAAAACGCATCTATCAGGGGCTGCCCGTTGCCAAGCGTGCGTCGCGGCGTGTGTTCGTACCGGTGCTCTCACCGCAAGGTACGGCAAGCGCCAGTTCGCGTCGGCACAATCAAATTACCCGCATTGATTGAAATTCTTGCGGCGGAATCGATGATTCTTGCACCGGAATCGCAACTCTTCGTGTGAGATTCGAGGATTCTTGCGTAAATCCTAAACAGGGTTCACTAGCGTTTGAGCAAAAACACAGCCTGCTGGCCGAAGAGGTTCCAGAACCCCCATGGCATGTTGAATCCGAGGCGCTCTCCCAAGGCATTCAACGCGACGGCGGACTCGACCACTGCGCCGACTTCCTTGGTCATGTCGACAAAATCATTGATCGTGCAGAAGTGGATATTCGGCGTGTCGTACCAGCTATAGGGCAGGTCTTTGGTGACCGGCATGCGACCGTTGACCGCGAGCGATGCGCGAACCCGCCAATGCCCGAAATTGGGAAATGACACGATGGCCTTTTCGCCAATGCGCAGAAGTTCGGTGAGGACATTCTTCGGGTTGCGGGTCGCCTGCAAGGTCTGCGACAGGATCACATAATCGAAACCGCCATCCGGATAATATTTGAGATCGCTATCGGCATCGCCCTGGATGACCGACAGGCCGCGCGCAACCGATTCGTTGACACCCTTTTGCGAGAGCTCGACGCCGCGTCCATCCACATCCTTGGTACTCTGCAAAAGCTCCAGCAGTTCGCCATCGCCGCAGCCGACGTCAAGCACGCGTGATCCCGGCTCGACCAGCGAAGCGATGACGGCAAAATCGACGCGGGGATGGACGTTCACACTCATGACGGCAAAAGCCCCCTGGCGCGGGCAGCAGAGCGGATAAATCCGGTGATCGTGGAAAACATCTCGGGCTCATCGAGCAGGAACGAGTCGTGGCCCCGATCCGACTCGATTTCGACGAAGGACACCGACGCGCCAGCCGCATTCAGCGCATGGGCGACTGTCCGGCTTTCGCCGGTCGGGAATAGCCAGTCGCTGGTGAATGAAACAATGCAGAACCGGGTTTTCGATCCAGCGAAGGCATCGGCAAGGCGGCCACCATGTTCCGCCGCCAAGTCGAAATAGTCCATCGCCCGGGTCATGTAGAGATAGGAATTCGGGTCGAAGCGCTCGACGAACGTCGTGCCCTGATGGCGCAGATAACTTTCAATCTGGAAATCCGCGTCGAATCCGAAGGTCAGTTTCTGCCGGTCCTGAAGATTGCGTCCGAACTTGTTGTGCAAGGCGGTCTCGGACAGATAGGTGATATGCGCCGCCATGCGGGCGACCGAAAGACCCTTGCGCGGAACAGTGCCGGCTTCGAGATAGCGGCCTTCCTTCCAATCGGGATCAGCCATGACCGCCTGCCGGCCCACTTCATGGAAGGCGATATTCTGCGACGAGTGGCGCGCACCGGTCGCGATCGCCACGGCCGCAAATACCTTGTCGGAATGGCTCGACGCCCATTCCAGCACCTGCATGCCGCCCATGGATCCACCGATCACGGCAAAAAGCTGTTTGATGCCCAAGTGCTCGATGAGCATCGCCTGGGCACGCACCATGTCCGCTATCGTGATGATCGGAAGGTCAAGCGCATAGGCCTTGCCTGTTTCGGGATTGATCGAGGCCGGGCCTGTCGACCCAAGGCAACCCCCGAGTACATTGGAACAGAGCACGAAATAGCGGTCCGTATCGATGGGTTTGCCCGGGCCAATGAGCAACTCCCACCAGCCGGGCTTGCCGGTTACGGGATGGACATTGGCGACATGCTGATCGCCAGTCAGCGCATGACAGACGAGGATTGCGTTCGACTTGTCGGCGTTGAGTTCGCCATAGGACTGATAGGCGATACGAAACGGCGAAAGCGACACACCGCTATCCAGGTGCAACGGCTTGCCGGCGCCAAAATCCACCACCGGACTGTGGGGATTTGTCGCTTCCTGGCTTTGCTGAGCTTTTTTAGCGGTTGGTCGGCTGATTTTCGTCATGTCTGCGCAATTGAGGGCGTGATCGCGCGTAGGTATGGTCGCAGTTCGCGCAAAGTCAAGTTGTTCTCGACATCCGGGCTCCATGCAGCTATGTCCGCACGGTGCTTTTGCCCGTTACGGACCCGAAGAATTATGACACGACAAGACATGCGCCCAACTCCGAAAGCCGGTATACTTGACGTAGCAGCCTATGTCCCCGGCAAGGAACATGCTCCGGGTGTCGCGAAGGTCCACAAGCTGTCGGCAAATGAAACGCCGCTCGGCGCCAGCAAGCACGCTATAGATGCCTTTCGTGAGGCTGCTGGGAAGCTTGCGATCTACCCGGATGGACAGGCAACGGAACTGAAAAAGGCGATCGCCGATGTGCACCGTCTAAATGCCGGGAACATTCTTTGCGGCAATGGCTCTGACGAACTGCTTGGCCTGCTTTGCCAGACCTATCTTTCGCCCGGCGACGAGGCGATCTACACCGAACATGGCTTTCTGGTATACAGAAACTACATCATGGCTGCAGGCGCGACGCCGGTTGTTGCACGCGAAAATAGCGAACGGGCCGAGGTCGACTCCATACTGAGCGCGGTCACGCCGCGCACGAAGATAATTTTCCTTGCCAACCCAAACAATCCGACCGGCACGTACCTGCCTTTCGAAGAAGTACGCCGTCTGCATGACGGCCTGCCGAAGCATGTACTGCTGGTAATTGATGCTGCCTACGCAGAATATGTGCGCCGTAATGACTACGAAGCGGGTGTCGAACTCGTGTCATCCTTCGAGAATGTCGTGATGACCCGGACCTTTTCCAAGATTTATGGCCTGGCGGCGCTTCGCATCGGCTGGATGTTCGCACCCGTCCACGTCATCGATGCGGTCAATCGCATTCGCGGCCCCTTCAACATGAACTCGGCGGCCATTCTTGCCGGCAGTGCCGCTGTCCGCGACCGCGCACATGTCGCCGAAGCTGCCGCGTTCAACGAGACATGGCGTGTCTGGCTCACCGAACAATTGACCGGGCTTGGGCTTCGGGTCACGCCGTCGGTCGGAAATTTCCTTCTCGTGCACTTTCCCGAAGATCCGGCGAAATCGGCAGAGAAGGCAGACGCTTACCTTACGAGCAAAGGCTATATTTTGCGCCGCGTCACGGGATACGGATTTCCGAACGCGTTGCGCCTTTCCATTGGATCCGAAGAAGCCAATCGTGGCGTAATCGCCGCACTCTCTGAGTTCTTAAAGTAGATTCACACCATGACGGGCTGCAAATGGCGTTTTCCTGTGCTCCGGTGCTCACGTACCTTAAAGTACGCTACGCTCCGGTGCTCGAAAACCACCATCTTCGCCGCGTCATAGCGCGAATCTCAGCGCAGTTACAGGTCATAGAAACATGTCCGACGTTCATTTTAATACAATCGCACTGATCGGCATCGGCCTCATCGGTTCGTCGCTGGCGCGCGTCATCAAGCGCGAGGGACTTGCCGACAAGATCGTCATTTCCACCCGCAGCGAAGCCACACTGGCTCGGGCAAGGGAGCTTGGCCTCGGCGATAGCTATACACTTGATAGCTCAGAGGCGGTGAAGAACGCCGATCTCGTTATCGTTTCGGTACCTGTGGGTTCGTCAGGCGACGTGGCCCGGCAGATTGCCGGCTCGCTGAAGCCCGGCGCGATCGTGACCGATGTCGGTTCAACCAAGGGTTCGGTGATTGCGCAGATGCAGCCGGAACTTCCCGCGAATGTGCATTTCATTCCAGGACATCCGCTGGCAGGAACGGAATATTCCGGCCCCGATGCCGGGTTTGCCGATCTGTTCATCAACCGCTGGTGTATCCTCACGCCGCTCGAAGGCACGGACCCGGACGCTATCGCGAAGCTGACGAAGTTCTGGGAAGCCTGCGGTTCGCGGCTCGACACGATGGACCCTTTGCATCACGACCGCGTCCTCGCCATCGTATCGCATCTCCCGCACCTGATAGCCTACAATATCGTCGGCACGGCGAGCGATCTGGAAGAAGTGACGAACTCCGAAGTCATCAAATATTCGGCTTCCGGTTTTCGCGATTTCACCCGTCTGGCCGCATCTGATCCCACCATGTGGCGCGATGTCTGCCTGCACAACAAGGACGCCATCCTTGAAATGCTGTCGCGGTTTTCCGAGGACCTCGCCTCGTTGCAGCGATCGGTTCGCTGGGGCGATGGCGATGCCCTATTCGACCTTTTCACCCGGACACGTGCGGTTCGTCGCGGCATCATCGATGCGGGTCAGGAAGTGGATGCTCCGGACTTTGGACGGCAAAAGGCAGGACAGAGCTCGACGTGACGGCGAATGGGCGGTTCATTGGTGGCGTCGCACATCAAATTTGACTTGATAACTATTATCGAAACTTCATATAATGGCTATGGAGGTACGGCAAATGGCTCAAAGCGTCGAACTTGGCAATCTGGAATCCGTGCTCAATCGGCTGGTTGAAAGCGGTCGGTACAACTCGAAAAGCGAAGTCCTGCGGGAAGGTATCCGGCTCGTTGACGAGAGGGAAAAGCGTTTGGCGGCACTCGATGCTGCGTTGGCGCGGGGTTTGGCCGATGTCGAGGCGGGCCGAATCCGGCCATTAGAAGATGTCTTTGACGAGTTGAAAACGCGTTACGCCAAGATGGCGGAAGAACGTGGCCTTTGAAGGTCATTTTCACAGAAGAAGCGCGCCTGGATTTGCTCGCTATCGGCGACTACATTGCTGAAGACAATCCGCGGAGAGCTTGGACCTTTCTGAATGAATTGCGGGCTCGTTGCGTGTCTATCGGGGATTTTCCCGAGGCCAGCCCGTTGCTGTCACGCCACGAGGGGACAAGCATCAGACGGGCTGTTCATGGCAACTACGCTATATTTTATGTTGTCGGTCTCGAAACAGTTAATGTTTTGCGTGTCCTCAATAGCTCGATAAATTATGAACGGTTCCTGTTTGAAGAAGACTGATGCCGTATTCTTCAATTAAAGCGCAGGCAATCGTCCGATACCGATAAAGCCAACCGACATTTTGCCGTTCTTCACCGTGATAGGCAGCGTCGGCGCGCCGCTCGCGTCTTTCGGAACGAACGCCATCGCCTGAACAACAGTCGAAATCGTATTGCCTGCTTCAGGGAAAATGCCCTGCATGACTTTGGCGACACCTTCCGGATTGCGCATCGTCACCTTGAAATCGCCGCTGATGCGTCCATCATCGGCAACGGAAAACGGACCGGAAATCGCAATCCCGCTACCATCCTCGAAGGACAGTTCGACTTTGCGCAGCGTTCCCGTCTGGCCGCGCAGAACCGACAGGTCATGCTCGGGTTTTGCCAGAAGCGCGAAACCATTGGCAAGCTGGACATCGGCCGCGCCGGTCAATTCGGGCAATGGTCTGTCGAGGACAATATTGTCGGCGATCTTCAACTTGTCGAAGGATAGTGCGATATCCATCTGCGGTTGGGCGGTGTTGAACTCAAGTTTCCCGGACTGCATGACGGCGAGCGGAACAGGATTGCTCACATTCCCGCGCTCATTGACCATGACATTGCTGCCTTCGATCGACAATTGTTTGGGAAGCGGTTTGTCGAGCCGCACACTCGTGGCGAGATGTTCCCATTTCACGTCGAGGGGCGGAGCGCCGGGCACGTCCACCGCGGCAGGACCTTCGACGCTGCTGACGATTTTTAGCGGGTCGTAGACTTGTGCCGCGGAACGAAAGCTGCCGGCGGTAATGGATATGTTTTTGGCCTGGTCGACCCAACCCACTTTCGAGCAGTCGAGACCAACCCGTAAGGGATAGCCGCTCGCCCTGGCGTTTTCGCAGGTGGCGTCAATACCCTGTTGCTTGAACGCCGCGATATTCGTCGCGACCCGGCTTTCCAATTGATTGGCCAGATAGTACCAGCCGCCGGTGTAGATCACGCCGGCAAGGATAATCAGTGCGCCGATGATGATCGGAAGTCTCGAAGGCTTGCGGCTCTTTTCGGCAGTGCTTGACGGCATGGGGCGGGTCTCGCTATCGGTCAGGGAGAGACCGTTGACAATCCACCCCGACGGCCATTTGATGCGATTTTCTGCACTTCCGGTGCTCATGGACCAAATGTCCACTGCGCTCCGGGTCTCGAAAACCACATCAACTGACTCGCCGGGCTGAATTCTCAAACAGTTCTCTCAGGCAAATCTATCAGGCAAATCTATCAGGACGGATATGGGCGATTTTTGGGTCTTTGGCTACGGCTCTCTGATGTGGAAGCCGGGCTTTGCACATGTGGAGACCCTGCACGCCCGGCTGCACGGCTATCGAAGGGCACTGTGCGTGCGCTCCTATGTGCATCGTGGGACGCCGGAACGGCCGGGGCTGGTGCTCGGCCTTGACCGGGGCGGGTCCTGCCTCGGAATGGCGTTTCGCGTCCCTGGCGATCTTGAGGACGAGGTTGTCGCCTATTTGCGAGAGCGCGAGCTGGTCACGAATGTCTATCTCGAACGGCGGCTGGGCATACAGCTCGAAGACGGGCGCAAGGTCGAGGCGCTGACCTATATCGTCGACCGCAGCCATGTTCAGTATGCGGGCAGGCTTTCCGTAAGCGAAGCTGCGACGGCTGTGCGCGGCTCTGTGGGGCAATCGGGCCGCAATGAAGACTATGTGCACAGTACGCTCGAGCACATGCACAAGATGAAGATCCGCGATCATTGGATGGAGGCAGTCGTCGCCGCCGTCGATCGCTAGCCCAGACCCTGCAACCTACAGGCCGGTCGCTGTATCGACAAAACGGGCAGCGTCATCGCTGGACCAATCGGCCGGACCGTTCATCGCCGCAATCTGGCAGCCGTCCTTGTCGACAAGCATCGTCACGGGCAGGCCGAAAGCGAGGTTCTTGCGCTTCAGATCGTTGAATACGCCCATCGATGGATCGCGATAGAGCTGCAGCGACTTGACGCCGATCTCGCTAAGGAACGCCTTCGGCTTTTCATCATCGCCCGTATCGATATTGATGGTCACTACCTGGAAATTGTCGCCGCCCTTCTTCGTCTCCAGCGCGTCGAGGGCCGGCATTTCCTCGCGGCATGGCACGCACCACGTTGCCCACAGATTGACGAGAAGCGTCTTGCCCTTGAAATCGCCGAGGCGGGCAGGCTTTCCATCGGGAGCGGTGAAAGTCAAAGCCGACATGGATTGAGGTGAGTCCGCGCCGCGCATGGCCGCAACGGCGCCGACGGCGGCCCCGTCTATCTTCTTGGCATCCGCGGTTTTCAAAGCGCATTGATCGGCGGACGGGTTTGTGCCGGCGACAATATTGCCAGAAGGGCGTTCCATCACGTATACCGCAACCGCACCGGCAAGAATGCCTGCGAGTGCTGCAGACAGGATGATCTTCCTGCTGTTGTCGCGTGGCGTTTTCTGCGTTTCGTTGCCGTCCGTCATTTTACTCTTCTCGCTTCTCACCCAAGGCGCTACCCATGTCCGACAACAAGAACAGCAATGAAATGTGGGGAGGCCGTTTTGCCTCGGGTCCCGCCGCGATCATGGAAGAAATCAACGCTTCCATCGGCTTCGACCAGAAACTCTACGCCCAGGACATTCAGGGTTCGCTTGCCCATGCTGCCATGCTTGCGAAAACCGGCATAATAGCGGCGGACGATCACGACAAGATCGCAAAGGGCCTGAACACGATATTGTCAGAGATAGAGACGGGAAAATTCACGTTTTCGCGCAAGCTCGAAGACATCCACATGAATATCGAGTCGAGATTGGCCGAACTGATCGGCGCACCGGCGGGGCGGTTGCATACGGCGCGCTCGCGCAATGATCAGGTCGCCGTCGATTTCCGCCTCTGGGTCAAGGCGGAATTCGAGAGGACGGCGATTGCCCTGAAGAAGCTGATCGAAGCATTTTTGAAGCGTGCCGAGGAACATGCATCGACGCTGATGCCAGGCTTCACGCATCTGCAGACGGCGCAACCTGTCACCTTCGGTCACCACTGCATGGCCTATGTCGAGATGTTCGGCCGCGATTTGAGCCGGGTCCGGGACGCCACCCTCCGCATGGACTATTCGCCGCTGGGTGCCGCGGCGCTGGCCGGGACCGGCTTTCCGATCGACCGCCACATGACCGCCAAGGCGCTCGGCTTCCGCGAGCCGACGCGTAACTCCCTCGACAGTGTTTCGGATCGCGATTATGCGCTGGAATTCCTCTCGACCGCCGCCATCACCGCGACGCACCTGTCGCGGCTGGCCGAAGAAATCGTCATCTGGTCGACGCCGCAGTTCGGGTTCGTGCGCCTGTCCGACAGTTTCTCCACCGGCTCGTCGATCATGCCACAGAAGAAAAACCCCGATGCTGCCGAACTGGTGCGCGCCAAGACCGGGCGTATCACAGGCTCGCTGGTCGGTCTCCTGACGGTGATGAAAGGCCTGCCGCTGACCTATTCCAAGGACATGCAGGAAGACAAGGAAGCCGTCTTCGATGCGGCGGAGACGCTGGAACTATGCATTGCCGCGATGACCGGCATGGTCGGCGACATGACCATCAACACCGCCGCAATGAAAAAAGCGGCCGGTTCTGGTTATTCCACTGCGACCGATCTTGCCGACTGGCTTGTACGCGAACTCGGCCTGCCTTTCCGCGAGGCGCATCACGTGACCGGACGCGCAGTCGCACTGGCGGAACAGAAGAAAGCCGAGCTCGGCAAGCTGTCGCTGGAGGATCTGCAGGCGATACATCCCGGCATCACCGATGCGGTGTTCGGTTATCTGACCGTCGACAAATCGGTGCGCAGCCGCAAATCCTATGGCGGTACGGCGCCGGGCGAGGTACGCCGCCAGATCAAATTCTGGCAAAAGCGCATCGCAAAACTCTAAAACAATATTGGCTGGCGATGGGGGTGCAAAGAGCGCCTTCATACGCTAGACAGAGTAAACGCCATTCGGGATCAAACTTATGACGAGCCGTTCTTTTTTGACGACAATACTGATGTCGATTGCAATTTTAAGCGCTGTTTCGGCTTGCGGCCGAAAGGGCGATCCTGAGCTGCCGCCGGCGTCTGTTACGACGATGCCCGGCGAGCCGAAGACGGAAAAACCGCCGGTTCAGGACAAGCGTTTCATCCTCGACCCGTTGATCTAGGCACGTACGTGAACCACTTCGACTATAAAGACGGCGTTCTCCATGCCGAGGGCGTCAGCATTCCCGATATCGCCAAGGCGGTCGGAACGCCTTTCTATTGCTATTCCACAGCGACGATAGAACGGCATTTCAAGGTCTTCTCGGCGGCGTTCGCCGATATGGATACGCTCGTCGCCTACGCGCTCAAGGCCAACTCCAATCAAGCCGTCCTGAAGACACTGGCTCGCCTCGGTTCAAGCGCCGACGTGGTCTCCGAGGGAGAGATGCGCCGCGCTCTGGCTGCAGGCATCCCGGCCAACAAGATCGTTTTTTCCGGCGTCGGCAAGAAGCCCGGCGAAATGGATTATGCGCTGGCAGCAGGCATTCATTGTTTTAATGTCGAATCCGAGCCGGAGCTTGAAATACTTTCCGGGCGCGCGGTTGCTGCCGGCAAGATTGCGCCGGTATCGCTACGCATAAACCCGGATGTGGACGCCAAGACCCACAAGAAGATTTCCACGGGCAAATCCGAGAACAAGTTCGGCATTCCGCTTGCGAAGGCCAGCACGATCTATGCGCATGCCGCCAAGCTGCCCGGTCTCAAGGTCACCGGCATCGACATGCATATCGGCAGCCAGATCACCGATCTCGAGCCGTTCGACAATGCGTTCCGGCTGCTGGCCGAACTGGTTGCGCAGCTCCAGGCGGACGGCCACGATATCAAGCATGTCGATCTCGGTGGTGGCTTGGGCATTCCCTATCATTTCGACAATAACCCGCCGCCGCTGCCAGATGCCTATGCGCAAATCGTGCAAAAGCACATCAAGCCCCTAGGCCTGAAGACCATTTTCGAACCGGGCCGTCTCATCGTCGGCAATGCCGGTATATTGGTCAGCGAGGTGATTTACCTCAAGGAAGGCGATGCGCGGAATTTCATCATCGTCGATGCGGCCATGAACGATCTCATCCGTCCGACGCTTTACGACGCCTTTCATATCATCCGCCCGGTCAAGGAGCCTGCGGTCAACGATCCGCGTATTCGCGGCGATGTTGTCGGTCCCGTTTGCGAAACCGGCGATTATCTTGGCCTCGATCGCGATCTGCCGCGCCCGGCTCCGGGCGATCTCATCGCTATCGGAACGGCAGGCGCGTACGGCGCAGTACAGGCCGGCACCTATAACACGCGTCTGCTCGTGCCGGAGGTTCTGGTCAATGGCGACCGGTTCCATGTGGTGCGGCCCAGGACGACGTATGACGAGCTGATCGGCTTGGATTCGGTGCCAGACTGGCTATAGCAGTCCTAAGAAAGACCCCTCCCTGCTGCTACGCAGCCTCCCTCCCCACAAGGGGGGAGGGTAGGACCGTCGCACCCTTGATGTACGTACATGCAAATCTCCGGGATGTATGAGCTAGCGCCTGACCCTCCCCCTTGTGGGGAGGGACGGAGCGAAGCGACGGGGAGGGGCATCTTGCCCCTCTACACAAAACTATGATCGCATTTTTACCCCAAGGCCTCGCCTTTGCCATGATGAATGGTATTGTTCTATGATGCCGGCACCGTCGATGCCGGCGAGATGGAGTGCGTATGACCGATCAACACCCCGAAAAACGGGACGCTGAAAGGTTTAGGTTCGATATTTTCAAAAGTATCGATCGCCTCCGTTTGTCTACATGGTTGACCGTTGTGTTCGAACGCCTGTGGCCGCTGGTACTGCCGCTGCTGCTTTCCGTTGCCGTTTTCCTGTGCCTGTCCTGGTTCGGTATCTTCCGGATAATTCCGGACGCGTTGCGACTGGCACTGCTCGGACTTTTTGTTCTCTCGCTGCCCCTCTGCCTCTATCTCCTGCTGAGATTCCGCCTTCCCGATCACTCGGAAATCAGCCAGCGGCTGGAAAGCGTCAACACGCTCGATCACCAGCCGATCACTATCCAGTCGGAAGAGCTCGTCAACAAGACCATTGATCCGTTTGCTCAAGCGCTGTGGGACGAACATCGCAAGCGCATGGCCGAGCGCATCCAGAACCTGAAGAGCGGCCTGCCGCAAACCCGTATTCCGGAACGCGATCCCTGGGCATTGCGCGGCATTGTCGGCCTGCTTCTCGTCGTCGCCTTTGCCTTTTCCGGCGGGCCGCTCGGCGGCCGCGTCAACGATGCATTCCGCAGTCATAGCAAGAGTGAAGCCATTCCGCCCCGTATCGATGCTTGGGTAACGCCTCCGCGCTATACCGGACGCGCACCGCTCTTCCTGACAGCGGCAGCCAATGACGAAGAAAAACAGTTCACCATTCCGCAGGACAGCACGCTTATCGTCCGCATTATCGGCGGCAGCGGATCGGAGAAGGTCACCCAGACATCGATGGATGGGGAGGCAACCGATATTGCGGCGAAGGACCAAGGCAAGCCGGAAGACAATCCAACGACTGCCAAAGCCCGGCCGCGTAATTTCGAACTGCCGATCGGTGCCAACAGCACCGTCAGCCTGTCAGATGATGGCAACCCGCTTGCCGAATGGGCGTTTTCCGTAACGCCCGACCAGCCGCCTTCCATCCGTTTCACCAAGGATCCTTCCAGTGCTGCCAACGGCACGATGGAGGTTTCCTACGAAATCAAGGATGATTACGGCGCATCGAGCGCGGTGGCGCAAATCGAGCAGGCATTGCCTGCCGACAAGGATGCGCGACCGCTCTTCAAAGCGCCCGACCTGCCTCTGGCACTGCCGCGGCGCGGCGATCAGCCCAAGGAAACCACGACCACCAAGGATCTCACCGAGCATCCATGGGCTGGTTCCGAAATTCGTATGACCCTGGTCGCGACCGACGATGCGAAACAGGAAGCCAGAAGCGAGACCAAGACGTTCGTCATGCCCGAACGCCCCTTCGCCAACCCGCTGGCCAAGGCTGTCGTGGAACAGCGTCGCATGCTGGCGCTCAACGCCAATGCCAAGCCGCAAGTGCTCGATATGCTCGATGCGATCACCATCTGGCCGGAAGAGACGATCAAGAACGCGTCTCATTACCTCGCTTTGCGCAGCGTGCGCTCGCGGCTCAATCTCGCGCGCAGCGACGACCAGTTGCGCGATGTCGTCGCCTATATGTGGCAAGTCGCGCGTGGCATCGAAGATGGCGCGCTTTCGGACGCCGAGCGGCGCCTGCGTCAGGCACAGGAAGCCTTGAAGCAAGCGATCGAACAGGGTGCAAGCCAGGAAGAAATCGAAAAGCGCATGAAAGAATTGCGCAGCGCCATGAACGAGTATCTGCGCGAATTTGCCCAGAAAGCCCAGAAGAACCCGAATATGGCTCAAATGCCAAATCCTAACGCGATGGAACTGCGGCAGGAGGACATAGACCGCATGCTCGACCGCATCGAGGATCTGGCCAAGCAGGGCGCGAAGGATCAGGCGCAGCAGCTGCTTTCCGAACTCGAAAACATGATGAACAATCTGCAGATGGGCCAGCAGCAGCAAAATCAGCAGGGCC
Organism: Phyllobacterium trifolii; assembly: GCF_014192095.1. GTDB lineage: Bacteria > Pseudomonadota > Alphaproteobacteria > Rhizobiales > Rhizobiaceae > Phyllobacterium > Phyllobacterium trifolii. The sequence goes on from NZ_JACHXN010000018.1 coordinate 72,520, forward strand.
AAGGTCAGATGAGACAGCAGATGGACAAGCTGGGCGAATTGATGCGGCGCCAGCAGGAGATGATGAACCAGACTAACCGGCTTGAGCAACAGCGTCAGAACGGCATGCAGCAGGACCAAGGCCAAAGCCAGCAGGGTCAAAACGGCCAGGAGGGCCAGCAAGGCCAAATGTCCGAAGAGGATATCGCCAAGGCCCTGCGCGGCCTGCAGGAAGGCCAGGGCAAGCTGCAGTCTGATCTCGAGCAAATGATGAAGGATTTGAAAGGGCTCGGTATCAATCCCGGTGAAGGGTTCGGCGATGCCAACAAATCCATGGGCCAGGCGGGGAAGGCACTGGGCGATGCGGATGGCGGACAGGCGGTTGACCGGCAGAGCAATGCACTCGATGCCTTGCGCCGCGGCGGGCAGGATATGATGAAGCAGATGCAGCAGGCCATGGGTCAGGAAGGCCAGACTGGCGGACCCAACGGACAGCAGCAGCAAAATGGCAGGCTCGATCCCTTGGGACGGCAACGCTCCAGGGGAGATTTCTTCGACGACTCCAAGAATATCGTCCCCAAAGATCTGGATATCCAGCGGGCACGCGAAATCCTGGAGGAAATCCGCAAGCGCCTCGGCAATGCGCTGAGCCCGCAGATGGAAAAAGACTATCTGGAGAGATTGCTGAAATTCGATTGAATTTAGCGCAATCGCATAAGGTTAGCGCCATACCCTCCCCCTTGTGGGGAGGGAAGCTGCGAAGCAGCAGGGAGGGGCTTTTTTAAAGCAGCAAGCAAGACCCCTCCCCGTCGCTCCGCTCCGTCCCTCCCCACAAGGGGGAGGGTGGGACGTCGAGCTAATCCGCGACCACACCCACATAGGGCAGTTGCCGGAATGAATGGCCAACGTCCATGCCGTATCCCACCACGAAATAATCCGGGCATTCGAAACCTTTGAAATCGGCTTCGATGTCGGTCTTGCGCTTGACGCTCTTGTCGAGCAGCACCGCGATGGAAACGCTGCGTGCGCCGCGTTCCAGCATGAGTTCCCGGGTGAACTTCAGCGTTTTCCCGGATTCAAGAATATCGTCGATCAGAAGCACGTCGCGGCCATGCACATCGCTGTCGATATCGCGGAGCAAACGCACTTCGGTGCTTTCCGTGCCCTTGCCATAGCTCGATACCGTTATGAACTCCACGTCCGGTTCCGCTCCCGCATCATGCATGGCGCGGATGAGGTCTGCGGCGAAGATGAAAGATCCCTTGAGGATCGAGATCACGAGCAAGTTCTCGAAGTTGCGGGCAACGATTGCCCTGGCAAGTTCGAGGTTCCGCTCCGCGATCGTCTCGGCGCTGAAAAGGACCTCGATAGTTTTTCCGCCGACTTTTGGCATACAGTTCTTCCTGATTGAGAGCCCGTTGGAAACTTACTTTCCAACGGGTTCTGACCGATATGCAACTGCTATAGCCCGATCGCCGCCTGGAAATCTAGCGCGCGAGTTCGTTCTTATGTGCAACGGAACCTGTGGTCAGCATCGGATCGTCAGCGGGTGACGCTCCGGACATTAATGTATGGCCGCCGGTTATCCAGAAGACCGAGACGGCAACCAACGCGACCACTACCCAATAGCCGAAGCCCGGCCCCTTGAGTTCCGTGCTTTCGCGCGCGTGCAATATCGTCATCGCTTCATCGCTGGGCAACAGGCGTTGCCATGTCTCAGCCCCAGCCTCCTTGGTGACAGGACCGCGTGCCAATGTCTCGAAATCGACATCCTCCGCACCACCTTTGTCGATGGAAGGCACAGCATTCAAACTCAGATTATCTTTGGTTTCCATTGTATCGATCTTTGCAAAATACGGTTTTGGCATCGTCTGCCCTCATGCAGACAATTTTTTCCGAATCATGGGACAGCCTATCCCACAAAAATTAATGTTTTGGCCGATGCCCGGCTGCGTTTGATGGGTGGCCAAATCCGTCCACACAAAATAGAACACGCATGGACACGAGATTGGAAAGTTACGCTTGATTCGCTTTGAGAATGTCGGTTTGCGATACGGAATGGGCCCGGAGGTTCTGCGTGATGTCAGCCTCCATATTTCACCGCGGTCGTTCCAGTTCCTGACCGGCCCGTCGGGTGCTGGAAAGACGTCACTGCTGCGGCTGTTGTTCATGACGCTGAAACCGACGCGCGGCCTGATCAACGTCTTTGGCAAGGATATCGCCACGATCTCGTCGAAGGAAATGCCGCTGTTGCGGCGACGCATTGGCGTGGTTTTCCAGGATTTCCGTCTGCTCGATCACATGACCACCTATCAGAATGTGGCGCTGCCGCTGCGTGTGCGCGGCAAGGAGGAAGCGACCTATCGCGCCGAAGTCGAAGAGCTTCTCGACTGGGTTGGCCTTGGCGAACGCATGCATGTGCTGCCGCCGGTCCTTTCCGGCGGCGAGAAGCAGCGCGCGGCAATCGCGCGGGCTTTGATCGATCAACCTGAAATTCTGCTCGCCGATGAGCCGACCGGCAATGTCGACCCGCCGCTGGCGAGGCGCCTGCTTCGGCTTTTCGGCGAGCTGAACCGCTCGGGCACGGCGGTCGTCATCGCGACGCATGATCTGACGCTGATGGACCAGATCAATGCGCGGCGCATGATCCTCGATCAGGGGAGGCTCGACATTTATGATTGACGCCGCCCGCATCAAATATCTGGCACTCGATCTTATTGGCCGTGCCATGGAGCGGTTTCAGGCCAAAAGCGGACAGGCGCCGATTGTGCCCGCCGGCAATGTCGTTGGCCACGCCCTGATGATCGTCATCGCCATCATGACTTTTCTCGCCTGCCTGACCATTGGCGCCGTCAGTCTCGTTCAGTCGACGGCGGCGACGTGGCAGAGCCAGATTTCGACCGAGGCCACCATCCAGATACGTCCGGTCGAGGGCCAGGACATGGAGGCGCTGCTTAACCAGGCGAGCACCATTGCGCAGGGTTTTACCGGGGTGAAATCGACGCGCATCATCGACCGTGCCGCCACTGAGCGTCTGCTGGAGCCATGGCTTGGAACCGGTCTCGATATCGATGAGCTGCCGGTGCCAAGGCTGGTGATCGTCACGCTCGACGAAGCTTCACCGCCGGATTTCGCGGCAATTCGCGCGGCGCTGGTCAAGGAGGTTCCGGGCGCCAGTTTCGACGATCATCGCAACTGGGTCGACCGGCTCGTTTCCATGGCGCGTTCGACGGTGCTGATCGGCATGGCGGTGCTTGCGCTCGTCGTCGCAGCGACTGTGCTAACGGTTATTTTCGCGACACGTGGCGCAATGGCCGGCAACGGACATATCATAGAGGTTCTGCATTTTATCGGTGCCGACCAGAATTTCGTTGCGCGTCAGTTCGAGCGGCACTTCTTCTGGACGGCGCTAAAAGGTGCCGCTTGCGGCGGCGCGCTTGCCATCATCATTTTCCTGTGTATCGGCTGGTGGTCATCACACAATCTGGCGACGCCCGAGGCAGATCAGGCGACGGCGCTTTTCGGCAATTTTTCCATTGGATCAGGCGGCTATACGGGCGTCGTTCTCATCATATTGGCGGTCAGCATCCTGACCATGATTACAACAAGAATGACGGTCATAGCGCATTTGAGACGGGTTGACGGGCGCAGCGGCGAAAGTCACGAAACCTGATGCCATTTCATTCATTTTAATATCCGGATTGTACAAAAGCTGAGCCCCGGCACTCTTTTTAGTCAGAACAAGAACAAACCTCGAACAAGGCATTTCTAATCCATCATGGGCGGCGCAAACGACGGCAACCAGCAAGATCACATCGCTACTACGCGCGGCGGGCGGCTGCTCGCGTTCATCCGCAGGCGCATCGTGCTGCCGCTGTTCATCGTCTGCGTTCTCGGCCTTGTCCTGTTCATCGGCGGGTTCATTCTTTTTGCCGATCGCGTCACCACCTTGGAGGCACCGGACCTTACCCGGCCTGCCGATGGGATAATCGTTCTGACCGGCGGCTATTCCCGGATCGAAGGGGCCCTCGATCTCCTCAAGAACAAGCGTGGCGAGCGCCTGTTCATCAGTGGCGTGCATCCAACGACCAATCGCAATGAATTGCAGCGTGTGACGGGCGGCGACGCCACCCTGTTCGAATGCTGTGTCGATATCGACCGTTCGGCGCTGGATACGGTCGGCAATGCGGCCGAGAGCGTCAAGTGGGCCCATTCGAACCAGTACAAGCGGGTGATCGTGGTCACCAACAACTACCATATCCCCCGCACGATGGTGGAACTCCGGCGCGTCTCGCAGGACATCGAATTCATCCCCTATCCGATTATCAACACCAACCTGCGAGACGGGGACTGGATTTCCCGCGGCCTGGTGGTGCGGGTGCTTCTGGTCGAATATATGAAATATCTTGGTGCTGAAGTTCGCTCGCATCTCCCCGATAGCCTGTTCGGGTTCAAGCTTGGCGCGAAGACTTTTTGAGAGTTCACGGCAAGGCTACATTGGTATAGGAAGGCGCAGGCCAACCCTATCCCGAGTCCTGACCTAAATGACGATCATTCGATCAATCGCCTTCAACACACTCTTCTACCTGAATTTGATCATCCGGATGATCATCTTCACGCCCTATTATTTCGTGAGCCCGCGCAAGCAGGCGTGGAGCGTTCCGAAAAACTGGGCGAAATCAAATCTGTGGCTGCAAAAGGTGATCGTCGGCGCAGACGTCCACATCGATGGGCTGGAGAATATTCCGGATGGTCCGTATATATGTGCGCCGAAGCACCAATCCTTCTGGGACACCTATGCCTTCCTGCCGCACATCGCCGATCCGGTCTATATCCTCAAGCGGGAACTGACCTGGATTCCGCTGTTCGGCTGGTACATTCAGAAAATGAAAATGGTGCCGATCGATCGCGGCAAGCGCTCCGCGGCCATGAAAGTGGCGGTGAGGGGCGCGCGCGAAGCTGTCGCCGGAGGCCGGCAGCTGATGATTTATCCTGAAGGCACACGGACCGCGCCGGGTGCGCCGCCGCATTACAAATACGGCGTTGCGCACATCTATGGCGAACTCGGTGTTCCCGTCGTTCCGATCGCGCACAATGCCGGCCTCTATTGGCCGCGCCGCAAGTTCATGCGCTATCCCGGTGTCATCCGCTGCCGTATCCTGCCGCCGATCCAGCCGGGTCTCGACAATGACGCGTTTTTGAAGAAGCTCGAAGAGGTCACCGAAGCTGCCTGCGACGAGCTCCTGATCGAAGCAGCGAAGTCGGACAATCCGCCGCCCATGCCGCCAACGGCGGTGAAGCGGCTGAAAGAACTTGGGGTGAGCGTGTAGAGCCTGTCAGGTGAACACACTCTTCTTCCACCACCTCCGTCATCCTAAGTCCTCGGGTTAAACCCGAGGACCCACACCTTCTTGAAGAAACACGAACGCAGCGCTGTGATTCGGGCATCCCAATGGGTCCTCGGGTCAAGCCCGAGGATGACGGAGAGGGAGAGCGTTTCAGTCAAAACCTGAAACCCTATCGCACCCCCGACGTGCGGTTCTACCCTCCCCATCGAGGAGAGGGCAAGAGGTAGCGGCTCGCTATTGCTTGGCGAGTTTCTGCGCAGGCTTGTCCCGTCCGAGATTCTGCAGCTCGATATCGGTGATCGCGACCTTGCCGCTCTCCTTGGGGAAGACGAGTTTCAGCTCTTTGAGGCTGGTCAAGTCGATGCCCTCGAAGGCCTTCAGCGGGATGGCGACCATGTTCAGAAGCTGTCGCAGCTTTCCTATCCATTGCTCGTCGTCAATATGGTCGACGAGGGGTATTCCGTCGCCCATCTTGCGCGGTGTATTGTATAGAGCATCGCTGAAATCACTTGCGGTCACAGTTGCCGTTTTACCGGCGTTGTCGGTAAGTGTCACCAACACTTCCTGGCCTATCGGATGCACCACCGCAATGCGGAAGGTCAGAGAATCCATGCCCTTGGCGGAGAGCCCCGTAAGATCAGTTTTTATAACAGCGTTCGGTTGCGACCAGATCAACTCGGCATGATCGGCAACCGAGAGAAAGCCTGATGCACCCCAACCGGCATATTTGAACTCCGGCAATTGTGGAGAACTGCAGTTGCTGGCTACGCCACCGCCCAGAGACATGTCGCAACGCACAAGACCGCCGCTATCAAGGCCAGAAAACGCGATAGCCCCGCCAAGTTGATTACGGTGGAGGCTGTCAGCCTTTTCGAAGCGTTGGATAAGCTTTCGCTTGCGATCGCTCTTCTGCACGGTCAGCATCACACGTTCATCGCAGGTTTTTATCCCTTTCTCGCAAGCGGCCTCAGGCAATTGCGCATGACCGTTCCAGTAGGCCGCGAATTTTTGCTCGCCTCCTACATGGTAGCGCATGAAGGAATTGATAAGAAAAAGCCCGTTGCGCTCCTGGTTAGGCCGGCTCAGGCTAATTCTGTCGTGGCGCGTCTCGCTACAATATTCACCCACACGATCATTGCCCCATTCTCTGTTGTAGAAATCGTGATTCGCTCCCTTCACCAGGATTTGATAGCGCGGTGCGGTGTCGGTTTTGGGGCCAAACCGGTTGTGATCGTACGCCAATGCACCCTCGAGATCAGCCACGTCCCCATCGCAGGATGGCAGCAAATTTACCAATGGAACATTGTTCAGGCCAAGATTGCCATCAAAATCTGTCGGCGCCAGCATGAAGGCCGCCTTGAAATCATAGGGCTCTGCAGCCTCCTTGCCCGCTGCATAATAGATGTTGTATTTTTTTAGCGCTGCATCGAACTTCTGCTTGTCAAGGCTGGCAGGTGCTGCCTTGACCTCGGGTTTGGCCTCCACAGCCGGATGCGTGACCTCCGGTACGACAGTGTCGGCAAAAAAAGGAAAAAGTTTTCCAAGGACAGCGGGGGCTTTGAGCAAGGCTGGTTTTATGCTGTCTGCAGTGGCACCCTGAAGAAACGGTCCGTACTTCTCGAAAGCGAGTGCGAATTTTGCCTCGTCAATGGTGGCTGGCTCGACCGTCTCAGGCGTTGCCTCCACCGCGGGTTGGAATTTGATCTCCGCTGTGACAGCGGCGGCCAGATCCGGATAGGAATAGAAAAAGGAGGTAGGACTATCCTTCAGGGCGGTTTGCAGGTTGTCTGCGTTTGTGCCCAAACGGGACAAGTTGAGTTTGATAGCGGCTGAAACGCCTTGCCCGCCGCGCGAATGGCCCATAATCCCGACGCGGGTAAAATCGAGCTTGCCTTGCAAGGCATTGAGCAGGCCGGGCTTGCCGTCGCTATCGATCTGGCCGTTGCTATCGATTTGGCGCAGGCGGTCCAGCGTACCCAGGATCAATTGGCCGCGTGATTGGCTGCTAGCATCGCCCATGGCATTGTTTCGACCCGCGTGGATCGAGACCACGACATAGCCATGGCTGACGAGTTCTTCGGAAAGATAGTCATAGCCCTTATAGCTCGTTTCATGATCTCCCATTCCGTGTTCAAAGATGATGACCGGAAACGGCCCGAGTTGTGCCGCCTCAAGCTCTGCGGCCGCCACAGGGTATTGTATCCAGCCTTTGATCGGAGCGATAAAGAGCTCGTTATCCGTGGGTTTGCGAAAGTCTATGACAGGCCAAGTATCGTTTGACCACGATACGAGATTGCCCAGATCATAGTCGATCATGCCTGAGGGCACGAATGTGTCGCCATCCGTCGTACTTGGCGCAACCTCGGTAAACCGCGCCGCCTTGCCGGCAGGGTCGACCAGAGGTGTTGCTTTTCCGCCATCGGTTACCAGCTTTTTCGGCTCGGTCTCCGGAACTTCTGTGGCCGTGCCGACGACCGGCTCTTCTGAGATGATGAGCTTTTCGGCAATCGCGACTGGTGCCGGCACATCGAATGTCGAGCCGGAGGCTGGTGTCTTATCCTCATTGCAGCCTGATAAAGCGCCAACAAGCATTGCAGATATGCACGCTGTTTGTGCAAGTCTGCACGCCAAGCGCGTGCCTGGTTTCAACCATTGCGTCATTGTAAATAATTCCCTCAACTGGGGGTCGTATTTTGAATAATCGACCGTGAATGACAAAAATATAAGATGGCAAATAATCATGGGCTGCGGGACATACGTGCCCGCATCCATCATATAAGCAATGATCGTGCCAGTTTGGTTCAGTGGGGGATTTTAAGTCGGGAAATACCTCCCACTCCGTCATCCTCGGGCTTGACCCGAGGACCCATTGGAATTTCCAAATGGCAGCGTCGAGCTCTTGTTTCTGCACGAAGTGTGGGTCCTCGGGTCAAGCCCGAGGATGACGGAGAGGGAGGAGGATGACGGAGAGGGCGGCGTCAGGGAGCGCAACCTTCCGATCGTGAAGGCCGCTGAGCGCTATTCCTGAAACAATCCCGGGCATAAAAAAAGCTCCATCGTGAGATGGAGCCTTTTTAGATTATGCGAACGCGCTGAATTACTCAGCTCCTCCTGCTGCGGCTTTCCGTGCCTTCTTGGCTTTGTACTTGTCAAAGCCATGCAGTTCGCCTGGTTTGCGTTCTTTTGGTGTTTTCTTCGGCTTTTCAGGCTTTTCTGTGGTCCAGCCTTCCGGCTTCGCCTTGGCTGGCTTGGCCGCCCAATCGGTCCTGGGCTTCTCGTCATTCGAGCGTGGCTTGCGATTGTCGAATTCGCGCTTCTCGCCGAATTGCTTCCTCGGCTTGAAGTCGCCGCCCTCAGTACGACGCGGCGATGAAGGCCCAGCCCCTTCGCTGCGCGTGATGTTCACACCCTTTTCGCCAGAACCGAACTGCTTGATCCGCGCCATGAAGGCATCGGCTTTGCTGGCTGTGATTTCAAAACGCGTCTCCGTCTCGAGGATCTTGATCGAGCCGACATCCGTCTTGGTGATATCGCCGGCCTTGCAGATCAGCGGCAGGAGCCAGCGCGGCTCGGCGCGCTGTTTGCGGCCAACGCTCAAGGAAAACCATGCGCCGCTTTCGAACTCAACGAAACGATCCGAGCGCGACGTACGCTCGCCGCGGCCCGGACGATCCTCGAAACTGCCTTTGCGGATCGGTTCGAGGACATGGGACGGCGTGCTGGAAAGTTCTTCCGGGGCAGGGCGCGCCGCCATCTGCTGGCGCAGATAGGCCGCTGCGATCTGTTCGGCTGAATGCAGGCCGAGCAATTCGGCTACATATCCGGCCTCTTCCTCGCTCACGACTTCCGTCAGGGAAGGGTCATTGAGAATGCGGTCATGGTTGCGCTTGTTGATCGCATCGGCATCCGGTGGCGGCACCATGGTCGTCGACAGCTTGGCACCCTGCAGCAGGCGCTCGGCGGTGCGGCGGCGCGATGCCGGCACGATCAAGACGCAAATGCCTTTGCGCCCCGCGCGTCCGGTACGGCCGCTACGATGCAAAAGCGTCTCGGAATTGTTCGGCAGGTCGGCGTGAATGACGAGATCGAGATTGGGCAGATCGATACCACGCGCCGCAACATCGGTCGCAACGCAAACACGGGCACGGCCATCGCGCATCGCCTGCAGGGCGTTGGTGCGCTCGGCCTGGCTGAGTTCGCCTGAAAGGGAAACGACGGAAAAGCCGCGATTGGACAGACGGCTGGTCAGGTGCTTCACCGCCTCGCGGGTCGATCCGAAAATAATGGTGTTTTGTGCATCATAGAAGAGCAGGGAATTGATGATGGCGTTTTCGCGCTCACGCGGCGCCACCGGCATGATGTGGTATTCGATATCCGCGTGCTGCTCGCGGTCGCTCGTGGCGGAAATGCGCAAGGCATCTTTCTGGAATTGCTTGGCGAGCAAGGCGATGGGTTTTGGTACCGTTGCCGAGAACATCAGGGTGCGGCGGTCTTTGGGCGCTTCGCCGAGAATGAATTCGAGGTCTTCGCGGAAACCGAGATCGAGCATCTCGTCGGCTTCATCGAGCACGACTGCGCGCAGTTCCTTCATGTCGAGCGAACCGCGGGTGATATGGTCGCGCAAACGACCGGGTGTGCCGACGACGATATGCGCGCCCTGTTGAAGCGCACGGCGCTCCTTGGTCATGTCCATGCCGCCAACGCAGGAGGCGATGCGCGCTCCGGTGGGCTCGTAGAGCCATTCGAGTTCGCGGCGAACCTGCAATGCCAGTTCGCGCGTCGGGGCGATGACCAGCGCGTAAGGTGCGCCAATGGATGTGAAGCGGTCTTCGCCTTCAAGCAAGGTCGGTGCGATGGCGATACCGAAGGCGACGGTCTTGCCGGAGCCGGTCTGGGCGGAGACCAGGAGGTCGGCGCCCTCGGCTTCCGGAGCCAGAACAGCGGTCTGCACCGGCGTCAGGGTCTCGTAGCCACGGGCTGCCAATGCACCGGACAACGCCGGAGCGATAGAATCAAAAATAGTCATCAATGAACTTTCAGTGCTGGTTTGGGCGTGTGGTTGGCTCGGCGTCAATGGGAGCACGAGCGGCACGCATGTAGCTTTGTTGCGCTCTCGTAGAGCCTGCGACGCGTTCCGTCAATGCCAAGAAACGCATAGCTCCCATCCGCACTCCCGTCAGGAGGTGAAGCCCGCACGTTTCAAACGCACAATAGCGAGGTCGAGCGCGGAAAGAAAGCTCGAACGATCTTTCAGGGAAAATGGTCGCGGACCGCCGGTGATCTGCCCGGCGGAGCGCAGTTCGTCCATGAGATTGCGTGTTGCGAGCGTGTTGCCGATGGAGGCTTCGGTAAAGGCGCGCCCGGTCGGCGAAATGGCGTCGGCCCCGGCTTTGACGCAGCGGCTGGCGAGCGGAATGTCCGCCGTCACCACCACATCGCCGCGCGAGACGCGCTCCGCGATCCAGTCATCGGCGGCGTCGAAGCCATCGCTGACGATGACACGCTCGATCATCGGATCGCGCGGAATTGCCATCATCGAGTTGGAGACAACGAAGACCTTGACGCCATAGCGCTCGGCAACGCGGTAAATTTCCGCCTTGACCGGGCAGGCATCGGCGTCGACATAGATTGTGATCTTTTTCTCTTCAGTCATATTTATCCAAAAATGTGCAGAGCCGCGAGCCCAACCGAGGCACCGAGCCCGATGGCGATGCCTGCAGCAAGCGCTGCCACCAAAAGGCCTGTTCCGAGCCAGACGCCATCCTGTTCGCCAAGGCCGATGGCCAAAAGGACAATGCTGAGCGCCGGCAGCTGATTGATGAGCGGGACCGGCAGGATGACAATCAGCGACATCAGCAGCGCGACGATGCTGACGGCACGCTCGACGATCATTTGCGGAACGAACCAATAGCGCGGGCGTGCCAGCTTTTCAAAGCGAACAAGCATGGGCTCCAGCCTTGCAATGAACCGGCGATACGTTTCAACCTGCATTGATTTGCGCCGCATGAAGGCTGGAAACCACGGCTTTTCAAAGCCGAGCAGCATCTGGATCGAGAGCAGCACCAGCGGAATGCCGAAGATCGTGGAAGTGCCCGGAGGAAGCGGCACAAGATTGAGCGCCGCAAATAGAATCATCAGCGCGCCGAAACTGCGTTCAGACAAGGCGTCGAGAATGTCGTCGAACGATATTCTCGTCGCGGGATCCGCGCCGATCTCGACAAGGACTTTGGACAAGCGCCGTGTATCCGGATCGTACGGCGTGCTATCGTCGCCGCTCATCGATATTCACGCTCTGACGGCCTGCAAATGGCGTTTTTCTGCGCTCCGGTGCTCGAAACCCACCATTTTCGTCGGGTCATGGCATGAATCTCAACAGTCATGCGTAGAGGACATTCAGCGCGTCGGAACGGGATGTTCGCCCCGATAATCATAGAAGCCGCGGCCGGCCTTGCGTCCAAGCCAACCGGCCTCGACATATTTTACCAGGAGTGGGCAGGGGCGATATTTGGAATCCGCCAGACCGTCATAAAGGACCTGCATGATCGACAGGCAGGTATCGAGGCCGATGAAATCGGCCAGCTGCAACGGTCCCATGGGGTGATTGGCGCCGAGTTTCATCGCGGTATCGATGGCATCGACCGAGCCGACGCCCTCATAGAGCACGTAAATCGCTTCGTTGATCATCGGCAACAGGATGCGATTGACGATGAATGCCGGAAAATCCTCCGATACGGTAATAGTCTTGTCGAGGCTGGCGACAAATTCCCGGGCACTTTCGAATGTGACGTTCTCTGTTGCGATGCCTCGAATAAGCTCCACGAGATGCATCACCGGAACCGGATTCATGAAGTGAATGCCGATGAATCGTTCCGGGCGATCGGTGGTCGCAGCAAGGCGTGTGATCGAGATCGATGACGTGTTGGTGGCGAGGATGGCTTCCGGATTGAGGTTTGGACAAAGCTGCGCGAAAATCTTGCGTTTTACGGTCTCATCTTCCGTGGCTGCTTCAATGGCAAGATCGACACCGGAAAGGTCCTCCATCCGCAAGGCCGGACGGATACGCGACATTCCCTTGACACGCTCCGCTTCCTCGAGCTTGCCGTGGGATACCTGGCGGGCCATATTGCCGTTAACGGTGGCGAGGGCCTTTTCGATCTGATCGGCCGACTGGTCATGGATCAAAACATCGTATCCAGCCAAAGCGCAGACATGTGCAATACCGCTGCCCATCTGCCCTGCGCCAACAATGCCTACGGTCTTGATCGAGCCTGCCATGTTTCCATCCCGTCTTATTATGAATATATCACACAAACTAAATGGCCGGGGTAGCGTTCGTCTACCCCGGCCAAGCAATTTCATTTTAAAGTTCGAATTAGATAATCAAAGCGCCTTTTCAAGCTCCGGCAGGATGACGAAGAGATCGCCGACGAGACCATAATCAGCGACCTGGAAGATCGGGGCTTCCTCGTCCTTGTTGATGGCGACGATGACCTTCGAGTCCTTCATCCCAGCCAGATGCTGGATCGCGCCGGAAATACCGACGGCAATGTAAAGATCCGGTGCCACCACCTTGCCGGTCTGGCCAACCTGCCAGTCGTTCGGAGCGTAGCCGGCATCCACCGCGGCGCGCGAGGCGCCAACAGCTGCACCGAGCTTGTCGGCGACAGGAAGGATCACTTCCTTGAACTTCTCGTTCGAGCCGAGGGCACGGCCACCGGAAATGATGATCCTGGCGGACGTCAGTTCCGGACGGTCGCCGCCGGAAAGCTTGGCCTCGACGAACTTCGACAGGCCGGGATTGGCTGCAGCCGAGACGTTCTCGACAGAAGCCGAACCGCCTTCACCGGCGGCCGCGAAGGTCGCAGTGCGCACGGTGATGACCTTCTTGGCATCCGTTGCCTGCACGGTCTGGATGGCGTTGCCCGCATAGATCGGGCGCTTGAAGGTATCGGCCGAGATCACTTCGATGATGTCCGAGACCTGCATGACGTCGAGTAGCGCTGCAACACGTGGCAGGATGTTCTTGCCGTTGGTGGTGGCGGCCGCAATGATCGTGTCGTAATTGCCAGCGAGTGAAACGATGAGCGCTGCGCTTGCTTCGGCAAGGCGGTTGGCCAGATCGTCACTGTCGGCCAGCAGGACCTTTTTGACACCGGCAAGCTTGGCAGCCTGCTCGGCGACGCCCTTGGCGCCTTTGCCTGCGACCAGCACATGCACGTCCGAGCCGATGGCAAGGGCTGCCGTCAGTGCCTTTGCAGTCTGGTCGGAAAGGGTCTCGTTATCGTGTTCGGCAAAAAGAAGAATAGCCATGGTGAAATTCCTTATCCTTTAAATCAGAACGCCGGCTTCGTTCTTCAGCTTGCTGATGAGTTCAGCGACATCCTTGACCTTGACACCTGCCTTGCGGCCGCCCGGCTCTTCGGTCTTGATGACCTTGAGGCGCGGCTTGGTATCGACGCCGTAATCGGCAGCGGACTTTTCATCCAGCGGCTTCTTCTTGGCCTTCATAATGTTGGGCAGCGAGGCATAACGCGGCTGGTTCAAGCGCAGGTCGGTGGTGACGATCGCCGGAAGCGTGATTTCGATGGTCTGCAGACCGCCATCGACTTCGCGGGTGACCTTGGCATTGTCGCTACCGAGCTCGACCTTCGATGCGAAAGTGCCCTGGCTCCAGCCGAGCAGGGCCGCAAGCATCTGACCTGTCTGGTTGGCATCATCGTCGATAGCCTGCTTGCCGAGGATGACCAGCTTTGGCTGTTCGGCATCGACGACGCCTTTCAGGATCTTGGCGACAGCGAGCGGCTCGACGATATCGTCGACCTTGACCAGAATGCCGCGGTCGGCACCCATGGCGAGCGCAGTGCGGATGGTTTCCTGCGCCTGCGCCGGTCCGATCGACACGACGATCACTTCCTCGACCTTGCCTGCTTCCTTCAGACGGAGCGCTTCCTCGACTGCGATTTCGTCGAACGGGTTCATCGACATCTTCACATTGGCAAGTTCAACGCCGGAGCCGTCGCCTTTAACCCTGATCTTCACGTTGTAATCGACTACCCGCTTTACCGGTACGAGGACTTTCATAGGGATTCCCTCTCAAATAAACGAAGGACAGATTTACCTGTCCGGTGGTGCTACCCGCTTGCCGGAAGCCGACATGGAGGTGAGAAAAACGACACTGCCGCGTCTGAGTTGCGCGGGACCGTAAATATGAGCGGAGTAAAGGTCAATCTGGCTGCGCCAAGTTCAACCGATTGAAAGAACGATCATCGGCCCCACTTGACCGGTTCTGCCTCGCGGGTGACGGGTTCCGGTTGTTTCTCTACAACTACTGCGCGCGGCGAAACGATGGCCCGGTCAAACAGTGGCACGCTTCGGCGCTTCATGATCACGATGAGAACAGCGCCGGCGATGATGCCGCCGACATGGGCCGGCCAGGACACCTGTTCCTGCCCGCCCCATAAAAGCATTGCGAATTGTGTCACGACCCACAGCACCAGCGGATAGATTGCCGGGATGCGCAGGGGAATGCGCCCAAATGCCAGCACCCAGACCTTTACGCGTGGATGCAGCAGCAGATAGGCGGAGACAATGCCGGCGATGGCGCCAGAAGCGCCGATGAGCGGCGCTTCTGAATCGGGCAGGATCACGCCATGCAGGAACGCTCCGGCGGCGGCGCACAGAAGATAGAAAATCAGAAACTTGATGTGGCCAAGCGCATCTTCGACGTTGTCGCCGAAGACCCAGAGGAACAGCATATTGCCGCCGAGATGGAAGATGTCGGCGTGCAGGAAAGCGTAGGTGATGTAGGTGAAATCGGACGGGACGAAATAATAACTGGCAGGCAGAACCGCCATGTCATGGATGACGGCGGGTATGTAACCGAGACCGATCGCGGCCGCCTGCGCAGTCTCGCCGTCAACAGCCATGACCAGATAGACAAGCACGTTGATGACGATCAGCGAAAGCGTCACATATTGCAGCTTGATGTATTTGAGACTGTTGGCGTCATGCAATGGAATGAACATCGGCGCCGGTCCCCTGCCTCAGCGATCGTGACATTTAGCGATTGTGGCCGGGCACCCATAACACGTCCTTCGCGCCGTTGTCATTGACCACCCGGGCCGCGACGAAGAGAAAATCCGACACGCGGTTGATGTATTTCAGGGCGGCCGGTGTGACCGTCTCGTCAGGCTTCTGCGCGAGTTCGACCATGTGCCGCTCGGCGCGGCGCGCAACAGTGCGGGCGAGATGCAGCGCGGCGGATGCGGGCGAACCGCCGGGCAGCACAAAGGAGCGCAATGGCGCGAGGTTTGCGTTCAACCGGTCAATCTCCGCTTCAAGCCGCAGGACCTGGTTGTCGATAATGCGCAAGGGCTCATAAGGAAGCGTTTCGCCTGTGTCGGGCGTTGCAAGATCGGCACCGAGATCGAAGAGGTCGTTCTGGATGCGCATGAGCATGGCGTCGAGTTCGGGGAAGGCTTTTTCCGTATGAAGCCGCGCAAGCCCGAGACAAGAATTCGCTTCGTCCACGGTGCCGTAGGCTTCAACGCGCAAATCATGTTTCAGACGCCGTTCGCCGCTGCCGAGACCGGTCGTGCCGTCATCGCCGGTCCGAGTGTATATCTTGTTGAGCTTGACCATATGATTGGTGTCTCTAGCCTGCCGCGCGGTGGAAATAGATTGCACCGACGATGAGGATGATGGCGACCAGCTGCAATAATATGCGCAATTGCATCATCTTGTTGGAGAAGTTGGCGTCGCCGCCCTTCATCATGTTGCGCAGGCCAATCAGAAGCACAATGGTCACCGCGGCAATTGCCACGAGCGCCAGAAATTTGAAAATAACATCCATACTCTATTCCTTGATCGTCAGACTTGCCTGCAGTCTGCTCCTGTCACGACTGGCTCGCAAGCACGCGATATAGCGCACGTGCGGATAGAAATCTGCGGGCAAAGTTTGTAATTTTTGCCGGGCGTGTCACCAGATAATGAGGACGCGGGCGGGGATTTTCCAATGCGTCCTTAAGCACCGCATAGACCGCATCAGGACCGAGTTTAAATTTCGACTTGGTGCCGCCCCCCGAAAGCCGAGCTATCAGCCTGCGGTACTCGTCACGATGCACCGAGTTTTCGACGTCGATGTACTTTTCGATCTGCTTGCGGGCATTGTAGGTGAACCGCGTGGCGATGGGCCCTGGCTCGATCAGCGACATTTGGACGCCTGAGCCTTCCAGTTCCATCCGCTGCACCAGCATCAGCCCTTCCAGCGCGAATTTTGATGCGACATAGGCGCCGCGCCATTTCATCGGTACGAGGCCAAGGATGGACGAGCAGTGGACGATCCGGCCATGGCCCTGCTTGCGCATCACCGGTACAAGACACTGGGTGAGCTCATGCCAACCGAAGAAATTGCTGTCGAACTGTTCGCGCAGTCCATTGATGGGGAGATCTTCCACCGCGCCGGGCAAAGCGTAGGCGCCATTGTTGAAGAGGGCATCTAGCGTGCCGCCGGTTTCGCTGAGAACTGCTTCGACAAGCGCAGAGATCGATTCGGATTTGCTGTAGTCCATATAGAAGGCGGCGAATCCATCTGCTTGAAGCATTTCAATATCGGTGGGATTCCGGGCGGTCGCGAAGACGGTCCAGCCATCCTGCTTCAACGCCCGGGCACAATAGGCACCTATCCCGCTGGAACATCCTGTGATCAAAATCGTTCTAGAACGGGTCATGTTTTCCGGATGTTTTTCAATTGATTGCACGAAAAGACTTCACATATTCCCCGGCGCCTTGCAATCTGCTCAGTTGAAGGGGCGAACAATCATCAATGCGTAGGGCAAAATCTTTTCTTTGGCGTGTTGTCGTCGATACGTGGCGGCATTTCAGCACCGATGATGGTTGGGCGCTCGCAAGCCACGTTGCCCTTTCGGGAATTCTTGCGCTTTTTCCGTTCCTGATTTTTGCGACTTCGCTCGCAAGTTTTCTTGGGGCGAGCGCCTTTACCGATACGGCTGTTCATGTGATCTTCGATACTTGGCCGGAGGTAATCGCCAAGCCGATTGCGCAGGAAGTGCGCAATGTCCTCAATATCCAGCGCGGCGGCCTTTTGACGATCAGCGTGATCGCGGCGGCCTATTTTGCTTCAAACGGTATCGAAGCGCTGCGGGTGGCGCTCAACCGCGCCTATCGCGTGATCGATACGCGTTCGATCATCTATTGCCGCCTGCAAAGCCTCGGCTATGTGATAGTCGCAACAATCGGTATCATGGCCATCAGCTTCCTGCTGATCCTTGCGCCGCTCGCCATGCGTATAGCGACCATCTATATCCCGGAACTGGTTCTCGTATCAGGAACGATCAGTTTCTGGCGCTACTGTATTGCCTCGGCCGTGCTGATCATCGGCTTGCTGGTCGTGCATTTGTGGCTGCCGGCCGGGCACCGCCGGTTTGTCGAGATCTTGCCCGGCGTCCTGTTGACGCTGCTCGCATGGACCGTTGGCGCTACGATCTTTGCAAGTTATCTCGAAACCTTTGCAACCTATGTGTCGACCTATGCGGGTCTCGCATCGATCATGGCGGCGATCGTTTTCCTCTATATCGTCGCGGCGATCTTCATCATCGGCGCGGAAATCAACGCCGCGATCATCCGCTATTGGGAAATCGAGGAAGCCACGCGTCTCTGACCTGTCGAGAGGGCAACGCCTAGGCTGGCAATGACCATTCCCACCAATTGAAACGGTGTCAGTGTTTCGCCGAACAGCGCATAGGCCATCAGTGCCGTGACTCCCGGAACCAGATAGAACAGCGATGCAACCTTGGACACCGCTCCCTGATTGATGAGCAGCATCAGCAGAAGCACGGCGCCGATCGACAGGACGAATACCAGCCAGAACATGGCGAATATCAATTCGCCCGACCAGACGATCGTGTGCGTCTCCAGCAACAGCGAGCATATGCCAGTGAGTACGGCAGCGCCGAGATATTGCAGGGTCGTACCCGCCTTCAGGTCGATAGTGCCGACGAAGCGTTTTTGCCAGACAGTGCCAATACTGATGGCGACAACTGAAAAGATTGCTGCCGAAACGGTCGCCGGGGTGATGCCACCGGCGGAAATGACGAGCTTCGGCCAAAGGACCATGGCGACGCCGATGCAGCCGACGGCAAGCCCGGCCCAATGGCGCGGCTGGATGGTTTCGCCGAGTACCAGCCCCGCGATCAGGGCTGTGATCAAGGGCTGCAGCCCGACAACCAGTGCCGACATGCCTGCGGGCAATCCATTGTGAATGGCCCAGAAGGCGGCGCCGAGATAGGCCCCGTGGATGAGGCACCCCGCAATGATGGCGTGCATTGCGCCGCGCCTGTTTGGCCAGTGATTGCCGTCCAGAACAACCCAAAGACCAAGAATTGCTCCCGCGATCAGAAACCGTATCGTGAGGAAATAGAACGGCTCCATATAGGGCATGGCGTAGCGCGCGCCGATGAAGCCGGTGGCCCAAAGAACGACGAACAGAGCGGGGAAATAGCGGACAGGCATAGTCACGGGACCGGATCTGGAATGCATTGTGCTGCTGATCTATACCCGAACGAGCAGTGGCGATAGATCACAACCCGATCATGGCGTGTATCTCCTGACAGGTGACACCTTCTTGCCGCAGTGAACGCAACGCGGTGTCCTTGCGGCTTTTCGAAAGTTTCTCCCCGTCGTGATCCAGGATAAGTGCATGGTGATGATAGAGAGGGGGCTCGATATCGAACAATCGCTGCAGCAGCCGATGGACACTTGTGGCCTCGAAAAGGTCCTTGCCGCGCACGACGTGGGTGATGCCTTGCAACGCATCGTCGATGACGACGGATAGATGATAGCTCGTCGGCATATCCTTTCGCGCAATGATGACGTCACCCCAAACGCGCGGTGCGGTTTCAACAGCGCGGTTCTCAGGTGCAAGTTCGGTCCAGAAAAGTGGCTCGCCGATATGTTCAAGCGCACGGTCCATGTTCAAACGCCATGAAAACGGTTGTCCTTCGCCGATACGCCGTTCGCGCTCGGCGTTTGAAAGCTGCCGGTCCGTTGGCGGATAGAGCAGGGCTCCGTCCGGATCGCGCGGCCAACCTCCATTTCCGCCAAGGTTTTCGATTTCGTGTTTGATCTCGCCGCGGCTCAGAAACGCTGGATAAACAAGCTCCATATCGATCAGCCTGTCGAGCGCCTCGCTGTAGACAGGGAAGTGTTCCGACTGGCGGCGGACAGGCTTCTCCCAATCGAAGCCGATCCAGTGCAGGTCCTCCTGCATCGTCTGTTCGAGTTCCGGCGTGCAGCGCTCCCGGTCGATATCCTCCATGCGCAGGAGCAATCTGCCGCCTGCATCGCGCGCCATTTGCTGGTTGAGCAACGCGGAATAGGCATGGCCGAGGTGCAGATGGCCATTGGGACTGGGGGCAAAACGGAATACCGGAACTGTCATGAGTGATGAGTGGCGTTCTTGCGTGGGTATCGAGGCAATTGATACGGTGTTTCCCAAACGAAGCAAAGTGAACGATTGAAATGCGCAGAATTGATACGCTCGAGGATATTGCGGAAGGGCTGGAAGCCTTGCTGCAAACCCACCCGGAACTTGCGGCGATAGCGGAACGCGCCGGGCCACTGCCGTTGCGCCGCTCCGTCCCGGGCTTCGAGAGCCTTGCCTCGGTGATCGTTTCGCAGCAGGTCTCCAAGGCCAGTGCCGATTCGATCTGGAAGCGGCTTGTCAGCATCATCGATCCCCTAACTCCGGAAAACTATCTTGCGGCCGGCGAAGAGGCGTGGCGGGTTGCCGGCTTATCCCGTGCAAAGCAGGCGACTCTCGCCCGGATCAGCGAAGCGGTCATTGCCGGAGAACTCGATCTTACTGCTTTGGCGGATATGCCGATCGACGAGGCCATGCAGGTCATGACCAATGTGAAGGGCATCGGTCCCTGGACGGCGGAAGTCTACTTGCTGTTTTCCGCGGGCCATGCGGATGTCTTCCCGTCGGGCGACGTCGCTCTCCAGCATGCCTATGCCCATGCCTATGGCGAATCAGTGCGGCCGGACTCCAAGGCTCTGCGGCTGTTTGCCGAGCGCTGGACCCCGTGGCGCGGTGTTGCCGCCCGACTTTTCTGGGCTTACTATGCCGCAACGCGTGGCCGCGATGGCACACCAGTGCCATGAAGTTGAAATAACGGGGTTTTTCCTAAGCAAACACCGCAATTTGCTTCACATTCCTGTCACGTCCAGCTTACAATAATGCAAGCCTGATGGTTGGATTGGGAGTTGATTCCTTGACAATAGCCGTCTCGCCGGACGGGTTACCGGCTCTGGTACTCAATGCGGACTACCGTCCGCTCAGTTATTATCCCTTGTCGCTCTGGTCCTGGCAGGACGCGATCAAGGCGGTTTTTCTTGACCGTGTGAACATCGTCGCCGAATACGAGCACGAGGTTTCCTCGCCCTCCTTCGCGATGCGGCTACCCAGCGTGGTATCGCTCAAGACCTACATCAAACCTTCGCGCAATCCTGCCTTTACCCGGTTCAACGTCTTCCTGCGTGACCGGTTCGAATGCCAATATTGCGGCTCGGAAGAAGATCTGACTTTCGATCATGTCATCCCGCGCTGTGCCGGCGGCGAGACGATCTGGCAGAATGTCGTGGCGGCCTGTTCACCTTGCAATCTTCGCAAGGGCGGTCTGATGCCCAACCGTGCCAAAATGTGGCCGCGGCAGAAGCCCTATGAGCCGACAGTGCATGATCTGCACAATAACGGCCGGCTGTTTCCGCCAAACCATCTGCACGAAAGCTGGATGGATTATCTCTACTGGGATGTCGAGCTGGAACCCTGAGACCTCTGCCAATCCACCCCGATGGCCATCTGATGTGGTTTTCTGCGCTTCCGTTGCTCACGAGCCCAAAAGTTCGCTGCGCTACGGTTCTCGAAAACCACAACCAGCTGACTCAGCGGGATGAATTTTCAGATGGTCCTCAGCGACGGCGCTACGCCTTCGCTGCGCCCCGGAAGGCAATGACCATCAGAATAAAGCTGGCGATGGCATTCCAGCCGGCAAAGGACAGTCCAAGCACGCGCAGCGCGGCCGTATCGCATGCGGGCGGGTGAATGGCGTTCATATCCTTCAGAAGATTACCCGCATCGGTGGTGATCGACATGGACACCGCGGTGCAATCCGTCGGGCCGGCCCAGAATTTCCATTCAACGCCGGCGTGGAAGATGGCAAGGCCGAGGCCAATGAGCATGAGCAGCCCGCCAAGTGCCAGCAGGAGACGCGTAAGGCTCGCTGGCCATTTCAGGCTGGACGAGGCAACAGCCAATGCCATCAGCGGAATGCCGGCATAATAGGGGAAGCGCTGCTCCAGGCACAATTTGCAGGGCAGATACCCGCCGATATATTGAAAACCGAGCGCGGACCCGACCGTGACAACCATTGCGAGGAAGAGAAATACAGCCGTCCTGAAATGGATGGGGGAATTCGTTGCAGTCATAATATCTTGACGTCCTTACAACTGGGTGTAGTGGAACAGAGCATAGAGCAAAATCAGGACAAGCGCCGCTGCGCCCGCGATCAGGCCGAGCCGCTTTTCGATGAAGTGGCGAATGGGTTCGCCGTAGCGCCGCAAAAGCCAGGCGAGGAAGAAAAAGCGCGCCCCGCGCGCAAGCACCGCCGAGACGATGAACAGCCAGATATTGATACCTGCCGCTCCGGAAAGGATCGTCACGACCTTGATCGGCGGCAGATGGGCCAGGCCCGATGTGACGAGCAGGAGCAGGATCGCATCGGCGCTCGTCGAACCGCGCAACTGTTCGAAGGCATCGAGCTTGCCGTACATTTCAAGGATCGGCTTCGCCAATGTCTCATAGGCATAGTAGCCGAGCAGCCAGCCCGCTATGCCGCCGAGGACAGATGCGATGGTTGCCACCAGCGCATAGCGATATGCCCGTTCAGGACGTGCCAGTGCCATCGGCAGGAACAGCACGTCGGCGGGGACAAGAAACACCGAGCTTTCGATGAACGCGATGACGGCAAGCCAGACTTCCGCCGATTTGCGCGCAGCCAGAGACATGGTCCAATCGTATAGTCTGCGCAGCATCAAATCGGTTCCTGTGGGGGAGGCTATTTTGAAAAGTCGGGTGATCTTTAGAGCAAACCGCAGCCAAATGGAATCGTTTCGCTCAATTTTTGCCAAGGCTGGTTTCTTGGCCATTCGCCTCTATTTGTCTCGTGCGGGCAGGGCAACACACGACTGTGTTACATTTAAGAAATCATCTTATTGTTGTTGACCGAAGGGTGGCTCTGCATGTATTTGGCTTTTCACGGTCGTGGGTTCACCCATGTCCGACGCTCTTGCGGCCCCCTTGGCGGAATTGGTAGACGCGCCTGACTCAAAATCAGGTTCCGAAAGGAGTGCTGGTTCGATTCCGGCAGGGGGCACCACACCTACCCAATCCCACGAACATTCACTTCCGGCCGGTCAAGTTCCGCAAACGCTCGCGGACCAGTCGCGCGATATTCTGCGTGCGCCGGTAAAGGTGAAGCTGTGAAGCTGCCTGCCGGGCGGCGCGGTCGGCGGCGGGTGTCAATCCGATCACCAGCGTGCCGACGGGTTCACGCTCCATGAACAGGCGCGACGCGACAGGATGGTCGGGTACGGCACAGGAATCGGTCCGGTCGATGTTGGGATCGTCCAGATGGTTTTTCAGCATCTCGATCATCAGGAGAACGCCGGGCGAATAGGTAGCGAGGCTCTCGTCATAGGCGGTCTTCCACGTCCAAGCTTCGCCGGCTTCGACAAAGACCACGAGGACGGCGATGGTCTTGCCGTCGAGTTCGAGTGTGTGGATGCGGGCGAGATCGCGGGTCGCGAGGTTGTTGACCGCCTCGCGGGCAAAGGCAGCACGGAAACGGTCGACCGCCATGGCGGAACCGCGCTGGCCTTTCCAGCCGCTCGCTTCGAGCACGAGGAAGTCCTCCAGCCGTACGCGGATATCTTCCTCGCTGCGGCTGACGGTGTAGGTCAGCTTGCCCTTGTCGGCGAGGCGGCGCCACAGCCGGCGATATTCCTTGGCGTGCTTGGCACCAATGGCATCACGCAAGTACTCTTCGCCTTCCTTGGCGCTTTCAAGGAAGGGGCGTTCGACCTGGTTGACGGTCACCATTGTAAGATTACGGTCCAGCGCGATGGAGCGGATCAGCTGTGCTGCAGTGCGGTTCAGCAGTATGTCGGGCAAAACCAGAATCTCTGGGAACTTCAGGTGCTTGCGCCCCAGCATGTCGAACAGGTCATTGAGGACCCCGACCGGATCGTCGCGGTCGATCAACGGCGTGCCCTGTGGTCCGAAGGGCGTGGCCCAGGCGCGGATGATGGAAGCCGTTACATTGAAACCCGGCCGTTCGATCGTATAGGGCATGAGGAAGCGCAGACGGCTCTTCACATCGTTCTCGTCGCGCATGACCATGAAGCGAACCTGCCGGTCGTCAAGGCGTGGCATTGCGGGGGCGAGGAAACGCGGATTGAAGAAGATGTTGGGCTCGACCGTGCGATACGTCAGATATTCAAGCTCATCGAGGAGTTCGAAACCGGCGGAGGCAGAATAGACGGAAAGCTTGCGCGGAACGGCACGCGTGCCGAGGGTCTCCTCGAGCTGCTTGGTCGCCTCGTGCGACTCGAAGCCCGAGAGCTGGGAGAGGATCTGCGAGGACGGGCCTCCGGCAAGTTCTTCGAGAAGCGGTATGGCTGCCATCAGACTTCTTCCTTGGCAGCGCCTGTCCTGCCCGCAAAAACGAACATCGTAATGTTCAGACGATTATAAACAGTCAGCGCCAGCGTCACCGCTTCGAATACCATCGAGAATGCAGTCGCAAAAGCGGCACCAGCAAGGCCGTAGGCCGGTATCAATACAATGCTGAGACAGATATTAACAATCAGTGTGACCGCATAGACCATGGCGCATATTTTCTGCTTGCCGGCCATGTTGAGGAGGCTTTCCGCCGGACCGACCGAGGCGCGGGCGACGACGCCAATCACCAGAATGAACAACAGCGGATAACCATCGGTAAACTGGGCGCCGAAGAGCAGGAGCAACGGCTTGCCGAGAATGAGAAGGATGATCGCCATCGCCAAGGACGGCCAGAAGGTCCAGCGCGCCGTATCGCTGGCGAATTGTGCAAGCTGGTCGTGGTCATGGGTATGCATCAGCTCGGAATAGCGCTGGGCGGCGCCGGCCTTGACCGAGAAATAGACGAAATGGACCAATGCGAGCAATTTGACCGTTGCGAAATAGGTCGCGACCTTGTCCGGGTCCATATAACGGCCGACCATCAGGACGTCGGCATTGGTCAAAAGGAAGAAGAACCCTTCGACCAAAAAGATCGGTAGCGAGACCGCAAACCATTCTCCAAAACGGATCGCCTTCGGACCGGGCGACACAACCTCTCTGAACCTGTGATTGACGACCGCTAATTGCACCAGCGAGGTCATATAGGTCGCAATAATCGCCGATATCACCGCCGCCACCGCTGTCGGCGCGAAGCCGGCCACATGGGCGATGGTCATAATGAGAAGAGTGAGAATTGGACGGATGATGTAGGTTGGCGTCAACGCGACCAATGCCCAGGATCGTGACCGTGCGGTTCCGTCCAGCGTATCGCCGAGCGCTATCATCGGCAGGCAGATGAAGCCGATGATGAAGGGCGCGACGTAATAGGATTCGATCGCATCGCGTAAGAAGTAGACCCCGGCAGCGCCGATGATCGCGATGCAGGTCGTCAGGCCAAGCGCGAATATCTTGCTGGTGAACAAGATGCCGCGCAGGTGATCAAGCTGCCGGTGTTCCAGATATTCCGGCACGAAGCGGATGACGCTGGTCTGGAAACCCAGACAGGAGAGATTCCCGAGAATAACCACTGTCACCCAGACAAGGACGAAAATGCCGTATTCGAACTGCCCCATCCAGCGCGCGAAGATGACCTGTGAGACGAGTGCGATGGCGGCGCTGATGATACGGATGGAAAAGGCGATCAGTGACACGCGCTGCGCAGCGGCGTGCTCCATTGAACCGTCAAACAGCTGATCGAGGCGGACTAGCCACGGACGGAGCTGCTGTGACAGTTTCCCCGGCAGATACCGGTCTGCAGCTTCGACCGCAGAAATTCGCAAGGGCAGCTCCACTCGTTTCCAATGCAAGACGCTTACTGCCTAAACGTTTAGAAACGGTTCGGAAAGTCAACGGGTTGTGCTGTTGGAACAAGAGAAAAGGCCGCGTTTTGAGCGCGGCCTTTGGTTCGTCAGACGAAAGCGCCGTGACAGTGCTTGTATTTCTTGCCCGAACCGCAGGGGCAGGCCTCGTTGCGGCCAACCTTGCCCCATGTCTGCGGGTTATTCGGATCGCGATCCTTGGGATCAACGACGCGCAGATCCTGCTGTACCGCAAGAACACTGCCGCCACCGAAATCGTCCTCACCCGTGAGGCCATCGAGGTGATGCGCTTCCATCACCGGCAGTTCCGGCTCGGGCGCACTTGCGGCCTCGCGCACGAGTTCCACGCGCATCAACTGGCTGGTCACGTTCTGGCGCAAATTGGCCAGCAGCGTCTGGAAGAGTTCGAAGCCCTCGCTCTTGTACTCATTGAGCGGGTCGCGCTGGGCGTAACCGCGGAAGCCGACGACCGAGCGAAGATGGTCGAGATTGACCAGATGTTCGCGCCACAGGGCATCGAGGGTCTGCAAAATGACAGACTTCTCGACATAGGCCATGATTTCCGGACCAAACCGCTCGGCACGATCGGCGGCGGCCTTCTCGACGGCTTCCGTCAGACGTTCCCGGATATCGTCGGGCGTAATACCGTCTTCGAGGGCCCATTCGGTGATCGGCAGATTGAGATTGAGAACATTGCGCACATCCTCGTCGAGCTCGGCGATCTTCCATTGTTCCGCGTAAGCGCCTTCGGGCGTGTAGCGCGCGATGAGATCGTCCACCACATCCTCGCGCATTTCCCTGGTGGTCTGGCTGAGATCGGTGCTGTCCATCAATTCGATGCGCTGCTCGAAGATCACCTTGCGCTGATCATTCATCACGTCATCATATTTCAGAAGGTTCTTGCGGATATCGAAGTTGCGCGCCTCGACCTTCTTCTGCGCTTTTTCCAGCGCCTTGTTGATCCAGGGATGGACGATGGCTTCGTCTTCCTTGAGGCCAAGCTTCTGCAGCATGCCGTCCATGCGTTCGGAACCGAATATCCGCATCAGATCGTCCTGCAGCGACAGGAAGAACTTCGAGCGGCCGGGATCGCCCTGACGGCCTGAACGGCCGCGCAACTGGTTGTCGATGCGGCGGCTTTCATGGCGTTCGGTCGCAAGAACGTAAAGCCCGCCAGCGGCAAGTGCCTTTTCCTTGAGCTTGGCGATGTCGGCGCGGATCGCGGCTTCTTTTGCCTTGCGCTCTTCGCCCTCGGCCATATCGTCGAGTTCGCGCGCTATGCGCATCTCCAGATTGCCGCCAAGCTGAATGTCGGTACCACGACCTGCCATGTTGGTGGCGATGGTGATGGCACCTGGAACACCGGCTTGCGCGACGATATGGGCTTCCTGTTCATGATAGCGGGCATTCAGAACCTGGAAGTCCTTGAAGCCTTCCTTGCGCAGGCGATCAGCCAATTGCTCGGATTTCTCGATCGACGTGGTGCCAACGAGGATAGGCTGGCCCTTGGCTGTCGCATCACGAATATCGCGAACGATCGCCTTGTATTTTTCCTCGACGGTGCGGTAGACCTCGTCGTCCTCGTCGAGACGCTGAACGGGAAGGTTGGTCGGAATTTCCGTTACTTCGAGACCGTAGATATTGCCGAATTCTTCCGCTTCAGTGGAAGCTGTACCGGTCATGCCGGCAAGTTTCTTGTACATGCGGAAATAGTTCTGGAAGGTGATCGAGGCCAGTGTCTGGTTTTCCGGCTGGATCGTCACATGCTCCTTGGCTTCCAGCGCCTGATGCAAGCCTTCCGAGAAACGGCGGCCCGGCATCATGCGGCCTGTGAACTCATCGATGATGACGATTTCGTCATTGCGAACGATGTAGTCCTTGTCCTTCTGGAAGAGCTTGTGCGCGCGCAGGGCATTGTTGACGTGGTGCACGACAGCAACGTTCTCGATATCGTAAAGGCCTTCGCCCTTGAGATGACCGGCTTCCCTCAGGAGGTTTTCGAGCTTCTCGGTGCCCTCCTCGGTAAAGATCGCCGTCTTCTGCTTCTCGTCGATCTCATAGTCTTCGGGGTTCAATGGTTTGATGAACGCATCGATGAGATTGTAGAAATCGGACCGGTCATCGAGCGGGCCGGAAATGATCAGCGGCGTGCGCGCTTCATCGACGAGGATCGAATCCACTTCGTCGACGATCGCATAGTTGTGCGGACGCTGCACCATCTGGGCGCGTTCATATTTCATATTGTCGCGCAGGTAATCGAAGCCGAGTTCATTGTTGGTGGCGTAGGTGATATCGGCATTGTAGGCCTTGGCACGCTCTTCATCATCAAGACCGTGCACGATGATGCCATAGGAGAGGCCGAGGAAATTATAAATCTGGCCCATCCAGTGCGCATCGCGGGTGGCGAGGTAGTCGTTCACAGTGACGACATGAACGCCTTTGCCTTCCAGCGCATTCAGATAGACCGGCAGGGTAGCGACCAGCGTTTTGCCTTCGCCAGTGCGCATTTCCGAAATGCCGCCATTGTGCAGGACCATGCCGCCGATCAGCTGGACGTCGAAGGGGCGCATGCCAAGAACGCGCTTGGCAGCTTCACGTGCCACGGCAAAGGCCGGAACGAGGAGATCGTCGAGCTTGGTGCCATTGGCGAGACTTGCGCGAAATTCCGCGGTTTTTGCCTTGAGCTCATCGTCCGTAAGCGACGAGATTTCTGCCTCAAGCGCATTGATCTGGTCAACGCGGGGTTTGAAGCTGCGGACGCGGCGCTCATTCGAGGAGCCGAAAATCTTGCGGGCGAGGCCGCCGAAACTGACCATCCCTGGTCCTCTCTATAATACGTTTTGCCAGCAACTGTGGCATTTGAGGCATCCAAAGCCTGACATTCGAGACGCCTGATACAATACGGACACCAAGCCCAAGGTATAAGTCTATCTGTTGCCAAGCTATCTGGACGCAAAGCCGATGGACAGATAAGAGGGGGCACGAATGATGTCAATGTTGAAGCAACAAGCGATCGATCGCAGCCTCTTGGCAAAATTCTGCCGTATTCATAGCCCGTACCGGTCCTCCCAAGGAGAAATTGACCCATGAACCAATTGCGTAAAACCCTTTCATTAATGACTGTCGCTGCACTTTTGACCGGTATATCTTCTGTGGCAATAGCCCAGGAAGCTGGCAAGACAGAACCTGCCAAGCCGGATGCAGCCCAGGCGGAAACTGCCAAGGCCGATCCCGATAAGGTGCTTGCAACAATCAACGGCAGCAAGATCACAAACAAGGACGTAGACCAGATTTCTGCGGACCTCGATCCGCAATTTGCCAAACTGCCTGATGACCAGCGGCGTTTGGCCGCCCTGGCTGCCATTATCGATATCAAGTCACTTGCGGCGAAGGCTGAGGCCGAAAAGCTTGACCAGACCCCTGAGTTCCAGGCTCGTCTGGAGTTCCTGAAGGACCGCGCCCTGCACAATGACTACTTCAAGCAGCAAGTTGTCGACAAAATCACCGACGCTGACATTCGCGCCCGCTACGATAAGGAAATCGCAGCGATGCCGCCACAAAATGAAGTCCGCGCCCGTCACATTCTGGTGAAGACCAAGGAAGAAGCTGAAGCCATCATCAAGCAGCTCGATGGCGGAGCGAAGTTCGAAGACATTGCCAAGGAGAAATCGACGGACGGCTCGGCTGCGCAGGGCGGCGATCTCGGCTATTTCGGACCAGGCCAGATGGTGCCGGAATTTGACAAGGCAGCCAATGCGCTGGAAGTCGGCCAGTACACCAAGGAACCCGTCCAGACCCAGTTCGGCTTCCATGTGATCAAGCTTGAGGACAAGCGTACCCAGCAGCCGCCAGCGTTCGATCAGGTCAAGGACCAGGTAAAATCCATCCTCATTCGCGAGAAGTACATGGAGCTGGTGAAGAAGGACCGCGGCGACCTGAAGATCGAATATACCGATCCGGCAACGGAAGCGGCGATCAAGGCTGCAACCGAAGCCCAGCAGTAACAATATAAGACCCGGTGCAAGTCGCCGGGTCTTCCTTAGGTAATTTGTGACCTGTCAAAAAAAGCGCTTTTCGAGGTAGCCGATGTCCACATCCGTCTCTCCGCTGGCTCCGAAACACTATCCGACCGTGCCGGAAATTCACGGGGTAAAGATCGCCACAGCTGAAGCCGGTATCAAATACAAGGGCCGGACAGACGTTTTGCTCATCGTATTCGATCGGCCAACGGCGGTGGCCGGTGTATTCACACGGTCCAAATGCCCTTCGGCAGCCGTGGATTACTGCCGTACAAGTCTTGAGGGTGGCACGGCGCGGGCCGTCGTTGTCAATTCCGGTAATGCCAATGCCTTTACCGGGAAAAAGGGTCGTGAGTCTGCCAAAATGACAGCTGCAGCGGCCGCAAAGGCTGTGGGTTGCAAGCCTCACCATATTTTTCTTGCCTCGACCGGCGTGATCGGTGAGCCGCTCGATGCGGGTAAATTCAGCCATCTTTTGACGGACATGACCAAGAATGCCGTTGCCGAGCGCTGGCAAGATGCCGCGAGCGCCATCATGACGACCGATACGTTTCCCAAGGTCGCAACCGAAACAGTACTGCTGGGCCGTGTGCCGGTGACAATCAATGGCATCGCCAAAGGTGCTGGCATGATCGCGCCGGATATGGCCACGATGCTGTCTTTCGTAGCCACCGATGCACCGATTGCGGCCGATGTGCTGCAGAAGCTCCTGTCGAAATCCGTTGGCAAGAGTTTCAATTCCGTCACCGTCGACAGCGATACATCGACATCCGACACACTGTTGCTTTTCGCCACCGGGTCGGCTGCCGAGCGGGGCGCTGCGCCTGTTACGAAGCTCAAGGACAAGCGTCTCAAGCCTTTCGCCAAAGCGCTTGACCGCGTTCTCAAGGATCTCGCGCTGCAAGTGGTGCGTGACGGCGAGGGCGCACGCAAGATGCTCGAAATCAGCGTAACGGGTGCGACCTCCGCGCGCTCCGCCAAGCGCATTGCGCTGTCGATTGCAAATTCGCCGCTGGTCAAGACGGCGGCTGCTGGCGAAGACGCCAATTGGGGCCGCGTCGTCATGGCCGTCGGCAAGGCTGGCGAGCCGGCCGACCGCGATCGGCTGGCGATCTGGTTCGGGGATATCCGCGTTGCCCGCGAAGGCGAGCGCGATCCGGACTATTCGGAAGAAGCGACCTCCGCCTATATGAAGAATGACGATATCAATATCCGTGTCGACATCGGTCTCGGCAAAGGCAAGGCGACTGTCTGGACCTGTGACCTGACCAAGGAATATGTGGCGATCAATGGCGATTATCGCAGCTGAAAGCCCAACGAAAATTCGCCATGACGGGCTGCAAATGGCGTTTTTCTGCGCTCCGATGCTCACGTACCCAAATGTACGCTGCGCTTCGGTGCTCGAAAACCACCATTTTCGCCGCGTCCTGACGAATTTTCGCTTGGGCTTTAATAGGGATCATGCATGCAGTTAGCCCAAATCAGACAGTTTGAGGCGGTTGGTTTCCGGTCCTGGCCCGCATCGTCGGTGCATTACGATGGAAGCTGGGCAATTCGCATGACGGCCAGCCACCCGTCGAAGCGGTTGAATTCGGTCAATCCGCTCGATCCCGGTGATACCGACAATCTCGAACAGCGGGTGGCACGTGCTGCACAACGGTTTCGCGCCTATGGCAGGCCGCCGATTTTCCGCCAGTCACCGCTCGCGCCGGAAGCACTTGATCATTACCTCGAAGAGCTTGGCTGGGCACGGTTTGATGAATCCATGGTTATGGTCGTCGATCTGGCAAATGTCGATCTTTCGGACGCGCTCGATCAAATTCCGCTCAAAGACATCGGCCGGTTCATCGATGCCGCCTTGCAGGTACAGGGAGACAATGCTGCGCTGAAACCTGGCCTCTTCGAAGTTATCAATGCTATTCGTCCATCCAAGGGCTTGTTCGTCATCGAAGAGGGCGCCGTCCCGGTGTCGACGGCAATCTGTGTGCAGGATGGAGCACTGGCAGGCCTGTTCAACATCGGAACGGCGGCAAACCGGCGTCGCGTGGGCCTTGGCCGGACGATTATCAAATCGGCATTGAAATGGGCCTTGCAGCACGGCGCGAAAAAGGCGTGGTTACAGGTCGAAGTAGCGAACACGGGCGCCGTCGCGCTCTACGAGCAGATGGGCTTCAATGAAGCCTATCGCTATGCTTACAGGCAGGCGCCGGGGACATGAGCGAACACCCGATCGTTCTTGTGACGGCCTGTGCGCTGGTCGACTCTGATGGCCGGGTGTTGCTGACGCAGCGTCCGGAAGGCAAATCGCTCGCCGGTCTCTGGGAGTTTCCGGGCGGCAAGGTCGATCCGGGGGAAACGCCGGAAGAAAGCCTGATCCGCGAACTGCACGAAGAACTCGGTATCATTGTCAAACCGGCTTGCCTCGCGCCGCTGACCTTTGCCAGCCACACCTATGAAACCTTCCATCTGCTGATGCCGTTGTTCATCTGCCGGCGCTATGAGGGAATACCGCGCGGAATGGAGGGGCAGGTTCTCAAATGGGTACGGCCAAAGGACATGCGCGACTATCCAATGCCGCCAGCAGATATCCCGCTCATCCCGTTCCTTGTCGATCTCCTATAACTTTTCGCGACCACAGACTGTATTCTTGCCGCGTTAACTCTGATGCTTAATTGATCCTTCACCTGATTGAGCGACTTTTAGTTAATCTTGACGCGTATTTCAGGTGGGGCATGGGGCGTAAGAACGACTATCTCGATGACGAATTGTTGCAACCGAGCGCTCTTTCGGGTGCAGCCGGAGGCATCCTGCGGATCACGTTGCTGTTCGGTTCGGCAGCCGTTGCGCTGGCTCTGATCATTGCGCCGCTTGCTGATCGCGGTTCGCAGGCTGTCGTCGATTATTCGACCAGCCGTTCCATCGATGAGATCCAGACCGGATCGATCAAGAAGCCCGAACCGATAACCACGTCCACCTATACCATTCGCCGGAGTGTATTGCAGTCTTCACCCAAGGCGGTTTGTATATTGAACAGCGATGGCTCAAAGATCGGCGACTGCTGAGAAAACTCTACTGCGGCGGGCATCTGACGCGATTTTCTGCGCTTCCGGTGCTCACGTACTTAGGTACGCTGCGCTCGTCGCAAGAGCGACTCCAAAAAAACCACGCCATATGTCTCGCCGCAGCGACTTTTCAAATGGGCTCACGATTATTTCTTCTCGTGTGTTTCCACATCCTTAAGAAAATCGGCAAGCGATGCCTTGGCGGAGCCGGGCTTCAACGGCTTCTGCTGCGATTCGTGCGCAGCCCAGCCTGACATCCAGATGAACGAGAACGTCGCCCTGATTCGGCCGTCGGGATCGCTGAAGCGTTCCGCATAAATCTCCGCAACCCGCATGAAATAATGCCGCGTCAATGGCCGGCGCGATCGTCCGATGAGGATATTCTGCATGCCCATGGCGCGCAGGTCACGCATCAGGGCGAAGGCCGAGTCGTAGCGCACCGTATAAGTCTCCATATCGGTGACGGGCAGGGTAAAACCCGCGCGCTGCAACAGGCCGCCGACACCGCGGACATCGGCAAAGGGTACAACGCGCGGAGAGGCACCGCCATAAATCTCGCTCTCAGCCGCCAGCAGGCATTCGCGCAATTCCGCCAACGTATTCTCGCCGGCCATCGCACCGAGGAACAGACCATCGGGTTTTAGCGCGCGACGGATTTGCAAGAAGGTGCCCGGAGTGTCGTTGGTGAGATGCAAGGATAGTAGTGACACAATAAGGTCCATGCTTGCCGGTTTAAGCGGCAGGATCTCCTCATCCGCGACGACTGCAGGAAACGCATTGTCGAGAAACTGCCGCGCGTGCTCGACACGCACGATTGTCGTGACCTTGCCGGACCGCTGGATTGCGCGCGCGGCGAGACCTGTGTGGCTCGCCAGATCCACGGCAACGTCGAATTTACGTTCAACGGCGGACAGGCGCTCTTCCAGATCTTCGCAAGCGCGCGCAAGCAGGAAATCCGCAGAATTTCCATGCTGCCGCAAAGCGCGCAAACGCCTCACCAGCAATAAATTTCGATCGAAGACCTGATGCCGATCCATTCCGGATTTCTCTGATGTCTGTATAGTTGGGGCGTAGATGCGTCGCCTTGGAACGAATTGCAATGAAAACCAGCGGGAAAACAATCGGAGCAACGATAAGTCTCTTCGCACGCAGCGCAACCGATGGGTTGTTTGGACTGCTGTTTCCGCCGGTTTGCGCCGGCTGTGACAAGCATGTCGCCGAGCCAGGCTCACTCTGCGGTCAATGCTGGTCAAAGGTGCGTTTCATCGAGAAGCCCTATTGTCCGGTCCTCGGCATCCCTTTCAGTCATGATCTTGGCGCCGAAATCCTCTCCGCAGAAGCAATTGCCGAGCCGCCGCCGTTCCGTCGCGCCCGTTCAGTCGCCGTGCACGAAGGTGTCATCCGCGATTTGGTGCATCGGCTCAAATATAATGATCGCACTGACCTCGGGCCATGGATGGCGCGCTGGATGGTACGCGCCGGTGGCGAACTGCTGGATGATTGCGATATTATCGTGCCGGTCCCGCTGCACGCGCGACGTTTCTGGTTTCGCCGGTTCAACCAATCCGCCGAACTTGCCCGGCATCTGGCGCGGTCGAGCGGCAAGGCATTCGATCCGGATGCGATCAAACGCATCAAACAGACGAAACAGCAAGTGGGCCTCGGCCTGAACGAGCGTGTCGCCAATGTGCGCGGTGCGTTCAAAGTGCCCGTGACGCAGGAAATCAAGGTGCGCGGCCGCAACGTGCTCCTGATCGACGACGTCTATACAACTGGCGCGACCGTCAAAGCCGCCGCCCGCGCCTTGCTTCGAGGCGGCGCCGTGAG
This sequence comes from Phyllobacterium trifolii, assembly GCF_014192095.1. Classification (GTDB taxonomy): domain Bacteria; phylum Pseudomonadota; class Alphaproteobacteria; order Rhizobiales; family Rhizobiaceae; genus Phyllobacterium; species Phyllobacterium trifolii. The sequence continues at coordinate 106,971 of NZ_JACHXN010000018.1, forward strand.
CGTCGATGTTTTGACTTTCGGCCGGGTCTTGTCGAAAGAATTGCCTATTTGACAATGCTTCCGCGCAAAAAACAGGTCTTTTCGGTTAAAGTTTTGATGCCTATATAGAAAGGCAAACGGAGCTTTCGAATGGTTGATGTAACAATCTATACGCGAAACGGTTGTGGTTATTGTACAGCCGCCAAAAGCCTTTTGTCCAAAAAGGGCGTCGCTTTTACCGAGCACAATGCCTCGATCGAACCCGCCGCCCGTCAGGAAATGCTGGCGCGCTCCAATGGGCGCACGACATTTCCGCAAATCTTCATCGGCGACGCTCATGTCGGTGGTTGTGATGATCTGTATGCGCTGGAAAATCAGGGCCGTCTCGACACATTGTTGAAGACCGGCGAACTCGCTTGAGGACGATGATATGAGTTCATTTCGCGCTGCCGCCATCCAGATGCGCTCGGGCACAAACCCGGAAGCCAATGCCGCGGATCTTGCGACCTATGTTGCAGATGCGGCCGGCCAAGGTGCCGTTTACGTCCAGACACCGGAAATGACCGGTTCATTGCAGCGCGATCGCAAGGCTCTTGCCAGTGTTTTGAAAAGTGAGAGCGACGACATCATCGTTCGCACGGCTTCGGAGCTAGCGGCGAAGCACGGAATTCATCTTCATATAGGATCGACTGCGATTGCCCGCGACGATGGCAAGATTGCCAACCGCGCGTTTCTCTTCGGGCCGGACGGCAATATTCTCACGCGGTATGACAAGATCCACATGTTCGACGTCGATCTCGACAATGGCGAAAGCTGGCGCGAGTCCGCTGTCTACGCGCCGGGCGCCGATACGGTCGTGATCGATCTGCCTTTTGCGCGGCTCGGTCTTGCCATCTGCTATGATGTACGTTTTCCGCAATTGTTCCGCGCCCAGGCTCTGGCCGGTGCATCGGTGATTTCGGCGCCTGCCGCTTTCACCCGGCAGACCGGCGAAGCGCATTGGCACGTGCTGCAGCGCGCGCGTGCGATCGAGAATGGCGCCTTCATGATTTCGGCGGCTCAGGGCGGTGTGCATGAGGATGGCCGGGAAACCTATGGTCATTCCATCATCGTCGCGCCGTGGGGTGAGGTTTTGGCGGAGGCCGATCATGCGGAACCTGCGGTTATTGTGGCAGATATCGATCCGGCATTGAGTGCAGCAGCACGAACGAAGGTACCCAACCTCAAGAACGCCCGGCCATTCGGGGTAGTCGTGGAAAACGATGGGCAGGCGACGAGGTTCAACGCCGCATCATGATTCGATTTTCCCTCCACTGCGACCATGACCATGAGTTCGAAGGCTGGTTTCGCAGTAATGACGATTTCGACACGCAAGTGCAGAAGCAGCTCGTTTCCTGCCCTGTCTGCAGTTCGCATAAAGTCGACAAGGCTTTGATGGCGCCGTCGGTTGCCACTGGTCGCCAGAAGGAAAAGATCGCCATTGCGATGAGCAAGATGGCCCGTGAACTGCGTGAAATGGCCAAGAAGGTTCGCGAAAACTCCGACTATGTTGGCAGTGATTTTGCTGAGGAAGCCCGCAAAATTCACTTCGGCGAGGCAGAACAGCGCGGCATTTATGGCGAGGCGACGCGCGACGAAGTCGAAGCGCTCGTGGATGACGGTGTCGATGTGATGCCGCTGCCGGTGTTTCCCGACGACCACAATTGATCTTGATAGGCTGATGGCGATGTCTATGGTGCGGTAGTCGATTCTGACTAACCGGATGAATTCCATGCCATTTCTGAATTCCGCTCCCGCGCTGCTCGTGTTGACGGGAGCTTTTCTGGGGTTGACGTTGCCTTTCGGCAAGTTGGCTTTCGCCGCGGGCATTGCTCCATCACTTTGGGCGTTCGTTATCTCGACCGGCGCCGGGACGGTGCTTCTGGCGGCCTTTCTTCTCATGGGAAAGCGTCCGCGTATCGATGCGCATATGATACGGTACTACCTTATCGCCGCCCTGATCTCCTATGCCATCCCGAACCTCATGACCCTCTCGGCGATTCCACACCTCGGCTCAGGGTTTACGGGGATCATGTACACGTTGTCCCCTGTGTTCACCCTTCTGCTTTCCATCCTTTTCAAGATGCGCAGCCCAAACCTCCTCGGACTTCTCGGCATATTCGTCGGCTTTGCCGGGGCCGTCCTCGTGGGATTTACCCGCGGTCAGGTCGGCCAGCCGGCTGAACCTCTCTGGGTGGCGATTGGCTTGCTCATCCCGGTCCTGCTTGCTCTCGGCAATGTCTATCGCACGATCGATTGGCCGAAAGGTGCTGATCCGACCGAGCTTGCGGCTGGCAGCCATCTGACCACAGCGGTGCTGCTGGTTCCGATTATTTTCTTGATGACAGGCACATTCCCCGTTGAACCACTCGGCGCTGTGCCATGGCTGGTCTTTGTCCAGGTTCTGGCGTCAGCTTGCATGTTCGCGCTGTACTTCCGGCTCCAGGCCGTTGGCGGACCAGTCTATCTCAGCCAGATCGGTTATGTCGGCGCGGCAGTTGCATTGCTCGCCGGAACGCTTTTTCTTGGTGAGGTCTATCAACTCGCAACCTGGATCGGTGCGGCGATCATCACCATTGGCGTGTTGATGACCACGAAAGCCCAGCAGATGCAGCAGAAAGCTACAAAGGTCGCGTAGCCAGAACCATATAGTTTACATTGGTATCGCGTGAACGATTCCAGCTGTCTGCCAAGGGATTATAGGTCACGCCGACTTTTTCCACGACTTCCAGTCCAGCGCGTGACATGGCGGTTTCGAGCTCCTCTGGCCGGACCAGCTTTTCATATTGGTGCGTTCCGCGCGGCAACCAGCGAAGCACATACTCCGCACCGAATATGGCAAGGCCGAGCGCCTTCAAAGTCCGGTTGATGGTGGCGACAAAGGTCATGCCGCCGGGTTTGACCATTTGGGAACAGGCAGACATGTAGAGCTCGACATCGGCAACGTGTTCGACGACTTCCATATTCAGGACCACGTCGAACTGTTCTCCCGCATCGGCGAGAGCTTCGGCAGTCGTTGCGCGATAATCGATCGAGAGCCCGCTCTGCGCCGCGTGGATCTTCGCAACTTCGATATTTGTTTCGCCGGCATCGGCGCCGACGACTGTCGCTCCAAGGCGCGCCATGGGTTCGCACAGAAGGCCGCCGCCGCAACCGATATCAAGAATACGCAAGCCCGCGAAGGGTGCCGGGACATTCGGATCGATGCCGTAGTGGGCGCAGACTTTCTCCTTGATATAGGCAAGGCGTGTGGGATTGAACTTGTGCAAGGGACGGAATTTGCCTTGCGGATTCCACCATTCTGCTGCCATACGCGAGAAACGCTCGACTTCTGCGTCATCAATTGTCGTGCGCTGTGCTGTTGCCATCGGTTCCGTCCTTGTTGTTCTCTTCGAGTGGACCCTTCCAGCAAAAAATGTCAAGCCGTACTCGGCATTCTGCTGCTCACGCCGTCGCACCATTCGTGCGACCTAGTCCTCAAAACGACCCGTGGCTTCACGATCACGGTCGTATCGTTTCATGAGCGGAAACGGCGGCAACCACGACTCGCGACGAATGGTCCAGCTTTCGTAAGTTGGCATCAGTTGGTCGGGGGCATCCAAAGCTCCCAGGTGCACTTCGATTTCGTCTGCTGTGCGGGCGAAAACGGATGAGCCGCAGCGGGGGCAGAAAAACCGTCCAGCGTAGTCGCGTGTTTCGCCGTCGATCGTTACTGCATCCTGAGGGAATACCGCGGCAGCGTAGAAAAGGGCCCCATGGTGCTTGCGGCAGTCGAGGCAGTGACAAAGACCAACCCGGTACGGTCGTCCCGACGCCACAATTCGGACGTTGCCGCACAGGCAGCCGCCAGTGAATCGGTCCATACTGTGTCTCCTTTGAAATCAAGGGAGCGGAATGTTTACAACGAACGGCACTGACCCCGCAATTGCCCGCTGCGGGTGGACCGCGTCGTTGTTCTGTAGCAGGTGATAGTTCAAACAGCCGTCGGGCGTTCTTGCAGTCCGGTGATATTTTCGGTATGGGAGCCGCATTCATTTGGCGGGTGGCTGTTCCGATTCAAGCAGCTCCTTACCAATTTATTTCAGGCATTCCAGAACGGTACCTTCCCATGGCACGCATTGTGATGAAATTCGGTGGCACTTCGGTGGCCGATATTGACCGCATCCGTAATGTGGCCAGGCATGTCAAACGCGAAGTCGATGCGGGACATGAGGTCGCTGTCGTGGTTTCGGCCATGGCAGGGAAGACCAATGAGCTCGTGGCCTGGACGCGGCAGACATCGCCAATGCACGACGCGCGCGAGTATGATGCAATTGTCGCATCAGGCGAGCAGGTGACGGCTGGTCTGCTTGCAATCGCCCTGCAGGCGATGGGCGTCCACGCCCGTTCATGGCAAGGCTGGCAAATTCCGATCAAGACTGACAATGCCCATGGCGCTGCGCGTATTCTCGATATCGATGGTTCGTTCTTGATCGAGCGGTTCGCTGAGGGCCAGGTGGCTGTGATCTCCGGATTTCAGGGCATTGGTCCGGATAATCGCATTTCCACACTGGGACGCGGCGGTTCAGATACCAGTGCGGTTGCAATCGCAGCTTCGGTGAAGGCCGATCGATGTGATATCTATACCGACGTCGATGGTGTCTACACGACCGATCCGCGCGTCGAACCGAAGGCGCGGCGGCTGTCGCGGATATCGTTCGAAGAAATGCTGGAGATGGCATCTCTTGGCGCGAAAGTCCTGCAGGTGCGGTCTGTCGAGCTTGCCATGGTGCACAAAGTGCGCACCTTTGTAAGGTCCAGTTTCGAGGACCCCGATGCGCCGGGCATGGGTGATCTCATCAATCCGCCCGGAACGCTTATTTGCGACGAGGAAGAAATCGTGGAACAGCAGGTTGTCACAGGAATTGCCTACGCCAAGGACGAAGCCCAGATTTCGCTGCGCCGTGTTGCCGACCGTCCGGGCATATCCGCCGCTATTTTTGGCCCGCTCGCCGAGTCGCATATCAATGTCGACATGATCGTCCAGAATGTTTCCGAAGACGGTACCAAGACCGACATGACTTTCACCGTGCCCTCGGGCGATCTCGACAAGGCTCTCGTGGTCCTCGAAAAGGTCAAGGCGGAGATCGGCTGCGACATCATCCAGTCGGAAGCCGGCATGGTCAAGGTATCGGTCATAGGTATTGGCATGCGCAGTCATGCGGGTGTTGCCGCAACGGCGTTTCGCGCGCTGGCAGACAAGGGAATCAACATCCGGGCCATCACGACCTCGGAGATTAAGATTTCCATTCTAATTGATGGCCCGTATGCGGAACTTGCCGTACGCACTTTGCATTCTGTGTACGGTCTGGATAAGCATTAGAATCAAGAAAATGTTTGTCGGCCGCGTCGCTGGCTGACATGATCACTCGAATGCGGTGAGGCCATCCGGTCTTGCCGGTATTCTTATGGAGAAAGGCCCCCAGTGCCAACGCGCGAGCAGACAACAGGTCCCCGTGTCATGCTGAAGCGTCTTCGCGAATTGATGGCGGAGGCGCTTGAGCCGCAGGAGAGGCTTGACCGGATCGTTCGCGATATCGCGCAGAACATGGTTGCGGAAGTGTGCTCGTTCTACGTTCTTCGCTCCGATGGTGTCCTGGAACTTTATGCAACCGAAGGTTTGAACCCGTCCGCCGTGCATTTGGCGCAATTGCGTCTTGGGCAGGGCCTTGTCGGTACCATCGCAGCCAGCGCCCGCCCGCTCAATCTGACCGACGCGCAGACACATCCGGCCTTCGCCTATCTGCCGGAGACGGGCGAGGAGGTCTACAATTCATTCCTTGGCGTGCCGATCCTCCGGGCGGGGCGCACCCTGGGCGTCCTCGTCGTGCAGAACCGGACCAAGCGCGTCTATCGCGAGGATGAGGTCGAAGCGCTCGAAACGACGGCCATGGTGCTGGCAGAAATGGTTGCCGCCGGCAGTCTGACGCGGCTTGCACGGCCTGGGGTCGAACTCGACATGGGCAAGCCCATGAGCTTCAGCGGGAGCGCCTTCAATGATGGCGTTGGCCTCGGGCACGTCGTGCTGCATGAGCCGCGCATCGTCGTCACAAATCTCTTCAACGAGAATATCGACACGGAAATCGACCGGCTCGAAACGTCGCTCGGTTCATTGCGCATTTCGATCGATGACATGTTGTCGCGCCGTGATGTGGCGTTCGAGGGCGAGCATCGCGAAGTGCTCGAAGCCTATCGCATGTTCGCACACGATACGGGATGGGTGCGGCGTCTCGAAGAGGCAATTCGCAACGGCCTGACGGCGGAAGCCGCAGTTGAAAAAGTGCAAAGCGATACCCGCGCCCGGATGATGCACCTGACAGATCCCTACATGCGTGAGCGGCTGAGCGATTTCGACGACCTCGCCAACCGTCTGCTGCGCCAGCTGATGGGCCGTGATGTCAAGACCATGGCGGGTTCCCTCGCCAAGGACGCCATCATCATCGCCCGCTCGATGGGCGCCGCAGAACTTCTGGACTACCCGCGCGAACGCCTGCGAGGTCTTGTGCTCGAAGATGGTGCCGCGACCAGCCACGTGGTGATCGTAGCCCGCGCCATGGGCATCCCGGTTGCCGGGCAGGTCAAGGGCGTCGTCTCGATGGCCGAAAACAACGACGCTGTGATCGTCGATGGTGACGATGGCCGCGTTCATTTGCGCCCGCAGTCGGACGTGGAAGCCGCCTACACGGAGAAGGTCAAATTCCGCGCCAAGCGTCAGGCGCTTTACCGGGAATTGCGCGACCAGCCTTCGATGACGAAGGATGGAGTGCATATTTCGCTCCTGATGAATGCCGGTCTGCTCGTCGACCTGCCGCAATTGGTGGAAGCTGGTGCTGCTGGCATCGGCTTGTTCCGTACCGAACTTCAATTCATGGTCGCCTCGACTTTCCCGCGTGCCGAACAGCAGGAGCGGCTCTATCGTTCCGTATTGGATGCCGCTGGCGACAAGCCGGTGACATTCCGGACGCTCGATATAGGCGGCGACAAGGTGCTGCCCTATTTTCGCAGCGATGCCAATGAAGAAAACCCTGCCATGGGCTGGCGGGCGATCCGCCTGACGCTCGATCGCCCGGGCCTGTTGCGTACGCAGGTACGCGCGCTTTTGAAAGCGGCGGGCGGACGCGAGCTCCGGCTGATGCTGCCGATGGTCACGGAAGTGGCAGAAGTGCGCAAGGCCAGCGAACTGATCAACCGTGAGGTGCAGCACCTGTCGCGCTTCGCCCACAATCTGCCGACGCGTGTCAAGATAGGGGCAATGGTCGAGGTGCCATCATTGCTGTGGCAACTCGACGAACTGATGTCGGTGGTGGATTTTGTCTCGGTTGGCTCGAACGACCTGTTTCAATTCGTCATGGCGGTCGATCGCGGCAATTCGATCATCACCAATCGGTTCGACAATCTGTCGGTGCCCTTCTTGCGCGTATTGCGTCAGATCGCCGATGCCGGAAACCGCAACAATACGGACGTGACGCTCTGCGGTGAAATGGCGGGAAAGCCGCTTTCTGCCATGGCGCTGATCGGGCTTGGATATCGATCCATCTCGATGTCGCCCGCATCGATCGGCCCGATCAAGGCCATGCTCGGCACTGTCGATGTGGCAGAACTTACCGCGCAACTCGCCGATGCGATCGACAATCACGGCGAAACCGGATCGTTGCGCCATGTCCTGACCAAGTTCGCAGAGCGAGCTGGCGTCCCATTGTGAGGTTTGAGTGAGTTCTATTCCGCAGGATCGTATGGATCAACTGCTGAAGCGTTTCTCCATGATGGAGACGCAGATGGCGAGCAATCCTGATTCCGAAACCTATGTGAAGCTGGCTTCGGAGTATTCCGAGCTTGAGCCCGTGGTCGTCAAGATCCGCGATCTGCTCGCTGCGCGCAGCGAAGCGGAAGGCTTGCAGGTCATGCTCGATGACAGCGCCACCGACAGGGACATGCGGGAATTGGCGGAAGCCGAGCTGCCCGACATCGAGGAGCGCATCGAGGAACTGGAGAAGGATATCCAGGTCCTCCTTTTGCCGAAAGACGTCGCTGACGAGCGCAACGCCATCCTCGAAATTCGTGCCGGCACCGGCGGTTCGGAGGCGGCGCTGTTCGGTGGTGATCTGTTTCGCATGTATGAGCGCTATGCCGCCGCAAACGGATGGCGCGTCGAGCTGATATCGGCCAGCGATGGCGAGGCCGGCGGCTACAAGGAAGTGATCGCCATGGTTTCGGGCAAGGGCGTTTTCGCCAAGCTGAAGTTCGAATCGGGCGTCCACCGGGTACAGCGCGTGCCGGATACCGAGGCGAGCGGCCGCATTCATACGTCCGCCGCGACAGTTGCCGTACTGCCGGAAGCCGAGGAGATCGACATCGATATCCGCCCCGACGATATCCGAATCGATACGATGCGCGCATCCGGTTCTGGCGGTCAGCACGTCAATACGACCGACTCGGCGGTGCGTATCACGCATATTCCTTCCGGTATCGTCGTCGTACAGGCAGAGAAGTCGCAGCATCAGAACCGTGCCCGGGCAATGCAGGTGTTGCGTTCGCGTCTGTTCGACATGCAGCGCCAGAAAGCGGACAGCGAGCGCTCCGAGGCCCGGCGCAGCCAGGTTGGTTCGGGTGATCGTTCCGAGCGCATCCGCACCTATAATTTCCCGCAGGGGCGTGTGACCGATCATCGCATCAACCTGACGCTCTACAAGCTCGATCGCATCATGGAAGGCGATCTCGATGAACTCATAGGCGCGCTGATCTCCGACTACCAGACAGCATTACTCGCCCAGATGAACGAAAGCTTTTGACTGCCATGGCAGAGCATGGGACGCGCCTGGCCGATGTGCACAGAGAGGCGCGGGCCCGGCTGACTGCAGCAGGAATCGAAACAGCCGATCTTGACGCACGCCTTCTGGTTGAGTGGGTGACTGGACACGACCGGCTGGAGGCGATCCGCAATCCCGCTCGCCATATCGACCAGGCGATCGTTGCGCAGCTTCACACGGTCCTTACCCGGCGAATCAATGGCGAGTCCGTGCATCGTATCATCGGCAAGCGTGCCTTTTTTGGTATCGAACTTGGGCTTTCGGCCGATACACTCGAGCCTAGACCCGACACCGAAGCCTTGGTGGAACTTGCGATCCCTTTTCTGCGCCAGCGTATAGAGGAGCAGGGTGTCGCGGACCTGATCGACCTTGGAACCGGGACGGGCGCGATAGCCTTGGCGTTGCTCGACCAATTCAGCCAATTGCGTGCAGTGGGCGTCGATATTTCTGCGGCTGCCCTTGATACGGCGCGTGACAATGCCCACATCAACAACGTATCAGATCGTTTTGCAGGCCTTCATTCGGATTGGTTTTCTGAGGTAAGTGGCTCGTTCGACCTGATTATTTCCAATCCGCCGTATATACCATCGCTTGAGATAGCCGGCTTGCAACGCGAAGTTGTGCTGCACGACCCGATCGGGGCCCTGGATGGCGGGCAGGATGGCCTCACTCCCTACCGAATCATTGCCGGGCACTCCCGGCAGCATCTCAGGCAAGGTGGTGCGGTCGCATTGGAAATTGGTTTTGGACAACGCAGTGATATCGAGGCGATCTTTTCAAAGGAGAAATTCGCTTTGGATGCTGTCCAGAAAGATATTGGTGGGCGCGAAAGGGCACTTTTATTCACACCAATGTAAAAAGATTGAAAAAAGGCTTGGAATTTGGCTGGAACACGGCTAGTTTCCGGGGACCGCACTAAACCGAAACAAATCTGGTCTGCCTATCAAGAGATTGATACGGAAATTCCGGGTGTTTGATTTCTCTTCGGAAATAGCTTTGGGGAAATGGTTTTTGCGGCAGCACAAAAGTTTTATGAAACTTTGGATGCGATTGAAGCGCGGGGCGCGCTTCAGGTCGGCACTTGAGAAGCGAAGCTTTTTGACTCAAATGGTGAGCAAATTAGCGCCCCTGATTTTCTGAAAAGAGATAAGTATGAGGCCAGTACAGCAGAATAGGCGCATGCGCGGACGCGGTAACAATAATAACCGCAGCAAAGGTCCCAACCCATTGTCCCGTAACTACGAGAGCAACGGCCCCGATGTCAAAATCCGGGGGAATGCTCAGCACGTCGCCGAAAAATATACCACTCTTGCACGGGATGCACAGAGTGCCGGTGACCGCGTGATGGCTGAAAACTATCTCCAGCACGCCGAGCACTATAATCGAATCATTCTTGCGGCTCAGGCTCAGGCGCCTGTCCAGTATCAGCGCGATGATCAGGATCAGGATCAGGACGATGAGAACGGCTATGACGATGATGGCATGAACAATGGCAACGGCAACGGCAACGATACCGATCGTCAGGAAGTTCCTGAACGCCAGGAGTTCTCGCAGCGCCAGGATCGTCAGCAGCGTCAAGATCGCCAGGACCGGCCGGAGCGTCAAGATCGCCCGGAACGTCAGGATCGCCGCGACCGGCAAGACCGGCAAGAACGTGTGATGCATCAGCCGATCAACGGCAGCGGACCACAGCCAATCATTCAGGGTACACCCGCCGAAGTCGTTTATGACGACGACACGGTCAGCCAGCGTCAACCCCAACCTCAGCCACAGGTCCAGCCGGTTGAAAATGGCACTGCTGCGGCACCCGAGGCAGAGGCTGCCGAAGCAAAGCCAGCGCGTCGCGCACCACGTGGCCGCAGACCAGCCCGGCCGCGCGTCACCGAGGAAAATGGTGCTGAAGCAAGTGCTGCTCCGGACACCGCCAACGATCTGTCGCCAGCCGGCATCGTTGCCGAGGTGAAGAAGCGCCGGACAGCGGTCGAATCCGACGTTTGATCTTATTGATCTGAACGGATTGAAAATTGCGCCACTCGCAGGGAAGCCTGCGGGTGGCGGTTTGATTCCGGGAGGTCGTTGAGAAGTGTCAGATCCGAGGGACAAAGTTTGCCGGATGGCAACGCTGCTGTGCGTGGTTCGACAAGCTCACCATGAGGGAGACGGGTGGGCTGCATGATAACCGGAGGCGTCATGACAGCCACACGACAACCGGCTCCGCGCGACAGACGTCAGCGCAGCAATCCTTGGCTCCCTGCAGCCCACCCGTCTCCCTCATGGTGAGCTTGTCGAACCACGCACAGCGGCAAATGCCATCCGGAAAATCAGCAGCCTTGAAGCGTTCAATCTAAAAATAATCGTGGCTACTTATCCAACACCTCCAAACCTGACTTATTCTAGTCCCGTCCTTTCCACGGGAACTGCTTCCGGAGCCGTTCGAAGTGGGGAGAGGATCGGCGCCTCCGATGGCGGGTGACGGACCCGCTGTCCGGGGAAGTTCTGTCCAAGGGTTCCCTGCTGGTACTATGACCGGCGTGTGCTGGACGAGCACTTCGAAAGGGGCGCGTAGGCGACGCATGGAATATCGCAAATGGTATTCCCCGGTGCCGAGGCCTCCCAAGCGGAACGGACGGGATCAAAAGACGCCGGACGGGCGGTCTTCGGATCGCATTTTATTCTACCAAGACGCGCTTCGACGACCGCCCGTCTTCCCAGCATGCAAGCAATGGCCAGACTCCTAGGAGGGCGTGGCAAGGGTGGGGCTTTTTGTGCTAAAACAACAAGTCACAGGCAGTACAAAAGCTGGAATTCCGATCTTGCAGGCTGCGGACAATATTCCCATATCTGCTTCGAGCGAATGGGTCTGCCTCTTGCAGGGGGCCCGTCACCAACACACCGTGCGATGCCGCTTGAAGGGTCGTTCGGGAAAAGGAGACACCATATGAACATTGAAAAATATACCGAGCGCGTCCGGGGGTTCATCCAGTCAGCACAGACCTTTGCCCTCTCATCCAACCACCAGCAATTTGCACCCGAACATTTGTTGAAGGTCCTGGTCGATGACGAGGAGGGCCTTGCCGCATCCCTGATCGAGCGGGCAGGCGGGCGCATAGCTGATGTACGCCTTGGCTTGCAGGCAGCACTCGATGCAATGCCGAAAGTAACCGGCGGCAACGGCCAGCTTTATCTTGCCCAGCCCTTGGCCAAGGTTTTCACGACTGCAGAGGAACTGGCGCAGAAAGCTGGCGACAGTTTTGTTACTGTCGAACGGCTTCTGACTGCGATGGCCATTGAAAAGTCCGCCAAGACCGCGGACATATTGAACCGCGCCGGCGTGACCGCCGCGGGTCTCAATGCCGTCATCAACGACATCCGCAAGGGGCGGACCGCAGATTCGGCTTCAGCAGAAAACACCTACGACGCCTTGAAGAAATATGCACGCGATCTCACCGCGGATGCACGTGCCGGGAAGCTCGATCCTGTCATTGGGCGCGATGATGAAATCCGCCGCACTATCCAAGTATTGTCGCGGCGCACCAAGAATAATCCAGTGCTGATTGGCGAGCCGGGCGTCGGCAAGACGGCAATTGCCGAGGGCCTTGCGCTGCGTATCGTCAATGGCGATGTGCCTGAATCACTGAAAGACAAGCAATTGATGGCGCTCGATATGGGCGCTCTCATTGCCGGTGCGAAATATCGTGGTGAATTCGAGGAGCGGCTGAAAAGTGTGCTGTCCGAAGTCACTTCGGCGAATGGCGAGATCATCCTGTTCATCGACGAGATGCACACGCTTGTGGGCGCCGGCAAGGCCGAAGGCGCGATGGATGCCTCAAACCTGCTCAAGCCAGCCTTGGCGCGCGGCGAACTGCACTGCGTTGGCGCGACGACGCTCGACGAATATCGCAAACATGTCGAAAAAGATGCGGCGCTTGCCCGCCGGTTTCAGCCGGTGTTTGTCGATGAGCCGACGGTGGAAGATACCATCTCGATCTTGCGCGGCCTGAAGGAGAAATACGAGCAGCATCATAAAGTTCGAATTTCCGATTCGGCGCTTGTTGCTGCAGCGACACTGTCCAACCGCTACATCACCGACCGGTTCCTGCCCGACAAGGCGATCGATTTGATCGATGAAGGCGCAGCACGGCTTCGCATGCAGGTCGATTCCAAGCCGGAAGAACTGGACGAGATCGACCGGCGTATCATGCAGTTGAAGATCGAACGCGAGGCGCTGAAGGTCGAAAAAGACGACGCATCCCGAGATCGTCTTGAGCGGCTGGAGAAGGAACTCGCCGATCTGGAAGAACAGTCGACCGCGATAACCAACACATGGCAGGCTGAAAAGCAGAAGCTCGGCCATGCGGCCGATTTGAAGCGGCAGCTTGACGATGCACGCAATGCGCTTGCATCTGCCCAGCGCAACGGTGAATTCCAGAAGGCCGGCGAGCTTGCCTACGGGACGATCCCCCAGTTGGAAAAGCAGCTGGCGGAGGCCGAACAGCATGACGGTTCGACCTCGATGGTCGAAGAAATCGTGACACCGGATCATATCGCTCAGGTTGTTTCGCGCTGGACTGGCATTCCTGTAGACCGGATGCTGGAAGGCGAACGTGAGAAGCTGTTGCGTATGGAGGATGAACTGGCCAAGCGGGTCGTCGGTCAGGGCGAAGCAGTTCAGGCTGTGTCGAAAGCCATTCGCCGCGCGCGTGCAGGCTTACAGGATCCGAACCGGCCTATCGGCTCGTTCATCTTTCTTGGGCCAACAGGTGTCGGCAAGACGGAGCTGACGAAAACGCTGGCTTCATTCCTGTTCTCGGACGAGACGGCCATGGTCCGGCTGGACATGTCCGAATATATGGAAAAGCATTCGGTCTCGCGGCTGATCGGCGCGCCTCCCGGCTATGTCGGTTATGAAGAGGGTGGTGCTCTTACCGAGGCTGTCCGGCGCAGGCCTTATCAGGTGGTTCTCTTCGACGAGATCGAAAAGGCCCATCCGGATGTGTTCAACGTGCTTCTGCAGGTTCTTGACGATGGCCGTCTGACCGATGGTCAGGGGCGTACTGTCGATTTCCGCAACACGCTGATCATCATGACATCGAACCTCGGGGCCGAATACCTTGTCGGGCTGTCAGAGGGCCAGGATGTCGAGGAGGTTCGTGAAGAGGTGATGAACGTCGTCAAGGCTTCGTTCAGGCCGGAGTTCCTCAACCGTGTGGATGAGATCATCCTGTTCCATCGGTTGCAGCGCAAGGAGATGGGCAAGATCGTGGCAATCCAGCTGCAGCATCTGCAGTCGCTTCTCACAGATCGCAAGATCGTTTTGAAGATCGATGAGGATGCAACGAACTGGCTGGCCGAGAAGGGCTACGATCCTGCCTATGGTGCGCGACCGTTGAAGCGCGTGATCCAGAAGGAAGTGCAAGACCCGCTGGCCGAAAGGATCCTGCTCGGCGAGATACTGGATGGCTCCACGGTCAAGATCACCGCTGGGTCGGACAGGCTGAACTTCAAGTCTGTTAAATCCGCTCCCGAACGGGAAAAGAGTGAGGCCGCCTGAGTGCGCCCTGCACAAAACAGCAAACAAAGGAGATGGCCGCCATATAGCGGCCATTTTCACGTCCCGTTCATTCGATAAATGCAACGATAAAAGCCTATAGTCATTAACCATAAAGACAGGAAAATCGGTCATTTATGCTTAACGACAAGTTAGTGGCAGAAACCGGAAGCTGAAGGCATGACGTCTTATCGTTCATTATTTGGAATTTTGTTGATTGCTTCAACAGGTGCTGTCGCTCCGTTCACCGCACAAGCCGCAGAAAGCACTGTGCCCGTCGTCAACGATCAGGCTTCATATACCGTTGCGCAATGGTTCGAACCGCGCGAGCGGCGGCAAGCTTATCGATCCTATTTTGACGAGTATGGCCGTAAAATTACCGTGGATCGCCGCGGGCGGATCGTTTCGGTCGAAGAGGCGCAAACCAATCAGTCGAATGAGGGGACGGATTATTTTCCCGATGCGCCGCAAGATCCTTATGACACGGGTGCGATTTCGAATGATCCTTACGGCACGGCACTGCCTTCCGAGAGCGACTATGGCAGCGTCAACCGCGAACCTTTGCCGCCAGCCAATGGCGAATCGGATTTGCAGCCCACCGATCCGAACCTTGTCGAACCGGGTGCGCCGAGCGATGGCCTGACAGATGTTCCGCAGCAGGAGCAGATACCGGTTCATCCGAACCCAGCACCGACGATAGAATTGCCGAAGGGACAGGGCGCGAAAGCCAAGATCGCCGCCATCCAGGTTCTGCTTGACCGGATTGGTGTGTCGCCAGGCGTTATCGATGGTCACAAGGGCGGGAACGTCGACAAGGCTGTTGCCGCTTTCGAGGAAATGACCGGACAACAGTTCGATCCTCTCAATGAAGAAGGCATTAATGCCTCGTTGGAACAGACCGGCGGTCCGGCGTTCATGGCCTATACGATCACATCCGAAGATGCCGCTTATCCATTCGTTGCATCCATTCCGGAAGATTACAGCCACAAGGCGCAACTGGAGCGCATGGCCTTCACATCAGTGACGGAAATGCTGGCCGAGCGGTTTCACATGGACGAGAACTATCTGAAAGAGATGAATCCCGGCGTGGATTTCAACACGCCAGGTGTTGCCATTCAGGTTGCAAATACCGGCCAGAATGCCGGCGGCGCCGTGACGCGTATCATTGCGGACAAGGGCCGCAAACAGGTCCGTGGATATAATGCCGAGGGGCGGCTGGTCGTTGCCTATCCGGCAACGATCGGGTCAACCGATACGCCATCGCCTTCGGGTACGGTGCAGGTCGAGCGGGTTGCTCTCAATCCGAATTATACCTACAACCCGAAAATCAACTTCAAGCAGGGCGAGAACAATTCGGTTTTGACGATACCGCCGGGACCGAACGGCCCTGTCGGGACCGTGTGGATCGCCTTGTCGAAGCCGACCTACGGGATTCACGGCACACCTGAGCCGTCAAAGATCGGCAAGACGAACAGTCATGGTTGTGTGCGCCTGACCAATTGGGACGCGACGGAACTGTCGAAGCTCGTTCAGAAGGGCGTAACAGTCGAATTCCAGGAGTAGGGTTCAGCCGCTGGCAGCGACCTTGGTCCCCTTCGCTTCGTCATCCTTAAGAAGCTGATCGATACGTTCACGCTCGCGCTTGAATGCGACCAGATCATCGCCGCCAAGTTCACCGCCGCTCGGAAGGCGGATGCGCATCGGATCGACTTTGGAACCGTTGACGATCACCTCGTAGTGCAAATGCGGGCCAGTCGAAAGCCCGGTTGATCCGAGGTAACCTATAACCTGGCCCTGCCGCACCTTCGCACCCGGGATCACGCCGCTGGCTATAGCGTTCTGATGTGAATAGCTGCTTTCATAACCGTTGGAATGGCGAATAAGCGTCTGGTTGCCATAGCCGTTGGTCCAACCCGCTCGTTCGACGACACCATTGCCTGCAGCGATGATTGGCGTTCCACGCGGAGCTGACCAGTCCACACCCGTATGCATGCGGGAATAACCAAGGATGGGATGACGCCGCATGCCGAAGGGTGAACGGAAGATGCCGTTCGGTACCGGTTTACGCAGTAGGAACTGCTTGGAGCTCTTTCCGTCCTCGTCGTAATAGTCGGTGTTGCCGTCCTTGCTGTGGAACCGGTAGAATTTTTTCAGGTCGCCGCCAAAATTGGCGGCAACGTAGAGAATTTCCGAATCGTCGCCGGCCTTCTCCGAATCCGCCGGAAGAGAGAACAGCGCTTCCAATTCATCGGTCGGCGATAGCTGCGACTGGAAATCGACATCCGAAGCAAGCATCCTGATGAGCTGTTTGATCATCTGGTCCGTCATGCCATAGGCGACACCGGCGCGGTAGATGCCGTCATAGATAGTGGGCAAATCTTCAGTCCGGCGTGAAACCGGGGGATTGTCGTCGAATGCGACCTGTAGGCCAGGTGTCATCTCCGGTTCGTCCGCCGGGACATATTGGTCGCGGTCGTTGAGGGCGATCGTCAGGACATGCGTACTTCCATTATAGACGCTGGCCCGCATGATCCTGTCGGTATTGTTCCGGGACTCGATTCCAAGCCGTAATACGCTGCCGCTTTTCAAACGCGGCGAGTTCAGCAGCTTGGCGATGGCCTCCGACATGCCAGTAGCGTCGCCATTCTCGTAGCCCGCATCATTGAGTGCAGCCAGAATATCCTTGTCACTGCGGAACGGAATGAGTTCTTCCGAATAACCGGCACTCTCGGCGTCCTCGGACAGCCGGGGAGAGACGCTGACATTTTCCTGAATGATTTTGACAGCAAGGGGACTGCGAAGATTATAAGGATCCTCATCTGTACCAAATCGCAGCGGGTCCACGTAATGGAGAGAAGCGACCTGAATCGCTCCATCGGTCAGAAGTGAGCCAGTGTTGCGGACAACCTCTTCCACGTCATCCACACTCAGATCATCGGCGGGATCGTATTGCGCCGTCGCCAAGGGGAAATCCACGGTACGGAGGCTTACTTCGCTCTCCACCTTTGCGCCGTAGATCAGGCCTGTTTTCGGGGTCGGGTCCGTGCCCTCATTGGCTTCTGCGAACACGTCGAGCGGGTTGAAAGCGGGATAGCGACGATTCGTGTTGTGGACATCGGCGAGCGCGATGTGGACGAATTCGAACGGCATTGAACGAATGACGTCCCGCTCGCCATCCTTGAACATGGTTGAAACATCGAGCCGCCTGCGGTCGCGATTTTTCTGGATGGGTGTCGTTGCGGCGACGCGGGCGCCTTTGGTGACATCGGAATTGCCGCCCGGCGCAGGCATTGCATTGCGAGCCATCAATTCCGGCGGAGTTGCCAGCTGTTCGCGGCCATCAAGCGCTGCAAACAGGGCCACACCCATCAATATGCTGGAAGTGATACCAGTAAGAAAGGTGCCGGCAAGCCATCGCGCCGAGATCTCACGCCGATCCGGCGGGCCACGACGGCCGTCCGTAATCAACGGCGGCTCGTTGCCCGGATCGATTGATGAGTGCCCCTCGTACTCGTTCATACTGTTAAGTGTTGATCCTGTCGCCGTTATAGACTGCGGGCTTATGAGATTTTTCGGCGCTTGCCGACCAGCCTTGTACTGGTATGAAATCGATTGGGACGCAGTTTTGCCCTCCCAGCTTGCCTATGTCAACGCGCGGTCCCGCAAGCCTGTGCAAATGCTGCGTGGCGCAGAATGATAGATGGGACTGATCGTGTGGCATTGGAGCGAGCGCTATGCAGGGATTTGGGCATGTTTGTGGCCGATCCATTCACATTTCAATTCGCTGGCTATATCCACGAGGAGCGACTTTGCATGTTAAAACCGCGTCCCAAAAGACTCTGTCATATTTTTCACAATTTCTTCAAAATCGATGTTGACAGGTTTGTTAGGTGGGGTCTATATACCGGCACAACGAGGGCGGGGCGCCGCTGGCGGTTGCCGAATGCGCCCTATAGTTTGGTTGACT
>NZ_JACHXN010000019.1 GCF_014192095.1 Phyllobacterium trifolii
GACATTCAGCGTCGCATGTTCCAAAGTCAGCGAAATATCGCTGAGATGGGGTTTTCCGCCCACTACCTTGGATACATTCCGCAGTTCCAACATTCCTACTCCTCCCAAATGCTTTCATTCTGAGCCTTGTTCATTTCAGTTCTTCGGCCTCCACAAGAGATCTGAAATGCGGTGAATCCTTAAGCCCCTCCACACTTTGGATCGCCGGCCATGCCTACTCCTCCAGTGCTGGCGATATCTTCCAGTCTCTCAGTTTGTAGACGGTTCCGGGCCGGGGCCGTGGTTCGCTCGCCCCCTCCTTCATCCGCCGTTTGAAACTGTGGATGGGCGTTGCAAGATCATCGATGCGAATTTCAACAACGGATGGACCGTCGCAAGCGAAAGCCTTGTCCAGCGCCGGCCCGATCTGGTCGGGTGTTTCGACGTAAAAGCCTTCGAGACCCAATCCCTGCGCTGCAGCTGCAAATCCAGGCTTGCAGCTTTGGTTCTCCAACAGTGCAGATTGAACGTTCTTGAAGAAAATATCCTGCCACAGCTGAATCCAGCCGAGCCGACCATTGTTCAGGACAATATTCACAACCCGTTGCTTGTGTTGCAGCTGGCTCGCCAATTCGCCGATCGTGTAGGAAAACCCTCCATCTCCGGCCACGGTCACGACACGGACACCAGGGCGTGTGGCAGCTGCACCAACGGCCGCGGGGGTCGAATATCCCAGTCCGCCTTGTCCACGTGCATAAAGGAAGCTACGGCCGGCCTTTTTGGCCGGGAGAAAATTGGCGATCCATCCCGCAGAGAAGCTGGCATCAGAGATCACGATATCGTCTTCACCAAGTCGTTTGGCCAGCTCGAACATTGCACGTGGCGGCGAGATCGGAACTTGGTCGCTAACAATCTCGATGCGTTTTTGTTCTTCGCCTTCCGCCTTTACCGCGCTAATCCGCTCGATCCATTGAGGATGCGACTGATTATCGAGCGCAGCGTTCAACAGACTAAGCGTCTCGCGAACATCGCCGAACAGCGGGACTGTCGGACGGAAGGTTCGTCCATGCTCCAACGGGTCAGCATCGATGGTGATTGTAGCCTGTTCCGGAAGAGGCAATGTCCAATTCATCGCGGTATTCTGGCTGGCTTTCGAGCCGCACCAGATCACAAGATCGGCCTCTTTGATCAGCTCGATAGCTGCCCAGGAACCAAGTGGATTCAATGCGCCAGCGGCGTATGGCAGCGTCTCTGCCACAGCGCCGCGGCCCGTCAAACTGGTGACTACGAGGCCCTGGAGCTTTTCTGCGAAAACACCAACATCCCCGGTTGCGTCCGATCCATGTACGCCTCCGCCGCACACCAGTGCCGGACGTTTGGCCCTGCGAATAAGGCTGATAGCCTCTTGGATCGGACCTGCAGGCGGCGCCGAGCGCAGGTAGGGCGCACGGATCGCTCGATCGTCGATTGCAATCTTGATTTTCTCTTCATCCCATTCGGCATCAAAAATGTCGTGTGGAATAATCAACGCCACCGGACCTTGGCGCGGTGACGTGGCTGTGCGAAACGCTGTCCGGATCAGTTCGGGCAGCGCTGCCACGGATGGAACCAGCCAAGCTTCCTTTGAAATGGATTTGAAGAAAGTCAGCTGGTCAAAGCCTTGGGAGGCAATTCCTTTGTCCTTAAGCGGCAGCCAGTCGAGCGGCAATTCACCGACAATGCCAATCATTGGAATGGAGGCATTCAGGGCTTCTACAAATCCAGCGGAGAGCAGATTGGCTCCCGGACCGACTGTCACATCGCAAACACCGGGCTTCCCGGTCAACCGCGCATAAGCGTCAGCGGCGTAGGCCGCATTGCGCTCATCGCGCATCAAGATATGACGAATTCGGTCGGTACGGCGAGAGATGCCGTCATGCAACGCTGTCGTCTGGCCGCCGGGCATGCCGAATATGAGCTCCACGCCATATTGCGCCAGCATTTCCGATACCAGATCTCCTATATGAGCCATTACAATTCTTCCCTGCGTGTTTGTGTGTGTTCGTGTGCCAAGGCGCGTTGACTCCCCGGCGGGGGCGACGTTTTGCTTCTTGTCGGTTTGTTCCAGATGGCGGCGATGCTGGTGACCGTTTCCTTGTAGGTGGAATACTTTTCTTCAATCGCAGAAACCCTTTCGGTAACGGGATCAAAGCGCCGTTCGACCACGACCATTTTCTCGATTGCCGTTTCAATGTCCGCATAAAGCCCGCTTGCAACAGCGCCGCATATGGCAGCACCCTTGGCACCGAATTCCGTACCGTTGGCTATCTCAACGGGAAGGTTTAAGCCGTCCGCGAACATCTGCGCCCACACGTTGCTCCGCGACGGTCCTCCAGCGAGCCGCACGACGTCGGGGATGGCCGCATCAGGTCCTTTCAGGTGGGTCTCGAGGTCGTACTTGTGCGCAAAGACAATGCCTTCATAGACGGCTCGCATTACGTCACCTAGATCGTTGTCAGCCGTCAGACCGAGAAAGCCTCCAGGAGCACCTTGAGGACCGCCAAAAAGGAAAGGGAAAAACAAAATATCGTTGTCCTTCTTG
Source organism: Phyllobacterium trifolii (assembly GCF_014192095.1). GTDB lineage: Bacteria > Pseudomonadota > Alphaproteobacteria > Rhizobiales > Rhizobiaceae > Phyllobacterium > Phyllobacterium trifolii. Next base: position 2,561 of record NZ_JACHXN010000019.1, read on the forward strand.
AGGGCGATATCTACCAATGCGTTGCAAACATCATAGATGGATTTACCTTCCTGCAAGGCGCGATCACCCTCTGCTGAAAGCATCGTCTTACACATCCATTCCAGGTTGCTTGCCGATGTGGGCGTGGCTGAAGTCGCAAGAAAGGTCCTGGCAACCGGGTAGGCCGCTTGAATGGTCGGCAGGGGGTTCAAGGTTGGGCGATGATGTAGGGTGGAGTTGATACTGAATGTTCCCGCCACAACGGCCAGCTGGTTGGGAGCCGTGACACCTGACGCAAGTGCGCAGCCCACTACATCGTAAACGCCCCGCGCCACGGGCGTACCGGCAATCAACCCAGTCTGATGTGAGGCAGCTTCGCTCAGACCTGCGGCAATATCTGTCGATGGCAAGACCGGCGGCAGCTTACCGATCCACTCGCCGAGGCCGAGCTGTTCAAGTGCGGTGCTCGCGATTGTACCGGTATTGACATCAATAATACCGGCACAGCCGCCGTCCGTTGCATCCGTGGAAATATCGTTACACAGCCGCATCCTCAAAAAGTCCTTGCATAGGAGGACGTGTGCGGCGCGGTGGAGTGTCTGCGGTTCAAATCGCGAGAACCATGCCAGCAGAGCCAAGGTCTGTCCGGGCCATATCTGCTGTTGTATGTGTGTCGAAAGATCCTTCGACAGTCCTGCCTTCGACCATTCATCAATCAGGGCAGCGCTGCGGGAATCAGTGGAAACAACGCCGTTGCGCACCGGTCGCCCTTCCTTGTCGACGATGAAGACACCTGCTCCAAATCCTGATGGTGTGATCGCAATGATTTGCTCCGGCGCAGTGCCGGTCTTCTCCATCACGCTTCGGATCGCCTGGCACGTCGCCTGCCACATGGCGTCGGCGTCGCGTTCGGTCCAGCCCGCTTTGGGAAACAACATTTTGTTCGGGCGACGCTCGCATGCCAGTTCGTTTCCGAAAGGATCGAACAGGGCAACCTTCGTCATTGTCCCGCCGGCGTCTATGCCGATGAGGCGCTCACGCATTTCTCCTCCCTCTTGCCGCTTTACTCGCCCACTCCTCTGAGCACTGCCAAAATTCTCACTTTGGATCACGACAACTTGTTATTATGAGTTAGCCTATCCAAACTTTTATAATAGTCAATCACCCATTTCCGTTTCCGAAAGAATTGATGGTTTTGTCAACCACATTGGCATTTTTGGCAAATTTTCGTGTTCTTTACATCCGAGAGCTGCTTTCCAAAACTCTGACTTGTAATTATAAGTCTACGCAACCGACTTGCCATTGAACGGCGGAGTTGGACCCGAGGGAGGGCGTAGCAATGCGAACCAGAGCTGATGTTCTTGAGCGATTGAATGCAATACAGGGTCGCTCAGGCAATATCTTGATTGTCGGTGGCGGAGTTAATGGGCTGGGGCTGTACCGTGATCTGGCGCTGCAGGGCTGTCCAGCAGTGCTTATCGACAAAGGAGACTTTGCGTCTGGTACAAGTGCGGCTCCATCCCGGCTTATTCACGGCGGTCTGCGTTATCTCGAGACCGGTGAATTCGCATTGGTGAAAGAGTCGGTTATCGAGCGCAATCACCTGCTTCTCAACGCATCGCACCTCGTCCATCCCTTGCGGGTATGGGTGCCCGCATTCAGTTGGGTGGGCGGCGCATTCTCGGCAGCATTGCGATTCCTGCGGCTGAAGAAAACGCCAGGTGCCAAAGGCATCTTCGTCATAAAGCTCGGACTTTCGTTTTTCGATCGCTTCGGCAAGGCCAATCAGACAATGCCGCGCCATCGGCTCGTGGGATCCAAAGAAGTAAGGAAACGTCTATCCCAGCTTTCAAAAAAGGTGCGGGCTGTTGCCGAATACTACGATGCGCGCGTAACACATCCAGAAAGACTTGCGCTCGAGCTGGCCGGGGACGCCGAACGCGATTGCCCTGAATCGATCGCGATACCATACATGTCTTTGCGGAGTACGATTGACGGCAAGGTCGAACTTTACGATGAGATCGGCAGGCAATCATTTTGGTTGCAGCCTTCGATAGTCGTTAATTGCGCTGGCCCCTGGGTCGATCAGGTTAACCGCGGCCTTGGTATCGATCGTCGCCTTATGGGAGGTACGAAGGGTTCGCATGTTGTCCTTGACAGACCAGATCTCGCTCTAAAACTGGATGGTCTAATGTTATATTTCGAGACTCACGACCATCGCGCCTGCCTGATTTATGCGCTCGATAAAAGGCACGTTTTGCTCGGGACGACTGACCTGCGAACCAGCGATCCAGACGATACGGTTTGCTCCGACAATGAGATCGACTACCTGTTCGAGGTTTTGGAGCAGGTGCTGCCGGGCGTGAAGCCAAGAAGGCAAGACATGGTGTTTTCCTATGCTGGCGTTAGACCCCTTCCCTATAATGATGGCGGAGCCACTGGTGCAATTAGTCGCGATCATTTCCTGACGACTTTTGGCCCTGATGACGACCGCCCTTTCGCTGTCGTGAGTTTGGTCGGTGGCAAATGGACCACTTATCGGGCGTGCGCGGCGCAGATGTCGGATGTGGTATTGCGACATTGCGGCAGGTTAAGGATCCACGACACTCTTGAGGTTGAAGTTGGCGGAGGCAAAGGGTTTTCGCCAAAGCCGCATGACGTGGCGACAAGGAGCCAGGCGCTCGCACGATCTCGCCGCATGGAGGTTGATGACGCAATAAGGCTGTTCAACCGCTACGGCAGCACTGCCGAAGCTATTGCTGCCGAGGTTGAAGCCTGCAATCATGAGCGTCTAACCTTTGCACCAGACTATTTTGTTGGCGAAATCGTTTGGATCGTTAAAAATGAACGCGTGACCAGGCTTGCCGATATTATTTTGCGACGGACATTGATGGCATTTGAGAACAAGGCAAGTGACGGGGTTATCCGGGAAGTCGCCGGCATAGCTGCTTCAACATTGAAATGGCATGAAGCTCACATGGAACATGAAATTCACCAGACGATCGATTCGCTTCGCTTGCGCCATCATGTTCGGATACCCTTGCCGATATGAATACATCTGTAAAACAACGAAAGTTGGTCACCAAAACGGCGAACAGGCGCCTTCCCGAACGTCGCCCGATAAGTGACGGCGGAACGCCACTATGGGCACAGGTAAAATCTTCGATAATCGAGATGATTGCAGACGGCAGGATGGAGCCTCGTTCAAAACTTCCTTCCGAAACCGAGCTTTGCGAAACATTTGATGTCTCCCGAACGGTTGTGCGTGAAGCATTGAAGCAACTCGTCTTCGAACGTTTGGTGTACAAGCATCAGGGAAAGGGGACCTTCGTCGCGGAACGGCGTGATGAACAGGATTTTATTGGATCAACAGTTGGTTTCAGCGATGAGTTGATGGGCAAGAACAAGCTGGTAACACGTCGTGTGATTCGCCAGGAAGTAGCCCTTCCCACCTCGCGGGCGCGCAAACTGCTGCGGCTCGAAAGGGATGAGCGCGTTGTTTTGATTGATCGCGTTATGATTGTCGATGGGGAACCGAGAACCCTCGTGCGCATCAGTCTGCGCCAAAGTGCAGTACCAGGAATTGAAGCGCTGCCGCTCGAAAACCGCTCACTTTATGAAACCCTCCGCCGACAATATGGCATCAGCCTCAAGCGCGCTGAAAGGTGGATCGAAGCCTATACGCCAACCGCAGAAGAAGCGCAGTTGCTGCAAGTTCCAGCTAATAGGCCTTTGGTTTCAATTGAGTCCTGCTCTTACGGAGATGGCGACGATCCTATTGAATATTTCGTAGCTATCTACAGGACCGATCGTGCCAGACTTCATTTCGTAATCAAATAGTATCGAAACCAGCAGGCTTGCAAACATCCTCAATTTCGGATCAAACGCGTGGCAGTGAGTCCTATAAGCATTGTTAAACCGTGAATATTTGAACTTTGAGAATGCCGTGGGACACGAACCGGATCGGTCTCGCGGACGAACAAATTCAAGCACAAGAAGTCCTTGACTTCGGCGTTTGTTCAGAGCCGCAACCTGCGGATAAACCTTCCTTTGAAAATGCCGATAATTCCTGATTTGTGACGAATTTGATTGGTGCCTTAAAGGCTACAATTCTGATCAACAGCAGTTCAACGTCCATGAAGGAGCGCGCGCGCCGCCACCAAATCGCCGATGTGAAAACTACTGTCAAATCGCGCATACACTGCGGCTAGCTGCGAAGGCAAGGTCGCTATCGGCGACCTGCCCTGCGCCGTTGCTCTTTGTATCCGCAGTAAGCCTAACTAATGATGTCTACTTGACAGCTTTTAAGCGGCAGAACCAAAAAATATTCATTGACAAGCACTTAGCTTGACTGAATTGAGCTCTGACCTACCGCATACCATCAAAAAACCAACCATAGAAACAAACGGTCGGACCGCGCGAGTGTTTTTGCGCGTCCTGCACGGGAAAAAATTGATATCTCGTCTAGTGAGCAAGCTGCACACGTGTTCACCGGCGGCTCCCGCCGCAAAGATTGGAGATCGAGATCACAGAGAGCGCTCTGGTCCGCGACAAACAGAGAGCGGCGCAGCCGCGCCGCCTTCATTCGATAGGATACCCGGCCGCCAGCTACTTGTAATCTACCTCGGCACAATGTATATGTCTTTGTATATGCAAAAAGAGGTCAACATGCCCCAACTCCGACACCATGAGCCAGAGCCGTCAAGGGAGGCCAAGCTCTTCCGCAACAACAAGAGCCAGGCCGTGCGTATCCCGGCCGACTTCGAGCTTCCCGGCGACCGAGTGATGATCCATCGTGAGGGTGATCGGCTCATCATCGAGCCGGTGCGCCGCAAGAACCTGCTGGAAGTACTGGCCGGTCTGGAACCGCTCGGGCCTGCAGATCAGTTCCCCGAGATTGATGATACCCTGTTGCCGCTGAAGGATATCGACCTGTGAGCAACCGCTACATGCTGGACACCAACATCGTGTCCGAACTGGCGCGCAACCCGCATGGCGCTGTCACCAGACGCATCGCCGAAGTTGGACCGGATGCGATCTGCATCAGCATCATCACGGCCGCAGAGTTGCGATATGGTTGCGCCAAGAAGGGATCTCCGAAGCTGATGGCGCAGATCGAGGCCATCCTTGGGAGCTTGCAGGTGCTAGCGCTCGATGTGCCCGCTGATGCCGAATATGGCGGTATCCGTGCCGAACTGGAAGCAGCTGGAAAGCCCTTCGGCCCGAATGACCTGTTCATCGCCGCCCATGCCTATGCACTTGGGGCGGTGCTGGTGACGGCCAATACCGGGGAGTTCACGCGCGTCCGCGCCCTGCGGATCGAAAACTGGCTGGGCTAGACGTTTGCAGCGCAACCGCGCCGTCTTCTTGCATCCCGAGCGGTAACCACAGAAGACGTTATGCGATCTTCGAAGCACAGATCGAGAACATTGCCAGGGGTGTGTTGAAGCTAGCTTTGATCACCGTTTCGTTCGGCTTATGGTGCGAGTGTTGTCCAGAACAGGCGATACTCAATAGCGACAATCATGCATGCCATGGCGCACCATTCTGACCGAGCGACCGAAAAGCGCTGTTCGCCTTGGGTATCTCGATCGCAACTGATGATTTGGAATTCACCGAGCGATCAAGCGTGTGCTTTCGCACCGAAATGGGCGATCGTGCTGTATCCAAAAGATGTCGTTAGCGATATGCACTAGACTGATGGCTTCAAACAAAACTCGAAGACGAAGCGGCAACTGATCATTTACAAGGGATACAAAATACATATAATATATATTTTAAGGAGGCGATCATGCTCACATTCTCGTCAATCGAACTTCAAAAACAGATCGGCGACGTCCAAAGAGCAGCGTCTCGCGATGCTGTCGTTATTACATCCCACGGAAAGCCCAGGAACATTCTGCTGTCGGTGGAGGAATTTCGCCGTCTAAAGGAAGCGGCCGGCGAAAAGGTGCCTAACGACCTAAAGGCTAAACGGGCTGTAACCGTTCATCATCTTCCAGATCCACTCGGTTATGACGTATCCGACTTTAAGGCCGCCGCCCGAAAGATGGCCGAAGACGCTTTGTCTGGAAAAACCAAGAAGGCGGTAAATCAGGAGCTTGCGGCTGTGCGGACACGCTTTCCTAAACTGAGAGCCAAATGATCGAGACGGCTGGTCCTGAAGATATTAGGTCCCCAAAATTCCTGATCATGGACAACACACCACTGTCGCTTCTGGGAGCCCATCGAGGCCTTGGACTGGTTTTTTGAGCCAGGCTGCGATGTATGGGGGTCTGCCAAACAACATGTTCCGCTAAGAAACGCCTACGCACACGCGGAGGCACCTTCCAAGGATCGTGGCTGATAGCACCCGAAACTATGGGGCACTTATGGGAGGCCGACGTTTGTCCCAATGCAACTCCTGTTCCATAGTATGAGCAAGCCGCAGCAGAGTGGCTTCATCTCCGTAACGCCCGACCAATTGCACCCCGACAGGAATTCCGCTGTGCGTTTCGGCCACGGGGACTGACATGGCCGGCAGACCGGACATGTTGAACCCAAACAAATAGCCAGCATCGGACCAACGATGTAAATATCGTTTGAGATCACCGTCTTCCATCGACCAATAACCGACAGGACGTGGAGTCTGAGTTAAAGTTGGGGTGATGAAGACATCGTACGCGGCAAGGTCTTTCGCGATTTCTTGACTTGCTTTTCTGACGGCCGCGATACCATGAGCATAGTCGATTGCAGAGAGAGATCGACCGTATTCCAATAAGGACCAATTGAAGGGGGCAAGTTCCTGTTGTTCCACCGGTCTGCCGCTGACGCCTGCTAGTCTATCGAAATCGGCCGCAGTTTCCACGGCATTGATGACATTATAGTGCAGCCAAGCCGCTTCGAGGGAGACTGACAATTCGTGTTGTTCCACGTGGTGACCGAGATTTGCGCATAAGCGAAGCGTTGCTTGAAGGGAGTCCATAACCTCGGGAGCGTATGGCTCCCCCCAAGGCTGCTTGAGTGCATAACCAATGCGCAACCCTTTGGGTGGAATCGCCAGCTGGCTCAACCACGGGCTTATGGGCATGGGTGCTATATAGGGATCTCCGGGTACCGAGCCTGCAACACTATCAAGGTAAGCAGCTGTGTCCCGGACTGTGCGTGTTACGCATAATGTTGCAATGCTACCGTGCCAAAGATCAACGGTTTCCGGACCATACGTGATGCGCCCCCGTGAGGGCTTCAGACCGACGAGCCCACAGCATGATGCTGGCACGCGAATGGAGCCGCCGCCATCCGATGCCTCTGCGAGCGGCACCATGCGGGCGGCAACAGCAGCTCCTGCCCCCCCGCTCGAACCTCCCGATGTTATCTCTGGATTCCACGGATTTAGTGTAGGTCCGTACAGCCGCGGTTCTGTTCCAATCGACCAGCCCCCCTCCGGCGCATTGGTGCGACCGAGCAGCAGAAAACCGGCGGCCTTGATCCGGCTGACCATATCTGAATCATGATCACAGACGAAATCCCGCATGTAACTAAGTCCGTTCGTCAGACTTGTTCCACGCCACATAGATCCAATATTCTTCAAAAAGAACGGGACGCCACCGAACGTTCCTACAGGTGGATTTAAGGCTGCCTTACGTGCCAAATCGAAAGTTTCGATTACCATTGCGTTGAGCCGCGGATTTAGCGCTTCGACAATAGCGATCGCGGTGTCCAATAGTTCCACTGGAGTCACCTGACGCTGGCGCACCAGCATCGCGAGTTCAAGCGCATCGCTTCTTGCATAGAGCTCTGTCAGATCGGAGGTCGCCATGGCCGTAATTCCTCATCGCTCATCATCAGTCGGCATTGTCGCGCAAAGGCCTGACTTGCTCCACCAGCCTGCGGACCCGCTCGATCTCAACGGCGTTCCACCAGACACCATCGAACTTGAGGCTTGAACCAACGATCGCGCCGTCAAGTTTACGCAAGAGTTCGCCAGCATTGCCTGCCGTAATCCCGCTTCCCGCAATCACGGGTAGCTGTGTTCCGCTGCGCACTGCAGAGATTTCGGTCTCGGGCACAGAGTCTCCGGTACGATTTCCGGTGGCAATGGTAACATCCGCACCGTAGAACTCCGCGTCAGCGGCCTGCTCACCGATCGAACGATCCCCGACGATGGCGTGCGATCCGTGTTTCACATGCACATCTGCAAATATGGCAACATCCTGTGCGTCGATCTGTTTGCGGTAACGCAGCGCCTTCGCGCTTTCTCCTTCGATAATACCCTCGTTGCTGACATAGGCATTTACCCACTGGTTGACGCGGACAAATTTAGCCCCGCTGGCTTTCGCGATCGCAAGCGATCCAATCGAACCATTGGCGAGAAGATTTATGCCAACAGGAACGCCAACATTGCGCGCCACTCTATCTGTAATCACCGTCATTGCCGCGATGATTTCCGGGCCGATTTCATGTGGTTTCAAGAACGGAATATCGCCGTGGTTTTCTATAATGATGCCGTCCATACCACCCGCAACGAAGGCATCTGCATCGCTCAACGCCCGACTGATAATTGCTTCCATCGTTTCATTTGCATATCGCGGGGTTCCAGGGAGAGGCAAAAGATGGACGTCCCCGATCAGTGGCTTTCTGATCTTGAAAATTTTGTCGAGGTAGGATGATCGTTGTTCCGAGATAAGCATCTTGCTTCCAATTTATTGAGTTCATGATCGACTGCCGCCGGAAGACAGCGGGCGTATTGCTGCCTCCACTATTTGCAGCCTTGTCAGTTTCTCGTCGGCTGTTGGCTGCTTGGTGGCCAGCGCACCGGATGCTTCCACGATGTAGGATGAGGAGACAGTCGCCATTGCCGCGCAGCCGACTGGAGACTTGCCTGCAGCCAATCCTGCGACAAATCCACCGCAATAACCGTCTCCAGCCCCGGTAGTGTCCCTGACATTGGCGGGCAGTGCGGGCACGTGGGTGAGCGTTCCCGTTCGAGCCTCACACACAAGCGACCCTCGCGCTCCAAGCTTGGCAACCATATGGCATTTGTAACGAATAGCATTTTCCTGAAGCCAGGATTCAAGGCTGGATGGCTGCCATATGCGCTCAATCTCCGCTTGGCTTGGCAAGAAGGCCGTAAGATGGGAGAGGAAATCCAGTTCAAGGTACATCGAAGATTCGATGAAATTGTCGGACAGAATGTCCATCGCCAAAATTGGTTTGGTTTTTAGTGAGCCAAGTTTTTTCGCATTGGAAATGGAACTCGCGGGCCCCTGCGGAGCAATATGGAACGCGCTGGCTCGGGCGTAAGATTCCGGTAGCGGCCCGCGTTGTTCATCAAGACCGAGAGCATCGGAAGAGGAAAGTTTTGGTACCTGCTGTTTGTGAATGTCGCTCTCATGCAGCAACCACAATTCCAGGCCATTGCCTTGGCATTGACCGATGCCTGACGCGTCAATCCCGCGTTCTTCAATCAGCCTGCATGTTTGAGCAAAATAAGGCTTGCCGGCCACTGAGTGAATGCCAACCCCTTCGCTCCATATGTGAGCGCCCACCGCCGAATAGAGTGCGCCTCCGCCCTGCACGGCCATCGAGCATGTGCCGTTGGCGAGGATAATATCGTCCGTTGTCAGCCAACCAATAGTGACAACGTTTATCATACGTGGCCTCCACGGTCATTCAGACAACGGATAACTGGCTGGAGCATTGCCGCATAGACAAGGGCTTTGGATAGATCCACGATGTCCGAGAGAGCGGCCTGAGGTGAAGCGAGATCGAAGTGGCGGTTTATGCCAGGGAATCCAAGGAGCAGAATATTGGGCGTCTTTAGCATCACGCTGATATCGTCACTACGTGAGGTGTAAATGTTGTTGGATTCTTGAACCTTTGTACCCAGTCCCGGCAAGAGATCGATTAAATGCCGCGCCAATGCATATAAGCTTGGTGGCGTCACCGCGCCTCGGGCAAGACTCGAGAATTCACTGAGGACTGCACCCTCGCCTATGCGTACGGAATTCTGGGGCTCGGAGGTCATTTCTTCCGTGTTCAAGGTCATACCGGCCTGCTGCATATCGGCAATGATCGCCAGATCCGGAGGCGGAAGCTGATCGATGATGCGTGATCCTCCCCTACCCATGACCTGATTACCGGATCCGGTCGGTCCTTCTTCCTCATCCGGGAAAGCGAACAGCGCATTGACACCCGCTTCGGCCAAGAGTGGAGCGGCCACTGCCAGCGCGGACACTCCGCCGGCATTGTCAAAATGCCCGGTCCAATATCCATCCTCCTGCGGCAAGCACGGCGTTACCGGAACCACGCGATCCCCTGGTCGAAGACGGGTCGATTGATCCTTTGGCCTAAAAAAGGCATTTCCCAATTCCGACTCAATCCAGCCGTCGTCGACGACAAAGTAACGCTCGTTCAGCAGATCGTAACGGTAGGCTTGTGCCTGCCGTGTTCCATTAATGGTGAGATGGTAGCAGAATGGGACAAGCGGGAATCTGCGTCCATCGAACGGTCGCGTCAAGTAACTGATCGTGTCCATATGTGCGAAATACCATAGGGGCTTTGGCAATGACTGGTCACCTGCAATCAATACCGTGCTGGCTGTATTGCGAAAGTTGGAATCAAGAACCAGCTGCCCGTCTTTCAATGCCCCGTCGCTTCTGAGAAGATCTTGCAGGACCGGCGCGCGCATGGCAGTTGCTGCCGTTGATGGTGCAGGTGTGTCAGCGATTGCCGTCAGATAGCGGGCAATCCTGTCGGGGGTGATGTAGGCGTCGACGCCCGGTTGCATATCCCGCAACTTTTCTGAAAGGTTGGCCAAATGATCTGCAATGGATGCTAGGGACGAGAGATTTGAATTTCGCATCAGGACCGGCCAGACCGAGACATGAAATATACGGCAACAACAATTAGGGCACCCTTGAAGAGTTGCTGTACATAGGGGTCGACGCCCGTAAGGTTGAGGATGTTTGCCAGAACACCGATAATCAAAGTGCCAAGAAACGTGCCCCCAACGGAGCCTTTACCGCCAAAGAGTGAGGTGCCGCCGACAACAACAGCGGCGATCGCATCAAGTTCGTAGCCTTGGCCTGCGATTGGTGTGCCGATGCTCAGCTGCGAGGCATAAACGAGCCCGGCCAATCCCGAAACCCCGCCAGCTATGACATAAACGATGATCTTGTAGAGGCGCACCGGAACACCCGACAGTCTCGCCGCTTCTTCGTTGGACCCGATGGCGTAGACACTGCGGCCGAATGCCGTGAGGGAGAGAATTATTGCGCTAACGGCAAGGATTGCGAGAAGGATGAGCGATGGAATGGGGATACCGAACAGGTAGTCGTTGCCAAGATCATAAAAGGCTTCGTTGAGGATCGGGATGGGCGTACCGCCAGTGTAGAGAAAAGCTAGGCCACGTGCGAAAGACAGCATTCCAAGTGTCATGATAAACGGTGGTATGCCAGCAGATGCGACACCCAGACCATTGACCAGACCTGCGGCCATTGCCACCAATAGTCCGAGCGGGATAGCAATCGCCATGCTGTGAGTTTCTAAAAGACCTGCGTAGATGACAACTGACAGTCCGAGGATAGATCCGACCGAGAGATCAATCCCGCGCGTCAAAATGACGAAGGTCATGCCAATCGCGAGAATGCCGACAATGGCCACCTGCCGCAGAATGTTCAAAAGGTTCGCCGGTGTCAAAAACCTGTCGGAGAGAAAAGAGGCCGCGATCACAAGGATAATGAGGGCAGCCAATACGCCTACTCTCCGCCATATCCTGGCGGCTGACACGGAGTAGGTTTGGAAAGACGTAGGAGTTTTCAGCATTTGAATTGAATCTTCCGGTTATGGATCATTCGGCCAAAGCGGCCGCTCGCATGATTGTGTTTTCGCTTGCTTCATCGCGCGACAAGGTGACTGCAACTTTGCCCCGGCGCAAAACCACGATCCGGTCCGCCAGTCTCAGAATCTCCTCCATCTCAGATGAAATGAGGATGACGCACATGCCAGACCTGACCAATTCATTGATCAAGCTGTAGATTTCGCTTTTTGCACCGATATCGACTCCTCTTGTGGGTTCGTCGAAGATGAGAATACGTGGTTCGACGGCAAGGGCCCGGGCGATGAGAACCTTCTGTTGGTTTCCGCCGCTGAGAGTACGGATTTCCGCATCGGGGCCTGACATGCGGACGTCAAGCCGCTTGACGGCCCCTTTGACGTAGCGCCGTTCCAATGAACGGTTTAAAAAGCCGAGTTTGCGAAAGCGGGCCAGATTAGAAATGGTCGCGTTTTCCAGGACAGATCTGTTGGGTAAGAGACCAAGCGTCTTTCTGTCTTCGCTGACATAGGAAATGCCGAACCTGGCGGCAGTATTTGGACTGCGCAATCGCACAGCTTTACCGAAAACCTTGATTGTTCCGGATGTCGGGCGGATTATCCCGGCAACGGCCTTTGCTACTTCGGTTCGCCCCGCGCCGATGAGGCCTGCCAATCCCACAATCTCGCCTTGGCGCGCGATGAAAGATACGTCATCGAAAGTGCCCCGAAGGCCGAGATGGCTAACCTCGAGGGCGGGCGAGCCGAATTCGCGAACCTGTACATCATGGATCGGAAATTCTCTCCCGATCATCCTGGCTACCAGCCAATCCTGGTCAATCGCTGAAACCTTACTGACGCCGGTTCGCGACCCGTCCCGCAATACGGTTACCGTGTCAGCAATGCGAAAAATTTCCTCGAGGTGATGCGAAATGAAAACAATACCTATTCCCTCAGTCTTTAGTTTTGCCACCAGGTCAAATAGCGTCGACACCATGCTTTCGTCGAGGACAGCTGTCGGTTCATCGAGAATGAGCACTTTTGCCTGGAAGGAAATGGCCTTGGCAATCTCCACCATCTGCTGCTGGGCAATACTAAGTTCCCCGACGGGACGTACAGGATCGATATCGATCATCAGCCGTTTCAAGAGTTCCCTGGTATGCTCCCGTATGCGCCTGCGGTCCACCAAACCCCACCTTGTGTGTGGAAAGTGGCCAAGAAAAATATTCTCCTCCGCTGATAGATGCGGAGCGAGAGACAACTCCTGGTGGATCACAACAACACCCTCGGCAATCGCATCCCGGGGCGATCGAAGTGTCGTTTCGACACCCTCAATCAGCAACTTTCCTCTGTCAGGCCTGTGAACGCCCGCCAATGTCTTGATCAGTGTCGACTTTCCAGCGCCATTCTCACCGACGACAGCGTGGACTTCTCCGGCATGGACCGTAAAATCCACGCCGGAAAGTACAACATTTCCGTCAAACGCCTTCGTCAGCGCTACAGCTTCAAGAAGGATTTTGTCCATTCCGATTGTCCTGCACTATGCGTGAGCGAGCATCACAAGTTGTCTGGCCAGAATTCATATCCCGGCCAGGACTGTCTCGCGTTACTTGCACGGATCAAGCGTGGGCTCAAAGTTGCCCCAGCCACGACCGATCCATTCATCGGCATTGTCGGCCACCACTGTCGGAGAATCCGGTAACTGAAGGCGCTTGCCGGGCATATCGTAATCTTGCGTGCCGGGTATTTCCTTCCCCATTAATTTGTAAAGTGCGGCACGGAGACCGACATCCGCTATAAACGGGGTATAGTTTCCATCAGCGCTGAAGGTTCCGGCTTTGACGGATTTGAATCCGGCATTGGAACCGTCAAATGTGTAATGCCGGATGTGATCGCCACAACGCTTTGCCCGTGCAATGGCAAGCTGCGCGCCCCAAGACGATTCCTCCGCGTGCGAGAAGACAGCGTTGATATCCGAATGCGCCGTCAGGAAATCCTCCATGAGGGGTACCGCCGGTTCGCGTATCCATTGGCCATCGCCGACAGCCAGGACTTTGATATCCGGATATTTTGCCAGGACATTCTTCATGCCTTGATCACGATCCACAGCTGGAGAAGATCCCTTGAGGCCGGTAATGACAACGATATTGCCCTTCCCGCCAAGATCCTTGGCCATGTGCTCAGCGACTTGTTCCGCCATGGTGACATTACTTTGGCCGATAAACAGCGTTTTGTCCGTTGGCACGTCGCGGTCCATGACGATAAGCGGTATGCCGGCGCTTTGGACGGCTCTCGCCGCCGGGACAAGGGCAGCCGATTCTACGGGGCTAAGCAGAACGGCATTCACACCGCGGGCCAATAGATCGCGGACATCGTTGCTCTGCTTGGCGACATCGACGTTGCCGTCGAGTATAACAAGCTTGACGTTAGGGTGACGGCAGGCTTCAGCCTGGAGCGACTCCAGCATCGAGACACGCCAGGGATGGTTGAATGCAGTCTGCGAGAAGCCGATGGTAATATCTTTGGTATCTCCACCAATAGCAATCGGACCTTCGTCAAGCGGCAGAACCGATGTGAATGGGAGCTGTTTGTAATCCGCCAAGAGCTGCGTACAGGTCTTCTGCGAGATAGGCTGGGCGTCCTCTGCATATGCGGAAGATGCGGGAGGCAGGACGGCGATTGATAAAATGGTGAGCAAACGTTTCAACATGCTTTGGTTCCCCTTTGCCTTGATGGCGATACATTGATGAACGGTAGTTCTGGAAAGCTTGATACGCTCCTTCTGTTTGGTGGATACGAGTGGGCTCCTTATCGTTTGGCGAGCCAACTCACGATATTGAGCCAGAGTATGGGATAACCTTCCCACGCTACGAATTCCGGCGGACCCCAGTGGGGGCCACAGTCGGATGAAAAGATGGCGCTCCGTCCAGCGCCGGGTTGACGCACTGCGATGAAGGGCTGGTCGCCAAAACGTGCCACAAGATGAGCATCGGGATGCAAGGTAGACTTATTGAATCCTAGAAAATGCGGCCACTCGGTCAGACCAGCAACTGTAGGATGTGCCGTATCGACAATCTCGGGCCGGATACCCTGCGGCTGTTCGCTCCTGTCATCAGATGCTTGAAGTGAAACAGGCAGAATCCCTTCGACCGGACTATCTTTGTAATTACCTTTGGCCTGGATGCCCTGAAAGGTCAGATATCCGCCAACCATCAGCAAACCGCCACCACCGCGCACAAAATCGGCAAGCAACTGCAGCCGGTTGCCTGATCGCTCCGATCGTATGATTGTGCGGTCCGGTAGAAGAAGTGTGTTCGCGCCAATATCGCTGAGGACCACCACGTCGAACTTATCGAGTTCTTCCTTGCTTGTCGGAAAACTGTCTGCAGCAATATGGCTCGGCTGGTATGTCACATCCACGCCAGCATCGCAAAGGGCTGCGATCATTTCGGTTCCGCCCTCATGATAGGAGGACATTTCGAAAGAATCGAAACCTTTCACATGTATGCTATGCGTCATCCAGGACTCACCGGCAAATAGAAGTTTTATAGGTTCAGACATGCGTGAAGGTGCCTTTTAACTTGTTGGTTTGTCCGATAAATCTGCAGAGTTCGAAGTTGGATGATTGCCTATATCGTGAGGTCGGGAAATGAGCGTTGAATGGTCTGGACAGCACACAATCTTGCATAAACTCCACTTGCATTGTCATGACGTTCGTACGATATGACTGCAATGTGGAACAAACCGCTTCCCGAGTCCAGTCCTCTTCCGCTGTGGTTTCAGATTGCGGAGCGTTTGCGTGATGCTATTGCCACAGGGATTTTCAAGCCGGGAGACGCATTGCCCTCCGAGACCCAGTTGAATGAGGTCTTCGGCATCAGCCGGTCAACTTCTCGCGCGGCCCTAGACAGACTTGAACAGGAAGGTCTGATTGTTCGCAAATCCGGCAAAGGCTCGATCGTCCTAAACCCACGAATCGACCAGCCGGCCAACGAGATGCTCGGCTTTTCTGATGACATGCGGCGTCGCGGGTTCACGCCATCGCATGAAACGTTGTTCGCCGGCCGGGTTCGTGCCTCAGCAGAAGTTGCAGAGGCGCTTGGAGTAAAAGTAAACTCGTCAATTTATCAATCGCGGCGACTATTAAAGGCCGATGGAACCCCAATTGGCTTTGCCGTATCGTGGCTCTCCCCAAAATTCCTCCAGGATAAACCTCCCCCCTCCATAAGGACGCTCAACGAAGGCTCGTTATACGAATGGCTCCATCGCGAGTTTGGAGCAAAAGTTGTTCGCGCCTCAGAATACATCGAGGCAGCGGTTGTCCAGGCAGAAATGGCAGGTCATCTCCATGTGGCCCCAGGTGCTCCCGTGCTGATTATTCGCCGCAGTTCATTTGTCGAAGACCCGCAACCGATCGAGTATGTCATCCTGTATTTCCGGGCAGACCGGTATCGCTTTCAGCTTGAATCGGGCGTAATTGTTTGAGACAGCTCTTGTTCGAGGTGTTTGCCAAATTGAAACCGCCCGAGGACAGCAAAGGCGACGAGTGCTCCCAACAAACCAATTGCAAGGGCAGGATTGGCCCAGTGTGTCGGAGGTTATATCGCTGTCGTACCAGTTGAGTTGCGTCTGCCCGTCGACATAGAAGCCGTTCTGGCCAAGCCAGGTCAGCGTGCCGCCAAAACCGTAGCCGTCGGTGTCGATGGAACCCTTGCCGAACAGGAGGAAACGTCGGTTGAAATCTCGCCAGACTGGAACGTCACGCCGCCCATCAGTGTACCGGACTGGTTTTCGTAGAGCTTGCCGTCAAGGCCCGACTGCAACCTCCAGGTGTTGTAATCATAGTCTGTCTGCGTGGTCGAGCGGTCAGGATCGACCCGCGAATGCGCGCCGTCGATGCGTGCCCATATGGCTCCCGCATCAATGGTGGTGCAACAACGCGACGATATTGATGACGATCTTTTCAAAGCCGCGGCAGACATTGCCGATACGTGGACGAACCTTTCAGTTTCAACCGCAAACAAATTGCGCTCTCTCCAGGGGTTGCCGCCGATAAAGTTTCCTGCTGGGAACTAAGACCTAATTTGATCAAACTCTGCCCGCTCCAATCTGGCAAGCAGGATCCGAAATGCCTCATCCGTGGCAATGGGAAAGTGGCCTGACCTCATTGCCTCCTGAAATTCGTAGTTCCCCATACCGCGCCTCAGCCATTGGGCGGTTGCCATTGAATTAGATTGCCATGATACCACTGGTCGCCCTACCCCGTTATGGTTTGGAACACGCCGGGAGGAGGTTTGTTCCCCCCTTCCGCCACAATTGTCCACCGGTGGACATACGATTGTAGCAAGGAAAATTAAGCGTAAATTGGTTTGGACGATTGGGAGGTGACGATGAACAAACGCCTCGACCACAGACTTGAATGCCCAAAGTGCGGAACGATCTATCTGCGCATCCCGGGCGAAGTGCAGGCCCACACTTTCAATGTAGCTCATGTGACAGAGTGCTAGGGAGATGGATGGATTTGGAAAGTGATTTCTTTGCCCAAGGTGGAGCCAGCGGCATCTTTGAATTGCATGACGGCCAAATCATACGCAGGGAATGATCCTATGCGAATAGATTTCGATGACGATCAGATGATAGGCGGAACGACCCGCCTTACAACCTTTACGGCGTCCTATTCTGTATCGGTATTGGCCTTGCCGGCGTAACTGGTTGGCTGGTTTATTTAGAACGCCTAGAGCCAATGTTTTTATGGAATCAATGAGCCTCAGAACTTCACCCTGAACCCCGCGGTGCCATTGGGACTGTAGCTGTCAGCAAAATTGGACAGGCTGGTGTTGATGGAAACCTCGCTGTAGAGCGAATATTTGTCGTCATTCCAGTTATAGCTGCCGCCAGCACCGGCACCGCCCCAGGTGCGGTCATTGGCCGTGGCGAAGTTCACGCCGGAGACATCGGTGTCGTTGCCACCGAGGAACGAAACCGGTGGCAGCCCTGAGATTACGAGCGGTCTCCAAGCAGCGAGTGCTTATCTCGGGCGGTGCTGATCGATCGCTGCTGTCGCTATCTGCTTCGGGTCACGCATCAAACGCGAAAGAGAGAGGAGAACGAGACACACACATCACCGTAACTTGCCTCTTCCTCCTCCCAAGTAGGCTGACCGCAGATCGGGGTAATGAGGGAAACTCGGTCAGTCCTCTCAGAATACACCCGATCCGGACCGCGATAAGCATGGCCATCCGGCTGTCCGCCTAAAGGCGTATCCCGAATTTCCTTCTGGGCTCCTGGTAATCAATTCCTTTATCGCCGCATCCGCCGTCGCGGCTCCGAAAACCCGCCTCCCAGCGACATTCTTCACTGGAAATCGTAAAGCCATAAACAAGACGGGGCTTGCAATGACTATCGCCGAGCTCAAAAAAGTCCTATGAGGACAGCCGTCGCCACTTGTCCAGAGAAACGATAGCCGAGAAAATCAAGCTCCCTATGGCTTCGACGAAACATGTTCAACCTCCATTGCCTGTTGGACAGCTTCTATGCTTGGCTAAAACGACGCAATTACCTAATTCGTTGCAGCCGGGCATTTAACGAATCCGGCTGTGAACGTTTCGTCCTGGAGTTAGTCTGAAGTCTTATGTTTGAATTGCTGGTTCTCGGTTTTCTTATTCTCCTGAACGGAGTTTTCGCACTTTCTGAACTTGCGGTGGTCTCGGCACGTAAGGCTCGACTGGAGATGTTGCTCGATCGCGGTGTCGCGGGAGCAAGCGCGGCCATTGCGCTTTCGGAGAATCCCGGGAAGTTTTTATCAACGGTTCAAATCGGCATCACACTCGTCGGTATCATCGCGGGTGCGTTCTCCGGCGCAACACTTGGATCGCGCATGAGCGTATTCCTGGCTGGTGTCGGCGTGCGCGCCGATATCGCCGATGTGGCAGGTTATGCTCTCGTTATCGGCATCATCACCTATCTTTCGGTAATCATCGGCGAACTTGTTCCCAAACATCTGGCTTTGAAGAATCCGGAGCGTATTGCCTGCTTCATCGCCCGCCCCATGAACATCCTATCGCTCGTCGCTGCGCCGGCCGTCTGGAGCTTGGATGCGTCGACGCGCGGTGTGTTCAGGCTCCTTGGCATATCGACTGCTTCCGAAAGCGCCATCACCGACGAGGAAATCCTGACGATCGTTGCCGAGGCGGGCAGCACCGGCGTAATCGAGGAGGCAGAACGCTCCATGATATCCGGTGTCATCAGGCTCGGCGATCGCAGCGTGCGCGCCGTCATGACACCGCGGACCGAGGTTGAGATGGTCGACGTTGGCGAAGATGCCGTCTCATTGAAACGTAAACTCATCGCAGCCAGCCATTCCTGTCTTCCGGCTTTTGACGGTGATCGCGACAACGTCGTCGGCGTCATAATGCTTCGGGATATGATCGAGCCGATGCTTGCATCCTCGGCGGTGGTCATCCGCGACCACGTGCGGCACGCTCCGATCATTCCCGATACGATGGATGCGTTGGCGGCGCTCAAGGTCCTGCGGAACGCCGATGTGCCAATGGCCCTCGTTCATGACGAATATGGTCACTTTGAGGGACTTTTGACCCCCGGCGATATTCTTGACGCCATTGCAGGCGCGTTTCGCTCGGATGAGGATCAGTCAGAGAATGAGGCGGTGCTGCGGGACGACGGATCGTGGCTTCTTGCGGGTTGGATGCCGGTCGATGAAATGGCGGAGCTGCTTGGTCTCGACCTGCCGGAACACCGCCACTACGAGACGGTAGCGGGCTTTGTGATCGATCACTTCGAAAGGATTCCCGCAACGGGAGAGGCAATAGAAATCGAGAAATGGCGGTTCGAGGTCGTCGACCTTGATCATCGCCGTGTCGACAAAGTTTTGGCGTCACGTTTGTAACCAGCAGAGCCTCGAGGAAAATCCAACAAGGAGGAGGAAGCGCATTGCCGCCGTAGGGTGTCGATCACTGCGCAGCGGTGGGACTAGCGAGCCATTGCAGGTCTTCAGGATGTCAACGGCGGCAACAGTTCATCAATCCTGCGGCTGGGCGATCACTACCAGCAAAGCAGCCGATCTCACCTAGATTTCTCCATCCACCATTGACGGCACTCGATCCCAGTCAATATGCAGTCTCATTCGACGCCAAGAACAGGGCGGCCTGCGCGATATCGCTGGCCCTGCCGATCCGACCGATTGGGATCTGCTGCTTTGCCTGTTGGCTTACATGTTGAACTTGCCGAACACTCAGGCAGGCGCTTGACAGAATACCATTGCCAATATGTCGGGGAGCGAAGGCGCTAACGCGAATACCTCGGGGTTGTGGTTCACTGGTCAAGGTCCGCGCTATCCACGGGATTGCCGCCCCTTGTGTCGAGTCTTCCCATTGCAGTTCTCGCTTCGCCTTGGTCTAACTGTACACGAGACTATACAAGTGTCACGATCGTCGAACACCTTATACGAAGATATAGCAGCTGGAGTTCTTGAAAAGCCCAGGAAAGGTGCCTATCAGCCCTGACGCGCTCAAAAACTCGACAATTTCCCCATCGCGGACGTCATCTTCCGCCTGCCCAGCCTGGTCGCGACGACGTGGCGCGGGTAGCTGGGGGACGATGAGGCCGCCGGCGTCATGAACGGCCGAGGTCACGCTCCTCCAGCCGGCGATCTGCGCGTCCGACCAGAGGCCTGGAGTGTCGGGGTAGCCAACGCCCTGCGGCGTCACCGAGGTCGCCTCTGTGATGATCAGGCCGGCGCTTGCCCGCTGGACATAGTGTTTCACGTTGATGGGCCCGGGACTGCGCTCGTTGAAATTGCGCGTCCGTGTCAGTGATGCCATGACGATCCGGTTCTTTAGCTGCAGGTCGCCGATCTGGACGGGGTCGAAGAGAGTGGCCATTGGTTTGCCTTCCATATCTATGGTAGAGCGGGGCGCCAGGAGCGGCGGCGCGGTCACAGCAATCACGTGGTGAGGATGATCTTGCCTACATGTTCGCCTGCTTCGAGCCTGGCATGCGCCTGAGCAGCTTGCTTGAGCGGGAACGTCCGGTCGATGATGCAATCGATTTTCCCCACCTCGACCATCGGCCAAACATGATGCTCGACCTGTACCGCGAGGCGCGCTTTCTCTTCCGGGCTACGAGACCGGAGAGTGGAACCTGTGATGATCAGACGCTTCTGCATCAGATCTGGAAGTGACAGCTCCACCTTTGCGCCAGCTTGAAAGGCGATCTGCACCAGACGGCCCATTGGCCTGAGGGCGCGGAGGTTCCTTTCAAAATAGGAGCCGCCGACCATATCGAGGACGACATCGACGCCGCCGTATGCACCTGCGACATCTACGAAGTCATCAGCAGTCGCGTCCAGCTATGTCGGCTCCCAGACTTAGCGCCTGGATTACCTTCCGGGGCCCCCGTCCGGTCGCTATCACACGAGCTCCAATAGCCTTCGCCATCTGAATCGCCATCACGCCGATACCCGAGGTCGCTCCATGGATCATAAAGGTCTCGTTACGCTTCAACATTCCATGCTCGATGACGTTCGCGTACACCGTAAGGGCCGCCTCCGGAAGAGAACAAGCCTGCAAGAAATCAAGCCCCCGTGGTACAGGGAGAGTGAGACCCTGATCTGCGATAGCATATTCAGCGTATCCGCCGCCGCCCAGCAAAGCCGCGACCCGGTCGCCAACCTTCCATCTGCTCACCGCGGTGCCCACTGCCGCGATCTCTCCCGACACCTCTAGGCCGAGCGTTTTTGAAGCACCTGGCGGCGGTGGGTACAGGCCAACGCGCTGGAAGACATCAGGTCGGTTAACACCCGCCGCGCGGACTTTGATCAGCACTTCTCCTGACTGGGGTCCGGGACTGGTACCTTGACAAGCACCAACGCCCCGGCAGGCCCAGTGCCACCCGCGACCGCGACGGCTTTCATCGAAGTTGATGATATCATGGGCTCATTACCCTTCTTGCTTGACCAAAATTCGTCATTCGAAACAAGTTTCAAAGGTGTTGCCTGAACCAGGCGATTGACGCCTGTGCCCCTTTTTCAGCCTCGCCAAGGTACTGGTCGTAGTGGCCGCCCTTCGTGATGATGAGCCTCTTTGGTTCGAGGGCGCGCTCGTATGCCCGCAGAGCTACGTCGGTCGCGGCCGTGTGGTCACGCTCGGCTACCAGCATCAGGAGCGGCGTTGGAGAGACCCTTTCGATCCATTCGCCGGGAGAGTACATCCGGGTCCAGCGAGTTGAGCGGACTGTGACCTTATTCTCCCATATGCCCTCCGGCAGAGGCTGGAGATAGAATTTTACCGCATCAGCGTCGTAATACGAGGAGTTCTGTGTCGCCTCCTCGCTTACTATCGCCTGCGTCGCCGGAGGCTCCCCGCGAAGCTGCGCGCGTTCGTCAGCCGCAAACAGAGCCTCCAATGCCGCGACCTTTTGCGGGGCCACGCGCCGCAACCCCGTGGCGTATCCGTCTATCGTGGGTCCTTGCGACACAACTGCCTTCAGCCTCCGGTCGGTGGCACCCAAGACGATTGCGTGGCCGCCAGCAAAGCTCGTGCCCCAGACGCCGATCCTCGCCTCGTCCACTTCGGGCCGGTCCTGAAGGTATGAGATTGCGCGCCGCCAGTCCGTGATCTGCTGCCAAGGATTCACGTCCTGTCGGGGTTCCCCGCCGCTGTCTCCGAACCCGCGGTGATCATGAAGAAGGACCGCGAAGCCCGCTTCCGCAAAAGCTACTGCGGTCTGTTCTAGCCCATGGTATTTGGTGCCCGCATAGCCGTGGGCCATGGTGATGCCCGGTGCCTTTCCATCTGACCGCTTGGGTAGGAATAGCCATGCTGCCAGTTCTATCCCTCCCTCTGCCGGAAAGGTGACGTCGTACTTCGTGAACATGGATGCTGCTCCTCAATGATTGCCAAGAACGCGGATGATGCCCTCTATGGAGAACTCGGCATCGCGGGTCTGAAGTCCAGCCTGCATGGCGGCACGGACCCTCGCCTGTGTTTCGGGGCGCGCCACGCCCAGACCGAACAGGTCTGAGTCCTTGCGGTATGCTTCAGCGCTACCAAGCGTGATGGCGTTGCAGCTTTCCCGGATGTCGTTGATCCCCTCGACGGGAAAGCTCGCGATCCGCTGCGCAAGGGTGGACACGAAGCCTGCGAGCTCTGCTTTCGGAAGCGAGCGGTTGATCCAGCCATATCGTTCAGCAAGGTCGGCGCTATAATCCTGCGCTCCGAGCATAGCCTCCAGGGCGCGGCCGCGCCCCATCAAACGAGAGAGGTGCTGGACCGCCCCGGCCCCTGGGATCAACCCGAAGGCCGCTTCGATTTGGGAGAAGACTGCCGTCTCCTTCGCTGCGAAGCGCATATCGCATGCGAGGATGAATTCGCTGCCTGCTCCGCGGACGCGGCCTTCGATCTGCGCGATTGTAACGAACTTCGCTTCACTCATGTAGCGGAACAGGAGACCTATGGACGCGTCGCCCGCAAGCTTTGCCGCTGCCTCGCGGTATTCTCGGACCTTCGTCATGTCCACGTGGGGGATGAAGTAGTCGCGATCGGCACTTGAGAACACCACGACACGACAGTCTGAGTTCTCTGCATATTCGATCAACCTGACCAATTCGGAAATGAATTCCGGCCCGATCAGGTTGATGGGAGGGGCATCGATGACGGCGTGGGCGACGCGGTTGGTGTGCGTAACGTGCAAGGTGGTAAATGACGTGCTCATCTCTCGACCTATGGTTTTGATATTGCCCCGATCGACGGTTGCGTGGCTCGATGATCGCAGGGCGTCGAAGGTTACGGGCGGGCTGTAATCCGTTGGAATCCCGGTGCCCGGCTGACCGCCGGGACCCGATTCTGGCATAGGATGCAGTGCGCGTCCTCAATCCGTGGAAGGCGCACGCACGCGGAGTTTGCGGGCAGCTCAGCTGCCCCGAATCGCGCGGCGAACCTCGCTGGCAAAGCCCTTGATGGTGAAGTCCTCGGGAATCTGGTCAATTAGAATGAGGTCCGAAATCGCGTTCTTCAGGCGGAGCGGCAGGATCGCTTGATATGCAGGGGAATTGTACCAGGACGTCGCGGCATCGCGGCTGGGGAATTCCATCAACACGACCGAGCCCGGCCAAGCGCCCTCCACGACGTCGGCAGAGCCCTGGGCCAGCCACCTGCCGCCGAAAGGTGCGACCGTTGCTTCGACCTGTTCGAGGTAGGTCAGTCCCGCGTCGTTCGGAATGTCGCCGGGAATGCGCAGATGATTGATGAGATAGGTCTTCATGATAATGCTCCTTGTGTGGTTGGGGGGAAGAATCGCTCGTCCTAGATCAGTGAGGCGAGCTGTGCCTTCTCATAAGGCTGAGTTCGGCGAGCCGAGGACGATGATGACAGACAAACGCGATAGGCGGCCGTTGAAGCAACTGCAGGGCCTTTCCCATGACGGGCGAGAACTCGATGAAATCGATATCGTGTTTCAACTTCGGGATGCGCGTTACGCAAGTCAGAAGTGATCGCGGCTTGCACCTCGGTTGGCTACCACGTCCGCTAATCGAGCTTTTGAGCCACGAAGTCTCTCGTAACACGTGCGCAATTCCTCTACGGTTATATCGCTTCCGCAATTTGCCTAGCAGCCAAGCGCATCTTGCCGGGATACGTCGAATATGTGGTGAGCAGCGCCCGCATTGTCGCCTTGCGCCATTTGCCAATCCTGAAGAGTTGAATCCCGACCCTGCTGTGCGTAGGCGCTGTTTCGAAGCCAATTATTGGGTGGCTCGCCAACTAGCCGAGTGAATAGACGCGTCATGTGCGATTGGTCGGAGAAACCGCAAGCGAGAGCGATCTCCGCAAAATTTAGCTGCTGCGACAGCATTATGGTTTTTGCGCGCTCGATGCGCCGTTTGATGAGATACATATGTGTCGTCTCACCGAAGCTCTGCTTGAAAGCACGCTGAAACTGACTGGAGCTCAGGCCCACCAGGGAAGCGAGTCCGGAGATCAAGATTCGTTGGTCCAGATTGGCGTCGATGAATTTCTCAACCTTTTGCTTTCGGCACATTCCCAACCCGCCCTGACATTTTCGATGACAGATGACCGAAGTTCGCCGTTGTAACTGCGCTTCGATGGAAAGGACTGCTTCATTCGCGCATAACATCGACGTCCTGGTGTCGATGCCCCAAGTCGTCGATATGAATTCGCGCAACCTGGTAAAAAGCTCGAGCCCTGCAGAATGTCTGAGAAACTCGGAATGGAAGACCATGCTGGGTGGGACAGCTAGATCGGTAGTGCCATTTGCAGCAGTGGTTAGTCTTTCTGATCGCACTGAACCATCCTCCGTGTTGTGGAAGCGAGTTGAAGGATACCATTGCGCAAAAGTTCATCATGCGAAGGACGCCGTTTCGCGTCCGCCGTGCACCGTATCCTTAAGGACTGCAAATCAACCTGCGTTGGCAGGGTGTCATGCCGGTCAATCTGCTTTGATCACCATCTCAGTATCCCGATGGTTGACAAAGACTGGCCCGACAATGAACTTGACGCAGTTGTAAATGGGTATCGATCCCGAGTTTGCTCGAGAACGGACGAGAAATACAGGGCATGGCCCTGCGCGATCTCGTCCTTCTCCCCGCGTTCAGCCAGCTTGTACGAGGCATAGGCGCGGGTGGTGTCCAGCAGCCTGTTTTCCGCTGAACCCTGCACAGAAGAAACCTGAATGAGGGATTTGTCACCCAGGTCCGCGATAGCCTGGGTAAGTCCCTCCCGGTCATCCTCGGCATCGCCCACTGCATGTGCAGCCGCCAGCGTCAGTTCACCAACGAACACCGAAAGCCTGGCGAGGACCGCCTGTTCATATGCGGAAAGACGTCGGTAGCTCCAGTCATGCAACGCTTGCAGAGTCTGATGTCTCGGCAAAGCATCGCGGCGTCCCTGCAGGACAAGTTCGGCGCCGTTGTCGATTAGGTCGACTGTTCCGAGAATTCCATATATGCCGACCCGGCTGGCAACCATCTCGATGGCCAGGGCAATGCGGTTAAGTTGGCTGCAGATGTTTGCAACGATGGGAGCTTCTCTGTCGCTAAGAGTTTCGAGGTGGCCGCTGGCAGTCGCCTTGTCCATGAACTGCACGGCCGGGGTCGCCATGGCCTGAAGAGCCGTGGGCGTTTTATCCAGCGGATCATGCAACCGCTGAAGCTGGTGCACGGTCTCACCATCCAGACGCAGGGCTTCCCGGCTGGTGATCAGGAGATGAACCGTCTCCGCTGCCTGAAAAAGAACTTCGGAGAGCGACGCGGCGGCCTCGATGATGTGCTCGCAACTATCCAGAATGAGCAGTGTACGCCTGTCGGTTAGAAAAGTGAAAATCCCCGGCAGAGGGTCCGAATCTGCAACAGGGCAGCCAAAGGCTGACGCGACGGCGCATGGCAGGTCATCCGGGTCGCTGATCGCTCCTCCATCTACAAAGCAGACGCAATCGTCATCGAACTTGTACCGCAGGGAGTGAGCGATCGCCAACGCGACAGTCGTTTTCCCGATGCCACCCGGACCGACCACGCTCACAAAGCGCTGAGACAACACCAGCTGAGCGAGATTTTTGACGGTGTCGTGTCGTCCGACCAGCAATTGGGGCACTTCCGGAAGCGGACCCGATCTCAAAGCGCTGCGGGCAGTGTTATTGTCCCCCGCAGGGCCTTCCGCGCGCTCGTTCCGGAGAGGCGCGACGAACGTATAACCGCGTCCTGGTACGTTCAAGATATAGCGGGCACCATCCTTCCCATCTTGCAGCGCCTTTCGGAGGGCGAAGACGGAAACACGCAGGTTGGCTTCCTCCACAGTCACGTCGGGCCAAATGAGAGCCATGAGCTCCCTCACGCCCACGACTGCTCCTGTACGATCGATCAGAGCAATCAGAAGATCGAGCTTGCGACCGCCGATGACGATCGGGGCACCATCCTTCTCCAGGAGTCGCTTCGAGACATTGAGGCGGAACGGTCCGAAAGAGTAAACTGACATGCGACGCATCCTGTTTCCACGGGGCAAGGCTGACAACCGGTTGACCGATGCTGCCAATTTCCCTTAGAAAACGAGACCGGTCTATAACATGTTTGTGTGATTGTCGGCCATCAGGCCGCAGATAAGTGAAAATGCCATTGAATGGAGGAACACTTGAGTTTGTTATCCGTTTGCGACCGCATTGCGCCCCAGCTGCAACAAATTTTCAATCGGCCTCAACCCGAATGGAATACTATACAGCAATTCTGCGATGAAGCTTTTCTGCGTCATTAAGGGGTACCGCCGAAACATCGCGAAACTGGGCTGCTGCCCAAGCAATGGTCATTTCCCTGCTGTGGCCTAGGCGCCTTATCTGACTGTGCTGCCTGTCGACCTGGAGGATGTAAATGATTAAAGAGCCGTGCCTGATTTACATCGTCGACGACGATCAACGTATTTGCGAGGCCTTATGCGACTTTCTTGAGGCCAACGGTGTCCCCTCACAATCCTTCAATTCCATTGGCGATTATGTCAAGTTCGATCGACCGAACCTGCCAGGCTGCCTTGTGCTTGACATCAACCTGCCAGACATCAGCGGACTTGAGTTTCAATCGCAGTTCGACCGCGAAAGTCATCCTCCGATCGTGTTCGTCACGGGGCATGGGGACATCCCCTCTTCGGTTCGCGCGATGAAACATGGCGCCGTGGATTTCCTGACCAAGCCGTTCGAACATACGGATCTTTTAAACGCCGTTCAAACCGCTGTTGCACAGGACAGGGTGAGACGCGCGCACCAGACAGAACTCACCGTCCTGAAAGCTCGGCTATCGACGTTAACCCCTCGGGAACGCGAAGTTCTTCCGCTTGTCGTGAGCGGGCTGCTCAACAAGCAGGCCGCAGCCAAACTTGCCATCAGTGAAGTCACCTTCCAGATCCACCGCGGGAGGGTAATGCAGAAGATGCAGGCGAAATCGGTGGCACAATTGGTTATGATGGCTCAGACATTGCAGATATCGATGCCCAATGCGAACCGGAGTGGGCGATAAGTGAAACGTCCGCGAGTGCTGGAGGTGCGGGGAGCAAGCCCCTAGCGAGAAAATCGGTCGGCTGGCCTGCGGTTGTCAGGGAGGCAGGCGTGGAGAACAACTCCGAGAGCAATTTCAAAGATGAAAACCAGAGCAAATTCTGTAGTTAAAGCAATGACACAATAACCCCTTGCTTCATTGATTGCATGATAGCTCTCGACGTCACTTTCAACGGAAGCCGCGAACGACTATTCGACCGATGTCTTTGCGATCAAAAGTACCCACGTTTCGCGGGATCGAGTTCGCAAACAGTCTCAACCAGTCGTGCTAGCCATCGCCCGGTCCAACGCTGGAAGACGGATCGAAAAGACGGTTCCGCGTGGTGCGCCGACACCGGCCCAGATACTACCTTCATGCGCCTCCACGATCGACCGGCAAATGGCGAGACCCATCCCCATACCATCGTCCTTGGTCGTGAAGAACGGCTCGAAGATTTTCGAGGGATCTCGAACGCCTGCGCCTGTGTCGCAGACCTCAACGAGAACAGTCTCGCCCAACCGTTGCACCGAGATCGAGAGCGACTTTGGCTCGGTGGTATTCGATTTCATGGCGTCGAGGCCGTTGCGAATTAGGTTGACCAGCACCTGCTGGATTTGCACGCGGTCGGCGAGCACGATGAGGGGTTCTGGATCTAGGACTGTCTCGATGTGCGCACGTTCCGTCGTCGCCTCTTTGATCATGATGTGACGAACCTCCTGCACGACATCGCGAAGGTCGGTCGGAATCCGCATCGGAGGCTTACGCGCGAACAATGCGCGGATCCGGTTCACGATGTCCGATGCTGCCATGGAATCGCGCACGATGCGCTCCGCCGTTGCGCGGGCACGATGCAAGTTTGGAGGATCTGCAGACAACCAGGCCTGACAGGCATGGCTGTTGGTGACGACCGCCGCGAGAGGCTGCTTTACTTCGTGCGCGATCGAGGCCGAGAGTTCGGCGAGAGTTGTGAGATACGAGGCGCGCGTGAGTTGCTCTTGTGCGCTGCGGAACCCGTCCTCCAAACGGACCTGATCGTCGATGTCAAGCGTGATGCCGTACCAGCGCACGGCATTGCCGTCTGCGTCGAGCACGGGCTGGGAACGCAGGTGGACCCAGCGATAAACCCCATCGCCCCGCCTGACACGCGTCCGGTAGTCCATCAGCACAGCGTGTTCCAGGCAATGGGCGCGCGCGACCATAAAATCGTCGCGGTCGTCGGGATGGATCGAGTCGAGCATCTGCGTGCCAGTCAGATTGTCGTAGGTCTTGCCGTGGAAGTTGACGCTTGTCTTGTTGTTGTATTCCTGCAGTCCGTTCCCGCCAGCCACAGAGATCATCGCCGGAATGCTGTCGAGCAGGGAATGCAAGCTCTGTATAGCCGCGGGGTCCTCTTCTTTGACCAATTTCAGTGCGTGGATGTCGACGAGGGTCCCGCACCAGCCAGTCACCTGCCCGTCTTGATTGCGCAGAGCGCGCGCGGTCGACAGGAACCAACGATGCTCCAGGTCCGCACCGCGAAAACGGTACGTTCCCTGGAACTCCCCGCCCGTCTCCCAGACACGCCGCCATTGCAAGGTCGCTTCCTCGACATCGTCGCAGTGAAGAGCGTACTGCAAAGAACAGGCCGTCCCATACGCGTCCGAACCGAAATGGTCTCGGAACTGCGACCCAAGGCCGATAATGCGATGGTCCGCATCCGCAATCCATCCCAAGCCCGGAACGTCCCCTGCGGCTTCATCGGGGTCCCTGACCGGAGATTTGGCACGGCCAAGCCGCCAGGCGAGAAACAGGCCGCCCGCGAGAGCCCCACTTGCGATAGTCAGCCCCTTAGAGGATTCGCCAACCATGTCGACCAGCAGAGCCAGCGCACACAAGGCTGCTGAGGCGGCAAATATGCCGTAAGAAAAGATCGTCGTCGACCAATGCGGCATCCAATTCCCCCGCGTCTCTCCCAACCGGCCGTGTATGCGGTACTGCTCTTATCAAAGCTCCCAGCCGACCGCTATAGTAAAAACCTGTTATAGCGACGCGGCGTTTCGAAACAACGCCGCTGGTCGGCCCTTTCCAGCATTGAACCTGATTGACAGTGATATTTGAATGCCTCAAGGTCTCTCACTGTCTAGGGATGATCGGGTTTCTGGTGACAAAATTTTGTATGATTTCAAAGGAATGGCGGAGAGCATTCTTCGTTAGATGGTTGCCCCTGGCGGTGACTGTGGTGGCGTTGGCGGCCACTGCAATTGCCTTTTCACGTGCAGCCGAGGCGTCCGACTTATCCGTTGCGCGCGAGTTCGATGCCGAGGGCCTCGATCCCCACAGGCATGGCGGCACCAGGTCCATGCAGGTGACCAACCTGATCTTCGACACGCTGCTTGCGATGGACCGCGACGGGGCGATCTATCCTGGCCTGGCCACCGCCTGGCATGCTTCGGAGGACGGCAAGACCTACGCATTGACGATCCGCGATGACGTCAAGTGCCACGATGGCACCGTTCTGGACGCGGCGGCGGTGAAGGCCAGCATTGACCGCGCCACCGACCCCGCCACGCTCAATCCCAACGCCGAGACCTGGGGACCTATCAAGAGCACCAGCGTTTCGGGCAATGTCGTCAGGATCGACCTCAGCGAACCCTTCGGACCGTTCCTGTCGTTCCTGACCAGCATGCCGAGCGCCATCATCTGCCCGGCCTCGGTCTCCGGCGACAAATACCAACCGGTTGGAACTGGCCCGTTCATGTTGGACAAGTGGACGCGGGACGACCAAATGGAACTCGCGGCTAATCCGGACTACCGCAACTTCAACCCGTTGATCGAAAACCCTGGGCAACCTCACATTGATCGGCTGATCCTTCGCACGATCCCCGATGCCGTGGCTCGCATGGCCGCCCTTCGGTCCGGAGAAGTGGACATGGCGGAGCCGTCGCTGGAGGAGGCCGGCGATCTCCGCGCCGATGCCGACCTCCGGCTTTATGCTGCCGAACGCTCCGGTCAGCTGGTGTTTGCGGGGTACACCTGGAAGATTCCACCGTTCAACGACCCAGCCATCCGCATGGCGATAGCCATGGCACTGAATCGCAAAGCCTATGCCGAAGTCGCCTTCGCAGGACTGGCAAAAGTATCCGATTGCCCGGTCGCGGAAGGCCTTTTTGCCTTTGATCCGGAACAGTGTGCTGCCTGGCTCCCGCCCTACGATCCCGAGCGCGCCAGGGCGCTCCTTGCCAAAGCGGGCTATGGTCCTAAAAACCCGCTTGCCATCAAGCTCCTTGGGCCTCGCCGGGATGGATGGGTCGCCGCTTACCAGATGATGCAGCAGGACCTCGCCGAGGTCGGCATCGAGGCGGAGATCGACACACGCGATCCGAGTTCCTTCATTGAACAAATCTCTGGCCTCAATGTCGCCAGCGATGGAAAACCTGCCCTTTGGACTTTCGGTATTTCGGGGGTCGATCCGGATTACCTGTATTTCGTCTGGAAGCGACCCGGCTTTGCCAATATGGGCATAAACGAGGAACTGGACGCGTTGCTCGAGCAGCAACGACGCCTTTCGGGGACCACTCGCTCGGCAAATATCCACGAAATCGAAAAATACCTCTTGGAGAACCAATACATGATACCCCTTCTTTCGCCGGGGTGGTCGTGGTTGATGGCCCACAGCCCCAGGGTCGAGGGCTTCAAGATGGGCTTCATGGCGTCCCAGTACTTCAACGACGTCAAGGTCGCCGAGTAGAGCCCGCAACCTGGAGGCGCCTGACAGCGGCGTGAATGTCAGGTGGCCGCGAGCTTGCGCCACTTTCCGCACAGCAAAATGGGTCAGCCGTCTTTTGCTGGTCGGCGCATCAGCCGCAGATGCAGCCGACCTTCAGCTGCATCGGCCCCAGCAACGACCCGAAAGCCGCGCCCTTCATAAAACCGCACATTTTGGGCGGTCTGTGTCAGGAGGTAACAAGGAAGCGGTGCCGAATCTACCCGCCTGAGTTGTGCTTGTAGGAGCGCGGTACCGATGCTCTGACGCTGGAAGTCCGGATCGACGCCGAGCAGCGAAAGATACCAGTGGGGCTCGGCTCTCCGCGTGCGGTGCAACCCCTCAAGATCGGACATCATGCTCCGGATGCGAGACCAGGCAATGTCGCCGATCATTTGTGGCACGTCCCACAGGCCGGACTCGCGCAGGACCGGCTCCTGCGGAGGCTGTGTTCCTGGCGGAAACCAGATAGCTATGCCCCGGCCCCCGACATTCACCTCGACGCGCCCTTCGAGACAGGCATATCGGATAAAGGCCGAAGCCATCACCACACCCAGGCGGTGACGGACGTCATCATCGGGAAGCACCCAGACCATACCCGAGTCACGGAAAAAGGATCTCGTCACGACCGCTGCGGCCCATTCGATGTCCGCTGGCGTCAACGGTCGTGTCTCCTCGATCTGGGTATTACCGCCGTTGACGCCACGAATATTCAACACAACCACGGCTGATCTCCTGCCAATTCAGTGTTAACGCTGCTTGCGGCTCAGAAGGGCGCGGTCGACTGCCGCAAGCAGCGCCGCTGCGTAAAAGGGCTTGCGGAAAAGGCCGTAATGGCCCTGGGCATCAGCCCGCTGCTGATCGGCGACGTGGTCGCGGGCAGTGATAAATATAACCGGCAGATCCGGTCGCTCTATGCGTGTGCGTCGGCATAGCTCGAAACCGTCGATTTCCGGCAGTCCAATATCGGTGATGAGGCAATCGAGCGATTGTAACACCTTGCTCGCAAGAAGGAATTGAGGAGAAGGATAAGCGTGGACGGTATGGCCGACCGCCTCCAGGAGTTCTCCCATTGACTCGAGCACATGGGCGTCATCATCGACAACGGCGATAATTGATGCCGCACGTGATGTCATGTCGACTGCATCCTTCTGACGGCTAACCCTCTTGACTTTTTTTGCCATTTTACCAGTTCGCCTCCCGAACTCGTTGCACGCAACGCCGCAGCCCGTAGCGTGACCGGCATCAGTGCAGCTCATTCAAACATGCTTTGCTCAAAGCTCGCCTCAAATCGCATGCGTTGGCAAGATGCGGGCTCAATGCCAGCAGGTATTTCCGTCACAATAGCAAATCAAAGTTCTGCTTCGCTATAATGGAAGAACATTATGGACACCGGGTTGGCCGATGAAAAAGATAGCGACCGTCGTGGCCGGTTGCGACGCCTGAAGGCGACATGAAAGTGGACGCTTGCGGCAGACAGAAAATCGGCTGCCAGCCGAGAGCGATGCGATCGTTCCGGTCTGCCCTGATTGTCGCCTCTGCCCGGCAGATCGGGTTTGCACGCCTCTTTCATCGCCGAATGATTTGGCATACCATTGCCGGGTGGCCCGGAAATGTTGACGGAAATGATAGCCCTCATTGCCAAGCGGATATTGGCCGCTTTTTTTACAGTGCTGGCTGTCCTTATGCTGGCCGGCGTTCTTGTGCATGCTGTGCCGGGCGATCCGGTGACCGCGATGATGGCCAGTTCCGCCTCAATGACGCCCGACGCCGTAAACGAAATGCGCGACCGGCTCGGGCTCGATCAACCGATCTGGAGGCAGGTCGGCGACTACGTGCTCAATGCGCTGACAGGCGACCTGGGTACAAGTTTTCGTGCAAACGAGCCGGTCGCTCTTCTTATTCTTGAAAGACTGCCGAACACCCTGCTGCTATCGGTTGCAGGGCTTGGTCTGGCGGCAATGATCGGTGTGCCGGTTGGTGTCGCCGCTGCCGTCAACCGTGGCAACGGTGTCGACACCTTCCTGACGACCATCATGGTGCTGGCCTTTTCGGTTCCTGGCTTCTGGCTTGGGCTGATCCTGATGCAGATCTTCGCCCTGCGGTTGCGATGGTTGCCGGTGGCCGGCACCGACCTGGAGAACATGGTGCTGCCAGCGCTCACCTTGGGTCTCGCCTATTCCCCAATCGTCGCGCGGATGACGCGGTCCGCGTTGCTGGACGTGCTCGCGGAAGACTTTGTGCGAACTGCACGTGCGCGGGGATTGCCCGAGAGCCAGGTACTGGCGGTACATGTCTTGCGGCCGGCGCTCGTCAATATCGTGACGATCCTCGGCATTGGTTTCGCCTCCATGATGGGCGGACAGGTGATCATCGAAAGCGTCTTTGCCTGGAACGGGTTGGGACGACTGGCCGTACAGGCCATGCTGCAGCGGGACTATCCGGTGATCCAGGGCTTCGTCGTGGCCTTCGCTACCTCCATCGTCGTCATCTCGACATGCCTGGAACTCTTGTATGCGCTGCTCGACCCGAGAATGAGGCGGCTTTGACGCGCGCGCTCGGCGGCACCCATTCGGCCGGTTGGCGTGCCCACTGGAGGTTTATTCTCGGCCTCGGGATCGCAATTTTCCTGGCCGCGGCCGCGCTGCTTGCTCCCTGGGTGGCCCCGTTCGAACCCAATCGCATGGCTGTCGGTCCTCGGCTTGCTGCACCCAGTGCGCGGTTCATATTTGGGACGGACGAGTTCGGGCGCGATCTGTTCAGTCGCGTCCTCGTAGGCGCCCGCCTGTCGCTGGGCATAGGAATCTGCGCGGTGGCTGGCGGGCTGCTGGTCGGCGGCCTCATCGGGCTCGCGGCAGCGTTCTCCGGCAGGATCATCGAAGTTGCGTTGTTGCGCGCCGTGGATTTTCTATATGCCCTTCCTGACACGCTGATAGCACTTTCACTGGTTGCTTTCCTCGGACCGGGAACGCTGAATGTGGCGACTGCGATCGCAGCCGGCATGGCGCCGGTGTTTGCGCGAACGACATACGGGCTCGCCGCCGTGGAACGAGGCAAGCCCTATGTTGAGGCCGCCTCGCTGGCGACCACTGGGCCCTTTAGGCTGGTGCGAGTCCATGTCATGCCGAACATCGTTCAAAGCGTAGCGGTCATGGCGACGCTCGGCGTTTCCTCGGCGGTGCTAGCTGCTGCAGGGCTTTCCTTCCTCGGCCTGGGCGTGCAGCCCCCTGCTCCGGAATGGGGTCTGATCCTGGTTTCCGGCGCCAACTACATGAATAAGGCGCCCTGGATCCTGTTCTTTCCGGGCCTGGCAATCTGCCTGACTGCGCTGTCGCTCAACCTGATCGGCGACGGGTTGCGCGACATGTCCGATCCCCGCGGTGGGAGAACTTCTTGACGCGAGGACCGGCACTGTCCCTGGACAATTTGACCGTCACCTACAATACCCCCGGCGGCCCGGTCGTGGCACTTGAGGATGTCAATCTGGCGTTGCTGCCCGGAGAGGTCATGGCCCTCGTCGGGGAGTCTGGCAGCGGAAAGTCTACGATCGCGCTGGCTGCCATGCAGCTGCTTCCGCCTTCCGCGAATGTCTCCGGTCGAATATGCCTGAACGGCGTCGATCTTGCCGATCTGAATCGGAAGGCGATCAATCGCTTGTGCGGCGCACACATCGGGATGATCTTTCAGGAGTCGATGAGCTCGCTCAATCCCGTCTTGACGATTGCGCGCCAGATGACCGAGGGTCTCGTTTTCCATCGTGGCGCCACCCGCGGGGCCGCGAGGAGCTCGGCGCTCGCCGCCCTTGATGAGGTCGGGATTGCCGATCCGGAGCGGGTCATGGCGCAGTATCCCCACCAGCTTTCCGGTGGCATGCGGCAGCGTGTGTCGATCGCCGCCATGCTAGCGCTCGAGCCCGGCGTCATTATCGCCGACGAGCCCACAACCGCACTCGATGGGGGCATGCGGGCCAGAGTGCTGGATCTGTTGGGGGCCATCAAGAGCCGCAACAAATGCGCGATCCTCCTGATTACGCACGACCTTAACGTGGTTTCGCAAGCAGCCGACCGTGTCGCGGTCATCAAATCCGGTCGCTTGGTCGAGCGTGGAGATGTCCGATCGGTATTCTCGAACCCGCGCCATCCCCACACCATCAGCATGCTTGCGTCGCGTCTGACGCTGGACATTGCAGGAGTGCACCCGAAGGCGTACCCGGCCGTCGGCTTGGCATCCAGGGACGACCCGCCGCCCAAACTCGTGCTAGATAACATTTCCCAACGTTTCGGCACGCGAGAGCACCCGGTTAATGCGCTGAAGAACGTTTCGCTTATGCTCAAATGTGGCGAAACCCTGGGTATCGTCGGTGAAAGCGGCTCCGGCAAGACGACGCTTGGCCGAATTGCGGTCGGCCTCGACCAGCCCACGTCGGGCCGGATATACATTTCCGACCAGGATGCGCGCAATCCGCCGGCGCGCCCCCTTCGAAAGGAGTTCCTGCAATGTCAGATGGTTTTCCAGGACCCACACAGCTCGCTCAATGCGCGTTTGACCGTAGCGCGTCAGCTGGGTGAGCCGATCTTCGCCAGTGGTGTTCGCGACTGGAGCGCCATTCGCGCCCGCGCGACCGAACTGTTTCGGCAGGTGGGACTCAGTTCTGATGGTCTCGACCGCTACCCGCATGAATTCTCGGGCGGCCAGCGCCAAAGGATCGCCATTGCCAGAGCCTTGGCTGCAAACCCTCAGGTCATCGTCGCCGACGAACCGGTTTCATCGCTCGAGACGGCCACCCAAGTGCAGATTCTCGATCTTCTGAAAGAAGTCGGACGGCAGAACAATATTTCCTACATTTTCATTTCTCACGACATCGCCGCGGTTGCCAGAATATGTGACAGGATCGCCGTGTTGCAGCATGGTCGAATTGTTGAACTGGCGCCGACCACGCAACTCCTCACCAGTCCGTCACACCCATACACTATGGCAATGCTAGATGCCGCGCCCCGCAAGGCTCTAAACTACCGCCGCTGAGTGGTGGTTCAAAACACTCTGGACGCCCAATCTTGCCCCAGGATGACGACTGCTTTGCTCGACCGTCTCACCCGCCACTGCGAGATCAGCGCCTGATAGCCCCAACGCAGTTCCGCCCGGCGAGCGCTGACCATTTTGCTCTAACGAGAGGTCCCTTTTGCGCGCCGATCCAGGGGCCCTATTGTGGGCTGATTTGGCACTGGACGGTGCAGCGGCGCGCGCAGCGCTTATTGGACAGAACTTGTTTCTCGGGGCCCAATACGGAGCATCGTGAATCTCGCTTGATTTCGTCGCTCTCGCAGGATGCTATAATGACCGGTATCGTCACACTAGCGATCTTCATATCCGCTGTGTGCGCTGGATCGCCGCTGTTCTCGCTGAGGACTGGTCCAGAGGCAATCATTTACGGTGTTTCATCTTCAACGACCTCGACCCTTTGCTCCCCCTCCTCGTCCCCGTCCCCTGCCCGCTCGAGCCCAGTAAGGATATCACCTGAAGCACTTGAAGACCGCCACCTCTTCGACGTGCGCGTCCTCAGGCTGGATCGGGCAGGCCTGGCTAACGACATATGTGGATACGATCGTTGGAATTGGAGAAGGCGACGGTCCAGGTGCGGTTTTGCCAAGCCTTGCAACATTAGCCGAAACGCCGAAGTCTCACGTCACCAGTGGTTGGTAACTGCTGTTCGCTGCGGCAAAGAGTGTCCAGGATACTGCTGCCCTCGGGGGATTCTCTGATGGGCTGTGTGAAGGTAAAGACGCGCTTACTGATTTTGCCGCTTCAAACAACACTCTCCAGTCATTCCAACAAGCGCTCCGACAAAGTCATTTGGCCAGGCACTGTTCAACGCACTCGATCACATCCTCACAATCGAAAGGTTTCTTGAAATAGGCAGCGGCCCCAGCTGCCATGACCTGCCTGTGTATCCGCTCATCCTCAAATGCCGTAATGAATATGACCGGTGTAGTGTCGCCGGCCTTACGCAGGATGTCGAACAGCTCTACCCCGCCCATCCCATCCATCTGCACATCCGTTATCAGGCAGTCAATTTCGACGCAGTCTCTTTGAGCCAGGAAGGCTTCGGCGTTTGCAAAACCATGGACATCGAGACCGTGAGCACCGATCAGATTCTCCAGTGCAGCCAGCAGGGATGCGTCGTCCTCGACGACAGCTATGGATTTCAGATTGGACAAGGAAAGCCTTTTGCGTACTCAACGCACTTTAATAACATGCAAACAAATGCGCCTGTCGCCGACGAAATTCAATCATACTCAAGTTTAAATGGTTTATATTCAGCGATTACGTTTTCAGGTGCGGCAGGATCGTCTCGTATCCCTTGACAAGCTCGGCAAACGTCCGCACTCCCATCTTCTCCATCACATGGCCGCGATGGATTTTTACCGTTATTTCACTGACGCCCAGTTCGCCGGCAATCTGTTTGTTCATGAGGCCGGTCGTCACCAAGGCCAATACCTGGCGTTCGCGCATTGTCAGGTCCTCATACCGCGTCATGAGCGCGGATACTTCATCCTCGGCAGCTCGGCGGCTCCGGTCCAGCGCCAACGCATTGGAAACTGCATCGAGCATGTCCTGGTCGCGGAACGGCTTGATGAGGAAATCGATCGCCCCCGCTTTCATCGCCCGCACGGACATCGGAACATCGCCGTGGCCTGTCATGAAAATAATCGGAATGTTGTTGCCAATCTTCGCCAACTGGTTCTGAAAGTCGAGGCCACTGACAGCCGGAAGCCGGATATCCAGGACAAGGCAACTCTCCGACGCGCCGCCCTTTGCAAGACGAACCAGGAGTTCCGAAGTTGAACCGAACAGCTCGACACCCATTCCGACCGATTCAAACAGATTGTGCAATGCCTCCCGCAAGTGCACGTCGTCGTCAACGACAAAGACAAGCGGCGATGTTGGCTTCACCATCATCCGGCCTCCGTTTTTACGGGAATGGTGAATTCGAAGGTTGTTCCCGCACCCTGCAGGGAGTTCGCGGTAATGCTCCCTCCATGGGCAGTCACGATGGATTGGCAAATCGACAAGCCCATTCCCATGCCTTCAGGCTTGGTCGTGTAGAAGGGGCTGAACAGTTTTTCCCGGGTTTCAGGTGTAAGCCCTGGCCCGCTGTCGTGGATTTTCACGAGGGCCGCGCGTTCATGGGCAATTGATTCTATCAGCAGATTCCGAATATTTTCGGATGTCTGTGACATGGCCTGAATAGCGTTCAATACGAGGTTCAGGATTACTTGCTGCAGTTGTACCCTGTCACCACAGACCTGTGGGAGGTCGGCAGCCAAAGCGAATTGCAGGCTCACCCGATTGATGTCAATTTCCCTTTGGACCAGTGCAACCGTCTCTTGCAGAACGTCGTTCAGGTTGACGTGTGACGCGACCGGAGACGATTTCTTCGACAATGCACGCAGGTTCTTGATGATCTCGCTGGCGCGTTTGGCATCGGCGACCATGCTCTCCATCGAAGATTGAACTTTCGCCAGATCCGGCTCGGCACGTTTCAGCCAACGCAAGCCTGCTGCCCCATTGGTAATCATGGCAGCCAACGGTTGATTGATTTCATGGGCGATCGACACTGTCAGTTCCCCAAGCGTTGCGACCCGGGCAACATGTGTCAGCTCCATTCGGGCGGAATGAAGCTGATTTTCAGTTTCCCTCCTCGCGGTTACATCCATGATACTGATCAGGACCATGTCGAGAGCCGGACGATCAGCTGGAAATGCAGCGTTATAGAGAACAGTGAGTTGTGTGCCCTCTGCATCGTTGATCACCGTTTCAGCTTCATAACTGGGACTACCGGCCCAGATTGCTGCGAGGAACTTCCATGACTTGTCCATATCCGCGGTGATAATAGTTGGCAGCATCCTCTCCAGCGCATGGATGTCTCCGGCATTGAATATCTTCAGAGCTGTTTCGTTCGCGTTGATCAGCCGTACGGTTTTCGGAATTTTGTTGAGAAATCCTGGATCGAGTTTACGCGCCAGATCGATGTCCCGTATGCCGTCGCTCTTAAGCTTTTCAATGGCGTCTTTAAGCCCGCTGAAATCCATCTGGAGAATGCCCACTCCCGTCGCCAGAAAAATGGTGCGGTAACGCAGTTCACTTTCGGCCAAGACATTCATTGACGTTTTCAAGCGGTAACCGAGGAGTGTTGTGATGGCGATAGCGGCAAGACTGACCAGGCAACGCGCCAACGAATCCTCCAGTTCAATGAGATTATCCGAATGCGATATCAGAAAGCTCAGGACGGTAAGCCCCATGCACGCCGCGCCGACCAACACGATGCCGTTCGGGCCCGCAAAATTAAGAGCCAACAGCACCACGCCCACGTAGAGCACGGCAATGGCAATGTCCAAAGTCGTCAAAGTGTCCAGGAGGAAAACCGCTGAAGCGATGAGGATTGCAGCGAGCGGTGAAAATCTCGACATGCGGTTCCCCAATGTCACCGCGTTCATGTGGCCGGCCATCGCCACACGCTCCAATGAACCCGAGATTGTCGTCGTCATGACTTCGCGTAACGCGGTGCCGGTTTCCCGGTCTGGGTCGCGAGGAACAGTTTGGACCGGGCCGCGTCATATGCATCCCAGAGGCTGGCGTCGGCAACCGAAGGCAAGGTCACGTCTTCGTGATTGTCCAATCCTGCCAGGGCGGCATCGACCATATCCTCGGCCGACATGATTTTCGCCTTGTTCAGCGAGGCCAACGGAACGCCCGAAAGATCCCAAAGTTCGGTCGCGGTTGTGCCGGGAAGCACGACCTGCAAGCGCACCCCGGTACCCGCGAGTTCCTGTTGCAGTCCCCGGCTGAAGTTCAGGACATAGCCCTTGGTGCCGCTGTATATCGCGCTGGTGGGCAGGGCGTGCAGGGAAAGGACGGACGCGATATTGATGATGAGGCCGTCCTTTTGCGACAGGAACGAGGGGAGCACGGCCTCTGTAAGACGCGTCAACGCGACAATATTCAACGCGATCATGGAAGCAGATTCGGCCGCAGATGTATCGGCCAGAGGAGCCAACCTCGAATTGCCGGCATTGTTAACCACAACCCTCAAAGCCGCACTATCGGCAAGACTTCCTGCAACACGGACGAGATCGGCCTCCTTTGTCAAATCGGCGCTGATCACTTCGACTTCGACACCATAAACGGCGCTCAGTTGCCCGGATAAAGCTGCAAGACGCTCCCCGCGGCGGGCGATCAATATGAGATCGTAACCTCGCGCCGCGAATCTTTCCGCATAAACCGAACCTATCCCGGAAGATGCTCCGGTGATTGCTGCCACTTTCCTTGTCCCTGAAGTCGTCATGGGCGGACGTTTCCTTGTCAGTTGTGAAAAGTCGTTGGATTCTGTTTTCGCAGTTGTCTTGACGAGCCGTCGAGCTGCTGGCGGCCGCCAAGGCTACGATTCCGGCCCAACAACATCCAGAGCGTATCTGATTTGTTCATCGGCGAACGTCCTCCATAAAGGAGCGGGTACGCGAAAGCAGGTGCCGGTCCATTAATGTCATGAGGCGATCCTCCTTGAATGGCGGTTCCGCATAGCGCCAGCAACACGGTGCAGAAGTCCGGATGAAATGAGTGGTGTAATTGCTTAACTATCCCGCATCCAACCGCTTGGATTGGAGCCAAGTTGCGTTCCTTGAACAAACACGGCAAATTCCACCAAGGAACCCGATTGCGGTGCAGCGCTGGGCACGAGGAAACAAGGTCCATTTGAACAATACCTGCCGTTCAGACAACAACAAGATTGGCATGTGCCGAAAAGCCAGGTGACTTATCGAGTGGCGGCTTGCACTGGAAAATTAGACGTTGCGTGCACTCACCGTCTCGCTCGCGATTGACCGCTCACCGCATATCGAAATCCGTCATATCAGGCCGCCGATTTGATGTGGTCGATGAAAGCCCGAAGCTTGGGGAGCATCTGGCGCTTGCCCGGATGGTAGAGGAAGACGCCCGGCGTCATGACGGCGAGGTCGTCGAGCACCGACTCCAGCTTTCCGTCGGCGATCGGTGGGCGGATGAGCGGCCCCGGCGCCTGCGCCAGTCCCACGCCCTGGATCGCCGCCCCAAGCAGCGTCGTGTAGTCATGCGCGATCAACGGGCCCGAGACCGCAACCTCGATCCGCTCGGTGCCGTCGACAAAGAACCAATGGCCGATCGCGCCGTTCGAACGGCGTATGCGCAGGCAGGCGTGCCGGCGCAAGTCTTCCAGACAGTCCGGACGGGAGGATTTTCTGCGATGGGTACCGCCGCTGGTTCACATTGTTACCCAGGCAATTTGCGGTGTGCTGTGACGCACTCTTTCAATATCCCGCGCTGCACTCTACTTTGTGGCATGACAGATTTTATTATCCACCTCGAAGCGCAGGTGGGATGGTTGCCGGACTGGAT
Source organism: Phyllobacterium trifolii (assembly GCF_014192095.1). GTDB lineage: Bacteria > Pseudomonadota > Alphaproteobacteria > Rhizobiales > Rhizobiaceae > Phyllobacterium > Phyllobacterium trifolii. Next base: position 44,548 of record NZ_JACHXN010000019.1, read on the forward strand.
CATCAGCCTTGCCCTCATCGCCGGCGCGGTTGGCATTGCTTTGGTCGCGCATCGCGCTCTTTACAAGCTGCTTACCCGTATCGTTGCCGCTCGGGATTTGTTCTGGCGCTCGCTGGTCTCACGGACCGAGCGCGCCGCCCGCTTTGCGGTTGTGGTGGCTGCACTCGCCCTCGCGGTTTCGGTCGCGCCCCTGACCGATCTGCAAGCCTCGGTGCTTCGTCATGGTCTGCTCATCTGCTTCATCGCGCTGATTGCCTGGATGGTCAAGTCGGCCGCGCATATCTGGACCACCGTTTATCTAAGGCGCTTCAAACTTGATGCCGAAGACAATCTGCTGGCGCGCAAGCATGTGACGCAATCGCGGATCATCGGGCGAATCATCGACCTGTTGATCATAATGATCGCGGTCGCCGCTGCATTGATGACTTTTGATGCGGTCCGGCAATATGGTGTCAGTCTTTTGGCATCTGCCGGTGCAGCTGGCATTGTGGTTGGCTTGGCGCTTCAACCGGTCCTGAAGAATCTCTTCGCGGGCATTCAGCTTGCTATCACCCAGCCGATCCGCATCGATGACGCACTGCTTGTTGAAGGCGAGTGGGGCAATGTCGAGGAGATCACCTCAACCTATGTCGTTGTCAAAATATGGGACTGGCGGCGCCTCATTCTTCCGCTCAGCTACTTCATCGAGAACCCGTTCCAGAACTGGACACGCGAGAGCGCCTCGCTGATTGGCACAGTGATGATCTACCTTGATTACAGTGTGCCGATCGCAGTGCTTCGCAGCAAGGTTGAGGAGATTCTCGCCGCTTCCAAGCTATGGGATCAGCGCGTCGCCAATGTTGCCGTCACCGATTTTAAGGAAAACGTGATGGAAATCCGTATCCTTGTGTCCGCGACGAATTCCGGCCGAACATTTGATCTGCGTTGCGAGGTTCGCGAAAAGCTGATTGATTTCGTTCAGCACGAATATCCGCAGGCATTGCCGCGGATTCGTTTGAATCCCGGCAATGTCGCGACAACAGGGCAAACGGGGACGAACCAATCAGCAACGCGAGAGAACTGAGATTCGCTCAGCCAAAATGCTGCCCCTGTTATGGCTTCGGATTCTACACCTCAAATGTTCCGGTCAGTGTCGCTTGCGCAAGTGTGTATTTCCGTGCTGCATTCCACATCAGCCCAGCACCTGCAGAGCTGGGCACAGAAAGATTCGGAACATCGAGTGCCGCCAAGCGAAAATGATAGTGGTGCACTCCATGATCTTTGGGTGGTTGCGGTCCGTCATAACGCGCATTGCCGAAATCATTCTCCGAAAAACGCGGCGCCTGGCCCGGCACAGTATCCACACTTTCAGGCAATCCTTTGAGTGTCGGCCGAATGTTGAATATTCCACAATGCGGAAAATCCCAGTCGGTGCATCGGCGTCTTCAACGACTAGTGCAAAACTGCGTGTCCCATCCGGAACGCCGCTCCATTTCAATGGTGGAAACAGATTTTCGTGGATACGGGTATATTTTGGGGGAATAGCATCGCCATCAGCAAATGCAGGGCTCACTAACGTCAAGACCATGGGATTTCCTTCAACAGGTGTTCTGACTGGGATTTGTACCGACGCTGCGCTTCACGGACGAAGACCGCGCCCGGCAGGGTTTCCTCCGCCGACATTCTTCCCAACCTGCAAGGACCGAGTTTGTTCCAGGAAATATTATCGCCATATGCAAGACCGGCACACGATGTCATCTGTCCCGAGGACGCCGTCAGCCCAGAAACCGCGCAGTTCAGCTGAAATGGGCATCATCATTCGTGACGCCGACAGGCATGTTGTTGAAGAAGAAGCCAGATAACGCCGGATTTTCCGCAAATGCCATTCCGTCTACGAGTCGGGTTCAAACGCACCTGAAATCTGCTTTCAGTCGACAGGTGGCAGAAATGGCTCGAGCTCGATTTAGCCAAACTTGCACGTGTTCGCCGCGTCAGCAACGGGCCCAGAAGCAGAGGTTATGACCGCCTTGGGCGGAGCCGAACCGCAGACCCACTCAAATGCGGTTTTCTGGGCGATGTCACGTTATCTGAAAACGCCGGCATAGAGTTGACGGCTGAGAATTCAGGCCAGCATTCCGGTCACGGCATTCCATTCCGCCATAGCTGTGAGGCGATGAATGTGGGTGGCGAGAGCTGAGTGTTTGGAGCGTGGCGGGACGAAGAGATTTCGGAATTCCGAGAATATGCTGATGAACCGCTGCAGGCTCCCTGACGATCGGAAGCCCTACATCATTCGCTCCCGTTTTCGCAAAGGAACATGCGCGTTTTCTGCTCGATTGTTGAGACCTTTGTGTGATCGATGCTCGACCTTCGGCATGACCTGGCGTTTTGCCGCTCCATACGACCGCAGTTTGTCAGTGATGATGCGCTTTGGGGTGAGACCTTGCTTCTTCAGGAGCCGGATCATCAACCGCGTGGCGGCCTTTGTGTTCCGGCGGGTTTGGACGATCTCATCGAGAACGTAGCTATCCTGGTCGACGGCGCGCCAAAGCCAATGTTTTCGACCGCCAATGGAAATCACGAGTCGAGTGGCCCGGGGGAATTTCACCCCCAGGCTCTCACAGATCCGGACGTGAGCGTCTCCACTCATCCGGCTCCTACCGTCCAGCTGGTGCCTGATACAGCAATCGCCAATGTGCGAACAGCGCTGGCTCCCGACGCCTTACGTCCTGGACCCAATACCGTGCACGCCGACGATGGCGTCTCAGGCGACGATATTTCGACATCGCCCAGCGTGCCAGGCGCAGATCGAGATGCATTAATGCTCGGGAAAGTGCCGATTTGTGATACCGGCCATAATAGTTCATCCAACCGCGTAGGATCGGATTGAACATCTTGGCCAGATCGTTGATGCGCTTGTCGATACGGCGGTCAAGCTGCCAGTCCCGCATCGTCTGACGGATGGCTTTCGCGGCCCGGTTGCTCATGCCGGGACTGAAGTTGACGAAGGTCTTGCCCCATCGGTTCATCGACAGTCTCGGCCGAAAGGTATAGCCGAGAAAGTCGAATTTCCGGTTCGGGTAATATCCTCGCCGAACGTTATCCTTACAGTACACGATCTGTGTCTTGTCTGGATGTAACGTCAGTCCGCATTCAGCAAACCGCCGCTCAAGTTCCGCTTGCAGCTTTTGAGCTTGACGCTCACTGCTGCAATGACAAACAGCATCGTCGGCAAAGCGTTCAAACGCGCACCGTAACGTTAACTGGAAGCTGATGGAAATGTCGGAAGATGCGGCATGAAAAGCTCCTGCCGTGATCCGCTCTATCGTCGCCATCGCTTTCCCGCCGAGATAATTGCACATGCAGTCTGGCTCTACTTCCGCTTTCCACTGAGCCTGCGCATGGTCGAGGATATGCTGGCCGCCCGGGGCATCATTGTCAGCCATCAAACGATACGAGCATGGGCAGAGAAATTCGGACGACGCTTCGCCAACGAGATCCGGCGAAGGTCGGCCGGTCGATTTGGTGACAAGTGGCACCTCGACGAGGTTGTTGTTACAATTGCGGGCAAGAGACGCTGGCTCTGGCGAGCTGTTGATCAGGAAGGCTTTGTCATCGATGTTCTTGTGCAAAGCCGCAGAAATGCCAAGGCAGCAACGCGCTTGATGCGCAGGCTTCTCAAAAAGCAGGGCCGCGTGCCGCGTGTGATGATCACTGACAAACTTCGATCATACAACACCGCGAAACGGCAGGTCATGCCGAGTGTGGAGCATCGCTCACACAAAGGCCTCAACAATCGGGCCGAGAATTCACATCAACCCATCCGAAGACGAGAACGAATGATGAAGCGCTTCAAGTCAACGCGACAGCTACAGCGTTTCGTTTCCGTCCACGATCCTGTCGCCAACCTGTTCCACTTTCCCCGCCACAGCATTTCATCTTCTGATCATCGTGACCTACGAAATGCCGCCATGCACACCTGGCGGCAGATCGCTCATCTCGACACCGCCTGACAACAGGAAAATGAGAGCGCTATCCAACCTGGCTACTTTAACTTTACGATGCCCCTTTCGGGTTTCGGGAGGACACGCTGTCCATCCTTTCTCGTCTTCTTCTCGAAGACATCTCCCGAAACGCAGGACAGACCGGCGGCTGCAATTGCGGCAGAGCATACCTGGCTTGCGGACGAGCGGGGCTGAAAGCCTTGCGCGGGACGCGGGCCAGGTATTGCGAGTGGCGTGATTGAGGGAAACTGTCAGCCGACGGGCTATCCCTGCGAGACGGTTCCTCTTCCAGATTTCATTGTCCGAAGGTCTGTCACGCCATTCTAAGAAATTCCTGTTGAAATGAGGCAATGACAAAGCCGCCGCGCAAAACATCCCAGCCGCTTTTGCGGATGCTGAAGCACGGCTCAGATCCAGACCGCGCGACCCGGCGCAGCCCCAACTTCCCTTCGATCCGATTTCAGGAGCACACTACATGAGAGTCTAATCTGAATGTGTTCTGACCAATATTTAGATATAAAAATTGGTCAGTAAACCACTTTGCTTGCCAGTGACCAAAATTTGTATATAATCTTCGGTCAGAAAGTAGGGCCCATCATGCCGGATCCAACATCCGATACACTGGAACGCATCCACGACCGGATCGCCAGCACGGCACCTTCCGGCGTTTGGTCGCGAGCCGATTTCCTCGATATAGGGACGCCGAACGCCGTCGAAAAAGCACTGCAGAGGCTAACCAGTCGCGGCGACATCCGCCGCCCTCATCGCGGCCTGTATGACAAGCCGGGCATCAGCCAGCTCACCGGCAAAATGGTGTTTCCGCCGCGCGCCTCATTCATTGATGCGATCGCGCGCCGCGATAAGCTTCGTGTGTGCGTGGACGGCATGACGGCCGCGAACGACCTTGGTTTGACGACGGCCGTTCCGGCCCGTTCCACAATCTATGCGGATACCTATCCCCGAACCATCGAGATCGAGGCTAATGCCGGTGATCCGCATGCCACAAAGCCGGTTATCTATATCTTGGACTTCAAGCGCATTTCGGCAAAGACGGCTTTTTGGGCGGGCCGCCCGGCAATGCGGGTGATCCAAGCCCTCCACTGGTTTCGGGATGAGCGATCCAATCTGGATGCCGTTGTCGATAGTATCGTCCGCTACTTGGGACGAAGCCCGCACAGGCAGCCGATTATCCAGGATCTGCGTGAAAACATCCATTCTATCCCCGCCTGGATGTACCCAGCTGTGGAAACCATAACCCGCGGCTTGCACGCTGCGGAGGTGGAAGGCGGTCCAACGAACGACAATACCAAGGATGAACATGCGCCAGAACTTCATTGAAGTCCTTCGCTCCAGCGCTGACGAGCGCAGAGCACTGTTCTCAACCGCTGCTTCTGACCTTGAGACGCGGGCCGAGAATATCGAGAAGGATCTGTATGTCTGTTGGGTGCTCGACTTCCTGTTCAATAGACGCCCTAGCGATCCAATCGGTCTTTACTTCAAGGGCGGCACCAGTCTCAGCAAGGCTTATGGTCTAATCAAGCGATTCTCCGAGGATATTGACATCGGCATCTACAAGGCGGACCTGAAAGTCCCGCTTGAGGCTGACATCGCCGCACTTCCTACTGTCAATCAGCAACAGAAAGCACTGGCGGATCAGGTGGACGAGGCTGCACGGCGATATATGTCGGGACCCCTCAAAGACTTGCTGGCCAAGGAAATCGCCGCGATCGAAGGAGAGAGCGGACAAACGGGACACTTCTCGCTCGGCTTCGGTTACGATTCGTACCGGAAAAAAGAAGCGCTCGATATTCTCATCGTGGGATACAAAAGTGTCTTCGATATGAGCGGCGGCTATGTCGAGGCGGCGGTGCGCATCGAAGGCGGAGCGCGCCCCGATCCCTCGCGGCGGATCATCCCCTACATCGCGCCAGAAATGAGAGCCGGAGCCGATCTGACCGTTGCCAATGTAATTACCGTTAGGCCCGAGCGGACGTTTTGGGAAAAGGTTCTCATCCTTCACGCGATGACGGAAGTGACCGAAAAGCGAAGTATTGAAGAAAACCCCGAACGGAAAGTTCCCGATTTAAACCGCTATTCACGCCACTACTATGATGTTCACCAGATCTGGACGCATCCCGATTATGGCAAGGCGACAGCATCCATGCTTGATCTCGCGGAGGCGTGCCGGAAGCACAAGGAACTGATGTTCCGGGCGCCGGACCATAGATATGACCGGGCCGTGCCCGGCACCTTCCGACTGGTTCCCACGACTGGTATGCGCAAGAAACTCTCGGCCGACTACGAGAGAATGTCCGCCATGATCTTCGGGACGCCGCCCGAATTCAAAACAGTAATGGCCAGCATTTACGAGCTTGAACAGGTCCTCAACAACGTTGGCCGAAGCTGACCAGGACGATGACGCCGCATCCGCACTACGCCGCTCACTAGCAGAGATGGCGGACGAGGATGATGTGCGCCGGGAGGGCGCAGCAAGAACTCCACGAGGATATCAGGCGCTTGGTGGCGACCGCGCCGCCCGAGATCTGGCCCATCGTATCGCCTGATAGGGACCGGCGTGATGCCGGTCAACTACTCAATCGAAACGTTTTAGGTTTCGCGGATCGATCCGGATTATAGCTCAATTAACCATCCCGGTTCGAAGTCAGAGCGATGGGGATTGGTCACCCGTGCCCCGAACGGACACGAGAATGGGCAGCCATGGGTAAACGGCGCCAGTCAATGCCTCACCCTGATCCGGCCGTTCACATTCGAGGATATTACGCCACCAACGGCCCGGACATTCTCAAACCAAAGCGGCTCCCCCTCACTGACGGGGGACGTGCGGAGGTGAACTGGCTACCTCAAGGACCTGTCCCGGCCCTGATACCCTGGTGTCGTTTTGCAGTTATTCGAGAGGTTCCGTCCAACAATGTCAACATCTAACGCTCGTCGAGAATAGTGTGTTTGGCTTGAAGATCCGGCATTTGCCGGCCGGTGAGGCGCAGGACAGGGCGATACGCACTCGATCTGGTTGGGCTCGACCGGGCAAGCGCTTTCTCGACCAACTCTCGGGCAGTCAGCGACAGCGCGTGGCACCTGCGTGTTGCTCGTCTGCAATCGACCGAAGTCGGTGTGAGAGCATACAAATCGAAATCAAGCGCATCCAACGAGCGACGATCGTTTTCGTCACTCACGATCAGGATGAAGCTTGGCTTTGTCCAAAATCTTTTCGGCTCACCCAGTTGCTGGATATGGACCGCATTCATGAGGCAAATTCGGCTTCTCCGCACTTTCCAATCCGCGCGAAACTGGGCAGGCTGACCCATACTTGGCTACTTGCGTACAATTCGGTTCGGCGGAGGCCGTTACATCGGAGGAGCTATGCCCTTGCCAATGGTGACGAGGAAGGCTTGATTGCCTGGGTCCGTTTTGATCATCACGTCGCAACCAAGCTCCAGCGTCGTTCGGTCGGCAAGTACATACCGCACGATCGGCGCGCTATCTGGCACGCCGATGAGAAAGCTTTTCCTGCCGCCGTCGTAGCTAACCGTGAGTATGCGGCCCGACGTACCAGATATCGCCGATACGCTGCCATTGACCATTTTGGCACCAGTCAGCGCCGCACCTGGCCGATGTCTTTGCCAACCAGCCCGTTGATCATTTGGTTCTGTTGCAAACTCTTTGGTTACGATCGGTGTGGCATTGAACTGCGATATTTTCCGGAGAGCCAACAATGTTCAAGGGCCGCCATTTCGACCAGTCCGTGATCCTGTTGTGCGTGCGCTGGTATTTGGCCTATGGCCTAAGCCTGCGTGACCTGAAGGAAATGATGACCGAACGCGGCATCAGTGTCGATCATTCGACGATCCATCGCTGGGTCGTGCATTTCTCACCATTGTTGTTAGAGCGCTTCAACCAGCGCAAACGCGCCGTCACCGGTAAATGGCATGCCGACGAGACTTACATCAAAGTCCGGGGCCAATGGATGTATCTTTACCGCGCCGTAGACAGCGCGGGTGATACGGTCGAGTTCTGGTTCAGCGAACATCGGGACCTGCCTGCGGCCAAACGGTTCTTCAGTAAGGCGTTCAACCGGCATGGCCGACCCGAGCGCGTCGTCATAGACGGCAGTCAGACCAACCGGGAAGCTCTTGTATCCTGCGATACGACATGTCGCCTACAGGACCGGTCACGACGAAAGCTCAAACCGATCCGCATCCGCCAAAGTCAATACTTGAACAACCGTATCGAGCAGGATCACCGGCGGATCAAGCGGCGCGTCGGACCGATTCTCGGTTTCAAGTCATTCGCAAGCGCGGCAGTTACGCTGTCCGGTATTGAGATGGTACACATGATGCGTAAACGGCAGGCCCGTTACGCTTATAACCCGACGCCATCACTGGCCGAGCAATTCGATATCCTGGCTGCTTCCTTCTGAACAACGGATAGCTCGCGACCAACTGCGTTACCTCGAACATTTGCAACGGAACCACTTTTAGTCCGGCTTTTTCTTTTGAACCATTGCAGGCCCGGGCGAGCGCCCGAACTATAAATTGCGTGATACTCCGAACATGCAGGGTGCAGGATCGGTTTGCCGGTTGAAACCAAATTTGCTTTATGACAACCGAGGCGGCGATTGCTCAACCTCCCCCAAGAGCTGCCAGCCGATCAACCGCCGCAGCAAGCCCACTAAGTGAAATCGACAGCGTGGCTTCCTTCGCATCAACACTTTGTACTTTGACCTTGAGAGAAGTGCCGGTTCTCAAGGTAGCTACGGTTTTCGCGTCGAAACTGAGCGGCACCAGGCAACCGGCTGGCAGACAGGTCGAAAAACGCAAGGGTTTCTGCGGCGCAGCCTCATCGATCTGAAGTGCAGCACCCGCGTCGAGGGTCAGCCCAAAGGGCAGGATCAGGTTGCCAGAAAGGGTACCATCGCTCTTCCCACGCAATTCGATAGCCATAACCCGTTGACCGTTCTGCTGCATCTGCTGTTGCGACACGACGCACACCGCCTGTGGCGTGCCTTGGCAGTTCAGGCTCCAATCCTGGTACGTCTCCTGAAGGGAAGTGGCGCCGCCAGGCAAAACTGATTGCGCTTCCTGTGCGAGGGCCGGGGCTGTTAGGAGGGGAGTCACCAAAGCTGCGGTTGCAGCCAATTGAGCCAAACAGGGTATGCGCACGCGATTACCTCTCTGATACTGATGCCGTAGCTTCTGAAACTGTTACGTGAGTTGTTGTGCTGTCGATTCGATCAGACGGACAGCATCGTCGTGTATCATATATATGCTCCTCACCAGTTCACACTAAACCCGACTTTAGCGCTTATGGAGTTGTTGTCTGACAAATCTTCGAAGCTTCCTCTCGCGATTGCCTCGCCATAGAGGGTATAACGACTATCTGCCCAGCTTATTGAACCGCCGAGCCCGAGCCCGCCCCACAGGGCCTGGTTCTGGCTGACCAGACTGACGCCGGACACATTGACGTCGGAGCCGTCGAGGAAGTCGTAATAGAGATTGGCGATGCCATAGACATGCGAGCGGCTCACCTGCCCTGCGGCATCTGCCCATTGGCTCTCATAGTCCGCGGACAGGCCGAGGCGGCCAAGCAAGCTGTCGCTGTTGCCGAGCGACACGACGGCACTATACGGGTCGGTGAAACCGTCAAAGTCCACAGCGGAATAGGCAAGTTGGGCCTGCGGCGTCAGCGACCAATTGCTGTCAAGCGCGATCTTCTGCCCGGCCTCAATGCTCAGCGCATAACCGAAACCGTCATTGCCATTGGCAAGCGTGGTGCCGAGCGAGGCCGACCGGATATCGCTATCATACCAGGTCGCCTCGGCCTGGGCGTCGATATAAAGGCCGTTGCTCCTGTACCAAGTGAGCGTACCGCCGAACCCATAGCCAGTAGCGTCGATCGAGCCACTACCGAAGAGCGATGACACGTCCGAGGAGACCGTTCCGTAGTGGACGGTAAGCCCTCCGATCAGCATGCCGGCCCCATCTTCATGCAACAGGCCGTCGACGCCTGCCTGCAGCTTCCAGGTGGACACATCGTAGTCAGTCGCAGTCGTAGAAACCTTCGGATCCAGCTGGCTGTGAGCGGCCTGGATGCGGGCCCAGATGGCCTTGCCATCAACCGGCCCTTGGCCTGGAAGGTCCGCTCCCTGCGGTGTAGCGCCCTCACCCCAGGTTCTGTTGCCAACACGCTGCTGCAGCGTGCCGAGTTCATTGAAGCTCTGCAGGACACCCGCATAGGCCTCATAAAGCGGCACGCCGGGTGCATAGAGGGGCTGCGGCGCGGGATTGTCGGGACTGAGATAGGTGGAACGCAAATACCAGTCGCCGTCGTTGGGAGTGCTGATGCCGTTCTTGTAGAGCCGGTAAGCATAGGCACCACCCACCACGGCCTGCTCACCGTCAAAGACATAGTCGCCGGCCAGCGAAAAGCTGCCGTTCGAGGCGCCGCCGACATCGACAATCTCGATACCGTTTTGGGTCTGGGCGCCACCGCCATCAAGATTGATAACCTTGACCCGGGTCGTTCCGGCGGTGTTTCCGGTGATAACGAGCCGGTCGGCCGGCGAAGCATCCCCGCCAAGAACGGTCTCGATTTCCAGCGTGCCGCCGCTGCCGGTATAGTCGCCGGCGACCGTCAAAGTGCCGATCGAATTGCCGGGCGCCACCGTACCACCGTCGAAGTTGTTGGTATCGCAAACGGTGCCTGTGCCTTGCAGGCGGCCGCCCGAGCGAACGTTAACGTCGCCGCACAGGCTGCCGTTGACTGCGAGAGTGCCACCATCAATCGAGGTGACGCCTGCAAAACCCGAGCCTTCCGAGGCAAGCACCATCTTGCCAGTGCCAGACTTGACGAAGCTTCCGCTACCGGAGAGGGTTCCGTCGAGGGTAAGTGTGGTTGCATCATCGGTGAGGAAGCTCCCCTGCCCCAGCAGATCGATGTTCCGGCGGGAGGTGAAGCTTGCCGTCGTATGCAGCGTGCCGCCGTTGAAGCTCAGGGCACCGGCGGCGTCGCCGAGATTGGCATCGGTCGACACCTGCAGCGTGCCGCCGTTGATCGCCGTGCCGCCGCTATAGCTGTTGGTCCCGGTGAGCGCGAGCGTGCCGAGATCAGTCTTGACGAGTTGCGTGTTGCCCCTGAGCTGCGAGGCAATGGTCGCCGTGATATCAGCACCGGCGTTCGTTCCGTCACCAACGCGGATGGTCGATGTCCCCCCGCCGTCGAGGGCGATGGAACCGCCCTGGATGACATAGCCGTCGGCCGCGAACTGCATACCCGAGGACGTGACCTGACCAGGGCCGTTGTCGACCGTCACCATGCCGGCGGCGCCTGCGAAGATGGCAAAGGAGCCGTCCGAGAAGGGGGCATTGATTATGCCCGTCGCATCGGCCCAGTTGTCGTTGCCGCTGGCATTCTGCCAGACGCCGTCGCCGCCTTTGACGGCGCCGTCGAACTTCGGACCGGCAGCACCGTCCCAGTAGTTCAGGGTCAGCCCTTCCGCATTGACGAGGTTCACCTGGTTGGCGATTGCCGTCTGGACGAAGTAGTTCGTCGAAGGAATGCTCCCGACCGACAGCCCGTTATTGGTCAATGCGCCATTGTAGCTGAACACGCGGTAGACGCCGGGGCCGAAGGTGCCGCCTGTCGAGACCGAGACGTTGAGCGTGCCATCAAGAACGAGGTTGCCGCCAACGGTGGTCAGATCGTTGAGAGTGCCGCCAGGAACATTCGCCTCGCCGAAGCTGTAATTGATGATCGAGCCGCTGGAGAGCGCAAGGTTGCCGCTGATGGCGAGCGTGCCGGGCGTACCGTCTGCCGAACCGGGCGACAGCATTGCCCCGTCGGCAACCGCGACGTCACCGCCCATGACGCCGTTACCGCCGAGGGCAGCGCTGATTTCCACCGAAACAGGCCCGGTTGCCCCGCTCTGGTCACCATCGACATAGAGCCCGCCCGCACTGACCCTCGTTGGGCCAGTGTAGGCGTTGTTGCCGGACAGTATCAGCGCAGCGCTACCTGTCTTGGTGAAGCCGCCCGTGCCGCTGACCAAACCTGACAGCGTCAGATCGGCGTCGGTCTCGAAGGTACCGCCGCCAGCTTGGAGCGTCACGCCGCGACCGGAAGCAAAAGCGGCTGTATTGTGCAGTGTGCCACCGTCAAGGTTGAACCCGCCGGCCGCATCGCCCAGATTCCCGTCGCTCGCCACCTGCAGCGTGCCAGCGTTAACGCGGGTGCCGCCGGTATAGCTGTTGGCGCCCGTAAGCACGAGCGTTCCGAGGTCGGACTTCACCAACTGCGAGCTGCCCTCAAGAACGGACCCGACGGTTGCGATATAGCCTGCGCCCGGCAACGTCCCGTCGCCGACCCGGATGGTCGACTGCGGCCCGATCAGGGTGATGTTGTCCCCCTGGATGAGATAGCCGCCAGTGGCGAACTGCATGCCAGAGGCCTGCACCTGGCCGCTGGTGTTGTCGACCTCGACCGTTCCCGCCGCGCCGGCAAAGATTGGAAAGCTGCCGTTGGAGAAGGCTGCATTGATATCGCCAGTCTCATCGGACCAGTTGTCGTCGCTGGCGGCACGCCAGACACCATTGCCGCCATCGACCAGAAAGTTGTCCTTCGGCCCGGCATCACCGTCCCAGAAGTTGAGCGTCATGGCGCTGATGTCGACCAGGTTCACCTGGCCGTCGACTGAGGTCTGCACCACGTAATTAGGAGAGCTCTCCGCGAGCCCCAGATTGGTCAGCGTCCCGTCATAGCTGATCACGCGGTAGATGCCCGGCCCGAAATTCCCGCCCGCGGTCTCGGCAACGTTCAGCTGCCCATCAAGCAGAAGATCGCCATGAACGACGGTCAGGTCGTTATAGGCTCCGCCGGCGACGCCTGCCTGGCCGAAATTGTAATTGAGCGTTGCCAGCGCACCGAGCGCCAGGTCGCCATTGATCGTCAGCGTCCCCGGCGTTGACCCGAGTTCGCCCGGGTTTAGCGCGCCGTTGTCAAAAACGGCAACATTGCCGCCGACTGTGCCGGTACCTCCAAGCACTCCGCCGGCTTCGACGGTGGTTGTGCCTGTCGCGGCCGATTGGTCGCCATCGATGATGAGAGTACCCTCGCGGACGTCCGTCGCACCACTGTAGCTGTTATTGGCGGCCAGGATCGTGACGCCGCTGCCGATCTGTTCGAGCGTGCCGGTGCCTGAGATCAAGCCGGCAAAAGTGTAGCTGTCATTCCGATCGAAGGCGAGCGTGCCATCATTGACCACGTCGCCGGTAATCGAGCCCGATGCCCCGCCGTTGCCAAGCTTTAGCATCCCGGACTCGATCATCGTACCGCCGGCATAACTGTTTGTATTTGTGAGCGTCAGGACACCGCCGCCGTCCTTGGTGAGCCCACCCGCTCCGCTGACCGTGTTTGCCAGCGTCAGCGCTGTCCCATTGTCCGTGTCGAAGGTCCCGCCGCCGGCATTGAGGGTTACGTTGCGCGCGGCGGTGAAGGTGGCGGTGCTGTGCAGCGTGCCGCCATTGAAGGTGAGCGGGCCGCTCGCATTGCCGAGATTGGCGTTGGCCGAGACCTCGACCGTGCCAGCGTTGACGATGGTGCCACCAGCGTAAGTGTTGGCACCGTTCAGCACCAGCGTGCCGGTGCCCGACTTGGTTAGCACGCCCGTGCCGCCGACCGCGCCGTTCAGGGTGAGATCAGCGAAGGTCTCGAAGTTACCGCCGCCGGCGTTGAGCGTTACGCCACGGCCTGAAGTGAAGGCCGCTGTGTTGCGCAACGTGGCACCGCCGAAAATCAGCGCACCCGTTGTATCGCCGAGGTTCGAATCACTCGAGACCTGAAGCGTACCATCATCGATAAAGGTGCCGCCCGTGTAGGTGTTGGTGCCGCCAAGCACCAGCGTGCCGAGATCGGACTTCACCAGCTGTGTGTTACCGGTCAGGTTGGCATCAATCGTCGCGACATAGGCCGCACCTGCCCCCGAGCCGTCGCCCACACGCACTGTCGATTGCGGGCCAACGAGAGTAATGTCATCTCCCTGCACCAGATACCCGCCGGTGGCGAATTGCATGCCCGCGGCCTGCACCAGGCCGTTCGTGTCATCGACGGTCACCGCGCCGGCAGCGCCAGCAAAGATGGCGAAGCTGGCATTGGCGAAGGGCGCTGCAAAGACGCCGGTGTCATCGGTCCAGTTCTGGTCGCCTGCCGCCCGCCAGGTGCCGCTGCCGCCATTGACGATGCTGTTGGAATGCGGCCCGGCTTCGCCGTCCCAGTAGCTCAAGGTCAGGCCCGCCGAATTGACCAGATTGACCTGGTTGGCGATCGAGGTCTGGACGAAATAGTCGGGCGACGCAACGTTGAGCCCGTTATTGGTAAGCGCACCGCCGTAGTTCATGACGCGATAGAGGCCCGGGCCGAGCGTGCCGCCAGGCGTCTGCGTGATGTTCAGCGTGCCGTCGAGCGTCAGATTGCCGCCGACATTGATAAGGTCGTTGAACGCGCCGCCGGTCACATTAGCCTGGCCGAAATTGTAGTTGAGAGTCGAATTGTTGTTGAGCGCCAGACTGCCGTTGATCGTCAGGGATCCGGCGGCATTGCCGACGCCGCCAGGATTGATGGCGCCGCCGTCGGCAACCGTGACACTACCGCCGATGATGCCGATGCCGCCCAGCGTGGCGCCGATACCGACCGAGGTCGGCCCGGTCGCGGCCGACTGGTTGCCGTTGACAAGCAGCGTGCCGGCATTGACGTTGGTCGCGCCGGTGTAGCTGTTGGTGCCGGTGAGCGTCGTCACCCCGGTGCCCAGCTTGTTCACCACACCGCTGCCCGAGATCGCACCGGCAAAAGTGTAGGCGCTGTCGAGGTTGAAGGCGAGCGTGGCGTTGTTCGCCACACTTGGCGTCGTCAGTGCGCCGACCGTGGCGCCATTGCCGACCTGCAGCGTGCCGGCCTGGATTGTCGTGCCGGTGCTGTAGCTGTGATTGCCAGCCAGGATCAGCGCGCCCGCGCCCTGCTTGTCCAGACTCTCGAAGCTTGTAACGTTGGCGCCGTCGAGGGTACGCCCTGCCGCGGTCACCACTTGCAGCCTGTCGCCCGTGCCTGTCTCGCCGCCGGTGCCGGCATTGACACCGGTGCCGCCGAATACGGCGGTGTCATTGAGCAAAAGCGTGTCGTTTCCGGCGCCGAGGTTCAGCGTGGCGGCGCCCGTGTTGAGGGTGCCACCCACATTGACGACATCGTTGCCGCCACCGAGGTCACCATTGGCCCGCAACGTGCCACCCGCATTGACGTTGATCGTGCTCGCACCGGCGTCGCCCGTAATCGTGGACGTGGCAGCAGTGGGCCCCTGCACCGTACCATTCACCGTCAGCGTGCCGGCACCGTTCATGGCGATGGTCGAGGTGGTCAGGCCGCCGTTCACCTGCAGTGTGCCGGCACTGATGCTGGTCGCGCCGATGGCGTTGCCTGCCGCGGTGAGCACGGTTGTTCCGGTGCCGACCTGCGCAATGCTGCCGGGGCCGCTCAGCGTTCCCGTGAAGTTGAAAGAGTCGCTGCGATTGAACGACAGCGTCGAGGTCGGGGAATTGACGATCACGTTGCCAGCACCGGCATTGCCTGATGTGCCACCATTGCCGATCATCAGATTGCCATTGTTGATAACGGTGTTGCCGGTGAAGGTGTTGTTGCCAGTCAGCACCCAGGTGCCGGTGTCGTTCTTGGCCAGCGTTGTGACGCCAGCGCCGGCATTGCCGATCGATCCGGCGAGCGTGTTGTTGCCTGTGTTGGTGCCTCCGAGCGCGATCGTGCGCGCCTGGTTGGTGCCCGCCAGGGTCACCGGTCCCGTGTCGGTGAAGACCACTGCGCCAGTGCCTGACGATTCGACGAAGGTGGTGCCAGCCGAAAGTGTGAACAACCGGTTGGTGGTATCGCCCGCGCCGGAGTAGCGTAGTGTCGAGCCATTGCCGATCACCAGATTGGACGCCGCGGCCGACGACCCACCGATGCTGCTCGCGATACCGCCATTGGAGAGCTTGTCGACTCCGAGCACGCCGCCATTAATGGTGGTGGCGCCGGTATAGGTGCTGTTCGCGTTGTTGAGAATCCAGGTGCCGGGACCGTCCTTGGAGAGTGATGTCACGCCCGTCCCATTGTTGGTCATCTGTGCGGCCAGGCTGTTATTGCCGGTATTGGTACCGCCGAGCGTGAGCGTCTGACTGGTGTTGGGAGTAGAGAACCCGATCGGCCCGGTGCCGGTAAACGCGATCGCCCCTGTACCGGAAGCCTCCAGCCTGTTTGCAGCTGAGCCCCCGAGCGTGAACAGGCGATTGGTGCTGCCAGCCGCGCCGGTGTAGAGCAGGGTTCCGCCATTGAGGACCAGATTGCTTGCGCTGGCGCTGGAAGCGCCAATCGCACTGTTGCTGCCGCCGTTGGCCAGGCATGAAACCCCGAGTACGCCGCCATTGATTGTGGTGCGGCCGGTATAGCTGCTGTTACAACCCGTGAGAGCTTGGGTGTAGCCCCCATTCTTGATGAGGCCGCCGCTGCCGCTGATAGCGCCGGCGTAGCCGGCGGCTCCGGAAGCGCCGTTCAGCGTCAGCGTTGCCGTGCGGAGTGTAATGTTGCCCCCGAGCGGACCACCACCATTTAGAGAGCCGACGCTGTTGCTGAAGTCGGCAAGATCTAATGTGACACCAGCGGCGTTTGCGAGCGTGACCGGTCCCGTCCAGAAGGCATTGATCCTGCCGGCGCGCAAGATGCCGCCGGTGACCGACGTTCCGCCAGTGTAGCTGTTAACACCGGACAGGACGAGCGTACCCGCGCCGTCTTTCCGAACGATTCCCGCCCCTACGACCGCGCCTCTGAATTCAAGCACGGTGGCGGCATTGGCGACGTTGATGGCGCCGGTTGCGGCGGTCGTGAATCCGCGATCGATACTCGTGCTGTCGCCGGTATAGGTGAGAACGCTGTTGTTCAGGACGAGATTGGCGGACGCGCTGCCCGATGCGCCGATGCCGCTGGCAAGCCCGCCATTGGCGAGGCAATTCACGGACAGGGCCGCGCCGACAAGCGACGTTGCGCCGGTGTAATTGTTGTTACAGCCGAGCATCACCTGGGTGCCGCCACCGCTGCGGGTGAAGCCGCCGCTGCCGCTGATCGTGCCGGTAAAGGTACCGTTGATGCCGCCTGCGGTCAGCGTGGCCGAACCCAGGATGACGTTACCGCCGCCATTGAGCGCGCCGACGGTGTTGGCAAAACCGGCAAGATCCAACGTCGCGCCTGTGGCGACATCCATCAGCGCGGTCTGATTGCCGAAGGCCTGAACGGAGCCGGCGCGCAGCGTGCCGGCACTGACCGTCGTTCCACCCTGATAGAGATTGGTACCGGACAGCACCAGCGTGCCGTCGCCTTGCTTGACCAGGCCGCCGGCGCCTGTCGCCACGCCGCTCATCGTCAGCGCGGTCGCAGCGTTACTGACATCGATCCGGCCATTGCCCGTTCCCAGCGTGAAGCCGCGATCGGTGCTGGCCGTTCCGCCGGTATATTGCAGTCCGCCCGTGCTCTGGAGCACGAGGTTCGTGGAATCCGCAGTCGACGCGCCGAGGCCGCTCGCCACGCCGCCGTTTGCCAGCGTATTGACCGAGAGGGTGCCTGCCGACACAGTCGTGACGCCCGGTAAAAATATTGGCGGCGTTCGCCAGCGTCAGCGTGCCCGCGCCGGACTTGATCAGGCTGGCGTCATCGGAGCCGACGACCACACCGCCGAAGCTCAGGTTGGCGCTGCTGTTGTTGACCTGGATCGTTCGGGATGGACCGCCGTTCGTAAGCGTGAAGCCGCGATCGGTCGTCCCCGCACCTATACCTGTATATTCCAGCGTGCCGCTCTCGATCACCAGATTCGCGGAATCCGCCGTCGAGGCGCCGATACTGCTTGCAACGCCGGCATTGGCGACGCTGGCAATGGCGAGCGTGCCGCCGCTGAGCGTCGTTCCGCCGGTGTAGGTGTTGGCACCGGTCAGCGCGACTTTACCGGTGCCGCCCTTGATGAAGCTGGTGGCGCCGCCATTGTTGACGATCGTCGATGCGATCGTGAACGTGCCGGTGCCCGTACCGTTGTGGAGGACGCCGAAGGGGCTGCCGCCGGCGCCGCCGGTGAGCGTTCCGCCAGTGATCGTCTGGCTGGCATTGCCAACGCTGGAAGCGACTATGATCGTGCCGCCCACGCCGAGCGTGTTGCCGCCGCCAATGGTGACCGTGGAATTGGTCGCGGCGGTATATTTGAGGCCGCCGAGCTGCACGTTGCCGGTGACGGTGTTGAAGAAAGCGGTATTGGCCGCCCCTCCGGCGTCACTGACGACATCTCCGGTCAGCCAGGTGCTCGCATCGTCTTTGTTCGCATAGCTAGTGAAAGCGGTGATGGTGCCCGCTAGCACTTGCGCATAGTCCATGCCATTGACTGTTGCCCACCCAAGGGCTCCGTCGCCATTGGTCGTGGTGATCGCGCCGCTGGCGGGCAGCGTGAAATCCATCAGGCCGCCCGAGTGCGTGAGCGCGCCAAGGTTCAGCGTCATGCTGCCGCCGGCGCCCGAAGTCGCAGTGATGCGGTTGTTGCCAGCGGTCACGTTCAGTCCGTTGAAGGTCTGGCTGTTCGCCACGCCCGCACCGGTGACGGTGAGCGTGCCCCCGGCCATGTTCAGTGTAGACGTGCCCGAGAGGATGTTGTTGGCCGGTGCTCCGGCCGCCGCGAAATTCAGCCCCAGCGTGCCGCCGTTGATCGTCGTGGCGCCAGTATAGTTGTTTTGCCCGATGAGCGTAAGCGTGCCGGTGCCCCGCTTCACGAGGCTGCCGTTGCCGGTGATACTGCCGCCATAAGTCGTGCTGGCGGCGCCGTTGACCGTCAGGTCGCCGCCGTTCAGCGCCACGCTGCCGCCGGTCCCCGCAAGCGAGGTAATAGTGATATCGTAGGTGTTGAGATCGAGCGTGCCGCCATTGACGGTCACAGCGTTGGGTGCGCCAAAGGCCTGATCGCTGCCGGCCTGCAGGGTGCCGCCCATGACGGTGGTCGCCCCGTTATAGGTGTTGGCCCCGCTGAGCAGCCAGACATTCCCCGCGGCGCCGTTCATGATCACGCCGCCATTGCCGGAAATCACGCCCGACAATGTGTTGTTGCCCGCAAAGCTGCCGCCAAGGGTGAGGCTGTCGGCCGGGGCTGCGGCATTGAATGCCACTGTGCCACTGAGGGCGAACGCGCCGGTACCGTCGTTGAGGACACTGTTGGCGCCGTTGAGCCACAGCCCGCGATTGGTGCCGCCGCCCGTGCCGGTATAGGCGAGCGCGCCGTTGGCGAGCGAGATTGTCGCGGCACCGGCACCCGTTCCCAGTGAACTGGCGGTGCCTTAGTTGGCCAACGAGTTCGCCCTTACGGTAACGCTCTGGATCGTGACGGCGCCACCAAAGGTGTTGGCACTATTCAATGTAATGTTGCGGTTTGTCCCGCCGCCCATGAATACGAACGGTCGAGCTGGAAGGTTGCTGCTGATGACGCCCAGCAGCGCCAAATCTGCGGTCTGCGCATCCAAAATGACGGACGCTGCATACCCTCCTCCTGCGGTTATGTCTCCAGTTACCGTTAGCGTGCCGCTTCCCTGATTTCTCAGAGCGGAGGAGCCGGTGAAGGGCGCCATGCTCCAGCCACGGTTTGATGTATCGCCGCTACCGATATAGATGGCGGAAGCGTTGCGGACGTAAACTGCGCCGTTGGCCGCCGTGGTCGCCGCTCCCAGGGCGCTCGCCTCGCCAAGATTGCGGATCGATGTAAAGATCAAGTGGGAGCCATCGGTACCTACCGGACCGGTGAAATCGTTGGTGTCGTCGCTCAGCGTTGTCTGCGCGACCAGGGAAAAGCCGCCGGTCCCAGTGATGTGGGCAGAGCCGACACCCCCACCAATGTAGGAGGAGCCGGAGAGCAGTGTGACAACGCGACTGCTGGCCAGCGCGCCGGTGCTCTGCAGGGCTGCCCCCGAAGACAGATTGATGGTGTTGCTCGCGGCGCCGAGCGACGAATCGCCGCTGACGTTCAGGGTCCCCCCGGTGACGTTGATGCCGCCGGCGAAGGTGTTGGCACCGGTGAGGTTCAGGGCGGCTGCGCCCGCCTTGGTCAGCCCCGCGCTCCCGGCTATCATCGAGTTGACCGTGGCGGTGCCGTTGGTGGTGATCGTCGGTGTCGCGCCTCCGAGCGTCAGGGTGCTTCCGGTGAGTGTATATGTCGTGCTGGTATCAAAGGTCAGGTTGTGGACAGTGATCGGCACTCCCAGGTTCACCGTGCCGGCGGCGGCCCCGCCGAAGAAGGCGTCGTCCAGTGCGCCATTGCTCCAGGCGCCATAGGGGCCGCTGACGCCATCCCCGTTGGGGCTCCAGAAAGACGAGCTTGTATCCCATGTGCCCGTACCGCCGCGGTTGGCTGCGGTGCCGTTAGGATCCCAATATCTGTCGGCAGCACTCGCCGAACTTGCCGCAAGAGCCAGAAGCATTGCGGCCGGCAGAAGCCGGGCGCTCCACCTGCGTGCGACAGACGAGACAAGGTGCGCCACGTTCGGCGCAAAGCTGGCGGCCTCGCCCTTGGACTTGGTCATGCGACCACCGCGCATGACGCGCCAGTCGAAGGCCGGGGCATTCGAGCGTCCTGCCGATGCGCCTAGCCCGTTCGTGCGAGCCTGTGTTTCACTTTTCTTGTTCTGCCGAATTTTACACATGTCGCCTCTGAGGTCTCCCTTGGTCGTCGGGCATATAACCTTGAGCACAACGAGGCTGGTCGATTGTGATTAGTTCCACATGCGCAACGGTGTCTGAAACGCCGATCGCGGTGTCACCTGAAATGTTATTTGTGGATGAGGCGCAGTCGACATCGGCGTACAAAATAAATGTACCAGTTTCCCGTTTCGCGCCACGCCTCATGGTCGGTTGCGGGCGGACGCTCATGATCGGGTTTCCACGACCAAGCCGACCCGCCAAAAGCGCTGACCGAAAAAGTTTAATTGAGCTTGCCGATGAAAGTATCCGATTGCCGTTGAAGAAAAATCCGGCAACAACTTATATGAGTCGGCGTACGACTTCATCGGATACGAGGTTCATGGGCTTTGGATCGTGGCTTTGGCGACCAAAACGACAGCGCCGATCGCCGCGACACACAGCAAGCTGAGTCAAATCTAGTGAAGTCCCGCCGCGACATAAGAACCCCCGATTCTCACTGTAAGGATTAGACCAAAATAATATGGGTATGCAACCAGAAATTGTATATTGGGGTCATTCGCCACTGTTCTCAGTTGAAGCCAACCATATTTACGGAATCGCGCTTGAAGGCGCCTCGTTCAGACGCCCCGAACACTGAAGCGTCCTGACCATTTGAGTATTGCATTTGGTTAACACTAAGATGACAAAAACTATCAGGTTTGGCTTGCCGATCAGCAACTATTCCAAAGAGCTCACCCGGCTTAACTGCGCTAATGCAATTAATGGCTTCGATTTGGTCCTAAACATTTGCATTTGCCTCCGACGTACCAAATTGGCAATCGGCTATATGTCAGCATTCGATGCTGATTCACACATATCTTGCCAGACCCGAACTCACCTTTCGGACCAGGTACCAATTAGCATATGGAGGAATCGCTCTGCAGCCGGCGACAAGGTCCCTCCGCGACGCCTCACCACGCCTATTGTTCTTGAAATTGCCGGATTGCGTATCGGGCGGCTGATGAGAAAAGGGTGTTCCCCTTGGGGCGTGGCCATCTGCGGCAGCACAGATATGCCGAGCCCGGCTTCGACAAGACCAAGGGACGTCGAAAGGTGCGTGACTTCATAGAACCATCGAAGCTTGATATTCGACTTCGCTAAAGCCGCATCGAGAAGTGTGCGGTTCGCACTTGACCGGTGAACCGTGATCAAATGGTAAGGTTCCAGGTCAGCCCACCCCACTTCCTCTTTCTCCGCAAGCGGATGATCCTTCCGCGCCGCGAGAACGAACGGATCTTCGACAAGACGCTCGAACGTCAAATCTGGATCGGACGTACCCATGATGTTGATGCCGAACTCCACCTCACCCCGCGCAACGGCCTGCAAACCCTCGGTCGCAGGCAAATCAAGGATACGGAAACGGATATTCGGATGTTCTTCATTGAACTGCCGGATGACCGTCGGCAGGAAGTAAAACGCAGCTGTGGGAAGGCAGGCAATCGTGACCAGACCGCCCCGATTGACGCCGACATCGCGGACCGCAAACAGCGAACCGTCGAATTCTTCCAACATGCGGCGAACGAGTGGGAGTAATTCCGTCCCCAAAGCTGTCAAAGAGACGTGCCGTGTCGTCCGCTCCAGTAACGGAGCGCCGATCGCCATTTCCAGCTTCTGGATGCGCCGACTGAGCGCGGGCTGAGAGAGATTAAGCGCCTCGGCAGCCCGATGAAAACTCACCAGTTCCACGACACCCAAAAAGGCTCGCAGGTCAAGTATCTCACAATTGATGTTCATAACACATCAATCCTCCGAATCTTCGCATTTCACATATCAATCACTTTACCGCAAAAAGTGCAAGAAATCGACAGATTGATCTGTCAGGCGCATGAATAAAAGAGCGGCAAATCATGAATGACCTCATTCGTATCCCCTGTGTCTTGATGAGAGGCGGCACGTCCAAAGGCCCGTTTTTTCTGGCGTCGGACCTCCCTTCAGATCCGCGCCGACGCGACCAGATTCTGTTATCCGTAATGGGTTCCGGTCATCCGCTACAAATCGACGGCATCGGCGGCGGCAATCCCGTCACGAGCAAAGTCGCCATTGTTGGACCGGCGACTGTATTGGGGGCGGATGTCGATTATCTCTTTGCCCAGGTGCGCATCGATCAGCAAATGGTCGACACATCGCCCAATTGCGGCAACATGCTCGCCGCTGTCGGTCCCTTCGCTATCGAAGCCGGCCTCGTCAAGGTAACCGGACCGATGACGCGGGTGCGGATATACAATGTGAATACGGGCAAGCTCATCGAGGCGGAGGTTCCAACGCCAGAGGGCCAAGTCGCCTATCTTGGCGATGCCTCGATTGACGGCGTTCCCGGCCACGCCGCGCCGATCGCCTTGACATTCATGGATGCCGCCGGTGCTCGTACTGGCAGGCTCTTCCCCACCGGACAGCCACGCGAGACGATCGACGGCATAGAGGTGACCTGTATCGATTGCGCCATGCCGATGATAATCCTTGAGGCCGCGGCCATCGGGGCAAGCGGTTATGAAACGGCGGCGGAGCTCAATGCAAACAGTGCTCTCCTCGAGCGTCTGGAAAAATTGAGGCTGCAGGCGGGCCAGCGTATGGGCATGGGCGACGTAAGGACACAGGTTGCCCCGAAACCGGTACTGATCTCGAAGCCAAAAGCCGGCGGCGATCTGAATGTGCGCTATTTCATGCCGCATCAGTGTCATCCCTCGCTCGCCACGACAGGGGCCGTCGGCATTGCTACGGCCTGCATCAGCGACAACACCGTTGCGTCCAGACTGGTTGGCGGACGCAAGCCCCCGGTCGTTCTCGTTCTCGAACATCCAAGCGGACGCTTGGAGGTAAAGTTGGACTCCCGGGACGGCAAGACAGTCGCAGGCATTCTGCGTACGGCCCGCCGTCTGTTCGAGGGCCAGGTCTTTGCAAAACCTATCGCGCAAATGGTTTGCGCGGCATAATTGAAAGCGGTGGCCGGGAGGGCGCTGCACATCAGGGAGGAAATACCATGCGCAAACTTATGCTCTCGTTCGCGGCTACTGTTGTATTCGCCGGATCGGCTTTTGCGGATCCCGTCAGAATCAGCGTCGGCTCTTACAATCTAAACAATTTGCCCTTCCCAGTAGCATCGGGCCTTGGTCTTTATGAAAAGGAAGGGCTCGAAGTCACCGTCGAGAATTTCGCCTCGGGCGGATCCAAGACCTTGCAGGCGCTTGTGGCAGGCTCCACAGACATCGCCGTCGGCTTCTACGATCATACGATCCAGATGCAGGCACAAAGGAAGGACGTCGTGGGTATTGTGTTACTAGCGCGCAATTCCGGTCTTGTACTTGCGGGCGGCAAGAACTCGACATTTGATCCGGCAAAGCCTGAGACCATCAAGGGCGCGAAAATCGGCATTACTGCCCCGGGCTCCTCATCGGATTTCTTCGTTCGCTATTATTTGCAGCGCCACAAGCTTTCGGCAGACGATGTTTCGCTGATCGGCGTCGGCTCCGGTTCGGCGGCGGTCGCCGCCCTCGAACAGGGAAAAGTTGATCTGCTTGTCAACTATGATCCCGCCGCCACATTCATCGAAGCCAAGGGCGTGGGCAAAATCCTGATTGATGCGCGCAGCGATGAAGGCGCAAAGGAGATTTACGGCGGCATTTATCCGACCTCCGTTCTCTATGCCACGCAAGCCTATATTGATGAGCATCCGGAAACGATCCAGAAGGTCGTCAACGCGACGGTTAAGGCGCTGGAATGGATGAACAGCAGCTCACCTGAGGAGATTGTTCAAAAACTACCCGAAGCCTTCATTTCCGGTGACCGCGAGACTTACGTGAAGGCTGTCGCAAATGCCAAGCCGATCTTCTCCGTGGATGGGCGCTTCAACGAAGCCGAGGTTCAAACACCGCTCGCTGTTCTGAGAAGTTTCAACGACAAGGTTGCCGCAACGGAAATCGATCTGAAGAAAACATACACCAACGCTTTCGTCGACAAAGCGCCGCGCAAAAGCACGAACTGAGGAGGAAGCCATGGCCCTGGCAGTGGTAAAACCGGTGGTGGAGGAAACCGCCCCGCAACAAAAGAAGGCGATGGTTGCCATCGACTCCGTGACAATGTCCTTCGGAACTTTTGTTGCGGTGGAGGACGTCAATCTGACGGTGGCGGACGGAGAATTCCTTGCCATCGTCGGGCCGACGGGATGCGGCAAGAGCACGATACTGAACGCAATTGCCGGGCTGCTCAAACCGACTAGCGGCAGCGTCTCGATCGATGGCAACCGCGTCTCTGGTATTCAGAATGATATCGGCTACCTATTCCAACAGGATGCGCTGTTGCCGTGGAAGACGGCCATCGAGAATGTCGAACTCGGCCTGCTGTTTCGGGGCGTAGGCACGTCGGAACGGCGCGAGCGATCGACCGCGTGGCTCGCCAAGGTGGGTCTCAAGGGCTTCGAACAGCGATATCCCCATCAGCTTTCCGGCGGTCAGCGAAAGCGTGTCCAGATGGCCCAGGCATTGATCAGCGGTCCAAAGGTCATTTTGATGGATGAACCGTTTTCGGCGCTCGATATCCATACTCGCCATCTGATGCAAAACGAGCTTTTGCGCTTGTGGCAGGAAGAACGCAGGGCCGTGGTCATGATCACGCATGATCTGGAGGAAGCGATTGCCCTCGGCGACCGGGTGGCGGTGTTGGCTGCCGGACCGCGCAGCCGGGTTATCAACAGCTTCCCTGTCGATCTTGAGCGTCCCCGCGACGTTGCCGAAATCAAACTGGATCCGCGCTTCATGGATCTGTACCGCAATATCTGGGCGTCGCTGCGCGGCGAAGTGGAGAAAAGTTATGAACGTCGCGACTGAACGATTTATCCAACTGGGTTTGCTTGTTGTCATCCTTGGCGGATGGCAGCTCGGGGTTTCCATTGGCGTCATCGATGTTTTCTTTTTCCCTGCGCCTATGGACATCTTCAACCAGATCATCAGTTGGGTCCTGGATCCCAATTTCTATCGCCATGTGACGATCACGCTGACGGAAACCGTGCTGGGCTATGTGATCGGAACGGGTCTGGGTGTCGCTGCCGGCGTCTGGCTTGGCCTCAGCCGAAGTGCAGCCCGCATTCTTGATCCCTTTATCAAAGGCCTGAACGCCATCCCGCGCGTCGTGCTTGCTCCGATTTTCGTGCTATGGCTCGGTCTTGGCCTATGGTCGAAAGTTGCACTCGCTGTGACGCTGGTTTTCTTCATCACATTCTTCAACGCGATGCAGGGTGTGCGTGAAGTCAATCCGGTGGTGCTGGCAAACGCGCGTATTCTTGGCGCCAAGCGTTCAGAGCTCTTGCGCCACGTCTATTTCCCGGCAGCGGCAAGTTGGATCCTGTCTTCCTTAAGAACGTCGGTCGGATTCGCAGTCGTAGGCGCCATTATCGGCGAATATCTTGGCGCGTCGGCGGGGCTTGGCTACCTGATTGCCCAGGCAGAAGGCAATTTCGATGCAGTCGGCGTCTTCGCCGGCATTATTATCCTGGCAGTGTTCGTCCTCGCGATCGACCGAATACTGGATGTGGTAGAAAATCGCCTTATCAAATGGCGGCCCAATGCCGCGGAAGAACGGACGGCGTAGTTGGAATATCAGAGCTTTAACAGGTGGTCGCCACAAGAAGCGGCCATCTGCGTATGAGTGACGCGGATAAGCATCAGAGCCGTCCTTCCCAATAAGCACTCCGTGCCAAGACGGAGGGAGTTTCGGAAGGTGCGGGCGCCGATTGGCGGCGGCGTGCGTTCGATGCGCATCGCGCAGCGGGCAGTAGTCCTCTGTTCTACAATTTTGTTCTTCACGAGCAGGGTCTGTGCCATGATAAACCCTTAGCAGTTAATGGAGCTAGACAAGTTTTGCTATGCAGCGATTTCAACTCGGATCAATTGACCTTAATCTTCTCAAGGTGGTCTACGCGCTCGTCGTGAAAGGCAACATGACCAGCGCCGGTGAATATATTGGTCTCTCTCAACCTGCCATGAGCCATGCATTGAAGCGCGCCCGTGCGATAACTGGAGACGATCTGTTCAAAAAAACCTCGGGCGGCTTTGTGATGACGCGCTTTTGCACAGAGATATTTCCTGCCGTGCGGCGCATCATGGAGGACACGGAATCTGTCATGCTGTCGCGCCTCAACTTCGACCCAACCACATCGCACCGCGCCTTTAGAATTGGCATGAACGATTATTTTTCTGTCGTTCTGATGCCGCTCCTTGTCGAACGTGTGCGCGCCAAGGCGGAGCACTGCGTCCTTGAGGTTATTCATATGCCGCGCACCGGCGTTGCCAACAACCGAAACTATCTGCCGGTGGTGCAAGAGCACCTCGACGAGGGTTCAATCGATGTCGCGGTGATGACGGCGGACAATTTTCCAGCCCGTTATCGCTGTACGTCGCTGTTCACAGAAAGAAGGGTCTGCATCATGTCAGCCCATAATCCGGCGGCGGAAAAGCCTTTGACTCTCGACTCGCTGTTATCCATGGGACACGTGAAAGTGACGTCAGCGCCCAGCCGGCGCGGCTGGATCGATGAACGGCTCGATGCCATGGGGCTGGAGCGCAGCGTGGTTGCCGTGGTGCCGCATTTTTCCGCCGCAGTTGCAATCATCGCACGCAGCGACCTCGTCGCCATCATGCCGGAAAGTGTTGCCAAGCTGTTTGAACGCTCGCATGAACTATTGCTGCTGGAATCCCCGTTTGCAGAAGAAAAACAGTCAACCAGCATGATCTGGCTTGCCGAAAAAGAACGCGATCCGGCAAGCTATTGGTTGCGAGAGCAGATATCTTCCTGTTTCATTGAAGGCACGCCCTGAAAGGAGACGTGTCCTGTAGGACCGTCGATCAGGCAGCGCTCAGTTTTGCGTTGATAAGAAGATCGGCCACACTCAGGAAATCTTCCATGGTGACTGCTGCCAGTTCCTCCTTGAAGCTACCGTCATTGCGCGCAATGGCGAGCTCGTCAGGGAGCGCTCTGCGGTTAACGAACACCATGTCGAGCGCTGGCAGGCCCAAAATGAATTGGCCGAAATGGCCCGCGGCGACGAAAGCTCCCCGCCACTCAGGCGTATCGTTCGTGACGACCGGGATCCACCAGAGATAACTGTAGCCCGCAATTCTGGATTTTACGCTCTCATTCATCCGATCCGCAGGAACATGGACACGTGTGCTTTCAAAAACCCAGTCGGCTGGAACCACTTGATTATCACCCCAACGGCCTTTTCGCGCCATCGTCAGACCCAGCCGCGCCATATCCCGCGCAGAGAGGAAGAAGTGGTATGCCAGGTACCGGGATGCGTCTTCATACCCCATCATGCGCTGTCGAGAAGGATCGAAATCCTGCATCGCCATTGGGCCTGCGAAATCCTCTTCAAAGGCTTTGAAGACGCTTCGGCCAGTCAGTTGCTCGAAGGCGGCTCCGAGAACATTGAAGTCCCAGTTGTTGTAGTGGAAATAGGATCCAGGCGTCTTTGATCCGCGCGCTGGAATATTCTTGGTGTTGCTGCCGGGGCTTCCTGGCTGGTGGTAGACACCAGAACTGCTGACGAGGAGATCGCGCAAGGTCGCAGTTTTCTCGATGGGCAGGAGACCGTGATCCTCATCGATATTCAGATCTGCCATGGTGAGATCGAGGTCGATTTTTCCTTCGGCAACGGCTTTGCCCATGAGCATGGAGAGAATGCTCTTACGCGTCGAGGCGAGATAACTCACCTCGGCAATGTTGCCGTAGTTGTAGAGAATATCTCCTCCGACAACCGCCAGGAAAGAGGTGGTGGGCAAACCGTCCAGCGCGACTTCGATTTTCGAGCGGACATCGGCAGTAAGACCGTGCTGTTCCGGGGCCGTAACCATCTCCCAGTCCTGCGCGGGAAATTTATTACTGGAGTGTGCAAGCAAATGTTCCAGAGGTGCTGAAACGGGCATAGTTCATCCTTCTGAGATTTAAGATTATCAACTGCCGGAGTTCAGTCGTTCAAGTGACACGCACTGGTGTGGTGGGCGCCAACTGAACGAAGCTCCGGTCGTTCAGTTCGACAGCGTTCCATCGCAAATGGACAGCGAGGGTGGAAATGACATCCCGTAGGCGGTGAAAGGGGGCTCGGAATTTCGCCCTCGATTGCCGAAAAAAGCCGCTGTACAGGATCAAGGCTAGGTCTTCCTTGAAGGAGCGCGCGGGTGTAGGGGTGATTGGGATGAGAAAACAACTCGCCAACCGGCGCTTCCTCCACAACTCGTCCCAAATACATGACGACCACGCGGTCAGAGATATGTTCTACAACGGAAAGGTCGTGACTGATAAACATGTAGGTCAGGTCGAGATGTTCTCTCAGATCCAGAAACAGGTTCAAAATCTGGGCCTGGATTGATACATCAAGAGCTGCAACGGACTCGTCGCAGATCAACATATCCGGCTGGACAGCAAGCGCGCGCGCAATCCCGATGCGCTGGCGTTGTCCTCCACTAAACTGATGCGGAAAACGGGTTGACGTTGAAGGGTCAAGTCCACACCGTTCCATCTGTTGGCTTACATAGCCATCGAGTTCCCACGCTGTAGTCAGTCCGTGATGAAGTGGCGCTGCGCCAATAATTTCTCGTACACGCTGCCGAGGATTGAGAGACGATGAAGGGTCCTGAAAAATCATCTGAACTTGCAAACGCGCATCTTCAGCGTCTTTGTCTGTCATTTCGTCAAGCCGCTTGCCCCGGAACAATACTGAACCTTCCGATGCCTGCAAAAGACCAGCCACGACGCGACCCAAAGTTGACTTTCCGCAGCCAGACTCTCCGACAATACCGACAACCTCGCCCTGCGAGACGCTCAGGCTCACGTCGTCCAGAGCGCGTACAACCGGATTTTTCGCCTTCAGACCAATGTATTCGGCCCCGCGTTCCACAACGCCGGACTTCCGGCTGAAGCGCTTGCTGACGTTTCGAATTTCCAGTCGATTGGTCACAACGGCGCTCCTGCCGTGACGGGGTGAAAACAACGAAGAAGTCGACCGTCTATCGGCTCCAGCGGCGGGCGGCTGAGACAGAGTTGTGTTGCCGAGGAACAGCGCGGATGAAATGCGCATCCACTTGGCATACTGGCAACAGATGGTGTCGTGCCGTTTATCTGCTTCAGCCTCGAACCGCGCTTATTATGAGCGGGAAGGCTTGCGATCAGCCCGTTGGTATAGGGATGCATGGGGTGGCGAAGCAGATCGGCGGTCAAACCCTGCTCTACAATCCGGCCCCCATACATGACGGATAGCTTTTCGGCCAAACCGGCGACAACCGAAAGATCGTGGGTAATCCAGATCAAAGTCGTTCCCTTTTCACGAGCCAGCTTCTGCACAATCGAAAGAATTTGGGCCTGAATCGTTACATCGAGAGCTGTTGTCGGTTCGTCTGCGATAATGAGGTCGGGTGACATCAAAAGAGCGATCGCGATGGCAACTCGTTGTCGCATCCCACCAGAGAATTGGTGTGGATACGCGCTTAACCTTTCATCCGGACTCGGAATTCCAACCATTCCAAGAGCGTCCCGCGCCCGCTCGCGTGCTGCCTGTTTGCTTACGGCCTCATGTGCGTGGACCGCTTCCATCATCTGCGTATCTATCCGCAGGACTGGATTGAGCGTGGACATCGGGTCCTGAAATATCATGGCGACCCGGTTGCCACGGATAGATCGTATCTTACGTTCCGAGAGCTTGCGCAGGTCTTGGCCTTTGAAGAGTATTTGGCCACCTGTCACCTGCGCCGGATTATCGACAAGGCCCATTATGGACAAGCCGGTCACAGACTTTCCGGAACCGGATTCCCCGACGAGTCCCATGACTTCACCAGCGGCTAAGGTCAGATTGACATCGTCTATGAGTGTGACGCGGCCATCTGAAGTCACGACTTCCGTCTTCAGGCCTTTGATTTCAAGCAGAGCGGTCATTTCTGTGCAGCCTTCGGATCAAGTAGTTGCCGCAAACGATCCCCGACGAGGTTGATTGCAAAGATGGTCACAAGCAGCGCAATTCCCGGGAAAAGAGCGATCCAGTAGGTGCCCGAGAGCATGAACTCATATCCGCTCGAGATCAAAAGCCCGAGCGATGGCTCTGTTACCGGTACACCCAGACCGAGAAAGCTCAACGTTGCCTCAAGCGTGATTGCACGGGCAACTTGCATTGTCAGGAGTACGACCAAGGGAGAGAGACAGTTTGGTAGGAGCTGACGGAACAGAATATTGCGATGGGGAAGGCGTAGCGATCTGGCGGCCTCCACATATTCACGACGAAGCTCGGTTAGAGCTGCACCGCGCGCCGTCCGGGCATAGGTTGCCCATTCCACCAGAACGATTGCGAACACAACGTTTCCGACGCTTTTGCCAAGCAGTGCAAGGATGAGAAGCGCTGATAGAATTGTGGGGAAGGAAAGCTGAAGATCAACGATCCGCATCATCGTTGTCTCGATCTTACCGCCGACATAGGCAGCCGTCAGACCAAAGGCCGTGCCGATAATGAACGCTAGGGCTGCTGAGCCCAATCCCACGATCAGACTTATTCGCAAGCCATAGAAGATGGCCGACAGCATGTCGCGCCCCTGATCGTCGGACCCAATTATGAACGTAAAGCCAGCAGATGATTGGGTGCCTGGTGCCATACGCCCATCCATGATGTCCAACTGCATGAGGTCATAAGGGTTTTGCGGTGATATGAATGGCGCAAAGATTGCCAGCAGAACAATCAGGATGATGAGCACCAGACCGGCGAGTGCAATCGGTGACTGTGCGAACTGGCGGATGAATCTCATGCCGGAGCGGAATTTTGTTGGGCTAAGAATGGCTTGCACGTCATTCTCCCTGAAGGCGGATGCGTGGATCCAGCAGCCTGTAGGTGACATCCACGACGAGATTGATAATGACGAACATGATGACCACGAGCATGAGATATGCCACGATCACCGGGCGGTCGAGTGCGCTAATGCTGTCGATGATGATCTTGCCAACGCCAGGCCAAGCAAAGATGGTTTCTGTTACGACGGAGAACGCTATCGTCTGGCCAATATCCAGGCCAACTACGGTGACGACCGGGATCATGACGTTCTTCAAAATATGAACGCTGAGGATACGCCACGGGGCAAGGCCCTTGGCTTTGGCAAAACGGACATACTCACTGGACATTGCTTCGCGAACTCCTGCCTCCGTCAGACGTGTGACCATGGAAATGTTGAATAGGGAAAGACTGACGGCGGGCAGGAGCATGTGCTTGAGACCATCCAGCGTGATGAATGACCACGGTATTCCCAATATGGTGTTAATCGCCCCACGACCCGAGCTGGGAAGCCAACCGAGTTGAACGCTGAATATCATGATCAGAAGAATGGCGATCCAGAAGATTGGCAGGCTGAACCCGAAAATCGAACCGATCATGATGGTTCGTGAGAAGCGGCTTTCTGGCTTCCAGCCAGCGGCAAGGCCAAGCGGCACGCCAAGGATGAGCGAAAGCAGGACTGCTGCGAAGGCAAGTTCCAGGGTTGCGGGCAGGCGCGAAAGTATCAGGTCGACGGCTGGCTCCTTGTAGACGTAACTTGTCCCAAGATTGCCCTGCACAACACCCTTCAGAAACAGAAAGAATTGCTGATACAGCGGCCGATCTAGACCGAGGTCCGCGATCAAGCGAAGCCGATCTTCGTGAGTTGCTTCAGGAAGAAGAAGCGTTTCAATTGGGCTCCCAATCAGATGAAGACCAATGAATACGATTGCGGCCATTGCCAAGGCGACCAGTATTGCTTGCAGCAGACGCTGGATAATCCATAGGGTCATGAAGCCCTCTTGCTATTGATGATGGACTGCCGCTCTCGCGTTTTCTTGTGCGAGAGATGTACGATATGGCGTCGTTTCAAGCTATCGTAGCATGATGCGGCCGCTTCTGAGATGTCGCGACACCGCATGCCGAGGCCAGACTGGCCAGCGATGTATTTCGCCAGCCAGCTTCATTACCTACTCCGAGATGTCCTTGGCCAAAGTACGTTCGTCAATACGCGGAGCGTAAGACAGGCCCTTGCGAGTGACCCAGGCGTTGCTCTGCTGATAAAGCGGGATAATGGCTCCATCATTTACCGCAATCTTGACTGCCTCGATAAGCGCCGTTTCGCGTGCCTTATCGTCGTAGATCGTCATTGCGTTGGCGACAATTTCATCAAGAGCTGGATTGGAGTAGCCGCTATCATTGGCAGCGCCCAGTCCGCGCTTCGGATCGACAGTGCCAAGCACATTGACCAGCATCGAACTCGCATCATAGGTCGCGTTTCCTAGGCCGAGCAGCTTCATAGCAAATTCCGATTTGCGTGAAGAGAACGTCGTCCATGGGAGAGCTTCCACGTTGGTCTTCACGCCAATTCTTGTCCACATCTGAGCGACCGCCTGTACCACCGCTGGAGCGTTGGGATAGCGATCATTGGGAACGTGAACGGTCAATTGAAAGCCGTTGGGAAACCCGGCGTCTGCAAGCATCTTCTTTGCGGCGACAGCATCGGGCTTGGGCGGCTGGATATCTGCAGAATAAGAGAAGGCACCCTTGGGCAACCATTGCCCGGAGGCAGTTGCGGTGCCTTCCATGATCTTGTCTACGATACCTTCGCGATTGATAGCCGCGGAAAGCGCATTGCGGACACGTGGATCTGCAAGAGGATTTGCCTCCAGCGCTTCCCCGTTAGAACCCTTCACATTGGCTTTCCATGCATCCCCGGACGTGGACGGAGCTAGATAAATCACCCGCAAGCCGGGGGTGCTGACAAATGCGAGCTTTTCGGTTGACTTGAAGCGCGCGATATCCGTTGCGGCTGGAGCATCCACAATGTCGACGTCGCCTGCAAGGATGGCGGTGGTACGGGCACTAGCGCTGGAAATCATGCGATATTTTGCATGGTCCCACACAACCTTCTTGCCCCACCAATCGGGATTACGTTCGAGCCCGACCTCGATACCCTGCCGGAAAGTCGAGAAACGAAAGGCTCCGGTACCGATCGCGGCCTCTCCGGAATTGTAGTCCGCCGTGTCGGCACCCTCGCCTGCGTGTCGAGACACGATCGCAATGTTCGCGAGCTCCCCCGGAAGAGTGGGCGCAGGTGCTTTCGTGGTGATGACAACTGCCAGATCACCATCCGCCTTGACCGAGGCGATATTTCTCATGAAACCGCCGAAGCCGCCGGGACTATTGGGAACACTGCCGGCGCGCCCGAGCGTGAACACAACGTCATCGGCGGTGAAGGTCTTGCCATCGTGCCATTTTACGCCTTCGCGAAGCGTAAGGCGCCATGTAGTTTCTTCAACCGCTTCCCACTTGGTGGCCAGTCCTGCGACCAGTTGCCCCTCGGCCGTGCGCTCGGTAAGCCTGTCAAATACCTGCATTGCAATGCTGTTATTGGGCGACGCATTATAAAAATGCGGATCAAGCGAAGTAACCGTTCCGCTGAGACCAATCGTCAGGTCTTTGCCAACCACCGGATGAGAAACCAAGCTCAATGCACTCGCCAGTGCAAACACATAAACTCTCAAAGTCATATTGTTCCCTTTTTTGTCCTGCGTGTACTCCAACACACGCAGAATGAAACGTTTCCTGATACTGACTACCGCCTTCGATTTATCAAATGAATTTTTTTTCCTTCGTCATTCGTCAGACGAATAATCCGCTAAAAACGACGCTGAAGATAACAACTTTGTTCGATGAGGCGTCACCTGTTTCACACGGACCATAACACCGCACGTGTTACGATGTAGCGATCAGCTTTGTCTCGAATGAGTCAGCAGCTCTCGCGGTCGCGGCTGATGTAGAAGCTTTTGGACGCCGGCCGTTACCTATGCGGGCAGACAGCGCGGATCCAGATCAGGTCAATCAGCTGTTCACCGCCATCGACCGGAAGTTCGGCCGGATCGATCGGCTGGAGGATCTCGAACTCGAGCGAATGCGGCGCATCTCCTGTCTCGCTCGCGAAACAGGAGCGCGCCTGTCGCGGTAACAGCTTCCGGCATGTCGATACGAGCTGCGCAGCCGCACCGATCGCGACATCAATCGGAAGATCACAAGATTCGAAATGCCTTGCGCTCACATCCCCCGAGAGCTTGTAATGGCCTCGAAGAGCGCGCTTGGGAAGATGACAGAGTTGGCCAATTTTCCCGCGGAAGTCGCGAACGGGCCGCCGACGTTTGCGGTATAAATACCTCGAAAAGAGAATTCAAAGTCTCCGTCGATAAGCGCATATCGCCCAGCACCACCAACACCCAGCCGGCAACGCGGCCTCCAGGTGGTGACGTCCGATTAGATTATGTGCTCTCGGCTACCGCGCCGGGAGCAAGTGGTTGATCAATCGCGCCATCTCATATCTGCAGCTAATTCGGTGGTGCAGACTCAGCTCGACCTGCTGGCACCTTCGTTGCAAACTCCTTGCTGATGAGACTACGCGGATCGTACGGTGCGGCTGGCATATTCGTTGTGGAGGCGCTGTTGATTCAAAGCATCCTGTTTGGGCGCGACGCCAAAGGTTCTTGAATATTCTCGGCTGAATTGCGACGCGCTCTCGTACCCGACCTTATAGGCCGCTTCGGCAACATTGGCAGCCTGCGTGACCATGAGGCGGCGCGCCTCCAGCAGGCGGAGTTGCTTCTGGAACTGAAGCGGAGTCATCGAGGTCAGCGCCTTGAAGTGCTGATGAAACGACGACGGGCTCATCCGCGCCACATCAGCGAGCTGATCGACGCGTAAAGTATCCGCGAAGTTGGTATGAAGCATCGAAACGGCCCTTACCACACGTTCGATGTTTGATTCGGGGCAGGCAAGTTTGCAGATCTCACCTCCATGCGGGCCGCTCAGCAGCCAATAGCAAATCTCGCGCACGATCGAAGGGGCCAGAATCGGTATCGCCTTTGGGGTTGCCAGCAGTCGGACCAGGCGGAGAATACAATCGGCTAGTGGTTGGTCCACTTTAGCGACAAAAGCGCAAGGACCGGTCGTGTCCGACTGCGCTGGTGGTGTATCCAATTGTTCGAGAACTTCCCGCACAGTTGCCACGTCGAAGTCGACCATGACGCCGACATAAGGCGTTGCAGCACTGGCCTCCACGATCCTTCCGGTTGCCGGGACCCCGACACTGACGACCAAGCACTCCATGGTGCGGTAGTTGAGATGTTCGTCGCCAAACTGCAACTCCTTCGCACCCTCCAGCACCACGCATAGCGATGGCCGATAGATGTTTCGCATGGGCATCATCGACTGAAACGAGCGGACGATGTTGAAGCCTTCTATGGCCGTCGGGAACAGGCCCTGCCCGCCACCCTGGTCTTCGATGTAGGCCGTTACGGCAGAGAGCAATGACGTATTCAAGCGGGGCTCCGGTTGTTTCAGGGGCCACGGCAATACGTGGCTCCTCGCCGGCATCATCGCCTCTCCTGCAGGAATAGGCAAGTTTCTTGAAGGTTCGGGCATTCTTGTCATTGGACACTCCATCTAGCTTAAGGGTGCAACCAAGCGAGGAGTGACCTCAAGATGACAGAAATTGTCGCCCGGTCAATAGACCCTTCAGAGACACGAGCGCCGCCCGCTGCGTCCAGCGGGCAATACGTAAAAGGCCTCCGAATGGCCGCCATATGCATCGTGCTTCTGCTGATCAACGCGTTCTCGCAGATCGATCGAATACTGCCGTTCATCCTGGCGGAAAAGATCAAAGCCGACCTGTCGCTGACCGACACCCAGATGGGGCTCCTCACTGGGCTCGCGTTTGCGGTTTGCTACGCACTTCTCTCATTACCGCTTGCCCGCGCGGCAGATCGGGGATCTCCACGGCTCGTACTGGTGTCCTGCGTCCTGATCTGGAGCGTCATGACGACACTCGGCGGTTTTGCGGCCAGTTTCATGTTCCTCGCACTCACACGCTTCGGCGTCGCATTCGGCGAGGCTGGCGCAGTCCCGGCAGGCCATGCTCTCATCGTCCGCAAAATTGGGACCGAGCGACGCGGTCTTGCAATCGGTCTTTTCGCAATGGGCATCCCATTAGGCACGATGGTGGGATTTGCGGCAGGCGGCGCGATTGCAGACGTATTTGGCTGGCGTATCGTTTTGATGGGTGCTGGAGCCATCGGCATCTTGATCGGTTTGTTGACCATGCTTGTTGCCGGCCCCACCCCTCCGCTTCCAAATACGGTCTTTCGCGACGAACCCTTTCTGCGGACCAGCTTTGACTTGTTGTCGTCCCCGGCGTTCCGCTGGTTGTTCACGGGCGCCGTTTTCCTGGGCTTCGCAGGAGCGCCATTTTATGCTTTCTCCATACCGTTTCTGATCCGCACCTATGGTTTTACCGCGACAGAGGTCGGCGTTTCGTTCGGCATGTTGCAGGGGTTGATGGGGATCATCGGGACTTTGGGCGGTGGACGCTGGTTCGATCACGCCGTTCGTTCAGGCACCGGCAAGGTGCTCGGTCCCCCGGCAATTCTGTTTCTGATCGCCAGTGTAACGACGACTGCGGCGCTGTTTGCACCGACTGGCTGGATGTCCATCGCACTCTTTGTGCCCGGAATGCTGTCATTTTCGTTCATGTTGCCATGGGGCTTCGGAGCCGCGCATCTGATCGCCGGTCCCGGACGTCAGGCGCAGGCGACCAGTCTCGTCATGATCGGAAGCGGCCTCCTCGGGCCTGCACTAGGCCCTCTGATCGTTGGCATTGTCAGCGATGCTGCAAGCGCCGCCGATATTTCAAACGGCCTCGGCCTCGGCTTGTTGATTGTGCCTTTATCGGCCGTCCTAGCCGGCATCACCCTCCTGATCGCTAACCAAAGGATTGGCGCCTTCCTTCGCCAACGCTGACCGCAACCGCCGCTGCAGGCTGAAACATTCGAAACTTCTTAGGAGACTTCCAATGTCAAACACAGACAATTCCCGACGCACGTTCCTCGCCCTCGCGGCGGCCGTGCCATCCGCTATTGCCATGAGCGGCATTGCATCGGCCCAGTCGTCCGATACTGGCGTTGTCGCTCAACCGGGTGACAAACGCGGCGCGGTCGTCACTGGGTCTTCCCGCGGCATTGGCGCGGCCACCGCCCGGCGTCTGGCGCGGGACGGTTTCGCCGTGACCGTGAACTACCTTACCAATCGCGGATTGGCCGAACAGGTTGTTCGCGATATCGAGGCCGCCGGCGGCCGTGCCATCGCTCGCCGGGCAGATGTGGCGGATCCGGCGGCGGTCAAAGCTCTTTTCGACGCCAACGACGAAGCCTTCGGCGGCGCCGACATTGTCGTCAATAATGCCGGCATCATGAACGTCGGTCCCTTCAGTCAGATGACCGACGAGGCCTTTGACCGGATGATGGCCACCAACGTCAAAGGGAGCTTTAATGTGCTGCGCGAGGCGTCAAAACGCGTTCGCGATGGTGGCCGGATCATCAGCCTAAGTTCAAGTATTATCAAAATGAGCCCTCCCGGCACGGCAGCCTACGCCGCAACCAAGGCGGCGCAGGAGATCTACTCGAGCGTTCTTGCCAAGGAGTTGGGCGGTCGCAACATTTCGGTCAATGCGATATCGCCGGGGGCCGTCGATACCCAACTCTTGCGCCAGCATGGGGAAGACGCGCTTCGCGGCATACCGGAAGCGACCCCGCTTCGTCGGCTGGGCCAACCAGAAGATATCGCCAATGTCATAGGCCTTCTCTGCTCACAGGACGGGGCGTGGATCGATGGTCAAAACGTCTTCGCGAATGGCGGTATCGCCTGATGAATACTCGCCGCGGCGTACATGCGCCGCAGCAGGTTCACAACCGGACCCTTATAGGACACCCTTGTCATGAAATACAACACACTGGGAAACACGGGCCTCTTTGTCTCTGAGCTCTGCCTCGGCACGATGACATTTGGGGGCAAAGGGGTCTGGGCCAATATGGGCAACGCTCAACAGGACGGCGCTCAGGCTCTGATCGCCCGCGTACTCGAGCACGGGATCAACTTCATCGACACCGCCGACATCTATTCGAGTGGCACATCGGAAGAGATGGTCGGCCAGTCACTTAAGACCCTTGGTGTCCGGCGGGAGGACGTCGTCATCGCAACCAAGGTCCTCGGCCCGATGGGCCAGGGCCCGAACGACGCCGGCAATTCCCGCGGCCACATCTTCGATAGCGTCAAGGCCAGTCTGAAGCGACTGCAGATCGATCACATCGATCTGTACCAGCTCCATAACGTCGACAACGTAACGCCGATCGAGGAAAGCCTTGCCGCATTGGACGCCCTGGTCCAGCAGGGTCTGGTTCGTTATGTCGGCGTGTCGTACTGGTCGGCCTGGCAAATGGCGAGGGCGCTGGGCCACAGCGAACGCCTTCAGATCGCAAAGATCGCCACCTCGCAAAACTACTACACGCTCGCAGGTCGCGATATCGAGCGGGAGATCGTTCCGCTCATCAAGGCCGAAATACTCGGTCTTCTGGTTTGGAGCCCGCTTGCCGGCGGGCTGCTTAGCGGCAAGTTCGGCCGCGACAAGCAGGGCGAGGAAGGCAGCCGCCGGACCATTTTTGATTTTCCGCCGGTCGCTTTGGATCGAGCTTACGACGTGATCGATGTGATGGAACGCATTGGTGTCAGCGTTGCGAGGATTGCGCTGGCGTGGCTGCTGCATCAGGCGCACGTCACAAGCGTCATCGTCGGTGCGAAGACGGTCGCGCAGCTCGACGACAGCGCCGGGGCGTCAGAGGTCACGCTCAGTGCGGATGAGGTCGCCGAATTGGAAGCCGTCAGCAGGATCGCTCCCGAATATCCGGCGTGGATGCAGCGAACGCGCGAGGTCGCGCCTAGGCCGCCCCTCGGCAAGCCGATCAACGCAATCGAACAGGCTCGGATCCGGAACCGCCCCGTTGCGGATCCGCGAAAAGGTCGCCTCACCCCATGGCGACCTTCCGTCCGCCGAAGACGTCCCCCGGAACAATGCGTCTTCGGCGGACAATTTCGCCCCAACAGAAACAGAAAGGACTGACGATGCCGAAATCGTGGACACTCGATGATATGCCGTCTCAAAAGGGCCGAACGATCCTGATCACCGGAACCGGTGGCCTCGGCTTCGAAGATGGACTTGCGCTGGCCCAAGCCGGTGGCGACGTAATCATCGCAGGGCGCAACCCGATAAAGGGTGCTGACGCTGTCCGGCGCATCAAGGAAAAAGCGCCGCAGGCATCGGTCACTCTGGAGGTCGTCGACCTCGCAAGCCTCACCTCGATCGAGGCGCTTGCAAAACGACTAAAAGAGACACGCGACCATATCGACGTGCTCATCAACAACGCCGGCGTCATGACGCCACCAACGCGCGAGACGACCAAAGACGGTTTCGAACTGCAGTTCGGCACCAACTATCTCGGCCACTTTGCCCTGACGGGCCATCTCCTGCCGCTGCTCATGCGGGCACGAGCCTCACGCGTCGTCACGCTTTCCAGCATTGCTGTTCGAAGCGCAAACGTCGCCATTAACTTCAATGACCTGCAAGCGGAGCGCGGCTATAAGCCGATGCCTGTCTACAGTCAGTCCAAGCTGGCGTGTCTGATGTTTGCTTTCGAACTGCAGCGGCGAAGTGAGGAAGCAGGATGGGGTGTCACCAGTATCGCGGCGCATCCCGGGATATCGCGCACGGATCTGCTTCACAACGGTCCAGGTCGCAGCAGCGTTCAGGGCCTTCTCAGGTCGTTCACGTGGTTTCTGTTCCAGCCTGTGGCGCAGGGCGCGCTGCCGACATTGTTCGCGGCTACATCTCCAAGCGCCCGAGGCGGCGCCTATTATGGCCCCGATAGACTTGGCGAGACCCGGGGACACCCGACCGAAGCGCAGATCCCGCGACAGGCTATGGAGAAGCATGTGGCCCACAGGCTGTGGGAGACTTCTGAAGCACTGACGGGGATTTCGTTCAATGCGCAGGTTTCCCCGTCTGAACTTACTGGTCTGAATCCGACAACTATCCGACGGGAGGGGTGAGATTATGGATCCGCTCGGAAACCTTGTCGACTGGATTGCGGTCTACGGCATATTCGGCTTGTTTGCGATCGGGCTGGCGGAACGCTTTTTGCCTGCCCTGCCCTCCTATGGGGTCCTCGTTGCCATAGGCATTGCGGCCGAGGACGACGTCTGGGCCCTCCACACCGCTGTCATCGCGACGACGGTCGGTAGTTTTATGGGCGCCCTCGGTCTCTACCTTCTTGTACGTGCAGTCGGGAAAAAGCGGTCCGCAACGTTTCTCTACTCGATCGGCGGATGGGTGGGTCTATCGCAGCCACGTATCGACTGGACATTGTCCTCCCTGCGGGATCGGGAACGAGCGCTTACGATCCTGTCGCAACTCATTCCCACCGTGCGGTTGATTTCGCCCGTAGCGGCCGGGCTTTTAGGTACGAATACGCTGCGGTTCGTATCCGGCATAACGGTCGGCATCGTTCTGTGGAACGGCCTGTTCATCGCCGCAGGTTACCTGGCCGTGCTGGCCATTCCTGGCATCAATTCGTCCGCGCTCGCGCTGAAAATACTGGTCCTGCTTGTTGTCGCGGAACTACTCACAGCCTTCGTGTGGCGGCTTCAGCGACGATATTCGATGCGCGTGAATGCCGGAGCAAGCAAATGATGACAAATAAAACTGCTGATGCGCTTTTGTTTTTTCGGGCGTGGCTTTCCGCTCCGCTCCGGGTCGCCTCCGTTACCCCGTCTGGGCGCGCGTTGTCTTCTCTTATGACAGCCGAGATTTCCGCCAAGACGGGCACGGTCATCGAATTAGGTCCGGGGACGGGCGTTTTTACAGAGGCATTGCTGCAGCAAGGTGTCGCTGAAGAAAACCTTGTGCTGATCGAATATGGCGAGGATTTCGCGGCCGAGCTCAGCCTCCGTTTTCCAACCGCAAGAACCATCCAGATGGATGCTGCCAAATTGCGCAAGTTGCCGCTTCAACCATCTGCTCCCGTCGGCGCCGTCGTCAGTGGCCTTCCTCTACTGTCGATGCCGATCCGTAAGGTGCATGCCATTCTGGAGGGCGCATTCTCGCATCTTCGCCATAATGGAGCATTTTACCAATTCACTTACGGTCCAC
Organism: Phyllobacterium trifolii; assembly: GCF_014192095.1. Lineage (GTDB taxonomy): Bacteria > Pseudomonadota > Alphaproteobacteria > Rhizobiales > Rhizobiaceae > Phyllobacterium > Phyllobacterium trifolii. Next base: position 86,384 of record NZ_JACHXN010000019.1, read on the forward strand.
GTTGCCCGATCGCCAGACCCTTGCTCGACCGCCTCGGCCTGAAGGCGAAATATATCGGCTACACCCTCGCCAATATTCCACCCGCGGCCGTCTATCGCATCAGCCGACGACGACCGCGCAGGGTTTCCGATCGGACGCATCAGGATCTGTCGTTTTAGTCAGCATCAGCCCGACCCGCATGGCTCCTTTGTTCCGGGTGAGGCCGTTCGTCCCGGGACATGCCATCACAGCCCGACGCGGTCCTTCAGCACCCGGCCAAGCTAATCTGAGAGATCGAACATGCATCAAGCATTTTCCTACGTTTTGCTTGCCGCTGTTTCGTCGGTGTGCCTTTCGCTGCTATTTTTCCACGCATTGACGAGGGTACCGTCTTGGCCGCTGGCAGAATCGGAAGCAGCCGATGTCGTTGCTCTCTTGCGCGACGCGACCCTTCGTCGCTCGGCTATGATTTACGATCTGGGGTGTGGATGGGGCTCGCTCCTGATCGCACTCGCTAAAGCTTTTCCCGACATGCACGTGAAAGGCGTGGAGATCTCGCCTTTCCCGTGCTTCGTCGCCAAGATGCGGACCCAGGCGCCTCCCTAACGTCTCGGTCGTGAGAAAGAACTTTTATAAATGCGATCTGGCGGATGCCGACGCGGTATCGTGTTATCTCATGCCCAGCGCAATGCCGCGGTTATCGAAGTTCCTGGACGAGAGCGTGCGCCCGGGCACCGCCGTCATCACAGTCACATTCTGGTTTCGGGGAAGGTGGCCTGAGACGATAAAGACGGTCCTGGTTTGCGCGGTGCTGTTGCCTTGTATGTCTGGCCAGCGATATCTGCTCCAGACCACACCGGGTAATTTTCCCCACTTTGGATTCGCAACGACTGGGCAGCGCAGCCCTTGATACGGACACGAATCCCACGGTGCCTGGCAAGGCACCGAAGCCCCAAAAGTATCAGCCGTGGAGGATCAGGCACATAATTTGAGGTTTTCGACATTCTACAGCGGACGCCCCGGCCTTAGTTTTTCTCCGTAAGCGAAAAAGGAGGTCGATGTGCTGAAATCGAAAATCAGGAAGTTCTCACTGGCAGTCATGGTTACGGCTGGATTGACCGGATTACAAATCACCGCGGCTCTCGCTCAAGCTTCGTCGCCAAGCGAAATCGAGGGCGTTTGGGAAACAGAGGAAGGCAACTTCAAGTTCGAAGTGTTTGACGCTGGCGGGAGCTTTGCGGCGCGGGTCATTTATGGCGATCGGCTGATGGAAACGGACGGCAAGACTTTCAAGAAAGACACCCACAATCCTGACCCCAAGCTTAGGAGCCGGTCGCTCGAGGGCATCACCTTCCTCACCGATCTGAAATGGGATCCACAAGATCGCCGTTGGGAAGACGGCAACTTCTACGATGGATCGTCGGGGCGCACTTATTCAGGGCGGGCATCGATGCGAGATGGTGCGCTCGAACTGCGAGGATATGCGGGGACGCCACTCCTCGGACGGACTATGGTTTTGTATCGCGTACAATGACGGCCATCCCTAGGAACAGTCGCAGTTTTCACAGTCTGGCCGCGAGCTGGAGTGCAGGATTGCTTGTGGCGGTGAGTTGGCTGAGCGGCGTTATATTCGCCGCGTACATCATTGCCTTTTTCGGCGGAACCATCGTTGGCGGCGACGCCTATCGATGGAACGAAGCGTTGCCCGGTCTGTACGATCCGTCATCGCGACTCTCGACGAGCGCCATCGGCGCCCACAACGATCTTGCCGAATATGTCGTACCGGTCAACGCCGACATAGGCGCCATCGATGTCGATTTCATCGACCAACCGGACTTCAAGCTCAACCCATCGGGCGTCAAGGGTCTGGGAGAAGTCGCTATGGTCGGAGCGACCGCAGCCGTAGTCAATGCCGTCTACAATGCGACCGGCAGACGGATCCGGCATCTGCCAATTCGCATTGAAGATCTGCTGTAGCAGCCATTCCCAAACGGCAAGGCATGCGGGATCTAGAGGGCAAACAAAGCCCGAAAGCCTTTCGGTTCAAATGCCGAAGTGCCTCCGCCCTCAGAGCCTCATGATGTTGATTGGCTGCAGCACTGCCTCTTCCAGGGCCGACATCCGGATCGGATCGGCAACGGCGTAGGCAGGGTCGGCAATCATATCGACGAAAGCTGTCCGCTTCGGGTAGCGCACCAGCGCCACCGCGTCCCAGGATTGACCGGGTTCGGCGCACAGCGCTGGCGCGCCGTCGCCGGCGAAAAGGATATCAGCGCCATATCGGGCGACGATCGGTGCCGCCATGGCGAGGTAGTCGAGATAGCGCTGGCGTCCCCCATCTGCCTTGAACCGAAGCAGATTGAGCATGACGATGGGCTGGTCATCGTCTTCGGCGAGAAAGCGGTCAACATCAGCGGCGGTGACTTTAATCATCATAATTCTCCAGTAATGGGGCCACAGCCTCGTTCAGTCTTCCGGCAAATTATGCTATCGCGTCTGCACGTTCCATAACGCAAACCCCAGGATACTTTATCTAAAGCCCAAGAATGGATCCCTTCCTTGATATTATCCGACTGCTGCGGCCGCGCGCCGCCCTTCTGGGTCGCGGCATGGACGCCGCCGGTGACTGGGGCCTGAGCTTTCCAGCGCTGGGAGACCTGTTGTTTTGCTGGATAGAAGACGGCACTTGCCAGTTGATACGACCTGGTTGCGATCTGCTGTCGCTGGAAAAGGGCGACTTCGTGCTGCTGCGGACAACGCTTTCCTTTACGCTGACCTCAAATAGGGAAGTAGAGCCATTGGACAGCGTCGCGGCGGTGGCCGCCAAACAGGAGGGACGGTTGAAGCTGGGCTCCGGCCAGGAAAGACCGATTTCGCTCCACATGGGCAAATTTCTGTTTTCGACAGCCAACGAGAATCTCCTGACGGGGCTTCTCCCGCCCATCGTTCAGATCCCCTCTCGTTCACCCAAACTCCACCGCCTTCACAACCTGCTCACGCTGATGGAATCCGAAGGCCGCGATCCTGGACCGGCCAGCGAGTTCATCATCATCCGTCTCGTCGAACTGGCACTGGTCGAAATTCTCAGGATGCCGGCGTCGGATTTTCCGGAACAAAGTGTCGACCCCGCCAGCCGCGGTCTGCTCTCCGGCCTTCGTGATCCCGTCACGGCCAAAGCTATTCGGGCCATGCACGAAAATGTCGGGCAAGAATGGACGGTCGAGTCTCTGGCGAGGCTTTGCGGTGTCTCGCGGTCCGCCTTCGCCACACGCTTTCGTGCCGTCGTCGGGATCGGCCCGATCTCGTACCTGTTGCGGTGGCGCATGGCGCTTGCCAAGGAGGCGCTCACGTCCGGAACGGCAAGGATGGAGGAAATCGCCTTTTCGATTGGTTACAAGTCGGCGAGCGCGTTCAGCACCGCCTTCACACGTGCTGTCGGCTGCTCACCGAGCCGCTTCACAGAAAGCTCGTCCCGCTCCCCATAAGGGAGGAGCCTTGAAGCCCGCTACTGTTCTGATTGGCCTTCACTGCAAAGGGTCAGGCTTACTCTGCATGCTGTGATCGATGCTGCCGGTGATATTGTCCCAGCCGGAAAGCGCAATTTCCGCCACAGCATGCAGTTCGGCGCGATCCGCTCCATCGCGGGCGCGGATCGCCATGCCGCTCTGGACGGTCTGCACGAACCTCGCCAGTTTGGTCGTGTCTGCCGTGGCCTCAAGGTCACCATCGCTCTTCGCTCTGTCGAAGCGCGCCTTGAGGAGATCGAAGCCACCCGCACGAGTCGCTCGCATGAGTTCACCCAGTTCGGAGTGTCCTTCGCCGCCCACAGTGGCGAGCGTCGCCATGCAGCCATGCGGCAGATCGCAATCTCCACCGGTCATGGCGATCGCGGAATCCTGAAGAAATGCCAGCGCTGCCTCTCTCGCGGTCGAAGCCGCCCTGAAGCGCGCCCAGACCAACCCCTCGTAGGTCGTGTAGTAGTATTGGAGCGCTTCCGCATAGAGCGCGTCCTTCGAGCTGAAGGCTGCGTAAAGGCTCTTGGTTCCAATTCCCATTACGTCCGTCAGGTCGGCGATCGAGGTCGCTTCGTATCCCCTGATCCAGAACAGCCTTGTCGCGGCGGCAAGCGCAGTCTGGCGATCAAATTCCCGCGGCCGACCGCGTGACGGACGACTCGACGGTGAACTGGCTGTGGGCATCGGAAAACTATTTTTCATCGATCACTGCATAAATCAGTTGACGGCAGTTTGCAACGGCTCTACCTATTTATACATCGATCACTGCATAAAAGGAAAGAACATGGAATTGCTTGGAAAACGCGCCCTGGTGAACGGCGGCTCCCGCGGAATAGGGGCCGCGATCGCCATTGCGCTGGCCGAGAATGGTGCCGATGTCGCATTCACCTATCAGCGCTCGGCAGACAGGGCTGCATCGGTGGTTCAGACTATCGAGGAAAAAGGCCGGCGCGGGCTTGCCATTCAGGCCAACAGTGCCGACCCGGACGCCATCCGTTGCGTCGTCAGCCAGACGGTCGACACACTTGGAGGCCTGGATATCCTGGTGAACAGCGCGGGTATCGGAACCGCTGGCATGACCGCGGATCTGGCACTCGCCGACCTGCAATCCATGCTGGATATCAACGTTCGGGCCCCTGTCCTGTTCGCACAGGCATCGATCCCGCACCTCTCATCCGGCGGCCGAATTATCTCGATTGGATCCTCTCTGGCGGAGCGTGTGCCTTTCCCGGGCGTGACGGCCTATGCCATGTCGAAGTCGGCGCTTCTGTCGTTCACGCGGGGCCTTTCGCGCGAACTCGGGCCTCGAGGCATCACGGTCAATCTTGTTCTCCCTGGTTCAACTGACACAGAAATGAACCCCGCCAATGGCGAGAATGCTGATTATCAGCGGAGCCTCACATCGCTCGGCCGTTTTGGCGAGCCTCGTGAAGTTGCCAGCGCAGTCGCGTTCCTGGCGGGTCCAGCTGCAAGTCTGATTACCGGCGCAGTTCTCAATGTAGACGCCGGCTTCAACGCCTGATTTGATCCTCCGCCTTGTTCGGACGTCGTACTTCACGGCGTCCGATAGCCTCGAATCACGGATTGATTGCTGTCGGAAAGGGCTCACAGCCAGTCGATGCTCGGCTTAACACCTGATAAGCACAATCGGTTGAAGAGAGCTCAGCGGGAAGAGAGCATGGTTACCATCGACCGTGAACCGCCGAACGGAAAATTGCCGCCGTCGACAAAGCGATCGCTCCGCCTCCATGGCATGCTCATGCACGTTGCCGCCAAGTCAGTCGACGAAACGATCAGCTCCGAGCAAGGCGCTAATGCGATGTTCAGGCGCAGAATGACTCAAGGGAATCATATGAAGCTTGTAGCAGATAGTTCCAGGATCCCCCTGCTTCTGCAGTCAACCTCCCGCTTGTCGGGACAAGACACAATCCGGGAAGCACAGGAAGGAAAGGTAAGCAGAAACGTCCCCACCGTCTCTCTAGATTCCCGACATGGCTCTAAGCTTGCAGACGCCCTATGGTCGATGGAGAGCAACGGCGTTGTGTTGGACCAGAAGCCGAATTGCACCGCGCTCCATAAGGACGAGAAACCCGATGCAGCTGACGAGTTTCTGAAGGTGTCTAATATGACCCCGGCTGAACGCATTCGCTACTTTTTCCTGAAGTACCGAGAGCTGGCTGCAATGAGCCAGCAAGACAAAGAGGCGATCGAAGAACAAATCCGCCAGATCATCCTTGAACGCCTTGGGCTGGAAAATGAAGACGGGAAGTCCGGCGAAGACGCCGTTACGCCAGCACCTGAGGAAGATTCCGTACCCTCGGATGCGAGATCGTAAAGCCTAGTTAAGTTGAAATTATTTGCCATGCGGTTGCCTGAATGATTCGACGACGGCTGAAGGCAGCACCGCAGATGGTCGCTCGATAGTTAACCTGAGCAAACGTCACCTGCCGAAGGGTGGGCCTTTTGGACCGTTTGTTCGAGGACGGCAATGACCCGTTGTAGACAGCGAACGCGCCGCACGCGTTTCAAAAGTTTCCGTGGGTGTGCCCGCACGGTGGTAATCAAAGTTGATTGCTTCGATCGGTCGTAAGCGCGATTTCCAATAGAGGCCTGGAGACGCGCGCACCAGTTTGTATCGGTCATTCAGGTTCTTCAAATGCACACAATGCACGTCGAATCAAAATAAGAAACTGCCAGGGCGACTGAACCTTCCCGCTATAGACGCCATCCTTCGTCAGACTACGAAATCAAACCGTCCGAACTTTCCGTCACGGGTTTGCTTGATATCCAGGAGGAGTGCCTCGTGAAACAGCCTGTCTCCAGCATTTCTGGGCTCTCCGGGAAAGTAGAGTTGGGTTGTGAGGACGCGCCCACCGGGGCGCTGGACCTTGAAATGGAAATGACGCGTCCGGCCGGGATAAAGCGCGGGCACGATGGTGTTGAACCACCAGCGCCCTTGGGCGTCGGTGAACTGGTGGCCCCGCAGGCGGAAACCCACGCTGTCATAGTCGCCGTTTTCGTCCGCATGCCAAATCTCGACGAGGCTGCCACCAAGAGGCCGGCAGCGATTGTCGAGCACGGAACCGGCGAGCGTTATTCGCTCGCCTCCGGGCGCGTCAGGATACAGATCGCGTTCGAGCGGGGAGTTAAGCCTGAGGAAGGGGCCGGCTTCCCGTTCGAGGGTCAGTTCGTTTCCATCGTCACATGCAAGGGTCAGCTGCAGGTCGGGAGCAGCCTGCGCGAACGCCTTCATTCTCGCCACGTCGATGAGAGGCAGCGTTAGAAAGACCGTAAGAAGCGACCGTCTGGTGGAGGGCAAAGTCGGTCTCCCAGTGATTTGTTCTACGGTGACTACGAGATAGTCGAGGGGGCCTTACCGCAGGCGCTGTGCCGCATGCGCCTGTGCCTCTCGGATAAGGCCGGAATACATATTCTCTTTGCCGGGATACCAGGGCATCGTGCCGATGGAGCCGAAGCCGGGAATCGTTTCCATATGTGCGACCATGCGGGCACGCATGCGCTCGTCCGGAAGCGGGCCTGTCATCGCCTGGACATTGTCACTCACGTGGTCCGGGTTAGAAGTGCCGCAGAGCACGCTTGTGACGGCCGGGTGCGCCATGACCCATTTGAGGAAGAACTGCGCCCAGCTGGTGGCCCCGAACTCCTGCGCGAAGCCGGGGAGCGGCCGCCCCTCGACCACCTTCATCAATCGTGCCTTTTCAAGCGGCAAATTGATAAGGACGCCAGCGCCCTTGTCGGCAGCGGCAGGTAGCAGGCGGCGCTCGGCATCGCGGTTGAAGATCGAATAGTTCGTCTGGATGAAGTCGACATCGTCGCGTTGGACGATCGCCAATAGCTGGTCCTGCGCCGCCGACTCGTGATGGGTCACGCCGACATGGCGTATGAGGCCTTCCTTCTTCCATGCCTTCATCAACGGAATGACGACAGGCGCGTTGGTAATGCTGTGGCATTGCATGAGATTGATCGTTTCACGCCATGTCCGCATGCGCGATTGCCGGAAGCTTTCAACGGCGTGGCTTTCGTCTCCGAGATACTCTCCTGTCGACCAGACCTTGTTGGCGAGGAACATCTCGTCGGATCCTTGAAACTCTCCCATGAACTGGCCGACACTGACTTCCGCCGAGCCGTAGAGGGGCGACGTATCGACCACGCCGCCGCCTGCGGCCACGTACCGTTCGAAGACCTGGCGCAGAGCGTCGCGGCGATCCCCCGGCTTCAGGTCGAACGTCAGGAAAGTGCCGAGCCCCAGGGCTGTAACCCTTTCGCCGGTACGTGGCAAGGTGCGGGTCAGTACGTCCGGGCTTGATCCAGTGGCTGGCGACGCAGCATTCGTCCCCGGGGTCTGCGCCGTAGCGTTGGTGGCGAGTGCCAGCCCTGTTGCCGCCGCACCCATCGTGCCGAGGAAACCGCGTCTGTTGATTTTTGACTGGTCCATGAGATCTCTCCTTTTTTCCTTGACCGTCAGAACTGCCAGTGGGCGGGAACCCAGGCGTAGCCGCTATCGGTCTTCAGCATCCGGCCAAGACCGGGAAATGGATAGTGGAAGCCAAGTACGGGCATGCGCTCGGCAGCCGCCCTATCGAAGATGCGCCGGCGGGAGGAAAGGGCCGTCTCCTTGTCGCGGTCTGGGCCCGGAAGCCAGGGCCTGTCGACGTTGACAACAGGGTGATAGGCAAGGTCTGCCGTCAGCAGCAACTGGTCGTTCTCGGAATGGACAAGGAAGGTCGCCATGCCCGGCGTGTGCCCGGAGGCGGCGATCGTCGTCAGGCCAGGCACGATTTCGGCACCGGCTTCATAGAGCTCGATATCGTTCATGAACGGCTCGAGGCTGTTCTTGATGTTCGCCGCGAAGCGCAGACGGAATTCCTCCGGCACCGGCATGTAGGAAAGATCCGGATCGGTGCGGACGAAGAAATCCCAGTCTGCCTTAGGAACGAAGACCGTGGCGCGGGGAAAGGCCTTGCCGCCGTCTGCGGTTCTTAGATTGCCGACATGGTCGGGGTGGGTGTGGGAGATGACGATCGCGTCGATGTCCGCGGCATCGAGACCGATCGCCGCGAGATTATCAAAGATGCGTCCGCCATTCGGGCCCATGGTCTTGCCGGCTCCGGCTTCGATCAGGATCCGCCGGCCGCCGGTCTCGATCAGCAGCGTGTTGAGGTTGAGCGTCATGTGGTCGGTCGGCAGAAATGCTTCGCGCAGGACCTCCTGAAGCTCAGCCTCGGGTGCGTCGCTTGCATAGACGCGAGGCGGGCCACCGATCACGCCGTCGCTCAAGACAGTCGCGCTTATTTCGCCGACGCGGAAACGGTAGTGACCAGCATTGCCGGTCACCGGAGACGCGGCCTGTGCGTTGGCGCTGCCAGAGCCACCCAGACTTGGAATGAGCATGCTTGATGCGCCTGCGACGGCCGATAGCATGATTGCACGTCTGTTGAGAGTGAAGGCATTCATCGGTCTTCCCTTCTGCGTTGGGCACTCTTTCGCTTCATCCACTTGCACGGGAAGTACCCGGGCTAAGTAAGCAAAACGGCGCGGTATTAAGCTCTAGGCTAACCATGACATGGGCCGATTGATCTGATAAGCTGCGTTAAGTTTATCACCTTGATTAGAGATACTTCTCAATGGGCCCTATTCGTCTGGACAGCTTCGATGTATTCGTGGCCATCGTGCGCTGTGGCGGTTTCCGTGCAGCAGCACTCGAGCGAGGGGTCTCTTCATCGGCCTTGAGCCAAACGATGAACACCCTGGAGGAGGCCCTCGGCATCCGGCTCCTCAATCGAACGACGAGGAGCGTGTTTCCTACGGAGGCAGGACAGCGCCTTCTTGAACGTCTGGCACCTGCGTTGAGCGACATCAGGCTCGCTATCGCAGAGGTAGACGAATTGCGCGATAGCCCATCCGGAACTCTCAGGATTAACGCGCCGGCACCGGCTGTCGATCATTTTCTCTGCCCGCTGGTATTCGACTTTATGGATGCTTATCCCGAGGTGAAGATCGAGATCATCAGCGATGCGGCGGTCATCGATATCGTGGAACAGGGGTTCGATGCCGGCGTCAGGTTCGGCAAACAGCTCGCGCAGGACATGATTGCGCTGCCGCTTGGACCTGCACTTCGTTATGCAATCGTAGCTTCACCTGACTATATCAAGAGGTGCGGGCCGCCGCAGACGCCGCACGAACTCGTTGGTCACGACTGTATAAGACGTCGTTTCCCTGGTGGCACCCTCGTCACCTGGCGGTTTGCCGAGGGAAGCGAAGATATCGAAGTCACTCCCACGGGCCGCCTGACTGTCAGTTCTGCGCACAATGAACTGCAAGCTGCACTGGCGGGCAGAGGAATTGCTCATGTCTTCGATGACTACGCCAAACCATATGTCCAAAGCGGCCGGCTGGTAGAACTTCTCTCTGACTGGAGCCCCACCTTGCCACACTGGTTTTTATACTACCCGAGCCGCCGCCTCCCGAGCGCCGCCATGCGTGCGTTTCTTGATTACATGAGGAGCTACGATTGGCAGGCCAGGGACTGACGCCGTCCCGGCCGGCGTCAGATCAGGAATTGATGGCTCACCGGCACGAAGCGAAAGCCCGTATCCAACGTCTCGACATAGCCAGCCGACGGATGAGGCATGTGATAGCCGATAAACGGGATTTTCTCGGCAGCCAGCATACCGAATATCCTTCTGCGACTGCTGGCAGCGGCGCCTTTGTCCATGTCGAAAGAAACTTCCCAATCCGGTTTTTGCAGGGAAGCAACAAAATGGTTTGCCGTATCGCCGGTCAGCAGCAGGCTGCGCCCTGCCGATTCCAACAGGAACGCCATGTGACCGGGTGTGTGTCCGGCGGCCACCATGCTTGTCACGCCCGGCGCAATCGATGCACCGGCGCTGATGAAGGCCATTTTCTCCCTGAGAGGCAGGACCTTTCTCTGAATAAACGTCGCATGCATGGCGGCCGGCGTTCCTGTAAAATCGGTTGAATTCCAGAAGGCCCATTCCGCTTGGCCAACGACATATCGTGCCTGGCTGAACGCTGGACGATCGCCGTCCGTGAGCCCGTTGATGTGATCGGTATGAAGATGAGAAATCGCCACGATTGTCACATCGGATGACGCATAACCCGATGCTGCGATACGGCTCGCCAATTGCCCGGTGCCGAACTCCCTGCCCTCCGGCCCGTTGGTCGAAGGGCGGACGCTCGGCGAGGTCGAGACCTTATGTAGTAGACCGCCCTTACGCGCCTCATTTGACCCGCTGAAATTCGATCCTGATTTCAGTGCCTTCCGGCCTGCGGAATTTTTCAATCATGCGGTCACCAGTCACGACTAGCGTGAGATCATCACGTGTTCGCACGCTGCCAATCCAATTCGGAAAAGTCGCCCCTTCAACAATATTGCCGCTAAATTCTCCTTTTTCATCAACGGTGTAGGTTCCGAAAAATGCGATACTGCGCGACATGGCCATACGATTTTCATCATCCGTTCCCTCACCGCGAGCATTGGAAGCAAACCGAGGAATGTCGGCGTCGGTAAGGACTTCAACGAAATGCATGTCGGGGGTGAAGACGAGAAGACCGTCGGGGTTTTCTCCATAGGCGGGAATATTTTTGCCGCCGGGATCGATCGTCGCCGAAATCATCCGCCAAGTGCCCACTACCTGGTTTTCTGCGGCGGTTTGCGCAAAGGCAGAAGATGAAAAGCTAAGGGCGAAAGCCAATATGATTGGTCGAATGGACATGTTGTTTCCTTTCCTGTTCATTAGGTCTGTGTTTCCAGGCCGCTGTCGCGCGGTTCACAGATCCTGCCGGTCGGCGGAATTCGCCACTCCCCGCTGCGCCTCAAGGGCAGCGAGGCGTGCGGAAAGCGCCTGTGAGATAGAGGAATAGGCCGTGCTACCCAGTGCCAGCCGCAATGGCGGTGTTTCGCTCTCGGCGGCTGATATGATTGCGGCTACGGTGCGCGCCGCATCTCCCTTGATCTCGAAGCTGCCCTCAGTGATCGCCCGGCGGACGGCGCCGGCAGGGGTTTCATGGTAGGCATCCATCGGTTTCGCGCGGACGAGATTGGCTCCGAAATTTGTGCCGGTCGGTCCCGGCTCGGCGATAATGAAGTCGATGCCGAAGGGACCCACTTCCTGTGCGACGGACTCGACGAAGCCTTCGATACCCCACTTGGTTGCGTGATAGAGGCTGAAGCCCGGATAGGCGATCTGCCCTCCTTCGGATGAGACCTGGACGATCCGTCCCCCGCCTTGCTTTCGAAGAAGGGGCAGTGCGGCACGGATCAGTTGGATGGATCCAGTAAGGTTGGTGGCGATTTGCCGGTCGATCTCTCCATTCGTGAGCTCTTCCGCAGCACCGAACAGGCCGTAGCCGGCATTGCTGACGATCACGTCGATGCGGTCGTGACGCTCGAATGCGCGCTTGACGGCCGAGCTTATACTCTCCTGCTTGACCAGATCGAGCGGAACGACATCGAGGCGTTCGCCGAAAGCCTGCTTGAGTTGCGTCAGCGCCTCCGCGCGGCGGATCGTTGCGACTACCTTGTGTCCCTGGGTGAGCAGCTGTTGCGTCATCTCGAGACCGAGTCCCGAGGAAGCGCCGGTAATAAACCATGTCTTTGGCATGTGAACTCCTTCTGTCCATGCGAATGTAAAACATCAACATTGGTGATATAAGATCCTCAATTTGAGATGAGATGGTGAGGATATTTCACGAATGGTGCGCCCTAGTTTGAACGATCTCGCCGCCTTTGCGGCGGTGGCCAGTCACCAGAGCTTTCGTCGAGCGGCCGACATAATGGGCGTTTCGCGCTCGGCACTCAGCCACGCGATCATCGCTCTGGAGGCAAAGCTGGGCGTGCGGCTCTTCAACCGGACGACACGCAGCGTGTCGCTGACCCAGGCCGGCGCTCGCCTGCTCGCACGCCTCGATCCGGTTCTTCAGGATCTCGATCAGGCACTCGATACCCTCTCGGAGGAACGCGGCACCCCAAGTGGCTCTCTTCGGATCAATGCGAACAAGAGCGGTGCCCGCATCCTGCTTGCTGACGTCGTTCCACGCTTTCTCGATCTTTATCCCGATGTCGAGCTTGATCTGGTTTCGGAAGGTCGGCTCGTCGATATCGTCGAACAGGGTTTCGATGCCGGCATACGCCTGCTGGAAACCGTCCCGAAAGACATGATCGCAGTGAAGTTCGGTGGCGACGTGCGTTTCATCGCCGTGGCGGCGCCATCCTATCTCGACGGCAAGGCAAGACCGCAAACACCCGACGATCTTCATGCGCATTGCTGCGTTCGCCAACGTTTGCCGAGCGGAAAGCGCTATCGCTGGGAGTTTTCCCAACGCGGCGCCGAAGTCGCGATCGATGTGCCGGGTAGCCTCACACTCGATGACAATGATCTTCTCGTGCAGGCGGCGGCGAACGGGCGCGGTATCGCCTATGTCCCGGAATACTTCGCCCAGCCGTTTCTGGGGTCCGGCCAGTTGGTGACCGTGCTTGATGACTGGTGCCCGCCGACCCCTGGTCTGGCCCTCTATTACCCGCGCAGCCGACACGTCCCATCCCCGCTTCGGGCCTTCATCGACCTCTTGCGAGAGGTGGACAGAACACGATGACGGGGCGACGGGAAATGGCATCCGACCCTGTCAGATGGATGAGGAAGACCTGCGGCACCCATTGCTTTGAGCTGTTTTCGCATCGCGAATGCCCTCTGGTATGTCAGGGCGTCGCTGGCTTGCGACGCAAGATCATGCCGCCATGGTGCAGTGTGTTGGCATCGACGAAATCGCCGTCGGCAGTGAAGCCCGTGTCGTCCCAGTACTCGATATGCGTCCCGTCGACTTCGTAGCGGCCCTCATAGGCTCGCTCACGCTGACCGCGGGCCTCGACATAACGTCCGCCCGGGAGAAGTTCATGGCGAACTCGGTTGTCGTCGGTGACCCACATGCCAACATAGGGATGGTTCGGCTGCAAGTTGGTCTCCTGTGCATCCACGGGTTGGATCGAAAGGGTGGCCGCTGTGATGAGTGCTGCAAATGGCTGTCGCATGGTCGGGCTCCGTTAAGCGTTAGTGTTCTCGGTATGGAGGCGATCGCGCATGTGCGCGCGGTGTCGGTTCGGCAGACACTCAGTTCTGCCGAAACCGCGGGCGTCGGTCATTGGGAACGTGGGGCGTTGTTGTCGACGACCTGCTGATAGGCAACGAGGTCCAGGAAGGCTTCCGCATTGACGACGAGGCCGTCCTTCATCTTGAATATCCAGACAAACTGGTTGCGATAAGGCGCGCCCGACGTCGTGGTCGCCGTTCCGTCGAAGCGGATGATGATCGTGTCGCGGTCGGCAAAAATGTCATGCACCTCCGGCACGACCGGCGTCGCAAGGCGGCTGGTCAGGGGACGTGATGCCTGTTCGATGAAGTCCTTCTGGTTGCGATAGGTGCCGGCGACCGACCCGGAGCCATGGATCGTCCACACGACGTCGGGAGCGAGAAGTTCCGCGAAGACGTAGGTGCCCCCGCGCCATTTTTCGAAGGCGGCTTCGACGATCGCCCTGTTCTGCCGTTCGATCGCGGCACTGTCCGGAGCCTGCACCTGCGTTGCCGCGGTGGTGGCAATGGCTGCGCCCGGCAGGGCGAGCGACAGCAATACCAGTGTGATCAGAGCTGTTCGGCTCGCACCGGCGACCCAATGTGTTGCCGGGAGAATGGTCATGGTATTTATCCTTTCCTGTTGCTGAGGGCTTGCCAGGCCTATCGACCTGCCATGAAGCTGCGGTCAGTTGCGGCGTTCGACTGCGGCACCGCCGAAGATTAGTTGCTGGACGAGGGGGCGTTGCGTGAAGCGACCGGGAAAGACGGGGCTCGGTGCGCTGATCCGGTTCAGTCGATCCAGTTGTTCCGGTGCAAGCACCAGATCCAGAGCTCCGAGATTGTCCTCGGCCTGGGCGAGCGTGCGGGCGCCGATGATGGGGGAGACGACGGTCGGATTGGCCAGCGTCCAGGCAAGCGCCACGCGCGATGGTGTGGAGTTGGCCTCCTCGGCGACGGCTCGAACCTCGTCCGCAATTTCGATCGCACGTTCGTTCAGATGCCCGGACGGAGCTATGACACCCTTTCGGCTGGCAGCTGTCGCCTCTCGCGAATCCTCGACGTCGGCAAGGGAGTATTTGCCCGTGAGCACGCCACCGCCGAGCGGCGACCAGGGCAGCACTCCCAAGCCCAAAGCCGCAGCCGCCGGCAGGAGCTCGTGCTCAACGGTCCTCTCCACGAGGCTGTATTCGATCTGCAGCGCCACGAAAGGAGACCGGCCGCGGATGTCTGCGAGCGTTTGCATTTGTGCGACGCGCCATGCAGGCGTGTTGCAGATGCCGAGATAGAGCACTTTACCGGACCGAACGAGGTCGTCGAGCGCTCGCATGACCTCGTCTGGCCGGGTCGTCATGTCCCATGCATGGAGATAAAGGAGGTCGATGCGATCCGTGCCGAGCTGCGTCAGGCTCTGCTCGACGGAGCGCACCATGTTCAGGCGGTGGTTGCCTCCGGAGTTCGGGTTGCCCGGTTCGCGCGCCATCGTAAATTTCGTTGCAAGGACGATCCGCTCGCGCTTGTCGCCGATGAAGGTCGCGAGCAGGCGTTCGGCGCGGCCATCGGTGTAATTTACCGAAGTGTCCACGAAGTTGCCGCCCCGGTCGACATAGAGATCGAAGATGCGGCGGGCCTCGTCGCCGTCCGCCCCCCATCCCCAATCGGAACCGAAGGTCATCGTACCGAGGCTCAACGGCGAAACTCGCAAGCCCGACTGCCCCAGAAGTTTGTAGTGATCAAGCGTCATATCGGCTGTCTCCTGGTTGTGAGATCCAAGGTAGATGCGTCAATGAGAGCGAACAACTTGCCCAATGATGACCACCGTGGTAACTAATTCTAACCAATGGCAGTCGATCTGAATGGCATTTCTGTTTTCTTGGCAGTCGCCGAAGCGCGAAGCTTTCGCATGGTCGCGGAGAATTTGGGCGTCACACGGCCAGCCGTCAGCCAGGCCATCCGCCGTCTCGAAGATCGGCTGGGTGTCGCGCTCGTACGGCGCACGACGCGCAGTGTCGGTCTCACAGAGGCAGGCGAACAATTGTATCAGAGGGTGGCGCCGGCTATTTCCGAAGTCGGACTGGCGCTCGACGCGACGGCGGACCGCGACAGCGCACCGAGCGGACGGTTGAGGCTGGCAGTGTCATCGATCGCCGAGCAGTTCATCTCCGGTCCGCTTCTGGCGCGTTTCGCGGACACCTTTCCCGCCGTTCAGATCGACGTGACCGTCACGGACAAGGAATTCGACATTGTCGCGGAGGGCTATGACGCGGGGGTACGTTTGGGCGAAGTCATCGATCAGGATATGATTGCGGTTCGGGTGTCGGGCGAGCAGCGTCAGGGCGCCTTCGCCGCGCCGTCCTACATCGAACGCTTCGGCAACCCCGAGCATCCTTCGGAACTTTCTGCCCATCGGTGCATCGGATGGCGTCCGGCGCCACACAGCGCACCCTATCGTTGGGAATTCGGCCAGCATGGACGCGAGTTCGACGTGGCTGTCGACCCCCAAATCACCACCAACGACATGTGGCTTATGATCCGAACAGCATGTGCCGGCGGCGGCATCACCTTCGGGATGGAGGACACCTTCAAACCCTATGTCGAATCCGGTCAGTTGGTCCCCCTCCTTCGGGAGTATTGCCCTCCGTTTGCCGGCTTTTTTCTTTATTACCCCAGCCGGCGTAATCTTGCTCCGAAGCTTCGGGCACTTGTCGACCATGTTAGGCGGTGGCGATAGCGCTCGCCCATGACATCGCTTTCGTGACAGGCACTACGGGCCCGGCCAGGTCGATGCGGGACGCCCCGAGGGCCACGGCTACCTTGAAGCCGTTGCCGCATCGCGGATGGTCGCCTGGATTGCCCGCTCCATCGCATCGCTTTCGTCGAAGACGGCCGTCATCATGCGCAGCTTTCTGGCCCAACATCGCTGACATCACCTCACCTGACCCGGTCTCGTCGGGTCTTGACATTCGTTCGCTACCTTGCAATTATCGTATGGTAGCGAACGAAATGGACGGGCTTTCCCTTGCGCGATCAGGCGGATACCAAAAAAATCTCCGTGGGAGCATGGACGAAGCGGTGTTACTTCGCCGGCCGGGCGCTCATGGATGAGCGCCTGCGGCCCTTCGATCTGGGATCCACGCAATGGTATGTTCTCTGGCATCTCGTCAACAACGGCCCGTCCGTCCAGCGTGACCTCGGAAGGGCACTCGAACTCGAACGGGCGACCTTGAGCGGAATAATCGCCACGCTGGTCCGAAAGGACCTGGTCGCGCAGACCGCAAATGGAGGCGATCAACGTCAACGTCTGCTGACGTTGACAGCTGCAGGTGAGGCGCTGTGGCGCAAACTTCCCGATCTTTCTTTCATTCACGACGCTGCATTCGGCGGGATCGACGAGGCCGACCTGGCCACGACCATCCGTGTCCTCAAATCAGCGACCGAACAACTGCAGGCCCTGTTGCGTAAGGATTGAACAAATGACCGTATTGATCACCGGAGCCACCGGGCTCGTTGGCGAGCGACTTCTGCCGCGGCTGGTGGAGGCCGGGTTTGCCTGCCGTGTCCTGCTCCGGGCGGGCAAAGCCTGCCCCAAGGGAATAGAAGCCGTAACGGGCGACATTCTCGACCCTTCAACCCTGACGAACGCCGTCCAGGGAGTTTCCGCTATTGTGCACCTCGCCGCCGTCTTTCGCACGCAGGACGCCGATCTTATCTGGAAGAGCAACCTAGATGGGACACGCAACCTGATTGCCGCCGTGAAGAGCCATGCTCCCGACGCGCGGTTCATCATGTCGAGCACCAGCCATGTCTACAATAAGGACAATCCGCATCCGGGAAGGGAAGACGATCCGGTCGACCCACAGCACGCCTATCCCGCAAGCAAAGTGGCTGCGGAGAAGGAACTGCGCGAAAGCGGTCTGAACTGGTCAATCCTTCGCTTCCCCTTCGTTTATGGCGATGGTGACGGACATCTCGAATCTCTTCCCAAGCACGTCAGCACCTGGCATCCGGCCCAACGCATGAGCACGATCCACCATCGTGACATCGCACAAGCAGTCACGCTGGCGCTGGAGGGTGCTTTCGATCGGCATGTGGTAAACTTGGCCGACGAGGTGCCCTCCTCAATCTACGAACTCGCGAGCATGGTGGGAAACCAGTTGGATCCAAGTTCCGAGCCTCTTGCAAATCCATGGTACCTGCATGTCGACACGTCTCTCGCCCGTAGCCTGGGTTTTCGTCCTAGCATAAGGACCGTATGCCAGGCTTGGCAGGAGGGGCTTTCTTAGCAACTTGGTGTCCCGGCCTGGTTTTTTCGGCCTGTAAGCGTCTGTTGCTTACTCGGTTCGTATGACTGGTTAATTTTTTGCGTAGTGCCTCTTGAACGGATATGAACCCACAACCCGAAAATTGCCGAAATAGCTCAGCGCTGAATACTCGTGATAATGTCCGTTGCTATTCATATAGGACTGGGCATCCTATGGCACGCTGGCCGCTAAACAACGGTCGCACCTGTGCAGGCGCCGCCGTACTTTTGAAAGCTAGCCTTAGACGGATCGATTAATACGTCTGCTCAAACCATGAGGCTATGAGATGTCCGGATCAAATCGGCCGCCCGCTCTCCGATGACGACGCAAGGCGCCATCGTATTGCCGGTGGTGATCCGCGGCAAAATCGAAGAGTCGGCTATGCGAAGACCATCCACACCGTAGACCTTGAGTTCATTATCGACCACCGACATGCTGTCGCGTCCCATCTTGGCTGTGCTCGTCTGATGCCAATAGGTGACCGCAGACCGCCGGATAAAATCGATCATCCCTGACCTATCGCGCGCGCCCGGAGCTGTCTCGCATGTTACCAAGGGGGCGAAGGCATCGCTATTTCCGAGCTCGCGACATAATTCCACCGCAACCAACGCCGCAGCCATGTCTTCCGGCTCACTGAGAGAATTCGGTTCGATCAGCATCGCATCGTTTAGGTCGGGTCCAGAAAGCCGCAACCGGCCGCGGCTTTTTGGCTGGGCGAGACCGTTGAACATGGTCCAGCCGTGCTCCGGCGTCTGAAGCCCTGTTTCTATCGGCGATGGTACCGCAAACTCCAATTGGCACTGGAGAATATCCGGTTGGGAAAGCCGTGCGTCGCTCTTCCAGTAGAGTTTTGCTTCGCAACCGGTCCCGCCTACGGCTTCCGGTTTTCGATATGCCCATGTGCAGCCGAATGCGATATGATCCTGATGATTACGACCAACGCCAGGGAGGTGTTGAACCACAGGAATGCCATGAGCTTTCAGCTCATCCTCCGGGCCGACACCCGATTGCATCAACACTTTTGGCGTGTTGATTGCGCCAAGCGATAATACCGTTTCGCAACGCGCCGTGAACTGGCGCCTCTGGCCATCGACAAGGACCTCGACCCCCGTCGCGCGCTTGCCATTGAAGATGAGGCGTGTGACCAATGCATCTGTAAGCACTGTCAGGTTGGGCTGAGACAGGAGCGGACGGACGTAGGATCCAAACACGGATTCACGCTTTCCATCCCGAATCCGCAGCTCAGCTAGCGACGCGCCGCCCGGACCCTCCATCATTTCACCGTTCGGGCTGTCATAAACAGGAATGCCGATCGTGGATGCCGCACGCAACATAGCCTCTGCGACTGGCTGGGGGGCCGGTGGCTGCGCAACGTAGGCGGGACCTCCCACTCCTCGGCGGGCCGGGTCCGGTGCTCCCTGCCAATTTTCGATCCGGCGATAGTAGCCGAGAATAGACTGGTACCCCCACGCATCGTCACCGGCCTCAGCGGCAAAGTGATCCCAATCGTCCTTATGTCCTCTTGCCCATACCAAGACGTTGATGCTCGAACCACCGCCAAGCCCCTTGCCCATGCTGAGAGGAAGACGTCGCCCATTCAGGCCAGACGCCGGTTCGCCGACAAATCCCCAATCCCGGCTAGTGCCAAGATTAAGTGGCCACTGCGCAGGGTTTGAAACAGTCTCGGCCGCATCGTCGCCCCCGGCCTCAAGCAGGAGAACGCTTGCATTGCCATCTTCCGCCAGTCGCGCAGCAACAACGGAGCCGCTGGAGCCAGAGCCGCAGACGATGAAGTCAAAAACATCTCCAATTTTACCCCGCGGGTTGAGTGAGCTTTCTGGTGCGTATTGGTCATGGGTATCCGGGGTCAAATGATTACCTCCATGAATGGATTTAACAAAAACTAAGAGAGTGCTGCAGAGTCTTGAAACGAAGGTGCGGGGCTGTGATACAGCGATCAGTCGGTCCGTTATGGGCCGCTTCTCTCCTACTCCACCTGGGTCGCAGCAGCGGTTCGCGCCATCGGGACATTGGGGCCTTCCCGATGACCGCGCTGGGTCTCCCACTATTTCTTCGCCGCTACGCCCTTCGCGGCCTCATCGATCGTGTCTGCGACGACATTTGGCTGTGTCATGAACAGGGCGTGGCTTGCCGACACTTTGGTAACCTTTGCCTTGATGCGCTCTGCCATGTGGATCAGCATTGCCTGATCAAATGCCTTGTCTTCAGTGGCGATGACTGCCCAGCTCGGCTTGGTGCGCCAGGCAGCGTTTTCAAGTTTCGTCCCGAACGCCGACATGTTGATCGGCACCTGCGCGTCCCTCATGAACGCAGCATCGGCATCGCTGACGTCATGGGCAAAACCGGCCTTGAACTTTGCCGGGCTGACATATCCGAAACCATCCTTGCTGGTCTCGATGACGAATTCCGATGCGGGAGCAAATCCCTCGTATTGCTGAGCCGTCGTCTCGCCTGCATCGGGGGAGAGAGCGGAGACATAAACGAGCCCTGCGACCTTTGCATCGACACCAGCTTCCGTGATTACTGTGCCGCCCCACGAATGCCCGACGAGAATGACTGGTCCATCTTGCCGCTCCAGCGCACGTTTGGTGGCGGCAACGTCGTCCGCAAGAGAAGTCAGAGGATTTTGGACAATGGTGACGCGATAGCCGCGCTTCGTCAGGATGTCGTAGACACCCTTCCAGCCCGAGCCGTCTGCGAAAGCGCCATGAACAAGTACGACGTTTCTGACCGACTGGTTCTGAGGAATGATATCAGCGGCACTTGCCGGTATTGCGGCAGACAATGCTGCAGCAGCTGCAATGGCGGCAATGGTGGTCGTGGTCTTGCACGTCATAACTTGCTCCTTTGTAATTGCGATAACTATTATCGCAATATCTTTAAGCTGACAGAGTCTGGATTGGACGTCAAGATAATTCTTATCGCGATATTTATTTTTTATTCTGGATTGGTTATATGAAGTTCGACAGGAGCTCAAAATGACCCACCCCCCTAACGACCCGCCTCCCCTGCACGACCAGTTGTGCTACGCAATCTATACGGCCGGCATCGCTATCCAGCGCGCCTACAAGCCTCTTCTCGACGAGTTGGGCCTAACCTATCCGCAGTATCTCGTGCTCAACGTGTTGTGGAGTAGTGACGGGCAAACGGTCGGCGCCATTGCTAATGCCCTTGCCTTGGAATCCAGCACGCTGACGCCGTTGCTGAAGCGGCTCGAGACATCTGGCATGCTGTGCAGGACCAGAAACCTGAGCAACGAGCGGCAGGTGGTTATCGGGTTGACTGACAAAGGACGTGCCTTGCAGCACAAGGCCGGCTGTCTTAGCGATACCTTGCTGGCAGCTTCGACCCAGACGCCACAGGAATTGGCCACCCTGAACCGCGCCGTTCGCCATCTTCGCAATGCGATTTATTCCCAGATCGGCGGGTGGGACACACCCGCCTGACCAAAATGGTGACGTGATATCAGACCGTCGGAACAGTGCCGCCGTCTATGACGAACTCGGCGCCGTGGATCGCAGCAGCTCGATCCGAGGCCAGGTAGGCGATGAGGTCGGCGACCTCATGGGGATCGGCTGGACGCCCAATCGGGATACCGCCCAGGCTGTCAAGAACGACTTGCCGCGCGTCCTCGATCGTACCGCCATTGGCGGCCTGCAGACGTTTGAGCAAGTCCTGGGATGACTCTGTCATGATCCAGCCGGGGGAAACCACATTGACCCGTACGCCTTTCGGCCCAAGCTCCTTGGAGATGGACTTGCTGTAGGTCTTGAGCGCGGCCTTGGCGGAAGCGTAGGCGGTGGTCGCCTCTGGCAGGGGAAGGACGGACTGAATGGAAGTGACGTGCACCACCGCGCCGCTGCCCCGTGCGATCATCTGAGGAATCACCAAACGATCAAGGCGGACCGTGGCCAGAAGGTTTAGGTTTATTTCTGCCAGCCAGTGGTCATCTGTCAGGGCAACGAAACCGCCGCCCGGTGTCGATGATCCGCCAATAACGTGAGCCAGAATATCGATTCCGCCCAAGCGCTCGAGCGCGGCCTTGGCAAGGTTTTCCCCGCCCTCGGCCGTCGTAAGGTCCGCCTGTACGAACTCGACCCCGTCAATGGGTTTCGGTGCTCCCCGAGCGGCGGTGATTACTTGGGCGCCGCCAGCCAGGAAACGGTCCACAGTGGCGCGACCAGCACCTTTGGTGCCACCGCTGATAAGCACGCGCTTTCCTGCAAACTCGGTCGGATCAGCTTTGATGTTCATGCAGTGATCTCCAATGCTTTGATGGTGTCGTTCTCGAGCGTGAACCGGTAGGTGAAGCGGATCGGGCTGCCTTTGAAGTCGCCGTGGGCAGGTCCCTCGACCACGACCTGATCATCCTCGTGACGAACGCTATCCGGCGTAAAGATCGCCTTGGCGGGAATCACTGCCTCTTCGAACAAGGTCCGCAGCCCGGCGTGGCCTTCGTGACGGCCACCGTTGTCCAGGACCACAGTATCGTTAGCGAAAGGCTTCAGCATGCCGTCCACATTGAGCTGTGCATTAGCCTCGACATAGTCCGCTATGGGCTTGGGTAGTCGTAGTGTCATGATCGTCCTCCTTTGCTCGGAATGACATTTAGCACTGGACAATTGTAGGAATAAGGGGGACGAAACGGTATGACGTGATGAATGGAACGGGACAATGGATCAGGCGACACTGAAAGAACTTGAAGCTGCCATTGCGATCGCACGGCGCGGGACATTCCGCGCAGCATCCATCGATCTAGGGTTGTCGACCACGGCCCTGAGCCACACGATCGGCAGGCTCGAGACTGCGCTGGGCGTGCGACTGTTCAATCGCACCACGCGAAGCGTCTCCCTGACGGACGCTGGACGGCTTTTTATGCAGCAGGTCGCTCCATCGCTTCAGGATCTGCATGCAGCACTGGGTTCGGTGCGCGAGCAACGTGAGACGCCTTCAGGCACGATACGGATCAACGCAGCGCCGTTTGCGGCGCGCTCGATCACCAAACCGCTCGTGCTTGAATTCCTGCGCCGCTATCCCGACATGAATGTCGATATCGTCACCGAAGGTAAGATGGTGGATATCGTTAAGGACGGGTTCGATCTGGGCGTTAGAGTGGAAGGCCTTGTTCCTAGCGACATGATTGCCGTTTCGCTCGGCAGGCCTCAACGACATGCTGTCGTCGGATCCCCCGAATACATCGAAAAGCACGGGATACCGATGGTCCCCCCTGATCTTCTCACTCACAGTTGCATTCGTGTTCGTCTGCCTGACGGCTCTCTGTTTCGCTGGCGGTTTGAGAAGGGCGGCGAGCAAGTTCAGATAGACGTTCGGGGGCAGATCACGCTAGATGAGGCCAGCCTCACGCGAACTGCGGTGCTTGATGGCGCCGGCTTGGGCTACCTCTTTGAGCAAGACATTCTTCCAGAGATCGATGTGGGACAGGTCATTCGTGTGTTGGCGGACTGGACGCCGTCTTATCCTGGGCTTTGCCTGTACTATCCGGGACGCCGAAATCTATCGGCCGGCGTGAGAGCTTTTCTGAAGCTAGCTCGTGAGCTTTCGCGTACGGCTGATCCGCGCCCGAAATCCTAAATGATCCGCTCGCCTTGAGCGGAACCGAACCGCAGACCCACTCAAGCAGTTTTCTTAAGCGCGGTTCCCGATGAGACATTATGCGATCTTCGAAGCACAGATCGAGAACATTGCCAGGTGTGTGCGGAAGCTAACTTGGATCACCGTTTCATGATCTATGTTTGTCCCGATGGTCAAGATCCACCCAGTCCCCGTCATCATTGTCGTTGAGACGCCTCATCCTCATGCTCGGAAGTCTGGTCGGACACGATCATCGATCGCACTTTAACTTCAGCCTCATTACTCAGACGTTGCCAGATGCGGGCCAGGTTTTCCGCAGCTTGGCGATATTGCTCATCGACGTCCGTTTGATCCATGATCTGCAGAAGCTCGTCGAAGTCGTGAGCACCTTTTTCAATGACGGCGTGGAGTCGCTCCGCCTGCTCCAGGGTGAGGCTTGGAC
The DNA here is from genome assembly GCF_014192095.1 of Phyllobacterium trifolii. Lineage (GTDB taxonomy): Bacteria > Pseudomonadota > Alphaproteobacteria > Rhizobiales > Rhizobiaceae > Phyllobacterium > Phyllobacterium trifolii. Next base: position 110,340 of record NZ_JACHXN010000019.1, read on the forward strand.
GGGCGAGTGCCTTGGGAACTTCTTGGACAAGTTTCTGAATCAGGTCGGCATGCCCCTTCAGCCGTGAAATCCATTCAGCTGCCATGTTCGTGATCCTAACGAGATAGTCGTCCATACTATCCCATGAGTGTCGCCTTTTCCAAGGAACGCTCGAGTAAGCATGATAGTCGAAGACGATGACACCGTTCGTAACGTAAAAATGATTTTCCAAAAAGTTTGGAACAATCCGCTCTCCATAAAATCGTTCGAAGGGGCATGCACTATTTCGCATAAGCTGCGATCGTACGTCTTGCCCACCGATATTGATTGAGGCAATCCAAGAACGGAGCGAAGGGCGTCACTGTCGCCCCTCTCACTCCCTTCTCCTCAACCACGGCCGCTTCCTAAGGCCGGGTAAGGATAACCCAAAGTGGGAAACTGGGCGCTTCCGCGCTATCCCGAAGGCCGATATCGCGAAGCATGTGATTTGACAGGTAGGAGATGTGGTTCTTCATTTGATGGCGCCGCCAGACAGCCAGAATCAACGCATACACGGTGTTCCAGACGCCGAATTTTTGGCACAGCTCATCGACTGTTGCCGCCAGAGTATCAACAACTAACGCTTGTGCTTCGCGCATGATTTCTTATCCGGTGCAACGACGCAGCCGGTCCTCTCGAAGGTCAAAAGACGCGCGGATGCGGACGCGGAAAATGCGAATAGTCGCTGTGTCAGCCAGTCACGTCAGGGTAATGGGAAATGCCAACCGGCAGAATTTCTGGGCCTAGAAGCCCTGGTGCCAATATCGGCTTGGTCGAGACGCACATCGCATCGAAGCCAACACAGCCGTTCCACCAGAGAGGCGGGTAAACACGAGAATAGATGCCATTTCACGCCCCCTCTGATTTGATTGCAAGTGGCGTCACGGTACACGACATTGGCCGATAAACAAGCATGCAATTTTTGCTTGCAGACGTGGCGCAGGATTTCGTTGCAGAAGAGCAACACCATTTCAGACCGCGCAAACCTACTCGCTTGGTCCACCCTTAGCATTCAGCCGCCGCTGCAATTGCGAGAAGCGCAGGACCCATCTATACATGGTCGAATGACCGATCGCTCGAAATGACGCCCTTTGGCCTGCAATACCTTCGAGATATGATGGGAAACACATTCTCAGTCAAATTGTTAAAGCATTTGCGCTAGAGTCCCCCTAGGGTAGGCAGTGTAATTGCCAAACGCGCTCTGGCTATCGTCTCCGCCTCTTTTTGACTAAATACTTTGATTTTAACGGCCGAAATGCGAGTTCTCTTTATGACTGATATTGCCCCGACGTCACCAAGGTTTTTATTCAGGGCGACTTTGCCAATTTTTGCCATTGCCATGGCTGTTTGCTTTGCAATTTTCGCGTTGCTCGCATGGTCAAGTCGCATGACTGATCAGATTGCTGTCGAGCGGCAGGAACGGCTGCTCGCCTTGGTACTATCGCAGTCGCAGTTCTCGGTCGCTCATGACCAGGAAAGCGCGACCGTCTGGGATGATGCGGTCCGCCAAGTCAAGAGCCCCGACAGTGCGGAGTGGCTGAACAACAATCTTGGCGGCTGGATGACCACGTATTTTGGTCATGATGTGGTCTATATCCTCGACGGAAAAGACAATGTTCTGTACGCCTTTGCTGATGGCAAGCAGATCGATCGAGCTGCCTATGATAACGTCGAGCCTAGCGTTGCGCCGCTCGCATCAAAGCTCAGGCAATCCTTGCGACATCCCGATCCCAACGGTTATGGCGACCGGGTGTTAAGCGCCGGCGCCTCGGAGATTTTGACATTGGATAGCCGGCCGGCCATCGTCAGCGTCAAACCGATCGTCTCTGACAGCGGCAACATTTTACAGACGGTTGATGAAACCTACCTGCACGTTTCCGTTCGTTATCTGGACAAGAGTTTCATAGAAGACCTTGCGCGGGACTATCTTTTTGCTGGCCTGCGGTATTCCTCACAAGACACGTTGCAAGCCGGCGAGTATAATTATCCACTTCGGTCGACCACCGGGAACACCATCGGATATTTCATCTGGCAGCCCTATCGCCCCGGTTCCACGGTCATGACGCAAATTGGCCCGGCATTTGTCGGCATTGTGCTGTTGATGTTGGCCATCATGGCGATCCTCCTGGCGGTCCTTCGCCTGAGATCCGCCAAGCTGCGCGACAGCGAAGAGCGGATGAACTTTCTCGCACTGCATGATTCCATGACCGGTCTGCCCAACCGGGCAAATTTCAACGATAAGCTCGATGGGGCACTGTCAACCATCAGGAATGCCTCGGTGGCGGTGCTGTATCTTGATCTCGATAGATTCAAGCAGGTCAACGACACACTCGGACATCCGGTGGGTGATGAGCTCATCCGACAGTTCACGAAGCGCCTGAAAGACATTATCAATCAGAAGACTTTCATGGCCCGGGTCGGCGGCGATGAATTCACGATCATTGTTCCCAACTTCGGACCACTTTCGGCGCTCGAAGCGCTTTGCGAGCAAATAATCACCGTTGTGCGGTATCCATTCGATATCGATGGAAATCATATCTTCATCGGCGTAAGCATAGGCGTCGCCACCGCGCCACTAGACGGCACTGAGGGCGACGAGCTTGTCAGAAAAGCCGACATAGCGCTCTATCACGCAAAGACAGCCGGTCGAAGCCGGTTTGCGGTGTTTGGTAAAGAGATGGACGCCATGTTGCAGCAGCGCCGTGCTCTGGAACGCGAGTTGCGTAAGGCCGTGAAGTCGGAAACCCAGATAAAGGTTGAGTATCAACCGCTTTATTCGGCCAAGGACCAGCGTATCACCGGAGTTGAGGCTCTCCTGCGTTGGCAACATCCGGAACGCGGCTGGATTTCGCCGGAAGTGTTCATACCCGTAGCGGAAGAAGCAGGCCTGATCGAAGCGTTGGGCGAACGTGTCCTGCGGCAGGCTTGCTCGGAATCGAGGTCATGGCCAATCCAGACCCTCGCAGTAAACGTGTCGGCAGTCGAATTGAGAAATCCGGCCTATGCGATGAAAGTTGCGAAACTGCTACTGGCAATCGGAATGGATCCTCGCCGGCTCGAGCTGGAGATTACGGAAAGTACTCTTACCGACAGCGCCGGACATTGCGAACACAACATCAGGGCGCTTCGCGCATTGGGTGTGACCATCGCGCTTGATGATTTTGGAACGGGCTTTTCGTCACTGGGACGACTGCAGCAGCTTGAAGTCGATCGCATAAAGATTGATCGAAGCTTTGTTCAGGGCTTCGGCCGCTCGGCCAATGACGAAGATATTGTCAAAGCCATTGTTAATCTTGCCCACGCAAAAGGTCTTCGCACGACAGCAGAAGGCGTGGAAACTACCGAGCAAAGTGACTATCTACGCAAGATCGGCTGCGATGATCTCCAAGGCTTTCTTCTGTCCCGTCCTATGTCTCCGGTGGGTATCGAACGCCTGCTGCGCGTCTCTGGTTCACTTGATGCTCGTGTTCCAACCTCGCACGATAAAAGCGGTGAGAACCCATGAACCCGATCGTGTGAAGGGAATGGCGGAAACTGCTGGAACGATAGCGGACCTGCGACGCCAATGAGCTGCAATCATCTGATGGCGGGACTGGTTCCCTTTATGAACGGTGATTCTTAAATGTCCTTTGAGTCGCTCCCATAAGGCGACACGGCACCCTTTCCATACATGCGCCAGCCGGAATCCGGCCTACGCGTACATTTTCACGCTGCTTTCGGCTGCCATCAGCTATGTTGTGCGGCCGTTCGGCGGGCTCGTCTTTGGCTGTCTCGGCGACATTGCTGGACGAAAATACACGTTCTTTCTCACAATCGTGATCATGGGCATCTCGACCGTCAGCCTGAACGGCTGGGCGCAGGTGGCCGCGGAAGTGCACCAGGCCAGAGGCCGGATAGTGCCTCAACCCTGGCATCAGGGCCTTTCGCGCAAAGCCGGCACCGGCCCGCATCCCGAAGTGCAATCGCAGGGGCCGGTCGCGGCAGATCCCAATATGCGGAGGATGCAGGACCACGACGCACGGCTGGCGGAAACGCCGAAAGAGCTCGAAGGAATACTTGCCGCTCGCGGATGCGGGCGTGGACCTGTTTCATGCATCCACACGGCGTTTTTGGGAACCGGAATTTGCCGGATCGGATCTCAATCTGGCTGGTTGGACCCGCAAACGTACCGGGCACCCGACAATCAGCGTGGGTCCGGTCGGCCTTGTCGGCGCCGACTTCACGGAGCAGTTGCGTGGCCAGTCAACCGGCTCGCCGCTCGGAACGCTCGACGAACTCGTGCGCGGAAGAGCGCGGACGAGTTCGACGTGATCACAGTCGGCCGCGCTCTGATTACTGACCCGGACTGGCCGGCCAAGTGCGCGATGGCCGGATCGACGAACTCAGGCCTTATGAGAAGGCACAGCTCGCCTCACTGATCTAGGACGAGCGATTCTTCCCCCCAACCACGCAAGGAGCATTATCATGAAGACCTATCTCATCAATCATCTGCGCATTCCCGGCGACATTCCGAACGACGCGGGACTGACCTACCTCGAACAGGTCGAAGCAACGGTCGCACCTTTCGGCGGCAGGTGGCTGGCCCAGGGCTCTGCCGACGTCGTGGAGGGCGCCTGGCCGGGCTCGGTCGTGTTGATGGAATTCCCCAGCCGCGATGCCGCGACGTCCTGGTACAATTCCCCTGCATATCAAGCGATCCTGCCGCTCCGCCTGAAGAACGCGATTTCGGACCTCATTCTAATTGACCAGATTCCCGAGGACTTCACCATCAAGGGCTTTGCCAGCGAGGTTCGCCGCGCGATTCGGGGCAGCTGAGCTGCCCGCAAACTCCGCGTGCGTGCGCCTTCCACGGATTGAGGACGCGCACTGCATCCTATGCCAGAATCGGGTCCCGGCGGTCAGCCGGGCACCGGGATACCGACGGATTACAGCCCGCCTGTAACCTTCGACGCCCTGCGATTATCGAGCCACTGGCAGCTCGGAGTGAACACCGGGGACCCTCAGGCCCTTCGTAGACGAGGGAAATTTGATAGAACCACATGACGTACTTTTCTATGTACTTGTACTGATGGCCCTTGGAGCCGCGCTGGCATTTATTTTCAGCGGGACGGCTAATATTTTCGCTACCCACTAATGTAATGCTTTCACGGATATTGTTCGCAGTTCGTCATCCCGTGAATGGTCCTTGTCTCGATGAAGCCGCGACATCACCTGGAGCGGCGCCAGTCAGAATTTGGGCGGTGAATCAGGCGGCCGACGAATCCTCTATGACGGGCGATTTCTTGATTTGAAATCGAATTAACACACGAAGCCCCCCGCGAACATTGCTCACGTTCGCTCGATTGAGCAAGGATGCCGTGAGGCGTGCGGACACCATGACCAGCAAGACGCCGCATCATGTGTCCGCAGCGCGCTTTTCCCGGCAAGTACGAGGCACGACCGATGCCTCGTGAGCTTCAGCCAAGGACTCAAGCCAGGCTCCCACCTCTACAGGAATTTTTTCTCTCTCGTTTGCCCAAGCCTCCACCAACGAGATGTCACACCTGAGCACTTCGGCAATCTGGGTCCGCGTCCAGCGCACGCATTCGAGTGCCTCTACAAAGCGTTGCGGGGTCATTGGGTCACTCTACTCCAAACGATGCAAGTTTCAAATTGCCCACAATGCCGGAAGGAAAAACGTTTCGACTTCTGCGGAAGACCTTTATTCAGATCGCCGAGTAGAACGGTTCTGACCGCAATCGTTAAGGCTCGAGGCGGCGCTGGATTTTTGCATTTCAGGATACGCTTATAGGGGCTGAGTATGCGTCGGGTCAGCGCGAATAATATCTGCGATCAGGTTTTGCGTTGCCAGCGCCTCTTCGCCTGTGACGACAGGGTCGCGGCTCTCGGCAACAGCCGTCAGAAAGTCTGCTATAAGGGAGCGGTGCGCATCATGCGGAAAATCCATGATGTTGGCGCCGCTGCCGGACTTGCCTTCGGATTCAACGATCTCTTTGCGGCCATCAAGCCATGAAAGCTGTAATGTACCGCCGGTCAAATGCGCGGAACCGAGCGAGCCGGTGATCTCCAGGGTCTCCGGAAATCCCGGAAAGGCAGCCGTGGTGGCAAGCAGCGAGGCTGGTGCGCCGTTGGCGAGCGTCATCAATGCAGTCACGTGATCCTCCCCTTCCATGTGGTGCAGCGAAGTGGTGCGAATTTGAGACGCTATGACCTCTTTCACACCAAGAAGCGAACGAAACAGATCGAGTGCATGGATTGCTTGTGACAGGAGAACGCCGCCGCCATCGCGGGCGAAGGTACCTCGTCCACCGACATCGTAATAGTTCTGCGGCCGCCACCAAGGCACCCGCAATGATGCCGCCTCGATTGCGCCGAGCCTGTTGTTTTCAAGCGCCTCGCGCAGGCGCAGACTCGCCGGCCGGAAGCGATGCTGCAGCACGACGCCGAAAGTCCTTCCGCTCGATCGGCCAAGCGTGACAATTCGCTCAGCCCGATCCAACGTTATATCGAGCGGCTTTTCGAGAAGCACGTGCTTGCCTGCAACAAAGCTCTTTTCAGCGATTTCCAGATGCGCATTGGCGGGTGTCAACACCAGCACGATATCAACAGCAGGATCGTTGATCGCCATATCGATACTGTTTGTAACCGGAAACGGGAAGGACTGCGCGAACTCGTCCGTCCGGTCCTTCGTCCGGCTGGCTGCCCAGACTACATCCACCCGATCTTTCAGGTCGACAAGACTCTTTGCGTGAGGCAATGCGGCGGGGCCAAGTCCGATGATTGCAAGGCCGGGATTTTTCATGATGGGTTTGTTCGCTCCTATGCTCGCAATGATGGACGCTGGGTCAGTACCGTCGCACGTTCCTGGGCTTCAAGCGCAAGCTTGCTGACGGTGAAAACGTGCTGCTGTTTCATGGCTGTCTCTGTGCGATCACGCACATCGGCGAGGAAGCTTTTGAAATAGGTGATTGGTTCCTTGCTCGCATCGATATGCCTCGTGCCCTGGCCGTTAACGAGAAAGACGTGGTCCGTTCCGTCACGCCCGGCAATATCGATATACTTGCGAAGTTCGATCGTCCCCTGTGTGCCGAGAATAACCAGCCGACCATCACCCCAGGTTGAAAGGCCCTCTGCGGTGAACCAGTCGACGCGGATATAGCCGGTTGCGTGCTCGCTGCGCAGAAGCACCTCGCCGAAGTCCTGAAACGCGGGTATGTCATCGGTTCCGAAATGACCAATCGCGCTGGAGACGATATGTGCATCCTTGGAGCCGGTATAGATCAGGAATTGATCTATCTGGTGCGAGGCGATATCGACAAGAATGCCGCCATAAAACGCGGGATCTAAAAACCAAGCGGGTCGTGTCGTGCGGTTAAGTCTGTGCGGTCCAAGCCCAACGGTCTGGATAACGCGCCCGATGGCGCCGTCATTAATCAGTCTTTGTGCCGCCCCGGTTGCTGGAACGACGAAGCGCTCGGAAAAGCATATGGAAAAGATCCGCCCGGTTTCCTTTGCGACTTTTTCAACCTCTGCCAGTTGCCTTATCTCGGTAATGCCGGGCTTATCCGTCATCACATCTTTGCCCGCCTGCATTGCCGCGACAGCAATTGCGGAGCGCTCGCAGGGAACGGCGGCCGTAATGATGATATCGATAGCGGGGTCATCAAGAAATACCCCTGCATCGCTGACGGGCTTTAAGTCTGGAAACCGTTCGCGAATACCCTCCAGGACCTTGGGGTCCGTTGTCGTCGGAACAAAACCGGCGCACTCAGCGCCGGCTTCGATAAGACCACCGATCATGTGGTAGATATGACGGTGATCGATGCCAATGACAGCAAATCGCATGCTGAATTCCTGCTATTTGTTCACCTTGTTGGCGCCAACTTCACGGTCCCACTTCTCGAAGGCCGCAACGAGCGCTTGAGGCTTGAGCGGCGCTTCCACCGGATATTTCGCAATTAGATCCTCGTAGGTCGGACGTCCGAATTCGGCGATGACATCCTGGCTTTCCTTTGGCGCCAAAGTCACAGGAACATTTTTTACGGCAGGACCCGGATAGAAATAGCCCTTATCATAGGTGTAAGCCTGCTGCGCCGGCGCGAGTAGGTAGGACATGAGCTTGAGTAACACGGCAACCTTGTCGTCGGCAACGCCGCGAGGGATGCACATGAATTGCGTATCGGGAACCCAGTGCGTACCCTCAAGCGCAAAGGTTTCGGCTTCCTTTGGCACAACGCCAAGCACCCGTGGATTGATATCCCAACCGAAGGTCGAAACGACCATATCGCGCGTTCCTTCAGCGAATTCCTTCATCGTGGCGGCGGTGCCTGGTGGATAATAGTCGATGCCTTCATCAAGCGCCTTCAGATAGGTCCAGGTTTTCTCCCAGCCATTGATTGGGTCGCTCGGGTCCTTGTCACCAAGAATATAGGGCATTGCCATCAGGAACGTCCATCCCGGTCCGGAATTCACCGGACGTGCATAGCAAAAACGGCCGGGGTTAGCCTTGACCCAGGCAAGCAGTTCATCGGCATTTTTCGGCACGGTCTTGACCCGGTCCGGTGCATATTCGAACAATGGTCCTGAAGGCGAATAAACGACAGCTACGCCTTCGTTCTGCCCAAAGTTCTTCTGCATCATGAGAGCCTTCTCATGGTAGACCTCATCGGCCTTCGGCAGCAGATCCGCATATTTCGTCCACACGTCGATCCAAAGCCCCTGAGTGATACCCTCAGACATGGCGCCAGGTCCGGTCAGAACCAGATCGATGTCGACGCGGTTGGCCGTTTGCTGAGCCTTGAGCTTGGCCGGCAGTTCAGGCGACGGCGCGCGTGAGAAAATAATTTTGGAAACGATCTGCGGATTTTCCTTGGCGAATTTCTCAATCGCAGCCTGTGTCAGCTGCAAGTTACCAGCCACGTCGATGATGTTGAGGGCAACAGGTGCAATTGGCATTGCCAAGGATTGTGACAAGGCGAAGCGCGGTAGAATGGTCAGACCAGCAATGCCTGCCAGTCCCCCGATAGCATGTCGGCGGGTAATCCGGTCCATTATTTTCCTCCCAGAAAGTATTTCGTGAAATGGTCATCGAGAATATTGATGTGATATTAGTATATTACTTTTGACAAACGCAAGTCGTAACTGAAGAACTGATTTTGCCAATGGACTAACACACCTTGGAGAAAGTCTTGGTGTCGCTTATAGAACACAGCTGACAGATGCGATGATTCGACGGTCAGAACGAACGGGCTCTTAACGAGCAAGGGACTGCGATGCTTACTCTTTTTATCACTCTTACTGTTACATTCCGGGTGGCGACGCTCCTCTTTTCGATCAGCAACGAGCGGAAATTGAAAGCTGAGGGAGGCACGGAAATTGGCAAAACCAACTCAAACATTCTGGCTGTCGCGCATGTTGCGTTTTATCTGTGTGCGATCATTGAATACGCGTTCTCTGACTACACCATAGACACTGCCACTTGGCTCGGACTGGCCATCTATCTTGTTGGTGCAACATTCCTGATAGTTGTGATCGCGAGCCTTGGTCGACAGTGGACAGTCAAACTCATCATCGCTCGAAACCACGTATTGGTAACGTCCCTGCTGTTCCGTCTTGTCAGGCATCCGAATTATTACCTGAACATCATTCCGGAGCTCATCGGATTTGCGGTCACGCTTCACGCGTTTTGGACACTTGCCGTAGGCATGCCTGTCTATTTGATCCCGCTTTTCGTTCGAATCAGTCAGGAGGAAAAAGCCATGCGTGTCCACTTCCCCCAGTATTGATGCACATGAGTATTCCGACGACTTTTCAGGGAGCCGCTGCCAGGGTTCTGTCGCAAATTTTAACGTAGACCGCGAAATTACCGGGAGCCTTTGATCGCACCTTATGCAGCCAAGGTATTGAACTGTTCAGCAAGTGATGGCGCTGGATTGTAGGCAAATCTCGCCTGTTGTTTACGCATCATGTGGACCAGTTCGACCCCAGAAAGGATAATGTCGGCGGTCTTCTGCGTCTTGAATCCGAGCATCGGTCGGATGCGGCTTTTAATCCT
>NZ_JACHXN010000020.1 GCF_014192095.1 Phyllobacterium trifolii
CTCGCTCAGGGACCGAGTTGGATGTTCGCCGACGAAATCGCGGCCGGCAGGCTCCTCCCAGTGCTGACCGACTATAAGCCACGGCTCTTTCCCCTGCATGCCATCAATTCGGGGACCCGCCGCATGACCGGCGCCATCAAGGTCTTCGTCGAGTTTGTGGCTGACCTGATGAAGAGTGAGCCACATCTTCGTATTAGGTGACGCCAAACCGGGGCGACCCAATTTAACGTCGAAGTGTAATCTCGCCATGCTGAGCGCCGGGGGCAGGTTTCGAACGAGGAATCATAGTGCTCCAGTAAACCCGTAGTTCTCAGGCTTCATCAACGCTGACGCCTAGGGCACTGTAACCTTAACTTGTGGCCGATATTGCTCAAACGGCCTTATCAAGTTAAGTCGGTTTGGAGCGACAGGACGCTGTTTCTGTATTCTCAGACTGCGATTGCCGTCGCGGAGCACCACTGCGCGAACGCACAGAGGCGATGATTTCGGATGACGCCGGCGGATCGATTTTGGTGGTTTGGGACGAAGAGATTTCTGAGTGCTGAGAAGATTGAGACGAAGTGCTGAAGACTTCCCGGCGATCGAAAGCCCTGCATTGCTCGCTCGCGTTTTCGTAGCGGCACATGGGAATTCTCCGCCCGGTTGTTCAGCCCTTTATGCGACGATGTTCAACACTTGGCATAATTGTCGACTTGCTGCTCCGTAGGAGCGCAGCTTGTCGGTAATCATGCGCTTCGGCGTCATGCCTTGCTTCTTCAACAGGCGCATCAGTAACCGCCTTGCAGCCTTGGTGTTGCGCCGCGATTGAACGGTTTCGTCGAGAACATACCCATCCTGATCGACGGCGCGCCAAAGCCAGTGTCTCTTTCCACCAATTGAGATCACAACCTCATCGAGGTGCCAGACATCCGCATTTGTTGGCTGCTTGCGGCTCAATCTGTGTGCATAGGTGGGCCCGACTCCTCCCCCATTGGCGGATCGCTTCATATGAGACGACAATGCCGCGCTCGAGCATCATTTCCTCGACAAGACGAAGGCTTAACGGGAACGGTAATACAGGCTGCAAATGGCGCTTGTAAGTGACTGGGACCCGGCTCATGCCAGATCAACTATCCCGCATAAGCTGACACCAAGTTAACTTGATAACGCCCCATCGAGACGTGGCAAAGCCATCATGCGCAAAAATAGTGCAGAAAATCGATCTGCATAAATTTTATGATAAACCTCTTGAACATTCCAGGATCTGCTTGTAGGCTTCTCACGAGATCGGCGCTCGTTTTGCGGGTTAATCGATCGAGTTGTTTGCCGAAATGAAAATTTCGAGTTGTGCGCGGGCTCCGTGCGCAGACGTTTCACGTGTCTACAAGGTAGGAACCCATAGCATGCAAGATGCAGAATCGTTTCGCTCTTTCATTGACCGTCTGCGAAACGCAGGAGAACTGGTGGATCTCAGGCAGCCGGTCGATATCCGGCATATCGCGACGCTTGTCGACCAGTCGGACAAGGCGCTGATGTTCCACAACGTCATCGGTTACGACATGCCGGTCGTCTCCGGCATAATCCGGTCGCAGAAACGGGCCATCATGTCGATGGAATGTGAGACCTACCCGGAGATCGAAGCCAAGCTGAAGCGCGGTATCGATAACCCGATACCGCCTGTCATGGTCGCGACCTCGCCGACGCGGGATATCGTCATTGAAGGCGACGACGTCGACCTCTACAAGCTGCCGATCCCGATGAGTTCGATCTATGACGGCGGGCCGATGATCACGGCCGGCGTCGTCCTGTCGCGCGATCCGGAATATGGCTTGAATTCAGGCATTTACCGGTTCATCGTGAAGGAAAAGAACCTTACCGGCATCGATATCGTGACGCCGAACAACATGCGCCTTTTCGCCCAGCGGGCTTACGAAGCCGGCAGACCCTGCCCGATCTCGATTTCGATCGGGACGCATCCATATGAAATCATGGGCTCCGGTTTTCGCGCGCCGCTCGGCGTCGACGAGATGGCGATCGCTGGCGGCATTCGGGGCAAGGCCGTGGAGCTAGCCCCCTGCAAGACGATCGACGTGCCCTATATCGCCGACGCGGAAATCGTCATCGAGGCGGAGATCCTGCCGACGGGATGGGTCTATCCGGAAGGTCGTTTCGGCGAGTTCACGCGGCTGATGGGCGGTCTCCACTGGAACCCGATCGTGCGGATCAAGGCCGTGTGCATGCGCAAGGATGCGATGTACTACGCCCTCCACATGCCCTGGGAGAACACCTGGCTCGCAGCGCCGACGCGTTACACGCAGATCCGTCAGGCACTGAAGACCGCAGGCGTTGCCGTGAAGGATATCAACGTCACACTCGGCGGCTGCGCCTTCTGGCATGCCGTCATATCGATCAAGAAACAGGCGGGCGAGGGCAAGAACGCTTTGCTGGCGGCCCTTTCGGTGCTGGATCTCAAGCATGTCGTGGTCGTCGATGACGATATCGACGTCTTCAATCCGACGGACATCGAATGGGCGATCGCGACAAGGGTCCAGGCGGACCGCGACCTAGTGGTCATCAGCGGCGCCCGGGGCAAGCCGCTCGATCCGAGCCTGCCGGTGATGCCGCCGGGCGTGGTGCCGACCACGGCCAAGCTCGGCATTGATGCGACGATTTCGGAAGGCATTCCGAAGGAGCGTTTCGAGCGCATCGCCTATGCCTATGCGGAAACGGCGCGTCTGGAGGACTATGTGGACGGCAAGGCCGACACGGTCGGCACCACTGCCGCAGACGCGGATATCGCGACGGTTGCCGAAGAAATCCTGAAGATGATCCGTGTCGAGCCCCGCTATTACACGGATATCGCCGAGGCCTTTTCGCACTACAATTTCGAGACGGTCGCGCGCGCGCTCGGCCAGCTGCATGTCTCGGAAATGCTGTGGCAGGATGCCCGTGGCCGCATGTGCGAGAGACATTCCAAATTCGCCGTCAAGCCCCCCGGGTCTGCCGCGAACTGAACTGCTTCGAAACGAAGTCATATCGAGCAATCACGCAGGCGGCGAAAACGGGCTGCGAAGAGGATGACCTGTGCCCGAACCTTTCCAGCCAAGGCTCAGGGAGAAGACCGATCAACATGCATCACAATCATTCCAAATTTTAAGAGGGAACAGCATGATGTCGACATCGAAAAAATCCATAATCGTCGGTGCCCTGTTGGCTTTGGGCGGGCTCATGTCCACGGCCCAGGCTCAGGAAACCACCTTGAAGATCGGCGCTGCGCAGGTATCCTCCGGATCCCTGCCTGTCATCGTCGCCGACCAGGAAGGCCTGTTCAAGGCAGAAGGCCTGGCTTACGAGCGCTTCGATTTCAAGGGCGGCGGGCCGGCCGTGCAGGCGCTTGCTTCGGGCAGCATCGATCTTTGCATCTGCGCTGCGGAACATGCGGTTCGCCTGCAGGAGAAGGGCCTCGGCGGCAAGGTGCTGGTATCGCTTCTCGATCGCCACAGCTATGCCATGCTTTCGAAAGCCGATTCACTGGCCAAGAGCCTGATTGATCTCAAAGGCCAGAAAATCGGCATCACCTCCGCGGGCAGCCTGACCGATACGACGATGCGCTATGCGATCCGAAAGCTGGGCCTCGACCCCGATACCGATTTCGAGCTGATTGCAGTTGGCCGCGCAGGCGCCCAGCAAGCTGCGATCCAGGCCGGCGTCATCGCGGCGGGCCTGTTCACCACGCCCGACATCCAGATCACCCTCGGCGAAAGCAAGGATTTCAAGATCGTCGAGGATTTCCGCAATCTAGCCTATCCGACGAACGGCCTGATCGCAACGGACGCCTGGATCGAGAAAAACCCGGAAACGGCGGCCAAGGTGGTTCGTGCCCTCACGGCCGCACTCAAGAAGATCCAGGAGGACCCGATGGTTCTTGCCGGCGCGCTCAAGGAAATGTTCCCGGAGGTCAAAAACGACGAGATCATCCAGCAGATCATCAAGGATGTCACCAATGGCGCGATCTCGAAGGATGGCGTGATGCCACCTGAAAGCTACGCGGTTCTCGGCGACATGTTGCGCACGGTCGATCCCAATGTGAAGATCACCGCTTATGACGATATCGTCGTGAAGACCATCCAGTAGGACCGCAGACCATGGCCCTTACCAGAACGCCCTCGGACGCCCCCGACACAGTCATTCGCCGCAAGTCCTCATGGTCTTCGTCGGCGGTCCCCGCGCAGGCAGCCCTTATTTTCGTGCTGCTCCTGCTCTGGGAACTCGCGTCCTACTACCTTTACAACCCGTTCTGGGGCAGCCGCCCCAGCATGATCGCAGAGCGTCTCTGGGAGCTTGCCGTGAGCGGTCATCTGTGGATGCACACATCGACGACATTGCAGGAGGCCGGCGCCGGCCTTCTGCTGGCGGCACTTCTCGGCGTGCCGGCGGGCATAGGCCTTGCCCGTGCACCGCGGCTTGCACGTCTCCTCGATCCGGTGATCATGGGGCTCTACGGCCTGCCGCGCGTCGCTCTCGCACCGCTTTTCATCCTCTGGTTCGGGATCGGCCTGTTCTCCAAGATCATGATGTCGTTCACGATGGTCCTGTTCATCTTCATTCTCAACGTGATGGAGGGGATCAGGACGATCGACCAGGACCAGCTCGATCTGATGAAATCCATGCGGGCGGGAAGGCTTTACGTCGTCTGGACCGTGCTGCTTCCGGCCATCGTGCCATGGATACTCGCCTCGTTCCGGATCGGCGTCGGTCTTGCCCTGATCGGTGCGGTGGTGGGCGAGCTGATCGGCTCCAATCGCGGTCTCGGCTGGTATGTGGAAAGCTCCGGCGGGCAGCTCGATACGACCGGCGTGTTCAGCGGCCTCGTGGTGCTGATGATCCTGGCGATGGTCGCCAACTATCTGATCGGTTTCATCGAAAGGAAGATTATCAAATGGCGCTGATGACCAGCCAGAGAGAGGCCAAGACGGGTCCTGTAGTCGCACCCGCCTATGCCTCGCCGCCGCGCGCGGAACTCAAGGGCTTGCGGATTTCCTTCCCGCTGCCGGACATGTCGATGCTCGAAGTCATTTCCGGGATATCGATGTCTGTTGCCGAAGGTGAGTTCGTCGCCGTCGTCGGGCCGAGCGGGTCCGGCAAGTCGACGATCCTGCGGGCTCTTTGCGGGCTGCTGAAGCCATCGGGCGGAGAGGTTACGGTCGACGGAAAGCCCGTGTCGGGGCCACCCCCGGGTGTCGGTTTCATGTTCCAGAAGGATGCGCTGCTGCCCTGGCGCACGGTTGCCGGCAATATTCGCATCGGTGCCGAGCTGGGTAGCGTGCCCGCCGACCAGCACGAAGCGCGCATAGCCTCGCTGATCAAGCTTCTGCGTCTTGAAGGTTTCGAAAATGCCTGGCCGCGCCAGCTGTCCGGCGGCATGCGCCAGCGCGTATCGCTGGGACGATTGCTGGCCTATCAGCCCTCGCTGATGCTGATGGACGAGCCGTTCGGCGCGCTCGACTACCAGACCAAGATTGCCATGGGCAGGGAACTGCTGAGCGTCTGGGAAGCGGAACGCCGCTCGATCATCTTCGTCACCCACGATATCGAGGAGGCGGTGACGCTGGCGGACCGGGTCGTCGTGTTCAGCGCGCGGCCTGCCCGTATCATCGCTGACTACAAGGTCGATATTCCAAGGCCGCGGCATCTACGCGCCATGCGCAGCGACCCGGTCTTCACGCAACTGACTGAAGCGATATGGTCCGATCTGGCGATGCCTTCGTGACGGGACGACGGGATGGCGCAGATGATTGCTGAACGGTTGAAATTCTCGAATGGCGGCGGCGACCTGCTGTCATTCGCGCTCGGCATCTACGGCGACGAGGCCGTCAGGACATCGTGCCTGCATCTGCAGGACAGCGTCGATGCCGACGTCAATGTCATTCTCTGGGGGGCATGGATGTCGAGTGTTCGTCATGTGCACGTTGATGCCGCGCTGGCAGCATCGGCCGCCGCACGGGTCTCCGCCTGCCACCGCGACATCGTCAGGAACCTGCGGGCGGTGCGCGTGCTGTTGAAACATCAGGCCCATGCGAGCATGGGCGAGCAGGCTGTCCGCCTGCGCGAGACCATAAAGACGGTGGAGATCGAGTCGGAGATCATCGAACTCAACGCGCTTGCCGAGTTCAGCCGGGATCTCGCGGGCGTGCCTGGAACGGTTCCTCGTACGGCCGAGGACATCGGGCTATCGATCTGGGCAGCGGCCGTCGGTGGTTCGGCTCATCGGGCGGATGGAAACGACCGTCGCGCCGTTGAGGCAATCGCGCTTGCGGGCATGACCTGGTCGGCGAAACTGGCAACGCACAACATATCGGGCGACGTGTGACATGAAGCGTTTGATCATTGCGATAACCGGGGCTTCCGGCGCCATTTACGGGATCAGGGCTCTGGAGCTTCTGAAGCCGAGGGACGACATAGAGGTCCATCTCGTGATTTCGCCATCGGGGGTGCGCACGATCGCGAGCGAAACCGATTATTCGATCGATACGGTTCGCGCGCTGGCCGACGAAGTCCATAATGCCAAGGATATCGGCGCGTCGATATCCTCGGGGTCATTCATCACCGCCGGTATGCTGATCGCGCCCTGTTCGATCAAGACGCTGAGCGGTATCGCCAATTCCTATGACGAAGGTCTTGTCGTGCGGGCTGCCGACGTATGCCTGAAGGAGCGCCGCCGGCTGGTGTTGATGCTGCGCGAGACGCCGCTTCACGTAGGACATATCGACCTGCTGGCCAAGGCGACGGCAAGCGGCGCGATCATTATGCCGCCGGTCCCGGCCTTTTATCACCGGCCGGCGACGGTGCTCGACATCGTCGATCAGAGTGTCGGCCGTGCCCTTGATCTTTTTTACATCTCGATTGGCGAAACCAAGCGCTGGACGGGGGAAAAACATGGGGCGGATGTCGCAAAAATTGAACTTGCGGGCAAGAAATCATTGAACATCCCATGAAATTGTTGTAGGATGCTCACGACTGAAAGGAACAATGATGGGGACCACCAAAAGCGATATGGACAATATATCCATCATGGACGGCACCAAGAAGGGCGATCGCGCCTATGATGTGCTGAGACGGGAAATCGTTTCCTGCCGCATGATGCCGGGGTCGCTGCTCAGCGAGCCTGAGGTGATGCAGCGTTTCGAAATTGCCAAGGCCAGTTGTCGGGTCGCATTGCAGCGCCTCATCCATGACGGACTGGTGACCTCGGTGCCCCGACAGGGATATCGTATCGCGCCGATCACCCTGAAGGATGTCGACGATGTCTTTTCGATGCGGCTGCTGCTCGAGCCATATGCTGTGCGGTGCGCAACGGGCAAAGTCAGCCGCGAGCGTCTCGAAAGACTGGAAGCTGCGTGCCGGGTACGTAGTTCGGCCGATATCGGCAACCAGATCGATTTCTTCCTTGAGGCCAATCGCAGCTTCCATATGGCCATCGTCCAGGCGGCCGACAACGAGCGTCTCTACCGGACGCTCGGCAATCTCCACGACGAGATGTCCAGGCTCGTGGCGCTGGGTTTCGGTGTGCAGGGCATTCGCCCCAATATCGACAACGACCACAATCAGATCATCGATGCGTTGGTATCGGGCGATGCCGATACCGCCGAGCGAATTGCGCGCCAGCACATCGAGGTGTTTCGCGACATGACGATCCAGAAGGTCGTCAGCACCTTGCGGGATGCTCCGAATTTCACGCTTCAGAATCTTGCGCCCTTCGCCATGGAGGAGTCGCGATGACATCTGCATGAGACATTTCAACTAGTCCGATCCGGACCTGAATTCCAAACAGACAGACGGTGATGCTTCGCGATTATAGGATTGCGAACAGGGTGTTGCGGCGCCTTCTGTCTATGACGGAACCGGCTCGACTGGCCGTTAACGGTCCACCGGACCTCAGCAAATACAGGCAAGCCTCGCAGCCGAACTCAACCGGCCACGACGAAGCTTTGCGTGAACAAACAACGTGATCATCAAGAGGGAAGAGCATGACTAAAACAATGAAGGCCTTGATTCTAAACGAACATGGCAGCGTCGATAATCTCCATGTGATCGACGACAAGCCGGTTCCGGAGGCGACGGAAGGGCATGTCGTCATCCGCGTTCGCGCATCGTCGTTCAACTACCACGACGTGTTCACCGTGCAGGGCATGCCCGGCATCAAGGTGCCGCTTCCGGTCATCATCGGCCTCGACATGGCCGGCGAGATTTCGGAACTCGGCGCAGGCGTTTCGGGCTGGAAGGTCGGGGACCGCGTGCTGGTCAATCCGCTCAACAAGGAGAAGGGGCTGATGGGCGAGATGCTCGACGGCGGCATGGCGGAGTATTGCCTAGTTTCCGCCGAACAGCTGATCGCCATGCCCGACGGCGTGAGCTTCGAGGACGCTGCCTCGCTGCCGGTGGCCTATGGCACCGCCCACCGCATGCTGGTGACGCATGACACCGTCAAGGCCGGCGACCGCGTCCTCATTCTCGGCGCCAGCGGCGGCGTCGGGACTGGCTGCGTGATGCTTGCCAAGCATCTCGGCGCGGAAGTCATCGCCTGCGCCGGCAGCGACGACAAGATGCAGGCGCTGAAGGACATGGGCGCCGATCACGTGGTCAATTATCGCGATACCGACTTTTCGAAATGGGCGATCCAGACCTTCGGCAAGCCGCAGCGCCGGAATTTCGAAGGCGGCGTCGACGTCGTCATCAATTTCACCGGCGGCGATACTTGGGTGCCGTCGCTGAAGTGCCTGAAACGAGGCGGCCGGCTGCTGGTCTGCGGCGCCACCGCCGGCTTCGATCCGAAGGAGGATCTTCGCTACATCTGGAGCTTCGAACTGAAGATCCTCGGCTCCAACAGTTTCTACGACGACAATCTGAAGGCGCTCATGGACCTTATCCAGAAGGGCGACCTGAAGCCCGCCGTCGACAAGGTATTGCCGCTCACCGAGGCCGCTGCCGGTCTCAAGATGATCCAGGACCGGTCGGTGATCGGCAAGATCGTCGTCACTCCGTAAACTGAGGATCTGACATGATGAACAAGGAAGACGTCGAAGCCCTCCTGTTGAGGGGTCCTTTCCACCAGTGGCTTGGCCTGAAGGTGATTTCCGTCGGGGCAGGCGAAATCGAACTTCTGGCAACCTGGCGGCCTGAATGGGTCGTCAACGTTGCGGGCGGCTATACCCATGGCGGCATCCTCGCCACCCTGATCGACCTGACGGCCGACTGGGCGCTGGTTTCGGAGACCGGCAAGGGCGTGCCGACCGTCGACCTGCGTGTCGATTATCATCGTGCCGCCATGCAGGGCGACCTGAAATGCGTCGGCAAGGTCATCAAGTCGGGCAAGACGCTGTCCGTCTCGGAGGCGCAGATCTTCGATGGCGAAGGTCGGCTGCTTGCCAGTGGTCGTGGCGTCTACATGACGCCTGCAGCGAAGTGACGCGAGGATGACGGGGACGCTCGACCATATCGTCATCAATACCGTGACGAAGATGGATGACGCGGCTGCGTTGTTCGAAGCGCTCGGCTTCAACCTGACGCCGCGCGGCTATCATTCTCTCGGTTCGCTCAACCACCTGATGATGACCCGCGGCGCCTATCTCGAACTCGTGGGCGTCCCGCCCACGGGTTTGCAGCGCGCCGACGTGCTGGAAAGCCCGCCGGGCCTGAACGGCCTGGTGCTGAAGAGTGTCGATGCGGATGGCACATATCGCGATCTGGCGAGCCTCGGTCTGGAGCCGTCGCACCCGGTGGGATTTTCCCGGCCGGTAACGATCGACGGCGCCGAAGCGATGGCAAGGTTCCGGATCGTGCGCCTGCCTTCGGCGATGTTTCCGGCGGGACGCGTCTATTTCTGCGAGCACCTGACGCCGGACTATGTCTGGCGGCCGGAATGGTTCGATCACCCCAACGGCTTCCTCGGATTTGGGACGCTGACAGTCGACACGCCAGACATGGCCCGGGACATCGGGCTATATGCCAAGGTCTGCGATAGACCTGCGATGCCGCTGGAAAACGGTGCGCGGCTTGCCATCGACGGCTGCACCATTGATCTCATCACGGGCGCCAAAGCATCGTTCCGCGCGATTACGCTCGTCTTCGACGAACTGGACGTCATCCGTATGCGCGCATCCGCACAACCGGACCTCGTCTGGAAAGACTGGCCCGATGGTAGCACCACCCTCGATATTCCATCGCTACACGTGACACTGCACTGCAGGAGAGCATCATGACGTCATTCGACAATCTGGGCATGATCATCGATCCCACCATGCATCCCGGCAAACCGCTGTTCATCGGCTATGACTTTGCCGGCGGCGAAACCATCATGACGGCGGGGGACGTCGACGCAAAGGCATCCGCCACGGCAAGGGGGCTTGTGCAGTCTGGATTGCAGCGCGGCGACCGGATCGGCATTCTGGCGGCCAACAGTCCGCAGTATATCGCGGTGGTTCTCGGCGCGATGCGGGCAGGGATCGTCCCCGTTCCGATCAACTACAAATTCCCGGCCGCCACGATCGCCTACATCGTTGCCGACAGCGGCATCCGCGTTCTTTTCTGCGATCAACCGAGGTTGAACGAGTTGCCGGGCGAGATGGGAGATTTCCGTCTGGTGTCGCTGGACGCCGATCTGGATGGCTTTCTCGATTACGGTCCATTCGAAGCGATCACGCCGCGGCCGGACGAGGCTGCCATGATACTCTATACCTCCGGATCGACGGGGCGGCCGAAGGGCGTGCTGCTGTCACACGCGGCGCATCGCTGGGTGGCGGAGACGCGTGTCGATGAGTACGGGCTGCGCAACGAGCGGGTGCTGATCGCAGCGCCGCTCTACCACATGAATGCGCTCGCGCTGTCCCTGCTGGTCTGCGCCAGCGGTTCGAGCGCGGTCATTCTTCCTGCCTTTCAGGCGAAGAGCTATATCGATGCGTTGACGCGCTATGGATGCACCTGGTTGACCGCCGTGCCCCCGATGATCGCGATGATGCTGCGCGAGACTGCGGCACTTGCCGGTGCGGACCTCTCGATCGTCAAGACGATCCGCATGGGATCGGCGCCGCTGAACGAGAAGCTCATCGCCCAGACCCGGCGCATCCTGCCCAATGCCCAAATCATCAATGCCTATGGCACCACCGAGGGCGGTCCCGTCGTGTTCGGTGCGCATCCGGCCGGGCTTCCGATCTCGGCCGGCTCTGTCGGATATCCTCATCCGCAGGTCGAGGTTCGACTGGTGGGTGACGCCGCACCGCGACGGGGCACGCTGCAGATCCGCAGCCCGGGCATGATGCTCGGCTATCTCAACCGGTCGGCCGATGCGATGACCCGTGACGGCTATTATGATACCGGCGACGTCTTCCACTGCGATGACGAAGGGTTCTATTCCTTCGTCGGACGTGTTGACGATATGTTCGTGTCGGGGGGAGAAAATATCTTCCCGAGTGAAGTGGAGAATGTCCTGGAAGCACATCCCGAAGTCATGCAGGCCTGCGTCATTCCGATAGATGACGATATCAAGGGGACGAAGCCGGTCGCGTTGGTGGTAGCCAGGCAGGTTCATCCCGGGCTTGAGCAGGAGTTGAAGCAATACGTGCTTACCAACGCACCCGCCTATCAGCATCCACGCCGGATCTGGTTCGTCGACAGGCTGCCTCTGGCCGCGACCAACAAGATCGACCGCCGGGCCGTCGCCCACATCGTCCACGAAAGAATAGCGGCGGAAGCGGACGCCAGCCTTTCCCCTGCCACAATCTGATCGGCGAAGCTTTGCCGAACTGCTATGTCGCGTTCTCTCCGAAAAGGAAAACATCGATGCACTCGACCGCCTCCTGTCCGTCGATCGTCCGCATGCAGGAACGCGAGGATCGAGGCTGGACACGGCGCGCGATCAGCATTCTTCAGGGCGACGGGCGGCGTTCTTCCGATACCCATCTCGTCAATCCGGCTTTCAACGGCCTGAAAGACGTTTCCATCTACCTGAAGGATGAATCGACGCATCCCACCGGCAGCCTGAAGCATCGTCTGGCGCGCTCGCTCTTCCTCTACGGGATATGCAACGGCAAGATCGGCGAGGGCACCACGCTGGTCGAGGCCTCGTCCGGCTCGACGGCCGTCAGTGAGGCCTATTTCGCCCACCTTCTCGACCTGCCGTTCATCGCGGTGATGCGCCACTCGACCAGCCGGCAGAAGATCGAGGCGATCGAACGTCTGGGCGGCCGCTGCCACTTTGTCGAGGATGCCGGCGCGCTCTACGACACCGCCGCGCAGATTGCCGAAGATACCGGCGGTTATTATCTCGACCAGTTCACCCATGCCGAAAGAGCGACGGACTGGCGCGGCAACAACAATATTGCCGAGACGATCTTTGAGCAGATGAAGGAGGAGGCACATCCCGAACCGACATGGGTGGTGATGAGCGCCGGTACCGGGGGCACGTCGGCAACGATCGGCCGCTACATCCGCTATCGCAATTTTGCGACCCGGTTGTGCGTGGTCGATGTGGAGGATTCCGTCTTCTACGACGCCTGGCTCTCGGGTGACAGGACGGTGACATGCGCAAATTCCTCCCGGATCGAGGGAATAGGCCGCCCGCGTGTCGAGCCGTCGTTTATTCCGGGCGTGGTCGACCACATGATCAGGGTGCCGGACGCGGCATCGATTGCGGCCATGCATGTTCTGTCGGAGCGGCTTTATCGCCGGGTCGGCGGCTCCACCGGCACGAATTTCTTCGGCGTGTGCTGGCTCGCCAGCTGCATGATGAAGGAGGGGAAGGCCGGCTCGATCGTATCGCTGATCTGCGATAGCGGTGACCGCTACACCTCGACCTATTACGATCCGGAATGGTTGAAGGACAACAATATCGATATCGAGCCTTATCGGGAGATGCTCACCAGTTTTCTCGAGACGGGCCAATGGCGCAACATCGACTGAAGGGCTTTTGCGATGACAGACTTTTCCTACGATGCGCGTTACCCGACGCATCGCGTGCCGACTTTCGGCCGCAACATGGTCGCGACCTCGCAGCCGCTCGCCGCTCAGGCCGGCATCCGCATGCTACTTCGGGGGGGAAATGCGGTAGATGCGGCACTCGCTGCGGCGATCACGCTGACGGTCGTGGAGCCCACCGGCAATGGCCTCGGGTCGGATGCGTTCGCTATCGTCTGGGACGGTAAGGAACTTCATGGCCTCAACGCGTCTGGACGCTCGCCGGCAGGCTGGAACCCCGAGCGTTTCGCAGGACTGGCGAAGATGCCGGAAGCCGGGTGGGACAGCGTAACGGTTCCGGGCGCCGTCTCGAGTTGGGCCGCCCTCTCGAAGCGTTTCGGCAAGCTCCCCTTCGAGGACCTTTTCGAGCCCGCCCTGACCTATGCGCGCGAGGGCTTCCTCGTGTCTCCGACGATTGCGAGACTTTGGGCGCTCGGTGGCGCCCGTCTCGGCAAGCAGCCGGGATTCGCCAATCACTTTCTCCCGTGCGGCAAGGCGCCTCTGCCGGGGCAGCTCTTCCGCAATCCGGCGATCGCCGAAAGCCTGCGGCTGATCGCGGAAACGAAGGGTGAAGCCTTCTATCACGGCGTGCTCGCGGAAAAGATCGCCGCGTCCGCCGCCGCGCATGGGGGTGTGCTCACGCAACAGGATCTGGCGGAGCACACGATCGACTGGTGCGGGACGATCTCCACCGGGTTTCGCGATGTCGAGCTTCATGAAATCCCGCCGAACGGACAGGGAATCGCCGCGTTGATGGCTCTCGGCATACTCGAACATACGGACATTGCCGACTACCCGGTCGATAGCGCGGAGTCCCTGCATCTTCAGATCGAGGCCATGAAGCTCGCGTTCGCGGATGTGGATGCTTATGTCGGCGATCCGGACCATATGCGGTTGTCGGTGGCCGACCTCCTGTCCAAGACCTACCTGACGCAGCGCGCGGCGCATATCGATATGGGCCAAGCCGCGGATCCGGGCGCCGGCGCCCCGACGCTCGGCGGCACGGTCTATCTGACCGCGGCCGACGAGACGGGGATGATGGTCTCCTTCATCCAGTCGAACTATGCAGGTTTCGGTTCCGGCGTCGTGGTCGAGGGCACGGGCATCCATCTTCAGAACAGGGGTGCCGGCTTCACGCTCGAGCACGGCCATTCCAACGTGGTCGGACCACGCAAGCGCCCGTTCCACACGATCATTCCGGGCTTCGTCACCAAAAATGGATTGCCGCAAATGTCCTTCGGCGTGATGGGTGGCCCGATGCAGGCGCAAGGGCATGTCCAGATGCTGTTGCGGACGCAGCTTTTCGGCCAGAACCCGCAAATGGCGAGCGACGCACCTCGTTGGCGCTTTGTCGCCGGCCGGAAGGTCGCCGTCGAACAGGGAATCGCCGAAGAGGTCCTCGCAAAGCTCACGGAACTCGGGCACGTCATCGTCCGCGAAACACCCGATAACAGCTTTGCATTCGGTGGTGCGCAGCTGATCCATGTCATGGACGATGGCTATGCCGGAGGAAGTGACACCCGCAAGGATGGAGCGGCCTTGGCCTGTTGATTTCCACGCGGAACTGAGCCGGTTAGGCGCATAAGGGGGTGCGGACGAAAACTTGGACTATCAAGGAGGTAGTTCATGTATTCATACGCAGACAGGATCCGAGCGGTCGAGCTCTACATCAAGCTCGGCAAACGTCTCATGGCGACCATTCGTCAGCTTGGTTACCCAACCAAGAATGCCCTGAGGGGCTGGCACCGCGAATACGAACAACGCCTCGACTTGCCTGGGCTCTGTTGCAAAATATTTAACGATCACAAGTCGACCGGCTCTCGACGGAAATCAGGCGGCGATTGCCTCGAATTGGTCCTTGAGTGACGGGTCAGGATTGTAGGCGAAACGGCCCTGACCCTTGCGCATCATGTGAACCATCTCGATGCCTCCGAGAGAAACGGGCGGAACCGTCACCAACGATATCGGCTATATTGGCTATTGCGGGTTCAGCAGGATCGGTTTCCGTATCGGGACCCAATTCTTTATGGGAAAACGCCGATACCCTTACGGTGGGCCGCGTTAGCACCGGCGAATTACGCATTGCTGATGGCGGCACCGTCACCAACACGGGTGGCACTATCGGTGCCTTGTCAGGGGCCACAGGCACGGTGACCGTTTCGGGAACAAGCAGCTCATGGCTAATCTCCGGCAGCCTCTTCGTCGGCTCTGACGGAACCGCTGCGCTAAAAGTCGAAGCGGGCGGCGATGTCACCAGCGTCGACGGAACTGTCGGTGCCAATTCAGGTTCCAGCGGCGCGGTTGTAGTGTCGGGAACGAGTTCCTCATGGGCCGGTTCCGGCGACCTCGTCGCCGGCGGCCGAGGCACCGGCGTGATAACAGTCGCGGACCAAGGAGTCGTTTCGGCACTGTCGACGACGCTGGCAGCTGGTGTCGGCAGCTTTGGCACGCTGAACATCGGCGCGGCTGCCCGAAGCTCCGCCGTTGCTGCGGGAACCCTCGATACCGCTGTCGCACTGCACTTTATTGGGTTCTGCCTCAATTTCTGTGATGATAAGGGAGCATACGAGCGCGCAGGAGTTCGACGCCAGCGCGGCCGTACATCGCGCGCTTTAGGGTCTTCAGGCCCCTCCACCTGTCTGTTGCTCCACGGTGGCTCGATTGCGTTACGAACGGCATCGATGTCTCGACCGAGCACTCTGGCGAACCGCACGATCGGTCGCAGACCCGAATCCATAGCGACTTCGATCCAAGCGTCCAGCGGCTCAGATACGCCGGCTCGCAAGATGCCGTTGAAACGCGTGGCCAAAGTACGCGTCACAGAAATTGAGGCAGAACCGAATTAAAGGCAAAGCGACAATAGGCTTCGCCATAAAGGCGTAAGAAAAGAAAAGGGGAGCGTAATGAGGACAGTTTTTGAAACGTCACAGGGTTTACGATTGACGCGTCGCCGCCTGCTAGCCATGCTAACAAGCGCAAGCATAGCTATTGCTATGCCAATGGCCTCCGCCAACGAAACCATAACGGTCTATACCGCACTCGAAAAGGAGCAACTCGCTCCCTATGCAGCGGCATTCCAGAAAGCCCATCCCGACGTCACGATCGCATGGCTGCGAGATAGCCCAGGCGTAATTCTGGCGCGACTACTCGCCGAAAAGGACAATCCTCGAGCGGATGTAGTGTGGGGCGTGCCCCGATTTTGGACCTACAAAAACTGTTCGTCGTGAATAACTTGGCCGCACTGCGGGTTCTAGACGCTAGGGTACCTGTCCCAAGTCTCGTCGTTGATGGGCTTCGCGTGATCATGCAATCAATCAGGCCGGCTTCCGTTTCCGCGAAGTCCCCACAGCATTAGCGATATTGCTTTGCTCTCGTCATCCTCTCCGATCTCCTGCCCTGTGATGAGTTGCCGATACCAAAGACGCCCCATAAACATGTCTATCGCCGTACCACTGTCCACAGCGCTGGAAATCTCCCCCCTGGAAATGGCTCGTTCTATCATCGCCACTGCCAGTAGGCGGCGAGGCAATATAAATCGTTGGTGCAAGAGGTTGGCAAGCTCCGGATTCTGGATGCCTTCCGCAATCAAGATCGGGATGATCTTGCCAGCTCCACTCATTCCGGAAATCCAGCTGCGATATAATGTTCGCAGGTCGTCAGTAATATTGTCTGACTTTGCCTGCGGCATCGGCCAGGCGCTGTTGGCCTCATCGAGGAGATCCGAAACCAGGTCGAACATTGACTTCCAACGCCGATACACCGTTGTTTTGCCAACACCGGCCCGGACGGCCAA
Source organism: Phyllobacterium trifolii (assembly GCF_014192095.1). Lineage (GTDB taxonomy): Bacteria > Pseudomonadota > Alphaproteobacteria > Rhizobiales > Rhizobiaceae > Phyllobacterium > Phyllobacterium trifolii. The sequence goes on from NZ_JACHXN010000020.1 coordinate 16,781, forward strand.
CCGTTCCATTGTTAGCGCGCGGTAGCCCTCTTCCAGGAGGATAGATGCCGCCGCCTTCAGAATATCTTGCTGTGTTCGTGGATCGCGTGGGCGCCCTACCACAGGTCGCGATACGTCTGCTTGGATCAGTCTCATTTCAGAACCCTCGTTTACGTTCGCATGTGGCAACGTAGCCGTACAGAGAATTCTATTGCGTAAATTCTCTTCTTGCAATACGATACGCTACGTTATCGTATCTATATTGTCGCTATGCAGAGGAGGAAAGATCATGACGCAGCGCCCGATACTCGCAAAATTCCCCCAGGTGGACCATCATGAGGCTTCTGGTGAGCTCGCCGCCGTTTACGAAGACATTCACAACACGCTGCGCGTCCCTTGGGTGGCATTCGGCATTCGCGTCATGTCGCAGTTCCAGCATTTCATTCCGGAAGCATGGGCAGCCCTGAAGCCGCAGATTTCCACTCGATATGCGGAAGAGGGGGCTGATCTCGTTCGTCTGAACTCGATCATCCCCGGGCCTGCAATGCCAAATCCTACGCCAAAGCTTCTAAGGAACGGCTGGACCCATGAGAAAATCGATAAACTCAAGCATACATTGGACGTACTAAATTACGGCAATCCCAAGTATGCCATTTTAATCACTGCCTTGAATGAGGCATGGCATGGTCGCGATGCCGGTGGACAGTCCGGCAACACTCTGCAAGGCAGGGATGCAGAAGCCATCCCTTATGGTCTGCCGAAAGGGGTGGAGAAGTTGAATTTGCTTGATCCCGACGAGGTCGACGAGCGGACACAAATCGTACTTCGTGACATTCGTGATGCTTCTCTCCACCATGGTCCAGCAAGCGACTATCGCGCGTTGGCAGCATGGCCGGATTATCTCGAAATTGCGCTACGCGACTCTCTCCATCCGGTAGCGCTGAGTGCGGAATATGATGAAACTGCCCGCCGAATTCGCAAGATCGCTCGCGAGCATGTTAAGGGTTTCGATAAGGTTGGCGGCGTCGCATGGCGGGACATGACAGACAAGTTGTCTGCTGAGCAGATCGCAGGTTTGACGGGACTGCTCTTTATGTACAACCGCTTCATCCCCGATATCACGATTGCGATTATACGGCTCAAACAAGCGTTCAGCGGTGCTGAGGACGCGACCGAGAACAAATTTCCAGTCTGATAAAAGCAGGCGCCGGTTTTGAGGAACGCCGGCGCCTTTTTGCAACAAAAGGGAGGACGAAATGACAATTGAAACTGCATCAGGCGATCATCTGATCCGACAAACCGGCATGTTGAAAAGAGCTCGTTTGTCGAGCTTTATTGGCACGGTTATCGAATGGTACGATTTTTTCATCTATGGGGCCGCCGCAGCCCTGGTCTTCGGCAAGTTATTCTTCCCGCAGTCGAGCGAACTGGCGGGGACGATGGCAGCATTCGGTACCTTTGCCGTCGGCTTTGTGGCAAGGCCCCTCGGCGGCATCATCTTCGGACATTTCGGCGATCGGCTTGGACGGCGCACCGTGCTAGTCATCACCCTGACGGTTATGGGCGTTTCGACGTTCTTGATCGGCCTGCTGCCAACCTTCAATCAGATCGGCTTTTGGGCACCCACATTACTCATAGTGATGCGAATTGCTCAAGGCATCGCGCTCGGGGGTGAATGGGGCGGAGCCGTCTTGATGGTCGTCGAACATGCCCCGGCAAACCAACGTGGTTGGCATAGTTCATGGCCGCAGTTGGGTGTCCCGGCTGGATTAGTGCTTTCAACAGGTGTTATGGCACTGTTTACATCAATGCCTGTGGAGTCGTTCGAAGCGTGGGGGTGGCGGGTGCCCTTTTTGATCAGTATCTTGCTTGTCGCCGTTGGCATGTTTATCCGGCTCAGCATCGAAGAGACCCCGGTCTTTGCGGATATGGAGCAGAAGGGGGCGCTAAAGCGATTTCCTGCTCTTGAGATACTGCAAAAGAACAAGAAAACCGTACTGTTGGCGATAGGTGCGAGGTTCGCTGAAAACGGCTCCTTCTTCATTTTCAGTGTCTTTAGCATTTCCTACGCCACGAAATATCTCAACGTGAGTAAAGGCACGATACTCATGGCTGTGGTCATCGCTGCCCTTGTCACCATGGTTACGATTCCTTTGTTTGCTAGCCTGACTGACCGCTTCGGGCGTCGGCCAATATTCATGGCAGGAGCCGCGTTTACCGGGCTTTTCGCCTTTCCATTCTTTTGGCTTCTGCAAACCGGCGACCCCGTATTGATAACCCTTTCCGTTGTTCTGGCACTATCAGTCGGCTGGTCTGCCATGTATGCGCCCCAAGCTGCGTACTTCTCTGAATTGTTCGAACCTCAGGTCAGGTATTCCGGTATGTCGATTGGGGCTCAGCTTGTAGCAATCGTGGCGGGAGGACCGTCACCCTTGATTGCAACTGCAGCAATCGCCGCAACTGCGGGAGCTTCATGGCCCATATCCCTATGGCTGATCGGCGTCTCTCTGATCACGCTTCTGTCTCTGGCATTCGCTCCCGAAACGGCAGGCTGTGATCTTGGGATGAAAGCCTCTCCTGCACCCGGCAAAGGTTATCGTCATGGATGAGCGTACGAGATTGCGTACTCCTGAAAAGATTGTATTTTTGGACAGGGCAAGCCTGCAGGCAAAAGTGCGGAAGCCGGAATTTCCGCATCATTGGCAAGATTATGAGACAACCGATCCGGCAGATATCGTGCTTCGCGCCCACAACGCGACAATCATAATCACAAACAAGATCCCGCTGACCAGGACCACTCTCAGTCAGTTACCTCATCTTAAGTTCGTCGCCGTGGCTGCGACTGGAACCGACATAGTTGACATTGAAGCCTGCTCGCAGATGGGTATTTCGGTGTCGAATGTGAGAGGGTATGCCAACCATTCACTGCCCGAACATGTCTTTGCCATGATTCTTGCGCTACGGCGCAGCTTGAACTTCCATCGGGATGCGATTGAAAAAGGCGAATGGACCAGGTCGAAATTCTTTTGCCATTTTTCGCACTCCATGCAGGAACTCGCGGGGTCGAATCTGGGCCTGATTGGCTATGGCACGTTGGGCAGGTCGGTTGCTGCTTTGGGTCGAGCCTTCAAGATGAACGTTCTGGCATTTGACGCGTCTCCCTTTCACGACAATGACGTGGCGAAAACTTCGTTCAACGGTATTCTTGAAAAGAGCGACGTGATTTCCTTGCACGTTCCACTCACTCCTTCGACCCGGAATATGATCGGAGCCAAAGAACTTAAACGAATGAAGCGAAATGCGCTGTTGATCAATACTGCTCGAGGCGAACTGATTGACGAAAACGCCCTTTCCGCTGCACTGCAAGAGGGAATTATTGCGGGTGCAGGAATCGATGTTTTATCAATGGAACCCCCACCAGCTGACAATGCGTTGCTGCAGCTTGAACTTTTCAATCTGATTCTGACACCCCATGTTGCCTGGGCAAGCGACGAAGCGATGCAAGCGCTTGCAGACCAACTCATCGACAATATTGAGGCAGCCGTATCCGGAACTCCAACAAATCTTGTGACACCCAAGAGCACGACAGGAGGGACACTCACGCGAAGCACAAGACGCCGTTCGATTGGTGGTGAATTATAATGGGTGATCGAGCCATGCCCAGAATTCCACGCCGCTATCATCATTTTGTTTTTGGTATACTGCAATCGGGGTTAACGTGCGCGGTAGCGGCTGCAATTGCCAGTTTTCCGTTCTTGGACGAGCACAGTTTTACGCAGCACTGGATGAGTTCCTGGATGATCTCATGGGGGTTGATGCTGCCAGTTGTCGTGCTTGCCGCGCCATCCATTCGCCGCCTGACCGACAGTCTGACGAAGTAGCATTCGTGCTCGTCATGACCCCTCTGCCTTACAGCCAAGCGCTGTCGTTTTCGTCAGTAGCATAGCCCGTTCGTATGGAGTCGGGGCGCCCTCCTTCACTAGAAGGAGAGCGTTCGGTGATGTTAGACGGGTGAGTGTGAGATTAGCTTTCGGCCGGAAACAGATGCGTGGCGTGGGTAATCGCTCCTCCAGCGCGGATGGCTGCCGAAACCAGCGCCGCCTCGGTAAGTTGCTCGTCGTTTGCACCGGCAGCGCGAGCCGCCTTCGTATGAAGTTCAATGCAATAGGGACATTGGGTTGTTAGCGCAACAGCAACCGCTATAAGCTGTTTTTGCTGTCCTGTAAGAGCTCCGTCTGCGAAGACGGCTTTGTCAAATTTCCAAAACGCATTCATTGAATCCGGGGCATTTTCGTCCAGTTTTTTCAAGCGGTTTAGATTTTTCATATCGAACATTTTGTGACTGTTGAAACAGCTGCTCGGCGACCGGGGCTTGAGGTTGCCTCCGAACGTGTAGATTCTGCGGGCCGATCGACAGATTGGTGGAACAGGGGCAATGGCACCGTGCGGCCCGGTTAACAAGAATTAGGGACCTTATAGAAAATGGAAACCTACTATGATTACGCGGTCGTTCGACTTGTACCGGACCGAATACGAGGCGAAACTGTTAACATCGGGCTGGTGGTATTCCATCCAGACCGTACGGATATTCGGTTTGGGGGATTTAATTCAACTGGTGCAGACAATTGATCGTTCTGAAAAGACCCGTTATTGGTTCGAAGCCGCCCACATAGAGAAAACTGGTGGAAATATTTACTCGGGATTCAAACCTTTTATGTCGACCTGACTCAAACTCGTTTCTTGCGATGAGAAATGCTCGCTTGACATTCGAAACCACACTCAAAGCACTTCATATTGAATTGCCGGATGAATCAAAAGACAGATCGAATTGCGGATATACCAACCTTGTATGCTGCGGCCCATCCTATAGGAGACGCCTTCACGCCGGCATGTGGGGAGCAGTTTGGAAAAGCGGTTGCCGTTGCCGCTCGCGGGGCGCAATGTAATTTTGATGCGTTGTTTCAGTAGCGTCGAGCGCTCTTAACGTCACGGATTGCGATATCATTCGCGGCATCTCGGCCGCATCAACTTAGAGCACACAGCGGAGGAATGAGTACATGGTAGCCTGGATGGAAGTAACCCATGCTGACGTGTTGCGTGCTATGAAGGAGTACGACCGACTGGGGGCAGAGCGTTTTTTCTCGGAGCACGGCTTCGCCCCTACCACGACTTACGAACTGTCTTGGGAAGGACGCATTTATCCGCCAAAAGCGATCTTGGGAACAGCCTATGAGTTCGCAACCGGCCAGCGACTTGCCTCGAGTGACTTCGAGGGTGGGAAAACTGGCGCTGTGAAGGTGCTTGGACAATTAGGATTCATCGTCAAGGAGAAGCTACCGCCAGCTAGGTAAGACGGCGCTATCGTCAGGGTCGATAGCTCGCCTGTCTTGACGATTCCCGTTATCTTGAGGTGAGTGCAGTTGTAGCTACCAGCTGGTTGCTCGTGTCCATTTCCGCCCCACAGTGGGTATTCTGCTCGTGGCAAAAGGAATCCAGTTGACAAACTATGACGTCGCCGCGGTGGCTATTTCATGCAGTTTTTCCGTGTGGATCGTCTCACCTCGGACCATGGCGAAGGGTCGGCCGTCGACGCTGTCCCGTTGAGCCTCCAGATGCAAGTATTTGTCCCTGGTCTTCGCTGAGGGAGTTCGGCGTCAACGCCATAGCTGTTCCAGCCAGGAGAAAGAGCGATTGCGACCCGTTGTATCCGCAATGTCGGAATGCCTCAGGAGGTCCGATGGCAGGGAAGGGCCGTGCGGACCGCCCTCTGGAAAGCTCCTGTCCAAAACGATATTCGATCCCCGATACAGACATCATCGTCCAGGATGCCGTCGACAGTTAGGTTCTCCCCGAACTGACCCGACTCCATCGGATCGCGCGAAAGGAACTGTTCCCAGAACCGGTAGGACTGAAGCTGATAGACGAGAACCGCCCGCTGTTCGCCGCCATGACCTTCAATACCCCGCGCTTGCTCATCACCATCGATGTTTAGATGCCTTGCCATCACCCGGCCGCCTACTGGGGCTTTCCAGATTGCGGTGCGGATCATTCGACCGTTTGCGATCATCTCTCGGTCGGCCAACGTCCACGGAACGCAGATGGGACGTCGGTCTATTTTCCTGCCTGATTCATCACGAATCTGCGCCGCTCAGAACTTATCACGTCTTGAAGCGACATCATCGATTTCCAAAAACTTCAACATTGATTTCCCATTTCGAAACAGACTTCGCCTCGGCCCTCTGTTAGCTTGTTTTATGGGGCATTAGGCAACTTACATTATAACCTCACAAAAGCATCTTGACCGGTTATCCTATTGTTGCAACCTGTTACACATCTTTAGGACGGTTACAGCGAAGGATGAAGCCGATGACCAGGGTGCGTTTCCATAAAGTTGATGTCCACGGCTTGGGTGTCTTTTATCGTGAGGCTGGCGACCGGTCGAAACCGACGATCCTATTGCTTCATGGCTTCCCGAGTGCCAGTCACATGTTTCGTGATCTCATTCCCGCCCTGGCTGACACGTTCCATCTGGTCGCCCCGGACCTGCCGGGCTTCGGCCAAACCGACTTGCGCCCGCACGTGGAGTTTACCTACTCGTTCGACAGTCTCGCCAGGGTCATCGACCGCTTCTCCGAGGTAATCGGTCTAAAGCTCTTTGCCATCTACGTATTCGACTATGGCGCGCCGACAGGCTTTCGGATCGCATGCTGGCATCCGGATCGCGTCACCGGCATCATCGCCCAGAATGGAAACGCCTATGAAGAACGCTTGAGCGAGGGCTGGAACCCGATCCAGGCCTACTGGAACGAACCGTCTGAAAACAACCGCCTGCGTGCGTTCCTCTCACCCGAGACCACGGTTTGGCAGTACACGCACGGCCTGCCGGAGAGCATGAAGGAACGCGTCTCACCGGACGGCTACTCGCTGGACAACTACTATCTCGCGCGTCCCGGTGCAGACGAGGCCCAGCTCGATCTCTTCGGTGACTACAAGAGCAACGTGGCGCTCTATCCGGATTTCGAAAACTACTTCCGCACTCGCAAGCAGCCGTTCCTGGCGGTGTGGGGAAAGAACGATCCGTTTTTTCTCCCGGCCGGCGCCGAAGCGTTCAAGCGCGACATGCCGGCAGCCGTCGTCCGCTTCTACGACACCGGCCATTTCGCGCTGGAGACGCACTTTGAGGAGATCGCACGCGATATCAAGAACTTCTTGACGCCAGCGGCAGGCACAGCGCGTGATCAGAGCAACCCATCAGAGAAAGGAATATGACATGATTTCTTCAGCATTTCCGTATCAGAAGAAGCGGCAGCGGGTCCACGGCCACGACATGGCCTATGTGGAAGTGGGGGATGGCGACCCGATCGTGCTGCTGCACGGCAATCCCACCTCTTCCTATCTCTGGCGCAACATCGTGCCCTATCTGGAGCCACTCGGCCGCTGCATCATTCCCGACCTGATCGGCATGGGCGACTCTGACAAGCTACCCGGTAGCGGACCTGGCACCTATCGCTTCATCGAGCACCGCCACTATCTCGAGACTCTATTGGAGGCCCTCGAGGTGCGCAAGAGCGTCACCCTCGTTGTCCATGACTGGGGCTCTGCGCTCGGTTTTGACTGGGCCAATCGACATCGCGACGCCGTGAAGGGCATCGCGTTCATGGAAGCGATCGTCGCACCACAGGGTGCAGACCATTGGGACGCGATGGGCATGCGTGATGCGCTTGTTGCGCTGCGTTCTGGAGCCGGCGAGCAAATGGTGCTGGAGAACAATTATTTCATCGAAGAAATCCTTCCCAACGCGATCCTGCGCGACCTCTCCGACGCAGAGATGGAGGAGTATCGGCGTCCGTTCATGCGACGCGGTGAGGACCGGCGGCCGACGCTGACGTGGCCGCGGCAAATCCCCATCGATGGCGATCCCGCTGACGTGACGCAGATCGTTAAAGAATATGCTGCATGGCTGGGGACGACCGATATCCCCAAGCTCTTCTTCAAGGTGGAACCGGGTGCAATCCTGGTCAATCCGGATCTGGTCGGTCTCGTGCGCAGCTGGCCGAACTTGACCGAGGTGAAGGTCTCAGGCATCCATTTTGTCCAAGAGGATTCGCCGGACGAGATCGGAACGGCCATCGTTGACTGGATGGCCAGAATGGCTGAGTTGCAATTCCACCGCGCAAAATGAGTTTTTGTCAGGGGGCACGTCGCCTATACCGAGCAGGCGGCGCGGATCACGCTTTCGCCCATTGGTTCATTTGCATTTCAAATGTAACCCTTTCGGACTTGCCGCGAATAAGGAGATGAACGGAGTGCAGTCCGTCGAAACGCACCTGAAACAATTGATGCTCGCAAGCCTGGATGGCGATGCACGTAGCTATGCCATTCTTTTGAATGACGTCGCAAAGCATCTTCGTTTTTATTTTCGGCAGCGCCTTCCAGATGCACATAAAGGCGACGCAGACGATCTTGTGCAGGAGACGCTGATGGCGTTGCATGCGCGGCGGGCGACATATGAAACGGACCTGCCTTTCTCCGCCTGGCTGCATGCAATCGGGCGCTTTAAGCTGATCGATCATTTCCGGCGCAATCGCATTCGAGCAACGGTACCGCTCGACGATATGGAATATCTGGTTGCGCATGACCAGGTCCGGTGTGAGAGCCGACTATATGGACGTGGAGGAGCTGCTGCAAACGGATCCTGAGAAATCGCTCACCCTCATCTACCGCACCAATGAATGCCAGTCCATCGCCGAGGTCGCGCAGAATACCGGACTGTCGGAATCCTCGGTCTAAATGGCATACAGGGAATAAAGGCTATCGCCAATAAACTGGAAGGACGTGCGATGACGACCAATGTTCTGATCGTACGCCTGGCCGGCGATTTGAAACTGGTATCCCCTACCGCCGCGCTTCAACGTTTCTGTATCGGGCTTGGCACCAAGATTGGGATTTCAACCATTTTCATGCTCGTCTGGCTCCGGGCCTCGCCCCGATCTCATAGCAGCGGCCGACACCATACCGTTCTGGTTAAAGCTTGCCTACACATTGGCGCTCGCGCTTGCAGGTGCCTCGGCAGTCAAGTGCATCGCCTATCCACTTGGCAGCGTGCGGTTCAGCACTGTCCTGTTCATTGCGACAGTCGGGACTATTTGCTTTCCGGTGTCCAACTGGCCATGACACCCGCTTTAATAATTGCCGGCCACACCAAAGGTGTGTACGTTCTATATTGCAATGTTATCGGTCCCTTTGCTGGCGGGAAATATCTGGATCCTGCGAGGGCATGCGCGCACGCGCCCAACCAAGGCCATGGCGATCGCCCTACTGATTTATTCGTTCACTGCGACGAGCGCGCGATGCCCTTTGTCGCCATCTGGTACACGCTGGGCGTTGTGATCCGAGGATTAGCCGGTGCTTTTATGGGTCGGTTAATACTCAGATGGCGACTCTATTTCGCCTCAGAACGATGCAGCCATTTCGCCAGATTTTGCCGGTGGTGATGAGAGTAGAGCAATAACCGCTTCCGGAGGTCAATGTCATTCATTACCAACCAACAGCCGATCATTGCGTTGTTAAATGTCCTCTCTGTCAATCGGCACGCAGATTCTACACGTTCGAGGAGGCAACCTCACGTCCACGTCGCCGCCGAGCGGCTGTTTCAACAATCACGCTGACGTGATGACGTATCAACCCCGCCCAAACACCGAATATTGAATGCGTGCTGCATGCAATACAGGAGTACAAAATGTTCGATATTAAAAATCTGAGCCGCTTGATAAAGCTGGGGGAAACACCGGAATCGATGAATGCGTTCTGGAAATTTGACAAAGCGGTCTTCGCGGACGGGGCTCTTACAACCCTGCAATAACAGCTTATGACGGTCGCTGTCGCGCTAACAACCCAATGTCTTTTTTGCATTTGAAGTTTATACAAAGGCGGCTCGCGCTGCCGGAGCAAATGACGAGCAATTAACCCAGGCAACGCTGGTTTCAGCAGCCATCCGCGCTGGGAGAGCGATCACCCACGCGACACATCTGTTCCCGGACGAAAGCTGAACGGGTCCACCGCGGTCTCGACGTCGAGAAACGTGTGATCGAGTCTGGCGGTCAAGTCGACATTTTCGAATCCATCTCTGAGCTTGATATTCCTCTGATCTTTAAGCCATTGATCTCGGCGCTTGGTTTCTGTCTGCCGGCGCCGTTACTCCGAATCATGGTAACCACCCTGTCAGCCGGCCGTTGGATGAAGGCAGTCCGATCGGTGTCCTCCAGCAACGTGATGGTTCCTGCGACTGTCACGTCAGCCTCACTCGGTCGAAACCGGACTAGGCCCACGCTCAAGGTAGGTCGACAGGGCGATGTAACTGCGGGTTCCGGTGAAGCCCTCTATGGAATGGATCCGCTCGAGAAGGTCTTCCAGCGCCTGCGTGTCCCGCGTCCTTACCTTAAGTAGCATGGCGCTTTCACCTGTGACCGGACGGCGAGGTGTCCCCCTTTTTCCATGACGTCGCCCAGGTGGGGGACGAGATTGAGCTGCGAGGGCCGCTAGGAGGCCATTTCGTTTGGCCCGACGACACAAGAAAGCCGGTGCTTTTGATCGGCGCCGGATCCGGCGTCGTCCCGCTTGCAGCGATGATCCGGCACCGATACGCTACGGCACAGGCTGCTCCGACCGCCTTGCTCCTGTCGTCTAGGACGCGTCGCGACGTGCTCTTCCGTGACGAGCTATCAGCTGCTGAGAAGATCCACCCCGGCTTCTCCTTTGTCCTGGCTCTCACGCGCGAACCGACGACCCGCCGGTCGGACTTTGCCCGGCGCATCGACGCAGCGATGGTCGCCGACGTCACCGGAAGGCTTCCTGCACCGCCCGGCCACATATTCATCTGCGGCTCGAACAGTTTCGTCGAAGTTGCTGTGGACGGCGCGCTTGCCGCCGGCATGGATACGACCTCAATCAAGACGGAGCGGTACGGTGCTTAGGTTGGCTCATTTGATCCACTCGGGGGACAATCGACGAGACCCGTAGACGATGGCGCTCACCATGAGCCGGTCGTTAACCGTCGGAAGGCTATGCGACAGCGGATATGCAGCGATATCCGCTATCTAGCACCCAGGGGACGGGCGCTCCTAAGCAACCTCTTCGACGACGAGTTTCCTCCCCTTGAACCGGAGGCTCTCACCTGCCCTCAAGCCCTTAATCTCGGCGTAGATCGGCGCCATAGTTGAAATTCCCATGACTTCGCGCCCATCGCAGGAGAACTTTCCCGTAGAGACGGCGATAACGAAATGATGACCGGAGAGCTTGATGAGCGCTCCCTCTTCCACCCTCGACTTGGATCCGAAATCGATCATCTCCAACTGTGCGATTTTGTCTGTGTGGTCGTGAACGGTGTCGTCTAGGGCTTCGGAAAGATGGCTCGCCATCTCGGCCTGGGCCTGTTCGTCATTTTCGATGGGTTCGCTCCGGTCGAGCAGCGCGCTGGCAACATAGTCCAGGTATTTCTCCCTTGCGCTTTGGAGCGCGCTCGTTTCCAACGATAGCATCGTTTCCCGAATAAGGTGTTTGTCCATTTTCATCTCCTCGTGGTTACCCTTCTGGCCCGCCGACATTCATAAACTTGGAGTCGTGTTGCAATCCAACGATTGGTTCCCGACTGCGGGAGGTTATTCGCCTGCTCAATCAGTATCCGGCGTGTCAGCGTTCTGATAGGGTACGCGGGTTAGCCGGGAATCCCGGAGGATAGTGGTCACGAGCCAGACATATTGCTGCTCGGCGGTGTCGAAACCCAGGACGGAGAACGACTGCGCAAAGGGGCAGGGAGGAAAGTCCGGAAAGCCGACCCGCAAAACGAAGCGGTCTGGATCTTCGTCGAACTCGCTCTTATAGACCTTCCGAAGTCCGTAACGACTTGGCACATTCTCTTCACTCTTGAGAGTCTCGCGGGGCCCTGTCTTGAGGCGCTCGAAAAGCTCTTTTGAGCACTCCTGAACCAACATGTCGAAGGCATCGACCAGAAGACCCCTCTGATGGGTGCTGCGGTCGGAGATCGCGAAGATATTCGTCCCACTACCAGTCTCAGGATCGCTTTCGAATCGCACGGAAACATCAACATGTATGTCGCTTACCGGGACAGGCTTATCGACGGAGAGGTCGTAGAGTTGCCCATCCTTGATCCGGTACTCGCCGAAGTAGCCGCGTCCAACCAGCTCCGACACAGCGCCGACAACGTCATTGACCTCTAAGATCATCTAGACTTCCCAAATGCATTCTTGCGTTTTAGCTCGCTTGTTCTAAAATGCACCACTACGGGATTCATCGCAAGGTACTGTTAGATCTGATCAGCACGAAATCGAATTGGCAGGCCCCAAGAACCTCGATGAAAATGCTGCTGGAGGCGGCAGTGCAGGGGGAGGAGAAGGCCAATGCTGATCCGTCGGCGATCTGAATGTCTCTTTTTGTCGGACGCTCGCTCGATCTGCTACTCCAGAAACATCAGTGTTCACCACTGGCGGTTTTTCAGGTGGGATTAGGGTTGCGCGCACGAGTCCGCTGCAACAGATTCGGTTGTGGCCGGTGAACGCGATGAGACGACCAGGCATTAAACTGCTTCTTTAGTTCATTGGGAGTTTCGGCGGATAGCTTTTGAGGCCGGTCAATGCTACTCGTTGCAGTTGAGAAGGGTAGCCTTTCCGCCCCCGCCAGAGAGATGGCAATTCCGATCCAGCATGCGATCAAAGCAATGCTCAAGCAGGGTGGTGACCACGTCGTGCAGATCACAACGACCCTTGTTGAGCACGTGAACTAGAACGTTCCTGCCATACTGTGTCGTGCACCAATGGTGGCCTGACGGCGGCCACGCTCGGGAGATCGGCGTTGACGGAGAGATGTAGAACGTGGAAACATCTGTTTCTACTCCATTCAACAAAGCCACACTATTTTCCGGGCTGGCTCGCACGTCCCTTTGTTCGTGTGTACGCACTCACGACATCCTCGGCGATTGTCTGAATCACCGGTAAATTCCTTGATTTCGAACGGTAGACGACAAAGGTTTCCTCGTGTGCGGGCACGACCGACGTCGGCAGCCTGACGATTTGGCCGGTAGTCACCCACGGCTTTGCAAAATGTTCGGAAAGAATGCCAACAAGGCGACCACTCAAGATGAGATCGACACTTGCTTCAAGATCATTCGCAATCCCCATTGATCGCCCACCCCGCAGGAGCGGCCGCTCCCGCCGGAGGTATGCACGCGTGATTATGTCGAGATCTGCAAGATCCGTCGCCAGCGTCGCCTGAGGCATCCGGGCGAGCATGTGGTCCGCCGCCGCGTAAAGAGCAAAGCGATGCGCTCCAACCGGCCAGTAAAGCTGCTATTGGAACAGGTCACCGCGATACCAAGGTCTGCAAGGCGATCCTTCATGAACTCGATCTCGTCCGGGTGATGAGATAGGCGCCGTATTTTCTCACCGTCTATAGCATCGTCCGGTTTGCCCGGTCGCAAGGCATTCTGTGCCAGGGCAGGGGGTCGGCAGCGAACTCGGCCGTTTGCTACTGCCTTGGTATCACCAGCATCAACCCCGAAACGGGGGACCTGCTGTTCGAGCGTTTTGTGTCGATGGAAGGCGACGCACCGCCGGATATCGACGTCGATCTCGAGCACGCCCGCCGCGAGGAGGTCATCCAGTGGATATATTAGACCTACGGCCGCTCGCGTTCGGCGCTCTGCTCCACCGTCACCCGCTGTCGCGCCAACGGCGCGCTACGTGATGTCGGAAAAGCGCTGGGACTGCCTGAAGACCTGATCACCCAGCTTTCCTCCGGCGTCTGGGGCTGGTCGGAAGGCGTGGATGAGAAGCGGCTAAAGGAAAACAACATGAACACCGCCGACTACCGCTTGGAGCTGGCGCTGGACCTTTCTTCCCAACTGATGGGCGCCCCGCGCCATCCTGGCCAGCATCCGGGCGGCTTCGTTCTGACTCAGGACGGGCTGGACGATTTGGTGCCGATCGAACCGGCGACCATGCAAGACCGTCAGGTGGTGGAATGGGATAAAGACGATATCGAGGCCCTCCAATTCATGAAGGTCGATGTGCTGGCGCTCGGCATGCTGACCTGCATGGCGAAATCGTTCGATCTGCTGCGCGACCACAAGAACATTCCCATGGACCTGTCCGATGTCGAGCAGGAGGACCCGCCACGCCTGAAGCCACGCACGTTCTACGACCTTGTCGTGCAGGTGGCCATGTCCGGCCGGGACCCATCCAGGGCGACATGGTGCATCCATATCTGAGGCGACGTGCGGGCAAGGAAAAGGTCGAGTATCCGACGCCCGAGCTCGAGGCCGCACTTGGCAAAACGCTCGGCGTTCCGCTTTTTCAGGAGAGCGCGATGAAGGTTGCGATGACATGTGCGGGATTTACGGCGGGCGAAGCCGACCAGCTGCGCCGCGCCATGACCACCTTCAAGTTCACAAGCGGGGTGAGCAAGTTCAAGGACAAGCTTGTCGAAGGCATGGTCAAGAATGGCTATACGCGTGAATTTGCCGAGAAGACCTTCACGCAGCTCGAAGGGTTCGGAAGCTATGGTTTCCCGGAAAGCCACGCCGCGAGCTTCGCGCTGATTGCTTATGCAAGCTCCTGGATGAAGTGTCACCCCCGGATGTCTTTTGCGAAAGCCTGCTCAACAGTCAGCCGATGGGGTTTTACAGCGTTGCCCAGATTGTCCAGGATGCCCGAAACCATGGGGTCGAAGTCCGCCGGTCTGCGTCAACCGCTCGCGCTGGGACTGCACCATGGAACGGACCGGCAATTCCGACCGCTTTGCTGTTCGTCTCGGCATGCGTGTTGTCGGAGGATTGTCCACCAACGACGCCGCACGAGTTATCCTGGCGCGTGCCGAACAGCCGCTCGTATCGGCCGATGACATGTGGCGACGAAGCGGCGTGTCTCCGTCGTCACTGGTTAAGCTGGCCGAAGCTGATGCATTCCTACCGTCGCTGCAACTGAAACGGCGGCAGGCACTCTGAAATATCAAAGCGCTCCGGGATGAACCCTTGGAGCTTCGGGCGGCTGCTGCCGAGCGCCAAGCCAGTGTGATCGCCGAGATGCAGGAGCCTGAAGTGGCGCTAAAATCGATGATGGAGGGCAGGAGGTCGTCGAGGACTACTCGCACACTGGTCTCACCTTGCGAGCGCACCCGGTCTCGTTTCTCAGACTAAGGGAGGCAGTAGCCTAGGCGATGTGCAGGAGCAAGCCTTGAAGTTCGCCGACGATATTGATGGGCCGGTATGGGCATTCGAGAACTTCAGCGGCAAAGTGGTCACCATCAATAGTTCGGGTGTCGCCGCTTTCGGTTCTTTCCCGACGCCGATCCCTGTGAAGCTTGAGGAGCGCAGTATTTTTACGAGCTGACCGTCTGTACGACCTTCGCTTGGGGTGCCGCTGGATAGCATAACGAATGTCGCCTAGTGGGCACCCGGTTTGACTTGCTTGATGCCCAGTCCATTTTGCTCCATTGGCACGTTGCGGCGCTGGCGGCTTCGCAACTCTCCGTTACACTTCATATGAAGCTGGGGAAAATGTGATTAATGGATCGGCGGAGTTACTTAGACGGAAAACCGCCTAGGCTGTTCATCCTTGTCCATCAGCAGACCTACTACCCAGCCGGCAGGCATGACGCATGGAAGGTCTTCTTGGACGGCCCTAATCGTCCGCCCCTAGGAGTCTCATTTGCGAGAGTTCGTGTCCCTGCGGGCGATCGCCATCTTATCTTGACGAAAACCGATGCGGAATCTGCCGTAATCCGATCTGTCGGAAGACTTGTAGCGCTGCTCCGAAGCGTTGCGGGCGCAATAGGGTACAATACCGGATCAGAACGATAGCCTACGTTGGCCCGCATGACCGATGAAGTTCCCTCACGCGATTCGTCCCGCATGGCAATTGGCGTTGTGTTTTCTATACTCGCGGTGTCCTTTGCCGCCCGCTCGTCACTTGGACTGGGTATGCAGCGATGGATAACCGATCTCAGCTGGACGAAAAGCGATATTTCAGCAGCGGGATCAGTTGCATTGATAACCATGGCAATCGTAGTCCCCATGGCGGGATACTACGCCGATCGCCATGGTGCGCGGCGCGTGCTTGCAACTGGTGGATTGGTGCTCGCAGTGGCTTTGGCCAGCGTCAGTATCATGTCCTCGTACTGGCAATTCTTGATGGGCTACGCCGTGGCAGGTGGAGTTGGTTTTGGCTTGGCGTCTCTGCCGGTTGCGGCAAGCCTGGTTGCGCGAAGCGGTGCTTCCCGACCCGGGTTGGCAATGGGTATAGCTACTGCGGGGACAACGGCTGGGCAGCTTGCGATTATCCCAGGACTGGCTGCGCTTTTCGGCATTGTCGGATGGCGAGCCGCTTTTGCAGCCTTCGCATTGTTAGCTTTGGCTGTGGCTGCATTCGTATTAATCAAAGGCGATCGGACGGGTATTCAGGCGGCAGGCCGTGTAACGGAATTGAAGGCTCTGGACGTATTGAAGAGCCGTGCGTTCCATGGTCTGTTTTGGAGCTTTCTTTTCTGTGGTTTTACCTCAACTGGTATTGTTGAAACTCATCTCATTCCGTTCGCGGAAGTCTGCGGTTTCACACCCGTTGCCAGCAGCTTTGCTTATGGAGTGTTCGCAGCCTTAAACCTCTTGGGAATGCTGACCGCCGGCTACTTGTCGGATCGGATCGACAGGCGTGCCCTCCTTGTCGCGATCTATGTCTTGCGCAGTATAGCTTTTGTGGTCCCGTTATATGTCGGTAACAACTTTACGCTTCTGCTTGGGTTTAGTGTTCTTGTAGGAGTGGCATTCTACGCGACATTCCCAGCAACAATGGGGCTTTCCGCTGCCCATTTCGGCAAACAGAATCTGGGGCTCATCGTTGGCTTGCTGACTGTCGGACACTCCATCGGAGCCGCGTGCGGCGCATTCGCGGGAGGCTATATCTTCGATCTTTTCATGAAATACGACTGGGTTTGGGTTCTGTCGATTGGGCTTGCTGCGGTTTCTGCCGTCCTAGCTCTCTCGGTTGTTGATCCACGCTCCGGCAAGAATGCTGCCAACACAGGCGTCGCCCACCCTCAGCCTGCAGAGTGAACGAGAAAGAACGGTGTTTCAGAACGCTGATGCAAATGAGGCGCAAATCGAAGCGGCTCGATGCACGATCATCGTTGATAAGAATTTGCCTGTAGGCAGATGCGCTAATGCCGCGGCTGTAATTGCGCTTACAATGGGGAAGATGCACGCCGAGCTCACTGGCGCCGACCTCGTTGATGGAGCAGGCTTTGCTCACCCCGGTCTCATACCGATCGGAATCTCGGTTCTCGGCGCCGCCGCTGACGAACTGAACAGTGTTCGAGAGAAAGCAATCGCCAGAGGCTTGTCAGTGGTCGATTTTCCGGTGCAGGGTCAGCAGACAAACGACTATGCTGCCTTCATGGGGGCTGTATCTCAAGTACCCACAGAAGCGCTCTCCTACGTTGGTGTCGGAGTCTATGGGCCAAGAAAGCTCGTAGGCAAAGTAGTAGGTAAATTCGACCTGCTTACATAACAACTGGCATGTCGCGGTAGACCCCCGGAGTAATGGCCAGATGTTTAACGAAGGTCTTGGTGAAATGTGCCTGATCAACGAAGCCCGCGGCGGCGGCTACGTCGGCCAGGGAGTCGCCGTTGCGTATCATTTCGGTGGCGACACGAACTCTGGCCTGGCGCTGAAATTCGTGGGGCGTCATTCCTGCTTCCCTCTGGAAAGCCCGATAGAGCCGAAATGGGGGCAGGTCAGCAAAATTTGCGAGATCTGCTAACGAAACCTTTTCAGTAACGTTGGAGGACAAAAATTCCTTAGCCCTGCGAACGCCGATCGTTTCCAATCCGTCGGTCTGCAGATTGACACTCTCTCTGATATGGCGGGACAAAAAGTAGTCGGCAAAGTCAGCTGCCGCTTGATCATAAGCAAGTCTGGTACCCTGCTCATCCGCCAAGCTGTGAAGGCGCAGAAAGGCGTCGCGGAGGCGATTGTCCTGTATAATTGGACCTGCAATGCCAACCTCTGCAAGCGGTTTGTCATCATGCAATGCCCACACCCTCATGGCTGAGCTTTCCACATAAACTGTTTTGAGGCTCCATCCGCACCCGTCTACCGGCCAGCCAGCATGAGCAACGTCGGCATCGATTGCATAGAGATCCCCTTTCCGGGCAGTAAATTCCATACCACGCATCCGAATGCGGATCTCGCCTTCAGTGATGAGTGATAGGCAAGCGGTGTCGTGTGAATGCATGTCATATGCGAAATCGGCGAATCGACCAGACAGAAACTCTGCGTTCAGATTCCGGGACCTCCACATCTTTGTCTTCTGGGCCATGCGCTGATTCTATCCGCTCCGTTGAGACTTGCCAATCTCCCACCTTGACGGATCATATCCGAACCACCCAATACTTAGATGCCTGTTCGGCAAGACACAGAAACGCTCGTTCTTGCGCTTTATTCGCGGCGATTGCACTACGCATACGTTCCAAACCGCATACATTGGTTTCACGTTTAGGAAGCATTTGGAGGAATAACGCGAAAAATATTAACGTCATGCGTTCGGTTCTATGGAATATTTCAATTTGGCTCGGTTGCAAATGATCGGCGCCGTCGTGTGTAAAATTCTTGCCGGATGGTATCCGACGACTCTTCACTCTCTAGAATCAAATTATCGGGGCAGGGGTTTGACTGCTATGCGAAACTTCACGCTCGCCGAAAAACAGGTCGAGGTGACCAAGAATTACATTCAGGGTAAAGCCGCGGTTTTCGGCCGTTTGTCTTGTTTCGCATGAGCGACGACTTGAGAAGGATGGAGCAATATTCCGAGTGTTAGGAGGAGTCCACTCTCAATTCGCCAACGTGCTGCTCACGGAACGCGCAATCTCTACCGCCGGGCGTGCCTACAAACGCTCCACCAAGCAAAATGCGGGAGCCGTTGTTGAAGATCCCGCATTCCAATATATTATGGGCGGGGAGGGACACCGGCTAGCAGCGGCCCGAGGCCCTCAGCAATGGTGAGGTGGGATATTACCGCATCGCGCAGAACTGGATAGGGCAGTTTCGCAAGCATCGCAATCTGGACGGCCGCCAGAACTTCGCCAGCCTCCGAACCGATCATTGTAAATCCAAGAATGGTGTCATCGTCCGAGCTGACGAGAACTTTCATAAAGCCCTTCGTTTCGTCGGTCGCGAGAGTGCGAAGAACACGCGTCATCGGTATCTTGCTAACGCGAACAGGGATTCCTCGTGACGAAGCCTCCGCCTCGGACAGACCTACATGCGCAAGTGGAGGATCGATGAACATCACATAGGGGACGAGCCGTTCCGAAGTTCTTCGATTGCCGCCCGCCATGTTGTCACGCACGATGCGAAAATCATCAACCGACACGTGAGTGAATTGAGGGCTGCCTGCGGCCTCACCGATCGCCCATATGCCTGGGGCGGTAGTCTCGAGCCGATCGTTCACACGGACAAATCCGCGTTCTGTAAGGTCAACGCCGGTCTTGTCGAGCCCGATGTCTGAAGTGTTGGCGATTCGGCCAACCGCCACCAAAAGATCGCTGCCCTCTATCCGGCGCTCACCATCAGCCATCCGGACGGTAACAGTAACTTCGTCGCCAGACAAACCATGCACGCTGACTGGCTGCGCGCCCATCAGCACTTCGATGCCATCATCGCGAAGAATCGTCGCAAGTTCGCCTGCCACATCGGCATCTTCTCGAGCAACCAATTGCTTGCCAGGCTCAATGATCGTCACCCGGCTGCCAAATTGCCGGTAGGCGTGTCCCAATTCTATACCAACGTAGCCACCGCCAAGTACAATCAGATGTGAGGGAGCATACTCAAGCTCAAGAGCCTCGATATGTGTAAGAGCTCGCGCCGCGATCAAACCGGGGACGTCCGGAATCGCAGCGTGAGAGCCAACATTGATGACCACTTCGTTCCCCTTGACGATACGGGTGCCACCTTCATTGAGGGCGATTTCGATAGCCTTGCTATCGATGAAACGCCCACTCCCCATGATCAATTCAGCGCCGCTTGCCTTGTAAGCGGCGAGATGCAGCTCAATTTCGCGCTCGATCATCGCCTGCTTTCGTTCGCGAACCTTGCCCATATCGACTCTAAACCCTGTCGTGAGGGTACCGAAATGGGCGGAATTTTTAACGAGATTCGCAACTCGGGCACTCCAGAGTTCGTTCTTTGATGGAAGGCAGGCCACCGCTGGGCAGGCTCCCCCCACCCAACGCCTTTCCACGACGGCAACTTTCTTGCCCGCACGTCCAAGGTGCCAAGCCAATTGCTTGCCGCCCTGTCCGCTCCCAAGGATAACGACATCGTACTCTTGCACTTCCATCATCAAAACTCCTTGCTTGTTTTTGCAGGCATTTCCGAGAAATCTGGTTCTCGCGATCGGCAAACGCAGCAGACTACTAATTCAAACTGACTTGGTTTCACCACCGTCCATGCGAAGGACGGTGCCCGTCATCCAGCGCGCCGCCGGCGAGACCGCAAATGCCATCAGTTCAGCAAGCTCTTCCGGCTCGCCAAAGCGAGCGACACCGGCTTGCTCAAGAAATTTCTCTTTTGCCTGCTCGACGGAAATCCCTTTAGTACCCGCCGCCTTCGCAATCAGCCCCTGTCGACGTGCCGTCATGACTGGGCCCGGTGATACACTGTTTACCTGAACTCCGTCTTTGATGCCCCGATCAGAGAATGCTTTCGCCAATGCTTCGATCGCGGCATTAATGGTGCCGATAGCGGCCGTCGCCGCAACTGGTGTGACTGCCGCCGTGCCCGACGTGAACACTACCGCGCCCCCCGTACTTTTCAGAGAAGCCCATGCTTTAAGAGTTAGGCGGCGAGCCCCATGAAACTTAAGAGCCATTGCAACATCCCACTGCTCGTCAGTCAGGTCGAACAGATCAATTCCAGGGACAGCGCCTGCGATATTTACCAATGCGTCAATGCGGCCATACGTGTTAAGTGCTTTAGAAATCACGACGTCGGCAGCCGTAGGTTCAGACAGATCAATCTCAATCGGAAGTGCCTGCGCACCCATGGCCGTGATGGCTTCAGCGACTTCACCCAGCTTTTCACCGCCTCTGGCGGCGACGACTATCGCCGAAAAATCCCCAGCCAACCGGATTGCTGTCGCTCTTCCAATCCCGGAGCTCGCGCCAGTCACAATAGCGACCGATTTCGTCATGTCAGATCTCCGTCTTCAATTTGGTATGAATTCCTGAAAATAGAATACAGTAACCTGTAGTACGGGGTTACAGCCGCATTTTTCTCATCGTGAGTTGTTTAGCATCGTTCACGTTGGCCGATTGTTGCCATTTCGGGCAACTAAGGTGTTCACGTTTGATGTTGCCAACCCGCTCTTGGCGCTTCAAACTCCGTCCCCCAGTTGAGATGGAATCTCTGATGACAAACTCGCATGGTGGTCATGATAATGACCACAGCCACTTGGAAAATGATCACGAGAACCATTACTCGGACATGGAAGCGCGTGTTCGGGCGTTAGAGACTTTGCTCACGGAGAAAGGAATGATCGACCCGGCTGCCATTTCGGAGATCATTGAGACTTACGAGAAAAGAGTTGGTCCTCGCAACGGAGCAGCAGTGGTTGCGAAGGCATGGACTGATGCGGGTTTTGCTGGATGGCTTGCGAAGGATGCGACGAGTGCAATCGCGAGCCTTGGCTTCGGGGAACGGTATGGATCTCGGATGCGAGCCGTTTTCAACAGCGCAGACGAGCACAATATGGTCGTCTGCACTCTATGCTCTTGCTATCCTTGGGCAGTCCTTGGTCTTCCTCCAGTCTGGTATAAATCTCCGGCCTATCGGTCGCGTGCAGTAATGGATCCGCGTAGCATCCTATCCGAGTTCGGCGTGACGCTTCCCGCAACTACGCGCATACGAGTATGGGATTCGACAGCGGAACTTCGATATTTGGTCATCCCGACGCGTCCAACCGAGGCCAAGTGTATGGATGAGAGAGAGCTTGCGAAATTGGTGAGCCGAGATGCAATGATAGGCACCGGGCTCGTTACAACGGTGAAACCAAGCCCATGAATGGGATACATGACCTAGGCGGGATGATGGGATTTGGTGCTCTCAACATTGAGCGCAACGAACCTGTTTTTCATCACGAGTGGGAAAAGCGAGCCCTGGGTCTTTCACTGTGTGCCGCATGCCTTGGTCAATGGACTATAGATGAAAGCAGGCATGCCTATGAGCGCATCTCGCCACGCGCCTATTTACGAGCAAGCTACTATGAGATCTGGATGCGTGGTCTTGACACGCTTTTGGTTGAGAACGGACTTGTAGCAGTGGGAGAGATATATGGCACAGAGCCCCGGTTTTTTTCCGAAGGAGATAACGCGCTCATCGTGCTTCGACCTTCTGATGTAGATGAGATGCTTTCTTCTGGGCCAAGTGAGCGAACGTGTGGACGACCGCCCGCCTTCAGGGTGGGGGACAGGGTAGAGACAAAGAACTTGAACCCCAAAGGTCACACTAGGCTGCCTGGTTACGCGCGCAGTAAGCGGGGCCTGATCGAAAGGGTGCAGGGAAGCTACGCCTTTCCCGACACGAACGCTCATGGCCTAGGGGCGAATCCACAGTGGGTATACACGGTGGTCTTTAGCGGACGCGAAGTTTGGGGAGAAGGTGCGGACCCCACCCTGACGATTTCAATCGATGCATTCGAAAGCTATCTTTCTCGTGCGTGATTTTTGAAGCTCTTCGGATAGGTCGAGTGAATTAGTTGATGAAAATTAAGTAAAATTTGAATCGAATCATGTTTTTCTCCCGTTTTGCGATGTAGAGAGAGCTGCCAGCATAACGTAACACGATCTCAAGAGGCGTAATATGCGTCAGCAATATTTTATAAGGGCAAGTATGATCAAAACTGGCATCACATTCCCTATGAGCGCGGCATTCGTTTCTGTTGGTCTGGCGTTTGGGAACCTAAGGGTTGCTCTCAATCGAAGAAATGCGGATGATAAACTTCAGGTGAGCCGTACTCCGCGCGTGCCGCTCAGCCTAATCGATGGCGACATGATGCCCAGCGTGTATCTTCGCCTCTTCATCAATTTGAGATTGCAAGTTTTGCCTCCCGATGACGGCAACCTTGGTTGCCGTCATCGGCAACATCATGCCGACTTAGTCCTATAAAATTCACTCTACTGGGCGAGCGTCTCGAGCTTTTTTGTCGCTTTTGGAAATGGTGCATTTCATTTTAAGTAACTGTCTAATTGGCAAAATAGGGGTTAGTTGTGACAAAATAGCTTTTTTGAGGAGCGGGTATTGTGAGGACCGACCCTGAGGTGATTAGTTTCGAAGCGCCACGGCAAGGGCGGGCTGAAGCGAACCTGCAGCCACGCGAGCTAGATGGCGTTACTGCAGCTCGTATTCCTGGCTGGATGGCAATCGGCGGCATTGTCCTTGTCGCGCTTAGCCTACGTCCTTCGATCGTCTCGGTGGGACCTGTGCTGCCGAGGGTGATCTTCGATTTCAATCTGACACATGCTCAGGCGTCGTTACTAACAGCAATACCTGAATTGCTGATGGGTCTCCTAGCACTTGTCGCACCGTTAATTGCGCGGCGTCTGGGGCGGGACGGCGTTATTCTCGCGGCTTTGATTATTCTAGGGGTCGCAACGCTTGCCAGGGCGTGCGTTACCGATATTGCGTTGCTTCTCGCGACTACGGCCGGAGTAGGAGCGGGGATTGCTATTGCAGGGGCGCTTATAGCGGGCTTTATCAAAGAGCGGTTTTCCGGGCATGCTGCGGCCGTAATGGGTGTCTACGCGACGGCTCTGTCGGTGGGGAGCACAGTGGCAGCTGCGGCGACTGGCCCTCTTTCTGTATTGGCCGGCGGGTGGCGCATCGCGATCGGCGTGTGGTCCGTTTTGGCGCTGATAGGAGCTGTAGCGTGGCTCGCAGTCGCGCTAGTTGGAAACAAATTTTCCACTTCAGGCATGGCGCCGTCGGTCGTGCATCGACTACCGATCCGGAGCGGCAAGGCATGGAAAATTGCAATCTTTTTCGCTATGAACAATCTGCTTTTTTACTCAATCCTTGCATGGCTGCCCTCTGTTTATCAGGAGGCTGGTAGAAGTGCGTCTGGGGCGAGTTTCATTCTTGCCAGTTTCACTTTCGCGTTCATGTGCGCAAATCCCATATTTGGATTTCTCTCTAGGTCGCATGACAGACGGCCTTGGCTGTTTTCGGCTGGTTTGATGGCCTTTGTGGGCATGGCTGTAATAGGTTTAGCGCCTAATGCATTGCCGTTGTTCTTCGTGCCGCTGTGTGCGTTCGGTTTGGGTGGTACATTTACCTTAGGAATGACGCTTCCTCTCGACAATACCTCAACGGCAGATGAAGCCAATTCGTGGAATGCTTTCGTATTGCTCATTGGCTATGTCATAGCAGCAATCGGTCCCCTGGCGAGTGGCTATCTCAGAGATGAAACCGGTGATTTCGAGATGTCACTTTTGGTGCTGGCGGGATGTGCAGCGCTAATGACCTTTCTTGCCCCGTTTTTGAAACCCAGGCAGCTTTAGGTGGTGGTGCTGAACTGACAATTCCTGATTTATCTCAGCGCTGCTGCCCTTGTCTGCATCGAGCGCGACGAGCGCAACAAGGTAAAGTGTCGAGCCGACGAACCCACTGGAGCGAGGTAGCTCGGTAGCGGTCAACTACTATGTGTATGATGAATGAGAAACGGGGGATTTATGTTAGCCGGTAGCGCGGTTCTGGATTGGAATAGGCTCAGAATTTTTCAAGTGGCGGCGGAATGTGGGTCGTTCACTCATGCGGCGGAGCGACTACGATTGTCCCGGTCTGCGGTGAGCAGGCAAGTCAGCGCACTGGAGCAGGAGTTGGGTTCACGCCTGTTCTACCGTCATGCTCGAGGAGAGGTGCTACCGAGCGGGGAAAACTGCTTTACAGGACAGCCTACGACTTCGTGTTGAAACTCGAGGCGCCGACTGTGCGATTAGGTTACGGCAGCCTCAGCAGCCCGATCTTATTCAAAGGAAGCTCTTCACCATCCATTTACATCTCTTCGCGTCTCCCTCTTATTCGGCTCGGTACGGCGAACCAGAGTCGATCGACGATCTCGACCGGCATGGGATCAACATGTTTGGGGAACCGGCACCCGGCTATCTGATCTCATAGCTGTCTCCTGTTCCTCTGTTGCTATGAGATGATTTTGCCTAATTTCTCCAATTCCGCTAGATATTGCGGAACGGATTGTTACATCCCGCGTAACGCATTCTGGCAGAACCACCGGCTTTCTATGCTCTCAGGGCGGGATCGCTCCGGAGCCTTTCGACCGCTAGATCAACGAAAGCACGTGTTTTCGCGGAAGCCATTCTTCCTTCCGGGTGGACAACATGGACCGGGAGAGGAGGTTCACTGAATTCGGTCAAGACAGTCTTCAAACGTCCGTCCGCAGTCGCGGCAGCTATCTGATATGAGAGCACGCGTGTTATTCCCCAGCCTGCAAGAGCCGCACTGAGTGCGGCTTCGTTTGTATTGCAAAACAGACGAGGCCTAAGGCTCACCGACGCCGTGCCGTGGATGAATTGCCATTCCACGGTTTCCCCGGTTGGAACCGTGGCTATGATCGTATGATGTTGAAGATCCTCAGGTTTGACTGGAGTGTCCGTCGCGTCAAGATACTCCCGCGACGCGCACACAACCCTTCGAATAGTTCCCACGCGGATGGCACTAAGTCCCGAGTCCTGAAGGTGTCCGATCCGCACAGCAACATCGACACCTTCATCGACGATATTCACGAGTCGATCGACAAATAGAGTTCGGCCAGTGACTTCGGTGTGCTCTGCCAGATAAGAGGTCAAGATTGGCATGACAAACATGTTTCCGAAAATTACAGGCGCCGTGATCGACAAACTTCCCGTCGGCTTCGCGTGGGCGCCGCCTGCCAAGGCCTCAGCTTCCGCAATGTCCGTCAATATGCGTTGGCAATCTGCCAAGTAGCGTTCGCCGGCGTCGGTCAGCTTTACATTGCGTGTGGTGCGAACAAAAAGTCGCGCCCCTGTTATTTCTTCGAGGAAGGCAATCGCTCTTGTTACAGCGGGAGGGCTCAGATTTAGCTGACGTGCAGCCTCCGCAAATCCTTTCTCTTCTGCGACCTTGACGAAGATACGCATCGACGACCAGCGATCCATCACTCCTCCTATAAAACGGTTGAAGCCTGAGCGCATTGCGCCCAGGCTATCATTAAATCCTGCGTGTGGAAGTGTCAGCGTGCCGATGCAAAAATGTTTGCCGGTCGCTCAAGGCCAAGTTTATCCCTGAGTGTCCCAGGAGCATATTCTCTTTGGACAAGTCCACGGCGCTGCAACTCTGGCACCACGGAGCTTGTGAAATCCATCCAATCCTCTGGGAGAACGGGAAACATTAGATTGAAGCCATCTGCGGCGCCCTCGGTGAACCACGCCTCCATCTCGTCAGCAATTTGCTGGGGTGTTCCAGCCATCATCGGGGCTGTGCCAGCCTTCGCCACCTGACTGGCGATTTGCCTGATTGTCATTCCCTGTTCAGCCATATTCCTTACTCGAACCAGGTTTGTTCTCTGACCATTGAAAGTCGCCTCATCTGGAAGGTTTGGTACGGGGCCATCGGCGGGGAATGCTGACAGATCCATCCCGACCCAACTCGACACAAGGTCGATAGCCACTCGCGCCGGTGTCAAGCTCTCAAGCAGATCTCGTTTTTCTTCAGCTTCCGATCTGGACGCGGCTACAATTGGCAGGATGCCCGGCAAGATTTTAAGGCTTTCGGGCTTGCGTCCGTGTTGTGCCAAACGTTCGTCGAAATCAGCACGGTTTTGCTTTCCCTCTTCGATCGAGCGAGCTAGCGAGAAATTGATCTCCGCATGCTTTGCCGCAAGAGTTTTGCCATCACCTGAGGAGCCCGCCTGAACAATCACCGGGTGGCCCTGAATCGGGCGAGGAACATTGAGGGGGCCTCGCACTCTAAAGTGCTTACCGCTTTGATCGATGCGATGGACCCTTTTGGGATCAGCAAAGAAACCACTTTCCTTGTCGAAAAGGAGAGCTTCATCTTCGATGCTATCCCAGAGGGCTTTGGCCGTCTCCAAAAACTCGGCAGCCCGCTCGTACCGGAACGCGTGTTCGATATTGCCGTCGCGCCCGAAGTTCATCGCTTCTTCGTTCATTCCTGACGTGACAACATTCCAAGCAGATCGGCCGTTGCTTATATGGTCCAACGAGGCAAAGGTTCTGGCTAGATTGTAAGGTTCTGTGTAGGACGCCGAGGCGGTCGATATCAAGCCAATGTCATGAGTCACTGCAGCGAGCGCCGAAAGCAGCGTGAGAGGTTCAAGCCGCACATTCGCATAATGTGCAACGTTGCTCTCGTAACTATCCCAAATAGCTACGTGATCTGCTAGAAAAATCGCGTCAAGCTTCGCTAACTCTGCAGCCGACGCAAGGCGGCGAAAGTAGTCGAGCGTAAAAATCTCACTTTTCGGCGCAGCCGGATGGCGCCAAGACATGCGGTGATCGCCCTGTGGATTAAAGAAGAAGGCACTCAGGATCATCCGTTTATTTGTCATCGTTCTTCTCCTATCAACGTTAATCGGCTCTGCCCGGTCTAGTGCCGGCCAACTTCCGACCAAGGAAATTTGTAATGAGCTCTGCGATCTCGCTTGCATGAGTTTCCAGAGCGAAGTGGCCGGTTGGAAGAAGCGTAACTTCCGCATCCGGAACATCGCGCTTAAACTCACTGGCCCCGGCGGGAATGAAGTACGGATCATATTCCCCCCAGATTGCCAGTACTGGTGGTTGCCGTTCCCTCAAGTAGCTCTGAAATTGGGGATAGAGAGCAACGTTGGAGGCGTAGTCCAAAAAGTAAGCCAGTTGTGGCTCATGAGCGCCGGGCCGAGCGAGGTAGTAGTTATCAAGGTTTTGTCCATCCGGAGCGACAAGGCCTCTATCCAGCACGCCTACCTCATACTGATATGAAGTTGCTGATGGAATGAAAGCTGCGCGAAGCGACTCCCGGTATTCGGTGGTGGGGTCGCGCCAAAATTCCTTCATCGACTCCCAACCAGGGCCCAGGCCCTCCTCGTATGCATTTCCATTCTGCGAGATGATTGCTTGAACACGCTCCGGATGCTGTAGAGCCATCCTTAGACCTATGGGAGCCCCGTAATCAAACAGATACATAGCAAACCGGCCAAGTCCCAACGCCTCAACAAATTTTGTCATAAGATCGGCAGCAGCTTTGAACGAATAAGGGAAGTCTGGCGCTGGCGGCATTCCCGATTGGCCGAAACCCGGCAAGTCGGGCGCTACGACATGATATCGTTTAGCCAGTAATGGGATAAGATCTCGAAACATATGGCTCGCTGATGGGAAGCCATGCAGCAGAAGGATTGTCGAATTATCAATGTCTCCAGCTTGCCGGTAGAAAACCTCAAATCCCTCGAGGTCGACAGTAGCGTACCGTGTCTTTGGCATCTCAATCTCCATTTTTGCTAGATTGTAACCTAGAAAATAGTGCGTGAGAGGTTATATCTTCGCAATAAGACTTAGATGGAATAGATCATTCCAAAATATGAATGGCCGCTGCTACCTCGGAATCTCATGGTCAGTCACTGCTTCGGCTATGATCTCCACGACGGCTCGTGGGGCCGTGATCGAAGGCGTATGGTCGCAATCTAAGGGCCGTATTTTGGCTTTCATTCGCTCGGCCATAAAACGCTGGACCGAAGGTTTTATCATTCGGTCTTGCTCGGCAAGCAGATACCAGCT
Source organism: Phyllobacterium trifolii (assembly GCF_014192095.1). Classification (GTDB taxonomy): domain Bacteria; phylum Pseudomonadota; class Alphaproteobacteria; order Rhizobiales; family Rhizobiaceae; genus Phyllobacterium; species Phyllobacterium trifolii. The sequence continues at coordinate 45,624 of NZ_JACHXN010000020.1, forward strand.
TGGCTTCGTCGTCCAGTTCGTGAACGTGACTGGTTCCTGAATACATGCAAGTGAAATGGGTCTTTGAATTGCCCAAAGATTTCTTTTGGTCGTCTCTTTGGCATTTTGAGCAAACGCAGTTTCAAAGCCTTCCTCAGGCATCCAAATCAAACCGTTTCCATCGGGGGCAAGTTTCGGTGCTTTAGCGTCCGGCTCTTCGCGATAAAACACTGATGCCACCGTCTCTCCAACTTCCGGAGCAAGCGCTGCGATTAATACAACGGATTTTACCCGCTCATCGTCAATTGATGACACGACAGCTCCAGCATAGGCGTGGCCGACCAGCACGACCGGGCTGGAGGCTCTGTCCAGGCAAATCTTCATCACCTCCACATCATCTGAAAGGGAGGTTAGGGGTAGGGGAGCAGTAAACACGTCGAAGCTGAGGTCGCGAAGTGGTTGGATAACACTCGTCCAGCTGGAACCATCTGCCCAGGCTCCGTGAGCCAAAATAATAGTTGCTCTCTTTGCCGACACATCGCATCTCCCAGCCTAGTCAAAAAAGTAGGCAGGCCCTATTTGCCCGCCCGCAGAGGTTAACGCACTCATCTCTACGTCAGATATTGACCTCGGAAACATCAGGTCGCGTATACAGCAACAGACAAAAAACTACCGTCGCGAACCCCACATAGGGGAACCACTGTGCAATCACAGCTGCGATCAGGAACAACACGATTGTAATCAGCGAACGCACCCTCAACATCTGCTGTAGCCGCACCGAGACAGGCTCGCCGCGCGGTCGATCGATCGCCTCCCAGCAAAGGGCGAGGTATGTAATGTTCACACCCACGAACACCAAAGCGTAGAGCGATACAGCCCCCGACTTTAAATCTGTCTCGGCCACCCAACTCGTCGTGAAGGGGATCAATGAGACCATAAAGAGATGGGCGAAATTGCTCCAAATCAGGCGCTGAGTTGCCTTCTCAGCATACTTCAGGATGTGATGGTGGTTTATCCAGACAACCGACAAAAAACCGTAACTCATGCTGTAACTCAAGAATCCCGGCCACAGGTCAATTAGGTCCCCGATTTCACTGCCATGAGGCGGGCGGAGTTCCAGCACCATCAATGTAATGACGATTGCAAATACGCCGTCGGAAAATAGGCTCACCCGATCGGCTGTTAGTTTCTCGCTTGCCATTTTCTTTCTCCATCGTGTTGAGTTAGCACTTCCGAACTAACCTTTCTACTGGACTATTAAGGGTTATTCCTGTAAAGCACTATTTCAGTAGTTGGAACACAGATCCGCGATTACAGCCGGGTCATGAGGTAGGTTTTTATGAAGCGTGACTGTCCAGCAATTTTTGTGGCCGATGCGACAGGTCTCGATTTTTTGAACTCTCGAGCGATGCCAGTGGACACGGTGGTTGAGTGGCTTGCTGATGGCGAAGGCCTTATGCAGTGGCTGCGTGAGTCAGGTCTAGTCTCAGAAAGAGCGCTGCAGACTGTAGAAAAGAATGCAATGCCAGGAGAGTTGGATGCTGTGGCGAGTCAAGCAAGGTCGCTGCGCGAATGGTTTAGAGGATTTGTTGAAGGACACCGAGGGCGTTCTTTAACCGCTGATGCAATTGAAGAGCTAGAGCCGTTAAATCGACTTCTTGCGCGAGACGAGCAATTTAGCCAAGTCTCAGTGGCCAACGGCGTGCAGACGAGAAGTGGTTTGCAGTGGAAAAAGGAGCGGCAATGGAAGTCTCCAGAAACACTGCTCACACCTATTGCCGAGGCGATTGGAGACTTCGTGTGTAACGAGGAGTTCACTGACGTCAAAGCCTGCGAAGGGCATGACTGCACGTTGTTATTTGTTGACCGGACTCGAGGCAAGCGCCGGCGCTGGTGCAGTATGGCCGTTTGCGGAAATCGAGCCAAACAAGCCGCATTTAGAGCTAAGACACTTTAGCGAAGCTTCAGCGCTTCTCTAGCGGAGATGCTTGCTCTCTGTGCTGGGATATCACGGAGAATGCCTCCGAATATCGGTCCTGCGGGCTCAACCAGTACACCGACTTTCGCCGCTACGAGTATGTTTGTCGTTGCGTCGTCAGCCACCGCAATAATGGCAGCATTTGCTGCCTTTATTCGCTTTCGTCCATATTCGCTAGACTATACGATGGGCTAGCTTAACAGCTCCCGCAGATCGCTGTCCCCGCAGGCAACTTCCGGTCTTGAAAGACTAGGATATGACTCCCGCCCAAAAACGGATACCCCACACTCTCGGGCAGGATAACGCCTGGTTGGCATTGTCCGTAGGGAGCCTATGCCCATTGATGCAGAAGGTGCCACTGAGATGGTATTGCCTCTGACGCCCGCGTCCCGTTGCGCTCTTATGAAAACGTGCCGTATGCGCCTTGCCAATAAAGCAACGGTTCCTCAGTCTGGTTTTGCGAGATCCATGCTTCCTTAACCCGTCCTATGACGATCGCATGATCGTAGCGCAAGAGAATTTCCTCGACCTCACAGTCAAATCCCGCCATCGCTGATGCAAGGGTCTGAACACCGGTTTTCCGTGTCTTCCACTCAGCATTATCGTATCGCGCGATGCCCTTGACGCCGGCCCTGCCCGCAAACCTATCTGCCACATTGTTCGCGTCTGAGTTCAGGAGGTTCACGGCAAACGCGCGGCCCTCGGTCAATGCCTTCCATGATGAAGACGTTTGACTTATACCGAACATCAGCCGAGGCGGTTCTGCAGATAATGAGACAACCGACGTGGCAGTGAAGCCTGTCATCTCTGCGCCGGACCCCACGGTTATCGCAGCGACACCGCCTGCCAAAAGCCTCATCGCTAACTTGTAATCTGCCGATGTTGCATCTGGGCTAACTTCTAACGATTCCGGAATCCAGAATTCTGTTGCCGTCTTTTCGCGCCCCGCTAGGCCCACGTTGCCATCCTTGCGCACCTGGCCCAGTGTCAAATCGATTTCCTTGGTCATTATCTCATTGACCAGAATTTTTCCAATGTTCAGGGTCATGGCGAGCTCTCCTTTTCCTAACCGCCTTGCTGTCGTAGAAAGGTTATCTCACTCCTGTCAGTAACCTGTCAAATAGTTTATGGGCGGTTATCGTACTCATAGGTCAAGTTGTGCATCCGTCCGGGGTCTTGAACAGCAGATAAGGATGGTGCCAACTGGGGGCAGGTCAATTGGGTCGGGATCGTATGCCACTTCACCTCCGATCAGGGATGTTTCGCAGCGATGGCATACACCCGCACGGCACGACCAGGTTGTGGAAACATTTGACGCTTCGGCTAGTTCTAAGAGCGAGGCGTACTTTTCATCCCATCGAGCTGATTTATTGCTTTTGAGAAATGTGACGATCGGACCGGTTCCATCAACTCTTGTTGGTGTCGAGGCCAAAGCCGGCGAGGAGGTTCCCTCCGCACCAAAGGATTCAACGTGAATATGAGCGCTGTCGACACCCCAAAACCGAAGATCAGATATGAGTTGGCGAAGGACTGGCTCGGGGCCGCAAAGGTAAAACTCGGCTTGTTTCGGGACCCCCGATTTTTGCAATTCTGAAAGTTTAATGTGCCCATCAAAGTCGTAGTCGACGCCCAATCGATCCTCATTCAAGGGGCGACTGTAGGCTGTGTATCTTGTGACGGTCGGAGAGATCTCAAGAAGCTCCCGCACTTCGTCGTTGAGGGGCGCCGACTGACTGTTTCTGGCGCCGTATACCCACCAAATCGGTGCAGTTCGCAGTTGGTTTCTGGTGGCGAAATGCAGCATTCCAAGCAGCGGTGTAATGCCAATTCCCGCACCGATGAGAACCAACGGAATCGAAATCGGATCGATCAGGCGAAACGTACCTCTGGGAGCGCTGCAGTAGATCTCATCACCGGCAGAGATCTCATCATGAAGATAGGCGCCGGCGATGCCATTCGGGACTTTCTTAACTCCAATACGATATCGGCCATTGGAGCTGTCGCCTGCAAGTGAGTAGGATCGGAAGATGTTACCGTCCCTAGTAGGGATGCGAAGCACAATATGCTGTCCAGCGACATACCCGGGAAGGTCCCGGCCAGCCCTGTCCTCAAATTCGATGATTTTGATGCTCGAGCCGCTGGAGAAAATGTCCACTACTCGCAGTGGCTTGAAACCCGGCCAAGCAATTGGCTGAAGCTTCATCGGACTAAGTCCAACGTTCCCTAGTAGATTCGGCGACTTGTCGAGCATTGATTGATAAGACTCTTTCCAACCGGGGCTCAGTGCTTCTAGTGAAGCAGCTGCTTCCAAGTGCTCAAGTGGATGCACCGATCCATAGAGCAAGCGGTTTACGAATGATACAGTCATACGGCGAACCGGTCCGGAGGCGATTTTAAGAATGATGTCACCTACGCCAATTTCGCCCTCCTCGATTACATGGCGTGATCGCGGAGCATCCAGCACTCAGCTAGACTGCTGACATTTGCCCTCAACCATGTGGAGAAATGGAATGATGAAACACTTTGTTGGTCTGGATGTTTCCCTCGACCTGACGTCGGTATGCGTTCTTGACGAAGCCGGCGCTGTCGTGTGGCGTGGCAAGGTTGCCTCGACACCAGAAGCCTTGACTGAAGCCATTCGCAAACACGCAGCATCAGTTGTGAAGATTGGCCTGGAAACAGGCCCGTTGTGCACTTGGCATTGGCATGCCCTCCGGGAAAACGGCCTTCCTGTGGTCTGCCTTGATGCCAGGCATGCGAAGGCGGCGTTGTCTGTTCAGCTGAACAAGACTGATGACAATGATGCCTACGGCTTAGCCCAGATTATTCGGAGCGGCTGGTATAAGGAAGTTGCGGTCAAGAGCCTCGACAGCCATCGTGTGCGGAGCTTGCTTTCCTCCCGTGCCCAGCTCGTCAATATGCGCCGCGATCTCGGAACGAAGATACGTGGGCTCTTGAAGACATTCGGCAGGATTGTCGGGAAAGTTGGTGGAAGGAAATATGAGGAATCCGTTCGCGAGCTCTGCGCGGGAGAGCCTGGGCTTGAAGTGGCTGTTGCAGCGTTGCTGGCTGTCCGCGCACGCATTGAGCAAGAAATCGGAGCTTTGGAAGAACGCATTCTCGGGTTCGCCAAACACAGCAATGCGTGCCGTCGGTTGATGACGGTGCCCGGCATTGGCGTCTTGACGGCCGTCAGCTTCGTCACGGCGGTGGATGATCCAGCGCGCTTTGTGCGCTCATCGGGTGTTGGTGCTTACTTCGGCTTGACGCCGAGACGGTATCAATCCGGAGAAGTCGATCGTGACGGGTCGGTGTCAAAATGCGGTGATGCACTCACTCGCACCTATCTCTTCGAGGCCGCAGGTACTCTCTTGTCGCGGGTAGCCAGATGGTCTGCGCTGAAAGCATGGGGCGCGCGCTTGGCTCGCCGGATAGGCAGCAAGAAAGCCCGTGTGGCTCTCGCCCGCAAACTGGCGGTCATCATGCATCGAATCTGGATCGACGGCAGCGAATTCCGCTGGTCGAAGGAGGGGGCGAACGCGTAATCACTGGCTAAGCCAATAGCACATCCGCCCTTTCGGCGGTGTCATGTCCCTGCCGGGACGATGGCGTCGGTGACCTCGTACATGGGGAGGCAGCCCTAATTTAAGGTACTGCGTCGATTACATTGAGGCACCCACGTCCTGAACGCTAACATGCGGCGACCTTATGTTAACCGCGAAGAGAACCACAGAGTCGGCAGGAACCACGGATACGGCAAAAAGGGCTTGCAATCAGCTCCGCGATCAGAGAACCCCATGTAAAAGCCCGGTCTCGAGTGACGGACTAGCAGCGACGGCATGTCAGCCTGATCGAGACGAATAGCAAGCTTGTGGCAGGTCACACGGGGTTGCGAGACCTCAAAAATAGCGGTTCCGATTTGGTAGCGATCTCCAATACAGACCTCGTCATCCGACATACCTTCCACCGACAGGTTTTCGCCAAATTGACCCCAGGGCATCGTGGGCCGGGATAAAAGCGTTTCCCAGAATTGGTACGAACTCGACTGATACACGAGCACGGCCCGCTGCTCACCTCCGTGGCCGTTCAAGTCAGCTTGCCGATCTCCGTCAATGTTAAGTCGTCTTGCGAAAACGCGATTTGGAACAGGTGTCTTCCAGATCGAGGTTTTGACGCGCCGGCCATCGGGACACCGTATCTCCCGGGGCTGTCCAACATTCACAGACACCAGTCGATCGGCCATCGAAAGTTTCCCCCAAGCCATCTTACATTCGACAACGGATAAAGGTCGTGGCTGGTAGAATGCTGCAATCCCAAGATATTTCAGGTTCCAAAAGCTTCAACATTACGTGCCGAGATCGAAACAGACTCAGGTCAAGGGGTTTGCAATCTTCTGCGCATGGGAACGCGCGCATCGGCGTAACCTTTAAAAAAGGTGTTGACAGGTTACGGTAATCGCCGTAACCATTATTGAACTTTCTTGTAGGTTACGGAGAACGCAGATGACCAAAGTACGTTTCAATAGAGTGAGTGTGGATGGACTGAGCGTTTTTTATCGCGAAGCGGGAGATGCCCAGAAACCGGCGCTTTTGCTGCTTCATGGATTCCCGAGCTCAAGTCATATGTTTCGCGACCTAATTCCGGCACTCTCTGAGGATTTTCATTTGATCGCTCCGGATCTCCCGGGTTTCGGCCAGACCGAGTTCCGTGGCCGTGACGAATTCACTCATTCATTTGAGAATATCGCGAGGGTTATTGATCGCTTCACAGAAGTGATAGGCCTTAACAGGTTTGCGATATACGTATTCGACTACGGAGCTCCAACGGGCTTCCGAATCGCAGCCTGGCATCCGGAGCGCGTCACTGGGATAATTTCTCAGAACGGCAACGCTTACGTCGAAGGGCTGAGCGATGGCTGGGATCCGATCAAGGCTTATTGGAATGATGCGTCTGAAGCCAACCGGAACGCTGTGAGAGGGTTCCTGGCACCCGAGACAACAATTTGGCAATATACTCATGGTGTGCCAGATAAGTCTTTGATTTCGCCGGATGGCTACTCATTAGACAATTATTACCTGGCTCGCGAGGGCGCCACTGAGGCGCAGTTGGACCTCTTCGGCGATTATAAGAGCAACGTGGCGCTTTATCCGGAGTTCCAAGCTTATTTCCGAAGCAACAAACCACGTTTCCTTGCAGTCTGGGGAAAGAACGATCCGTTTTTCTTGCCGCCAGGTGCGGAGGCTTTTAAGCGCGATATCCCAGATGCAGATATCAGGTTCTTTGACACAGGGCATTTCGCGCTTGAAACCCATGCCGACGAGATTGCAGCGGCCATTAAGTCTGTCTTCGCTTGACTATAGCCGTTACGGGGTCAGCACACTCTGCTGATCCCGTTCCGAAGGCAGCACGTCAGGGTCGGCTTTGACCTTTGAGGTCCAGCAAGAGCGAGGCCACTCACAAGAAATTTGTTCCGACGCGGATACCTTCGAGCCACTAGGATCCGGAGAAAGTGGGATGTGCAATAGGATACAAGACGGCGCTCGTGTGCGTGGAGTATGTTGTCGGGCGGCGGCCTCTGTGCTCGGTGGTGTTTCGATTTTAAGGCGGCTCTCCAGTCTTTGCGGTCTTCATTGTAGCGGTCTGGTTCGAACACAACGGCGAAACGTGATTCGGAATGAATGTAGGACTTATGGCGATCCCGATGTTCTCTGCCGCTCCCAGATCCAACGACATCACTGACAGTCATTGCGATATGGGGATTGCCATAAAGACTAGTCTTGGGGATGGCTGATGGAGGCAGTCATGAATGTTCCAAAGCAGAACATTCCACCGATACATGATGTTGATATACGGCTTCTGCGTATTTTCAAATCTGTAGTCGAATGCGGCGGCCTTTCGGCGGCCGAGTATACACTTGGGGTGGGTCGGTCCGCGATAAGCAAGCATCTATCGGACCTTGAAGCACGATTGATGGTACGTCTTTGCGAGAGAGGGCGTTCGGGATTTAGCATCACTCCTTATGGCGAAACTGTCTACCGTGCCACCATCGAGCTGTTGGACGCGTTAGATCAATTTCGAGCGCAGGTTTCTGCCGCCAAAGGTGTTCTGACTGGCGCTGCAGATTTGTGCTTGATGGACAACCTCCACCTGGAGCGCGGAAATCCGGTGGCCACCGCATTGAAGAAGTTTTCTCAAAGGTCGCATGGAGTCACGTTGAATGTTTCAACGGCTGGTCCTGGAGAAGCGGAAGAAGCGGTTTCGGCGAGACTTGCCAATGTAGCAGTGACATCGTCAAATAGTGGTCTGCCGGGATTAACGTATAAGGCGCTTGCGGTGCACCGCTCAGCATTATACGCGGCCACAAGCCACCGGCTCGCCTCTATTCGACCGGGAACTGCCCTCAGTGAAATCGACGATCTTGATATTGTCACGCGAGCTTATCAGCGAAGAGAACATTCTTTGCTTGGTCTCGGTTGGCGGTCTTCCGCGGTCGCGAACGATCAAGAGGCAACTGTGCAATTAATCTTGAGTGGCCAATTTGTAGGTGTGCTTACAGAGCATACCGCAGACCCATGGGTGCAAAACGGGAAAATGGTCCGCGTCCCGGTGGAGCAACCCTTCATCGAAACGTCGACCTACGTCGTGTTCCGCACGAAGTCGAAGAATCTACCGGTGGTTCAGGCCATCGCGCAGGATCTCGCGAATGCCTACGCCGGCGCCTCTAAAGCAAACGCAGCGTAACAGCGAATTTGAAAAATCGGAGCAAGGACAATAATCGCGAAAGTTCAACTAGGGCTCTTGGTAGCTGCAACGCTGTTTCTGAACGCAAGCGCCACCACCAAGGCTCTTGCGGAGAACGTGAAAATCGGGAGCAAGAACTTTACTGAGCAGTTTGTTGTGGCAGAAATCTATGCCTAAGCGAAAAGGCGGGTTTCACAGTCGAACGCCATCTCAATCTGGGCGCCACGGCCATCGCTCAGGCAGCATTGATTCACGGCGATATAGATTTTTATCCGGAGTATACCGGAACCGCAATGGCGTCGGTTGTCAAAGGCGATCTGTCGGGCTCAGCGAATAAGATTTATGATGATGTAAAACAATTCTACGAACAGAAGTTTCAACTGACTTGGCTGAAGCCCTCAAACATCAACAATGGCTATGCCATGCTTGTTAAGCCTGAGCTCGCAGAAAAATACAAGCTTGCAATATTGACGGACCTGAGCGCGATTTCGAAGGAGCTAATTTTTGGCGCCGAGGCTGGCTACTCGGACAGGACGGATGGTCTGCCGGCTCTAAAGCGGGTTTACCGGATCGTATTTAAAGAGTTCAAGAATTCGCTAGTCCTAATTTCCGGTATAGCGCACTTCTTGGCAACAACATCGATATAGCGGAAAGCGATCCGATCGCACTCAGACGACAGATTGGCTATGTGATCCAAAATGTCGGACTTTTCCCACACCTTACAGTGACAGAGAATATCGCTTTAGTGCCAAGGCTTTTGGGTTGGGCAGAGGCGAGAATTCGGTCCAGAACTGGCGAGCTCTTGGAGCTTGTGGGTATTGATGCTGGAGAGTTCTCGAGACGATATCCTAAACACCTGTCTGACGGGCAATGGCAGAGAGTAGGAGTAGCCCGCGCACTAGCAGCCGATCCCCCGATCCTACTGATGGATGAGCCTTTTGGAGCGATCGACCCAATCGCCCGCCACCGACTGCAGAATGAGTTGAAACTTATCCTAAAAAAGGTCCGCAAAACCGTTGTGATTGTCACGCACGATATTGACGAAGCTCTCAAGCTTGGTAGCAACGTAGCTGTTATGCGTGACGGCAAGATCAGCCAGAAAGACAGCCCTAACACTATCCTTCAGAATCCTGCCAACAAATTTGTCGCTGATTTTATTGGCGATGTCCGTGCTCTCCGGAGACTCGAACTCTTCACGGTTGAGGATGTAATGGTAGCGTCACAAGGCCTACTCACCAGCCGTGAAATCCCCATCAATGAGAGCCTCCACCACGCCCTGTCGAGGTTGATTTCCCTCCAAGCCGATATGCTAACCGTAACCAAATGTGGAGTCCCCGTGGGAATTGTTCACCGCGACGCCATCTTGAAATTCTAGTCGGTAATTCCCTCAAGCTTTGCTTCGATCGCTGCCTTGCTCCATGTGCATCTGGGGAATTCTAGCCGGGCAGTTCCCGAATGCTTGTTCGACCGTTACTAAAACGACCGACTGAGCCATTGGCCAAATCCGCCGCAACTCGTCCGACGCGGATACGATCTCCGCCTTGCCATTAAGGCGCCCACGTCGTTGGTGCTCAAAGTCGACAAACAACATTCCAACGTGTGGGTTTTCCGCGATGTTTCCGAGGCTATTATAAAGGCCATTGCCCGCGTAGTCAGGAAACGCCACATGCTGTGCGTCGATCACCAATACCGCGGGTAGCGGTTCTCCCGCTGCATTGTATTCTCTAGCCTTAAAACTGGCGTCACAGTGGCCTTTGGCACTGGAGGTGGCAAGGAAGAAAAAATGCTGAGAGTTAATAAAAGCCGCAAACCCTACGGAAATTGAATCTCGCATCATTCCCTTCAGGTTTTCTTCTTTCCAATCAATGGGACTTGGAAAGATTGCCCGCATTGCCAACTCGCCCGGGTGACCGAGTGCCAAGTCTGGCTCAATATTTGCCGATTTTAGTGACAAATTGCTGTTCGTGCTCATAGCGACGTCCTCTTACACGTTTGTTGAGAACATTAATGGACCCGAGGCCTCGTCATCAGAATATTGAATCGCTGCAATGGTTCGTTCCGCCAAATGAAACGCATCCGGTTCGTTTCACTGAGCTGATGTGGTGGACAGCCCCCGCTCCCAGCATCGCAATGTACTAAAGTGTGGCTGTCGAACTCACTGAGAATGGAAGTAAAAGAAGATCGTGATGCCAGCACCCAAAACTACAAGAGTGGCGAGGGCGATCAATGCGGGTTTTGGAAACAAAAAAGACGAAAACGACAACGATCGCCACACCGAATACCAATAGGATATAGCGAAACTTATTTTTCGACTGCGTGCCGCCAGCTCCTGTCGCTTTGCTCTTAAAGGGGTTCATCCTCACTTTCTGTGATTCAGCGGCAGCATTCTTGCCCTCATCAGTTCTGGGCCGGCGCGACCGTACATTGCTCGCTTCAGCATCTTGAGGCGGTTGATCTGCCCTTCGGCTTGACCGTTGCTCCAAGGGAGTTCGATTGCATTTTTGACGGCATCAATATCCCGGCGCAAAACGCTGGCGAAACGCATGATCGCCGTGAGTTCGGTGTCAATGGCATTGTCGATCCATTCATCCAGTGCCGCCGAATTCCTGCTGCGCAAGATGCCGTTGAAGCGCATGGCCAAGTCACGCATTATGGCGAACGCTGTCGAGCCCTGCTTCAAAGCATTGACCTTTCTGGTCTGAAGATCTGTCAGCAGGCCGCGCGGTTTTATGCACAAAGCTGCGGCCACCACAGACGAAATCACATGACCGGTATCAGGATCGCGGACAGGTTCTGAAACATGCACATCTGGAGGCGGGTCGTCGGGTTGGATGTTTTCGGCTTTACGCCACACCTTCAACAGGCGCTCCAGATTGGAACGACTGCCCGTGTAGCCGCGGTTCTTGATATCGTGAAACAGATGGCGCCCAATGCGGTTTCCATTCTTCCGCCATTCAGCCAGAAAAGTTTCAAAATACAATGGCGATGTGGGATTCAATGCTGCCCGGTTTCTGTCTCGAGGTGCGTTAGAAGTGAGCCAATTCGCGATGCTGCGGCGCTCGTATCCGGTCCGCCTTGCAATCTCGCTGTAGGTGAGGCCCTGCTGGCGCAGAGCTTGAAGCGGGGCAAATGTTTCCTGACGGGATTGTCTGTGCTGCAAGCGGGCTCGGCGATGTTGTGCCGTAGCGCTGGCGATCGCATCTTCGGAGAGAATGGGTCTAACATGGGCGTGGCCATAAACGCTCATCTGTTCCTTGATCGCAGCCCTGAGATTTTGGACCAGATGAAAACGGTCAGCCACCTGGCGCGCCTGCGGTGCGCCCTCCCGAGCTGCCTGGGCATACAGGCCACAGCGATCTCGGCTAACAACTTCGATCGTCGGACGTTCTTGCAACCATGCTTTTGCGCTCTCAACGCTGCGGTCGTCCAGAACATCGACGACCGATTGACGCTCAAGATCGACCATGATCGTGCCGTACCGCGAGGAATGCCGCCAGCTCCAATCATCAATGCCCACAACCCGAATATTGTCTTTTTGCATGGACGCCGGATTATTGCGCTTCAATTGCCGCAAGATCGTGTCGTCACTGACCGGCATGCCGAGCCGATGCATCAAGTATTCACCCGGGCGACCGCCCATCTTGTGGCCAATCAAGCGTACAATCTCGGCCATCCGTTCCGTTCGTCGCGTGTAGGGTGAAGCAATCTCGGGCAACCTGTCGGTGAAGGTTCGTCGCCCGCATTTCCGGTGCCTACACTGCCACCGGTTCAGTGCGAGTTTGATTTTCACAACTTGACCCTGAACAGGCAAGTCCTGGAGGCGGCGGTTGTGCCAGCCGTGCCGGTGCCGGCTTCGCCTTCCGCAATCCGGGCAGATACCGATAGGTTTCGCAGCGGCAGAAACAACCCAGTTTTCTTCATCTTGAAGGGTGATACCCAGAACTTTGATCCCGGGGCCGGGTGACCATTTCAATTGCGTTCGCATCCCCGCAGATAGCAATCGCGGCGCTAACACTCTGTTAACCACAGAAATTGAGGATGAACCGTTTCAAGTGTAAATCGACAAGAAGAGAACCAGCCAACATTTATGGTTGTGTTGCAAAATTTCTGTGGGGTTATAGGTGGCCTTCCGCTCGACACAATTATGCTGTCAGGGCCGCAAACTGTGCTTTGAGTGAGAGCGCTTTTGTCGAAGCGAAGATGCCTTGTTGCTTACGCATCATGTGAATAAGTTCGATGCCTGCCAAGGTGATATCGGCTGAGGTCTCGGACTTGAAGCCAAGCATTGAACGTATCCTTCGCTTGATACGCCGGTGATCCTGCTCAATAGTGTTGTTCATATACTTGCTCGACCGGATGGCAATGGGCTTTCCATCTTGTTGCAATCGAACTTCCGCATCGCTTTGCATAATTGCTATCCGATTGGTCTGGCTACCATCAATAGTGATACGCTGTGGTCTGCCGTGATGAGCCAAAGCCTTATGAATGAAATGTTTGGCGGCACGCAGGTCCCGTGTCTTGCTGAAATAGAACTCGACGGTATCCCCGTTGTTATCAATGGCACGGTACAGGTACATCCATTCGCCCTTTACCCGGACATAGGTCTCATCCAGATTCCATTTGCGTGTGACCTGACGCTTCTTTCTATTGAAGCACTCAAGCAATCTGGGACTGAAATATATGATCCAGCGATGCACCGTCGAATGATCCACATCAATGCCGCGCTCTGCCATCATTTCCTTCAGATTGCGAAGGCTGAGATTGTAAGCCAAATACCAACGCACGCATAAAAGGATCACTGACTTGTCGAAGTGGCGGCCTTTGAACATCCAATCCCCTGGTGTAATCAAAACCAGAATGATGCAACGGACTTTATTTACAAAAACTTTGCAACAGAGCCTTAGAAAGGCGCAGCGACGTCGATGATCTTATCAGGGAGCTGCGAGGTCTCAGCGACGGCAATGTGTGGATCCTCGGTGGAGGGAAATTGCAGATGGCCTTCATCGAGCGATGCGCACTGGACGAAATCGAGATCTATGTGATGCCGGAGCTCACAGGCGGCGGACGACCACTCTTCCCCCCTACGGGGTTTCGGAAGGCTCTGCGCTTGCTTCAGGTCAGCGCGCTCGACCAAGGCTGTGTCCGCCTTCATTACGCCTTCGACCGCACTGCTTAGAACGAAATTTCCGCATCGGAGGGCACAATTTGAGGCGTTGTCACGGTAACCGAAAGATCGCATGAGATTTCCTCGGTCCCGATTTCAATCGAGTATGCCGGTCATGGCTTTCCACTCAGCCATGGCCCTGAGCCGGTGCAGGTGAATACCAAGAGCAGAGTGGTTGTGGCGGATTGGAACGAACAGATTTCGAAGGGCTGAGAAGGTGGAAACGAAGCGTTGCAAACCTCCTGATGATCGGAAACCCTGCATAGAGCATTCCCGTTTTCGTAACGGTACGTGGGAATTCTCGGCCCGGTTGTTCAGACCTTTGTGGGAGCGGTGTTCGACATGAGACATGACCTGCCGCTGTGCTGCACCATAGGAACGAAGCTTGTCGGTTATGATGCGTTTGGGCACAAGGCCTTGCTTTTTCAATAGACGCATCAACAATCGCTTGGCAGCCTTGGTATTGCGGCGGTTCTGAACAATCTCATCAAGTACATAGCCATCCTGATCGACGGCGCGCCAAAGATAATGTTTCCTGCCGGAAATGGAGATCACCATCTCGTCCAGATGCCAGATATCGTTCGCAGATGGCTGCTTGCGTTGCAACCGGCGAGCATAATCTGGTCCGAACTTGATCCCCCATCGGCGAATGGTTTCATAGGATACGACAATGCCGCGCTCAAGCAGCATTTCTTTGACCAGACGAAGGCTCAGCGGAAACCGGTAATACAACCACACCGCGTGAGCAATGATCTGCGGCGGGAAACGGTGGCGCTTCATAGCTGACGACGGAGCGGTTCATGCACAACCGTTTATAGCAAAAGTCGCTGAACCAAAGTTAACGTGATAACCCCCCGACGGAGCCTATGACGGCAAGCCAACCTACTATTCGATCCTGCAGCATAGCAGCACCGCGAACGTCGTCATTCCACCTCGGTCGACGGCAGTGGCAGGCGGTGATACCGCACCGCCTGGTCAACGGGAGAAGCACATTGCCGCGATCGCAAACGTAGGTCGGCTGAAATGGCAGGCTGTTACCGGCTATGGTAAGCGGGCTCTGATCGAAACTGCCATCGATCGGTACAAGGCGCTAATCGGACGACGCTTGCGGGCTCGCTCTTTCGCCGCTCAGCAGACCGAGGCTGCCATCGGTTGCATCGCTCTCAACCGCATGCTGGCGTGTGGACGCTCGGAGTCTGTCCGGCATCAAATCAGGCAGGCATAACCGACAACATCAAAGAGCAAAATGCGTTGGATTTCATATCCGCGCACCAACGCCTCCGTCGACCGGCTTCAATTTGCCATCTCGGCAATCTAAGGAAGGTGTCCTGACCGGTTTGCTATAGGTCGGACCGCCTTTGCGGGCGCGCACAAAAACAACTTGAAGCGACCAAGCTTATCGAGACGTAGAACCGATGTACCTAAAGTTCCGGAAGGACCGAGAGTATTTTATCGACATCGTCTTCGTTATTGTAGGCATAGAGTGAAATTCGAAGCAGATCATCCTTCTCTGCCACGAGAATTCCTTTCTCTTTCAACCTTTTTTCCAGCGACTGAGCACTGCCGCGCGGAGCTATTGTGACAATGCCGCAGCGTTCGCTCCAACTATCGGATGTCTTCAGCTCAGCCTTTTGCTGCTTCAGTCCTGCAATAAGCCGGTCCGACAGGGTTTGAACCCTCGCTTCAATGCGTGAAAGTCCAACTGCCCTGATGATGCGGGCCGAGCGGCGTTGACACCAGACTCCGACAAAGTTCGGATTTCCATACTCAAAACGATGACCATCGGAGGCGAGTTCCAGGTTGGCAACCTTGCGATCGATGGAGGTAAAGCTGAACTTCGATGCGTATGGAGGCAATATCTTGTCGATAAGGCCTGGACGGACATACATGAAGCCCGCGCCAGCAAGGCTGAGCATGGTCTTGTGACCACCGCTGACGACCACGTCCGCGCCAAGTTCATCAATGCGTTGATCGAGAATTCCGCACGCTTGAATGGCATCGACGAGGAGTATTGCACCGGTCTTGTGCGCGAGTTCAGCAAGTTCGTGCGTGGGACCTCTGTGGCCCGATCCATAGGAAACCCAGGCGACGGACACAACTCGGGTTCGCCCATCGATAGCTTCGACGTAACTCGAAAACGGGACGCGGCCATCCGCATCAGCCTTGATGATACGAGCTTCCACACCCTGAAACTCAAGATAGCGCCAGGGAAATGTATTATTTTCGTGCTCAAGCTCGCTCAAGACCACATTGTCGCCTTTGCGCAAATCGATGCCGTGGGCGACGATGTTTACCCCCTCGGACGTATTCTTGATCAAGGAGAGGTTTGCCGGATTTGCGCCGACCATATCCGCAACGTCATGCCGGGCCTTATCGATATTGTCCATCGAAAAAGCCTCACTGCCGGCATTGTCATAGACATCGCGCGTCCATTCCTGCATGGCGGCTTCTGTCCAGTAGGGGACGAGAGCCTTGCGTGCCGTATCGAGGTAGACATAATTCTTCGCCGTAGGAAAAGCCGAACGGAAATTCTCCCAATCCTTGGCGACATCGGCTTTCGACGACGCTGGAGCCTTTGGGCTTCCAAGTGAGATCATGCTCTGCAATTCCATTTATTTTGTCCTTGGGCTTGTGATAGTTTTTGCGATCAATTCCGGTGCGTTTCACGCGGGAACTATTCGAACTTCGAAAAGATCTGAGCGCCTGCTGAAAGAGCGTTGGAAAGATGCTGGTAGATGGCGCGTTGGGCGCCCTCTGGATCCATGGCTTTGATGGCACGCAGGATTTTCAGGTGCTCGGCAACTGTAGCGCGTACACGGTCATGATCGTGATGCCTAGGAAGTTCCATAGTGAGTCCGATCTGGTTGCGCAAACCCGTGTTCAGCCGCAGTAACTCTCGGTTCCCTGCGGCCTCATAGATTGCATCGTGAAAATCCCAGCCAAGTTTTTGAATGGTCAAGAGTTCGGAGCTCGGGTCATCGAGAAGCTTTTCGAATTTTTCTTCGAACGATAAGAGCTGGGATGTGGGACCCCGGGCTGCTGCCAGAAAAGCGGCAATGCCTTCCAAACCCATGCGCACCTCGTAAATGTCCCTCAGGTCAGCAAGTGAAAGCCGCCTGACGAATGTTCCGCGCCGTGGACTGACTTCAATCAGGCCGTCGCGTTCAAGGTCTTTCAATGCCTCGCGTATTGGGGTGCGACCGAGACCAAGACGCTCGGACAGTCCGCGCTCGCTGATCGGCTCATCGCTCGGGATTTCACGGACCAGTATGAGCCTGCGAATTTCCTCGTATGCGCGTCGTGAATGTGTTGTCACCGTTTCCTCCCAAATGGCATGCTTTGCGCGGTTTGCGCCTCACCGGCCATGTCCACGCAAATCTTTGCGATCGCCAGATCGGCGATAGCCAGTCCCTGAACTATTGCAAGTATTCGTTGCTTTGCATCGATACGCGCGGGCGCAATCCTTGCAACAATCTCCCCAAGTTTTGTCGTGGACCGGGAGTCGATTTCCTCCTCTGAAATCTCCCCATGGCGTATCCAGCTTGCAACACTGCCCATGACTTTCGCAAAGCCGATATCGTCCACTACGAATCTGTCGGCAGTCTGGAACAGCGCCGGCGGCAGCTCACCGTGCTCGCCCATGCCGCAAATGGTCATTCCCTCGCGAAAGTCCTCCGGATCGATTACGGGAGAGGGCGATGAGGTCAAAGTCAGAACGGCGTCCGCCTGCTGAACAGCCTCACGCGCGGAATTGGCGGCACGGATTTCAGCGGATTTCGGGCGGAAAGAGCTTGCCATGGTCTTGGCTTTTACCGGATCGCGCGATGCAATGATGAGGGTTCCGCCCGGAAATACGTGCTCAAAGCCGGCAACGACTTCTGCGGCGATGCGGCCCGCTCCGATCAGGGCGACGGTCGGCCGCTCGTTGCTGACGAGGTTCTTCAGCGCTATCAGCCCGCAGGCCGCCGTTCGCATGCGGTGCAGACGTGTCTGGGCCACCAGGGCAACAGGCTTTGCGGTGACAGGATCGACGAGGTAGCAATAGTGATGTTCCCCGTCTTGCCCGTCGTCGCCCACGTCGCCGACGACCCGAAAACCGCAGGCACCGCTTCCGGGGAGATATCCGCCTTTGACCTTGAAAAGCGTCGGAATATTCATCTCACCATTGAGAAACATCGCTGCCGGCTCTGACAGACGGGCTACGCCAAGCCCCAGTTCAACAAGCACAGCCTCGCAGACAGCGACGACATTCGCCATCGTCACGAGGGTACTTGTTGTGGCTTCATCAAGAAACGTGAAAGGCAGTGACAATGATTTTTCCATTTTCAGTAACTATTTGGCAAGCTGCATGACGGTCCAGCCAAGGACTTTGGTTCCCTTGATGAAGTCGTCGATTTCCATCCACTCGTCCGGGTTGTGGCTGCCCTTGGGGTTGCGTACAAAAACCATTCCGCTCGGAACACCGGCATTGGCAAAATCCCCAGCATCGTGTCCGCCGCCGCTGGCGATGGTGATTGCCGGGACGGCGAGCGCTGCGGCGGCCTGCGTCATGATCTGGCGAATGGAAGGATCCATTGGTGCTGGCGTGACGCAGCCAATACCGTTGAGTGTGATTCTAACCCCGCGCCGCGCGGCTATTTCCGCGCTATTGGTTTTGAGGAATTCTCCGATGCGATCGAGCGTTGCAGCTTCATGGCTGCGCGCATCGACAACAAAATGAAAATCACCCGGCACCTTGTTGTGACTGTGGACGTCAGGATCGGTATGCGCCTTGCCGAACGTCAGGACAAGATCGCCGCCCTCCGTCTCGATCGTCTCCCATTCCTTCTCGCAACGGCTTGCCAATTCCGCGATCGCCAGAAATGCATCGTGGCGCATAAGCCTTGGCACCGCACCGGAATGGGCATATTCTCCAAGGCAATGGCCGTCACGTACACGAAAGTTACCGCGAATCCCTGAGACAATCCCGACGGGAATTTCTTCATGGACCAGCACCGGGCCCTGCTCGATGTGCAATTCGAGGTATGCGCGCAAAGCCGTCGTGTCGAAGGTCGGTACGCCCTTCTCGATCGCGTCGATATTGCAGCCCAAATCTTCCATGTAGTCCCGCAGCGTTCTGCCTGTGTCGAAACGCTTTGCCGTATCCAGTTCTTTTGCAGGCAACAGGCCAAGGGCAGCGCGAGAACCGATGTGATGAATGGAGAACCAAGCGCTTTCTTCCCCGCGTATGCCGAACAATGTTACCGGTTCGGAAAGGCTTGCGCCCATTTTTTCGAGGGCGACCAGCACCAGAAGCCCTGCTATCACGCCGGCAGCACCGTCGAAATTTCCCCCTTGCGGCACAGAATCAAGGTGCGAACCGGTGATCACGCCGCCGCGAGCGCCGACGCAATCTGGACGGGTAACGAGAAGATTGCCAGCAGCGTCAAACCGGGATTTCAGACCAAAGGTTTCCGCCGCCCGTTGAACAATCGCTGCAGCTTCCGTCTCGCCCTCACCATAGGAAGGACGGGTCACGCCCTGCACGTCGCGGCTCATTTCGCGTAATTCGTCAAAAAGCTGAACGGCGAGCGGCTTCAGCGTTTCGATTTCCTGCGCCAGACGATATTTCTGATCGCCGTCAATTTTTTCGAATTGGTTACGCAGCATTTGTTGCATCCTCTTTCACGCTGTTGCGTACATCCGTTTCGATAAGGCCCCAGATGCGATCCACCATCGCGACGAATTCCGGCTGCCGTTTCATGGCAAGTGTTCGCGGTCGGGGAAGATCGACGTCAATCACCTCCCTCACACGGCCGGGTCTGCGGCCAAGCACGACGACCCGGTCAGACAGGAAAATGGCCTCATCGATCTGGTGAGTGATGAAGAGAACGGTCTTTCGCCCGACTTCCCAAATGCGCAGCAGCTCGGTTTGCATGATCTCGCGCGTCTGCGCATCGAGAGCGGAGAAGGGCTCGTCCATAAGAAGAACGGCCGGATCAAGTGCGAGAGCCCGGGCGAGATTGACGCGCTGGCGCATACCACCTGAAAGTTGTTTCGGCCAGTACGATTCGAACCCGGCAAGTCCGGTGAGCTCAAGCATGTTGCGAACGCGTTCGGTGGCTTCTGCGTCCAGCTGCCCGTTCAGCTTGAGGCCCAGCGCTGCGTTTTGCCAGACGGTGCGCCACGGTAGCAAACTGTCGGACTGGAAGACAAAGCCTCTGTCCGGCCCAGGCGCGGTAACCTTGTTGCCGCCGATCCAGACATTGCCGGCATCCGGCTCTTCGAGCCCGGCGATGATGCGCATCAATGTTGTCTTGCCGCACCCGGATGGTCCGACGATGGAGATGAACTCGCCCGCCTCCATCTTGATATCGACTGAACGAAGAGCTTCCAGATTACCAAACAGCTTTGAAACTTTACGAATTTCGAGAGTGTCCGACACGATGTGTTTCTCACTTGTTCCAGGGTTGCAGGACACGTTCAAGATAGCGCGCACCCGCGGTCAGAATGACGCCGACGAGGGCAAGGACAACGACTGCGGCGAAAAGCCGTGGCATGTTGAAGACTTCGGACGCCTGAGTGATCATGAAGCCGAGGCCCGCCCGTGAACCGAACAGCTCACCCACAACGACCGAAACGATAGCTCGTCCGACGGAAAGGCGGACACCAGCGAGGATGTAGGGCAGGGCAGAAGGCAGCATCACATTCCAGAAGACCTGCAGTGGACTCGCTCCGAAACAGCGGACCGCCTCTATCAACTTCGGGTCGGTGGCGCGCAGACCAGCTTCGGTGTTGATGATCATCGGAAACGTCGCGTTAATGATGACCACAAAGACCTTCGACCACAGACCGATGCCAAACCACAGGATGATCAGGGGAGCGATTGCTACGGTGGGGGTGGCATAGAGCGCCGAGATCCACGGGCCGAGAATAGCGTTGGCAATCTTGTTCGTTGTGATGAGAAACCCCAAAGCGATGCCGAGAATGATCGATATGATGAGCCCAATCCCAAACTCGGCACCACTGACGCCCATATGGATAAAGAGTTCGCCGCTTCGCATCAGATTGTAGATTTGCGCGGCAATCTGTGTGGGCGTGGCAAGGAACAGTGAGTTGGAAATAACGAGCCGCCCTACCAGCTCCCAGGCGACGAGGCCACCGGCAATGGAGAGAAAACCTGTATGTTGCGAACGGTGCGTGCGAGCGCCCCCGAACAGACGGCGGAATCCTACCTGTTTCTGTGGTCTGTCCGTTGGCTGGTTCATTGTCGTTTCAGCACTCACTTTGCTGCTGCCTCGACATATTTCGGATCATAGAAGGCCGAGAGAGGTTTTAGCGGCTTCTGCAGGTCCCCGCTATCGGCCAACGTGGATTGAACATGTTCGAGAGCAGCCGGCGTTATTCCGCCATCAGGAACAAAGGCATGAGCGGCGATAGCCATATCTAATGTTCGCAAACAATCCTTCACATCGGCATTGCTGGCCTTGGCGAGGATTTCGGCGACTTCCTGCTTGTTATTGGGGTCGAGCATGTAACGCACGGCGCGGTTATGCGCTTTGACAAACGCGACAAGCTTGTCCTTGTTCTTGGTGGCCCAGGCGGTGTTTGCATGGTAGATCATCATCGGGAAGTCGCCCATATAAGAGGCAATCGGGCCGAGATCGGTGAAGCCCTTGTCGATAGCATTGAAATTGGTGGGTGCACCGATGACCGCGGCGTCAACCCCGCCCGACATCAAGGCGGCAAAGCGGTTGCTGGTGGAGCCGGCAAACAAAAGCTCGACATCCTTGTCGGGGTCCATGTTGAAATGCTTGGCTGCAGCATTCCACCACAGGGCGGTGATATCTTTCTGACCGCCAACGATGACGCGCTGTCCCTTCAGATCCTGAATGCTATGGACCGAAGGTTTCGCAACGAGGGAGTAGATTCCTTGAGAGAGGCTGTTGGCGAAGATCGTCAGGTCGCCGCCGCCGTCGATGGCGCGGAATGTATCCACCATCGATGACGAGCCAATATCGGCCACGCCAGCCGCGACCTGCTGTGCTGATTTGGAGCTTTGACCGCTTTGAAGCCAGTCAACGTCGATGCCTTCGTCGCGGAAAAATCCTTTTTCCTGCGCGACCAGTCCTGGCCAATTCGATGCGGTAACACCGATAAAAGCCAGGGTCACCTTGGCGGGTTCGGCCGCCAATGCTGAAAGAGAGCTCGCGGCGGACAAGCACAGAGCAACCACGAGACCCTTGAAGATTGAATTTCCCATTTTCTGTTCCTTCCTCTTTTGTGATTGGATGCGCAGTGAATGCCCGTCAGCGCCAGCCGGCAGGAGCACCGCCTGTTGCGGTGGCATAGGCCTCGGCAATCTCAGAGCCGGTCGCAGCCCAGACACCTGGTTTGGACATGATGTATTCGAGGGCGCGATCAAGAACGCCGATGCGATGGGCCTGGCCCATGACGAAGGGATGGAGACTGATGCACATGACGCGGCCGGATTCTTCGCCCTCCTCATAAAGGACATCGAACGTATCGCGGATCATCCGTTCGAATTCGGGCATGGATTGCTTGTTGCGCCAGAGCGCGGCACTGTCATTGACTTCAAACGAATAAGGCACGGACATCAATGGCTTGCCTTGAAGGTCCATCCAATAGGGTTGATCGTCGTTAACCCAATCGGCTACGTATTTGCAGCCATTTTCGACCAGATAGTCCAGCGTGTTCCAGGTTTCCTGCAGACCGGAGCCCAGCCAGCCGACAGGGCGCTTGCCGCTGCTCTTCTCGATAATATCGAAAACCGAGCGAACCATTTCGCGTTCTTCCGCTGGCGGAATTTCATTGACGCGGTGCGTGTTGGTGCGGCCATGGCCCATCAGTTCCCAGCCGGCAGCACCGCAGGCCTCGATGATTTCCGGCATGTCCAGACATACTTCGGCATTGAGCGCTACCGTCCCGCGAACGCCGTGCTTGGCCATCACATTCAACATGCGCCAGACACCAACACGGTTCCCGTAATCGCGCTGGGCCCATTGCCGGACAGCAGGGATTGCATCGCCACCTTTCGGCCGCTCCTGGGAGTCGCCGGGCATTGCAACGTTGAGATGAAAAATCTCGATGTTCGGAACAACCCAAAGAGCGAGCTTGGAGCCGTTCGGCCATTTCCATGCGGGGCGTTTTGTAATCGAAGAGAATGGGAAAGGTCCGTATTTACGCGCTTCCATCAGTAACCTCGTTGGATTGAAAAAATTGTCATACCATTGGTATACCAGTAAGGCTAAATAAAAGGCATTGTATTGGCAAGTGCTTTTTTTATGCAAATGAACATTTTGAAGGCTGAGGCCGGCCGCATGACACATAGCAGCGGCACACCCGGTGGCGCAAAGCTGCGCCAGAGACCGAACGAAACCGAGATCAATCGCCGCGCCTAGGAGGGCTGATATGGGCCAAAGCTAGTTCGGATCAAAACAAGATCGCTCGAGTGTGTTTTGACATGCAAAATGCGGCTCTGATGCAGGTCCGGTCCAATTCTTTTCACGTCACATCAATCGGGCGGACTATCAGAACATCATGCTTCCGCGCCCTTACGCCTCCCAAGCCGGGGATTAATGTCTTTGTATCAGAGAAGCAGTATGGGTCATTAGGATGTGCGTTTTATTTAGGATAATGCGCTGGCATGCCGTGAGACCAAAAGCTAAGAAGAAGTCGGTGAAGTTCACTTTCCAGCAATGCTGACGCTGCCCCGCAACTATAAGCAGTGAGTTGCGCTAGCGTCGTTCACGCTGCGGCGGATGCAAACGCGTTGAGCATTGTGCGAAGCGTAGGGCTGGCGGGATGAGTGCATCGGACTTAGGTGTCATCATTCCTTGCAAGGCGGGTTATCTGGAGCTGGCGCCATTTCTGCAGTTTGGCAATGACCCAAATGGGACATTATCGGCATTTTCAAAGGAAGGGCTTCTGACCGGCTTTGAAATTGAACAAGTTGGCAAATGAGGCCTGGATATCCCACTTGGGAGTTGCGGCGCGTACCATGCTTCGTCTAGGGTTATTTGCGGCGTGCTTGTGGTGTTTCCATCCTATATACCGATAGGATGTTGCCAACGTACTGATCTACCCCTTTCGGTTTCGTAGCCAGAAGCGCGGCTGATCTGATCGGCCGCTCCGCGTAACAGGAGCAGCAGTTCTTCCCGCCTTGGCACATAGCGTGAGGTCAAAGTGCCGAGGTTAAGTGCTGCAACGACGTTGCCTTTCGCGTCATAGAGCGGGGCGGCTATGCCGGTCGAACCGGTAATGAATTCCTGATCGTTGACGGCATAGCCGTCCCGGCGCACGTTCGCCAATATATCGCGGATCTGGCGTACATCCGTGATCGTAAAGCCCGTGTAGGACAGGAGCTTGACCCGCGAGAGATAACTTTCGAGCACTTCCGCAGGGGAATGTGCCAGGAGCACCCTGCCTGTCGCCGTGCAATAGGCGGTAATGGCTGCGTCCATGTTCACATCATAGCGGACCGGATGATGGCTCACGCATTTGGCAAGTCGTCTCATATCACAGCGCGCATTCATGGTGCTCAGCAGAACTGTTTCACCGGACTCATCGCGCAGCCGTTCCATGAACGGCATGGCCGTGACGACAAGCGGTTCCTCATGCCGGCGGAAGGGAAAACCGTGCCGGCTGGACTCAACCAGCACATAATGTCCCATACTGTTACGGCTCACGTGACCGCGCGCGGCAAGCGTCTGCACGAGACCGTGCGTACTACTTTTCGGCAACGACAGGTCGCTGACGATTTTCGATAGGGGAATGGGCTCGCGACAGCTGGACATATATTCCAAGATGTCGAGGATTCGACCGGCGCTTTTCACTTCAGAGTTCATATATGTGAACGAAACCCCCGTTGCTGATTATTGTAAAGGCTTACTACACTCTTGCCTAGAAAATCGACATTCAAATGATCCGCCGGAGCCTTCGCGGTGATCGGCGTCCAGACCACGTAAGACGAGCAGCATATGGCAAATCCGGCGAAAGAAAATGCGTCACATGAACCATGGGAATGGCCAGAAGAAGTTTGGCGCCAGAAAACAGCCAAGGTTCGCGCTGGTATTTCGCTCAAGCCAAAAATGTGGAAAGAAGGGGCTCGGATGGCTGTCGCCCTTTCTTTCGATGCCGACCATGAGACTGTCGAACTTCGAAACGGCGGCGGTTCGATAAGCCGTCTCAGCCAGGGCCAGTATGGCGCCAGGGCGGGCATGCCGCGTATCTTGAAGCTGCTGGAGAAATATGCGGTTCCTGCTTCGATCTTCATGCCTGCGGTGTCCGCAATGATCAATGCTGATGAAGCGCGTGCTGTTGTCGCCTCCGGCCATGAACTTGGCATTCACAGCTGGATTCATGAATTCAACTCAAAGCTCGATGAGGACACCGAGCGCTCCTTGTCGTTGCGCGCTGCTGACATGCTGGAGCGCATTTCCGGTCAACGCCCTGTTGGCATGCGAACTGCCTCATGGGATTTCACTCCTTCCACGCTCAAGATCATCCGCGAAATGGGACTGCTCTATGACTCGTCCCTGATGGCTGACGATGAACCTTATGAACTCACCGAGGATGGCGAGCCAACCGGTATCGTCGAAATTCCCGTCGAATGGATTCGCGACGATGCGCCCTATTTCAATATGGACCGTATGGGAGGGGCAAGACCCTACGGTGGCCCGGTGATGGTGCTCGACATTCTTCAGCGCGAGCTCGACTTGGCGTACGAGGAGCGCGGCGTATTCCAGCTGACGCTGCATCCGCATCATTCCGGTCATCGTTCGCGCATTTTCATTCTCGAGGAGATTATTCGCCAGGCCCAAGCCAAAGGCGATGTGTGGTTCTGCACGCATGCCGAACTCGCTGCCTATTGCGCAGTCGAGGCAGGTTTGCTGCGCTGAAGCGCGCTGAAAGGGGAATTGCAATCAGACCCGACGATTTTGGCAACTTATAATGAGAGGGAACCATGCTGAAAACATTCGCAACGACCGCAGCTCTTGCCGCCAGCCTCCTGACATCCGCGGCCTATGCACAGGCGGCCAAGGACACGCTGACCATCGACCTCCCCAATGATGCGGCGACGCTCGACCCACATCTGCAATGGGATACGGACAGCTATTCGGTGTATCGCAATATCTTCGACAATCTGATCACGCGCGACACCTCCGGTGCGATCGTGCCGCAGATCGCCAAGGCGTGGAAATATACGAGCGATACGGTTATCGAGTTCGATATCCGCGATGATGTCACCTTCCAGGATGGCAGCAAACTCACCGCGGATGACGTTGCCTACAGCATCAACCGAATTATCGATCCCAAGCTCAAGAGTGCCCAGCTGTCGCAGTTCGACCAGATCATCAAAGCTGAAGTGATCAGCCCGACCTTGGTCAAGGTAACCACGAAATCGCCGTATCCGGCGCTTCTTGCGCAGCTGGTAAAATTGTCGATCGTTCCCAAAGCCTATGTGGAAAAGGTTGGCGCGCAGGAATTCAACCAGAAACCGATGGGCAGCGGCCCCTACAAGCTGGTTCAGTGGCAAAAGGGTGTTCAGACCGAACTTCAGGCCAATGATCACTATTGGCGGGTAAAGCCGGCAATCCAGCATGTGATCTTTCGGGCGGTTCCCGACGTCTCGACGCGTATCGCTGATTTGCGCACCGGCAAAGCAGACCTCATCCGTGAATTGCCAGCCGATCAGGCTATCAGCCTCAAGACCGAAACCGGTATACAGATACTGTCCGTGCCGACGGAACGGGTCGGTTATATGTATATCAATGCCGAAGCTGGAGCGACCAAGGATGTCAGGGTGCGCCAGGCTATTGCCTACGCCATCGACACGCCGGGGTTGATCGAGGCCTTGCTGCAAGGTTATGGCGCACCGGTCAATGTTCTCGGCGCGCCGCCGGTCTTCGGTTATACGGACAAGGTCGAAGGTTATAAATACGATCCCGATAAGGCCAAGGAACTCATCAAGGAGGCCGGCGCCGAGGGTGCCAAGATCGAATTCCTGACGTCGCCGGCCTATGACCGGGCTCTCGTCGAGGCGATACAGCAGATGCTGAACGACGTTGGCCTCGATACGCAGATCGTCTCGCTCGATCAGGCAACGTTCCTCAAGCGTCGTCAGGGCGACGCAGCCAATGCCGGTAGCGTCGCCCTCGGACGCTGGTCCTGCGCCTGCCAGGATGCCGATGGAATCATCTTTCCGTTGTTCCGCACAGGTAGCAGCTGGGCCAAGTACAGCAATCCCGAGTTCGACAAACTCGTCGACGGGGCACGCTCGACACTGGAAAAGGACAAGCGTCTGGTCGACTATCAAAAAGCGTACGAAATCCTGCGCGCGGATGTGCCGGGCATCGGCCTATATCAGGCTTACTCGGTCTATGGCGCCAGCGCGCATTTGAAGTGGCAGCCGACAGCCAATGAAGCCATGTTCGTCACCGATATGAGCTGGCAGCAGTAGAGAGAAGCGGGCAAGATTGTCATGTTGAGATATGCCGGAAGCCGGCTAATTCAGGCGGCCATCGCGATCTTCGGGGTGCTCACGATCGTCTTCATCGTGATGCACCTTTCCGGCGACCCGACTCTTCTGCTGGTGCCGCAGGGCGCCTCGACCCAACAGATCAATGAACTGCGTCATCAACTCGGTTTCGATCAGCCGCTGTGGGTGCAATATGTCAACTACCTCAAGGATCTCGGCCACCTGGATTTTGGCATGTCCGTGGTGCAGCATGTTCCTGCTGCCGAAATCGTTGCCTCGCGCTTGCCCTATACGATGATGCTCGCCGCAGGGGCCCTGATGGTCGCGATCGGCATTGGCATCCCGGTGGGCATCATCATGGCCACAGGTCGCGGCGGCTGGCTGGAGAAAGTCCTGGCGGCGATTGTACTGACCGGGCAAAGCGTACCTACCTTTCTCTCGGGTATTCTTCTCATTGCGGTCTTCGCTGTGAACCTGCGTTGGCTGCCGACTTCCGGTGTCGGCGATATCCGTGCCTTGATCATGCCATCCATAGCGCTGGGCGCCATCTCGATGTCGACCTTTGCCCGTATGACCCGTATCGCCGTTCTCGATGAACTCAGCAAGGATTACGTCCGGGCAGGGCGTGCGCGTGGGTTGTCGCTCGGTGCCGTGGTCTTCCGTCACGTTTTGCGCAACGCCTCGATTCCGGTCATCACAATAGCCGCGCTCGAGATCGGCAATCTTCTTGCCGGCGCAGTGATCGTCGAGACAGTCTTCGCCTGGCCCGGCATTGGCCAGCTGGCGATCCAGTCGATCCAGTCGCGCGACTTCCTTGTGGTGCAGGTGATCGTCCTTTTGATCTCCTGCGTCTACGTCCTGACCAGTTTGCTCGCCGACTTCGTCTATGCGGCCGTCGATCCGCGCATCCGCATGGTACGGTAGGAGAAGCAGATGGTTGCATTCATTCAGTCTGCCCGAAGCCGTATTTCCCGCGTTCCGCTGCCGATCATCATCGTCTCGATCATTCTCCTGATCATAGTCGCCATGGCGATCCTGGCACCGTGGATATCGCCCGCCGATCCGACGCGGCAGAATCTGCTTGGCCGTCTCAAGGCGCCGGGCTTCGAGCGCGCCGGTATGACTTACTGGCTCGGTACCGACGACCTCGGCCGGGACCTGCTTACCCGTATTCTCTACGGCGCCGGTGTTTCGCTTGGCGTCGCTGTGCTTTCGGTTTTCGTCTCGACACTGGTCGGTGTGTCGCTTGGCATGCTCGCTGGCTGGTTCCGCGGCTGGGCGGAAATCTTCATCATGCGCATGGTCGATATCGTGATGTCGATCCCTGCCGTCTTGCTGGCAGTGCTGACCGTCGCCGTTCTTGGTCCCGGTTTTCTCAAGCTTGTGCTGGTGCTGGGTCTTACCCGCTGGCCACGCTATACCCGCGTTGCCTATGCCCAGACACTGCAGGTCGCCAATCTGCCGTTCATCAAAGCGTCGGAGCTTGCCGGTGCTGGCGCCGTCCGCATCTTGTTCCACCATATCCTGCCGAATATCGCCGGGCCCATCCTGATCGTCGCAACGTCCGAGTTCGGCCTGATGATCCTGATGGAGGCCGGATTGTCGTTTCTGGGGCTCGGTATCCAGCCGCCCGCACCAAGCTGGGGCTCGATCATGAGCGTGGGACGACAATATGTCGAGCATGCCTGGTGGATCGTCGCCTTTCCCGGCATCTGCCTTTTCCTGCTGGTATTCTCGGTCAATGTCCTCGGCGATTGGTTACGCGACCAGCTCGATCCCCGTTCCCGCACCCGTTGAGGTATACTATGGAATTCGCAAACAAGACCGTCGTCATCACTGGAGCTGCCGGTATATTCGGCCGTTGGATCGCTGCGCATTTTGCTGCGGAAGGTGCGCAGCTTTGCCTCGCCGACATGCGCAAGGAAGCACTGGATGCTGTCGTTACCGACCTTGGGCTCGATCCGGTCAAAACCCTGCTGCACACAACGCAGCTGACCGACGAAACCTCGATCCTCGAATTAGTCGCGCTGGTCAAGGCACGCTGGGGCGCGCCGGATATCGTCATCAACAATGCGGGCATCTACACCAAGTTTGGCCTGCTCGATATGGAGATCGCCGATTGGGACCGGGTGTTCGGTGTCAATCTGCGCGCACCCTTCATCATCAGCCGCGCAATGGCCAAGTTGATGATCGCCGACAAGCGCAAGGGCTCGATCATCAACATTTCGTCTGGTGCGTCGCGGCAGATGCGCAACGGTTCGGTGCCGTACTGCACGTCGAAGACCGCGCTTGAGCGCCTATCGAAAGGACTGGCGCTGGAACTCGCCGCCTACGGCATCCGTGTCAATGTTGTCGAGCCGGGCTTTGCGCCGGGCAGCACTGTCAGTGAGCTCTCGGATGAATACGTGACGAATATGTTGAAGCGGATTCCGCTTGGGCGTTCCAGTGGGCCGAACGATGCCCCATCGGCGATTGCCTATCTCTGTTCGGAGAAAGCGTCGTTCATCACGGGTGCGGTACTCAGCGTCGACGGCGGCAATTCCATCGGGACATTCGAGACGGGCGAACTCGGAAAGACGCTTGGCACAGCCGCGCGCGGGTAAGGGGACAGATCGCGATGGGTGAGGAAACAACGCCACTTCTGACCGTAGACAATCTCACCATCGAAATCGCTGGTGCGAATGTGGTCGATGGCGTTTCCTTCACCGTGGCGCGCGGCGAGGTTCTGGCGCTGGTCGGCGAATCCGGCTGCGGCAAGTCGCTGACCTCGTATGCCATGCTGGGACTGCTGCCACCGGCTGCGCGGCGCATCGCAGGGCGTATCCTTCTCGAGGGCACGGACCTCGCCGCCATGTCGGAACGGCAGCTGCGCAAGGCACGCGGCAAAGATATCTCGATCATCTTTCAGGAGCCGAGCGCTTCACTCGATCCGCTGACCACAGTCGGTTCGCAGATCGCCTCTGCGTTTCGCCAGCATCACGCCGTTTCAGGGACTGAGGCTTTTGCTAGAGCACGCGATATGCTGGTTGCAGTCGGTATTCCCGATGCCGACCACCGGCTGCACCAGTATCCGTTCGAGCTTTCCGGCGGCATGTGCCAGCGTATCATGATCGCCATCGCGCTGATATGCGGCCCGCGCGTTCTGGTTGCGGACGAGCCGACGACGGCGCTCGATGTGACCATCCAGGCGCAAATCCTCGACCTGATGAAGCAACTCGTGGCAACGAGCGGCACCTCTATCGTTTTCATCACCCACGACATGGGGGTCGTTGCCGATATCGCCGATCACGTGGCTGTCATGTATGCCGGCCGCATTGCGGAGATAGCCCCGGTGCGGGATCTTTTTGCCCGCCCGGCACATCCTTATACGGCACTGCTTCTTGCCAGCGTGCCGCGTCTCGATATAACGCCCAAAGCCAATCTCGCCACGATTGAAGGTTCGGTGCCGTTCCCGAACGAGTTCGGCTATGGCTGCCGTTTCGCCAGTCGCTGTCCGCTCGCCACGGACCGATGTCGAGCCGAGCAGCCCCCGCTTTTCGAACAAGGCGGGGGGCATCGCTCGGCCTGCTGGCACATCAACCGCGTGCACGAACTCAAGGAAAATGCCGCATGAGTGCGCCGGAGAACGTTCTCGAAATCCGTAATGTCGCGGTGCATTTCCAGGGCCGAGCCGGATTGTTCGGCCGTTCGGCCCATACGGTGAAAGCCGTCAACGGCGTCGATCTCGATATTCTCAAGGGTGAGACGGTGGCTTTGGTCGGCGAGTCCGGCTGCGGGAAATCGACGCTGTCAAACACCATTGTCGGACTGCAGCCGCCGACCACCGGAAGTATCCGCCTTGGCGAGGACGAGGTTGTCGGGGCCACCGGTCGCGCGCTCAATGATATTCGCCGCAAGGTGCAGATGATCTTTCAGGATCCGGCGCTGTCGCTTGATCCGCGCTTCAAGATTGGCGCAGCCATTGCCGAGCCGCTGCAGGTTCGCGGTATCGCTCGAGGCAAGGCATTGAAGCAGCGTGTCAGTGAACTCCTGGTGCAGGTTGGTCTGCGTTACGAACACGCGGATCGTTATCCACACCAGCTTTCTGGTGGCCAGCGCCAGCGCGTCGTCATTGCCCGAGCCCTTGCGCTGGAGCCCGCACTTGTCGTCTGCGATGAGCCAGTGTCGGCGCTTGACGTATCAGTGCGTGCCCAAATTCTCAATTTGCTCGTGGCGTTGCAGAAGCGTACCGGCGTTTCATACCTCTTCGTCTCTCATGATCTGGCCGTCGTTCGCCATATCTGCGACCGCGTCGTCGTCATGTATCTCGGCCGCTTCGTCGAGATCGCTGACCGGGATACGTTCTTCGCCAATCCAAAACATCCCTATGCCAAGGCGCTGATGGCGGCGGTGCCCGAAGCCGATCCGGAAAGGCAGCGTAACAAGGAGGGTAACAAGGAGCGTTACATTCTAAGCGGCGAATTGCCGAGCCCGTCCAATATTCCTTCGGGCTGCGCCTTTCACACGCGCTGCCCGCTCGCGACAGACATATGCACGCGGGATCGGCCGGAATTAACGCCGCGTGCGGATGGTGCCCTTGTTGCCTGTCATCACGCCTGAGGTAAAACCGATATGAACACTGAAAGCCACACGCTCGCTGGATTGCAAAGACCCGCCGAAATCCGCGTCGATCGCTGGGGTATCCCGCACATCAAGGCGGAAAGTGAAGCGGATCTGTTCTTCGTGCAAGGGTTCAACGCAGCGCGCGACCGCCTGTGGCAGCTCGATCTCTGGCGCAAGCGCGGCCTTGGCCTGCTGGCGGCGGATTTCGGTCCCGGCTATCTGGCGCAGGATCACGCGGCCCGGCATTTTCTCTATCGCGGCCAAATGGCAGTCGAATGGACATCCTATGCGCCGGACACCCGAGAAATCTGTGAAGCGTTCACCGCTGGCATTAATGCCTATGTAGGCCTTGTGCTGCAGGAACCTGTGCGCTTGCCGCCAGAATTCGCGCTGTTTGGCACACAGCCCTCGCGCTGGTTACCGGAAGAAGTGGTCCGCGTTCGCACCCATGCGCTCACCCGCAACGGCGCCTCAGAAATCCTTCGCGCGAATGTATTCGCTTTGAGCAACGCGGAAACGGATCTGTTGCGCGCCAATATCGAACCGCCAACGGAACTTAAGGTGGCGTCTGGGCTCAACCTTGCCGATATCCCGATCGCGGCGCTTGAGCTTTTCAAGCTGGCGACGGCGCCCGTGACCTTCGAACCTGCGCGACTTCAAGCTGGGCTGGAAGACGTATGGAAGTGGGTGGAAGTGACGGACCTCGGGGATATCATCCGCGCCACCACGGAGGAGGGGTCCAACAACTGGGTCGTACATGGATCGCGTACCGATACAGGGCGGCCAATTCTTGCCAGTGATCCGCATCGCACCCATGCCGTGCCATCGCTGCGCTATCTGGTGCATCTTCAGGCACCGGGCTTCAACGTCATCGGCACGGGCGAACCCACTGCGCCCGGGATCTCGCTCGGTCACAATGGCACAACGGCCTTCGGCCTGACGATTTTTGGCGCCGACCAGGAAGACGTCTATGTCTACGAAACGAAACCGGAGGTCCCGGATTTCTACCGCTATCGCGATGATTGGGAAGAGATTGAACGCGTCAGCGAGACCTTCCACGTCAAGGGCGAAGCCGAACAAACGCTGACACTTTCCTTCACGCGGCATGGCCCCGTGCTTTACGAGAATCCGGAAAAACATCTGGCGATTGCTCTGCGCTCCGTCTGGCTATCGCCGGGTTCAGCAGCTTATCTCGGCAGCCTGTCAGCCATGCGCGCAATGTCGGTTGCGGAGTTTGGAACGTCTCTGTCCGCTTGGGGAACACCCTCGGTCAATCATGTTTGCGCGGATACTCAAGGCAACGTCGGTTGGTTTGCCGCTGGCTTCACGCCCGTTCGGCCGAACTGGAATGGACTTCTGCCAGTTCCAGGCGACGGCCGCTACGAGTGGAATGGTTTTCTGGCCGCCGACGAGCTTCCACATGGCGTCAATCCTGAAGCCGGATTCGTCGCCACCGCAAACGAGATGAACCTGCCCGCTGATCGTGCGCTGGACGCCCCGACCATTGGCCATGAATGGGTCGAAGTCAGCCGCGCCACGCGCATCAAATCCGTGCTGGCAGATGATCAGGCACATTCCCTGCAAGCTGCCATTACCCTGCAGACCGATGTGACTTCGCGTCCGGCAATGAGCATCTGCGCGCTTCTGGATAAGGCAGTCGCCGCGCGACCGAAACTTGTTGACGCCCTGCAATCTGCGCTTGATGTGTTCGACGGTTGGGATCACCGTCTGGAGGCCGGGAGCGCTGCCGCCGCACTCTTCGAGGTGTGGTGGATGAAGCACTTGCGGCCGGCTATCTTTGCGCGAATTGCTCCTGATCCAGCCGTCCGGGCTCTGCTTATGCCGGGCGACGTTGACGTGCTGCTGGGTATCCTGGAAGCGCCGGATGCCCGCATGGGCGACGATCCAACGGAAGCACGCGATGCCCTGCTGTTCGATACGCTGATGGCAGCGTTTACCGACTGCAAGAAACGACTTAGCGGCGATCCTATGCAATGGTCTTGGGGCAGGTTGCATCAAATGGTTTTCGAACATGCGGCGAGCCGTGTGATGAGGGAGGATGCCGGTATCTGGGATGTGGGACCGCTGCCGATCGGCGGTAGCCGTTCGACGCCGATGAATGCTGGCTATCGCATGAGCGATTTCCAAGTGATCTCCGGAGCGTCGGTCCGGTTGGTCATGGATATAGGTGAGTGGGACAACTGCGTCTGCGTCAATACGCCGGGTCAGTCCGGCGATCCCCGTTCGCCCTTTTACGCGAATTTGGCAAAGACCTGGGCGAGCGGCCAATATGTGCCGCTCCTCTATAGCGAACGCCGGGTCGCTGAAGAGACGGTTCATCATATCCGGCTGATGCCGGCTTAAGGTTTGCATTGCGTGGAAAGAGGACGACCATGACGTTAAACCGGGAAATTTCAGCCGGTGATATCGATGTTCCTCGGTTGCTCGCTGAATTGCGGCAGTGGGTGGAGATCGAAACGCACACGTCCGACGCGGGTGCGGTCAACAGATTGGCAGACCGGGTTCAAGTTCTGGCAGAGGGTCTTGGGCTGAAAACCCAACGTATCGCCGGAATGCTGGGTTTCGGCGATACCCTGATCGTCAGTTCGGGGCATCGGATCGTGCCTGTCGAAAAGGGCATTCTGATTCTGGCACATCTGGATACCGTTCATGCTGCTGGAACGATTTCGGAACAACTGCCATGGCGCGAAGACGGCAATCGCATCTATGGACCAGGCATCTATGACATGAAATCGGGTGCGCTGCTGGCACTGGAAGCACTCAAACTTGCGCTTGATTGCGGCAATGGTCCGAAGTTGCCGGTCAGTATCATGTATGTTCCGGACGAGGAGATGGGCAGCACGAGTTCACGTGCGGTCATCGAACAGCATTCCGCCAATGCGCGCTATGCGCTGGTGGTTGAACCGGCGCGGGACGGCGGCAAGATCGTCGTGGCTCGCAAGGGCGTCGGCATGTATGACATTAAGGTGCGCGGACGTGCGTCTCATACCGGAACCCATCCGCACATCGGTCGCAGCGCGATCCGCGAGGCGGCGAAGATCGTTTTAGCCCTAGAAGCGCTCAATGATCCGGCCCGGGGTATCACCGTGACTGTTGGCACAATCCATGGCGGCACCGGGCGCAATACCGTTCCTGCCGAATGCAATATGCTGGTCGATGTCCGGCTGCCAGATGCCGCTGCTGCCAAGGGAGTTCTTGGCACTATCGAAAATATGAAATCGAGCGACCCGGATCTTTCTGTCGAGATCAGGGGCGGCCTCAACCGTCCGCCCTTCACCCAAACACCGGCAGCGAAATCACTGTTCGTCCATGCCTCAAATCTTGCCGCGCCATTGGGTATTGCACTCGTTGGAGTTAGTACTGGCGGTGGTTCCGATGGGAATTTCAGTGCCGCCCAAGGTGTGCCCACCCTCGATGGGCTTGGTGCTGATGGTGCCGGGGCGCATACGTTCGACGAGCATATCCTGCGGGACAGCATCGCGCCGCGTACGGCGCTGCTGGCCAATCTTCTGCTGACACTCGACGGCAGCCAATGATAATGCACGGACAATGAGCCTTGCTGAAATAATCGGTTTCGTGCTCATGGCCGGTGTCGCAGCCTACGTGCAGACACTCACCGGATTCGCTTTTGGACTGTTGCTCATGGGAGCCGTGGGAATCAGTTCCGTCATGCCACTGCGTGATGCAGCCGTCATCGTTGGTATTCTGACGCTGGTGAATGCCGGTATCATGTTGACCAAGGGCTGGCGCGACGTTCTGGTCCCTCAACTCCTTCTCGTCCTCTGCAGCAGCTTGCCCATGCTTGTGGCCGGCTATTTCGTGCTGGACCATCTGGCGAGCAGCAGTCTGCTAATGCTGCGTATCGTGCTTGGCGCCGTGATCGGTGTATCAAGCCTGCCACTCGTCAAACCGCCTTCCAGGGACACCGCACCGCAGAACAAAAGCTCTTATATTGTCTTCGGCGCCATCTCCGGCATCATGAGCGGTTTGTTCTCCGCCAGCGGGCCACCGCTCGTCTATCATTTCCACCGCTCCTCCTTTTCGTATGTCGCCGTCCGCGAGACGCTGGTCACGATCTTTGCGCTCAATGCCCTCATCCGCCTTGTTGTGGTCATCGGCGACGGGACGTTCCCGGCATCATCCTACTGGCCGTCGCTCTTTGCAGTGTTCAGTGTCATGGCGGGCACCCAATTGGCCCGGCGTCTGCCACCACCGCTTTCGCCGGTGGCGATGCGTTGGATGGTGTTCGTGCTTTTGTGCGGATCCGGCGTTTCGCTGGCCCTGCCAGCGCTCATCACAATGCTCAAATAAAACAAGATTATGCCCCTAACGTTCTTGGCGTCGCCGTGTTGGAACGGCGCTGTCATTCTATTTGGGTTTAGCGAGGTCTCCCGGGCTTTTGTCCCGCCGTGCACCCGACGGGATACCTCCCCGACAGGTGGCAGCTCTCGCATCAGCACGCTTTGTTGAAGCGCCAGAACCCTAACCGCGCCACTCAGACCGCACGGCCGGGATCGGCCCTGACGAAAGCCTCGATCTCGCCGGGCTGGGCGAGCCATACTTCTTCACGATGTGAGACGATGTGATCGAGCGCCGCTGTCAGTGCCGCCAGCCGGAAGGGTTGGCCGGAAATGAAGCTGTGCACGACGATGCTCATCACCAGCGGCTGCTTGCGCGCCGCCATCCGCATCTCGTCGAACTCGTCGATGATCATCTGCGCGAAGTCGCGGGCGGAGGTCTGGCGGCCGATCAGTGTGGTGCTGTCGTTGAGCTCGAGCGCATAAGGCAGCGCCAGGACCGGTCCGCTCCGGCTCTTCAGGAAGACCGGCTGGTCGTCCATGCGCAGATCGAGGAGATAGCTGAAGCCGGCCTCCGGCAGCAGGTCGATGGTATTTTCGGTATGGGCGAGCCAGGGACTTGACCAGCCGCGCGCCGGAAAGCCCTGCTTTTCCACGATTTTCGCCTGCACCGCCTTCATATAAGCCAGTTCCTCCTCGGGGCTGAGGTTCGCGAGCGTGTCCGAATTGGTGAGGCCATGGCCGACGATTTCGATGCCCGCCTCTTGTGCGGCATCCATCAGCGCGGGCGCGTGATCGTAGACCTCGGTGTTCAGGAGCATGGCGGGCCGGATGCCCCGCGAGGCGAAACGGTCGATCAGCCTGAAGCCGCCCACCCGGTTGCCATAGTCGCGCCAGGAGGTGTTGACCATGTCGGGCTTGCTGGCGCCGGGCATGAGATCCTCGGTGAGTCCTTCGCCGAAGCGATATTCCTCGATGCCGAAGGCAACATAGAGCGCAAGGCGGTTACCGTCCGGCCAGCGGAAGTCGGGACGCTCGGTAATAGGCTTGAAGTCGTATCGGCCATGGGTCGGAAGCATCGGATTCTCCTTGTCTGCATATCAGGTGCCGCCATAGCCGAGCCAGCGGTTCATGCCGACATCGCGGCATGCGGCCCGGACGACCATCGCCTCGTAGTGAGGCAGCCAGCGCGCGGCTTCGGCACGGGCCGACTGCAGCGCCCCCTTGCGTTCGGTGAAGATCGCCCGCGCTTCGGCGCGGAGCGCGCTTTCGTCCACCGTGGTGAGCCGCATGCCATCATAGACGATCCGCCCGGCGACCATCGTCAAGCGCACGCCGCTGCCGTTCTCGCAGAACACCATCTGCCGCCTGATATCGTTGAGAGGTGTGAAGGCAGCCGTGTCGAGATCAACCAGAGCAAGATCGGCGAGGCGCCCGACCTCGATCGCGCCGAGGCTGTCGCCGCGCCGCATTGCGGTCGCGCCGCCCTTGAACAGGCAATTGAGGATCTCGTCCGCATCGGGCCATCGCCGGTAATCGGGATCGCCGATCGTGTGGATCAGGCCAGCCTGCTTGGCGACGCCCCACATGTTGACCGCATCGTCGGCGATCGCCTCGTCGGTGCCGAGGCAGATGGGAATTTTTCGGTCGCGCAGCTTGCGAAACGGCATCACGCCGCTGCCGAGTCGAAGGTTGCTGATCGGATTGTGAGCGACCGTCGCGCCCGAGGCCGCGATCAAGTCATAGTCGGCATCGTCCATCCAGATCGCGTGGATGATGTTCATCCGCTTGGAAAGAATTCCGAGATCGGCGGTGTATCGCACCAGCGAGCGGCCGGAAAACCTCGGTTGCTCGTCGGCCAGCACGCGTTGCAGCTTGGTCTCCAACATATGCGCGTAGTAGGGGAGGTCATGCGCCCGGCTCAGATCGTCCAGCGCGCCCATATAGACCGGCGAAATCCGCTGCGGCGCCGAACAGGAGACGGCGGCTGCGAGCCTTCCCCCCTCGGCACCGTGCCAGGTGTCGATGAGATGCCGGTAACTCTCCAGCAGGCGCTCGCGCCCGAAGGCCGGCGCGGTGGCAAGTTCCGCCCGCATGTCCTCCGGCAGCAGTTCGGCGAGGAAGGGCAGTTTCTCGAGTTCTGCAAGTTCGGGCTGGTCAAGCGCTACGGTCGCGCGGATGCCAACGTCGCGATAGGCCTGCATCACCGCGTCGATCACCTCCGGTGTCGGATGTGGCACGAAGAAGGCGTCATCCTGTACAGCGGTGGTGCCGGTCTTCAGCATCTCCATCGCCGCCAGCATGGTGCGCACATAGGCCTCGCGCGGCGAGGGCCTAAGCGCCTCGAAATCCGGCGATTCATATAGCATGAAGATTTCCAGCGGCAGACTGGGCAGCATCCCCTTCATGTGATTGACCGGTGAGTGGAAATGGGCGTTGACCAAGCCTGGGATGAGCAGGTCGCCTCTGCCTTCGACCACGGTTGCGTCGAGCGGCGTCACGGCGGCAAGATCGTCGCCGATGGCCGCTATCCCGTCGCCGATGACGAGCAGTGAGGTTGGCCCGCTCGCTCCCTCGAGATGGGCGTCATCGTAGACCCGGACATTGCGGAACAGCACGGACATGGGTTGACACCTTCTCGCGACAGGAAACCTTAGGGCAGTTCGGGCAGACGGAATGCCGCCGGCGGATAGTTATAGGTGGAGTGCTTCGACGTCCTGAGGCCGGTGGCCACAAGGCCCTCGGCGAATTTCAGTCCCACGGTCACGCCATCAATGACCGGGACGCCAAGCCTTTGGCTTAGCGGTTCGACGAGATCGGAGAGACCGGCGCAACCCAGGATGATCGCTTCGGCATGATCTTGCTCCATCGCCAGCCGGGCCTCGGCCTCCATGATGGGACCGCTTGCCGCCACGTCGTTCTCGAGTTCGAGCACCGGCACGTCAACGCCGCGCACGGTGCAGCGGTTCGAGAGCCCGGTCTCGTGCAGTACCCTGAGTGAATGTGCGCGGGTGCGCGGCGGCAGCGTCACAATTGAGAAGCGGTGGGCGATGAGCGACGCTGCCTGGAGTGCCGCCTCCGTCATGCCGATCACCGGGCCGCGGGCGATCTCCCGCGCCTGATGCACACCGGTATCGCCGAAACAGGCGATGACATAGGCATCAACGCCTGCTTGCTCTCCCGCTTTGACCATTTGCATGACACCGAGTGCGCCGAGCGCCTCCTCGGCATGGCTTTCGATCGAAGCGGCGCCGGTTGCCGGCTGGACGGCAATCACCTCGGTCCCGGGCACGGCGATGGCGCTCGCGCTCTTTAGGAGGCGGGTGGTGAAGGCGGCGGTGGTGTTGGGATTGATGATGCAGATCTTCATGGTTCAGCTCGCCAAGGCGTGGAGCCGGCGGCGGGCTTCGCCCGGCTTAGCGCTGAACATCGGAGCGGCCCCGTAACCTGAGACGGCGAAGGCGGCGGCAATCGTGCCTGCCCGTGCCGCAGTCTCCAGGTCCGTACGGTCGTGAAGCAGGGCGGCGAGGAATCCGCCGGAAAAACTGTCTCCTGCGCCGGTTGTGTCCACCACCTGCGCCGGCTGGGCGGGAACCCGGATCGTCCGACCCGTAGCCCGGTCATGAACCAGCACGCCTTCTGCCCCGAGCTTGATCACAACGACCGATGGGCCCCGGCTGGCAAAGGTGCGGGCGGCGGTCTCCCAATCCTCGTGGCCGAGCAGTTGCCGCACCTCCTCGGCACTGGGCATGAAAATGTCGCACTGGCTGATGAGCTTGAGCAGCGCCGGCTCGTTGCCGAGAATGTAATCCTCCTGCGTATCCAGTGCGACGAGACCGCTGGATGTGCGCTTCAGGCCGGAGGCAAGATGGATCTGCGCTTCAAACGTCATGGCCAGGATCAGGAAGATCTCCGCCCGGAGGTAGGGCGCCGGAATGTCCGCGATCGTAGGCGACAAGATGTGAAACGCCTCATCGCCATTGAAGAGCGTCCAGGTACGGCCGCCATCGGCATGATAGTCAATCCGGTTGTGCAGCGAGGGAAGGTTGCGCGGCGGCAATCCAGCCTTGGAAAGCCCCGCCGCCCGGATGCGCGCGCTCACCGCGGCCGGCCAGTCGGAGCCGACCGGGGCGACCATCTCGGTACGAGGCTCGAAGAGCCTCGCGGCGAGACAGGCATAGAGCGCATCGCCACCCGTGCATCCGGGGCGCTCGGTGCCATCCGGGAGGATGACATCGTCGATCGTCAGGTTGCCAAGACAGACGAGACGCGGATCATCCATGGCGCTCATCCCCGGCCTTTTCGGCGCGGCGGAATTTTTCCATCGCGACGTGATGGGCGAAGAGTTGCACCGGAACGCAGTAGACGAGCGCCGAAAGGCATTCGGGCACAGAAGGAAGCCTGAGTACCACGTCTGAATGGGCGTCGAGCATGTCCTGGTCGCCA
Organism: Phyllobacterium trifolii; assembly: GCF_014192095.1. Classification (GTDB taxonomy): domain Bacteria; phylum Pseudomonadota; class Alphaproteobacteria; order Rhizobiales; family Rhizobiaceae; genus Phyllobacterium; species Phyllobacterium trifolii. The sequence goes on from NZ_JACHXN010000020.1 coordinate 86,333, forward strand.
GTCACGATACTGTAGATCCTTCCCTTCCACCGCTTGCCTTCGAAGGCCGTGTCCCGTGCCCGGAAAACCGATGGGCCATCGGGTGCAATCAGGAACAGCGGGTCGCCTTCCTTCAGCGAATTGTAGTGATGGAATTCCTCAAGCGGAATGGCGATCCCCTGATCGGGTGAGCATTCCTTCATCTTCGCGGCGCCGAACATGGCTGTCGCAAAGGCTGGGCCGCCGGCCGCATAGAGGTAGAAATCGCGCTCCGCCTCGCGCTCCGCGATCGCCTCGATCTGGGCCTCCACGCGGGCGGTGACCTCGTCCAACTGATCGGGAACGGCGTCCAGCGCGGCCTGCAGGCTGTCGATGCGCGGATCGCTGGGACTGGCCGCACGGGCCCAATCAAGCGCGAACTGTGCAAGGAGCGCAAGCGCTGCGGTGCTGGCCTGGGTGGGCCAGCCCTTGCGCTCGGCGCGGATCATCAGGCCACGGTCGGATTCGGTCATCAGCGCTGAGCCCGGCGTGTTGCTGAGGGCCAGCGTCTTTGCCCCGAGAGCCCGGGCAATCAGCATCGCCTCGACAGTGCGGGTGGTCATGCCGGAGGAGCTCAAGGTGATGACGAGCGTGTCAGGGTCGGTGGTGCGGCTGGCGTAGTAGGCATAATCGAGCGCCTGGATAGGCTCGACAGGAATACCGAGCAGCATTTCGAAGATGTCGCGCACACCGAACATGACGGCGAGTGAATCGCCGCAGCCAGTCATCACGATGCGGCGAATGCCCAGGCCGGCGAAATGCCGGGCAGTCTCGATTGTCTCGTCGCGGGCCTTACGGATCGTCTCGCGGATCGCGTCGGCCTGGCCAAGTATCTCGACCCGCGTCAGTTCCACGCGACGCCGGCGCTTCTCGTCGAGCGGGTCGTCGGTCGGCAGCGCGTCCATCAGGCGCGCCTCTTTCTCGAACAACGCTTCGACTAGTGCCCGTGCCTTGGCGTCGAGAGGTGAGTCGGGGTGGAGAAGGGGTGTCACGTATGACTGGCTCATGGCTTCGATTTCCAATTCCGGGATTCAGGCAAGTTCGCAGCGGCGGCTGAGCAGCTGGGCGGCGAGGAAGCGGCCGGGGTCGGCCTTGTCCTGGCTGACATTGGGGTCAAAGCCGCTTTCCACCGCCATCGCATAGGAAAGCATTTGCAGCGGGGCAGGCACCAAGAGCGGCGCGAGCCATGAGGCCGTCGCTGGAAGGCTCAGCCTGTAGGTAGCGCCCTCGACTGTATGACCTGCCGTTTCGATCGCCAGCGTTCGCATGCCGGCATGGGCGAGAGCGCCCGCGGTGTTGGAGGCGAGGCGGGCGATCTCCGGCGTCGAGGCGATAAGCACGACAAGCTCATTCTTGCGGCTCGACCAGAACAGGCTATGCGCAAATTCCTCGATCTCGCTGGCCCAGACCGGGGCCTGGACGACCTTGACCAGCTTGGCCGCACCATAGTCGGCTGTTGCCCAGTCAGGACCGGCACCGAGCACTCTGATGCCGCCGAGGCCCTTGCCGAGCACTTCGGCACAGATGGCAGGAAGTATCTGCTGGCAGACCTCGAGGCTTTCCGGAATGGTACGCGTCAACAGCGTGTTCATCTCGGAACCCCTGCAGCCGGCGCGCGGCGCACGTCCCGATGCGCGTGCGGCGCCTTCGACCAGCATCATCAGGCCAAGGATCGTGCCGCTATACCGTGTGGTCCCGGTGAGAAACGGAGCGATGTCGTCGATCTTCAGCGACGCGACGGCATCCGCCGCCGCTCCCATTGCCCCGCCGTCCTCATTGGTGAGGGCGACGTAGCGTCCGCCGGCGGCGCTGATGCGCTTGGCCGCGGCATTGGTGCGATCGACCGTTCCCGACATCGAGATCGCCACGGCGCGATCCGAGGGGCCGGGCTTGTGGCTGTCCGAAAGCAGATAGTCGAGGCTTGTGACACCGGTCATCGGCAGGTCAAAGGCGTCTGCCGCGAGGGCGCCGATGGCGCGTGCCGCAAACCAGCCGTCGCCGCAGCCGAAGGCGGAAAGCCGGCCGCCGGTGCCGGGAGCCAGATGTTCGGCGCCCATCGCCGCGAAACTGTCATAGCGCTCGAGAAGGCGGGCAAGGACTTCGCCCTGCCGGAGGATGTCGACCAGCATGTGCGGCTGGCTTTGCATTGTCGTTGGCATTGTCTCACTCCTGAATGACCAGAAGCTGACCGTTGTCTCCTTCATGCGCAAGGAAAAATTTCGAAAAATTTCGATAGCGCAAATTAAAAAAATATGAGAACAAAAATTGAGCAGTTTTAAACAAGGGATTTTTATCGTGGCGGCCTTGAACTCAATGCAACGTCATCAGCAGATTCTGGAGGCCCTCGAGGCCGATGGAAAGGTCTCGGTGATGCATCTTTCAGACAGCCTTCGGGTCTCGGTGGTCACCATCCGCAATGATCTCGAACATCTTGAGCGCCAGCAGGTTCTGAGGCGTATCCGCGGTGGTGCGCTTGCCGTGCGGGCGGCGCGCTTCGAGCGGCCGTTGCACCTTGCCAGCCAGGCCTTCATCGAAGAGAAGGAACGGATTGCCAAGCTCGCCGCGACCCTGGTGCGTGACGGGGAGACGATCATGATCGATGCCGGCAGCACCGCGCTCGCCTTCGCCGGCGCGCTGTCCAAGTCCTTGAACAACGTAGCGGTGGTCACCAATGCGCTCGACGTCGCGCTCGTGCTTGCCGAGCATCCCGGCATTCGCGTCGTGGTTACGGGCGGTACACTGAGAGGCATGCAACGCTCCCTGACCGCACCTTTTTCGACGCTGGTGATCGGGCAATTGAACGCTGACACAGCCTATGTTTCCTGCACCGGTATCGATCTCGACAAGGGATTCACGACAGGAAGCTGGGAGGAGGGCGAGGTCGAGAAGGCGATGATCGCTGCCGCCAGCCGTTGCGTCATCCTGGCCGATCACAGCAAATTCGGCCATGTCGGCAGCGCCCGCGTGGCTGATCTGTCGACAGTCGATCTGCTGGTCACGGATAGCGATGCCGCGCCGGAAACCGTCAGTTCCTATGAGGCGCTGGGCCTTCAGGTGCTGACCGCGTAATGGGCAACCGGCAGCGATGCGTGGCACTTTTGTGAGCAGAAATCGGCTGTCCAAACCGACGATCTGCTACTTTCGAAAAAATTCTATTGTCAAAATTTAGAAAAAGCGCAAGCATTCCCTGTCAGCAACAAAAAAAGGGAACAGCCAGATGACCTCAGGGCCAATACTCACAAGACGGCAGCTTGGGCAGGGCGCCGCTGCGCTTGCCATACTTATGAGCCTTCCCAGCGGCGCATTCGCCCAGACCGGGCCGATCGTGATTGCCTCGGAAGACGACGTATCGACGCTCGATCCGCATCTCATTCGCAACAACCATCCGATCGGCAGCGTCGTTTGGTCGGTGTTCGACAGTCTCGTCCGTCGCAACGCCGATGGCACACATGAGCCGCGCCTGGCGCTGAGCTGGGAGCAGGTCGAACCCACCCGCTGGCGCTTCAAGCTGCGCGAGGGCGTGACCTTCACCAATGGCGAGAAATTCGACGCCGCGGCGGTGAAGTACAATTTCGAGCGCATGAACATCTCGCCCTTCAACACCGAGAGCCAGCTTTGGCCGCAAACCGGCCTGACGGCTATCGAGATCGTCGATCCGTTGACGATCGACCTCGTCACCAGTGCGCCGACGATCAACATGCTTTATTGGTTGGAAGAGGCTTTCATCGGCGCACCTGCCCATCTCAAAGATACACCGGCCGATGTGGCGGGCGCGAAGCCGATTGGTTCCGGTCCGTACGTCGTCACCGAATGGCTGCAGGGCGACCGCGTCGTGCTGAAGGCCAATGCCAGACACTGGAACGGCGAGCCCGCCATCAAGGACGTCATCTTCCGCGATATCCCGGAACTCTCCTCGCGCATCAACGAACTCAAGGCCGGCAGCGTCGACATCGCCGTAGGGCTCACGCCGGATACCGCCGACGGGGCCAATTCCGACAAGTCTAAGGCCGTGGCAGTCGCTGGCCTGCGCAAGATGCACATGGGCATTTCCTGCAACGGAATCGAGCCGCTCAAGGACAAGCGCGTTCGCCAGGCGCTGAATTATGCCGTCGACGTCAAGACCATGGTGGAAACGCTGCTTGGCGGCCAGACCAAGCCGATCGCCTCGATAGTCAATCCGCCGAACAACAATCCGGACCTAAAGCCTTTCGACTACGATCCCGAGAAGGCCAAGGCGCTGCTCGCCGAGGCAGGCTTCACTGATTTTGAGATCCCGATCGCTTATGGCCGTTATCCGGCTGCCAAGGAGGCTTCGGAAACCATCGCCGCCTATCTCGAGGCGATTGGCCTGAAGCCGAAGATCGAGGCCTACGAGCCGGGTAAATTCGTCGAGATGATCCGCGCCAAGGCGTTCACGGGCATCTATTATTACGGCTGGGCGTCGCTCATCAATCCGTCGGTGGAACTGGTCATCCTGACCTCGGATGCCGTCGATAATTCCAACGGCTACAACAATCCCGACTATGACGCGCTTGTGAAGAAGGCCTCCGTAACGCTTGATGACGGCGAACGGCAGAAGCTCCTCACTGCCGCCGAAACGATGATCTGGGATGATTGCCCTTGGATTTATCTCTGGTATCTCCCGGCGCTCTACGGCGTCAGCAACCGGCTCGACTTTCCGGTGCGTCCCGACGACTATGTCGAGATCTACCGCGCGAAGCTGAAGGCCTAACAGCATCTCGCCGATTAGCTGGGGCCCGTTCGCGGCGGTCCCACCGTCTTGACGGAGCGATCCGGTCGCGGCCGTGATGGAGACAAGAACATTGAGTTATCTTACGAAGCGGCTGTTCAGGGCGATCCTGGTGCTCCTCGGGGTCAGCTTTGCCACCTTCATGGTCGCGCAATCGACCGGCGATCCGATCGCGCTGCTCGTCAAGGCCAATGCGACGGAGGAGGCGCGCGCGGCGCTAACCAGCCATCTCGGTCTCGACCAGCCGGTGCTCGTGCAGTATGGCCTTTTCCTGTGGCGCGCGATCCACGGCGACCTCGGTCAGTCCTTTCTCTATAACCAGAGTGTCGTCGGCCTCGTCGCCGACCGCCTTTCCAACACGTTCTTACTGGCACTCTCCGCCTTCGCCATTGCGCTGGTGCTGTCGGTAACGCTTGGTGTGCTCGCGGCGCTTTACCGCAACACCTGGGTGGATGCAGCGATCACAGCCTTCACTATGGTCGGCCTCGCTGTGCCGGCCTTCTGGCTCGGGCTGATGTTGATCCTCGTGTTCGCCGTCATCTGGCAGGTGGTGCCGGTTTCCGGCTCGGAGGAAGCAAGCTCGCTGATCCTGCCGGCAATCACACTTTCGATGCAATCGACCGCCCGCCTCTGTCGCCTTGTCCGGTCGGGCATGATCGAGGTCCTGAATGCCGACTTCATCCGCACCGCCCGTGCCAAGGGCCTGTTCGAGGGGCGGGTGGTCTGGGTTCATGCACTGCGCAACGCGTTGCTGCCTGTCGTCACCATGGCGGGTCTCGAACTGGGAGACCTGATCTCATCGGCTGTGGTCATTGAAGCGATCTTCGCCTGGCCCGGCATCGGACGGCTGGCGATCGGCGCGGTCTCGTCCCGCGATTTCCCGCTGCTACAAGGCACGGTGCTTGTTTCCGCATTCTGCTTTGTTGTCATCAATCTCTTCGTCGACTGGCTCTACCAGCGGATCGATCCCCGGGTGAGAAGTGCATGACCGGCTTTTCGAACCGCTTTCTCATCGGTCACGCCGTCGGTATCGCCGGTGTCGCAATCATCGTCGCGGCAGTGGCTATCGCGGTGTTCGCGCCGCTCATTGCGCCGGTGCCGGCGAGCCAGATCGACCTCCATGCCCGACTTGTACCACCCGCCTTTGTCGAGGGTGGGTCCGCCAAACACTTCTTCGGCACCGACAACCTTGGTCGTGATATCCTCGCCCGCCTTATCTACGGCAGCCGCATCTCGCTTGCCGTAGGTACAGCCGCGGCGCTGCTCGGCGCGGTGATCGGCAGCCTGATGGGCATTCTCGCAGGCTATTTCGGAGGAAGGGTAGATGCAGCGATCTCGTGGTTTGTCGATGTCCAGCTCGCCTTTCCGTTCACGCTTCTGGCGATCTTCCTGCTCGGCACGCTTGGCGGCGGCTTCTACGCTGTCGTCATTGTGCTCGCGCTCGCCACCTGGGTCAATTACGCCCGCGTGGTGCGCGCTCAGGTTCTGACCGTGAAGGTACAGGATTACGTGCTTGCAGCCCGCGCGGTCGGGGTCGGCACGCCGCGCACGCTCTGGCGCTACATCTTCGCCAACTCGACCGCCCCGATTATCGTTGTCGCCAGTTTCTCGACCGCGCAGGCGATCCTCACCCAGGCCGCGCTGAGCTTCCTGGGCGTCGGGATCGATCCGTCGATCCCGTCTTGGGGTGCGATGCTCAACGATGGTCGCGAATACCTGCAGAAGGCATGGTGGATCGCCACATTCCCTGGGCTCGCCATCGCGCTCACCGTGCTTGGCGTCAACCTGTTCGGCGACTGGTTGCGCGATCGCCTCGATCCGAGGAGTGCCCGATGACCAGCCCCCTTCTCGAGGTGAAGGATCTCGATGTGCATTTCGGGGCCTTGCATGCGGTGCGCGCCGTCTCGTTCAGTGTCGCACCCGGCGAAACACTTGGCGTGGTCGGCGAGTCCGGGTCGGGCAAGAGCACGACCATGCTGGCGGTGCTCGGTCTTCATCCCAAGCGGCAGGGCACGGTCACTGCCAGCCGGCTGGAGTTCGACGGCGAGGACCTTCTATCCAAGTCCGACCGCGCAATGCGTGACCTGCGCGGGCGCCGCGTGGGCCTAATCTTCCAGGATCCGCTTGCAGCACTCAATCCGCTGATGACGGTCGGCCGCCAGATCGGCGAGGTGCTGGTCCGCCACCACGGCCTCGACAAGCATGCATCCCGAGCCGAGGCTGTGAAACTCCTGGAGCGCACCGGCGTGCCTGATCCTCTCCGGCGCGCGGCCCAGTTTCCGCACCAGTTTTCCGGCGGCATGCGGCAGCGGGTGATGATTGCGATCGCGCTCGCCGGCCGGCCGGAACTGCTGATCGCCGACGAGCCGACCACAGCGCTCGACGTCACCGTACAGGCCGAAATAGTCCGGTTGATCCGCGATATACAACAGGCAAGCGGCATGGGCCTGGTCTGGATCACCCACGACCTGGCGCTGATGGCGCGTGTCGCCGACCGGGTGATGGTGATGTATGCCGGTGCCGTGGTCGAGGAAGCGCCGGTCGATCGGCTTTACGCCACGCCGCGCCATCCCTATACCGCCGGCCTTCTTGGCAGCATCGCGCGGCTAGACCAGCCTCGTGGCGTGCGTGCGCGTGCCATTGCCGGGACGCCGCCATCGATGGACCAGCCGATTGGCGGCTGCGCTTTCGCGCCCCGCTGCCCGCTGCGCTTCGACAAATGTACTGTCGCACCGCCGCTTATCCCGCTCGGCGATGGCGTCCGCGCCGCTTGCTGGCGGCTTTCGGGAGAGCAAGCATGATCGATCCCGTCGATACTCGACTGCCGGTCTCCGAGGCTGTCGCCCTAAAAGTCCAATACAGTTCGCGTCGGCGCAACTGCCTTGGTCGGCTGACGACCACCACCATCCGGGCCGTCGATGGTGTCGACCTGACCATACGGCCCGGCGAGGCGGTGGCGCTTGTCGGCGAGTCCGGATGCGGGAAATCGACGCTCGGGCGTGCACTCCTGCGTCTCGAGCGCGTGAGCGAGGGCGCCGTGCGGTTTGCCGGATCTGACCTGACGGGGCTGTCCGAAGCGATATTGCGACCTATACGGCGCAACATGCAGATGGTGTTCCAGGATCCATTCTCCTCGCTCAATCCGCGCATGCAGATCGGGGAGACGTTGGCCGAACCTCTCCTCGTCCATGGCCTTGCCAGCAAGGCGGAGGCGCGCGCTCGCGTGGCCGAGATTCTTCAGATCGTGGGCCTCGATCCGGCCGTGGCCGGTCGCCACCCGCACGCGTTTTCGGGCGGCCAGCGCCAGCGGATCGCCATCGCGCGCGCCGTCATCGCCCGGCCGAAGTTCGTCGTCGCCGACGAGCCGATCTCGGCGCTGGATATCTCCGTTCAGGCGCAGATCCTCGATCTATTCGAGGATCTCAAGGAGCGATTCGCACTCACCTATCTCTTCATCAGCCACGATCTCGCCGTGGTCCGCCATATCGCCGATAGGGTAGCGGTGATGTATCTCGGCAGGATCGTCGAGGAAGGTTCCCCGGAGAGCGTCTTCGACAATCCGCTGCATCCCTATACGCAGGCATTGCTGGCCGCCGTGCCGTCACCGGATCCCGTGCGCGAGCGCAGCCGGCCCAATCCAGTACTTCGCGGCGAACCGCCATCTCCGGCGACGGCCGTCACCGGATGTCGCTTCCGTGGTCGCTGCGCCCATGCGATGCCAGTCTGCGCCATGGCCGATCCGGCGCTTGCTCGGGGCGCAGACGGCACACACGCAGTTGCCTGCTTCCTCCACCATCAGTAGGTTCTTCCTCAATTTCTGTGATTAAATGGCAGCATTCGCGCCCTCATAAGTTCTGGACCGGCTCTGCCGTACATGGCTCGCTTCAATGTCTTGAGACGATTGATCTGTCCTTCGGCCTGCTCCAAAGGAGCTCGATTGCATTCTTGATGGCATCGATATCCCTGCGTAAAACACTGGCGAAACGCATGATGGCGATCAGATTGGTTTCGATGGCATCGTCAATCCATTCATCCAGCGCACTCGCATTTCTACTCCGCAAGATGCCGCTGAAGCGCATGGCCAAGCTCCGCATCTTGGCGAACGGCTCTGAGCCCTTCTTCAAGGCATCGACTTTTCTCGCTTGCCGGTTGGTCAGCTGGCCGCGCGGCTTTATGCACAAAGCTGCGGCAATAACGGAAGAAATTACATGGCCGGTATCAGGATCACGAACCGGTTCTAGAGCGCGCTCTTCCGTGGAAATATCGTCCGGCTGCCCCTTTTCGGCGTCGCGCCAAACCTTCAACAAGCGCTCCAGATTGGAACGACTGCCCGTGTAGCCGCGGTTCTTGATGTCGTAGAAGAGATGACGTCCGATGCGGTTTCCATCCTTCCAGCATCCAACAAGGAAAGCTTCAAAGTATAGTGGCGATGTCGGGTTCAATGCTGCCCGGCTCCTGTCCCGGGGTGCATTGGAAGTAAGCCAATTCGCGATGCTGCGGCGTTCATATCCGGTCCGTCTCGAAATCTCACTGTAAGAGAGACCCTGTTGGCGCAGTGCGTGAAGCATCTCGAAGATGTCCTGACGGGACTGCCTGTGCGCCATGCGGGCGCGGCGGCGCTGTGCAGTGGAGCTAACAATAGCATCTTCTGACAAAATCGGCCTAACATGAGCGTGGCCGTAAAAGCTCATTTGTTCCTTGATCGCTGCCCTAAGATTTTGGACCAGATGAAAACGGTCAGCCACCTGGCGCGCCTGCGGAGCACCCTCTCTGGCGGCCTGAGCATACAGGCCGCAGCGATCTCGGCTGATGACCTCGATAGCAGGGCGTTCTTGCAACCATGCTTTTGCGCTCTCAACGCTGCGGTCGTCCAGAACATCGACAACCGATCGTCGCTCGAGATCGACCATGATAGTGCCGTAGCGCGTAGCGTGCCGCCAGCTCCAATCATCAATGCCCACAACTCGGATATTGTCGGCTTGTCTGCAGGCCAGAGCGTCGCGCTTCAATTGTCGCAAGATCGTGTCGTCGCTGACCGGCATGCCGAGCCGATGCATCAAGCACTCGCCCGGGCGACCGCCCATGCTGTGGCCAATCAAGCCGACAATCTCATCCATCCTTGCTGTTCGGCGCGTGTAGGGTAAAGCAATGGGCAACCGGTCTACGAAGGTTCGCCGCCGGCATGTCCGGTGTCTACACTGCCATCGATTCAGTGTGAGCTTAATTTTCACGACTTGGCCCTGAACTGGCAAGTCCTGGAGGCTGCGGTTGTGCCAGCCGTGCCGGTAACGGCTTCGCGTTCCACAATCCGGGCAGACTCCGATTGGTTTCGCAGCGGCGGAAACAACCCAATTTCCTTCATCTTGAAGAGTGATTCCCAGAACTCTGACCCCTGGGCCGGGCGTCCATTTCGATTTCGTTCGCATAAACGCAGATAGCAATGCGTCCGCTAACAGTCTATTAACCACACAATTTGAGGAAGAACCCGGTTTCGTTGAACCGTCATGAACATAAGTCGGCAGAGATTGACCGCTCCTTAACTGACGTGGTTACTGAAAAGTGACTGATTTTGTTGATTAATTCGTCCCTACTTAGGACGATTAAATGAACTTAAAACTTGAGGAAACTTGGTGCGGCATCCAATCGTACTCGCCGTGCCATAGCAGACTTCACGTAGACCTTCTTCCGGCCGGCGGATAACAATCAATGCAACGGGGAAGCTGCAAATGTGTGTGGCTTCTGACTAACGATTTCAATTTGAAACGCTAAACCAGAAATCCGGTGTCGATTCCTGACTTAGGATTTCAATTCTCAGCGTGCAGGCGGTGCGTAAACCTATTTAGAACAATGCATTGCTCGCAATGACCCCGTAACAATGGTCAATCTCGATTTTTCCGCAGCTCTTTCCGATGTGGTACCGGTTCGCTGCCTATGCCTGAACTATTTTCTAACGACCCCAATGGCTTGTCGAATTGAAATGCCTAACCAGAAAATTGAAATCCTTAGCCCGAAATTAGCCTCAGAATACCCGAAAAATCCAACAACCATAGGACGTTTTGCGGATTGAAATGCCTAGTCAGAAGCCACAGCGTGAGTGCCTGACGCTGGTGCAAAAGCTGGGTGATCGGCTTGCGGCAAACTCCGCTTCGGCTCCCCGACCGGATCGATTGCACAACATATTGTGTCGTGATACTCTTACGCAACCACTAATAGAGTAGTACGTGTTATGGCATTCCACGGCGTATTCATCGGAGTAGACCGCTACCAATCGGACCAAATCAGCTGGCTCAGCTGCGCCCGGCGTGATGCGGTCGCGCTGCAGGCTTTGTTCGCGGATACGCTCGGCGGTACTACCACGCTGCTTGTGGACGACGACGCAACTCGCTCGGGCATTCACGCTGCCTTTGAAGCCCTTGAGACCTGCACAGCCGACGACACAGTAGTGATAAGTTTTTCAGGACACGGCTCAGAAAGCCATGAACTCGTTACGCATGATGCCGATCCATATAACCTTGCGGCAACGGCCATCCCGCTTGATGAACTGACGGACTGGTTTAGCCGCATCCCGGCGGGTCGTCTTATAATCGTGCTCGATTGTTGCTTTTCCGGCGGGATGGGGGCGAAGGTACTGCAGGTCGAAGCGGTCGCGCGCAGCATCGATTCCGTCGAGGCGCGACTCGCAAGGATGTCGGGTGACGGCCGCCTTATTCTGACAGCGTCCGCAGCGAATGAACCCGCTTGGGAGAATCCCCGTAACGGCCACGGGTATTTTACGCACTTCCTGCTGGAAGCTATGCTTGGCGCGGAAGAGGTCGTCGATGCCGGCCGCCTTCCCGTTTTCCGACTGCTTGAATTCGTCACGCGGCGCGTCATTGACGCGGCCCGTCAGTTCGGCCATGCGCAAAACCCGACGTTGCGTGGAACCATCGATGGCGAGCTGACTTGGCCGATTTTTGTCGCCGGGCCGCGCTACTCCGCAGCATTCCCGGAGCGCGTTGCGGCGCGTGCCACTGCAGACGTTGGCAGCTTATCAGCCTTTGGATTCCCGGACCCGGTTTTGGCCGCGTGGGCGGGTGCTATTCCAGCGCTCAATCAGCTGCAACTCGATGCGATCAATGACTTTGGTGTTCTTTCGGGGGACCACCTCGTCGTGGTTGCTCCGACCTCTTCGGGCAAGACTATGATCGGCGAGCTTGCGGCGCTGAACGCCGTGACTCGGCGGCAGCGCGCGTTGTTTCTGTTGCCATTGAAGGCTCTGGTCGCTGACAAGCGGCGACACTTTGACAGCGTTTATGGCGCGTACGGCCTTCGCACCATTGAGGCGACTGGTGAGACGGATGATATTTCGCCGCTGTTGCGTGGCCGGTATGACGTGGCGCTGCTGACTTACGAGAAGTTTTCTTCAATCGCGCTGACGCATCCTCATGTTCTCGAACAGGTTGGGGTCATTGTCGTTGATGAAGCGCAGATGATCGCCGACCGTTCGCGCGGCGCGAATCTGGAATTTCTCCTTACTCTGGTTCGTATGCGCAGGCGCGAAGGCACCGAGCCGCAGCTTATCGCGCTATCAGGAGTCATAGGTGAAACTAATGGCCTGGAACGCTGGCTCGGCGCGCGCTTGTTGCGGCGCGACGAACGGCCGGTACCTCTTGATGAAGGTCTGTTGTTAGCAGATGGGCGCCGGGAGTTTATTGACGCTGATACGGGTCAGACGGTACGTGACGCGACGCCATTCATCAGGCCACATTTTTCAGGAAAAAATTCCAGCCAGGACCTCATCATTCCACTCGTTAAAAAATTGGTTGAAGGAGGGCAGCAGGTCATCGTGTTTCGCGAAAAAGTTGGCGAGACACGCGGGTGCGCGGGGTACTTGGCCCGCGACTTGGGCCTTGAGGCCGCTACCGACGCACTGAATCGGTTGCCGGCAGGTGATATCTCCCAAGCGGCGGGCAGCTTGCGTGAAGTGCTTGCCGGTGGCGTTGCTTTTCACAATTCTCACCTCGACCGCGAGGAACGGCGTATCATCGAAGAAGAATTTCGACGTCCCAGTTCCGGGCTTCGGGTGATTGTAGCGACTACAACGCTAGCAATGGGTGTGAATACTCCCGCCTCTTCAGTCGTAATTGCTGGCCTGTCGCATCCCGGTGGCTCGCGCTATTCTGTCGCCGAATACAAAAACCTCGTAGGCCGTGCCGGCCGCCTCGGATTTACCGAGCGCGGTGCCTCGTATCTGGTAGCCAAGAATACGAGGGACGCGCAAGACTACTGGCAGCGCTATGTAGCGGCGTCGCCTGAAAATCTTGAATCGCGTTTTCTGGATAGCGCGACCGACCCCTGCACTCTGATCGTGCGCACGCTTGTCGCGGGCGGACGTGCGGTGGGCACTACGCGTTCGGGAATGACAGCCGAGGAGATAGCGACATTTCTGGAGTCGAGCTTAGGCGCGTTTCAACAGGTACTGCGAAACGGCAAGTGGAATTGGAGCCATAATGATCTGCTGCGCGCGGTCGGTCTCTTAGCGCGCAACGGCCTGATCGAGGCCCATGAGGACGGCCGATATGAGCTGACGCCGCTGGGCCGTCTTGCCGGGGAGAGTGGAACGGAAGTCGTGTCGATCATCAGGCTCGTGGAGTGCCTTCGTCCTCTGCGCGCTGACCAGATCACCGACCCCGCCCTGATCGCTGCCGTTCAGGTCACGCACGAGCTCTGCCAGATCTACGTTCCGATGAACAAGAAGACCCCCAAAGAGGGACAATCCTGGACCGCCGAACTATCTATACAGTCTGTTCCGCACCACGTCCTTCGCTGCATGGCACGCGACATCAATGAGCAGCACGAGGAGGCCGCCCGCCTCAAGCGTGCTGTCGCGCCCCTTGCCTTCGTATCGGGTGCTGAAATAAGCGAGATCGAGCGGCTGCTGGCGCGTCATGGCGGAGGCTTTGACGGAGCCGCCGGGCCGGTGCGCAGTATCGCGGCAAGGACGTGCGATGTGCTGGGCACTGCCGCAAGGGTGGCTGAACTCTTGCACCCCGACCTCCAGCTGGGGGACAGGGTGGAACGGCTGAATCTTCGACTTTCACTGGGCATCACGGGCGCGGCCGTTGATTTGGCACGCTTTGCGGGGAATGAACTGACGAGGGGCGATTATCTGCGGCTGACCGCCTCAGGCCTCAGCTTGTGTGACGACATTGTTGCCGCGGTTGACGATGCGCTGCTTGCTTGCCTCGATGAAGATGCCGGTCGCCTTGCCATCGTGCGCTCGGCGGCCGAGAGGTTCATAGCCGCGCGGATGTCTGCAGAAACGGCGGCCGCACCGCCCGTACTTGCGCCCTACGCCGCATGATCGCCACCGGCCTCGGATTCATCGTCTTCGGTGATGCCGGGGTGGCCGTCCCAGCCACATTCTCCACACGCCTGAAAATATTCGCCGTCTGGTTCAATGGCGATGTCAAAGAAGGTGCGAACGTTGCGAGATTTGCAGCGGGGACACTGCTCCACATGATCGGCCCGTTCCCGGCTTAGCAGACGGATGTAATGTTTGATAATCGCATCGACTGCATCTATGGCGATCAAAGCCGAAGTCTTCGAGGCGTTGCGGTGATGTGTCAGCCAATTCACCAAAGGCCAGGCTTTCTCGGTGATCGCCTTCAGGTAGTTGCGCAGCTCGTCATTCTTCTCTCCGGGACACAGGCTGCCGACTATCAGCTTGTTCCATCCGACAACGTCCGCGTCCTTCGGCCGCTCTGCCTGACCATCCACTTCCACCCGGCGGCGCGCGGCCGCCACCAATGAAATCAGACACTCGCGCAACTGCATTCCAACAGCCTGAAAATCGACTGCTTCCACAGCCCTCTCCAACAGATCGGCGGCCTGGTTCTGCCGACGGAAAACTTCCTCAAACGGTGTCGGCTCGCCATCACCGGCGCGATCATCCCGACTCGCGACGCGCATCATCAGGCCGACGTGAAAGGACAGGGTGTAGTCAAGACTGGGGAAGTGGCGCTGAGAATAGAGGTTGGTCATGTTTGTGATAACCCACCAGCGGTCCTTGTCGGTGCTCACATCCCAAATTTCGTAAGGTTCACCCATTACGTACTCGGTTTTAACGCGCTCGACATTCTGCACCGTCTCGTCGCGCGCCTGCCCTTCGACATAGTCCGCGATGTCCTTCTCCGCATAGAAGTCGCGCTCCGGGCTGTACCGGCCAAGTTTATCCGGCGGCAGCGGGTGATCGGGTGGCAACGTGCAATCGCCTTCCGGCTTTTCCACATCTGACACGTCGGCCATTGGTGTCTCTGTGTCGTCTATTGTTGGTTTCATAATGCCACACCTAGCTTCTCGGCAAGATTTGCAACGAGCTTCGCGCGGACATCCTTTGGCAGCTTGTCGAGATTGAGCTGCTTGAATTTCACCGCTGGCAGCTCCGCCGCGCCGGCCAATCCGAGCTTTTTCCAGTCAGGCTCACCCTTCTTGAAACCAACTAAAAATTCACGATGCGCCTGGGGCATACCGCCGATCAGGATTTCAACGAGCTGCGCCCGTGCGGCGTGAAGTTCGGCGAGCGGTACATCCTCGGCGGTCATCCCGGCAAAGTTTCTCTCATATTCGGCCGCGATGTCTTTCTGATTCGAGGCGATGACTTCAGCGAGCGGGCGGCCATGGCTGATGAGATAGACGACAAACCCCTGACGCAACTCGTCGGTGATCCCCTCGTTGGCCAGCAAATCTCTGATATCGAAAAGATCGCGCGGGTGCTGCCGATCAAGGGCCGCCATGATCTTACCCGCATATAAATCCGCGAACGAAACGACCTGGATCTCCGCGAAGCCAAAGTCATCTTCTACGGCTGCCGACACCGACCTTATTTCCGGGGCAAAAACACAGCCACGCAGAACGGGCGTGACTTCGATCTTGATCTGTGTCCGGTTCCTGTCCTGAACGACAAGGCGCGTAAGGTTGCCGTCGTTCTGGCGGCTTTCAAAGACGCGCACGCCTGCGACTGAGTCTTCGATGCGTTTCTTAATCCGCAGGAGCGCAGCCTTGATGGCAGCCAGTGATTCATCGCGAGGCATGACCGGCAGGAAGGTCAGGTCGATATCGACTGACAGTCGCGGCATATCGCGGACGAACAGATTGATGGCGGTACCGCCCTTGAGGGCGAAGTCCTTCTCCTCGGCAACAGCCGGGAGTGTCTGGATTAGCAAGGCGACCTGTTGGCGGTACTGTTCACTGACCGGCATATAATTCCTCCGGCACGGTGATCAGGTAGGTGGGATCAAGGCGACCGCCCGGCACGAGCATCCGCTTCCCGGTACCTAAATTGACGGCGTCTTTGTTGAGGTGCTTGCGCCACGGGTGATTGTGGCGGTCGGCGAAGAAGAAGAACAGGCGTTTGACCTTGATACTCTTGCAGTCCACTAGCAGCTTCTGCAGTCGTCGCGGGCTGAGGGTGGTGAGCCCTTCTATGATTTTGTCGGCCTGGTCGAAACTCTCATGCCTGGGCAGCCCGTCCAGCATTTCAAGGACGGCGCGCTCAGGCGTTGAAAGTGTCAGCGGCCATTCCCACTGGCCCCAGGGCATGACCCGGAAAGAGCTGCCGTGGATATTGTCGTCGCTGACATGGCTGCCGTCTTTGAGGTTCCAGCTCAGACTGGTAAGCCCGGAGTGTATAGGCTCGTTGCGAAATAGCGCCCCGCTGTTGTGATAAACGAATGTGATTTGCAGCGGGAGCTTGTTCAGCCAGGTGGGCGCTTCCTCAGGGCCATAGAGGTGAACCTCTTTCTCTTCCCGTCTGAGATAATGAGAAAATCCGTGGAGTGACAGCGCCGTGTCTCCGCCGACAAGGAACGGTTTCATCAGCAGGGTCTGCAGCGATATGACAACATGTTCCCACAGGAGTTTTCCGCCTGGCTTGCGATAGACGCCGTGAGCCACGCGCTCCAGCCAGCCGTTGGTGACGTATTTCCGGCAAAGCTGTGCGGAGTAGCCGCGCTGCTTCAACCATGCCGAATCTACGACCAGCCCTTGGGGAAGTTCGCGTTGAAGATGGTTTAGCTTTCCTGAAAATTCTTCACTCATAGTTTATATTATTGGCGTTTTCTAAACCAACGTCAAGTTCAGCCTTTACCAATTTTATAAACCCAGAGGCTATAAATATGGTCATCCTCAAACCGACGTAACCGTGACTTGGGCTACGAGGCAGTGTGGCCGACAACCAAGAAACCCCAGTACGCGGAACCATTCCTCAAAACATACTTAGCTGATCTCACGATGACGGGATTGCCCACGAAATAGCGAGGCCATGAGCGACTGCGTGTGGTCAATTTGGAGGATGTCATCAAGCCGAGTGATCCCATGCCGTCAACCGACAAACTCGACAAAGCCCTGTTGCAGATCATCGTCACGCGACATCCTTCGTCGTGAAGGCTACGCGTCCCGATGGAGGACGTTTAGAGACCATAGTAGGCATCCCGCTTTCCAGCCGTGTTTATCAAGTCTTCTTGTGGCAACCCCGCAGCGGCACTAAGTACAGGAAATCCATTCCATATCCACGCGCTTCTCGGCTGAGCACGCTCCTGTCTCACCCAACGGCCATATGCCACTGCGGCGTGTCCGCGGCCGGTTGGAACACGACTACCTTGAGGGAAGCATTCTCAAGACTGGTTTTAAAATATTTTGAAATCTTTCTTTCGCCCCCCTCGATAGAATATTTCTCCCTTTCTATTTTGAATCGTACGATTGCCCAAATGCAGCGCCGCCAAAGGAGCGTCACGCAATAAGTTTACAATGCCCGCTTCCCTTTGAGTATACTGCGGACAGAGGCCGACGGTCTCTAGTGGGGGTTATACTATGGGCAAGAACATCGTTGTGTTCTCGGACGGCACCGGTCAAGAAGGCGGCGTTCGCGCAGAACAGCGCATGAGCAACGTGTACAAGCTCTATCGCTCCTGCCGTGTCAGCCCTGAGAACGCAATCAACCCGGCGGAACAGGTATCCTTCTACGATCCTGGTCTTGGGACCGAGACCTCTGCGACAGGGATGACGGGACTTGTCCGCTGGACGCAAAAGTTGCTGGCGTCAGTGTCTGGTAAAGGTATCACGCAGAACATCGCCGACTGCTATGAGTTCATTATCAATCATTATCAGCCTGGCGACCGCATCTTTCTTTTCGGTTTTAGCCGAGGCGCTTACACCGCGCGATCCGTTGCAAATCTTCTCATGCTCTGTGGGGTGCCTACACGCGTCGAAGAGCAGGTATTGCCGCGATTTCGGAAGACAGTCCGCGACATTGCCGAAGAGGCTGTTCACAGCGTGCTTGAGCACGGCGCGGGCCATCCGCGCGCGACGTATGAAGAAGAACGCCTTGAAATGGCGCGGCGCTTCCGAGCGCGCTATGGATCAGATCACGAAACGGGCGAGAAGCATCGCTCGAACGCTGCTCCGTATTTCATCGGCGTGTTCGATACCGTTGCGGCGCTGGGTGCGAAAGGCTTCAGACGAATTGCCATCCAATCGGGACTGGCAATCGGCGCATTAGTACTGGGCGCAGCCGTTGCGATAGTGCCGTCAATCGTGCTCGGCGCTATTATTTCAGCGCTGTCGACGCTGTCATTTTGGACCATGTTTTGGGCCGGCGTCATCCTCGGCGCACTTGCGGCTCTCTATTTCTTGCGCCGAACCCAGCGCAATGAAACCACTAAGACGATACGGGACTTTCCCGAAAAGGGCGATGTGCGCTCGCATGTTGCGGAGTGGAAAGCTGAGCATTTTGATCGCCTGCTAAGCCGCTTTGTTTGCTACGCGCGGGCAGCGAACGCGATCGATGAAACGCGGCAGGATTTTGACCGCGTCGGGTGGGGCAACACGGTCGGAGCGGCCGTTGCGATTGAGGGACATCAGCGTCTCAAGCAACCATGGTTCGTGGGCAATCACTCGGACATCGGCGGTAGCTATCCTGAGGTAGAATCGCGATTGTCTGATATCGCGCTCGTCTGGATGATTGAAGAAGCAACCGCAGTTCCGAACGGTCTCGAGGTTGGACCTATCACCACGAACGGACAGCCGATGCCACGAACACTTGATGCCGGATCTGCATTGCATTTGTTCCCCGCATCAAACGGCGTCCAGCATTGCGAGGTTGCAGGAATGAGGGACTTGCTGGAGACACGGGTGCCGAAATGGCTTCGATCCTGGACGGCGGGATTAGGTTGGAAGGTAAAACCACGGATGATCAAGCCTGAAGCCATCCTGCACCCGACAGTGCTAGAGCGTTTCGCCATGGGCGAGGTGCAGCAGTGCGCAGGATACGGACCCTATCGGCCAGAGGCGCTTCGCCGGCACGAGCAAGTCAAACAGTACTTTCCTGATGTGCAATAGATTGCTGCGGGGCACCGTCGCCCTCCGGCACGGCTTTACGTCGTGCTATAATTAACGAAGGAATTAAAAAAGCTGAACGACGATGAGCCGCCAACTGCTCAGGACCTTCGCCAGCCTCTGGCCTCCAGGGCCTTTTCTGACAATTGGATCATAACTCCCTCGCAGATTGCTTGAGGTTCTATTGCTGGTTGTTAAAACTGCTGCTGGTGTTCTCGGTATGTGCTTCGAAAATCGCATAATGTCTTGTGTGGTTGCCGCCCGGGATGCAAGAAGTTTTTGAGCCTTTATGAACAGTGATCGAGTGCGGTCTTGTGTCAGGCCTCATGGAAGCGGCCTGTCTGGCGCCGCGGGCCGGTATGGTGATCTGCGGATAGGGTCCTAATCTCGTCTGCGAGCACAAAGGCTCAGAGCCATTAGCTGGTTTTCCCGATCCAGATCTGTTCGATCGTTTTGCCCATTCAGGTCATTGCCTTCTCACACTGCTTTACCGGTGATTGTCGCAGCGACGAT
>NZ_JACHXN010000021.1 GCF_014192095.1 Phyllobacterium trifolii
GTCCAGACAAACAATGTTCCGAAGGCAATGCATATCATGGGCAATGACAGGGGAACGTCCTTGAGCAGCATCGGCAGCCAAGCGGTGAACAGAACAACCACGCCAAACAGCGCGAGAAGGACAACATAGGTGTTGATAAGCATACTCCTTGGATAGCGGCGGCCTACCATAACACTTAACGTGACGTGAAGTTCGAAGACCTTGTTGAGCAGAAGCGCCGAACGCTGGATCCAACGGCTCTCGTTCATCCTTCTTTGGAACGAACTCGCAACTGATTATTTTGTTCTTCACGACCCAAATAATCTGAAATATTGGATAGCGTAGAGCCCGACTGGTGCACCGCTGTTTCTCGACGCATTAGCCTCTCATCTAAAAGAGGACAGATATGGTCACTTCAGCAATCCGGCTTTGCGCAGGGCATCTTCGATCACATCGCTGACCGATCGGTTGGCATGTCGTGGAGATCGCCGCTCAGGTTGAGCGGGGGCATTCACTTCCTGCTCAACGATAGGGGTTCTCTCATTGCCAAGCAGTTCCCACGAATTGGCGATATGCCAAGTGGATGAGATGCCGACATCAAGCATGAAGGGACGGGGAGACCCGTAACTGTGTGCACCCACTCTCTGAATTGGAGTGCCGTGGCCCATTCCATTGATTGTGTAGGCTTCAACGACGGTGGTACCCTCTGTGTTGCTCCATTTGCGCACCCGATGGCCATTCACCGTTCCCGTAATCGGCGCTTGGTCAAGTTCGTGCAGGCTGCGCCACTGTCCAAGGATTGCTTCCATGTTGAGTGAATCGACGGTTCTATCGGCGGTGCCGTGCCAAACGGAAATGGAGGGCCATGGTCCTTGGTAGTCCGATGCGCGCCGGATTCGATCAGCGAGAACACGGCTTTCCTGCAAGCCGTGGCCTCGCATTCGGTCGAATGCCTCAGGGATGCTTGACGCGCTGCCGTAAGGCAAACCTGCAATGATTGCGCCTCCTTTGAACATCTCGGGATAGGTGGCAAGCATGGCCGCGGCCATAGCACCGCCCGCTGATAAGCCGGTGACATAGATCTTTGCCGGGTCTGTGGAAAGCCTGTCCCTTAGGACTTCAATCATCTGGCTGATTGAACAGACCTCACCTTGGCCGCGAGCCGTGTCTTCGGTGGCAAACCAATTGAAGCAAAGATTGGGATTATTTTTCCGTTGCTGTTCGGGAAATAGCAAGGCAAATCCGAATTTATCGGCGAGCTCCGACCATCCTGAGCCATCGCTATAGTCGGCTGCCGTTTGTGTGCAGCCATGAAGGACAACCACCAGTGGCGATCCAGGCTGGAACCTCTTCGGAATATACGTCCACGCGAGCAGGTCGCCTGGATTTGAACCGAAGTCCGGCAAAATACATAGACGCGTGTTCGCCTTCGTCCAGGTCGGCTCGGCTAGGCGGCGCTGACTATTCAGGCGGTTGATCGTATCGGCAATATTCCTCATGACAGCGTCCTCATTGGTCAACGACGGGATGACGCTGATACACGGCTAACGCGTCTCGGAAGCAATCGTTGCTGCACTGCACAATTATTTGCGCTAGGGCAGGCAAGCTGGCGTCACCTCCCAGCGCGAGATCGAGCCAGGGGATGAGAAGTCCAGGACAGCCTTCCTGACAGCGATCCGTCAGGAGACGCTCAGTATTCCTCGCCGTCACCGCCAAGGTTCAGACATCCCATCGGCATGACCGTCTGCCGATCTTCCAGCCGCGACATCATTGGGCGCTGTTCGATCGGAACCGATGTCTGGCATTCTGCGACTTCACGGACGCAGTCATGTCGTTGTAGCAGGCCATGGTTGCCTTGATCAGACTTAGCTGACAAAGGATCAAATCCTGGATGAGGTACGCCTCAAGTGCAGAATCATACCTTTGTCCGGTGGCACGACATTGTCTTCTGGCTCCTTGACCGCATGCCAGTAACAAAGCCGGTATCCCAATTCTTCCTCCATGACGCTCGAAGATAAGTGCGCAAGGCTACACCGCCGCTCGTTGAGCAGTGTAGTGCTCCTTAGAAGCAATGTTCTTACAGAGGCGTCGGAACCAATCAATCGCCATGTCGTTTACCACAGCCGGCAGGGGTAACCGTCTGTAGTCCTAGAAAAGGGGAAATCTTCAAAATTCCTACCGTTTTCCGACTAATCGTCCGATAGCCCAAATGGAGCAAACACATGCAGCCTATTCCCAGATCGAAAAAAGCTCGAACTGGCGTCTCAGGATTAGATGAAATCCTTGCGGGGGGACTGAGCGAAGGCCGCGTGTTTTTGCTGGAGGGAAATCCTGGCACAGGCAAGACAACGATCGCTTTGAGTTTTTTGATGGAAGGAGCCGCGGCGGGCGAGCAAGGCCTGTATGTCACGCTATCCGAGACCGAAAATGAACTTCGTGACGGCGCGGCTTCGCACGGCCTGGCGATCGACACAAACATCGAGATCTTCGAACTTGTGCCGCCGGAAAGTCTTCTTGATGCGGAGCAACAGCAAAGCCTTCTTTACTCGTCAGATCTCGAACTGGGCGAAACGACCAAAGCCATTTTTGAGGAATTTGAACGCATCCGGCCAAAACGAGTGGTTTTGGACAGCCTCTCCGAAATCAGGCTTCTGGCCCAAGGCTCGCTGCGATATCGCCGGCAGATATTGGCGCTCAAGCATTATTTCGCGCGGCAGAACGCAACGGTCCTGCTCCTCGATGACTTGACGTCTGATAGTCTCGACAAGACCGTTCATAGTGTCGTTCACGGCGTCATCAAGCTCGAAGAACTTGCGCCAAACTATGGCTCGGAAAGAAGGCGCCTGCGGGTCATCAAATACAGAGGCCAGGCATTTCGCGGTGGTTTCCATGATTTCATAATCAGGACCGGCGGCGTCGTTGCTTTCCCGCGCCTTGTCGCGCTGGAGCACCGTCGGGAATTCTCCCGCGAAGTGCTTACCAGTGGTATAGGCGGACTCGACAACCTTCTTGGAGGTGGTTTGGAAAGGGGCTCGAGCTGCCTTGTACTTGGTCCAGCCGGCACAGGCAAAAGCACATTCGCACTGCAGTTTGTCATGTCCGCCATCAAGCGAGGCGAGAGAGCCGCGGTCTTCGTTTTCGATGAGGAACTGGGTTTATTGTTCGCGCGTGCCAAGGCAATTGGCATCGATCTCGAAAAAATGCGCGGCGAAGGCAATCTTCATATAGAACAACTCGATGCGGCGGAACTCTCCCCGGGAGAGTTTGCGCATCGTGTCAGGGAGCGCGTCGATAGCGCGAATGCCAAAACCGTGGTGATCGACAGCCTCAATGGTTACCAGGCGTCGATGCCGGAAGAAAACGCGCTTGTCCTCCACATGCATGAACTGCTGCAGTATCTCAATCGTCAGGGAGCGACGACCATCCTGACTGTTGCGCAGCATGGTCTGGTCGGGGACATGAAGACTCCTGTCGATGTTACCTACCTCGCCGATACCGTAGTCCTGCTCCGCTATTTCGAGGCGCGTGGGAGAGTGAGGAGAGCCGTCTCTGTCATCAAGAAGAGAACTGGCCACCACGAGGACACGATCAGGGAATTTCGAATATCCGACAAAGGGTTATCCCTTGGCGAACCCCTCGACGAGTTCCAGGGGGTTTTGCGCGGAGTACCCAATTTCGTCGGCAAGATCGAACCCCTGTTGACCCCTAACCAAGTGAGTGTCGATCATTCCTGACAACGACAGCAAATCGGCCCTCATATACGCACCAGTTGGTCGCGACGCGATGGTTGCTGCCTCCATTCTTACGGAAGCTGACATTGCCTCCAGGATATTTTTGGATCTTGAAAGCCTTTGCCACGCCCTCGGAGAACACGTTACGTTCGTTGTGATCACCGAGGAAGCAATCCTTGGCGCAGACCTGAAGCCGCTTTCATCATGGGTGGAGAGTCAGCCCAGCTGGTCCGACTTGCCCTTCGTTGTTCTGACACATCGTGGCGGCGGACCGGAGCGCAACCCTGCGGCGGCACGATTGTCCGAAATTCTCCGCAACGTCACCTTCTTGGAACGTCCCTTTCACGCGACGAGTTTCGTAAGCGTTGCAAAAACCGCTCTCAGGGCACGGGCTCGCCAATACGAAGCGCTGAACAGAATGGAAGAATTGAGCGAGGGGGAGCGCAGGCTTCAAACAGCACTGCGCGCCGGAAAGCTTGGTTCCTGGGAATATGATGTCACCGACGGCGCGCTCTTCACATCAGATGTATGCAAGGCGGTGTTCGGGAGAAGTCGGGGCGATAGTTTTGAATTTGATCATCTGGTCGACAGCATCCACGCCGATGATCGTGGGAAGATGCAAGCATCGATGCAAAATGCCATTTCGACCGGCCGGGACTTTGAAATCGAGTATCGGACGCTTTGGTTGGACTCGAGCGCGCATTGGGCGGAGTTCAGAGGAAGAGCCGTAAGAGACCGCGACGGCAATGTCTCACGCCTTGTCGGGGTCGCCTCTGACATAACCGCGCGCAAGACCGCTGAAAAAGAGCTGATTGAATTGAATGGGACGCTCGAAGAGCGCGTTGTTGAGCGCACATTGGAACTCAAAAATGCGCACCAGTCGCTTCTCGATCAGGTGAAGCAACGGGAGGTCGCCGAGGAACAGCTCAGGCAGGCCCAGAAAATGGAAGCAATAGGCCATCTTACCGGGGGCGTCGCGCATGATTTCAACAATCTGCTGATGGCAGTCCTTGGAAATCTCGATCTCCTGCGCAAGCATTTTGCCGACGATCCCAAGGCAGCGCGGCTGATCGACGGGGCGTTGCAGGGCGCGCAGCGAGGGGCAGCATTGACGCAAAGATTGCTCGCTTTTGCTCGACGCCAGGATCTTAAGGTTGAACCCGTCGATCTTGTAGAACTGGTGAAAGGGATGACTGATCTTCTATGGAGGTCGGTCGGATCCAAGATCCAGATCAACTACGACCTGCCTGCCGCGCTGCCGCCTGTGCTGGCAGATGCCAATCAAATTGAGCTGGCCCTGCTAAATCTTGTGGTCAATTCACGCGATGCAATGGCGAATGGCGGAGAAATAGCAATCGGCGTCAAGAATACGGAAATCGCTTCGGCTACAGGCGATCTGACTGCGGGAAGTTATGTCGTGCTCTCCGTTCAAGACACTGGTCAAGGAATGTCGCCTGAGACATTGAAAAGGGCGATTGATCCGTTCTTCTCCACGAAGGAACTCGGAAAGGGTACTGGCCTCGGCCTTTCCATGATCCATGGTCTGGCGGTGCAGCTGCGTGGCGCACTTCGACTATCGAGTTCCACCGGGGCAGGAACAACAGCGGAGTTGTGGCTACCCATAAGCACAAGTGTGAAAAACGATGTTGTGGCGGCAGACGACACTGTTCCCGCGATAGTTGAGGCAAAGTTTCGGATATTAATGGTGGATGACGATGCGTTGATCGCTATGAGCACTGCAGACATGCTCGAGGACTTGGGGCACGAAGTGATGGAAGCACATTCCGGTCTGGATGCACTGGAAATCCTTAAAAGCGGGCAAGAGTTCGACCTTCTCATCACAGACTATTCGATGCCAAAAATGACCGGTGCGGAACTTGCCAAAGCTGTACGCGTACTGAAACCAGACCTGCCTATCCTTATAGCCACCGGCTATGCCGATTTGCCGCCGGGAGCGGATATCGACCTGCCTCGACTTGCCAAGCCCTACAATCAAGCTGACTTGGCGGCCCACATAGCGAAAGCGTTGGTGCTCTAAAATTACAACCATCTGTGTTCAGATGGTCGGCCTTCACGAATAAAAGCTTCTGCTTCTGCGCATCGGGGACATTCAGCCGTTCATCCCGAGGGACGCATGTTTTACGAAACCCACTTTGCGCCGTTGCTGCGGATGCAGGGTTTCTTCCACGAAGTTGCACTCGATTTCGTCAGCAAAGACGGGACGAAGCTGCCCGTCCTCGTGAATGCCGTGGAGAACGAAATCTGGACGGCGGCCTCCTTTTCACGCGGCTGACAATCTTTCGGGCGACGGAACGCCGGCGCGTTACGAGCGGGAACTTGTCGATGCACGGGCGGCAGCTGAAACGGCAAAGCGACAATTGCAGGAGCTGAATGCCTCCCTGGAAGATCGCCTCAGAGAGGCTGTTGCGGAACGTCTGGAAGTCGAAAAGGGACTCAAAGCTAAAAAAGAGATTGCAGAATTGCGGGAGCAGTTCATCGCTGCACTCGGTCACGATTTGCGAAACCCGCTGGCCTCGATCAGCGGGGGTGCACGGATTCTCCAAAGAGAGCCGATGAGCGAGAAGGCTGGCCGTGTTATTGCCTTGATGCAGGGAAGCGCCACCCGCATGTCCGGATTAATTCATATTCTGCCGGACTTCGCCCGAGGGCGTCTTGGTGGTGGAATTGCGCTTGATCGCAATACTGAGCTGCCTTTACGTCCTGTACTGGAGCAGGTCGTAGCGGAGTTGCCTGTTGGGTCGCTCGACCACGTCATCGAAACCTTCGACCTGAGTTAACCGATCGACTGCGATCAACCGCGTATCGGGCAGATGGTGTCCAACCTTTTGAGCAATGCCCTGACCCACGGTTCTGCCGACGAGCCTGTGAGATGAAAGCGACAAGGGGAAAGGGTGTCCTGGAAATTGCCATTGAAAATGGCGGTGATCCAATCCCGACGCGACGATGGAACACCTGTTCCTGCCATTCTTCCGGGAAGGTTCGCGCCGCCAACAGGAGCTTGGACTTGGGCTCTTATTGCTTCTGAAATTGCCAAGGCTCATGGGGACACGTTGACCGTGAACTCATCAGTCACCTCCACGTGCTTCACGTTTCGCATGCCGTTCAGTGTCTGGTGATTGCAATGAGATTTTCCAAGTAATGGCGAGAGCACACTCCCGCCTTTGCCGTATTCGTCTCATCCGCGACGGAGCCACCCTGCAGCCGTTCATTTCCTACACCACACCGAAGGCCGGGACTTTCGCTCTCAACACCGAAAGCACCTATAATTGGGAGACCGAAGACTGGTCCGTCCCAACTAACTTCGTGGTATCAAAGCTGGTGAAGGTCAACAAACAGCCACTTCAACTTGCGGCTGGTGTCCGCTATTGGGCCGATAGCCCGGACAATGGACCGGATGGCTTCGGCGCGAGGCTGGCCGTCACATTTTTTTCCTAAATGACGATAAGCGATCGTAAACGAATTACAGCAGCATTATACAGGGCCAAGTCTTAGAAAATAAGAGGGGGACAACATGAAACACTCTATTGCCCTTGCGGCGTTGCTGACAGCAGGTCTCATGGCTGCGAGCCCGGCCCGGGCGGCCGACATCACGTCGCCGATGGCACCCGAACTCAAGCAGACCGAGAGGGATGGCTGGACGTTTGCCATTGCCCCGTATTTCTGGGCTGCGGGCATGTCCGGTGACGCCGGGCTTTTCGGCTTGCCCACTGTACATCTCGACATGGACTTCGGCGACATTTTGAAGAATCTCGACTTTGCCGCTATGGCGATCGGCGAGGCGCGCTACGACCGCTACAGCCTGTTCACCGACATCTTGTACACCAAGATCTCGACCGGCCGCGCCACGCCGCGAGGCATAATTGCCGGAAGTGTCGACGTCTCATCCGAAACATTCGCCGGCCTTATCGGTGCCGGCTATTCGGTGCTGCAGAACGAAAGGGGCAACCTCGATGTCGTCGGAGGCCTGAGGGTCTGGCACGCGAGCACCGACATTTCGTTCAGCGGCGGCTTGCTTGACGGCCGCGGCCGAAGCGACGGGGCGACCTGGGTTGACGGTCTGGCCGGACTGCGCGGCAAATATTCCATCACCGACAAGGTATATCTGACCGGGTGGGGCCTTGTCGGCGGCGGCGGGGCGAATGTCGACTGGGATGTCGCAGGCGGCATCGGCTATAGTTTCAACGACAAGATCTCGGCCGTTGCAGGTTATCGCGCGCTCGGCGTCGACTACAGCGATGACGGATTCGTCCTCGACATCGTCCAGCAGGGACCGATCTTCGGCGTCGTCATGCATTTCTGAGGCGGGAAGCGGCAAACGCAAAGTTCACGCTGCGCCAAAGCGGCTTGAACTTTGCGAATAACTCAATAGCACGGTGGAAGCGGATAATAGCCGCATTGCGGGTAGTAATATGGATTGGCAGCCGCCGCACCTATGGCGGCACCTGCTACCGCACCGGCTGCTACCGCACCGCTGCCATACCACGCTCCGTGGTAGATCGGAGCATGCCAGTAAGTCCCGCCGACATGAGCAACATTGATGTCATTGACGTGGGCGAAATTCCCGTGGAACCCGCCGGCGCCAAGGTCACCACCATGAAATCCGCCACCCGCAAAGCCGCCACCCGCAAAGCCACCGCCGCGGAAACCGCCTCCGCCAAATCCGCCTCCGCCAAATCCGCCACCGAAATGATCGATGAAAAGCGCTGCTGGTCCAGTCCCACCATCCAGGCTTCCTTCGAGAACCGCAACGTCGAATGTGAGATTGCCGCCGTCGAGCTTAGGAGATTTGAGGGTGACCACGGCGTCACTCACACCTGATCCGTCGCCGCCCAGCACGGATATTGTGGCATTCGGCGGATCAACGGCAAAGTTGTCCTTGCCCTCATCCCACTGCATGATGAACTGTTCGGTGGCGACATGTCCTGCGGCCCGCACCGGACGATCGGCAAAGACGATGGAATTCGCCGACACCCCGGTGAGAACAAGCTTGCCGCCGTCAAGCTTGGCCCCCGCCGAATTGATGACTGCCAGTGATGGTACCGGGCCGGTCGGCGTGACCGTCCCGATGGTCTTTTCCAGAGGTACGTTCGGTTTCTTGGCGGAATCCTGGGCAAGTGCGCCCGTCGTTATCAACGCCAAACCTCCGACAACGGCCACAAGGCGTCCGATGCGATTGATCTTCATGACAATTGTCCTTCTAAATTGAGCGAGCGCCTGAGCATCGTGCGCCTCGGCATATGGATGGAGCCGAGACGTGATGGGGTGCCTCACTTCTCGGGAAAAATCTGCTTCCAGTCGGCCTTCATGTCCACGACGGTCCACTGGTTCACGGCGGCGGCATCGAGCGCCGTATCCAGGCGGCCGAATTCCGTATTCCGGTCGTAGGCATATTCGCGCTCGGCATCCGTGTGATGGACGATCAGCCCGAATCCTGGTTTTTCGCCCAAAGTCGTCCACTGCAGCATCTCGAGGTCGCCGTCGGAATTGCCGAAAGCGGCGATCGGACGGCGGCCGATGTGCTCGTTGATGCCAACGGGCTTGCCGGCCTTGTCGTCGATGAAGTTGACTTGCGGCAGCCGCATCAAGGTCGGTGAGCCGTCCTTCATCTCGAACTGCGTCTTGATCGATGAACCGACGACCTGTTCGGGCGGAACGCCGTAGACCTTTTCGGTCCATGGCCGCATCATCTCGATGCCGCCCCCCGATACGATGAAGGTCTTGAAGCCGTTGGCGCGCAGATAGGCGAGCAGTTCGAGCATCGGCTGGTAGACGAGCTCGGTGTAGGGTTTCTTGAACCGGGGATCACGCGCGGTTGCAATCCAGTCGGTGACGATCGCCTGGAACTCCTCGTTGGTCATTCCGGAGTGCGTCGCCATGAGGAGCTCCAACAGCCCCTTGTCGCCCGATGCGGCCAGGGTCTTCATGTCGCCCTCGAGCACCGCCTTGAATGGCTGTGTGTTCTTCCATTCAGGGTGCGATGCGGCTTCGGCCTTCACCCGGTCGAGGACGAACGCAAGCTGGACATACATCGGGTGCTCGGTCCACAACGTGCCGTCATTGTCGAACACGGCGATGCGTTCTGGTTCCGCGACGAAGTCGGTTGAGCCCTCCTTGGTCACCTTCTCGACGAAGGCGACGATCGCCGCCTTCGGTGCCGTATCACTCCAAGACGGCAAGGGGTCTATCTGAGCCTGCGCCATTGTGGTGGCCAGCAAGATGAGAACACCGGCGAGTACGGTCTTTAAGGGTGCGTTTGACGACAACATGAGGGTTCTCCATCACGAACGGGATCGAGGAGGCGGACGCCCGAGGGCGTCCACCATTGGAGGATGCGTCAGTCGTGACCTACCTTCATGCTGCGGACCTGCGCCATCACCTGCTCCAGATTGTAGCTTGCAGGGTCCTGGAGCGGCGGGAAGTTGATGTAGGTCTCGAGATGCTTCAGCCACAGCACCTGGCCGATGGGCAGGATGTTCCAGTCATAGACGTAGGCGGTGGACGGTGACGCGATGGAGCCGCCCATACCGAAGAGTGTCTTGATCTGCTGTCCGACAGAAGTCTCGAACGGATCGCGTTTGATGTTGACGACCTGCGTCCAGGAGTAGGGCTGCACGCCAGCGATGAAGCCAGCCGGGTCGTCGGAGACCATGGCGAAATACATCTTCCAGTTCTTGTAACGGACCGCCGACGGCTCCTTGCCGGAATAGTACAAGAACGTGTCGCGCGCGGATGGCGACTTGCCTTCCAGGAAGTCACGCTGATCGATCCCGTCGAGCGTGGTCTTGACGACTTTCGGATATGTTCCCGCCTCGATCTGTTTCTTCAGCTCGTCGCCCTTCGGGCCGCCGGCGATGTTGACCAAGGTGGGCACCCAGTCGAGCGACGAGAAGATGTCGTTCTTGACCGTGCCGGGCTCGATGTGCCCCGGCCAGCGCACGACCAGCGGGGCCCGCATGCCGCCTTCCCAGGTGCTGAGCTTTCCACCCTTGAACGGGGTGACGCCGCCATCCGGGAAAGTAATCGTCTCGGCTCCGTTGTCGGTGGTGAAGACGACGATGGTATTGTCGAGCTGGCCCATGTCTTCCAGCTTCTTGAGAACGACGCCGATATTGTCGTCCATCTGCTTCATGCCGGCTTCGTTCATGCCCCAGTCCTTGCCGCCGGGCTCGCCGATCATATTCAAATATTTATCAGGCAACACCGTCGTGATGTGCATGCGGGCCGGGTTGTACCAGACGAAGAACGGCTTATCGGTCTTCTTCGGGTCGTTACGGTCGAGGAAGTCGACGACCTTGGCGGAGATTTCCTCATCAATAGTCTTTGACCGCTCCAGCGTCAGCGGGCCCTCGTCCTTGCAGGATTGATTTGCCGGGGTCCCGTCGGACGATGCGCATGCGAGCATCGGACGCGGTGGCGTCAGGCAGGTCGTTGTCTTCGGATCGACAGCGCCTGGAACCTCGGACATTCCGGGGATAGGCGTATTCATGCAAGGTGGCGCGATCCCCTGCTCTGTCGGCGATTTGTTGATGTCGGGGAAGCTGACACCCTGCATGGCGTCGAGGTGATAGAGATAACCCCAGAATTCCTGGAACCCGTGGGCCGTCGGCAGGGATTCGGTGGTATCTCCAAGATGGTTCTTGCCGAACTCGCCTGTCGAGTAGCCGAGGTCATACAGGAATCTGGCGAGATGAGGTGTGCCGGCCCGCAGGTAGGACGGGCTTCCGGGAATTTCCGGCAAGACCATACCCACGCGCACCGGCTGCATGCCCGTGATGAATGCAGTACGACCAGCCGTGCAGCTCTGCTCGGCATAATAGGTCATGAATTTCGCACCTTCCTGGCCGATGCGATCGATGTTCGGCGTTTCGCCGACCATCAGGCCCTGGTGATAGATGCTGGGCTGCATCCAGCCGATATCATCGCCCATGATGAAGAGGATGTTGGGCTTGTTTTGCGTCTCCTGCGCCTCGGCGGGCCCAAGAGCGCTGCTGCCCAAGAGAACGGCTGTGGCAGTCAATGCGCCAAGGCCGTAACTTAAGATTTTGCCGTTCATTTGTCAGTTCCTCCGTTTGAAGCTTCCAGCCTGAATGCGAACGAACGCAATGATTGACCAACCCCCAGGACAGGACAAGAACGCCGCGACCGACGTGTTCACCTTTTATGCGTCTGCACTTCGACATTCGAACCCGCGTGCCTCCCGGTGCGCAGGTCGGCGGCATCCTACGAAAGAGCGGTGCGAGGAGATATTGTACTTAGGGGCAAACGAGTCGACGTCGAATAAGATACGCAGCCGGTGGCCCGTTAATTCGGCAACCATTCCGGGGTGCACGTCGGAGCGGGCATACCCTTGGGATCACCTACACACTTCCACGGATACCGTCCTCTGCTCAATCTGCTACTATGGGTCCGTCTTGTTGGGGGCAAGAACGTTCATGGTGCGCAATTGGAAGGTTCGTTCGAGCCGGCTTGTCGGGATATCGGTCGCGTTCTTTTTCCTGGTTCTCCCGATGCTGGCCGCTGGACCGGCCGTCTCGATGGAGATCGTTGGCCGGGTGCCCCGTGTCCTTATTCTTTATCCTTACGACGAACGGATAGCGGCAACGACCGAAGCCGGCGAGGCAGTGCGAAACCGGCTGCGGGAAGGGACAGGGGGCAAGGTCGATATTTTCTCGGAATTTCTCGACCTCACAAGATTTCCGGAAAAAGCCCATGTCGAGAAAATGGCGCACTTCCTCACCGACAAGTATCGCAACCGTCGGCCGGATGTGGTGATTGCGCTCAGTGACGAATCGGCAAGCTTCATTGCCACCCACCG
The DNA here is from genome assembly GCF_014192095.1 of Phyllobacterium trifolii. Lineage (GTDB taxonomy): Bacteria > Pseudomonadota > Alphaproteobacteria > Rhizobiales > Rhizobiaceae > Phyllobacterium > Phyllobacterium trifolii. The sequence goes on from NZ_JACHXN010000021.1 coordinate 12,547, forward strand.
CGACACCGTCGCTCCCGGCGCGCGGATCGTCACCACGGGCCTCAGCAGATCCACCGCCGAGAACATAGGCTTGCCGGGCGACGTGTTCGGTGTCTTCAACAAAGACGACATAGTGAAGACCCTCGAGATGGCCCGCAGCCTGCAGCCGAAGGCGCGGCATCTCTTTATTATCGGGGGATCGGCGGATCTGGACCGTGCGTGGCTGGCAACGGCCCGTGCCGATCTTGCGGTTTTGGCCAAGAACTATGACACCACTTACCTGGAGAACTTGACCATCGACGAGTTCGTCGAGCGGGCCGCTCGCTTTCCCCCGGACAGCATCGTTCTCGCCCTGACTATTTTTAAAGACAGCACCGGCCGTAACTTCATTCCGCGCGAAGCGCTCAGGCAGATTGCGGCGACGGCCAGCGCACCGATCTATGGCCCTTATCCCACCTACATCGACCACGGCATCGTCGGCGGCAACATGGTCACTTTCGAGTCTCTGGGTCTGGCCGTTGCAGACCTCGCCCTCGATGCGATTGCCGGAAAGCCGATTGTCAATGTTGACGCTGCGCCGATCTATATTGCCGATGCGAGACAACTGAAGCGTTGGGGATTGTCGGAAAGCGATCTTCCCGCGGGAACTGTCCAATGGTTCAGGGAGAAAACTCTCTGGGAAGAGCACTGGCCGGCGGTCCTGACCACACTCGCCGTCATCGCGGCGCAAGGTGTCGTGATTGCCGGCCTTCTTGTCGAACGCCGCCGCCGCCGTGCCGCCGAACTGGAATTGCGCGTCCGTCTCCTCGAGCTCGTGCATCTCAACCAGTCCGCAACGGCCGGCGCGTTGACCGCCTCGATCGCGCATGAACTCAACCAGCCGCTCGGCGCGATCCGCAGCAACGCCGAGGCGGGGGAAATGTTGCTCCGGGGCGAGACACCCGATCTCAATCTGATCAAGCAGATCCTCGTTGACATAAAAGACGACGATCAGCGGGCCGGCGACATCATCACGCGGTTGCGGGGACTGCTGAAGAAGCGCAGTGAAATCGACTGGCAGGAATTCGACCTTAACGAAGTGATCAGCAGCGCAATCAAAATCCTCCGCCCCGAAGCCGAGCGGCGAAACATCATCGTCAGTTCCAAAGGCGCAATGGAGGAATTGCGGGTGCGGGCCGACAGGGTCCATATCCAGCAAGTCATTCTCAATCTTGCCACCAATGCGATGGATGCCATGCTCGACGTGGCGGCGACCGAGCGAAGGCTGGTGTTCCAGACCCGGCTGACCAAAGAAAGCAAGGTTGAGTTGTCGATTTCGGATACCGGATGTGGCATTCCCTGCGAACAGCTCGTCGGCATCTTTGATCCATTTTACACGACCAAGCCGACTGGAACGGGGCTTGGTCTTTCCATCGCGCGGATGATCGTAGAAACCTATGCAGGCAAGATATGGGCAGACAACCGGCCTGACGGGGGCGCTGTCATTCGTTTCAACCTGCCTCTCGTGCAAAGCGGGTGCGTCACATGAATCCCGTTATTCACATTGTCGACGACGACAACTCGTTTCGAACTGCCGTTGGCCGATTGATCGCATCCTATGGCTTCCGCGTGGCGTTCTATGAATCGGGCGATCAGTTTCTGACGACGCTGCCGAATGCGGAACCCGGTTGCATTCTCCTCGACCTCCAACTGCCCGGCTTGAGCGGTGCGGCCCTGCAAGAGCGTCTTGCCGAAACAGCGCCGCTGCTGCCCATCATCTATCTTACCGGCGCGGGCAACATCCAGGCCGGCGTGCGTGCAATCAAGGCGGGTGCCGAAGATTTCCTGGAGAAGCCGGCTTCCGGCGAGACCCTGAAGGAGGCGATAGACCGGGCGCTGTTGGAGTCCGAGAGGCGTCAACTTGAACACGATCGCGTTCATGCGCTCGAGGTCCTCGTGGCGAGCCTGACCCCACGCGAATACGAGGTGTTCAGTCTTATGGTCCGGGGCAACCGCAACAAGCAGATCGCCTACACCATCAGCACGTCGGAGCGAACCGTCAAAGCTCATCGGCACTGCGTCATGGAAAAACTGGGAGCCAAATCGCTGGCGGAGGCCGTGTCGATCGCCGAGAGAAAGGGATTGTTGGATACTTCGCCCAAGCCAGAGCGCCGCTTTGATACTTCCCCTTAGGACAATATACGACGCTACCTGTCAATCCTATCATCGGTCGAGCTGGTGACATTCAGAGGCCGGCTGAAAAGAGGACGAGGTGGAAAAGCTCCCATGGAGGATTGCTGTCGTTGAAGATGATCCGAGTATGTTGAGGAGTGTCCAACGCCTGCTGAATGCCCATGGTTATACGACAGAAGGATATTCGTCGGCCGAAGCTTACTTGGACCGCCCCGACACCAAAATTGATTGCCTTGTCCTCGACGTCGATCTTGTCGGTATGTCGGGGATCGAACTGCAGCGCCGATTGAGGGCGTCCGGATCCAGGCTTCCGGTGATATTCGTCACCGCACTTGAGGATGCTGCTCTTGAAGCGGAAGCGGCGCGTACGGGCTGCGTTGCCTATCTGCGCAAGCCGTTTCCAAGCGCGTTGTTGATCAAAGCCCTTGGGGAGGCATCGGCGACCACTCGAGATTGAACGTCCAGGTAATCCATGTTTCAGCCAACTCAATTGACCGCAGGCCGAACAACCTTCACGCAATCTATGTGAAGGATCGTACGGGGCAACGATTATTTCCTATCCATCCACATCGGCATCACCTGAAGAAATGCCACCGTCTGAGTTCTTGGCCCGATCTCTATCTAGTCTGCCAAATTCGGTCATGATGCTTACCAGAACGCTGCCCGTCCATCCGAAGGTGAACAAACCCGATATCGCTATGATTGGCCCAAGCAACCGCCATTGATCGGGCAATCTGATGGTGCCTTCGCCGAGGGTCGTATAGTTTTCCAGGACGAAATAATAGCTATCGCGCATCGGCGGAATCAAACCGCGCACGGATATCGGAACGGCCCAGATAAGAGTTTCGGCAAAATGCAAGGTCGCAAGGGAGGCAATGGTGGCGGCGAGCAACAAGTTCGGCCGCCAGTGTGACGTATTTTTGGTGATACGAATCCACGATTTGCTGAACTGTCGATTTATGACCCTGATACCTGCACCATGGACGAAAATGACCACGATCAATATCAGCGTGCCGACGACAATTTCCAGAACAGGGTTGGTGTTTGAAACTTCGTCCATCCTATTGTCCTTATGAAGAGTCAGAATACAGCCCCGAGGGCAATGTGCATCCCTGGCACGTCGACGAGGCTTGGCCGCTTAGGCGGATGACGCCTTCCCTAAAGGACAATAGCCACTTCTCGGCCATTCGATAGACTGCCGCAGGAATCAGACCCGGGAGTTTTGAGCAATGAACAGACTTTATTTGTTGGGCACGGCGATCGTTGTCGCTTCGCTTTCCTCAACCGCGATTGGGCGAGCGGATACGATGAGCTACGCCGATGCGGTAACGGCGCTTGCCAAGGATTGTGGCTCGGACATCAAGAAAGTCTGTAAAGGCCTCAATCTAGGCAACAACCGGATTCAGGACTGCCTGCAGAAAAACCAAGCAAAGGTGTCGTCGACCTGTACCTCCACGCTGGGCCAGGTGACCACTTCGATCCAGCAGCGACAGGCGGCGCAGACCGGGTTCTTCAAGATTTGTGCGCACGACGCGGCGCAGTATTGTGGAGGCATGAAGGGGGAAGGCAACATTCTTGCTTGCCTGCTGAAGTCGAAACGCGTCGACAACGGCAAGTGCAACCAAGCGATCACAGATGCAGGATGGCGGTAGATCATGACCACACTCGGGGGAAAGAAAATGTTCATTCGTCAACTTCGTGCCGGTGTGGCGCTGGGTCTTTTGCTGATGGCCGGCATCGCCTCGGCTCAGCAACTCAGCAATCAGCAGCTGCTCAGCAGTCTGAGCCAAATCTCCAAAGCTGCACCTGTCATAGATCCGGCTTTACTCATGCAGGAAGCAAATGCCAACGTTGGCAAAGGCGTTTCCGGCCAACCGAACTGGAGCCAGCTCGCCAACCTGTCGCAGCTGCTTGTCGAAATTGACTTCGAGAACGATTCCATTGCCATCGAACCGAAGTCATACCGCACGGTCGGCCTGATCGCCGATGCCCTGCATCATCCCAATTTGATGTTCTACAAGTTTCTCGTTGTTGGCCACACAAGTTCTACCGGCGACGCCAAACACAATCTCAAACTGAGCCAGGAGCGTGCGGATGCGATCACGGAAGCCTTGGCAACGACATTCGCCATTCCGCGCAACCGGCTCTATTCCGTCGGTGTGGGCCAGGAGATGCCGGTGGATCCAGCCAACCCAAAGGCGGCGGACAACCGGCGCGTGCAATTGATCAACCTCGGGCGGATGAAGTAGCGGACCTGTAACGGTTACGTACTTCACTTCTTGGTTCTGGCACGAACCTATGGGGTTCGCCGGAACTGACTGGATGGTGTTTCAACTGACCAAAGAAGAACAGGAGTTGCGAATGACTTTCTTTCATAAGGTGCTTGCCAGTGCCGCCGCGTTCATGCCCTTCGATGCAAATGCGGAGTCAGTCCAGATTGGAACGCTCGCCTGCGATGTCTCCAAAGGGATCGGAATGTTCGTCGTGGAGAAGCAGAAACTGACCTGCTCGTTCAAACAGAAGAGCGGCAATACCGAGAACTACACCGGATCGATCGACGAGTACGGCATCGCAATCGGCGAGGTCGCGTCGGGCCACCTGATCTGGGGCGTCGTTGCGGCGACCAGCGGACTTGCCGCAGGAGCGCTCGCAGGCACCTATGCAGGTATAGGAGCCAATGCCTCGGTCGGGCCCGGAGCAGGTGCAAACATCCTTGTCGGGGGTACGGGCAAGGCGTTTTCCCTGCAGCCGATTTCGGTCGAGGGCCAAGAGGGCATCAACTTCGCCGGAGGGGTCACGACCGTCACTTTGAACCCGGCACCTTGATCATGCCGCAGGCAAGCGGGGCCCGAGATTGGTTGTTGGCAAAGTCATGGGCAGGCAAATCGACAGGATCAAGTAGCGGACTATGCGACTTATAGGGCGTTTGCTGTTTGCCGGCATTCTGGCTTCAATCATCCTTGTTGCCACGGCGTGGGCGGTGGGAGCACTGTGGTACCAGCTGCCCGTGCCACCGTCTGCGAGAATTGTGGCTGCCTTCTTGTGTGGTGTTTTTGGCCTTGCAACGATAGTCGCCATCTTCACGAGGCTCAGGAACTGGTTGCTGCTCCTGTTTCTATTGTGTTTTGTCTTGCTGCTGACGTGGTGGAGCACGATCAAGCCGCTGGAACATGCGGACTGGGCACCGGAGGTGGCGCGGCAGGTCACCGGAACGCGTAACGGTGATGTCTTGACGCTGAACAACGTCCGCGACTTCGGATGGCACAGCAAAACAGATTTCACCGAGCGCTGGGTGACGCGGACCTATAATCTGAACAAGCTTCGCACGGCTGATCTCTTCTTGTCACAATGGGGAAATCCCAACATCGCCCATGTTATTCTAAGCTTCGGCTTCGAAGACGGGGACTATATCGCCTGGTCGGTTGAGGTGAGGCGGCGCGTCGGGGGCGCGTTTTCGCCCGTTGCCGACCTCTTCAAGAGCGATCCGCTGGTGATCATAGCGTCGGATGAGCGCGATGTGGTCGGGGTGCGATCGAACTTTCGCGGCGAAGATGTCCAGATCTATCGCCTCAGAGCGCCGCCTGAAGCGGCCCGCGCGCTGCTGCTTGAGTATGTTCAGGATGCCAACGCGCTTTCCACGACGCCGGAATCTACAACTCGATCACGACGAACTGCACGACAACGATCGTCAAGATGATGCGGGCCGTCGGCGACGTGGTTCCTCTCGACTGGCGGCTGATCGTCAATGGCTATCTTCCAGAATACGCCTATGAGCGGGGCGCGCTCGATACCAGTCTGCCGCTCGCGGATTTGCGGCAACGCTCCCATATTGCCGAGCGGGCCAAGGCAGCGGGATTGTCACCGGAGTTCTCCCGACTGATCAGAATCGATGTGCCGTCTCCGGCTGCACCGCAAAAACAATGATACCGATAGCACAGCGGAAATTCGCAACGCCGCCCTTTGCCGAAATCAATGGCAGTCCGATCATTCGTGGCACCAATGACGTTTGCGGCAGTAGCGTTCCTCTGGTATGGGTATTTACCTGTTTCAAACTTAAATTATTCTTTAAATGTGATCGCACTTTACGTTTGAGCGAAAAAGAACTGGGGGGTTCTGTTCAATCTGTGAAGCGACGGTGTGGGGAGTTCACTGATGGTCCCTAAGTCGCCTCTTTTCTTCGAGTGGCCCAAATGGGTGTTGGTCTGCGGCGTCCTCGTGCTCGCGGCAGGTTGTGCTGGTCGTCCAAAAAACGTGTTGTTGCCAGTTGCCGACACCGCGCCTACGTCGAGCAGGGTCGAAATGCTGGTTACGACGACCCGCAGCCGCTCCTCCAATCGCGGTGAGATGTTTACGGGGGAGCGCGGTTTGGCTCCAGCATTTGCAGACATCATCGTGTCGATCCCGCCAAAAAATGTTCGGAAGGAGGGGGAGGTCGCCTGGCCGAAAAGGTTGCCGCCGAACCCGGCGACGGACTTCGCCACCTTGAAAGCAGATGAATTGACGCGGGAGGGGGCGATAAAATGGCTGAACGTCTCCGTCAAGAAAAGCCCGGACCACAGCGTTCTCGTCTTCGTCCACGGGTTCAACAATCGGTTCGAAGACTCAGTCTACCGTTTCGCGCAGATTGTCCAGGATTCCGGCGTGCATAGTGCCCCTGTGCTGGTGACGTGGCCTTCGCGCGGCAGTCTGCTTGCTTACGGCTATGACCGCGAGAGCACGAATTACACGCGCAACGCTCTGGAGAACCTGTTCCAGTATCTGGCGAAGGATCCCGAGGTGAAGGAAGTCTCGGTTCTGGCCCATTCGATGGGAAACTGGCTTGCCCTGGAATCCCTGCGTCAGATGGCGATCCGCAACGGTAAGCTGCCGGCGAAATTCAAGAACGTCATGCTGGCAGCTCCCGATGTGGATGTCGACGTGTTCCGCTCGCAGATCGTCGACATGGGAAAGCAGCATCCGCAGTTTACGCTGTTCGTTTCCCGCGACGACCGCGCGCTGGCGTTTTCACGGCGGGTGTGGGGAAACGTGGCCCGGCTTGGGTCCATCGACCCAGAGCAGCCGCCATTCAAACAGGAACTTGAAGACAACAAGATCGCCGTCATTGACCTGACAAAGATCAAGGTCGGCGACGACCTTCATCACAGCAAGTTCGCCCAGTCTCCGGAGGTCGTCCAGCTCATCGGTAAACGTATTTCGGAAGGCCAGACGCTCACGGATAACAGGGTAGGCTTCGGCGACCAGATACTTGTGGCGACAACGGGCACTGCTGCCGCAGCGGGTAATGCTGCCGGACTGATCCTGGCCGCTCCCGTTGCCGTCGTCGATCAAAACACCCGCGACAACTACGGGCGTCAGGTCGGTGCGCTGACCGGGCCAAGCGGTGTGAGAAAACCTGCCGAGAAGGGCTGCGGCGCTGGACCGGCGACGAGGTGCAACTGAGTCGGGGACACCCCAATTCTGGCAGTGGCCAATAGACATCATAAGCATCGTCCAGAACGGCGGGCACCGCGCCTGCGTGCTCCGTTTTGGACGTCCTAATCTTCAATTTTACACCAGTCTTCGGCGTGGCCATAACGTGGTCGATGATTGCCGGTTGTTGCCGTGCACGCAGTCCGATGTTTAGGAACCGTTCTGAATGGAGATATGCATTGCTGTTTCGCGCGCATGGTCAAATTCCGAATCCATGCCACAGGGAGAACAACCTGTCCGGCTACAGCACCACCGTGAAGGTCGATCGAGTACCCAACCATAGGCACGCTACGAGCTCTCGCGTAAGAAGGATTATCGCTGCCATGCAGAGGAACCCGAAACATGCCCCCACAGCGCAGAGTTGGTTACACTGACTTTTCTCATACTGCCTCCCTGGCGGCTTTCCATTTGATCGTCTGGAGCCCGATGATCTTCTGATCAGGGGAGACAACCGGCGTCAACGTCGCCGTATCATTCTCGTTTCGACGCGTAAGTTTCCAGCATACGATCGACGTCAGATAGCTGCCGATAGAGTTCATCCAGCATATCATCAACGAGGTTCATCTTTTCGCCCGCCACGGCAAAAATTTCCTGTGAAGCACCGCGGATTTTCGATGCGCAACATCATACTCCGGTCCGGGGGTAAAGCGGCGTTGGCTTTGGTCAGGGCTTGCTGGATCGAGACGGCGGAATGAACGGCATCGACGACGCTGGCGAACTCTGCCAGAACGCTGTCGCCCGCCGTCCCGGAGATTTCTCCACGGCCCTGAATAATTATGGCGTCGATGATTGAACGGTGCGACGATAGTGTTGCAAGGCCGCCTCTTCATCCCGATGCATCAATCTCGAATACCCTTCGACATCGGCCGCCAGAATTGCAACGAGCTTTCGTTCAAGCGGGGGGGCCTCCATGGTTGTCATCTCATTCTGCGAGAGCTGCCAAAGAGCGCGTGTGTAAGATGGAAGCTCAAAATGCCGATTGCCAGCAGTGAGATTAAAGGGCGCTTATGAAATTGTCTTTCTGCCTCGGAACGTAACCGTGCTGGCGCTCGGGCCACGATTGCGGTTGCTTCCTCAGCGATAAGACTTATCGACTCGGCCAGACGGCCAATCTCCGCCCGCAGTGCCGCCAGTTGATCCGACATAGGCAGGTCTTGCGATATAGCTTCGCCCGGGTCTTTCTTGCGTTGTTCGAGAACCTGGTCAACCAAGTAAGTATCGCTTTCAACTTCGGCTTCACCTGTATCGCGCGTGGGTTCGGTCTGCATTGATCAATCCTGTATTGTCTTGAAGACGTGTTGCCTTCTCGAGCCCGCTGAATAACCCCGGCGAAATCTCCTACACCGGGCGAGTGCTAGGGTAGTCTCACACGGCCGTGGTTCCTCGAAACATCCGGCCCACCGCGATGAGAATGCATGCTCCGATAAATCCGGCGACCAGATAGCCCAGCCACCCCGTCAGGATAACGCCAAAAAACGACAGCAACGCATTGGCTATGACGGCCCCGACGATTCCCAAAATGACGTTCATGACTACGCCTGTATTGCTCTTCATAAACATCTCAGCAAACCAGCCTGCAAGACCACCTATGATGATTGCGGCAATCCAACCAATTCCGGCATTTTCCATTTCAAGTTCTCCAGTTGACACGATGTCAAAAACGCAACCCTGAGAAGAAGAATTTGTTCCGGAAGAAAAAGATACATTATGAAATTCCAAGCGGGCAGACCGGCAGTCCTTCGTTCGCCGGCTTGATTGAAGAGGTGGCTTCCATCCCTCAATCTCTGACAGAGGCGTAGTCCTCGACGTCCTGCCGCGAAACATTCTGGGCGTTCTCGCAATTGATCGAGGTGTCCTCGCCCGCGACCGGCGCTGTACAGCATCTCTTGCTGCCTTTTGACGCCGCTTGTGACCCGAAGGTTTCTGGCCAGACGTTTTTTTAGATTGGTAGGTTCAGTCGCCATTGTTCGCATCAACGTGATAAGTGATTGCTTAATCAAGGTTGCCGCTGGAACCTCTGAACAAGGCGATGCAGGTATTCGAGTTTGGCGATGACCGGCGACGACAAGACGAACGGATACGAATCGGATTGCCCCATGCTGCGCTGTATGGAATTGATTGCGATACTGAGTGGGACCCAGGTGCTCACAAGCTGTTCGGCGGTACCCGCTTGATAAGGATCGAAATCGATTGATGCTGCCATTGCCAGATGCTTTGGCGGTTTTGCTGCGACGCCAAATTCGCGTGCGGTCTCGAGGCTGTCAACGATATGGATATAGTGTGCAAAGCACTCGGCAAAGTCTTCCCATGGATGGGAGCTTGCGTAAGCCGAGACGAAGCTTTCCTGCCACCCCAAGAGGGGACCATTGGCATAATAGTGCTGGAGAGCTTCTTCATAATTTGGCCGCTCATCGCCAAACACCGAGCGGTAGTTCTCCAGGTCATTGCCGTCGCGGACAAGCTTGTTCCACATGAAATGCCCGCTTTCGTGACGAAGGTGACCAAGCAATGTTCGATATAATTCATGGACGGACTGCTTCGCCTCTTCACGCGTCGCATCATCGGCCTCGGCGGCACGAATGGTGATGAGACCTTCGTCATGGCCACTCATCGCAGGTACAATCATTCCGCCGGGAAGATGTTGATCTTCGAGGAAATCGAAAACCAGGCCGCCCGTCGGATCCTCAATGCGATCGGGGTGGGGAAGATTCCAGCGCAAAATGGAATAGAAGAGGTGCTGCTGCGCCCGACTGATTTTGCGCCAATGGTTTAAGCCCTCTGCTGTTTTGACGGATGGCACCAGGCGATTATGACGGCAAGACAGGCAGAAACCCTGGCTCTCCGAGGGATCGACTAGCCAATTGCAAACGTCATAGGATGCGTTTGCGCACATGCATGCTTCCAATCTTTCGCCTCTCACAAATCGCCACAACCCTTCCGCCTCGGAGTTGATTGCTCGCATTGTCATACTCACAGGTTCATAGGCCAGCCTGGATTTGCACTGGACACATTGGCGATTGTCAAAAAAGACAACATTCTTGCAGTTGTCGCAGGTAAAGAGGCGCATCGGGAACTGCTTCTCAGGTGAGTGGGATGGGAACGACAGGGTGTCATTCCGAAACGGTAGAATAAGTGGATGGTTCCGAGAGCTATGAGTTGGTGGTTAGCCGATATGGCGTTTCCTTCAGCTCATCACCGCCATCTTTAGTTCCATGCCGGCGCAAAAATATATTTAGAACGTGCATCGGGAACATTGGCAGCAGCGGTGGGTTGTCATTCCACCGATCGATCATCGGTCAATAAGGAGGCACCATGAAACGTATAGCAATCACGCTCGGCGTTCTCTCGATTCTTTCTGCGGCGCATGCCCAAGAGGCAACAAAGCCTGCAACGGACTCGCAAACACCAGCAGTCGCGACACCGGATACCAAAAATCCGGCGGCTCCAGTTGCAGGGGCTAACAGTTTTACCGAGTCTCAGGCCAAGGAACGCATCGAAGCCAAGGGTTATTCTGGCGTCGGTACTTTGACGAAAGGTGAAGATGGCGTCTGGACCGGCCCTGCGATGAAAGATGGCAAGTCAGTCGAGGTAAAACTCGATTTTCAAGGCAACATTGTCGAAGCCGCCAAATAACTCAGCTAGCGATAATCAGGAGGTACTATGCAAACTGTAACAGGACTATATGATAATCACGGTGATGCCAAAACCGCCGTCAGCGCACTTGAGGACGCAGGGATTTCTCCGTCCAATATCAGCATCGTGGGTCGTAACGGCAAAGCTGGTGAATCCAATGCAGGCGAGGGTGCTGCAACCGGGGCTGGCGTCGGTGCCGTCGTAGGCGGCGCAGGCGGCCTGCTAACGGGCCTCGGCATGCTAGCGATCCCAGGTGTTGGTCCAGTCGTTGCCGCAGGCTGGCTTGTCGCCACGGCCACGGGTGCCGTTGCGGGCGCTGTCGCTGGCGGTGCTGCAGGAGGCATCATCGGTTCAATGACGAGCGCAGGCGTCGATGAAAACGATGCTCACGTTTACGCAGAAGGCGTCCGCAGAGGCGGCACGTTGGTTTCTGCGCGAGTAGAGGATGATCAGGTCGAACTTGCGCGCTCGATCATCAACGACAAAGTTCCGGTCGATCTCAATACGCGGCGCGCGATGTATCGAGAGGAAGGTTGGCAGGGCTTTGATGAAACTAGCGCTGATCTTACCGAAGAGGAATTGATGCGGGAGCGCGAACGAGCCCGAGACTACCGTCCGATGGCCTAAACTACGGCGGCAGTATACGGTAGGGAGCGCCTCTTGCGCTTCCTATCAGCCGTGTTGAGACGCTCAGATTGTTTGACGGCGCTATCGAATAGCGTGATGTGGCGGTTATCGCTACTGATGGTGGCAGCCGGCAACTCCAAAGCCAAATGATATTCTCCTAGGCCGTGTTGACAAAGTGGTGTCGGGCGCATCTTCCAAATGGGTCTATAAGAAACTGTTGCTTATACGGAATTTAAAAACTATTCGTTTTGCATAATCGAGACGAGTGGCTTACCAGAGAGGCTTGTATGTCGGCGCTGTCCTCTCCTTCGCCGCGTTTATAGCTGCCATTGATTGGTGGCATCGGCGATATCAAAAATTCAAAGCTACACCGGGCGGAGAACGATTCGTCCGCAACGTCAGACGGGTCCGCCTCGTTCTCACACTTTGCATGACTGGGGCGGGCCTCTGGTGGCTCTGGGACGTAATCGAACTGTAGGACCTGAGCCAGCGGGATAAGTCTTATAATTTTCCCTTTTGCCGCTGTGCAGCCCGATAACTCGACTTATCGGGCCGGCACTTACAGGAAATGAGTTGCCTTGGACGACAAGTGGTCAGGTCAAATCACCTGACCACCTGATACCTCGATCCGCTGCGCGGTAACCCATCGATTGTCATGACCTAACAGGCCTGCAACCATCGGCCCGATATCGTCTGGCACCCCCACTCGGCCAAGTGCCGTCATACCTGCGAATTGGGCGTTTACGTCGGCATTGTCCCGGACAAGTCCGCCACCGAAATCGGTCTCTATAGCCCCTGGAGCGACGGTGTTTACCGTGATTCCGCGACTGCCCAACTCACGAGCCATATAAACGGTCAGAATCTCAATCGCTCCTTTCGCGGCGGCATATGCAGAAAAACCTGGATAAGAGACCCGGGTCAAGCCGGAGGAGAAGTTCACGATCCGCCCCCCATCGACGATAAGAGGCAAAAGAGTCTGTACGAGGAAGAAGACTCCTTTGACATGGACATCGAATAGCCCATCGAACTGGCTCTCGGTGGTCTCGCCGATCATGGCGAATTCGCCATGGCCAGCGTTGTTGATCAGATGATCGAACGTGTCGCGGTCCCAGGTCTGTAGCAGCGCTGCGCGCAAGGTTTCCGCAAAGACGGGGAAGCTGTCGATTCTGGCGATGTCGAGTTGTAGCGCGATGGCCCTGCGACCTAGAGCCTCGATCTCGGCCACCACTTCACGGGCCTGAACGTCGTTGCCGCGATAGGTAATGATTACGTCCCCGCCAAGTCTGGCGATGCTGACGGCCGTGTTTCGTCCGAGGCCGCGGTTTGCGCCTGTTACGAGAGAGATGCTGGTCATAGTAGTTTCCTTTCATCAAAAGTGATGTCGGGAAGATGGAGTAAATGCTGCGTCTCGTGTTGCCCGTTCCTCGCGCTACTTTGCCTGATCCTACAAATGTAGCGTTGGTCATACTCGTTGTCGTGCGGAAAACGTCGAATAACCTCGCCTGATCCCAGATATCTCCTTGCCTGAAGCTACGACAAGTTCCATTCTTATGGCATGACAGGAAACCTGCTGGATCTTGTGCGGCGATACGCCGACGCTCGTGCCGACCATTTCGGCGCTGCCCCGACTCCCATTCCCGGGATGGCCGCGATACGCGCGATTCAGACAGACGAATTGCAAGTCGCTGTCAACAAACCGCTGGTGGCCATACTGCTGCAAGGCAGGAAACGCGTTTCGATGGGGGCCGACAGTTTCGAATTCGGGCCAGGCGAGTCGCTGTTGATCTCGGCAGACGTTCCCACGGTCAGCCAGATCATACAGGCAAGCCCCGCTGCGCCGTATTATTCGCTGGTGCTTGAACTCGACCCAGCCTTGGTGCGAGAGCTTTCAGTCGAGATCGCGGCCATTCCCGATGGGGACGACAGCCCCGTGCGGATCGAACCAACAGATGAAGATGTTTCCGATGCGGCACTGCGCTTGATGCGGCTTTTGGACCGACCCGCAGCGCTGCCAGTACTGGGAAAACAACTTCTTCGCGAAATCCATTTCTGGCTGCTGACAGGTAAGCATGGCACGGCAATTCGCCGTCTCGGCATCACTGACAGCCACGCACAACGCATCGCGCGCGCCGTCTCAATGATCAGACAGTATTATGCCAGACCCATACGCGTAGAAGAGTTAGCTGCTGCGGCGGGCATGAGTACCTCATCGTTCCACCAACATTTTCGCGAAATCACCACTCTATCGCCATTGCAGTTCCAAAAGCACTTGCGCCTGATCGAGGCGCGCAGACGGATGCTGGCAGATGGCATGAGCACAAGCTCAGCGGCGTTTGCCGTTGGTTACGAAAGCGTACAGCAGTTCACCCGCGAATATGGCCGTTTGTTTGGTAGCCCCCCAGCGCGCGACATGCGGCATACAGAGATGAGCGCGTAGGATTGGCGTGTAAGAAGCGGCAGCGGCAAGAGGTCAGATAGGTCGTGCATCACGGTGCCGGCAATCAACGATGTCTGGCGGCCGCAAGCTGAACATTCCCACAGCCACGGCCGCGACTCGAGACGCCATCCCTTCCTTTGGGTGCAACGCGGGCATTTGAATCCCTCTGGCCAGCGTTTCTTGAACAGATACTTGCGCGGTCGTCCGAGAAGTCAGCCATGAACTTCTGGAACGAGGGAGGTCGGTCGTGCCTCCAGCGCGTAGGGAATAGACCCTTCATGGCGCGCCAAATACCGGAGGAGGAGAGGCTTCGCGCCTGACATCCAAATAGGTTACAACCTGAGCAACCGGGATAAGCGTTATAATAAACCCAATGTTTCGAAAATATACATATATTCCAACCGTCTTATGCTGCTGATGATCCTACTTATAGCTATAATGACGGCAAGAACATTGAATACAGTTTATGGGGACGGGAGTTAGCGTAGCATTACAGAATATGGGAGCCAAATCTTTGCGCCGGTTGGGGCAAGGAAAGCGCCGAACGAGCACTTGGTTTTATCGTATCGAGTAGCCACCCGGCGCAACTGCTTGAGCCTGTTGAACATGCGCTCGATACGGTTTCGGTCCTTGTAGGCTCTGAAATCGCAGACGGGCGGATTTTTCCGATTGGCCTTTGGAGGAATGACAGGGCAAATGCCTTGGATGAGCAGTTTCTCGCGCACCGCATCTGCATCATAGCCCTTGTCGGCGAGGAACAGCTTGGGTCTGTTGACTGCCATTGCCAGCAGATCGGGAACCGCGGTGTAATCCGAGACTTGTCCGCCCGTCAGGACAAAGCCAAGAGGGCGGCCCTGACCGTCTGTGCGGGCGTGGATTTTGTACGTAAAGCCGCCGCGTGATCGACCAAAAGCCTCATGAGTCCCCCTTTAGCACCAGCAGCCTGTGAATGGCCCCGGACTGTAGTGCTGTCGATCATATGCTGCCAGTCGTCGGCCGCCCCAAGTTCGACAAGGGGTCTCGAGCAATGCTTCCCAGACGCCTTGCTCTGCCCAGCGCCGGAAGCGGACATAGAACAGAGTTCCACTTGCCATAGCGTTCATGCATGTCGCGCCAAGGGCAACCAATGCGCAAGACATGCAGGATGCCGTTCAAAAAACGGCGATTGTCCAGAGCTGGACGGGACTTTCTTCCACGCTCAGCAGGCAGAAGCGTTTCAACAATCCGCCACTCGGCCAGATAATGGACAAACTATTTGAAGCCGGAACGATAAATGTAACTGCGAGTTGTTGAGGTGCAGATATCAATTGGAGCACCAAACTATGAAAACACTCGCCGAGTTATTTGAGCACACTCTCAAAGATGTTTATTACGCCGAGAATGCTATCGCAAAGGCGCTCCCAAAAGTATCCAGCGCGGTAAAAAACGCAGCGCTTAAAAAGAGTTTAGATGAGCACCTTGCAGAAACAAAGGGCCAGATCAAAACCTTGGAAAAGGTTTTCAAGAGCATTGGCGTAAAGGCCGAGGGGGAGAAATGTGATGCCATGGATGGTCTCCTGAAAGAGACGGACGGTGTTCTTGCGGAAGCTCAGGGCGTTGCCTTGGACGCTGGTGCATTGGCTGCCTGCCAGGCCCTGGAACATTATGAAATTGCCCGTTATGGTTCTCTGCGCGAATGGGCAAAGGTTCTTGGAAATGAACAGGCTCATGTTCTCCTGAGCGAGATTCTCGACCAGGAAAAGGCAGCCAACAACAAACTCACCAATTTGGCCGTAACCGCGATCAATAAGTAGGTGTGCACCCCCTAAGGGCCTTTACCTGCATTTGTTAGAATTCGCGCACGGGCGAGAAGCTGCTCCAGGATATCCACTGCCTTGGTTGCTTGTTCCGGCGAGATCGGTGGGGCAGGCGACACGCTTTTGCGTTGTATGCGGATATGCCGGAAATCTCCCAAGGTCTTTGCAGCACCGGGAGCGACGGTTTCAAGCTGTGCAATCATTGCAGCCAGCTGCGATATGTCAACCTTGTGCTGGGCGTTGGGAATAACTTTGATCCCGGCATGGTTGGCTACCGCGAGGCTTACTTGGCGCACGCCTTCAACGGCCAGCAGGAAGCGGGATTGCGTGGTCGTAACATGTCGAGCGTCCGTTAAATATGCCTCGGCGTCGGCCAGGCGCTGGTGAATGACAGCTTCATCGCGCCGCGTGATTTTGACCGCGCCAACTTTAACGAGGTTTTGAATGTTTGTTTCCCACGTCATCTTGATCGCTTGATGGCTACTCCAGTTCCGGTACGTCGCCGGATTGAAACAGAATCGTCGGAGGACCATAGCCTCCCACTTCAGGCTGTGCGTCGCGAGCCCACGCCAAACGCCAGCGCATTTTATCGCGAGATAGCGCGCCATTCGAGTGGCATCCCAAGTTGGCATATGTGAGAGGACCGGACGGCGTTATCCTGGTTTCTCCAGCAGCGTCACATAAAACAATCGAAAGGATAGGCTTATGAAGTGGACTGGAGGTGCTGCGCGTTGGTAGGCAATGCCGTCGCTGCTGAGGTCCAGCAACAATGCCGGATTATTCCAAAACGCCGGAAGAATTGTCGGCAGTCTAGGCAACGGGTGGTCGGGGAGAATCCGGCAACGCCGAGGTAGAGGTCGTAACGATTCTCGTTGAGGCTGGCCGAGACTGATCCTCGCGCAACTTCGGGGCGGCACGCACCCTCCTGTACCGTTTGCTGGATCCAACTCTCAGTCTTGCGCAACCGCAAATGCCTCGCCCGGTTCGAGAAACCTTCCGCGCACCAGCGTCCGCTCGACCTCAACCGTGACAGAATCCCCCGATAATGCCGGTGCCGGCGTACCCTGTGCCGCTGCGCAAATCGCATTGGTTATCCTTTGAAACCCGTCCCGGCCCACGGTAATGCCTGGTACCAAGTTTCTGAGACTTGAAGGCTCCGCGGCCCATCCGCACTCGTCATATACCGAGTTCCGGAGAGAGTTGACCGCGACATTGCTGTCGACAAAGGAACTGCCTTGAGTATCCGGGATCGTGTCAGGGGTCGTGCATGAGGTCGAAGCGGCGAGGGCAGCGGCAAGTGCATAGCAAGTTGATCTCATAGCATCCCTTGATCGGTCGTTATCTGAGTGCTTTTAATGGTTATCACCTTTGCAGACGAGTTGCGACCGCACGTCAGTGCGATGACAAGGACCCTTGCTCGACAGGAGTCACTCGCCTTTATCAGAATTCATGCGCATTGGCGACAAGCGGTTTCCCGATACAGATCCGCCCGCGTCTGCGGCAGGGCGGATAAACCACGCTTGCGCTTGGATGCCAATGTCTGGTTGATCTGCATGGTCCCGCGTTCGAAGGCGAGGGCGCAGCCTGTCAGATACAAAAGCCAGAGTGTTAGAGCTTTCTGACAAGTTTGCCAAAATTCGTTACAGCCGGCAAAGTTTCGTATCAGTTCGCCACAAATAGGCCGAAAACGTCCAGGCTCCAGGCTACCCTATCTAACATTAGCATTCGCGAGATTTGGATCGCGACCTCCCCCAGATCGAAATCGCTCAATTTTAGCGATCAGTTGGGTTTGGGAGATATGTAGTTCTATCAGCGACGGACGCCAGGACCGGGGTGTGCCCATCTTATCAGCTCAAACGGCAGGAACTTTTGTCCACCGGGACAGTTTACAATCCGATTTCAGAAAGGATCGGAAGATGACAACCCCTCAAGAACTGCAGCAAAAATTTTGGGAAACGCTAAAATCCGACATGACAATGATGTTGGGCCTGGTGGGGGTGGAAGAGAGCCACACGCGACCTATGACGGCCCAGATAGAGGGAGATCATGGGCCCATCTTCTTCTTTACCTCAACTGAAAGCTCGCTTGTCCAAAACCTTGGGGAAAACAGCCGGGCCGTAGCAACCTTCGCCGCAAAAGGCCACGATCTTTTTGCTTCCGTTCATGGATCGGTTGCTGTCCACAACGATCGCGCCACAATCGATCGACTGTGGAACGCCTTTGTGGCGGCGTGGTACGAGCACGGAAAAGACGATCCTAAACTTGTTCTGCTCCGCTTCGAGGCGGACCGCGCTGAAATATGGTTGAACGGATCGAGTATTCTGGCAGGTATCAAAGTGCTTATCGGAGTAGATCCGAAAGCAGACTATAAGAAAGATGTGGCCGAAGTCACTTTGAACTGATGCCTCAGACGTGTCATTCTCGTTTCGACGCGTAAAGCTTCCGGCATCCTATCGACATCAGACAGCTGTCGATAGAGGTCGTCCAGCATATCATCAACGACATCCAACTTTTCGCCCGCGACGTAAAAATTTCCTGTGAGGCCCCGCGAAGCTTGGAGTCCGAGACCGACTCCAATATCAGATCGAGCCCGTCGTAGCGATGACGGGCATGAGCAAGCGCATCCTTGATGTCGATTATGTGCTTGCGAAAACGGATCCTTAATCGATCTCCGTGATCTCCATTTTGTTTGTCTGTATTTCAGCAGATACTCACCCTGTACGAAACATCGTTAGAGCAAGGTCCAGGGCAGCACTACCGGCACGCAACGGTGTTCCCGACAAACCTCAAGCACACAATCATGTCGTAGACGTTCTCGACAGTCGCGTCACCGGAAACCCGCCCCTGAGCTTCAACGTTTCGAGCCGCGTGTCGACCTGATCGGGAATGGTGATCGCGGGCGGAATGTCCGTCTGGTATTCCTGGGCAAAGGCCCTAGATGAACGACCAAAAACCCGAGAACAAAGACCAATCGCCTTGAGCTTTCTCTAACTCCGTCGAGCGCCCACCCATGGCCTGTCGATCCTCGAAAGCTTGAATGATGGCAACGTAGCGCGCGAGCCGGTTACCGTTAGGCTCACGTAAAAAATGGGCTTCGTGGGCGTTTTCACGCTCGTTTCATTGAAACCTTGCATTGCGGGTAACCAACCGTTTTCCATAGCGGTTATCTCCTCAACTGCCCGGATGGCAAACGAGGAATTGATATGAAGCGGATCGCATTCGCGCTTTACGCGTTGGCGTTGTTAACGGCACTGCGCGTCCTCCAACACCAGACAGCACCCGTATCGATCACGCTCCGACGGAATACGGGTGGGTCTTACTCAATCGACAAAGCGGCGGGCCAGCAGGAGGAGCCGCTTGGGCCTGCGAGGGGTCGCGAGGCGGAGTCCCCAGGCGAAATTCCGGCACGTGGATGGAAGGATGTTCTCTTCAGGGTCTACCATTCCTTGGAACAAGATCGGGTCATGCTGATAGCTGCTGGTTCGACCTTCTATCTGCTGCTGGCGCTGTTTCCCGCACTTACGGCCTTCGTGTCTCTTTATGGTTTTCTGGCGGATCGCGCCACGGTTGCCGGCAACATATCGTTGCTTGCGGGAGTTCTGCCGAACGATGCCCTTGACCTGATCCAAGCTCAGCTTGAGGCCTTGGCAACCCAGGATGTGAAAGCGCTCAGCGTCGGGTTTGTGCTGGGACTGTTGGTGGCCCTGTGGAGCGCAAACAACGGTTTCAAGGCCATATTCGAAGCTCTAAACGTCGCATATGGGGAAGACGAAAGCCGCGGTTTCTTGAGGTTGAACCTGATTTCATTCCTTTTTACATCCGGTGGCCTGTTCTTCGGGATTGTCCTCATTACCGTTCTGGGAGCCATCCCCGCGCTGTTGGCGTCACTTGGACTAACCGGCTGGAGCGAGGCCCTGATCAACATAGCCAGATGGCCGGTCATGGCGGTAATTGCCGCTCTTGCTGTCTCTGTCCTTTATCGGTTCGGCCCCGACCGCGAATACGCAAAGTGGCGCTGGCTCTCTTTCGGAGCTATCTTCTCCGCTTTGGTGTGGATCATTGCCTCCGCCGCTTTCACGTTCTATCTCGCCAACTTTGCAGATTACAACGCAACCTACGGGACCTTGGGCGCGGTCGTCGGCCTGATGATGTGGACCTGGATCTCGTTGATAATCCTGATCCTCGGAGCGGAACTCAACGCAGAACTCGAGCAGCAGACTGCGAAGGACAGCACCACCGGAGCACCCCGTCCCATGGGAGAGCGGGGAGCGGTGGTTGCAGACACCCTCGGCGAGTTGACAGATTAGGTAAAATCGACCGTGCTATTGATTTTCCCCTAGACGGTTCCGAGGTTTACGTCTCCGGCACGTAGTTCGAGATCCGGCGAAAGCTTTTGAGGCGCAACAGGTGTCGGAGGCACCCAAGACTGGAACGACGTCAAGTACTCCATCTACAATCAATTCCAGCCAATACCAGCCTTACCGACGTAAGCAATATGCCGATATAGTTCAACTCAGCAGATTATTCAGGATCCGCACCCATGACCAATCCTTCGATGTCGTGCTTTTGAATCACAGGTTCCAACGTATCTACCACACGACATACCAAATGCTCTTTCACTAAATCGGGTAAGGCATCGAAATAGGTTTGTGTCACCATCAGGTCATGCAGCTCCGCGTGTCCTGCTCCAGGAGCATCGACCCCTAGCACCAGCACCGGGCGAGCAATCGGTGATGCATGCTCTGTACCCCTATGCACGGTCAGCGCCGAACGGCACGAAATATCACCGAGTTGGGGAAACTTGCGAACGGCTTTGCTCTGAAACTCCGGCCAGCTTTCCTTGGGTGGAAACATTTCATGCTTCCAGTCTCGACCATCAACGTATTGAGTGCCAGGCGCGACTTCAAACGGCCCCATGTCCTCGGTGACATCCACGCCGGTCAAGTTAAAAGCCAAGGATGTGATGCGCCGATCAGCATAGGTTTCTGCCGGCGAAGGGAAATCTCTGTGCCAGGGCTGATATTTGGCACCTTGGAACGGAACATCAAAACCGATCTCGACAATTTGGTAGTCCTTTCCAAGGGTCCTTTCACACATCCCCACAACCCACGGGTGCGTAACAAGATCAACAAATCCTCCAAACTCCTCAGGATGGATTTCTACATACCAGCGCCGCGGGCCGCGTCCTACTGCTCCGCCTGGCTGCTGAATCGCCGACCAAAAAGCGGTCATCATATCTTCGCGCATCGATTCAGCCCATTCACGCGGAAACGCTGATTTCTTACCAACGATTCCATCCGTCGTTAGCGTCCGTAGATCGCGGTAAAGTTCGTCAGCCAGCGATTGATCAACGCTGCTCATATGACCTCGCACAGTTTATTATTATCAATATGGATGGTTATAATTATAAGTCAATTGAGCTGAGCATTGTTCAAGCAAGTCCATTTGCAATTTTGCCGATCGATGGCGTCTGATGGCATCAGCTACCGCGCGGCTGGAGCAAAGATTAACGGGAAGGAAGGGCCATGCGCAAACGACGTTTAAGACGTGGAGCCAGCTATTGTTTGGTCAAGCCGAGTTCGGCGCAACAAGCAATAAACTGATCCGGGGTCATTGGGCCGTGTCCGTGAACTTCTACCTTGAGGACTAAATGCCCGCTCATCGCTGCAAGGGCATCCTTGGCATTGCTGAACGTTTTGACGGTACTTGTTAGTATTTCATCCGGGATGAATATGCGTACTTTTGCGTCAGGGTTGAACATCACGAGGGTCCTGGGTGAATAAGTAACAGAATAACATTAAATCATAATGGGCGCGATCACAGCCCATGCGGCCTCGTGAAACCAAACTGAATTCGGGCCAGCTCAAGCGCAGTGAATCCTAGCATGGAATTCGTCCTGTGTTTGTATCGATCCGTCCCGGCCGCGAACGATAGCAATAAAGGCGACGCAGCCGTTTTTATAAAACCATCCACAGCGTATCGAAGCTACTATCGCTACGGAAATTTGACCACCAATAAATTGGCGATGGCAAGCTGCTCAATCGCAACAAAAATCGGCCGGCGCAGAAGCGGCTCAACACGAAATCAATGAACAAACTCATACGACAGCCACGATCAGCAACTGCGCTTCTTGGGTGCAAGAATCTTCTTTGGAGCAGTTTTTCGCCGCCCGACCAGACGAGCCGATGGGCGGTGGCTCTGCTTTACGCCGTGGGCGTGGCGGGCACCCAATCCACCCATCTCGAAGGCAAATTTGGGTGATCATGCCACTGAACATTCCGCCTTGGGCAGTTATGTGGCTCGGGACAGTCCAGGAAAGTCTCCAATGTTGCGGCTCTGGGAACCATTTGAGAAGCCGTTTGTTAGCAGCGCAAGACCGACTTTCGGAACGTGCCGTTGCGTTTATACGTCACATCCAGAACGGCGGCCATGAGAGTGAGATCAAACAATCGGAGGCTGCAAAATGTCCAGTTATAACGAAGTCTCAAGCGCGGATCATGACCCAAGTGCTTCCAATACATTGACGGCGTTTTACGAAGATCGCGAAATGGCGGAACGAGCCATATTGCGGTTGGTGGATGCCGGAATCGATCACGATAAAGTTCGTCTTGTCGAAGGCGACGACACCCTGGATCCCAATGCAACGTCCGACGAGCGCCGTATGGGCTTTTGGGAATCTATTGGCGATTTCTTTTTTCCCGCCGAGGACAGGGACGCGTACTTCGAGGGCGTTCGCCGCGGCGGGTTTTTGGTCACAGTCACGGATGTGAGCGGCGAACTGGCCGACAAAGCCCTTGACATTCTCGATGACGAGGGCAGCGTCGACATCGACGAAAGAGCCCAGTCGTGGCGTTCGGAAGGCTGGTCGCCAACAGCGTCGGAAGACTTGCCCCCGTCGCAGTACGACCGAACCGGCGATCCGCAGGTTTCTACCGTGGAGGGTGTCGCGAGTTCATCAGGTGACGAAGCAGGGGAAGACATCGACCGACCGATGTCTGATACCGAGGATGAAGAAGTAAAACGCGTAGCCACGCGCGACATGAGCACTGGACGCAAACGAGCTCGATCCTACACAATAAAGCGCCGTTGAAGCAGCGTCGCAACAGCGCAAGAGCTTCACATCGTCCAAATGGCGATGCGGCGCAGGGGGCATTTGTAAGACGGAGAGTTGGAGATAGCTCGACGATTTTTAGCACGTGATCCACGCAGCGCCGGAAGTTCGAGGCAGGATGGAGAAAGCTATGGGTGGGCGCTTGCCTTAAGCGCAAAAATCTGCCTCCGCATATCCGAAGTAGAATGTTCTCTATGTCCACCGATAACAGGTCGAGCTTCGCGAGTCCGAGCCAAAAACGGGCCCATTAGACCGCATGATAGCGCGCCCAATCGGTGGCGTCTTCCGCGTGACCGAACTCGATAGGAACGAGCTTCCCATTGTCCGCTCGGCTGGTCGGCCTCATCATGGGCCTGACGCAGAACCGCTCGACACTATATCCAAATCGTACGGGCTAAATTATTGTGCGGTATGGTACACTTAGCCCTGTTTAAGGAACCTAGTTGGTAGCCAGCGGTTCGAAGGACAAACCTACCATTAGGAGTCCTGATGAACATACGCGAGAACGCCACTATATTTCAGCACAACAGCGTCGACGAGCACGGCCCAATCATATGTTTTTCTCACCTCAGATGGGACTTTGTCTATCAACGCCCCCAGCATCTCATGGAGCGGTTTGCAATCAATAGGCAAGTATTCTTCTTTGAAGAAATGATCCGCACCGATCACCACGCGGCCTACCTCGAATTCCACGCGTTTAAGGGGTCCGGTGTCAAATGCATCCGCCCCCGCATTCCCCATTCATTTTCCGATACCCGCACCCGGGATGCGTTGGAGGAACTCGTGCGCCAATTGATTGACTTGAGCGGGGGCAAAAATCCAACCTTCTGGTTTTACACGCCGATGATGTACGATTTTGCAGGGGGGATCGACGCTGAACTGGTGATTTATGACTGCATGGACGAATTGGCGAATTTTCTAGGCGCGCCGGCGCGTCTGCATTCTTTGGAAACTGAATTAATAAGAAGGGCAGATGTCGTATTCACAGGTGGATACAGTCTGTTCGAAGCAAAGCGGCTTCTCCACGATAACATCCATCCTTTTCCTTCTGGCGTTGACATCGAGCACTTTCGCATTGCCCGCAGCGGACGTTCTCAACCTGCTGGCGCAACAACCATGGGCCGTCCTACCTTGGGTTACTATGGAGTTATCGACGAACGCCTGGATTTGGCGTTGATCGCGGCGACGGCGGCGGCTCGACCGGAATGGTCTGTTGTCTTGATTGGGCCAGTTGTGAAAATCTCCCGAAGTGATTTGCCGCGTGCCCCCAATATCCACTACGTTGGCCAGGTCCCCTATGCGGACCTTCCCGCCCATCTCGCCGGGTGGGACGTGGCGATCATGCCGTTTGCATTGAACGACGCGACGCGTTTCATAAGCCCAACAAAAACGCCTGAGTACCTTGCCGCGGGGCGACCCGTAGTCTCGACGCCAATCAAGGATGTGGTTCGTCATTATGGTGGAGTCAAAGGCGTATTCATCGCCGAAGATAGTCAGGAATTTATCGAGCTCTGTGAGAGGGCGCTTTTACTCAAAAAGTCGGATGGTCCTTGGTTGGCGGGGGTTGATGAAGTCCTCGCGTCCTGTACCTGGGATGAAACTTTCAACCGTATGAACGCGCATCTCGATGCCGCAATGGTTCGCAGAGCGCAATCTGGACAAGATCATTCCCATTCGCCGCTCAGTCATCGCAACAGTTCCGGGAAGCGGTACGACTATCTCATTGTCGGCGCTGGCTTTGCCGGCTCGGTGCTGGCGGAGCGACTGGCCTCTGATGGTGGAAAACGCGTGCTGCTTTGCGATCGTCGCCCTCATATAGGTGGCAATGCTTACGATTTCCACGATGCTAGTGGCATCCTTGTCCACAAATACGGCCCGCACATATTTCATACTAACAGCGACGCAATTTTTTCTTATCTTTCCAGGTTTACCGCTTGGCGTTCTTACGAACATCGCGTTCTTGCGGATGTGGCGGGAACCCTGCTTCCGATCCCGATCAATCGCACCACGCTCAATGGACTTTATGGACTTGACCTTCGCAATGACGTACAAGCCGCGGCTTTTCTGGCCAGTCGCGCGGAAAACCTGGAGGCGATCATTTCGTCAAAAGATGTCGTTGTCGCCACTGTCGGTAGTGACCTTTATCGTGCTTTTTTCGAGGGATACACCCGCAAGCAGTGGGGTCTCGACCCCTCCGAGCTCGATAAATCCGTCACTGCGCGGATTCCGACACGCACAGACACTGACGACCGTTATTTTCAGGACAGTATCCAGGCCATGCCCCTCCATGGCTATACGCGAATGTTTGAAAATATTCTTGACCATGACAATATAGATATCCTGCTGGAGGCAGAGTTTTCTGATGTGCGTAAAGACTATAAGGCAGCTCATACGATTTTTACCGGGCCAATCGATGAATATTACGGTTACAGGTTTGGAGCGCTGCCCTATCGAAGCTTGCAGTTTCAACATGAAACGCACGATAAGCGACGCGTCCAACCTGTGGGCGTGATAAACTATCCATCAGAAGAAATTCCGTATACCCGGATTACAGAGTACAAACACCTTACCGGACAAGTTCACCCGAAAACCAGCGTGAGCTATGAGTTTGCTTGCGCAGAGGGAGACCCTTACTATCCGATCCCGCGTCCGGAAAATCAGGCCCTTTTCAAGCGGTACGAGCAACTTGCCAATGCAAGTCCCAATGTCACTTTCGTCGGGCGTCTTGGCACGTATAAATACTATAATATGGATCAGGTTGTCGGCCAAGCCTTGGCTACCTATCGCCGCTTGCAGGCTGTCACGAGCGATGAGAAAGTGGCTTCTCGATCATGAGCGGGTGTCTCAAAACTTTTTCAGCAAACGCTGACCAGCTCGCATTGACGCTTGGGAGAAGGATTGTTTCTTGAAAATACTGAGCCCAACGCAGCGGATATGATGTCGCCCGCAGGTCTATTCCAGTCCTTCTTTCAAGGCGGGTTTGAATGCTCCACCCACCAATTGACCTCTGGACGCCGCCTCGACATACTCGCTTCGACGAAACACGATATTTCTACACTAGCTGATTATTCGCAATTGAATGAGCATTCCATATCGACGGTTCGTGATGGTATTCGCTGGCATTTGATCGACCGTGGCACCGGGAAGTACAACTGGGATAGTTTCCTCCCGATGCTGCAAGCCGCCCGGGAGGCTGGAACCCAAGTCATTTGGGACCTGTTGCATTACGGTTGGCCGAGCGGCCTCGATATCTGGAAACCGGAATTCGTGACGCGATTTGCATTATTCGCCGCTGCGGCTGCCAAAACAGTAAAGGAATATAGTGACGATATCCCGTTTTATGCTCCGATAAACGAAATTTCCTTCATGGCGTGGGGCGGCGGCGACGTTGCCTATTTAAATCCATTTGCCCACGACCGAGGTTTAGAACTGAAGGTCCAACTGGTGCGATCGTCGATTGCAGCTATGAATGCCATTCTCGACATCGATCCTCGCGCCCGTTTTGTCCATTGCGATCCGATCATCAACGTCGTGGTGGACCCGGCTCGGCCATGGGAACGTGATGCTGCAGAAGGTCACCGCCGGGCACAGTTCGAAGCCTGGGACATGATATGTGGGACCAGTTGGCCCCAACTTGGCGGCCAGCAAAGCTTTCTCGATATCATTGGGGTGAATTACTATCGACACAATCAGTGGGTTTTCGAAGGCGGCGCTCTCAGCTCAGACGATCCGCGATACAGACCCTTGAATTCAATGTTGCTGGATACATTCACCCGGTATGGAAAGCCGATTTTTATAGCAGAGACCGGGATCGAGGACGAAGCGCGGCCGGCATGGTTACGACATGTCTGCTCGGAAGCCCGCATTGCTATGTCTGCTGGTGTGCCGTTGGAAGGTATTTGCCTTTATCCTATCCTTGACCATCTTGGCTGGGATGATGATCGCATGTGCCGAAATGGTCTTCTGTCAACCCTTCCGGATAACGGCCGCCGCGAGGAGTATGTTCCTCTCGCCGAGGAGTTGAGACGCCAAAACCGTCTATTCGACCAAATTCGATGCATTTGAGAAATGCCGAGGGGGACTTCAGGTGAGGCACGGCCACCATCGCGCCTTGGCACCGAGAGCATCAATACGAGAAGCAACAACCGTCCCGTAACAAGGAGCAGATCGTAGTAGTGCTGCATATCTGAAACCACCAACGTCGCACCCTTGATTGGTACCGAGAAAACGCAAAAAGACCGCGGAACAATTCCCTGTGACTGAAGTTTGTGGGGTAGTCGGAAGCATTGACACCTTACCGACAGAGGCCCGTCGCAGCCCTGTCTCCCCTGACTGTAACGTGGCGGGCCTCGCTGGTTGGTGGCTTGGTGAAAGTTGGAGGAAAATTATGGCTGACGATAAGTCAATACGAAGATCGACAGACCGCGAGAGTCGCCGCTGGTGAGAAGGATGAAGTCGATTATCTCAAGTCCCTCATGCTCAACGAGACGCCGAGAAGTTGATAGCTAAGTACGATGGCAACAGGAAGAAAATAGAGGCAGACCTCGTCGTAAAACCGTTGCCCATCTCTAAATGATGTTTCGGCTTAACTGCGGGGGACGACGTTGGTCGACGAAGCGGAAAATTTGTTGTGGCAAATCCCAGTCACTGTCCGATCGGACGGCGGTGAATGCAACATTGAGGATCCACTAGAAGCCTTGTTCTTGATGCTTAACCACTGGCCTGACAAAGGCGGGCCGGAGTACGAAGATGCGATGGCAATTTGGTTATTCGTCACTTGAGCTGCCTCCGATGCTCGAACATTCGCGCGCCCCATTCCGTGCCGCTGCTCGGGAGGCAATGATACTGCTGAACCAGGTGTTGTCTCACCGCGAGCTGGATGGGCGAAATCGGTCACGGCCAGGTTTATTTTAAATGCATTTAAGAGGCCCCGGTCGCTCAACACCTGAAAATCACGCTAAATCAAGACGACAGGGGAACATCTTCGGCGGCGGCAAGTTAGGTTTGCACTATTGACAAGGAGCATCCTCATGCAAATCAGAACTGTCGAAGACCTCTTCTATGATGGTTTGAAAGATATTTACTATGGTGAGAACAAGATCGTTGCCGCTCTGCCAAAAATGACGGCCGTGGCGAAGGCGGCAAGTCTCAAGGGCACTTTCGAAAAACATCTCGAACAGACCAGGACACATATCCAACGTTTGGAACAAGTGTTCGATGCCTTGGGGAAACCGGCAAAGGGCAAGACTTGCCCTGCCATAGATGCCATCATCGAAGAGGGCGAGCAAATCATCGCGGAGTATGCGGATAGTCCGGCACTTGACCTTGGTTTGATCGCCGGTGCCCAAGCGGTCGAGCATTACGAGATCGTCAAATACAAAGCACTCAAGAAGCTGGCAACGTCGCTGGGGCTAACTGATGCCGTCGACCTGTTCGATGCCACCTTGCAGGAAGAAATGCAGACCGACGCCGATCTCGACGCCATCTCCGATGCTGCTGGAGGAGGCAAAAACAAGAAAAGATAATCCACTTGGATCACCCATGCACTCTCCCTAAGAGGACTAGACCATGTCTGAAACACCAAAAAAACTTACTGATGAAGCAACAATGCACGATCAGAAATTACGCCGCGGCAATGGTGGCGAACTGCATCAGGTTGCTGAAGGCACCACACCCATATTAACGACCGCTCAGGGCGGTCCAGTTGCAGATGATCAAAACTCCTTGAAGATTGGCGCAAGGGGCCCTACGGTTCTTGAGGATTTCCATTTTCGCGAGAAAATATTTCACTTCGACCACGAACGAATTCCGGAACGGGTTGTGCATGCTCGTGGGTACGGAGCCCATGGTTTCTTCGAGACTTACGAATCTCTTGCAAAATATACGCGGGCGGATCTGTTTCAAAAAGCCGGCCAGAGAACCCCGGCATTTGTGCGGTTTTCAACAGTTGCCGGAAACAAAGGCTCGTTCGATCTGGCACGGGACGTGAGAGGATTTGCCGTCAAGCTCTACACTCAGGAGGGGAACTGGGACCTCGTCGGCAACAATATCCCGGTCTTTTTCATTCAGGACGCCATAAAGTTTCCAGACATAATCCATGCTGTCAAACAGGAGCCTGACCGGGCTTTTCCGCAGGCACAATCGGCACATGACAACTTCTGGGACTTCATCAGCCTGACCCCGGAAAGCATGCACATGATCATGTGGGTCATGTCGGATCGGGCCATCCCGCGCTCGTTTCGTTTCATGGAAGGTTTCGGTGTTCACACATTTCGCTTCGTCAACAATCAGGACGAATCCACCTTCGTGAAATTCCACTGGAAGCCGAAACTGGGCCTCCAATCAGTCGGGTGGAATGAAGCTGTCAAGATCAATGGCGCTGACCCGGATTTCCATCGCCGCGACCTTTGGGAATCGATCAAATCAGGCGCATTTCCCGAATGGGAATTGCAGGTGCAATTGTTCGATCAAGAATTCGCCGACAATTTCGACTTCGACATCCTGGACGCAACCAAGATCATCCCCGAAGAAATCCTGCCGCCGATCCCTGTTGGACGGCTTGTTCTTGACCGCATGCCCGACAACTTCTTTGCCGAGACGGAACAGGTCGCGTTCATGACCCAAAACGTACCACCGGGTATCGACTTTTCAAACGATCCACTGCTTCAGGGGCGTAACTTCTCATATCTCGACACGCAGCTGAAACGGCTCGGAGGACCCAATTTCACCCATATCCCCATCAATGCCCCCAAATGTCCGTTCGCCAATTTCCAGCAAGATGGACATATGGCCATGCGCAACCCTATCGGCCGGGTGAACTACCAGCCTAACTCATGGGGAGAAGGTCCGAGAGAATCGCCGGACAAGGGCTTCCGGGCATTTGCCGATGCTGAATCTGGTCAAAAAGTTCGGCTGCGGGCTGAATCCTTTGCAGATCATTACAGTCAGGCCCGCCAGTTTTACATCTCCCAGACGTTGCCGGAACAAAAGCATATCGCGGCAGCACTGACGTTTGAGCTCAGTAAAGTCAAAACGCCGGTTATTCGTGAACGCGTCGTTTCGCATCTTTTGAACATTGACGATACCTTGGCGGGGAAAGTCGCTCGAGGGCTAGGCCTGAAAGAATTGCCGTCGCCGGCTGACGCCGCTGTTCCTACAAGGCACGACCTTGCTCCATCACCCGCACTCAGCATAATCAAGAAAGGTCCGCAACGCTTTGAGGGCAGGAAGCTCGGCATTTTGTTGACGGATGGGTTTGATGCCAAGCTGGTTCTAACACTTCAAAAGGCCTTGCTCGCAGAGAAAGCGACTTTCGAGATTATTACTCCGACAATTGGCGGCGCTCAAGCGTCAGACGGCTCGTTCGTCGAAGGTCACCAGATGATCGATGGTGGTCCTTCCGTGCTTTATGATGCAGTTGCCGTTTTACCCTCGGAAAGCGGCATGATTGACCTGCTGAAAGAGTCGACGGCGCGGGATTTTGTGGCGGACGCTTTTGCTCACTGTAAGTTCATTGCCTACACCGCCGCTGCCCTACCGTTATTTGAAAAGGCCGGCATTTTCGAAGGTCTCGATGAGGGCGTTATCCTGCTAGCTGCGCCAAAGGATGTTGCCTCGTTTATCGAACTTCTCGGAAATTTGCGAATTTGGTCGCGTGAACCTAACGTCAAAATGAAATGAGGAAAAGGGCCCTGTCTATCGGGCCCTTCTTCTTGAATATGAAGTCGAATGGTCCAACGACGTGCAGCCATATCGGCTGAGAAATCAGCCGCCATATTTTTATCAGGCAGTTCCGTCATGGCTGGCGTCAAGTCCTTTAGACTCGAGCGAACCCGCATAATGCGGCCGGCGCTCAGGGTTCCGTCGTCAGCGAGCCTCCTTCGATCAGCCCTGCAGAACTGGTTCTTTGTTCGCAACGTCCAAACCGTAGTTTCCTCCACGATACGTCGGGCACGACACAAAGTGTTGCGCTTGCCCATGCCGCCACCAAGCGTGGCGGCACGCCTGGCGTTGTCAGCGATTTGCGATGATTGCGATAAATATAATGGGACGATTTTCGGTCGCCGCTTGTTGTCTTTAAAAATACTTTGGCCATAACCAGTGGCCAGAGTTTATTTTCCAGTGGGGCCGAGCGTCATCAAGCCGACGGCCAGGATCGCAAGAACGATACCTGCCGTCTGGACCGTAGAAAGACGTTCGCCGAAAACTGTCAACGCAATGACATTGACCGCGAGAAGTTGAATGACAGCTGACAAACTAAACGCCGACGCCATTCCAAAGTCGCGGACCAATCGCAGCATGATGAGATTTCCCAAAGAATAAAGGGCAAGGGTGACTATCAGCTTTCCCGACGTGGGAGAAAGCGCCCAACTTTTCGCAGTAGTTGCGGCCAGTAAAAAAGCAATGGTGGAAGCGATGAGCTGGCAGGCACCCAAAACAGTCAAAAAAACCTCCGATAGACCGCGTAAGCTAATTGCCCGGTCGACGTTTTGGGCTCGACCACGCGCTTTGCAAGCTGCGAAACTGACCAGAGTTTATCGGTGCCGCTGTCATTTGCAATTTGAAGAACCCATATGGGGACTAGCATACGGCATGGCGATCCGCGGGCGACATGTCTTCGGCCAAACGGTCGTTGCCCTGGGCTGTGGCCGCGGCTCTTCGCAGGTAGCAACCGATGTTTGGAGACGACTGTTTTGGCGACGAGCGGCCGACGCGGGGCGAGGCAACGCCGCCCGATCTGTAGATTGGCAGCGTCCGTGAGTACCCCGTGGGTTCCGCGAACGCGGGCTTGAATATTCTTACATTGCTTCATAAATACTATGCTTCTTGCGAATCTCTAACCGTGAATTTGACGGTCCCATCAGATCCGGGTCCTACCAGGCTTATTTGGAGGACGTCACCATTTTCCAGCCTCAGCGAGATGCACGAAGCATTTTCAAACTTCAATAGTGTCTCCGGCGCAATATTTTCAATAGTGCCAATCGGGCTTCGCCGCTTGATGGCGTCACCCTGATCATCAAATGCATACGATACCAGCGTTTCGGTATCGTTATCAAACAGAGTACCTGTACCTGAAACTTTGCCCGTGGGATTCACAGCCATCCCTCCATTCTTGAGCTTTATTACACAACCAGATCGCAAACGATGTGTTCCATTCTGGGTGGGCAGCAAGGGCTCGAACCCATTTCAAAATCCTGAGAGAAAGTCGCCATGCCTTAATCGGGCAATCTGCCCCGCCAAGGTTAAGCCCCGGACACCTCGGGCTTGTTTCATGACAAATGATGAAAATTCAAAGACGCGTTCCGCGTTGATGTACGGGCCCACGCCAGCTTTTTTGGGAGATCCTGCCCACCATTAATATCAGGTGGGAGTCTAACGCCCTAACGTATATCCCGTGATGTAAGAACAGGCCGGTGCGATAGCATTGAGCGTATGGGCAAGTAGGCACCTGGGAATGTTATGTTTTGTCAAGGGGTGGGGTCTGACGGCGCGGTAACCAAAACGACACCGGACCCCGTGCGAAAGAGCGCCACACTCTCCAACAAAGTGAACCTTGCAGTTGAGATGTTTCAAAAAAGCTTGCCAAAATAATTCTTTACCGGAATGCGGATCCACTTGAGATGATTGTCACTGGCCGGGTGACACGCAGGCCTCGTGTCGGGGAACGTGGAACTGCGACCAAAACCAAACTTGCCAGGGGAATCGCACTGGACCTAAATTTTGGATCAGTGAGTCCGGGCTCGCGACGACGTCAATCTCTGTCGGCCGTGAATGTCCACTCAACCAATAGTGCATGACTTGCAAGGGAAGATAGGGTTTGTCGTTTGGCGCGAGGTAACCAGCATCAGCGCTCGCAGCAAGAGAGATTGCGTGCTCCAAAGTGGGAGAAATTGGGGGCCTCATTGCTCGTTTCTATCGACCTTGAAAACTCCGTAGGCAAAAGATGTCACATTGAGGCCACGTGGAACTTTTCCTAATGCGCAACAGTTCCTTGGGCAAACGTCAGACGAACCCTCAACGCTCATAGGAACGACATGCCCCTGAATGTTCTAGCGATAAATTGTACCCTGAAGGCCAGCGGCGAATCTTCCACCAACGGATGCTTGATCTGGTCATTGAAGCTTTCAAAGGATTGGATATCACCACGTCGAGCGTCCGGTTGGCTCAACTGAACATCAAGCCTGGCGTGACATCTGATGAGGGCGACGGCGATGATTGGCCCGCCTTAAGAAAACAGATCATGGATGCGGATATTTTGATCCTTGGCACACCCGGTGATCTGATCTGATTTTGCCTAACAAGGCGTTGGTTGCCGGGCTGATTATCATCGGCTCGAGCTGCTATAAGGAGTATCTTGGTCAAGTACTTCGGCTTTTACGTTAACCTGGAACCTGACATCCCCATCTGGAGGTCCATTCGTTCCACCTAGCCCCCATCTTCTTCGGCCAGAACCATATCCTCTGAGGATTTGGTCAGTTGACCTTTGGCGCGCTTTTTCAGGTCGTTCGCTCCGCTACGACTTGACAATTCGCGATTGCAAGATTAACAGAGAACATGGTTGTACGACAACCCGGTAAGAATGCAATGCATGGATCGGGAGGATCTGTATCATGAAATCGGTTCTATTGAGGGGTGCTGTTGTGGCGCTGTTCCTCGGCGCTGTGGCATACCCGGCGCTGGCCCAGGATGCGGCAGATACAATCAAGATCGGCGTGGTCGCCGCAGAGTCGGGAGCATTCGTTTCCGCCGGTCACACGCTGCCTGCGGGCGTCGGTCTTGCGGTAAAGGAAATCAATGACGAGGGCGGTATCAAGGTCGGCGACAAGACCTACAAACTCGAACTGCTGAAGCGCGATGACCGCACTGATATCTCGACGGCAATCGCGGCAACGCAAGAACTCGTGCGTGACGAGAAAGTCGCAGCCATCTTCGGATCGGAAACGCACGACTTCACCCTGGCCATGGCCAAGATCACGCAACCGGCCAAGGTCCTGCATTTCGCCGGCAACAGTACGCTTGCCAAAGTGCTGACAGATAGTTCTGTCGCCAGCGGCGGGGAAGATCACTATCTCTTCCAGACCGAGCCTCAGGAGTTTCAGCGCAGCGGATCGACCGCGCGTGGTGTGCTCAAGCTGCTGGAGCCGCTTGTCGGTCACCCGCTCAAAAAATCAGTGCTGATTGTCGGCAACGATGCGACCGGGCAATTCCTGTCGTCCTATTATCTCGCCGCATTGAAATCCGAAGGCCAGGAAGTTCCGGACATCATATTCTATCCTCCGGACACGACGGATTTTTCGCCCTTTCTTACGCGCGCCAAGAGCCTGAAGCCCGACGTCGTCCATTTCTGGTACAATGGCGACTCGACGCTGACTGCACTTCCACAGGCGCTGGAACTCGGTGTTGCACCGAGCTATTTTCTCTTCGGTGTCGACCCCGGCATCTGGAAGGAGCAGGGGTTGTCGGCCGATGTTCCCGTAGCGATGAGCTGCGTGCCAGTCTGCTGGGGCGAGTCATCCAACCCGAAGGCCAAGGCATACTTTGACGCGTATTTTGCGGCCGGTGCACCGAAGGGTGTGACGTCGTCCGTGTCGCTGCTCTATTACGATTATGTGCATTTCCTTGCCGAAGCATGGGAAAAGGCTGGTTCCCTCGATCCTGACAAGACGGTTGAGGCGCTGAAAACATTGCATCACAAGGGTGTGGTTTCCGACGACCTCGCCTTCAACGCGACGCATCAGGTAACCCACGCGACCGAAGTTTGCGCAGCAGCACCGGGTGGCGATATCACCTGCGCCATGCAGGAACCACCAGCTGACGCGCCAAAACAATAGTCCCCCCAAGGACCTCCGGTCGTCCTTCGGGGCGGCCGGAACGCTATCCGAATGATGGTCTGAACCGGAAGCCACTGTGGACATACTCCTGCAACAAATTCTCAACGGTCTCTCGATCGCCAGCGTAATTACGCTGATCGCCGTCGGTGTCACCCTGATCTTCGGCCTGACGGGCATCATCAATTTTGCCCATGGCGAATTCCTGATGGTCGGCAGCATCGTGACTTGGCTGGCGGTCGCCAACGGCATCAGCTTCTGGCTGGCAATCCTCCTTGCGATGATCGTGGTGGCAGTGATGGGCTTTGCTTTGGAGCGCGGTCTTTTCCGCTTTACGCTTGAGCGGCCGACAAATGGATTCATCGTTTCGCTCGGTCTGATTATTGTGTTGCAGCACATCGTCATCTTCTTCTGGAACGCCAATCAGAAAAGCATTCCGCGGCCTCTCAACACGATATGGGAAATGGGCGGCGTACGTATAGCGTCCGTGCGTGTCATGGTGATCTTCATAACCGCCGCAGTCGTCGCCATGACATTCGTTGCCGTAACCAGAAGCCGCTATGGCCGAGCCCTTCGGGCCAGCGTCGAAGACCGCGATACGGCTGCGTTGATGGGAATTCCGGTTCGCCGCTACATCACCGGTGTTTTCGTTCTCGGAAGTGCGCTTGCCGGTCTTGGCGGCGGTCTCCTCATTGCACTGTTTCCGATCACGCCCTTCACCGGCGGAACGATGGTGATGAAGGGGTTTGCCGTGGCTCTTATGGGCGGCCTCGGGAATCTCACGGGAGCGGTCGTCGCCGGTCTCATTCTTGGCATCGTCGAAGGTCTGAGCGCCGGTTACGGCTTCTCTGAGTGGACCGACGCGTATTCGTTTGGGCTGATGATTCTCGTCTTGCTCTTCCGCCCAAATGGTCTCTTTGGCGGGACCAGCGGCCCGAAGATGGCATGAACGCGATATATAGAAGAGTGTTACCCGTGATGCCCGCAAGCCATTCATTCCGCTCGCTTCTGCCAGTCCTCATTCTGCTGGTGCTGTTGGCACTGGTACCGCTTTTATCGCCGAGCAACCGCTTTGTCTCGTTGGCCATCTCCGCCGGCATCAATGTTATCGCGCTTTACGGTCTGTCTGTGCTCTTCGGCCAAACCGGTATACTCTCGATGGGCCATGCCGCATTGGTGGGAATTGGCGCCTATACGGCCGCAATTCTCGCACGCGATTTCAACATAGGGTTCTGGCTCTCCATCCCGCTGGCAGGGATCATGGCAGCCATCGTGGCGGCACTGATCGGCATCCCCTCGCTCCGCGTCAGCGGCCACCATTTCGTCATCATGACGTTTGCTTTCGGGCAGTTGCTGGCCATTATCCTGACCAATGGCGGCGACTATACCGGGGCAGCGTCCGGACTTGATGTGCAGCAGCCCGTCGCCTTGTTCGGTTTGTCGATCGACGTGCTAAC
The DNA here is from genome assembly GCF_014192095.1 of Phyllobacterium trifolii. Lineage (GTDB taxonomy): Bacteria > Pseudomonadota > Alphaproteobacteria > Rhizobiales > Rhizobiaceae > Phyllobacterium > Phyllobacterium trifolii. Next base: position 49,056 of record NZ_JACHXN010000021.1, read on the forward strand.
GCATTACTATCTGACGGTGGTGTTTTTCGTGGCGTTGAGTGCCATTGCCAGCTGGGCCATCATCAACTCCCGCTACGGCCGGACCCTTCGTGCGATCCGCGAGAACGAAAAACTCGCAGCTTCACTTGGCATCAATGTCGGCCGCCACAAGATCGGAGCCTTCATTGTCAGCGGTGTATTTGCTGGCGTATCAGGTGTTCTTCTCGCCTATTTCCTGCGGCATATTTCTCCGAGCCAGTTCTCGTCTTTCCCAAGCATCTATCTCGCGCTGATGGTGATGATAGGCGGGGCGCGGCTTTTGCTCGGACCTCTCGCTGGCGGAATACTTGTCGCATTCCTGCCGGAACTGCTCAACCTTGATCCCGTACAGTCGCGCATTCTCTACGGTGTCTGCCTGATCGCGGTGATTCTGCTTCTTCCCAATGGTCTGATCGCCGGAATTATTGCTGGCTGGCACAAGATGTTCGACCGCCGTGCCGCTCAACCAAGCGAGCCTGCCGTCGAGCGGGAGGGCAAATAATGGCTGCGCTGCTCGATATCAAAGGTCTGCGCAAGCAGTTCGGCGGCGTTACGGCGCTCGCCGGCGTGGACCTGACCGTCAACGAGGGAGAGATCCTCGGTGTCGTGGGGCCGAATGGCTCGGGCAAGACGACGCTGTTCAACTCCGTGACAGGGGTACACAGGCCAACTGCCGGCACGGTTTCATGGCGTGGCCGGGACATCACCGGAATCCCCGCAAATGCCGTATCGCGCGCCGGCATCGCCTATACTTTTCAGCAAGCCATGGCGTTTCCGGGCTTGAGCGTTTTTGAAAACGTCCAGATCGCGACGGAGCATTGCAGCAATACGCTTACAAACCGTCCGTGGACGACGCCGGCAAGTCTTCTCGAATTCGTCGGCCTGTCAGGATTGTCCGGAGAAAAAGCCGGCATATTGCCGTTCGGACGCCTTCGTCTGCTGGGTCTGGCTTTGGCGCTGGCAACCCGGCCGTCGCTCATACTGCTGGACGAGCCGGCAGCGGGATTGAACGATCGCGAGACAACCACGCTGGTGCACCTGGTTGAACAGTTTCCGGAGCATGGCATAAGCGTTTGCGTCATCGATCACGACATGAAACTGATGCAGATGCTGTGCCGACGCCTCGCCGTATTGGACTTCGGTTCAAAGATTGCCGACGGGCCCACCGCGGATGTGCTGAACGATCCCAAAGTGCTTGAAGTCTATCTTGGAGGGGCGCTGTAATGCTGCTCACCATCTCCGACATAACCACAGGCTACGGCCCTACGATCGTCAATCGCGGCGTTTCGCTGACCCTGGCGACGCGGGAAATTGTTACGGTTCTCGGTCCGAATGGTGCGGGCAAGTCGACACTGTTGCGCACACTCGCCGGTCTGGTGAAACCCCGCAGTGGCTCGGTCATTTTCGACGGTGCTGATGTCACCGGACAGGCGCCCGATGTTATGGCAAAACGCGGCATGGTGCTCGTCCCCGAAGGCCGCCGCATCTTTACCGATATGACCGTCGAAGAAAATCTCCGGCTCGGAGCCTATACGCGCCGGGACGGGGACGCGATCGATGCGGATGTCAAAACCATGGAATCATTCTTTCCCATCCTCGCGGTCAAGCGCCGCGACAAGGGTGGGTCGCTCAGCGGTGGCCAGCAGCAGATGCTGGCAATCGCCCGTGGTCTTATGGCACGGCCGCGTATCCTGCTGCTCGACGAGCCATCGCTCGGTCTTTCACCGCTCCTGGTCAAGGAAATCCAGGGGATTATCCTCGATATAGGCGAACGCTTCGGCGCTTCGGTTTTGCTGGTTGAACAGAATGCGGGCCTTGCACTTTCGGTTGCAAGCCGCGGGTATCTGATGCAGAACGGACGTATCGCCACATCGGGTCCGATCGAGGAGCTCAGAGATATGTCACTGATGCGCGAACTTTATCTTGGCGGCGTCGCGGGGTAGGAAAATGACGGATGAGACAATCTCCATATCTTTCGGTCGGGGCCACCTGTCCCTAAGGCTGCCGGGGATCGCGAGACCGACGATCATCCGCAAACAAGCCTTGCCGAAGATTGCCGATCAGCCGGCCGCCATTACAGCGGCTCTGAACGAGCCGATCGGATCGCCACCGCTGGCCGAACTTGCACGCGGACGCAAAAGCGCATGCATTCTCATCTGTGATATCACCCGCCCCGTGCCAAATCGGCTGTTTCTGCGCCCGATGATCGAAACCATGGTCGAAGCGGGGATTCCCCGTGACAAGATTGTTGTTCTCATCGCAACCGGCTTGCACAGGCCCAATCTTGGCGATGAGCTTGCCGAACTTGTCGGTGATCCCTGGGTGCTCGAAAACGCACGGGTGGAAAATCACTATGCCCGCAACGAGGAAGATCATATCGACCTCGGGCCGACGGTGACGCGGGGAACTCCGGTCAAGCTGGACCGGCGCTTTGTGGAAGCTGACCTGCGCATTGCCACTGGACTGGTTGAGCCGCATTTCATGGCCGGCTGGTCTGGCGGACGAAAAGTGATTGCGCCGGGCGTTGCACATCATGAAACCATCCGCACGTTCCATTCGGCCCGGTTCATGGAAGATCCGCTCGCGGTCCAGTGTAATCTGATCGGCAATCCCCTGCACGAAGAGCAGCTGGAAATCGTCCGGATGCTCGGCGATGTCTATGGCCTCAACACAGTCCTTGATGAAGATCGCGATCTGGTGTGCGTCAGCTTTGGCGAGATCATAGCGAGCCACGCAGCGGCCGTGGCGTTTGTCAGTGAGGTTACGCAAATTGCGTCGCCGAGGAAATTCTCGACAATCGTCACGTCATCGGCCGGCTATCCGCTCGACAAGACCTATTACCAGACGATCAAGGGCATGGTGACACCGCTCGATATTCTTGAACCGGGCGGCACGCTGATCATCGCCTCGGCGTGTTCGGAAGGATTTGGCTCGGCCGAGTTTCGCCAAGCCCAGGCACGCCTTGTCGATCTTGGACCCGAGCGCTTTCTTGCGACGTTGACTGCGAAAAACCTTGCCGAAATCGACGAGTGGCAGACCGAGATGCAGTTGAAGCCGATGCGGCTCGGGCGTGTCGAACTCTATTCCACCGGATTGTCCGGTGATGACCGGACGCTGACAGGCGTTCACATGATTGACGATATCGGCAAGGCCATCGAAAGAAGCATCGCCCATAGCGGCGATACAGCGGTCGCGATCATCCCGGAGGGCCCCTATGTCGTTCCGCGTTTCGCCGCCTGACCGTTCAGCTTTTGCCTCTTCGGGCGCGGTCACGCAGTTCGACGAAGCGGGCGGAGCTTTTGGTCAGATGCGTTCGAACGGCTTTTTGAGCAGCGCGTTCATCCTGGTCGCGGATCGCCGACAGGATCGCGCGGTGTTCGCGCTGCATTCGGGCGACGTGTTTTTGCCGTTCCGCAGTGTCCATCGTGTCGAACCTGACCCATTGGCGCGGGACCATGGCACTGCCGAACGTGTCGAAAAGCCGGGCATAGTAAGAGTTCTGGGTTGCGACAAGGATAGCACGGTGGAAGGCGAAATCCTCTTCAGCGCCCGGACAACCGGCCTGGATGGATTTCTCAAGAGCATCAAGTCTCGACGCCATCCGCTCCACATCGTTTTGCGTGCGACGCCGCGCAGCAAGTCCCGCAGCCTCGACCTCGATACCCATGCGCAGTTCGAGGATGCGGAGCACATCGTCGATCGATTCAAGGTCCGTCGGTATGATGGAAAAGGATCTGGGGGTCGGATCGTCCGAAACAAACGCCCCAAGACCTTGCCTGGTGGTGATAAGGCCTTTGGCACGCAGCGAAGCCAGAGCCTCGCGCACAACTGTGCGGCTGACACCGGTCGCGGTCATGATCGCCTGTTCGGTCGGCAGACGCTGGCCAGGTGCAAGGTCGCCCGATTCAATCTGTGTGATCAGCGTATCCACCAACCCGCTGCGCAGATTGGGCGTTTGCTGGATCGTATTGAACAGCGTGGTTTCCTGCTCCTTCATCGTGTGAAACGACCTTCGTTGGGAATCGCATTGAAAGATCTCATCACAATGTTGCTATCGCAACGAACGGAAAAAAGCAAAACGGGCGTGGTCCACAGGATCACCGTCCCTGGGAGGACAGTATGAAAGACAGGATCGGTTTCATTGGGCTGGGTAACATGGGGTCGGGCATGGCCGCTAACCTGCTTGCGAAGGGCTGGCCGCTCACGGTTTTCGCGCATCGCAGCCGCGAGGCACTTGAGCGGCTGGTCAAGGGCGGGGCGACCGAGGCTGCGACGCCGAGGGACCTCGCGCTTGCATCGGATGTCGTCATTCTCTGCGTTACAGGTTCGCCCCAGGTCGAACAGGTTCTCAAGGGCGCGGACGGATTGCTCGCAGCAGCTAAAGCGCTGTTTATCATCGATTGCTCGACCTCCAATCCCGCTATAACCGCGCAACTGGCAACGGAACTGGCTGCTCAAGGCAGCATCCTCATCGATGCACCGCTGGCTCGCACGCCGAAAGAAGCAGCGGAAGGTGCGCTTGACGTGATGCTGGGCGGATCCGCAGAAACGGTGGCGCGGGCAAGGCCAATCCTCGAGGCATTCGCCGCGCGCATCATACACACGGGCCCGACGGGAAGCGGCCACACGATGAAGCTTCTCAACAACTTCCTTTCCATGGGCTATGCCACGATCTATTCGGAAGCGCTTGCGCTTGGCGCAAAAGCCGGGTTGACGCCTCAAGTTTTCGACAGCGTCATCCGCGGTTCGAGGATGGATTGCGGGTTCTATCAGGCCTTCTTTGAATTCGTCCTCAACCGCAATGAGAACGCGCAACGCTTTGCCATCGTCAATGCACTTAAGGACATGTCCTATCTCGCCTCCTTCGCGCAATCGGCTTCGATCGCCAATCCCATCGGCGCGGCTGTGCGCAATTGCTTCGCGACGGCTGTTGCAACCGGGCACGGCGAGGAATTCGTGCCCGCATTATCCGATGTGGTAGCAGGCCTCAATGGCGTATCGCTGACCGGCCCGGCACCATCTGCCGATTGACAGGAATTCAGAAGTTCATGGAACTGCATCTCGATCTTGTTGGCGGCATCGCAGGTGACATGTTCGTTGCTGCCATCCTTGATCTGCGACCTGATCTGGAGACGGGCCTGTTGAGTGCACTGTCATATGCCCCGATGCTGCAGGGTGTTTCGTGCAGGATCGTCAGCCATGACGATGGCATTTTGACGGGCCGCCGCTTCCTCGTCGAACGGTCAGATCCCGATACAACCCACGGACACCATCACCATACGGCATGGCGCGACATTCGGGCGGCGTTATCAGCTTCATCGCTTGACGCAGAAACCACCCGCCATGCCATCGGCGTATTCTCGCTATTGGCAGATGCCGAGGCGCGCGTGCACGGCACTGCCGCCGGAGCCGTGGAGTTTCACGAAGTCGGCGCATGGGATTCCATCGCCGATATCGTCGCCGCTGCCTATCTCATCGCCCGGTTGAAAGCGACCCGCTGGACGTCGAGCGCCGCTCCACTCGGTTCAGGCAGAGTGCGCACTGCACATGGCATCCTGCCGGTGCCGGCACCGGCAGCCGCTCTGCTGCTCGAGGGCCTGCCAACCATAGATGATGGAATCCCCGGCGAACGGGTAACACCCACCGGGGCGGCGATCCTGCGCTATCTTTGCAAGCAGGAGACGATATCGCCGCAACCACGGCGGCTTGTCGCATCGGGGTTTGGCTTTGGCACGCGCAAACTGCCGGGAATAAGCAATTGCGTGCGTGTGATTTGTTTCGAGTCCCTCGCAACGGATGTTGCCGGGAGCGATCGGGTCGCGGTTCTTCAGTTTGAAATCGATGACCAGACCGGCGAGGATCTCGCCCAGGGGATCGAAAACTTGCGAGCCCATAAGGATGTGCTCGATGTGGTCCAGACACCTGTCTTCGGCAAGAAGGGACGGATGATGACCGGCGTGCGCATTCTGGCAAGGCCCGAGGCGGTCGCGCAGGTCGCAGCTTTGGCCTTCGACGAAACCACGACAATCGGCATTCGTCACGCTATTGTCGACCGCGCGATCTTGCCGCGCAAAATCGTTGATACAAAGGTGGAGTTCGGTCCCATGCGTGTCAAGCTGGTGAAGCGGCCGAGCGGACAAACCGCGAAAGCGGAGGCCAGTGATGTTGGCGATACGGCCAATGCAGCGACGAGGCAAAGACGCAGACAAGCGGCGGAAGCGGCGGCAAAGACGGGAATGAAATCGTGAAGAAGACGCTTGAAGACATACTGGTCAGGTTAAGCCCGCTGACCGTCGCCGTCAGTGGCGGGGTCGATTCAATGACACTCGCAGCGGCCGCACATCGCCTGAGCGGACGTGACGGCGTGAATATGGTTCACGCTGCTTCGCCCGCGGTGCCACCCGAAGCCACGCAAAGGGTGCGGGATTGGGCAGTCAGGGAAAACTGGGACCTTCAGGTAGTGGATGCGGGCGAATTCGCCGACGCCAACTATCGCAGCAACCCGGTCAACCGCTGCTTTTTCTGCAAGGGCAATCTCTATGGCACGATCGCCCGATATTCGAGCCGGCAGATCGTGTCCGGCGCCAATGTCGATGATCTGGGCGAATATCGTCCCGGCCTTGATGCGGCGCGTGATCATGGAGTGCGACACCCTTATGTCGAAGCTGGAATGGACAAGGACGATGTCCGTCAACTCGCGCGCGGACTTGGACTTGGCGATGTCGCAGAGCTTGCCTCTTCGCCTTGTCTTTCCAGCCGTGTGGAAACTTCTATTCGGATCGAACCGGAAACACTGGGTTTTATCCATTCGGTGGAGACATTCCTCGCCGAGAAACTCCGGCCACGGACAGTGCGCTGCCGGGTTCGCAGCAGTGGGGTGGTCGTCGAACTTGACGCAGCAAGCTTGCAATCGCTGACGGTGGCTGACCGCACAGTGCTGGAGACGTCGATCATGTCGTTCTTGCCCCTCAATCTGGCCGGAAAATCTGTTGCCTTTGCGCCCTACCGGAACGGCAGCGCCTTCCTGCGGACCGGCACATCATGACAACGGAAACTGTTCTTGATTTCGACCGGACCAATCGCATCGGCCTCGATGAAGCGATCTTCTGCGCCGGGAAATCCGTGGAGCAGATTGGCGCCATCCTCGAATTGGCGAAAGCGCGCGGTGCCGGCTTGCTGCTGACGCGGCTGACGGTGGAAAAGCTGGAAGGTCTCTCCGCCGCGAACCGCGATGCAATTGACTACTGCGCGGTTTCACGCACCGGGTTTTTCGGACCGTTAAAACCAATCGAACAACGAGGGGGCATAGCAATCGTCGCCGCCGGCACCTCCGATGCCGGCGTCGCGCGGGAAGCAGAACGAACCCTCCGTCATGCTGGCGTCGGGGCGACGGTGATTACCGACGTCGGTGTCGCCGGTCTCTGGCGCCTCACCGAACGATTGGAAGAGATACGAACACATCCAATCGTCATTGCCGCCGCCGGAATGGATGCGGCCTTGGCCAGCGTACTTGGCGGACTGGTATCAAGTACCATTATCTGCGTTCCGACATCGGTCGGCTATGGCGCTGCCGAAGCAGGACGCACCGCGCTTAACGCCATGCTTGCCAGTTGCGCACCCGGCCTCGTGGTCTGCAACATCGACAATGGCTACGGCGCAGCCAGTGCCGCGCTGCGTATTCTTTCAAGCTATGAACGGTTGCGCCGTTCAGGCGTTTGACCAGCCACCATCGACCACAATGGCATTTCCGGTCATGAAGGCCGAGTCTGCACTAGCGAGGAAAACCACAAGCTCGGCGACCTCTTCGGCGGTGCCCAGCCGGCCCATCGGCTGGCGCGCGATAAAAGCCGACCGCGCGGCTTCGTAGTCACCCAATGCCCGCATCCGATCATGCAATGAGGGGCTGTCGACCGTTCCAGGGCAGATCGCGTTGGCCCGGATACCTTTGCCGACATAGTCGAGAGCGACCGATTTCGTCAGGCCGATGACGGCAGCCTTGGTCGTGCCGTAGATGAAGCGGTTGGGCGCCGCGATGATCGTCGAAGCAACCGAGGCCATGTTGATGATGGAGCCGCCACCGCGGTCGATCATGCCGGGAAGGAAGGCCCGGATCATCCGGTACATGGCGCGGATATTCAGACTGACGGAAAAATCAAAGGCCTCCTCGTCGCAGTCGAGGATAGCGCCATGATGGACGAACCCGGCACAATTGAACAGAATGTCAGGTGCCACGGTTTCGGCGGCAAAGGCGGTGATGGCTGCGGGATCGAGCACGTCCAGTTTGCGGATGCTGACCCCGGTGAGGTCAGTGAACGTATCCAGTTTGGCCTGGTCAAGATCGGTGGCTGTTACCTTTGCACCTTCGCGTGAAAGTGCCAGGACAGCGGCACGCCCCATACCCTGTCCGGCAGCCGTTACGACTGCCGTCTTTCCCTCAAGCCTGCCTGTCATTTTAACCGTCCTTGGAATTGTTGTGTGTGAAGTAGTGCATCTGAAAGCTGATCGTCTCAGAGGTCATCGATATGAAGGCCCACACGCCGCGCTGCGCCATTAAGGTGCAGTTGCATGGCTTCCTGGGCAGCGTTGGCATCGCCGGCTGTAATCGCGTCGAGAATTCGTTTGTGTTCGCCAAGCGTCGTGCTTGCCATATCATCGGAGCCCTGCTGGTTGCCCGCCGCAAGAATACTCTCGCGCACCCGCTCGGACACGAAGATCAAAAACTGTTCCATGTAACCGTTGCGGGTTGCCGCGACGACAGCGCGATGAAATTCGAGATCAGCCTTCAACCAGGCGACACTGCCATAAGGCGCAGTGTTCATTGCCGTCAATGCGCTTTTCATGGCTTCAAGGTCAGCATCGGTCCGCCGTTCGGCAGCAAGGGCCGCAGCCTTTACCTCCAGTGCACCGCGCAGTTCGAACAGGCTCTTGAAGGCGTCCGCCTGTTGCAGGGCATCATGATCGATGGTCAGTACCGAAGAATTCGCGACATCTGCCACAAAGGCCCCGCGTCCTTGCTGGGACCATATTCGGCCCTCGGAACGCAACCGGGCAATAGCCTCACGCACCACGTTCCGGCTGACGCCGAAGGTGGTGGCAAGCGCCTGCTCGGTCGGCAATTGGTCGCCGGGGTTCAGCCGCCCGTGCGCGATTTCGCGGGAGATCGAACTGGCCACCAATGTCGAAAGATGCGGCCCGCGATTGACCTTGTCGAGCTTCAACGTCATCGATCAGCTATACCCCCAATACTTGAATGCGTCCCCAGAATCCGGCCATCGCTAAGAATGTGCTTTGGATCAAAGGCGTCCTTGAGTCGCCCGGCAATGTCGAGAGTAACCTTATCTGCCCGGTCGAGAAACGCCTTCTGTTTGACGCGGCCGATACCATGTTCGGCGCTGATCGATCCACTGTAACGGTCTACCACATCGAAGATAATCGTCTCTGTCTCGTGAAAGAGAGCTTCGATTGCATCGGGTGTGCTGTTGTGCGGGGGGACGATGTTTAGATGAACGTTCCCGTCGCCGACATGACCATAGGTCACGGCCAAGGCTTCGGGATGGTGCTTGGCCAGTTCGCCAAGCGTATCTGTGACGAAATCCGCAAGCTTCGAGATCGGCACTGAAACATCCGTCCTCAGATAGCGGCCGCCGCCGCCTTGCGTCTCGACCATCGTCTCCCGCAACAGCCATAGCCGCTCGGCTTGCGCTTTGCTGGACGCCACGACGCCATCCACGACGAGGTCCCCGGCATCGCCAAGAAAGTCTTCGAGGATCGCTTTCAGATTGACCCTGCCGCCGGCGGAAGCCTCGATCAGAACGTAGACAGGGTAGCGCGCGCTCAGGGGTTCCTTCAAGCCGGTACCGGCATTCAATGCAATGTCGATGCCGCCACGAAGGATCAGCTCGAAGGCCGTCAGCAAGTCGCTGCATTCACGCCGGGCACGGGCGTAGAGCGACATGGCATCTTCGACCGACCGCAGGCCCACCAGCGCGGTTTCGACCTGCGTTGGCCGCGGAAAAAGTTTGAACGCGGCAGCGGTAATGATGCCCAGCGTTCCTTCGCTGCCGATGAACAATTGTTTCAGGTCATAGCCGCGATTGTCCTTGCGCAGCACTTTCAGACCGTTCCACACCCGTCCATCGCCGAGAACGACCTCGAGGCCAAGTACAAGATCGCGCGTCATGCCATAGCGCAGGACGTTGAAACCGCCCGCATTGGTCGCGACATTGCCGCCGATCCGGCAGCTGCCCTGTGCGCCAAAGGTTATGGGCAGCACGCAATCATGCGCTTCGGCAAAGTTTTTGGCTTGCTCAAGGATGCAGCCTGCCTCGACCACCATGGCAAAATCGATGGCGCTGATGGAGCGCAATTTGTTCAGGCGTTCCAGCGAGATAACGACTTCACCGCCTTGAGGCGCCGCGACAGCAGCGCCCACGAGACCAGTCAGGCCACCCTGCGGCACGACCGGGATGCATTCCCTGAAGCAGATCGTCATAAGCGTCGAAACGTCTTCGACGGTGCGCGGACGCGCAACGGCCAATGGCCGACCAAAGTGGTCGCCCGACCAGTCACGGCTATAGGAACCCATGTCTGCCTCGGTGGTAAGTAAAATACCCTCTGGCAGCGCTGCGGTCAGCGCAGCGAGCGACTTTCGATCGGAGGGCGGCAACGCGTTCATTTCAGGTTCTCCGCGCGAGCAAAAACAACTGGACAACTATCCCTGTTGCCATGTTATCATACAACTATGGTTGGGAACTTCAAGCGGCGCAGCCTTGCCTTTTGCCAATTGTTGTTGAAAATCAAACCAAAGCGATCATCTACAGGAGGAAGAACACCATGAGCGATCTCAACACACGCTTTCGAATGATGCACACCATGATCCGGGTTTTCGACCTGGAGAAGTCGATCAAATTCTACACCGAGTTGCTTGGCATGAAATTGTTGCGTCGCGATGACTATCCCGACGGCAAGTTCACGCTGGCCTTTGTCGGCTATGGTCCGGAGGAGAACAACACCGTTGTGGAGCTTACCCATAACTGGGATCAGGCGGCTCCCTATGAGATCGGGAGCGGCTTCGGTCACCTGGCTCTTGGTGTCAAGGACATTTACGCGGTTTGCTCGGAGCTTGAACGAAACGGGGCCAGCATTCCCCGCAAGCCGGGGCCGATGAAGCATGGCACCACGCATATCGCCTTCATTGAAGATCCCGATGGCTACAAGATCGAATTGATTGGCCTTGATACGATGAAATAGCTTCTGCCTGAGGGGCCGCCTGCACGTCCCTGCGGCGCGGCTCCGGCAATTGAAGTGACTAATCCCGGTTCTTTTCATTTGATGATCGCGATCTTGCTGCGGTCGATGGTGATGGCCACGGCTGCGATCAGCACGGCGCCAAAAACAACATTTTCCGCGAAAATATTTACACCGACGAACGTCATGCCGATGCGAACGATCGAGATGATCAGTGCGCCGACGGCGGTGCGGCCAACGCCTCCGAGACCGCCTGTGATTGCCGTACCGCCGACGATAACCGCAGCAATTGCCGGAAGCAGAAGCTGGTTGGCAAGGCTCGGCGAGCCGCTTGAAAGGCGCGCCGCGAGGATGACGCCGGCGATAGCGGCGAGGGTGCCAGAAAGGGCGAATGCAACGATCTTGGTGCGATCCACATTGATACCTGCCGCATAGGCCGCCGGTTCGCCAGCACCCACAGCCAGGCTCTGCCGCCCGAAGCGGCTATAGCGCAAGCCGAGATAGCTCGCTAACCCGACGCCGATAGCGATCAGGACAACAACGGGTGTTCCGGCAATCGTCGCATTGATCCAGGAGGTGCTTGCCCGCCCGCCTTCCTCGATGGTGATCGCCCGGCCGTTTGCCAGCCACAACGCCATGCCCGCAACCACGCCGCCCGTTGCAAGTGTTGCCACAAAGGACGGCACGCGCAGCCAGACATGAACGACGCCGCTGAGAATGCCAAACACCAGACCCGCCGCAATGGCCACCGGAAAGGCGAGCAGCCCCATCGACGGCAGCAACTGGGCGAGGATGACACTGGCAAGCGACGCGACGGCCTGAATGGAAAGATCGATGCCGCCGATAAGAATGACGAAAGTTACGCCGGTCGCCAGAATGAACAGCACGGCGGTATTGGACAAGAGCAGCGCCAGGGTTTCACCGGTTAAAAAGCCGGGGGAACCTATTTCGACAATGATGACCAGCACGATGAGCAGCGCTGGAGGGATCGCACCCTGGACCCAGGCATTGGCGAGCATGGATTTGAAATCGAAAGAATTTTTCATAAAAGCGCCTCAAACCATCTCGCGCAACAGTTCGACCTGATCCGGCTTCTTGCCGCGACTGGCGTCGAACTCTGCGGTGACCTCACCGTCACGCATGACGAGTACCCTGTGTGAAAGACCGATCGTCTCGTCGAGCGTGTCGGAGATGAGCAGGATCGCGATGCCTTGGGCTGAAAGGTCCCTGACAAGGTCGTAGACCTCCTCCTTGGCGCCGACATCGAGACCGCGCGTCGGATGATCGAGTATCAATACCCGCGAACCAGCAGTCATCCAGCGCGCCAGAACCACCTTCTGCTGGTTGCCGCCGCTGAGCTTGCGGCAGGCGGCATCGGGTCCTGGCGTCTTGATGCGCAGCTTTTTGATCCAGTCGACGGCGAGCTTTCTCTCTTGCTTGTAGTTGATCGCTCCGCCGCGCATGACACAGGAGAGATCCGCAAGCGTAATATTCTCTGCAACCGAGAGAAACATCACCAGCCCCTCGACGCGCCGTTCGCGCGGAATATAGCCTATGCTCTTGCGCACGGCCTGTTCGGGCGAAGTGAAGCGGACAACTTCGCCCTTTATCTTGAGCGCCCCTTCGGTCTGGGGCAAAAAACCGCCGATCGTGCGCGTGATTTCCTCGCGTCCAGAACCGACGACGCCGGCGATACCGATGATCTCTCCGGCATGTATCTTGAAGCTGACATCATGAAAAGCACCGGCGACGCCGAGCTTGGATGCCTCAACGATGACTTCGCTGCGCGGGGCGTTCTGCTTGCCTTCCTTGTAGTATTCGGTCTGCAAGCCTCGGCCGACCATGATCTCGTGCAGGGCAGGGGCTGTCACGTCCTCAGAGCGATGCTCGGCCACGACGGCGCCGTCTTTCATCGTATAGACGCGGTCGGATATCCGCAGCACTTCCTCGAGACGATGTGAGACGAACACGAAACTTGCGCGGGATTTGAGCGACTTTACCCGTGCAAACAGCACGTCGATGTCGGAGGCGCTCAGGACGGAGGTGGGCTCATCCAGCAGGATGACCAGTGGCCGGTCGACGCTTTCCTCGAGAGTCAGGGCCTTGGCAAGTTCGACCATCTGGCGTGCCGCAAATGTAAGCTCAGAGGCGCGGGCAGTCACGTCGATATCGACGCCGATCTTTGCCAGCTGGCGGCGCGAGGCATCATTCATTGCCCGCCAGTTGACAATGCCAAAGCGTGTAAACTGGTGCTCCTGCCCCAGATAGATGTTCTCTGCGACGGTCATGTTCAGGAGCAGCGACTGCTCCTGGAATACCATGCCGATACCGTGGCCGGCGGCATCGCGCGCATTGCGCATGCGAAGTGGCTGGCCGTCGAGCGTAAGCGTGCCCGAATCCGGACGATGCGTGCCGGCAAGGATGCGCATCAGTGTTGATTTTCCAGCGCCGTTTTCGCCGATAAGCCCTACCACTTCATTGGGCCGGATTTCGATATCGACTTTCTTCAGTGCGTGTGTGCCGACAAAAGATTTGCTGATTCCGTTTGCTGCAAACATGGCGTCACTTCACGATCTTGAGGTTGAAGCGATCCAGCGACAGCGCAACGGCGGCGATAATCATCAGGCCTTGCACGGTCTGCTGAATGTAAGGAGAGATGCCAAGGAGGATCATGCCGTTGGCTAGCACCGTTACGATCAGAACGCCGACCAGCGTATTAAGAACGCCGCCTTCGCCTCCTGTCAGTGCGGTGCCGCCAACGACGACGGCTGTCACAGCTGCAAATAGCCGGCCATCGGCAATTACCGCATTGGACTGACCGAGCTGTGCAGCGGCGAGTACACCGGCCACACCGAAGAAGAAACCGGCGAGACCGAAAGCCATGATGCGCACGCGGCGCAGATTGATGCCGGAGAGTTCGGCGACGTCTTCACCGCCGCCGATCGCCATGATGTGACGGCCAATGCGTGTGTGATATTGGATGACGATTGCGACGGCAAATGCAGCAAGCGCGATCCAGACTGCCAGCGGAAATCCGAGGAAGCGTGACAACGCCAAAGCGCGGATGTTCTCGTCCATCAAGCGTACGGCCGAACCGCCAAGCATATAGACCGAAAAGCCGAGGCCAATGAACCATACACCGAGCGTCGTCATGAACGAGGGTATCCGCAGCGTGGTTTGCAGAAATCCACTCGCCAATCCCATCGCCGTGCTCGCCGCTATGGCTGCGATCACGGCAAACCAGCCGTAATGGTTGGTATTGCTGTCGTTTGTGGCGAGCAGAACCAGCACCATTGCCGCGACGGACATGGCCCCTTCAACGGAAAGGTCGATACTGCCAAGCAGGATGATGAAGGTCATACCCATGGCGAGCGTCAAGGGCACCGCAGCTGAATTTGCAACACGAATGAGATTGCGTGGTTCGATGAAATTCGGGTTGGCGATCGCAATCAGGATACAAAGGACGATCAGAACGGCCAATGGCGCGAAGGCACGCCAACGTCTCGCCTTGCCCGCACGGCTCCAGAACGATTGCATCGCCGTTTTCGGCTCCATATTCGACATGGACTTCATGGTTTCAGAATTGACTGTCAACAGACTACATCCCGCATGAAAGATGGGAAAGAACAGGCAGCGGAACCAGCGCGGCCGCTTGCAAGGACGCAGCCGGGCTGCGTCCCTCATTGCTGGTTTTCAGGCACGAATGGCGCCGGTCACCCGGCCCCAGAGGTCGTTCCAGTCCATGGTCGGCTTGGAGTCGATATTGTTCTTGTAGTATTCCTCGACATTGTCCTTCGTGATCGAAACCACCTTGCCGTAGAACTCGCGGTGCTCCGGCGGCTGGGTCGCGGGATCGAATTTCTTCATGTGGGCATTGTAGCCGATGGATAGCCCCATGCCGCCCTGCCAGAAGGGATCAGACGTGATCGTGCAGGCAAATTCTCCCGTACGCACGGCGTCGACGGCGGTTTTGATGCCATCGATACCGACGATTGGAACCTTGCCGGCAAGACCTTCGGCGCGCAGCGCCTCGAGAGCGCCCGTGCCCATGTCGTCATTGGCCGCCCATACGCCCTTGATATCATCACCAAACCGCGTGAGCAGATTGCTGGTCAGATCGAACGCTTCGGTGGACTTCCAGTTTGCAACCTGGAAATCCAGAAGCTTGATGTTCGGGTTCGCGGCAAGAGCCTCGTCGAGACCCTTTTTGCGTTCGATGGCCGCTGTCGTCGAAATCAGGCCGCCAAGCGCAATGATGCCGCCCGAACCGCCGATGGTCTTGAAGAGGATTTCGGCAATCTGCTTGCCGCTGGCGATACCATCG
The DNA here is from genome assembly GCF_014192095.1 of Phyllobacterium trifolii. GTDB lineage: Bacteria > Pseudomonadota > Alphaproteobacteria > Rhizobiales > Rhizobiaceae > Phyllobacterium > Phyllobacterium trifolii. The sequence continues at coordinate 64,645 of NZ_JACHXN010000021.1, forward strand.
AACTCGATGTGCGATACGTAATTCGGATTGAAGTCGCGCGGATGCAGATCGGCGGGCTTGTTCCATTGGGTCACCACCGAGGCGCCGGCACTCTTGCAGGCTTCAACGATGGGGCGGGCATCCGGCGTATCGTTCGGATCGGAATTGAGCACCATATTACCGCCGGTCTTGGCAAGCATGGCCTTGATGTCGGCAATCCCTTTTTCGCTGTTGCCCTCGGACACAAGCGTAACGTGCTCCAGACCGACCGACGCGGCATAGGCCTCTGCGCCGGTCTTCCACACAGCGTGGTAAGGGTTCGAAAGCGAGCGTATCGACGTTACCAGCGTTGGCGCTCCCTGCGCCCACAGCCGTTTCGGCATGGCCGCCACTGCCAGCCCGGCACCGGCGCCCATCATCAACGTCCGGCGATTTATCTGGCCGAAATGTGCAATACTAGCCCTGTCACTCATTCCTCTATCCTCCCGGTGGAACTCAGATGCTGTGAAAATGCCTCTCCTCGAAGCATGAAATACAAGTGAAGCTGATGCGACAACCTCCTAATTGTACGACAACCCTCCAACACGATAACCATACCCTTTCTCTTGACGCTTCACAAGAGACTTGAGATTGTTCGTTCCGAAAGGTGCCGGTGCTCTGCCAATTCCAAAGCTTACATCCGGCATGGGAGGATATGAATGTCTGACTATATCATCGTTGGCGGTGGCTCCGCTGGCTGCGTTCTGGCTGCGAGATTGTCGGAGGATCCGAGCGTATCCGTCACGCTGCTTGAGGCCGGTCCGCGCGATACGAATTTCTACATCCATCTGCCCGTCGGGTTTTTCAAGATGACCGCGGGGCCATTGATCTGGGGCTATGAAACGGCTGCAGGGAGCGAGATCGACGGCCGCACCATGGTCTATCCGCAAGCCCGGGTTCTGGGTGGCGGCAGTTCCATCAATGCCCAGGTATTTACGCGCGGATGCCCGGAAGATTATGACACCTGGGCTCTGGAAGAGGGATGTGCCGGCTGGTCATTCAAGGATCTGCTTCCCTACTTCAAGAAGTCTGAAGGCAATGACACCTTCGTCGGCGATTACCACGGCAATGAGGGGCCGCTCGGCGTCAGCTTTTGCAATCCACACCCGCTGACCCGAATATTTGTGCAGGCTGCACAACAGGCGGGGCTGCCCTTCACCGCGGATTTCAACGCCGCCCATCAGGAGGGGGCCGGGTTCTATCAAACCACGACAAAAGGGGGCAAACGCAGCAGTACGGCCGTGGGCTACCTCAAGCCGGTCCTCAGCCGCAAAAACCTTATCGTTCGAACAGGCATTCTCGTCAATCGTATTGTCATTGAGAATGGACGCACAACAGGCGTCGAAATCATCGAGAACGGCAATTTGTCAATTCTGCGTGCTGAACGGGAAGTGATTGTTGCGGCAGGCGCCATTGGCTCGCCAAAACTGCTGCTGCTTTCGGGAATTGGCGATGCCACGCATCTCAAAGCCAGCGGCGTCAAAGTCATTCATGATCTACCGGGCGTCGGGCAAAATCTTCAGGACCACATGGATGTCGATGTGCTGGCGGAACTCTCGGGTCCCTATGGCATTGACCGGTACAAGAAGCGCCGCTGGCAATTCATGGCCGGTCTCGAATACACGCTGTTCGGCAAAGGACCGATCGCATCCAACATCGTTGAAGGCGGCGCGTTCTGGTGGGGTGACAAAAGCGAGAAGACGCCGGATATCCAGTTCCATTTTCTCCCCGGGGCCGGTGTCGAGGAAGGCATCGGTTCGGTGCCTGGTGGTAATGGCTGTACGTTGAACTCCTATCACGTCCGGCCGCGTTCGCGTGGTTCGGTCACCTTGCGCTCCTCTGATCCGCTCGATGCGCCGATCATCGACCCGAACGCCTTTTCGGAGCCCTATGATCTGGAACGCGCCATCGATGGCATCATGCTGAGCCGCGAGATTCTTGCGCAGCCTGCGTTCCGGCCATTCATTCGCCGCGAGCATCTGCCCGGCGATGCAGTAACGTCGCGAGAAAGTGCAGCCCTCTTCGCCCGGCAATATGCGCGCTCCGCTTACCACCCTGTCGGTACATGCCGCATGGGCGCAGGGGACGCCGCTGTAGTCGATCCGCAGTTGAGGGTTCGCGGTATCGAGGGACTGCGTGTCTGCGACAGTTCGATCATGCCCCGGCTGATCTCCTCGAACACCAACGCCGCCACTGTCATGATAGGAGAAAAAGCAGCGGATTTAATCCGGGACGGCTTTTAAAAGCCGTTAGCGTCGTCTTACAGGGTTGTCGTACAACCAAATGTTCGATAAGGATTGGAAGACTGCGTTTTTTGATGCGCCGCAGGTTCTGGACAACCACGCGGCGCCGACAGGGAGATGACACATGCGAATGAGAGATTTTGGACGCACTGGCCGCAAGGTCAGTGAAATCGGTTTTGGTGCCTGGGCTATCGGCGCTGCCTGGGGTGAGGTGAATGATGAGGAGGCGCTGGCGGCGCTTCATGCCGCCCTCGACAGCGGTGTCAATTTCATCGATACCGCCGACGTTTATGGTGATGGCCACTCCGAGCAACTGATCGCGAAAGTCGTCAAGGAGCGCGGCGGGATAAGACCGTTCATCGCCACCAAGGCAGGCCGCCGCCTGCCGGAACAGACTGTTGCCGGTTACAGCGCCGAGAACCTTTCGAACTATATTGAGCGCAGCTTGAAGAACCTTCAAACCGACACGCTCGATCTGGTGCAATTGCACTGCCCGCCAACAGACCTTTACTATCATCCGGAGGTTTTCGAGAGACTCGACAGGCTGGTCGAGCAGGGCAAGATCAGCAATTACGGCGTCAGTGTTGAGCGCGTCGAAGAAGCCCTCAAGGCCCTTGAATATCCCGGCATCGCCAGCGTGCAGATCATCTTCAATGCATTCCGCCAGCGTCCGGCCGAGCGGTTCTTCGAGCTTGCCAAGGAGACGAAGACGGCGATCATAGCCCGTGTACCGCTTGCCAGTGGGCTGCTTTCCGGCAAGTTCAAACGCGATACGAAATTTGCCCAGAACGATCATCGCCAGTTCAACCGCAATGGTGAAGCGTTCGATGTGGGCGAGACCTTTTCGGGTGTTCCTTATGAAAAAGGTCTCGACGCGGTCGAAAAGATCCGTCCGCTCGTTTCCGGCGACACGACCATGGCCAAATTTGCATTGCGCTGGATCCTGATGTTCGACGCTGTCACCGTCGCAATCCCTGGTGCCCGCAATCCTGAACAGGCACGCTCGAATGCCGAAGCAATCGAACTTGCTCCATTAACCGCTGATATCATGGATAAGATCAGGGAAATCTATCAGCAGGACATCAAGCCCTATGTGCATCAACGCTGGTGATTTAGCATGGCATCCCCGATGATCGATTCACATCACCACTTCTGGGATCCGGCAAGCGGTGGTGACTATGGGTGGTTGAGTGGGCCCTTCGAACCGCTCAACCGCAAGTTCGAGCCGGGCGATCTGCGCCCGGCTTTGCAAGCCAACGATGTGTCCGGAACTGTCCTCGTGCAGACCTGGAATGATCTCGGTGAGACCTGGGATTTCATCGAGACGGCGGCAAACACCGATTTTGTCGCCGGCGTGGTCGGCTGGGTCGATCTCACCGATCCGCACGTGGCGGATACGCTTGCGGAACTCCAGCAAAGCCCGAACGGAAAGTGGCTGGTTGGTATACGGCATTTGATCCAGACAGAATCCGATCCGAACTGGCTTTTGCGCGATGATGTACGCAGGGGTCTTCAGGCCGTACAGGATGCGGGTCTGGTCTACGACCTCGTTCCCAATCTTCCCCAACTCCCGTCAGCGATCAAGACGACAGAAACTTTTCCCGAGCTCCGCTTTGTTCTCGATCACATTTCCAAGCCGAACATCAAAAACCGCGAGTACGATGAGTGGGCCGAACTCATGCAAGGCTTCCGCAGCGAGCGGCGGCATGTCTGGTGCAAACTTTCAGGCATGATCACCGAAGCAGATTGGCAGAATTGGACGCCAGGCGATCTGAGGCCCTATGTTGACCATGTCCTCGAAATCTTTGGTCCCGACCGTTGCATGTTCGGCACGGATTGGCCGGTTTGTCTGGTTGCAGGCGGCTATGATGATGTTATCGGTGTGTTACGTGAATGTCTGCCGGATTTGACAGCGCGACAACGCGAACAGATTTTCGGCGGCTCGGCCATCGAGGCATATAAGCTGCCGGGCTTTCAATCATGAGCCTTGAACCAATCGGAAAGAGCCGCATTGGGTTCGCGTCACGGCTCGGTTTTGGCGCGAGCGGTATCGGCACACTCTACCGCAACGTGCCGGAAGCGCAGGCGCAGGAGGTGCTGCACAGCGCCTACGATGCTGGATTTCGATATTTTGATACGGCTCCGCTTTATGGCCACGGCCTCAGCGAATTGCGCCTTGGCCAGTTTCTCCGCACAGTGCCGCGCCAAAGTTTCACGGTTTCGACCAAGGTCGGGCGTTATCTCGTGCCGCCTCGCGGCGAGGATGTCGATTATGGAATTTGGGCCTCGCCGCTTCGCCTGAAACCAGTATTCGACTACGGCTACCAAGGGACAATGCGGTCACTCGAACAATCGGCCAATCGCCTCGGTTTTTCCGAATTCGATCTCGTCTATATCCACGATGTCGATCGCTACACGCATGGAGAGACCTTCGAACGACGCTTCGATGAAGCAATCGACGGATGTTACCGCGCACTCGATGAATTGCGTAAGGCGGGTCACATAAGGGCAGTGGGTATTGGCGTCAATGAAAGCGATATCGCGACGCGTTTCCTGCAAAATGCCACCCTTGATGCCGTTATGATCGCTGGACGTTACAGCTTACTCGACCAAAGCGCAGCGGATGACCTTCTTCCACTCGCGGCAAGCAAAGGTGTCGAGATCGTGGTCGCCGGGGTTTTCAACTCCGGAATACTGGCCTCGGGCCCCACCTCGGCCAACGTCACCTATGACTATAAGGCGCCACCCGTCGCCGTTGTGGACAAAGCCAAGCACCTCGCGGCCTTGTGCGAAAAACACAATATACCCCTGCAGGCTGCCGCGCTTCAATTTCCGTTCCACCACTCATCCGTTTCAGTTGCCGTCATTGGTATGAGCCACAAGGACCGCGTCGATCAAAATGTCCGTTGGTTCGAATGGCCAATTCCGACGTCTTTTTGGGATGATGCCGCGCAATCCGGCTTGATCGCAGAGTAGCTGGCGCTCAGCGTCAAAGCGCATCGCACTCATTCCGTCCATGCCATCGCTTTCCCGCCGACCTTCCCGATATTGCTTTTAAAGTCGCATAATGGCTTGTGTGGTTGCCGCCCTGGATGCAAGAAGTTTTTAAACTTTTATCCACGGTGATCGAGTGCGGTCTTGTGTCAGGCCTCATGGAAGCGGCCTGTCTGGCGCCGCGGTGGCCGGTATGGTGATCTGCGCGGATCAGGTCCAAATCTCAACTGCGAGCACGAAGGCTCAGAGCCATTAGCTGGTTTTCCCGATCCAGATCTGTTCGATCATTTGCCCGTTCAGGCCTAAGCACGAGCTGAAACTGGGCTTGCCGGCACCTTCAAAGCAAGGGTTTCTGACCGGGTTTGAGATTGAACAAAATAGTCTAGCTGAGATCCGGCAAGCCCACTTTTGCGTTGCGGCATGAAATGTCTACATCCGGACTGACGCTGTACGCCAAACCTTTGCCATTCGCCGAGAATGCGCGCTTCCCCGATAGCTGTGCTTCGCTCACAAAGGCGCCGGTGGCGGGTTTGTGCTCCCTCTACACTTGGACAAGATGGTCTACCAATAGTCGACCGTTCAGCCTTGGAGTTGATCAGCTGAACCGACGGATGACTTCGAAGAGCCGATCACAGGATCGAGCAAGGCTCTTCGTCGGCGCGGTGGCAACACCAAGCAGGAGCCCGGTATCGGCGCTATCAGCCGACACATACCAGGCCGAAAGTGCTGCCGGAGACATGCCGAACGCCGAGAGTTCGCGTATGACTGCCAAGTCCGGTGTTCCCCTCGGCAATTTCAGCAGCACAACCAGGCCGGGTGCGGCAATGCAATTGGCGTCGACGGATGCTTGAAGACAATGCAGCAGCGCCTGCCGATGGCAAATTTCGCGCTATCAAGGCTCCTGCGACCACGATCCGGTATCTCCAAACCCACCGTTGAGCGACCGATAAGCGTTTTTGAACCCGGGGCTTAGAGGCGACGCTTCGCAAGCAGCTTTAACGACATCAACTTTTGGGACTCTAACGCGAGGCCCAAAGCCGATCCAGAACCGGCAATGACGCATCCTACCTTGTCACAAGGGAACACGTTTTTTATGCTTGCTACGTGGCAGGAGCACAGCGGCAGCTGCACCGGCGTCAAAGTCCTCATGGCCCTCCTTTCACGGCATGATTGAGCCTGGCACCCGGAATGAACTGGATGAAGTTGAATAGGTCATCAATATAAAGAGGAATTCTGTTTGACGGCTTCCCGCCACTGCGTTGCAACGGCTTCCGGCTCTTCGTTTACCAGGATGCAGAAGTGACTAGGACTTTGCGGTCCCAGAGTGTGAATCGTTGTGTGTTGCGCATCAGGATATTTCTGGACCGCTACAATTGTTTGCGGGTTAACGTAAACAGGCTGCCCTTCGGCGGACATGAACTTCAGCATTTTCCTGGTCTCCCGATTTCTGGGTCGCGGTAATGGGGCACATATGCCGGCCGCGTTTGCGGCAAATTGATATACCGAAAAGCAGCCGAGCGTCTCGCGATTTTGTCAATGTTGGTGCAATGTAAACAAGTGATGAAAACGATCCGCGCCGCTAACGTGAAACTCAAGCGCGCCTATGAAGCGCCCGCCGCAGAAGACGGCACGCGAATTCTCGTTGATCGCCTCTGGCCAAGAGGCGTTTCGAAGAAAGATGCGGCGCTGTCTCTGTGGATGAAAGAGATCGCACCCAGCGCCGAGCTCCGCAAATGGTTCGGTCACGATCCGGATCGCTGGAATGAGTTTCGTAGACGTTACGCAAGTGAGATCAACCGTAATTCGCATCTTTTTGATCAGTTGCGCTCCCTGGCCCTGGAGGGGCCGATCACACTGATCTATTCCGCGCATGATGAAATCCACAATGGCGCTATCGTGTTGAGGGACGTGATGCTGGGTTCTCAACATTCATAGTTTCCTTCCGCATTGCGGGCAAATTGAAACCTCCGCTGTTTGGACTAGAGTGATGACCGCGCAACGCGTTGTAGAGGCACTCGAATGCGTGCACTACACGGAGAGATTGCCGAAGTGCTCGGGTGTAACGTCCCGCTGATTGAGGCTTGGGCAAACGCAGGAGAAAAGAGTCCTGTAGAGGTGGGGGCTTGGCTTGAGGCCCTGGCTGAAGCGCGTGAGGCATCATGCGAGCCTCGAACTTGCCGAGAAAAGCGCTGCGGATGCATGATACGGCGCGTTTCGCCGGTTATGCTCCGCACGCGCTCATTTCAGGCGCCGGAGTCGCCTTTATCCAATCAACATACTGCGCAACCGAGCGAACATGAGCTGTCTTGCGATAAGTTTACGGAGATAGTGGGCGGCTGTCGCGGCGCTCACGGTAGCGCCGAAATGGCAATAACAGATAATTTTGTGCAACTGATTGTCGGTCAGTTCGAAGAACCGCATTGCTTCGCCGTAACTGTCATTTTCCAATCCGGCAGCGCGCAGGATAGGATCTTTGAACGCCACCGAGATGGGTGAGCCGTCGGCCCGCATGGCACCGCGCGCTCTTATGGGCTGATATTCGGTCTGGTGCAACGTCGCGAGGCGCCGGGTGGGGTTCTGTTCAAGGAGTTCAGCCCAACGTTCAAGTCGTTTGGTTCGCGATAGGACTTGGCGCGGGTAGTCCTGACCAACCTCGGCGATGACCTGCAATTGCTCGAGTGCATGGTGTTTCATTTTAGCCTCCTGTCGATGATGCGACAGCAACCGGCTGTGATGAAAAATGTTCCGGCTTCGCTTCAAATAGTTGAGCGTCGACAGCGAGAAAGCGGCCTTTACCTAGCGCAATGTCGATTGTCGACCTCACGGAGGCAACGGACATCGGCTCAAGAGCCTGTATACCGTCTTGATCCAAAGAGACCTTTATCTGGGAGCGTTGCAACACTATTCAATGCAGCACGAAGTGAAAGTCTGGTCAGGCCTTAGGGCAGGCTGTGACCGCCCGCGAAGCGCTGCCAGAGTTGCTTCGGGGCACCATTAGAGCCTGGCGCGTGAAGGGCCCGGTAGGATGGATGGCGTTGTTGTCAGCGGTGGGCGAGGAAGGCTACGCCCGTCTTTGGCCAAATTGTCCGCGAACTCCGTGCCGCGGTGCTTGCAAGAATCGAGGACCGGCGTGCGCGTGCTAAGATCAATGGCGAATTGCCGCCAAATGCGATGTCAGGTCCATCGCTCATTTCTACTTCAGGGTGCAGGGCGGCCTTTCGCTCTCAGCGCGCGAGGGAGCAGACACTGGTAAGCTTGACCCGCCGTTCGTGCGGCGATCGGGGATGGGACGCCGGGGCCGTCGAGCCTTTATGGCCTTTCTGGTCGGATCTGCGGCTTCAGCAGGATCTGGATATCGCCGAATACACCGAACCCATCAACAAATCATGATCCCGCATGGAATTGTCCTTGAGCCTCGTCTCGTCATGTAGAAAACTTATGATGGGTACCTGTTTCTTGAAGAACTACGCCAGGATCTCCGCCCGTTGGCAGGAAATGCCGGCCGGATTGGGATCACCTTTTCCCGGCTCAAGGCCGCATGCAAGAGGCCGCAAGGAGCTATATTCTATCCCTAGGGCAGATCGCAGGCCGAAACTTTTGGTGATAGGGTTTGAGATGGCCTGCTGATAAATTGGTATGTTAACCTCCGGACTTGTTCCGGCATGCATAAGGCGCAACCATTCATGATCAAAGGATCCGATCTTCTAATAGCAGCGCTCGAAAATGAAGGCGTCGAGCGCATTTTCGGTATTCCCGGCGAAGAAAACCTCGACGTAGTCGAATCCATTCGCAATTCATCAATCGAACTCGTGCTTACCCGGCACGAACAGGCCGCAGCCTTCATGGCGGCAACTTATGGCCGGCTCTCGGGAAGGCCGGGTGTCTGCCTGACGACACTCGGGCCTGGTGCCTTGAACCTGTCAACGGGTGCCGCATACGCATTGCTGGGTGCTATGCCGATGGTTATGATCACCGGTCAAAAGGGCATCCTTTCATCGCGCCAGGCTCGCTTTCAGGTCGTCGACGTCGTGGCCTCGATGCGCCCGCTGACCAAGCTTGCAAGGCAGATTGCGTCACCACTTATGATCCCGACGATGGTCAGGGAGGCCTTTCGGATAGCTCAAGAAGAAAGACCCGGGCCAGTACATCTCGAGCTTCCGGAGGACATCGCCGCAGAGGAATGCGAAGAAGTGCCGTTGATCGCGCCGCATCAGCTTGAACTTCCGACAGCAAATGATGCTGCACTCGACCGTGCTGCCGCGCTTATCATTGCAGCCAAGCGGCCTCTTCTAATGTTCGGAGCAGCTGCTTCACGCCCCCGGTCTACATCCGATATTGCGCAATTTGTGATGCGAACCCGAATTCCATTTTTCACGACGCAAATGGGAAAGGGTACGGTTGCTGGCGGAACCGAACTTTACATGGGAACCGCGGCGCTGTCGGAGCGCGACTATGTCCACGAGGCGATCGAGCAGGCCGACCTTATTCTCACGATCGGCCATGACACAATTGAGAAACCTCCATTCATCATGGGCAAGGATGGTCCACATGTCGTTCATGTCGGATACCAGCCGGCGACCGTGGAGCAGGTGTATTTCCCGCAATCCGAGGTGATAGGTGACATCGGTCCGTCGTTGCATGCTTTGGCGGATCGCCTCGAGGGCAAGCTTCCGAACGCACAGTCACTCCTACATCTGCGGGAACGAATTCTTGAACGCGTCGGGGCGCGATCGACGGAGGATCGCTTTACGCCACAGCGTCTGGTTCACGATGTCCGCCAGGTCATGCCGTACGATGGTATTCTCGCGCTCGACAACGGCATGTACAAGATCTGGTTTGCCCGGAACTACCGCACGCAGATGGCCAATACGCTCCTGCTTGACAATGCTCTCGCATCAATGGGCGCAGGGCTACCGTCCGCTCTGGCCGCGTCGATGCTGTATCCGCAGCGCCGTGTCATGGCTGTCTGCGGCGATGGCGGCTTCATGATGAATTCCCAGGAACTAGAGACCGCCGTGCGTTTGAAACTGAACCTCGTTGTGCTCGTCATTGAGGACAACGCCTATGGGATGATCCGCTGGAAACAGGCGGTGGACAAGTTTCCGGACTTCGGCATGACGTTCGGCAATCCGAACTTTGTTGAATACGCCGAGTCATACGGCGCAAAGGGCACCAGGGTCGACGACATCGGCCAGTTCAAGCGAGTTCTTGAAGACGCATTCTCCGGCGGCGGTGTCCATCTGGTCAATGTGCCGGTCGACTATTCAGAAAATGAGCGCGTGCTTGTAAAGGAACTGCGTGAACGGCTTCCCGTCATTCTGGATGCCTGAAGTCAGCTTGGCCGGAACGGCAGAAGATTGGCGGAAGTGCCGATCAAGGCGCAAATACGTGACTGTTACAATGTTTGGTTGTGGCGAAAGCGGGATCATTTGCTGCCTGCACAAGCTTGTCATTGTCCGTGCGAGCGAATGTGACAACGAGGAAGAGGCTCGCGGAGCGCCTCCTGCAATACAGGACAGCGAGCGCACACCAGCAAATTAGAAGGTTGTGGATGTTTTGGCTCAAGGGTGCTTGGATAGTTCATTGGGCATGAACATATCAGCCGTCAGCTACAAGAACCATCACTCCGGCGCGCAAGGCTGCTTGGCTCCCCACGCGGCTAGACGCCACTATTCGGCGGCCTCGCGGGCTGGTATCAAACGCCGCTCCACCTGCTGCAGATGCCGGCGCATGGCGGCGGCCGCCCCGCTCAGATCGCGTTCAGATATTTGCCGCGACGATCCGTTCGTGGTCGGCAAAACTGTGATGGTCGGTGGGAGGGCGCGCGCTGTCGGTGCGCAAGCGGCCCCACACCACGGTCCGTCGAACTGCGTTCAGCACATCGAACAGACCGAGGAGCACGTTATTTCTACTCGCCTGGGCGATCTGCCGGTGGAGCAGATTGTCGAGGTTTTCGTATTGCCGCCATGGAGATGACCCGTCCGCACGATCGGTCTTTGGTCCGGAGTAGTGCGAGGAGAGGGAAGGGACCAATGGAAATCGGTGCCGCACTTGCCGAACAGAGGGTGCTTGCCAGGGCGCGTCTGGCCTAACTGCTACCATGCCTATCCGGCGCACGCGGCATTCGTGCCCGGTATGGTGCGGAAGTCCTATGTCAGCAGAGGCGCGCCTGCTGGCCATTTGCGTCGACGATGCATGGTTTTTCATGGCGGCCGGTGATGGCCGTTGTACGGGAACTCAGTCCCCCGGTCTGTGGAGTTCCACTCGGTTGCGACCGATCTGTTTGGCACGATAAAGGGCCATATCTGCCCGGCGCTGAAGCTGTTCTGGCGAGATGCTATCGCCAAGTGCCTGAACCGCAACGCCGATGCTGAGCGTGACGCAATTGGAGACGCGGGTTGAAGGATTGGAAAGGGCGGCGGCCTCAATGCTCTCTCGAATACGTTCAGCCACCGCGAGGGCTTCTCGCTCCCCTATCCCCGGAAGAACGACAAGAAATTCCTCACCCCCGTAGCGAGCGACATGATCGCGCTCGCCTCTCATGTGGCTTTGAACAATACCGGCCACTTTGATGAGACATCGATCGCCCTCGGCATGACCAAGCCGATCATTAAGGTTCTTGAAGTCATCGATGTCGCACATCAGCATTGCGACCCGCCCGCTATTTTTCGTGCTACGACTCCAGAGGTGATCAAGCGTTTCCATCATCCAGCGCCGGTTGGCAATTCCGGTTAAGGGGTCGGTCCTTGCAAGATGCTCAAGCCGGGCATTGGCCTCTGCGAGTTGGTTGACTCGGCGCCTATCTCTAAGCTCAAGAAGAAAAGTTTTCTGGGCCAGAATGGTCATTGTCCGTCGGGCGACAATCGTCGCGATGATACCGATCGTAAAAAACAACGTGGCATCCAGGCTGCTCGCAATTTCGAGGTTTGGATTCTGCAACTGAAAAACGAGATAGAGGCCGAGCGCAAAACCGGCAATCGTTATCGTCGAAGCAAGCGGAATTGCGAAGATGATCACCGCTGTGATCGCGACGAACAGCATAATACTCAAATGCCGTTCGTAGAATTCTCCGCCTGCGCTCGCGCCGACCAATGCAATGGATAGGAGGATGAGAAACATGCCTACTATCAAAACGGCCGTCTGTAGCCAGATCGCGCGAGGTTTGCGCCAGACGATGGCAACGCCTAATGCGACTGGTGGGAGAAAAGAGCCAGGCAAAAGCATGGGCAGCGCTACGGCTCGTGGAAGCATGAGCAAGTTGAGCGCCAGTGTTAATACGTCGAGAAGGGCCACCCATATCATCCAGGCGCGGATAATCTTGGCAGTTTGTGACCAGATTCGGTCCCGAAACAGGGCGCTGATTTTACCTTTCAGATAGATATCGCGGGTACGGCCACCCAGAAGGCGCTCGACTTCAACCAGTATGAAAGGATCATTTTGTACGTCGAACTGACCAAGGACAGCCGAATCGGTCTTCTCCTGGATATCCATCCGAGACAATTATAGGAAATCTCGTTGATAGCAAGGACGCAGGAAATCGCGAAGATCAGACTGGCTCATCTTGGAAGTTAAAACTGTGGGACCATAAAACTCGTGTCTTGAGGGTTGGCCAACAAGCGCGCATTTTTCGACCTCGTAGGTTTTCCAGGTTACCACGGCGAGCTGGTTCGCCGGTCCGAGCGCCACATAGGTTTTCTTGCCATCGCGGTATCCGAACTGCTTGCCCGATGATTTGCGTTATTCAGCGGCTACCATCGATTGGCTTCCCCGCACGAAGTTGGGCACCTCAACCCGTGCCAGCGTCGGCTGGATGTCGTGGAGTTTGGCAAGTCCGTTCCTGATTTCAAGTATCTGCGAATAAAACTCTGATCCACGTGCCGATTTCGGCGTTTCTTGCTCGTGCATCACACTGATGACCGTGATTCCGTTGCAATGATCCTTGATTGCCTGATGGAACGCAATTTTGGATTCTGGATCGAGGGCACCTGTGGCTTCGTCCAGGAACAATATAGTCGGCTTGTGCAAAAGGATTCTCGCGAGCACGAGTTTCTGTTTTTGGCCGCCCGACAGAAGTTGGTCCCATGGAGTGTCATCGCGGTCCTCCCGTTCGAGGTGCGCGATGAATTCTCCCATCCCGGCGCGATGAAGTGCTGCTGCTGCTGCGGCATCGCCAAACTCTGATTCATCGTCAGGTAGACAAATCAGCTGCTTGAGGGACACGGCAGGGAGTTTCACTTCCTGCGCCGCGTACATTACCCTTGCGTTTTCTGGATAGATTATGTCACCCCGCCCGTATCCCCAAAGCCCGTTCAGCGCCTTCAGCAGGCATGTTTTTCCGCAGCCTGACTCACCCCTGAGGTAGACCCATTCGCCCTTCTGGATATGCAGATGGGATGCAGACAGGAACGGCTGCGCCGCATCCGACCGATGCATGAGCTCGAGATTGCGCAGTGTCATGCCAAAGAGCTCGTGCTGGGTGCCGTAAGAGAATTCATTAATTCCGCTCGACTGATAGAAATCCGGCGGCCGCTGGACCGATTGAGCGGCCAGCGCCAGTTCAGTGACGCGTATTCCGTTTGCCTTCAGATTGGCAATGGCGGGCATCACCTGAATGAACCAGGAGCACTCGTTGATCATTGAGCCGACCAGCTCGGCCCCGGTAATATAGGTCTTCAAGCTGATCGTGTTGCCCATGTAAGGAACGAGACCGGGCAGATAAGCGACCACGCGAGCAGCGAAGAAATTGTAGACAGCTGTGAATGACATGTATGCGGCATCGAAGCAGTTCAACTTGGACCAAGTTCTGTCGATCCCTGAATAGAGGCGAGTGTTTGCGATACGCTGCACGTTTTCGCCGTTTGAAGCGGCCACCTGGAAACTGCGACGAAGAAATGTTGTCAGTTCGCTGCGGTAACTGCCCTCTGTCTGCTGCATCTCGAGTGTAAGCGTTTCAAGGATACGGCCGATCCTCATTGCAACCCAGGTGCTGAGGGGGACGTAGACGGCGATCGCTACAAACGCGAGTACTGAGCTGCCATATGATCCGAGGAATTCAAGCCCGCTGACTTCGGTCGACAGCTCAATGAGCTTTTGCCCGACGAAGATGATTGACATAAGGACGCCCAAGATCCCCATCGAGAGACCGATTGCACCGCCAGTCATACCTTTGATGGATTCTTGCAAGCGCTGATCAATATTGTCAGGCATTTCCGCACGTTCGCCCTGCTGGAGGTGGTAGTGCGTATGATTGCTGTCGAGGAGGGCATCATTGAAGCGAGAATTCAGCCAGCCGCGCCACTTGCGATGCAGCGTTGTCGAAAGCAAATGGCGGAAGCCGACAAAGCCAGCCTCTTTCACAAACATGATCAGGATGAGGAGGCCGCCGTTAGCGAGAATGGTAGCGAGGGGATGTTGGCTGAAAGGATCATGGATATTGACGATCGAGTTGAGAAGTTCGCCTGATGCCTCCGCCATCCAGACGCTGGCCTTGCTTCCAGCTCCTGTCAAAACCGCGATAGCTATCGTCAAGAGCCAAGCTTCCATCCACCTTTCTGACAGCCAGTACGCCCGCATCAGACCCCAGAATGTCGTCATGGAGGCCACAGTGCTGCGCCCGAATCTCCGCCGTGAGCGGCTTTCGCCCTGCTGATTGCCAAGTTGCAATTGAACGCCGCTGGTCAAAGTCATCCCTTATTAGTCACACAATGTTACGTATTGCAACAAACCGTGGTTAATAAACGGTTAAGTTTCCAAATCAGCGCCGCCATGGCCGACAAGCGGCGGACTCGACCCAAAATCCGCCCGGTGTTCTATTCCAGGCTCGCCGTCGGGGAACCATGCGTTGGTTTCGGACCGGCCACCTCAGGAATGCTGAATGCATTAAAGGCGCTAGGATACATCGCGTTTATCCTGGTAGCCGCGATGGCCGTCACCCCGTTCCTGAACAATGCCGCAACGGTACTCGTGATGGCGCCAATTGCCACCAGTTTTGCCGCAACCCTCGGTTTCAAGCCGGAGGCCTTTTTGATGGCCGTTGCCATTGGCGCCGGTGCGATTTCCTGACACCCATCGGCCACCAGTGCAACACGCTGGTTATGGGGCCGGGCGGCTACAAGTTCAGCGACTATCCTCGGTTAGGCTTGCCACTTTCGGTGATCATCGTGCTGACGGCAGTACCGGCATTGCTGGTGTTCTGGCCGCTTCATTGAAGGACAGCATGAGGCTGGATCTCGCCGAAACATCATGAACAACTATTGATGTCCCGGCTCTGGAACGGGTTATCCAAGCTTTATTGCAAGCAGGCCAGGCAGATTAATGATCCAGCGACCCAGCTTTTGGCATACTTCCAAAACGCGAGCGGCCGCTATCAATAGTCTGGAAGGCCGCCTTAGCCGAGGTCGCTGCGAGGGGCCAAGCGAGGCGTTGAACTGGGATCCAGCGTCAGTGCGAGGTCAATCCGGAACACGTGGCAGGGAAACCCTTAGGGAAAGGTCTGGTCAAAGATTGAACGTCGGAAAAAAAGAGGCTCGACCGCCAACTATGTGCCCTTAGTGAAGTCGCGATTTGGATATTAGGTAAGCAAATGCAATATGGCAGCAAGGAGAAATAGCATTTTCCCTTAAACCATAGTTGTTACCTAGGAAAAGAATACAATGGAAGAAGCAGGCACGCTTACATTCGTACGTTTCGACAAAGTCTCAATCCGCAGCATCGGATCGTTAACAGCAGCCAATCCGGTTGACTGCAGTTTCGCTGAGGTCATGACAGCAACTTGGGCGCAACTGAAGCCACGACTGATGAAATAACTTTTGACAAATTGATTTGCGATGCTGCTGATTGGACAAAACGTGCCTTCTTGTCACGATCGACGCCAATTTGTGTCCCGGCAAACGCGGTGAAACAGCCAAAAAGCAGGTTTGGAATGACCGAGATCGCATTCGACCATAGTTATAGCCGGCTGCCGGACAAGTTCTTCATCCGCACAATGCCTACCCCTGTTGCGTCTCCGAGATTGATCAAGCTGAACTTGGACCTCGTCTGCCAGCTGGGGCTGGATGATCGGTGGTTGAGCAGCGCCGAGGGTATCGACATGCTCGCGGGAAACAATGTCCCGAGGGGCGCTAACCCTATTGCCACCGCATATGCAGGGCATCAGTTTGGTCATTTCGTCCCGCGACTGGGCGATGGCAGGGCGATCTTGCTCGGTGAAGTCATTGACCGAGACGGTGTCCGACGGGATATGCAGTTAAAGGGGGCGGGACGGACGCCTTTTTCTCGTGGCGGAGATGGACGTGCGGCGCTGGGTCCCGTGCTGCGCGAATATATCTTAAGTGAAGCAATGAATGCCCTGCGGATTCCAACGACCCGTGCGCTCGCTGCCGTACTGACCGGAGAAACCGTTGCGCGTGAGATGTCTCTCCCCGGTGCCGTTCTCACCCGCGTCGCCACCAGTCACATAAGAATAGGGACGTTTCAATTTTTCGCCGCACGGGGTGACACTGAGGGCGTCCGTGCTCTGGCAGACCATGTCATTGCCCGGCATTATCCCGAGGCGGCAGCAGGCGACATGCCCTACCTGTCGCTCCTGACGGCAGTGATCGGGGCCCAGGCCTCGCTGGTTGCGCAGTGGATGTTGGCCGGATTTATCCACGGTGTGATGAATACAGACAACATGTCCATCGCCGGCGAGACTATTGACTATGGTCCATGTGCCTTCCTGGACAATTACGATCCAGCGACGGTTTTCAGTTCTATCGATCATGCGGGCCGCTACGCGTATGGCAACCAGGGACCGGTCGCTCTGTGGAACCTGGTGCGTTTGGCAGAGACACTGCTGCCGTTGCTTGCGGACGATCAGGACAGGGCGGTGTCCTTGGCTCAAAACGCGCTGGCCACTTTCGACGCCCAATTCCAAACGGTGTTTATCACCGGGATGAGACGGAAGCTTGGCCTGTTCACCGGGGAAGAAAACGACCTGACACTTATCAAGGGACTGCTCGACACAATGACGAAGAGCCAGGCAGACTTTACTCTGACGTTCCGATATTTGAGCCACTCTGCCGAGACCATCAACGCCGATGAGAAAGTGCTCAACCTGTTTACAGAACCTGGCGCATTCAGAAAATGGCTGGCACGCTGGCGGTCCCGGATCTCCCGTGAACCACAAACAGGTTTTGAGCGCCGGACTGCGATGCTCCACGTCAATCCGCTTTTTATCCCGCGCAATCACCGTGTCGAAGCGGTCATAGCTGCAGCGGTCCAGAATAATAATTTTCGCCCGTTTGAAGAACTACTGACGGTTCTCGGCGAACCTTTCGAGGACCAGGCAGAATTCGCGCTTTATGCAAAGCCGCCGGAAATCCACGAGCGCGTTCTCGAAACGTTTTGCGGTACGTGAGGTCTTATTTATTCAAGAGAAATGAGGGCTAGGCGCGGTCGGAAATTGGATGACGTGATCAGCTGACAACACACCATGCAACCCTATATTCCTCTAATCGATACAAGCGGGTGTCGGTTCTTGTCCCGAGCAGCTCACGGCCTGGGCTTATGGACCATATCGCGCCCTTCCCATTGAGGCTTCGGCCGCGGCGCACGTCATCCTGCCAGCCCCGCCTTGCGCAGGCCTTCTGCGCGGCGTTGAAAGTCCTCCGGGTTCTGGAACGGAAGGACGCGGCGGCGGCGTTCAATGGAAAATGCGGGATTGAGCTGGAGTGCCTGCTCCCACGCCTGCCTGCTTTCCTCAGGTCGTCCAAGGTGGCCATAGCAGGACGCGAGCAGGGCATGAGCAATGTCCGACTGAGGGTTGCGTGCGAGCCGCTCCTTGAGCGCGGTAACCGCTTGCTCATAATCGGCTAGGGAAAAGTGCGCATCGGCGAGAAATTGGAACAGGACTTCCGGGTAGTGCGGGTCCAACAGCATCGAAGCGTCAAGCGTCTCGAGCGCGCCTTTGGGGTCGCCGGAAAATATCTGGATATGCGCCATCAGCATGAGGAGGTCGATTGAGTTGGGCGAGAGCGCAAGGCCCTGTTGCACCTCCACCCGAGCGCGGTCAAGGTCCCGGCTCCACATGCAAGCCATGCCCAACGCAAAGTGACCATTGGGTTGTTGCTCGTCCATCCCCACGGCTTGCTGCGCGAGCTCCAGCCCGGTCTGGAGTGAGTTCTCAGGATCGGTGCTCCAGGCGTTGATGTAGTCAAGCACATGGGTGAAAGCGATGAGGGCGTGGGCCGCCGCATATGCCGGATCGATAGCGACGGCGGCCCCTGCCAAGTTGCGCGCCGCGATGTTTCCGGGCCGGGTGCAAGCCAGGCTCTGCTCCCGGCCGCGCAACAAGAATTCGTACGCCTCGATGTTCACCGAGCGCTCACGCGCCAGCTGATCCCGTTCGCTGGCCGTGAGCTTGAGCTTGAGGGCAGACACGATTTCCTGCGTGAGTTCGTCCTGAACTGCGAAAATGTCGGTGAGGTCGCGATCGAAACGGCTGGCCCAAACGTGTCCGCCGCTCCTTGAATCGATTAATTGGGCTGTAACACGAACCCTGTTGCCCGCCTTGCGGACGCTACCTTCAAGCAGGTAGCGGACGCCGAGCGCCTTGGCCATGTCCGGGACGGAGACCGCCGCCTTCTTGTATACGAAAGATGAGTTGCGGGCGATCACATGCAACTCAGACAGCTTCGAGAGGTCCGTGATGATGTCTTCGCTTATACCGTCAGAGAAATATTCCTGCTCTGCGTCGCCGCTCATGTTGTTGAACGCAAGGACCGCGATTGAGGGTTTGTCAGGACTGGACGGCAATGCCGCACGTCCTCCCGACGCATGGGGCTCCGCTGATGCCGCAGATTTCGGCTGGGCGGGAAGGCCAACGTGCAGCGAATAAACCCGGACCGGGTCGGCGATGTTCTTGAGCTGCACTGCACCGCGGTCGTCGATCACAAGATCGAGCCTTGCCTTGACTTGCCAGTACGCTTGTTCGGAGAGACAGATACTGCCGGGCTCGCAAATGCCTTCAAGGCGCGCGGCAATATTGACGCCGTCACCCATCAGATCCCCGTCACTCTCCTCCACAACATCGCCCAGATGGATACCGATGCGGAATTCAATACGGCGTTCGGGCGGCAGGCCTGCATTGCGCTCGACCATGGCATTCTGCACTTCAATGGCGCAGCGCACGGCGTCCACGACGCTGCGGAACTCGACGAGGCTCCCATCGCCGGTGCGCTTGACCACGCGGCCATGATGCACGGAAATCGTCGGATCGATCAAATCGCTGCGCAGGGTTCGCAACCTTGCCAGGATGCGATCCTCGTCGGCACCGGCGAGCCGACTGTAGCCGACCACGTCGGAGACCAGAATTGCTGCAATTTTCCGCATCTCGCCCATGGAGCGTCTCCCTTGCTCCAGACTAGCATAAAGTCTCAGCCAAGGCTCCCCACGCTCGATTTGACTGCTAAGCTAGCCCTTCACCAAGCCATCGGCCGCGGACCGCTTTGTAGAAATGTAGGGTCGGGCGAGACATCCCTTGTTATTTAATTGAAATCACAAGGAGGATCGACATGATAAAGTTCAGACGCGAGGTTTAGCAGAAGCTTCGCGTTCTCAACATACCGAGGAAATTGGCGATGTAATCAAGAACTGCAGCTTGGGCTCCCCCTCTGTCCGGTGGTGGCGAAGATGAGGCTTGACCCGCTGCGGGCGAGGAAAAACCAAGTCGTTCAGCAAGCCAATCGTACAGCCGACCCAAGAAAATGACAATGAAAAGCAGCGTTCTTTCGGCACTGTAGGAGTAACCGCCTGGTCGGGCGCTTTGCCTGAGCCGTCCTGAAAGGGTGTTGGCGGCTCTATGTCAGCCGTCGAGTTCTGCCTTGCTTACAACAAAGGTTGGTCGATTGATGCCCCTCCGTCCACCAGATAAAGTCCGATCTGCCGTAAATGCAATAGACGCTTGGCGAAGGGTATCCGGGTCAGTATTTATCAAAAATACCAGCCTATTCCGGCTGCTAGTAAAAGCCCGGCAATGAACACCGTCGCTGGAATGTAGTTCCGGCCGTTTGACCCGTCTTCCGGATCGTCATCGTTATCTATTCGCATTGGATCATTCCTTGCGTATAATTTGGCCCTCATGCATCTCGAAGACGCCGCTGCCGCCTCCTTGGGAATGGAAATCTATTTCCAGCTCCCTCCATTTTCCCAGCACCCTGTCACATGAACTGCATTGAATCAGGGTGTGATCTTGCACGTCATCCGGGATGCGAAGGTAGATTGTTCCGCACGTCGGACATTCAAGTTTGTGATCGAGACGTTTGTTCATCTGATGCCCCTCCGACATCGACCCAATAGAGTGTACGCTCAATTTTACTTGCTACAATCGTGTGTCTACTGGCGGACAAGCGATCCCAAACAAAGCGGGCTTGGGCCGCTAACTATTGGGCCTTCCTCCTAGCACTCCGTCTCTCGCCCGGGTATGCCCGGGGCGAGAGGCGGCATTGGCTCTGATGATCACGCCGCGTGGCTGTCTTTAACCTGCCTGGAGCTTTCGCCGACTATAGTGCTGCCGGTACCGCCAATGGCAATCCGACGCGGCTTCATCTCCTCAGGAATCTCTTTCTTGAGTTCGATCATTAGCAAGCCATTGTCGAGTCGCGCATCAACAACGGTTACGTGATCGGCAAGTTCGAACCGGTGAACGAAGGGCCGGAGCGCCAATCCGTGATGAAGGTACTGCATCTCCTCGTCGTCGGTCTTGTCGCCTTTGACCACAAGCATGTTGGGCTCATGGGTGATGGACAGGTCATCTTGTGCAAAACCTGCCACTGCGATGGCGATGCGGTATTTGTCCTCGCCCACTTTGACGATGTCATAGGGTGGCCATCTATCCGAGCCTTGCGGCTGAGCAGAGTTTTCAAGCAGGTTGAAAATGCGGTCGAAACCGACGCTCGACCGGTAGAACGGGGAAAAATCGACGTTGCTTCTCATAGCTAAGTCCTCCTTTGAGCAACATAGAAATGAGGTGCGCCAAGAAGCTTGGCGCTCCCTGACTGTCGGCCCAACCAGTGCGACCGACGGCAAAAATCTGGTTATTGAGCTGCGCGCTGTCAAGGTTTTGCGATGATCCAAGCAAAAAAATATGCAATGTGGAAGAGTGGTTATATAAATTGAGTTTCGAGATGCGGTATGGCTGGCAATCTGCCATCAACCAAAAGGCGTAGCTCGCAGCCCGGGCACAACCTAAAGCTCGTCTTTCTGCACGCCAGGGTTTATTGACTAAGATTGTCCACTGGCGGAAAATTCATCCGTCGTCAAGTATTGGTTGGCTGTTGGCGCGTGAGAGATGTATGTGCTCCCGCCAGTTTTGAGTGGGGGAGCACTCAATGCAATCTTCTTTTCAGGACAGTTACTATTCTCAAGAAGAGTGGCACATCTTCACACGTGCCTATCGCCGCGCGTGTCTGCTGCTTGGCCGCGATCCGCAATTTCATCCGCTTGGCGAACGTGTCATGCGCTCGATCATGATCTTCTATGAACGCGGTGAACATGATTTTGGCCGGCTTGCCACCATGGCGGTCAAGCGCGAGCGACAATTGCCAGAAGACGACAATTGGTCGGACGCAAACTACCTGAAGCTCGTGTTGGGCGTCAGGCCCAACCGGCGCCAGCATCTGCACTGACGTAGAACAGCGAATTCAGTCAATCGCTTTTGCTTGTCCCCGCTCCTCAGGGAACAGCAGGGCCCCCACCAGTTTAGTTGCACTCTTTTGACCGTGTCGGGCGGTGATCGGCGCTAGAGCCGCTTGTGAGTGACGTAGATGCCTGCCTCTTTGGCGGCTTCCATAAAGGCTTTTCGACAGTCCGTGCATGTGGCCTTTCCAGCCAGGGCATCGAGACATGCTAGTTTTGCTGCTTGTAGTTTTTCGCTGTTTCTTATCGGCCAATGCGCAACGAGCCATACTGACGCTTCGGCTACGGACGTGATGTTTTTCACCTGGCCGAATTGATCGGTAATGGTCACATAAGGAAACGGAAGTTCGCGCATGCCGATAAACGCGCAGCTCTGATTGCTGTTCCTGTGTCTTCCAGTGGACATGGCGTTGCCGGTGGGAAACTGTCCGGCGTACTCTTGAGCATTGCCGCAGATATCACTCAAGGCTTGCGGAGTCCTTCATCTCAAACACACCATCTTGGCCCTGGCTGTCAAAATCGCGATTAAGCTCGCCCCAATAACCAATGAACTGCTTGCACGAACTGCAATGAATAGGCGTCGCGCTGCGCACGTCTGCGGGAATATCCAAATAAATAGTCCCACAGGCTTACAGTCTAACTTGTGATCCAGCCGCAGCATATGACGCGCCCGCCCGAACCCAGCGTAGCCAATTTCTGGCACGCTTTATTGCGCTGTCCGGAAAGTACAATGGAACGTTCTTCGCACCCTCGTTTTGCTGCCGAGCAGTGCCTTACAAAACCGGGTTTCGGATGCTCGCTATGACCAGCGGTGGCCACACGCCGATGAAAATACAGACTTTAATCACCATGTGTTTTATAGGCGCCGTTCGAGTTGGTCATTCATCGCAAGCGGCCTCCGATTGAACACCCGGTTTCATATATCTCTGATAATGGGTATGCCGTCACCGCCCTGGGCGTTCCCTTTGGCTTTACTTAGATAAGTCTCTTTTTCTTGACGAGACAATTCGGTCATGGCTTCCAGTGCTGAACCCGAAATACGAAAACGTCCGCAAGTTGGGCAGTCGAACTCGATGTAATCCCCGGTTTTCGGCAAAGATTCGACCGGATCACCTGATATAGGGCATATATCGATATTCATGAAGCTTCCTCCGGGCGCGCCAAGTCATCACCATGTACTGCGTGTTTTTAATGGTCGCAACAAAGTAACCCTCTTAGCCTCCATACACTGCTGACTTTCGATTTTTCGATGAGGAAAATCTGTGCCAAGTCCTTTGGCAAGCGCCATAGCATTCGTTCTCTTCGGACGGGACTGATAAGCAATATCGGCCTGTGCGGAAATCTCCGTCATGAGCCGCCTGTCATCTTCAGTCATGGTGCGCTCCGGACTTCCTCATCGTGGCAAGCGGTCTCATCGCATCCGGTGCCGCACTATAAACAATAACCAGATGATAACGGCGATTACCGCTAAAGCGTACATGTTCAAATTACTTGAAAGCAGATCAGCTGAAATGGTCATCTTTCTGTCGCCGCTCCTTGGCTCGTAAATGGTGAGGCCCGCCGCCGGGTGTAAGAAGGGTGGGTGGATGGCGGCGGGGCTCTGTCACAAGAGGTCTACATCTCCGACGAAGCCCAACACAGCTTAGAGGGTCCATTGTTCCGGCTCTGTACGATATGGCATGGGAGTCCAACGCAGAGGCGAGTCGCTCTCTGAGGTGCGCACTGCAACGCATCAGGGTTTGCGTCTCTTGGATTTGGATTCGGCGTCAAGACGAGCTTTGCGCAGGCGCTCTGTCTTCTCTTTTACTCGCTTCCGCTCTTCTTCCGAAGCTCTTTTGGCGATGTCGGTGGCATTATCGAGCTTAACTTCAGATGATGAGCGCTTGAGGTTTGGCGTTTCACCTAATGGGAGACTTTTTGCACTGCTTACTTTAGGCATAATTTGATCTCCATAAGTGAGGCTCCGCGCCGCTCCATGGTTGCGCGCGGCGACGCTCTATAAATTCCAAACCACCGGCAGCGCAGATAGTTCCCGCAGCAGTCGCATTGGCTAAGTTACTCGATTAGACGTTACGACCTGCGCCGCGGCTTGCTGTTGTGCACTTCGTGAGTTTTCCCGTGGGCGTTGGGCGCTCTGGCTCATCGACGCAGTTGCCAGCTTCCTTCGCAGTCTGGATAATGCAAATCGAGCTGATCCCGGAAAAGTTTCCCTCAAGGCAAGACGAGCGGGCATGTTTTGCGAGAAAGAGCCTGTAGCCTATAAGGCTGTTCCACCGGTGTCCGGCCGGGGGCATCGGAAAGTATCTAGATGCGTGTGATGCAGACGAACGCAATAGTCATTAATAGCGTAGACACCGTTTCTTTCCTTCAAGATAAAAACAGTGCCTGCATCGGAGTTATTTTTCACTCACAATAATGTTGAAACAAATCCATGATCTTGCGCCCGCAAAATGCATCTTGCGGGTCAACGGGCCAGCCGGTCGATGACTACATCAAATATATGATTGCGGCCTAAATCAAGTTATGGAGGATTTTTCAACTAATGGTTCGGTTATACCTAATGCTTGGCCGAGCCTTCGGCGGTTCACCGTTGTCGATGAGGTCGATTGCGCGCCCGACTTACTTGATGACGCTTGTGCCGGAGGTTTAAGCAGCACGTGCGAAGTCAATGCTTGGAACAACCTGTCAGGCGATAGAATCGAGGTAGCTGATGATCCTGTCATTGAAACTGTGGCTCGTACGCCGATGGTTCCCCGATGTTTTTGAACAGGCTCGTGCCTATCAGCTTGTCAGTATGAATATCGGTGATTTGAAGTGGTGGTGCGGAAGGGAATTTCCAATTCTCAACGATGCGTCGCAATGGTTGATGGACTCGCAGGCTGCATATTTCGCAGATCAAGGGAGGCCTAAACCGGCCATGGCCATGGGTATCTCGGATTTTAGGGAATACCTGCGGCGCAAACACGGGGATCTGGATTTTGGCTGATGCTGATGTCATTCCTTGCGTATGATTTGACCATCGCGCATTTCGAAAACGCCGTTGTGGCCGCCTTGTTGGTTAAAATCGAGTTCGAGTTTATCCCAACGGCCAAGGAGTTCTCCGCATGAGCTGCAATAAATCGGAGTGTGGCTCTGAACGTTCTCAGGAATTTGCAAATAGATCGTGCCGCAAGTCTTGCAGTCCAGCTTGTGATCGAGGCGTTGCGGCATGTTGCTACCCATGATGTTTCCCAAATATGGAGCCATGTGATGCAGAATGCGAGAGATGAGTGCTGTGGCGGCGACGCCCTTGCTCGGTTTCGGACCCGATTGTCTGCTCATTGATGACTGCCAGAGAGGTAATCAACTGGATATCGCGTTTTCCGTTATTGAAAAGGCGCATGACTTCCCGCGCCAGGCGTTGCGCGTGCGGATAGGTCCAAGGTGAACGTCCCAGCATTGCTGCCGCCCTTTCGTATGCGTCGGACATCACGCGCCAATCGTCTTGGCTATATACGTCTTCAGAAACGGATGTGAGTGATTGAAAGGTCATGATCGTACCCCATTATAGGCGGGAGCACGTTCCAACTCTCAAACGCCAGCGGCCGTTACATGCCTGGCGACCATTGTATTGTCTGCGAGCGGACAAAAAGTGTCAATCAAATCCCAATAATTGAACAGTAACGCGGGCTTACCTGAACGATCTCTTCTTGAATTCCATCTGTTAAGAATTCAGGCCTACTCCGCCTGAAGTTCGAAGTGAATAATCGTCGACTGGCGGAGCCCCGTGGAACTTTGCTCTGGCCAAGTTGTTCAGAGCTGGACCGCAGCCTCTGGCATGGTGGAAAATGACAAAAAAGGACAGGCTAGAGCACCGGCCGAGGTTTTCAAGCGCGGAAGCCGCAATAAGGACTTTCCAGATCACATGCGATCGGGTCATAGTGTTCCCGCGACTGATGAACGATTTCTGGAGCTTTTGGAACGCCTGGACGAAGCTGAGAAAGAGCAAAAGACGTAGTCTTCCCCATCTGTTTTACAGCGATGGGCCGGCGGACTGCCTTTTTTCTTCTTGGCGATCCATGTCCTTGGTTCATGTGCTCCAGCAGAAACAGTCGACCTTTAAATGCTCGACGTGCGGATCGAAGCAGCTCGGGCTCAGCGCGACCCCTTGTCAGGTTACGTACGCCAGGCGTGGAACGATTTCCGCTCAATTTTGTTAGCTGTATAATTTGCAGGCGGAGGTTAATACAATGGCCGACAACAGGCAGAAACAGGATAATCGGGACCGGTCGAAAGTCGCAGCCAGCGAAGATTATGGAGTCGCGTGTCGGGTGTTGAAATTCGGCGCGAGCAAGAAGCGCGCGCTAGAGCTGATTATTAAACACGGAGGCAGTCGCAAAAACTTCGAAGCTGAACGCGCACGCTCTCCATGAGATGGATTTAACGGTGGGAGTCTGCAAAGGCTTCGTGACGCATGCCAGATCGAACTGGAAAATCCAAATGACAATACCGTCACCGACCCTACCCTCAATCGATCCCAATCGCTGGCTTGAGTGTGAGCGGGGCTTTACGGTGATTGCCGAAAGCGAGGATCGATCTCCCGAAGCCCTCAAAGTTTTGATTGTAGAGGCAATTGACGCCGGATGGAGCGAGGAGGAGGTAAGGCGTGCTCTTTCCGACATGATACGAGCAAAGGGAATTTCAGGCGAAGAGGGCGACCGATGGCTGCACGTATAGCGAGCCCCAAACTCCGCTCTGGCGACCCCGATCGATGGGACGAATGTGAGCGGGCCATTAAGCCGCGATTCAACAGGATCAATTGGGTGGATATGCGAAACAATCCAACTATTCAATTGTTGAACGACGCTATGGCGGCTGGCTGGACCGAGAAAGAGGCAATACGTGCAATTTGGGCGCTGAGGATGCTAAGGGATACGGCATCTGTGACGAGGAACTAGCGAGCAGCCACGCAAGGGATGCCCCTCAAGTGCTTCCAAGACTTTGTTCGATATCGTCTGGTGCGCTCGTAAGATGGATTCAGCGGTCCGTCAGTGTTAAAATTGCAAATTTAACCGATCGTCTGGGGGAAATTCATTGCTCGAAACGTTTCACTACCTCAATTCCTTGCCGTTTTTTCCGCATGTGTTTGCTCTGGCGGTCGCCTATATCTTTGCATTTCCGATTGGTCTCGATCGAGAACGAGAGGAGCGTAGTGCGGGTGTGCGGACTTTTCCCATTGTAGCCTTGGCAAGCTGCGGTCTCATTGAAGGGACCGAAAGTATTACCGCCGACAATCCCGAGGCCACGGCCCGTATTATCGAGGGACTGATCACCGGCGTCGGCTTTATCGGCGGTGGGGCTATCCTGCAACTCAAGAATTCTGTCCGTGGCACCGCAACAGCTGCGAGCATCTGGTCAACTGGCGCAATTGGCATAGCGGTCGGACTGGAGAGTTATGATGTGGCGTTCATCATTTCGCTCTTCACGTTTCTCACGCTGCGCCTCATGCTGCCATTGAAAAAGGAGCCTAAGCAGGACTGAAATCCGGCAAGGACGGATGGATGGCACATAACCGAGTAGCCGATGCCCTCTCACGTATGCCTTGTCGCGTGCTGCGTAGCTCGCGATTGACGCAGCGCCAAGGTTGGAGGTTCCAAGTTGTTCTCTCAATGCTCAGAAACAACCGAATCCAGCACTTGCAATTGCACCGTGTATGGGGTGGCATGCCTTTTTGATCTTCCATTGCAAGGCGAACGATCCAAATGACAAATCCACGTATCGCAGAAATGGTTCTTGAAAGCGCGATCGACTACGCCATTCTGACCTCTGACCTTTCGGGGAATGTCACGTCATGGAGCATTGGAGCCGAAAATGTTTTCGGCTGGGCCGAGGATGAGGTGTTGGGCCTTGCCGCCGACATCATTTTCACAAGCGACGACCGTGCGCACGACGTACCGCGCAAGGAAATGGCCAATGCCCTTAAAAACGGTCGTGCAACAGACGAACGCTGGCATGTGCGCAAGGATGGATCAAGATTTTGGGCCAGCGGTGAAATGATGCCGCTGCAGAACAATGGTGCCGCTGAAGGCTTCCTCAAGATTGTTCGAGACCGGACGCAGCAAAAGCGGGCGGAAGAGCTGCAGTCCATGTTGAGCCAGGAACTAAGTCACCGGTTAAAGAACCAGCTCGCCATGGTTCAGGGTCTGGTCAATCAGTCATTGCGACGTGCGGATAACATCGAGGGTGCACGCCTGTCGATCAGCCAGAGACTTCGTGTCCTGGGACAAGCGCATGACTTGCTATTGACCGGTTATGGCGAGCGGATTGATGTCCGAAGCTTGGTCGAGAAGGCTATCAATCTGGACGAGGACAAGCACAGCAATCAGTTCACTCTGACGGGTCCAGAATTGCAGGTCGGTCGCCAATCGGCATTGTCCCTGGCCATGCTGCTGCATGAACTCACGACCAATGCTTTCAAGTATGGCGCTCTCTCCCAGACGGATGGCCAGATCATCATTGAATGGGGAATTGCCGAAATGGATGAGGAGGCGGCATTTAAACTGGATTGGCGAGAGAAAAACGGTCCACCTGTGGTACCACCTACGGTCGAGGGATTGGGCACGAGACTTATAAAAAGTGGCGTCGCTGGCACGCTGACGAAGGTTGATCTGACTTATGCATCTGATGGATTGAATTGCACTATATTGGCGCAGCTCGAGGGCTTCCAAGCCAACGCTTAGGTCCCGGACATCATTAGAAATTTTTTGCTGACATGGCAGACGGTAAGGTTGAACTTACGAGTGTTCACCAACGCTTCGGACCTTAGTGAACTACTCTGGCTCGCGGCGCCGTTTGAGCGCCAAATGCGTTCACTTCATCGGCGTCAAGGCGATCCGTGAAACACATGGCTCTTTTCCACGCCCTTTTCGATGCGGGCGCGGCGATGAAGCGGATGAATAGGTCATCTTTACAAAGATGAAATCTGTTTGACCGTCTCCCGCCACTGCTTCCATGATGCGAACTCGGGATGGAAGTGCGGTCGTGGCGACAAACGCCGCTGCGAGCAAAAACTTTTTCATCGCGCAGCTACCTTGGATGCTGCCTGAAACCGCTTTGTATCACGATCGTTTGCCAAACGGGTTCTCGTGCAGTAACCCGTCCTTACGACGGAATCCGGTACCGGCGGGTGAGCGACAGCGGCGATGCGCACCATGAATTCGGTCATCGGCCGCGTCTTGGCACTGCTGTCAGCGCTGAGGGAAGTAATCTCCAAGGAATGCCATTGGGTCAAGCTTGAGTCCATGGCATAACGCGATCATCATTGAGACGGCCATGCGGTTGCTGCCGCTCTCGTACTTTTGGATTTGCGTGCCCGAAATGCCCATGGATGCGCCGAGGTCGATTTGGCTGAGCCCAGCGGCCAAGCGGAAGGCCCTCAGCTTTGCGCCAAGTTCTTTATCAATGCGGGCTGCTGCCGAATTTCGCGTTAACGCTACCATCGCGCCAATAGACCATACACCGGTTAAAGGATTGCGAAAGAACCGCTGGCGGGCTTGGTCGCAGCGGCGATCAGAAGCGGGAGTTGAACGATCGCTATATTTGTCACTGGCGCGTGAAGTGACAAGCCGCGCGGCGATGAGCACTGTCATGGGTTTGGCTCGTTGTCGCGTGTGCCGCGATGACCGCCGCCTCGGCAATTTGAGGGATCTACCTGCGCAAAAAAACCGCCACTGGGAGAAGGGTCACTCGACAGTAGCGGGATGGGGTTCAAGGATGCGGCACCTTCTTGAGCCAGCACGATATCGCGGGGGATAGTTCGCCACAATCGGGCCTTCCACCTAACCTCGCCGGGAAACTAAGCAATCCTTGCCGAGGAAATTGCCCGACGTAGATCGCGGTGCCAGCCGCAGCGCTACCGGCAATTTTGCCGCTGGTAGTCGCGTGTTTTTAACCATCAAACCAGCTTGTGCTTTAAAAGGTGGCGCTCTTTGGACCAACCTGATCTGGACGCCGGGCGCATGCCAGCCATCTCAGGCGAGTAAGATAACGTGCGTCCGGCGTCATCCCTTTCGCGCTATGGGATTCGACAATTGGCCTCAAAGCGTCGGCCCCTCACGAGTGCTAAATGATCCAGGCGTTCCGTGCGGTTGCCAATTAGACCGCACTTTAAAAAGAGCCTCTGCCAGCATAAGACGACGGGAGATTACCTGCCTCCGTACCGCTACCAATACGGCTTATGCTGGAGGCGTGATGTTCAAGGGTGGCGCGTCATCTCTCAGCAATCCCGCAGCTTTGAGTTCCGCCCATAGGGCGCTCGGCAGTTCTTTCCCAAGGATGGCTCTGTTTGCATTGACCTCTGAAATACTCTGCCCTCCGGGAATTACTGAAACGACAGCAGGGTGATGAAGGGGAAAATTCAGCGCAGCCTCTATCAGTGCAACATCGTGCCGCCTGCAGATGACATCGATCCGCTTCACACGTTCAATTACATTCAATGGCGCCTCTGAGTAATTATATTGTGCGCCGGTGACTGGTCCGCGAGCGAGGATGCCCGAGTTGTAAGGCCCCCCTAATATGATGCCGATGCCACGTTCTTCACACATGGGCAAGAAGGTATCCAGAGCATCCTGTTCGAGCAATGTATACCGGCCTGCCAGCAGGAAAAGATCGAAGTCGCCCTGTTCAGCCAGATCCTGACACATTTGCCATTCATTTAGTCCCCCGCCGATGGCCTTCACTA
This sequence comes from Phyllobacterium trifolii, assembly GCF_014192095.1. Taxonomy (GTDB): domain Bacteria; phylum Pseudomonadota; class Alphaproteobacteria; order Rhizobiales; family Rhizobiaceae; genus Phyllobacterium; species Phyllobacterium trifolii. Next base: position 95,293 of record NZ_JACHXN010000021.1, read on the forward strand.
CGCCCTGGTCCCTGAGCGACAGCATGGCATGGTACCCGCCATGCATAAATTGATCGAGATAGGTCCGGCACTTCTCAAGCGTACCGTGAGTGAAGACGTCCAGATCGTGCGCAAGAAGAATGTCGAACCTATCGAGGCCCGTCCGCTCGAGCGATATCTCGAAAGAGCGCATAACTCCGTCATAACTGTAATCATAAACCTCGCGACGATTGGGTGTATCAAAGAATTTGCCGATGCCCGTTCGCTGCTCCGGTGGGCAAGCTTGTAACAGCCTGCCGACCTTTGTGGATATGATGAATTCGTCTTGAGGCTTGGTCGTCAAAAATCTGCCGACGCGACGTTCTGATAGGCCCAGTCCGTACAGCGGCGCCGTATCGTAGTAGCGCACCCCGCTTTGCCAGGCAGCATCCAGAATGGCAAATGCGTGTTCTTCCGAGACCGTTTTGTAGAGATTGCCGAGGGGTGCAGATCCAAAGCCTAGTTCCGTGAAACCGAGCCCCCCGTTGCCTATGCGATCCCAATGACGAATCCTCAACGCGCTGTCCTTCCAATCTCCGATATTTTTGCACAAGGGGGAACCGATTGGCCGCAAAGATAACCTGCGCGGCGAATGTAGTATCTCTTGTCCTGAAAATGTACCGTTAGATCCAATGACTGTCACTCTCACTGAGCGCGGTGGTTGGCTGTAGCAACGTTTGCGGACCCATCTGCACGGATATCCGGGCCTTCATTGGTCACGGTGATTTCTGGCAACTTCGCCACCCCCCGTAAGCCATCTTGCATCGAACCAGCGGTCCGCCGGCCCGTCATAGGGCAGCCGCGTGACATCCCAGTGGCTGACGAAGCGCGCGTAGGCGTCCCAGACCGGTGGGCCGCCGCCGATGAAGACGACACGGCCAGCAAAGCGCCTGAGCGTGTCCTCGGGATCCATGCTGGAGCGAAC